>JAPLTX010000008.1 GCA_026397915.1 Verrucomicrobiota bacterium
TTGCTGCGGTGTAATCATGCCCCCAGAGCCTGCCTGAGGGCTTGTCGACCTGCCCGGCCAAACTCTCGGCCAATCCCCAAAACAACGGGGATTTGTAATTGTCGTCGGTGGGGAATTCTAATTGTCGCCAGCGGGGAAGACTAGTTGTCGTCACTGAGGAAGTGTAATTGTCGCTATACGAACGGTGGCCAGCGCCGCGGGTGAATCCGCGCCAAAGAGTGTGATGGCCACAGCCACGGCCAGTTCAAAGAAGTTGCTCGCGCCGATGAGCGCGCCGGGCGAGGCGACGTTGTGCTCGACGCGCAGCCGTCGCATCAGCAGATAGCTCAGGCCGGAGTTGAAATAGACTTGGATGATGATCGGCACCGCTATCAGCACCACGGCGAACGGGCGGCTGGTAAGGTTCTTGGCTTGGAAAGCGAAGATCAGCACCAGCGTTAGCAACAGCGCACCAATCATCACCGGATGGAACTTCGGCAGGAACTTTTGCTCAAACCACGCGAGGCCGTGCGACTTCAGCAGCGTTGCGCGCGTGAGCCATCCCGCCGTCAGCGGGATGACGATGAAGACAACGACCGACGTGATGAGAACCTTGGCTGGCACGACGACATTGGCAACGCCACAGAGGAACATCACGATGGGTGCGAACGCCACAAGCATGATGAGGTCGTTGACCGCCACCTGCACCAGCGTGTAGGCCGGGTCGCCGTCGGTGAGGTAGCTCCAGACGAAGACCATCGCCGTGCAAGGCGCGGCGGCGAGGATGATAAGACCGGCGGTGTAGCTGCGCGCCGTCTCCGGGTCAATCCACGCCGCGAAGACGTGCTGCATGAACACCCAAGCCAGCAGCGCCATGCTGAACGGCTTCACCAGCCAGTTCACGAACAGCGTCACCATCAGTCCCTTCGGCTTGCGCGCGATGCCGCCGATGGCACCGAAGTCCACCTTTAACATCATCGGGTAGATCATCAGCCAGAGCAGGATGCCGATGGGCACGTTGACTTGCGAGCCTTGGCCAAATTCCAGTTTACTCAGCGACGCAGTCACGTCGGGCAGCAGTTTTCCGAATGCGACGCCGACGATCATGCAGAGGAAAACCCACAGCGTCAGGTAACGCTCGAAGAAGGCGAGGCGTTTCGGCGGATCGGGAGGAACAGCGGAAGAAGCAGACAATTGGGTGCTCATGATGATGTCGTGTTGTCGGATGTTCAGTTGCAGCAGCGGGCCGGCGTGCAGCCGCACAAAGATCCAAATTGGCCGCCAGTCCTGCGGTGCTTGGGTTTTGCGCAAAGCAGAAGAGTCGAACTGAGAACCACGGTGATGCAGCCAGCTTCCTGGAAGAGGACTGCCACGACCGGAGTGAGCAGTCCTATGATGCCAAGGACCAGCCCGATGACGTTGTAGATGATGGAGAAGAAGATGTTCAGTTTGATTCGACGCAGGACTTTCGCCGACATCCACATGAAATCGGCAACTCCGGATAGGTTGTCGTTCATCAGGGTGACATCAGCCGTTTCGATGGCCACATCCGTGCCGGCGGCGCCCATGGCGATGCCGACATCGGCCAACGCAAGAGCCGGCGCGTCGTTAATGCCGTCGCCAACCATTCCCACGATATGGCCGTCGGCCTGCAATTTCCTGACGAACTCCTGCTTCTGCTCTGGAAGAAGTTCGGCCTGGTAATCATCAACGCCAATCGCCTTGGCCACCGCTGCGGCAACCTGGGGATGATCGCCAGTCAGCATCGTAATTCTCTCAACTCCCATTGTTTTGAGCAACCGGATGGTTTCAGCAATCTCAGGACGGATCTCATCGGCAATCGCCAGCAAGCCGATCGCCTCATCGTTGTGCGCGACGAGAACTGCGGTGCGTCCCAGCTCCGATTGTTTTGCAATCTCGTGATCAGCACGAGAGCTGATAGGCACACCGGCCTCCTGAAGGAATGCCTGCTTTCCGACAAGAATCTTCACGGTGTTCCATCGGACCTCAACCCCCATGCCCGTCGCACTCACAAAATGGTCTGGGTCGGGAATGTCGAGTTTCCTCTCTTTACCGGCTGTCAGAATGGAACGCGCCAGCGGGTGCTCGGAATACTTCTCCGCGATGCATGCCATGCGCAGGATGTCGTCCGGGGCTTTACCGTTGAAGGAGACGATGCCTTCAACCTTGGGCTTGCCGAAGGTGAAAGTGCCCGTCTTGTCCACGAGCAGGCGAGTGATCTTGTGGCCCATTTCGAGAAAACTGCCACCTTTGATGAGAACCGCTCTGCGGGCCATGTTGGAGACTCCAGCGGTTACGGCGGTTGGTGTAGCGATGGCGAATGCGCAAGGGCAGGCCACCAGTAGAACGGAAACCGCGACCTTCACATCGCCGGAAATGACAAAGGCGATGATTGCGAGCAGAACGACCGTCGGCAAAAACCATATTGTGAAACGGTCAGCCAGATTCTGAATGGGCGCGCGCGTGCCTTGCGCCTCCTGAACCAAGTGCACAATTCTTGCCAGGGTGGTGCTTTCTCCGACCTTTTCCGTGCGAATGTCGAGGCGACCGGATTCATTGAGTGTCCCGCTGAAAACACTGCTTCCCGGGAACTTTTCCACCTGCATGGACTCGCCGGTGATCGGAGCTTGATTGACGCTGCTGGCGCCAGCCGTCACCACACCGTCCACCGGAATCCGCGCGCCGGGCTTGACCACAACAACGTCACCCACTTGAAGCTCGGCAACCGGCACAACGACCTCTTCTTCTTGTCGGCGAACAATCGCCGTTGTCGGGGCAAAATCCAGAAGGTCGCGGATGCTCTTGCGGGTCTTGTCCAAGGTGTAGGACTCCAGCGCCCCGGCAACGGCCATGATGAAGACAATGATGGCGGCGGGTCGGAATTCGCCGACCGCCATTGTGGCCACGAGTGCGACCGCGACAAACACGTTAACCGTGATCTTACGCCTGAAAATGTCCTTGAACCCGGAAACAAACCGTTGAAAGCCGCCAAATACCGTAGCGACAATGGCGAGTGCCGCATTGACGAAATGAGGACCGATTTCCCAATGAGCGAGAATCCAACTCGCCAAGGTCAAGACCGCGACAAGAGCCGGGACAATGGACAAGACGGCAAGCTCTCTGTAGTCCGAGGTATCCTGCCTGTTGTTACGACGCATTGCGTTCCCCAGCTTTGGGATCGTCCTTCTTCTCTTTGGCTTTCTCATCGCCGTCATTCGATTGGGAAGAACAGCCGCAACTTTCGCCGGGGCCGCAACACCCACCCGTCTTGGTCATGGACTCCCATATCAAGGCTAGGAAACCTTTCTTTTGTTTCGGGTCTTTCACGTTGGTTCCCATCGTCAAATCTCCTTCCATCTCGGATTAAGTTTAGAACGTTGCGAGCAAATAAAATCCTGCGCAGACAAGCAGAACGCCGGCGATGACCCGGATTGCCGCCTCCGCCTTCTGTAGTTTGATAGCCGCTTTCCCCAACGAAACGCCGAGCAAGATGGCGCCGAGTGGCAGGCTGAACCCCACGCCAAACGCCGCCATGAGGACCATGCCCCAGAGGATATGGCCCATCAGCACGCTCGCGCCGATAACGATGAAGATTCCAGGATTGCATGGCAGGGAGGCTGCCGCCACGCCGCCCCCCAGCAATAACCCCACAACCACCGTGCCCAGCATCCCGTGGATGCCGGAACGCGCTTCCGTCTTTCGAGTAAACTGCGGCAGTTTCACGGGCAACAGTTTGAGCGCGGCCAATCCCAAGACGACCGCAATGACGCCCGCGAAGAGCTTCCAGTATCGGCCAAGCAACGCCTGCGCGGTCTGCCCCACAAACCCGGCGACAAATCCCAAAACGATCAGCGCCAACGTGGTGCCAATCATGAACGAGATCGCCGACACGAGGGCCGTTCGACGGTTGGCGTCTTCACGCGTGCCAGAGTAGGCCACCAGCATTCCCATCGCGGGCAAGGTGCAACACGCGCTAGCCACGGCACTCACTAGCCCCAACAGGAAAGCCAGCGGCACGGCCGCCGGTCCTGTGCTGGCCGATTGAAGCGCGTTTGTGATGGATTCGAGCATGTGGCTTACTCTCTACTTACAGCCGGACGGGCCGCAACCACCCGGTCCACAGCTGCCAGCCCGCGAAGCGGCGACGAATCCCTGCACGAGTTTCGTTTCCGTGATGTCGCCGGAAACCGGAACCATCCCGCCGCCCTTGACCATCACCAGAACGCCCGGCACGGACACTTGCGCCGCAATCTCAGCGTAATCGGGCGAACCCGCCTTCAACGTGAAAAGGCCGCACTTGGCCCCAACTTTGGACTCAAGCGTGCTCGCGGCGCTCTTCATTGGCGTCGAGGGCGGATTGCCGGAAGTTCCTTCCTTTCCAGGAAGGAATATGAAAACGGCGGTGGTGTTGGTGGCAACGGAATTCAATTCAGAAAGCGCGCCGATGGTCGTTACCGCGCCCGCCGATGTCTGCGAAGTGGCGGATGCCCCAACATTTGCCGTGGCCGCTTGGGCTGATCCGCCATTGCCCTTGGTTACGGCTCGCACCACTAACACCCCGGCGGCGATCAACACGATGACGCCGATCACCCATCGCCATTTGCCGGCCCCGCTGGGTGCGTGGCAGCAGCATTCTGGCCCACAGGCCGCAGCCTGTTGTTTCTGCGATTCCATGTTGTCAGGCTGTTTCCCGTCGTCATTTGGCAAGTTCATCGTTCGTTGTTCCTTATGTTCGTGTTTGTTTCTCTTCAACCACAACAGCCCGTCGCGCCCTGAGTGCCGCAGCAGGCGTCGCTTGGCTTGTCCATTCCCACTTTGTCGCCGCAACAGGGATCGGAAGCCGCCGCCGGATTGCTAAGGCTGGCCCCCGTCAGTTTGTCCGCGAGTCTGAGAATGGCCTGATGCGGAGACTCCTTCACCGCGACAGCCATCTTCACCGCACTCGCCATGTCGGTCTTGGAAACGCCACGGCGTTGCGCTTCATGGTAATGATACTTGAGACAAGGCTCGCAGTTCGCGACGATGGCGGCACCGATGGCGACCAGTTCTTTGACGGCGGGCGTGAACAGGTTCGTGGAATCGGCGGCGACGAAGGCAGGCTTGCTCGCTGTCACTTCCAAACTGGTGATGTAGTCGGAAGGCTTCGCACCCGGCGGCAGGTGCGCGATGATCTTTTGATAAATCGGGTCTTTCCAATCCGCCATGCCGTCCACGTAGCCCGACTTGCGCGTGAGCACGACATTGGTGAGGCCCGCGTCACGAGCCATGCGCTCCGTGTCTGAAACTAGCACCGCCCCAGCGACGCAGCCAACCAATGCCTCCACCATTTCCACGATGGCGGGCGGCAGCGGTTGGAGCAGCGCGAGGTCGGAGACGGCAATACGGCCTCCCGGCTTGAGCACACGGGCCATCTCGCGCCAGACTTGCGGTTTGTCGGGCGAGAGATTGATGACACAGTTGGAAATAATAGCATCCACGCTCGCGTCGGCCACCGGCAGATGTTCGATCTCACCGAGGCGAAACTCGACATTGTCGAGGCCGCTCCGCTCGCGATAGGCGACGATGTTCTTGCGAGCCTTGGCGAGCATTTCCGGCGTCATGTCCACGCCGATGGCGCGGCCGGTCGGTCCGACTTTCCGTCCGGCGATGAAAACGTCAAACCCGCCACCGCTGCCGAGGTCGAGCACAACTTCGTCAGGCTGTAGCGCGGCGAGCGCGTTCGGGTTGCCACAGGAAAGACCCATGTTCGCACCGTCAGGCAACGCGGCCAACTCTTCGGCGCTATAGCCGATGTGCTTGGCGAGTTCTTCGGAGGCAGCCGGCGCTGAACCGCAACACGTTGGCGTCGGGCCGCAACACGAACCGCCGATCTTTGCGATTTGGCCGTAGCCTTCGCGAACCTTTTTCCGCACGGATTCGGATTTACTGTGAGGATTCATAGGAACAGGTTATTTTTTAATCGCCGTTGCCGACCCACGGGTTCGCCATCATCGTGTTCACGAGCATGTCGTTCATCAGCAGCTTGGCCTGGCTGAGGTCGTAACACGTTCGATAATCGGGGCACTCCACACATTTCTCCCACGCCTCGCGTTTGACTTCCAACGTGTGGCCTTGCGCCCCCGTGCCGGAACTGGCGACCAATGCGCTAAACGCTTGGCCTTCCAACTTCTGTTTGAATCGAAGCCGAGTGAAATCTGGAAACATCGTGCCGTAACAGTCCGGGTGAGCATTCATGCGGCCTCCGTCATTACTTGGGCTTGGTCAGTGCGTCCGGCAGAGTCGCCACGAACCGGCGGATTTCATCCCGCACGCGGCGATAAATGACCAGCTTGGCTTCGCCATCGTCCATATTCTTGGTGAGCTTCGGCGGGTCCTCGAAGCCGACGTGGATGACCTTAGTCTTGCCGGGGAACACCGGGCAGTGCTCATTGGCGTGGCCGCAGACGGTGATGACGTAGTCAAATGTGACGCCAGTCAGATCGTCGAGCGTCTTGGAGAAGTGCCCGGAAATGTCCACGCCCGCTTCGGCCATGACCTTGACGGCGTGGGGATTCATGCCGTGCTTCTCGATGCCGGCGGAATACGGCTCGATCACGTTACCTTTGAGGCGGCGCGCCCAGCCTTCGGCCATCTGGCTGCGGCAGGAATTGCCGGTGCAAAGGAAAAGGATTTTCATTATCGGAGTTGCCGTTGGCATATCGTTGTGGGGTCCACCTTGAGAATTTGTTTCAGCTTCCTGCAATCTTCGGCTGCTTGCGACGTGCCGCCGAGCGACTTCTGCACCCAGTCAATTGCCTCGCGAATGGCGACCGTGGCTTCCTTGCCCGGCAGGCGGTAATACACCCACCGCTCCTCCTTGCGGGACTCGATCAGCCCCGCTTGATAGAGGATGGAGAGGTGCTTGGAGATGGTGGAGGGCGCCAGCCCGCACAGTTCGCCGATCTGGCAGACGCACAGCTCGCCAGCCTTCAACGCCAACAGCACGCGCACCCGGTTTTCGTCCGCCAACGCCTTGGTAATTCTCATGAACTCACGCATGACATACGCTATAGTTCGTCGGATGACGAAATGTCAACATATAAAATATGCCGGACATCTGCTGAGGATTGAAACAACGGAATCTCTGTCTGTCCCGCGCGCCCGTTACACCTTCGGGTCCAACGACCACGGACGGCGCATCGGGCGGCCGAGCATCTTGTTGGCCGCGTCGTCGCCGACGAAACGCTCCTTCGCCGGGTCCCACTCGATCTTCTTCCGGCCCAGGCGCAACGCGATGTTGGCGATGTGCGCGATGGTGATGGAACGGTGCGCGGTCTCGATCGGCGCAACGGTCGGCTTGCCGGAGTAGATGCAGTCCACGAAGTTGCGCTCGTGGTGTTTGCTTTCGTAGAGGTGAACTTCGCTTTCGCCAATCTTCTGCTGGCGGAGGCTGTCCGGCGTGAACTCCAGCTTCTCGCGGCTGACGAAGATCTTCCGGCCGTTCTCGCCCTCGAACGTGACACCGTTCGGGCCAGCGGACTCGTCCTCCACGACCATTGTGACGCCGTTGGCATAGACACACTCGAAGTGGAACGCCCTCGCCGTGTTGTAGAGTTCGCGCGGCGCAGGCATGTCGGCGCGGAGGTTCTCGATCTTCACCGGGCCGGACTGGTCCATGTCCAGCGCCCATTGCGCGATGTCAATGTGGTGCGCGCCCCAGTCGGTGATCATTCCGCCGGAGTAATCGAAGTTCCAGCGCCAGTTCAGCGGCATCAGCGCCGGGCGATAATCGCGATACGGCGCGGGACCTTCCCAGAGGTCGTAGTTTAACCCATCCGGCACCGGCTCCGGCGTCTGCTTCGCCGCGAGCTTGCTGAAATCGCGATGACCGCCGGGCAGCACGACGTGGATGCGCTGGAGCTTGCCGAGCCGGCCGTTGCGCACGAACTCGCACGCCATGCGGAAGTAAGTCTGCGACCGCTGCTGGCTGCCGGTCTGCCACGTCACGCCGGCCTTCGCGACGGCGTTCGCCATCGCGCGGCCCTGCTCGACCGTCACGGCGAGCGGCTTCTGGCCGTAGATGTGTTTGCCGCGCCGCGCGCACGTGATGGCCATGATCGCGTGCCAGTGGTCCGGTGTGGCCACTTCCACCGCATCCACGTCCTCCTTCGCCAACAACTCGCGGTAATCCTCATACACGCGGCAGCCGTCGTAGTTCGCCTTACCGGTCTGCTTGGCGTAATGGCCGTTGATCATCCGCCGTCCGACCTCGCGTCCGCCTTTGTGTTCGCCGGAGTAGCCGTAATGGTCTGACTCGCGGTTCACGTCGGCCACCGCCACCACCTGCACGCGCTCATCGTTGAGAAAATTTGGCGTCACCGACTGCGCGATCGTGCCGAAGCCGAAGCAGGCGAGATTGATCCGCTCTGAAGGCGCGGGCCGCCCGCTGCGCCCGAGCGCACTGGCGGGAATAATCATCGGCGCGGCCATTGCACCAGCAGCGGCGAGAAACTGACGACGGGAAAACGTAAACGCTTTGTTCATGGCCGCGCATCATACCGCGCAACTTGTTGCGGTCAACACTGCCGCTTCCCTTACTTCTTGCACCCACAACCACAGCCGGATTGCTGTTTTGCCTTCTCTCGCTGTTTGTTGCCGATGCCAAGGAAGTTGAAGTCTTTGAGGTGGCCGAACACTTTCATACCGGCGCGCGTCCAGAACTTCACGTCGTCCCAGGAGCGAATGCTGGCGAGTTTGCGGGCGACGTATTTCGGCGTCAGGAAACTGGTGTAAATGCCCTGCGTGATTTCCAGCAGGCGCTGGTCGCTCATGGGGCATTTCATGATTGGCACGCGCATGTCGTATTCGTTCCAGTCCTCCGTGCGAAGCCAGCCGTTGCGTTTGCACTCGGCGAACAGCGGCGTGCCGGGATACGGCATGACGACGGTGGCTTGCAGGGTGTCTATGCAGCCCTTCTGGAAAAGCGACTTGGTCAGGTTGATGGTGCGCAACGCCTCCTCCTCGCTCTCCCACGGATAGCCGACCATGCAGGTGACGTGCGGTTCGAGGCCGGCTTTCTTGGCGCGGCGCATGGATTCTTCCAGCTTGTCGGCGCGGCCGAGCTTCTGGATGCGGTCGAGCGTGGACTGCGTGGCGGATTCAAGGCCGTAGAGCACGAAGCGGAAGTTGGCCTTGCCCAAGAGATCGTAGTGTTCCTGATCGAGCACGCCGGGGATCATGTTGCAGCCCATGACGACTTTCTTGTGCAGGCCGCGCTCGACCATGCCGGTGCAGAACTCGCGCAGCCATTTGCCGGCGGGGAACGTGCCGCTGTCGTCGAAGATCTCGCGCACGCCGAGGCCGACGAGATGTTCGACTTCGGCGAGGAGTTGCTTCGGCGTCTGCGAGCGGAAGTTGGTGAACGTTGTGGTCCACGAGCAGAACGTGCAGCGGCCCCACCAGCAATCGCGGCCGACCATCGTGTAGGTGCCGGGCAGGTATTTGAAGTTGCCGTTGTCGTAGGCGTAGAGCTTCCACTTCGACAGCTCGCGGTCAATCATCGGCAGGTCGGTGAGGTCGTGCTTGAGCGGACCGAACGCGCCGGTGCACACCATGCCGTCCACCGACGGCACGCCCTTGTCGCGGGCAGCCTGCGACTTCTCCCAGATCTCCGTCTCCATCAAACGGCCGCGGAATTTTGGCTGCGCCTCGTCGCGCGCGGCAGCGTCGCGCCAGAAATAGATGCCCTGCTCCAGATCGTTACCTTTGGCAAAGTGATTGACGAAGTTCAGCAGCGCGAAGTCGAAATCGCCACCGGTGAGGCAGTAGTCCACGTTGGACTCGATGAGGGATTCCTCCGGCATGGCGGTGATGTGGTCGCCCATCAGCACGAACTTCGTCTGTGGCCGCAGCGACTTCATGCGGTCAATGATCTTCCAGGCGCGCTTGACGACCGGCGTCTTGACCTCGAACGCAACAATGTCCGGCGCAGCGTCCACGAAGCGTCGCTCGTAATCCTCGACGCTGTCGCGCTGGGCAACGCCGTCCTCCCACATCACGTCGTGGCCGGCGCGCTTGAGCAGCGTGGCGGCGTAGGCGGGGATGACCGGATAGACGAAAGTGGGGTCGTTAAACCACTGGAACTGGCGGTTCTGCGAAATCAACGGCACGCCCTTCGGGTCGGGCATCGGCGGGTAACCAATCCAGATTTTCATGAATGTTTCGCATCAACCACAGGCATCAACAACCCTCGGATGAAACTCAGCCCGTAAGCCAGATGCGAACAGACGATACCGGCGAAAGTGAGCAAAAACAAGGTGGGGTGGGTCGAAAAACCGGACGCCGCCGCCAGGAGCAGATACGCCGTCACACTGACCGGATAGAGCCAGCCGACGACTGGCAGCGACATCGTGAGCCACCCGAACAGCAACCACAGGGTGAGAGCGCTCGGCAGGAAGTAAACGACGCGGCGCGAGGTTTGCGGGAAGACCCTGGCAAAGGATCCGCGATGGAGGCCGTAGCTGGCCAGTTGTTTGAAGTGCCGCAGCAGCGACGGTCGGCGATGATGAAACACCTCGACGCGCGGATCGTAGATGATTTTCTGATTGAGCTTCTTGGTGATCTGGAGGCAAAGCTCGGTGTCCTCGCCGGGCCAGTAGTTGGTGCCGAAACCGCCGATGGTTTCCAGCGTCTGCTTGCGCACGATGAGGTTGCAGCTTGGGAAATCGTCCACCTCACGCATCCGGTCCACCACGTAGCGATAGCGGTAGTTGCCGCTGACCATCCGCGCTTCATAGATGCGGCCGCTGACCCGCGCCAGCAACGGGTCGTCCGCCGGCGTCAGGCCCGGCCCGCCCACCGCGCCAACTTCGGGCCGGCTGAAATTGCCAACCGCCTCCTCCAACCAATGGGGCAACGGATACGCGTCGTCGTCGAGGAACGCGATGATGCTGCCGGTGGCCTCACGGAAACCGCGATTGCGTTTCTCGGCGGGCCGCATCGGGCCGGTGGGCAGGATGCGCACGCGCGGATCGCCATGCGTAAACGGCTCGTCGGGCAGCACGACAACCTCGAAGTCAGGATAATCCAGATCGAGGCAATACTGGAGCGACTGCTGGAGCATCGGGTTGTCGCTCTTGACGGGGATGATGATGCTCACACGCGGCAGCGGATCGGGCAGCGTCTTCGGCTGGTAGCTGTCGTAGTAGCGCAGCAGCCGCAGCCGGTAGAAGACCGCCAGCGTGTTTTCAAGAATGTCCCAGATCGCCCGCAGCCCGAACATGCCGAACCGCCCCTTGAATTCGATCACCACCGGCGCGTCCACGATCCGGTAGCCGCGCGCGTGCAACACCGCCAGCAGTTCGATATCGAACGCAAACGCCTTTACCAGGATGCGCGGAAAACAATCCGCCAGCGCCGCGCGCTTGAACAGCTTCACGCCGGTCTGTGTGTCGAGCAGCGGCAGGTCAAACAACAGCTTGATCAGCAGGTAGTAGAAGTAGCTGAAAAACTTCCGGTGCCAAGGGTAATCCAGCTTCGAGTCGGGATGCCGTTTGGAGCCGATGACCACGTCGGCGCCCGCGCGGTCCATCGTCGCCATCAACGCCCCGACCTGCGACGGCGGGATGTCGAGGTCCGCGTCCAGAAACGCCACGCGCTCGCCGCGCGATTCGCGGAAGCCGCGCTTGAGCGCCTCGCCTTTGCCGGCGTTGTGTTTCTGGCGGAACGCGCGCACCTCCGGCCACTGCCGCGCGGCGCGCTCGGCTTCGGCGAAGGTATTGTCCAAGCTACCGTCGTCCACCACCACGATCTCGAACGATAGTTTCCCCACGAACGTCTCGCGCACCGTGCCGACGTTCGTAAAAATGTGCCCGCCTTCGTTGAAGGCCGGCAGGATGACGCTTAGTTGCGGGTTATTTACCGACATGCCAGAGGCTCCAGATCAACACCACCAATGCGCTCGCGCCCGCCGCTCCAGCCACGGCCAGGATTTGCAGCGGGCTGCCGTGCCAAAGCCATAACGCCGCTGGATACGCCACCACCAGCACCGCCAGCGGCGCCAGCAATCGTCCAAACTCCGCCCGCGCCATGAAAAACTGCACCGGCAGCGTCATCAGCGCCAGCGGCAACATCGCCCACACGAACGGTGCGACAATCGCCTCCGCCAGCGGATTGTTCGCGCCGGCCAGCACGCGCACCGGCAGCCACGGCCACAACGAGCACGCCACGCCGGCCGCCACGCCCACCGCCGTGGTCACGCCCAACGACTGCCACAACGCGCGGACGGCGCCGGTGTCACCGCGCGCCGCATCACCAGCCGCCTTGGGGAACAACACCGTCGCCAGCGGCGCAATCAAATAACCGAATGCTTGGGCGATCATCTTGGCTTTGCCGTATTGGCCCGAAACGCCTGGTTCAAAATAATGCCGCACAAAACTGGTATCCACCAACCCCATTGTGCTGACGCTGAAACTGACCACCAGCGCCGGCCAGAAATACCGGTAGATCGGCCGCGTGTCCAGCGCGCGATGATCGGCGTCGCGGTGATGCCACAACGACCGCAACGCCCACAACGCCAGCGCCGCCGCCATCAGCGCCGCCAGTAATTGCCCGCCCAACGCGCCAGCCGCGCCGAATCCCAAAGCGACGAGCGCCAAGCCAAAAACGACGCGCCCCCAACTCTGCGCCAGCCCGACGACCGCGAGCCACTTGAACCGCTGCAATCCTTGAAGCATCGCTGTCGTGACCGGCACCGTCAGTTGCGCCACCACCAGACCCGCCACCACCCACAACAACGCCGGCGATGTCAGCCGGAATCCCATCATCAACCACGACTGTGCCGCCGTCATGAATACCAGGAACGCCACCGCATACCATGCCAGCCGCCGCGTTGCCCGCCACGCCAACGATGCGATCGCCACCGGATCGGATTGCGCATCGAACACCGCCGCGTAGCGCGTCATCGCCACCTGCAACGCCACCACGGGTGTCATCACATAACCCAGCCAGTCGTTCGCCCACTTCAACGCGCCGAAATCGTCGTCCGTTAGCCAGCGCGCCAGCACCGCTTGGAAGACGTAGGCCGCCGCGTTCACGCCCACGGAAGCCGTCAGCAGCAACGCCCCCGCGCTCCAAAATTGGCGGAGGTAACTCATGGGCCGAACGGTTTGACCACGCGCAGCTTCACACTCGCGCCGGGCGGCTCCTCATGCCAGCCCATCTGTTTGAACAGCGCCGACAGCAGGCCGCAGCCATACGCGATATGTGCCAGCGGCAGCAGCCACAGTGACATCAGCCCGCCCGCCAGCGTCCGGTTGTGGACCGCGTGATACGCCGCCGCCGAGCCGATCAGCAACGCGTAGGCGGCCAGCGGCAACTCATACCACCACGGATGCCACGCCAACAGGCTCGCCAGATAAAGCACGAACGCCGCCGGCACCATCCGGATCATGCACGTCACGCTCGGCCGGATGATCGTCTGCCCCATCCGCCCGCGCCCGTAGCCGAGCAACTGCCGCACGAAGTTTCCCAGCGTCGGCCGGTGGCTCCGGTAGACTATCGCTTCGGGATCGTAAATGAGTTGGTGGCCAAAGCGCTGCAGCCGCTCGAACATCTCGTTCTCCTCGTTCGGCCACAGCCGTTCGTCAAAACCGCCCGCCTTCAGGAACGCCTCGCGCCGCATCGCCACATTGCAGAGAATCAGCTCGCTCTCGTTGGTCGCGCGCCGTTGTCCGTTCGATTCATAGCGCGCGATGCTGCGGCCCATCGTCACCCGCGACCGCATCACGCGCGCGAAGCACTGCTGCCAGAAGTTGTCCGTCGGCGGGATCACGCTCGGCCCGCCCACCGCCGCCGCGCTTGGAAATTCGGCGAAGTCCGCCACGAACCGCTCGAAGATTTTCGTGTCCGGCGCCACGTCGTCATCGAAGAACACCACGATCTCGCCGCGCGACTGCGCCACCGCCTGATTGCGTTGTTTGCTCGGATGGAAACCCTCCGCCACGATCACCTCGTAACGGTCGCGCGGATACGCCACCGCCGCGAGCGACTCCAGCACGCGCACTTCCTCCAAGCCCGGCTTGTGCGGGATGACCACGCTGATCGTGGGAGGCTGCGACGCGTTCATGCCGCTGGCCGCGGGTGCGGTCGCCGGCGAAACGCGTTTGCGAACGCCAGCCGCCACACCATCCAGAGCGCCTCCCAAACAATCCGGCGGGAGATTTTCGACACCCCGACCCGCCGATCCGTGAACGTGATCGGAATCTCGACCAGCCGGAAGCCCGCCATCCAGCAACGGTAGTTCATTTCAACCTGGAAACTGTAGCCTCCCGAATGGATGCCGTCCAAGTCGAGCGCGGCCAGCACCGAGCGCCGGAACAGCTTGAACCCGCCTGTCGGATCGCAGACCGGCATGCCCGTGATCAGCCGCACATACAACGACGCGCCGTAGCTGAGCAGCAGCCGCCGCATCGGCCAGTCCACCACGCGCACGCCATCCCTGTAACGCGACCCGATCACCACATCGGCGTCCTTCGCCGCCGCCAGAAACGCCGGCAGCGTGGCCGGATCGTGGCTGAAGTCGCAGTCCATCTCCATCACTGCCTCGTAACCGCGTTCCAGCGCCCAGCGGAAACCGGCGATGTAAGCTGTGCCGAGGCCAAGCTTGCCGGCGCGGTGCAGCGTGTGGACGCGCGGCTGCTTCGCCGCGATCTCGTCCGCCAGCCGGCCCGTGCCGTCGGGCGAATTGTCGTCCACGACCAGCAGATCCAACTCCGGCGCGGACGCCAGCACCGCTTCCACCAGCCGCGGCAGGTTTTCCGATTCGTTGTAGGTGGGAACGATGACCAGTGTTTTCACGACAGGTTCGCCAAAAACGTTTCCATCATTACCGCACAGCGTTCGACCTGCTGCACCGGTGCAAACTCGTCCTTCGTGTGCGCCTGCGCAATGCTGCCCGCGCCGAACGCCACCGCCGGCACGCCGTGCCGCGCGAAGATCGCTCCGTCCGAAAACCACGGCGCTCCCACGCACCGCCCGCCGCTGGCCGCCAGGAGTTGGACAACCATCGGATGGCTCGCTGGCGTATCCAGCCCGGTGTTGTCGTTGAGCACTTCCATTTCGACGCTACCAAATCTGGCCCGCAACAGCCGCAGGAATTTCGCGTGATCGTCGCCCGGCAGCGTCCGGTGGTCCACCTCGATCTCGCAGCGGGCCGGCACGATGTTGACTTTCGAGCCGCCGCGGATCGTGCCGACATTGATTGTCGCCCGGCCGAGCACCGGATGACGCCGCTTCAACCGCGGCGCGTAATCACGTTCGAGCCAGTCCACGATCCGGCCCATCTTGTAGATGGCATTCTCGCCAAGCTCCGGCGTCGCGCCGTGGCAGGAGCGACCGCTTGTGGCAATGCGGAGCCACAACGCGCCTTTGTGCGCGTTGACGACGTTCATCTCCGTCGGCTCGCCGACGATGGCAAAGTCGAGTCTGCCAAGCAGCTTCGATTTTCCGCGGTGCATCAAGTGTTTCACGCCGTCGTTGCCGCTCTCCTCGCCCATCAGGCCGGTGAAGTAGATGTCGTTGTCGCGGCTTGCCGCTCGCGATTCCGCCAGCCGCTTCATCGCCCAGAGAAACGCCGCCAGATTTCCCTTCGTGTCCGACGCGCCGCGCCCGTAAAGCCGGCCGCCACGAACCACCGGGTCGAACGGCTTGATGGTCATGCCGCGCACACTCACCGTGTCCGTATGCGGTCCGAGTGCCACCGCCCGACGCGGCTTGCCTCGCGCGCTGAGCTTGCCGATCACGTTCGGCCGGCCCGGCTCGACGTATTGGAGTTCGACGTCCGCGCCGATCCGCCGCAGGAAGCCAGCGATGAACTTCGCTATCTCCTCCTCGCCCATCCGGTCGGTGCCGGGATCGCCCTGTGGGTTGACGCTCGGTATGGCGACAAGGTCGCGCAACAGTTGGATGACGCCGGAGTGTTTCATGATGGTCGTTGGAACCATTCGACAAATTTCACGATGCCTTGCTCGATTTTTGTTTTCGGCTCGTAGCCGAGCATCCGGCGCGCCTTGGACACGTCGGCGAACGTCACCGGCACGTCGCCGGGCTGTTCGGGCCGTCGCTCGATGACCGCCTTCCTGCCGAGCGCACGCTCGATCAGCTCAATCAGCCGGCGCAACTCGACGGTGTTGCTGTTGCCGAGGTTGAAAATCTCGTAGCCGAACGCGCCACGCACGCACGCCATGATGCCCTCGACGATGTCGTCAATGAAAGTGTAATCACGCCGTGTCGAGCCGTCGCCGAACATCTCGATCGGCTTGCCGGCGGCGATGAGCCGCGCAAACTTGTGGATCGCCAGGTCCGGCCGTTGCGCCGGGCCATAGACGGTGAAGAACCGCAGGCAGGTCATGTCCATGCCGTAAAGGTGATGATACGTATGGCAGAGCGCCTCGCCCGCGAGTTTGGTGGCCGCATAGGGCGAGATCGGCTTGAAGATCGGGTCGCTCTCGCTGAACGGAATCTTCGAGTTGATCCCATAGACCGACGACGACGACGCGAAGACGAACTTCCGGATGCCGGCGGCCCGCGCGCACTCCAGCAGGTTCATCGTGCCAGTGACGTTGGTTTGCGTGTAGAGCAGCGGCTGCTCGATGCTCGGCCGCACGCCTGCCCGCGCCGCCAGATGAATGACGGCATCGAACTTCTCCGAGGCGAAGATGCGATCCATCGCCGCCTTGTCCACGATGTCAGCGTTGTGCAGTTTGACCCGGCCAACCGCCTGGACACGCGCCAGGTTGCGCTGCTTGATGGCCGGATCGTAGAAATCGTTGAAGTCATCCACGATGACCACACGATGCCCGTCCCGCAGCAAGCGTTCGGAGACGTGGGAGCCGATGAACCCAGCGCCTCCTGTGACCAAGAAATTCATGTCCTCCACGGTAGCAAACGACCCCCGTGATGGCAAGGGAGCCGGCTTTGTAGTGTCGGGCGTTCCGCCCGACATTCGCTGTAAAACAGACACTCCCGTCTGTTGAACTTCGATGTTTGGGACAAAGATCGTCATGGAAACAGGGGACATCTGGTCGGATTCACCCGGATTTAGCCGGATCAGGTCGGATTGGGTCGGATGGCGCCGGATCGCCGGTCCCGCCTGCGGGTGTGGCTTCCTTCCTGGAACTTTCACTGTGCAGCTTGTCCAGCGGCGTCGCCACGGCTTCCCACAAGGCATTCATGGCGGCTTTGGCCTTGGGGTTGTTCTTATTTTCGATGAACCGCATCAGTGTTTCCAAACCGATCACCGTCCGTTTCTTGTATTTCTCCAAGACGTCTTTGTATTTCAGTTCCACGTCATGCACCGCCACTGCCAGACGCTCGCGTTCTATTTCCAACCATTCGGCGTTCTGGTCGCCACGGCGCAGCGCCACGACGTCGCCACATGCTTCGTGCAAGAGTTTCCGCTTGGCGGCATCGTCCAGGTCGGTGGCGGCCAGCCGCCGGACCACCGCCATCAAATGCGCCGTTAACCAGACGGCCATGTGATCGGTCAGTCTGCCGGCCACGCCCAGCTTGAGTTCGCTGGCTTCCATGACAACCATCGGGACCATATCCAACGCATCCCGCCGAAGGTGCCACTCGCGATAGCCGCCCTTGCGCCATTCCGAGATGTTTTGCTCGCGGATTGGTCGGCCGCCAAACTCCCCCTTGAGCACCGCCTGCACTTCGGGAAGCGAATTCAACCATGCGGCAAGTCTTTTGCCCCGTTCATTGTCGGCCATGCGCTGGTTGAGTTGCTCGATAATGAAAAGCGGCAGCCGCGCGATCTTGCCAATGCGGGTTTTCATGGTGGGAATGGGGAAATGGAGGGGCGGAGTGATGGGACAATGGAGTGTTGGGGGTGTCAGAGGTGCTTGAGACGCCGCAGGATTTTGACGTGGGTCTTGGGATCAATACGCGCCTTCGGCTGCAGTGGTTGTGGTTGTTCTTGCAGCACGCGCGACAGCTTGGCTTGTCTGAACACCGAAAGGGACCTGAGGATAGGGGTCGGTCGACCTAGTGCCGCTGCAATTCTGTTGAGGTGCGGGGTGATGCCGTCATGGACGAGCTTGAGTTGTAGTTGCATGTTTTTTTCCTTCGTGCGCACGGGGCGCGGGGTTTTCGGTTTGGTTGTTTGGTTCGTGTTACGCGGAAAGGTTGGCAGAACTTGCGGTTGGTCGGAAAAACACCGTGGCCATCGTGGCCATCGTTTCACGAAAAGGGTGCCTTGGTGTCGTTAACGTCTGGGGCGGCTGCCAATTGACAGTTTTGTGTTGCGCACTCTGGTTTAGTATGGCGGTGGCTTGTCAAAACGAGCTATTTGAAAAAGCATCTCTACGGATTCCCCGCTCAGAGATAAACCCCCACGCGACGGCTTACGCAGTCGCTCAATTCGCTCAACTCTCCACCGCCCTTATGCAATCCTTCGTCACCAGCTTGGCCGGGTCGGGTTAGCCTTTTGGCACGCCGGAGGCGGTGACGGGGGCGTTATACGCTTTCATCCTCTCCGGGTTTCCGCTTCAAAGGATGATTGGCCGGCAGGCGATTGAGCAACTCTTTCTGAAATGCCTCCGCCCGGCGCTTTTGATCGGCGCTGGATCGCGTCCGGTCGTTCAGATGCCGCTGGCCCTTGATCTCCGAGTTCTGGAGCGAGTCGGCCCATGCCCGCAGTTGCCGTGAGCAGCTTTCCGCCACCGATTTCAAATCCGAAATTTCAGATTTCAAATCGCCAAAACCGGCCCGCCGTCCCAGGAAAACGAGCATGGAACGGACTTCGCCCGCCGAGCCGCGCGCGATGTAAATGAACGCCAGCAGTTCGTTCGTCGTCCCGCGCTCGAATCCCTCCGCGATGTTGTTAGAAACGGACAGCGCCGCCCGTTCCAACTGGTCCCGCAGACTGTATGACATCCGCTTCTGGTTCCGCTCGGTGAGGTCATATACCCGTTCCGCCAGCCGCATCGCCTCCTGCCAGACCGGCAGTTCTTCGAATCGCTGGTAAGTCATGGTCGCCTCCTAATCCGAATTCTCAAATCTCCAATTCCAAATTTCAACTCTCCTTCGCCCCGATACAATCCTCCGTCACCAGCTTCGCCGGCTCCGGATACCCTTGCGGCACGCCGGGGGCGGTGACGGGGGCGCCTTGCTCGATCTTCCCGGCGACTTCCTGGTTCAGGGCGAGGAGTTGGGCGAGCAAATCCTTCTTCGCGTTGAAGCCGTAGGCGGCCAGCACGGCGGCGTCCAGCGCGGCGTGGGCGTCGCGCAACGGGTTCGCGCCGGGCAGTTCCAGCGTGCGGTAGAGCGCGCGCAGTCCGCCCTTGAGTTTCGGCAAAGCCTCGGCCCGCACCCGGCGCACGTCCCGTGCGGCGTCGGCCACGGCGGTGATTTTGGAGATCATGGTCTGTAGGCCGGCTCTGCGAGCCGGCGGATCATTGACGGATTGCGCCGACTCGCAGAGTCGGCCTACATCAAATTGCGGCCACGGGAACGTGTCAAAAACGGATTCGGGAGAGTAACGAAAGTCGGCTTTCAACTTGGAACACTTCGCAACAAACCAAAGCCAATGAGCATTCGAATGCAAAATACCAAAGCTGTAATCGTCCTCAAAAGTGAAACACGAAAGCGCGTCACCGGGGCGAATTGCCGGGGAAACAAAGACGAAAATCGGGCGTTTGGTTACACGAGAACATACGATGAAGCGGCCGATCTTTTCGACTTGAGAAATCAGTTCTGGACGAGCGAAAGACAACTGCCACCAGCGAGCGAGGAATGCTTTATGGTGCGAACGCATATTACCGTCTTTATCCACACCTTCCTTTGCCTTGCGCTCGCGGTCTGGGAGCACGTGCGTCTTCACCCAATCAAACGCGCTCAGATATGCAGCCGCCTGCAATTGATCCCTTGCACCGAAATCAATGACGAAACGGTCCAGTTCGCCATCGCCCGACAAAAACTCTCTGCCATTCAGATATGGAAATGTAACGTCCGCGACGTTTGGCGACTTCTTTATCAGGTCGGTTCGTTGCCGCAATTCGATAAGGAAACTGTCATGGCCAATCATTTGGCCCGTGAAACACCGCTGCGACTCTGTGTTGCAGGCAAGTGCTTGTGCATCGCTGACATCCAGTTCATCCGATAGCGCCGAATTGATTTGCTCGCACTCGCTGAAATCCAATTCGTATTCCTTGCTGGCGGGGCCGCTGCCGCGCTTGCGGAGTGGTTTCGTGCCGGCGGACGACTCGACCTTGAACCAGAGCTTGCGCGTCTTCGGCAGCAGCGCGGCGTCCTGTGTCTTCGCCCAGTTGGCGATGGAGACGTGGACGTTGGCTTCGCCCGACCACGGCTGGTTGTCCACGGCTTCGACGATGGTGCCGGTCTTCACGACGTGGTCGAGGCCACCGACGCGGGATTGGTTGTTGCGAATGTTCTGCGTGCCGACGAGTCCGGCGCGGCCGGCCACGGGGTCGCTGGCGGTGCAGGGCGGCAGATGGTCGTGGGCCTTGCGGAACCAATAGACGCAATAATCGGCCATGCCGGGCACGTCGGCGTAGGCGCGGCGCAGGGTGTTCACGTAATCCGGGCCGCGTTCGGGCTTGAGCAGCTTCGCGCCGAGAAACGGCGGGTTGCCGATGATGACATCGGCCTTGGGCCATTGGGTGGGCAGACCTTCGGGCGTGAGCAGCGCGTCGGCGGCGATGAAATTCTGGTCGAGGTTGTCGAGCGGCAGCGGTTGTTCGGTGATGTGGAGTTCGTCAATGGCGAGTTTCCTCGCAATCATCATCGTGACCTTGGCGATCTCGACGGCGAAGGGGAGGATGTCGAGGCCGTAGAAGTTCTGCGCGCTGAGGAAACTGAGGCGCATTTGCGCCGCCTGCTTCGCCTCGCTTTTGAACTCGGTTTCCATGCGCTCAAAGATGCGGGCCTCGACGCGTTTCAGCTCGCGGTAGGCGATGTAGAGGAAGTTGCCGGAGCCGCACGCGGGATCGAGGACGCGGAAGTTGTGCAACCGCTCGCGCAGTTCGCCGAGGCGCTTGAGGGTTCTGGCGCTTTCAACCTGCTCGCGCCACGGCGCGGCGATGGTCGGCCCGACGATCTTCATGATGTCGGACGGATGGGTGAAGTGCGCGCCGAAGGCGTGGCGCTCGTCGTCGCCCATCGAATGCTGGAAGAGCGTGCCGAAGATTTCCGGCTGGACCTTCGACCAGTCGAACGTGGCGGCCTTGCGCAGCAGGACGAGTTCGAGGTCCTGGATCTCCAGTCGCGCTGGCGCGGCGAACAAGCCGCCGTTGAAGTAGCGGACGCCTTTGAACCGGCCGCCGGTGGGCGGGTTGCGCATGTTCATCGCCTCGAAGAGGCCGCCGATGAGGTCGTAGGCGCTCGCGGGCGTGGAGCAGTCGTCGAGGAGTTGCGTGACGAAATACTTGGGCAGCAGGTCAATGTCCTCGGCGAAGAGGGCGACGAGCATCTGGAGGATGAACCGCTGGGCGGTCTCGCGCGGCACGCCGCGTTTGACGAGTTTCTTGAAACAGTCGGCGAGGCAATCGGCGGCCTGCCGGGTCACGACCTCGCGGTCGTTCTCGAACGTCGGCTTGGGCGCGCCGGGCGCGAGGAAGGCCAGCGGCCCCCAACGCTGCGGCAGGTCGCTCAGCGCGAGGGTGTCCTTGGGCGTGTCGAGGTCGGTGTCGAAATCGTAGATGCGGAATTCGTCGAAGTTGCAGAGGACGACGTAGCGCGGCCGGCCGCGCGTGATGCGGGTCCAGTAATCGAACGCCTGCCGGTAATGCTTCTGAAGCTCCACGCCGCGCTTCTTCATCTCCACGAGGACGACGGGCTTCCAGACGAAATCAGCGAAGGAAGTGCCGCCGCCGTCCTCGCCTGCCTTGCGGACGCGGAACTCCGGCGAGCCACCGACATCGAGCGAGCCGGGCTGGCCGAAGGCCTGGAAGAGGCGGTCGAGGAAGATCTGCGCCTCGCCTTTTTCGTCGCCGGTGATGTGTTGGCCGCACCATTGGACAAACTGGGTGAGTTGCGCTCGGTCGGGCATGGAGTTCTTTTACACGAAAAACCGGCGCGGTGTCGAGCCGGCGGCGCGGCAAAGAACTGGCGCCAAAGTAGGACAGGCATCTTGCCTGTCCATTCATGGATAATTGGACAGGCGGGACGCCTATCCTACTCTATGCTCCGCCGGTTGCCGCATTGCGAAGTTGACCCACCCCAGCCGCTTGCTACACTCGCCGCCAATTACCGAAAGTAATTATGGCGGAACTTTCCGGGCAAACATTCGCGGGCTACGAAATCCTTGCCAAACTTGGCGAGGGCGGCTTCGGTTCCGTCTATAAGGCCCGCCAGCCCGCCCTGAACCGCCTTGTGGCCCTCAAAATCCTCGCAACGCACCTCGCCACCGACGCCGAGTTTGTCGCCCGCTTCAAACGCGAAGCCACTCTCGCGGCCAGCTTCAATCATCCCAATCTGGTGCTCGTTTATGCCGCAGGCGAAAGCGATGGCAGCCACTACATGGCGATGGAATTCGTCGAAGGCGAAACCCTCCGCCACCACATTGAGAAGCACGGCCGGCTCCAGCCGCGCGAAGCCATTGCCATCGCCGTTTATGTCGCCCAAGCCCTCCAGTATGCCTGGAACAAATCCCACCTCATCCATCGCGACATCAAGCCCGACAACGTCTTTCTCTCCCAAGCCAGTGAAGTAAAAGTGGGCGACCTCGGCCTGGCCAAGAACGTTGGCCAGTCCACCGCCGGCATGACCGCCACGGGCATGATGATGGGTTCACCGCACTACATCAGCCCCGAACAAGCCAACGCGCGCAAAGACATAGATTTCCGCGCCGACATTTACAGTCTCGGTTGCACGCTCTACCAGATGCTCACGGGCCGGACGCCCTACGAAGGTGACGAACCGATGTCGGTGATGAACCTCCACGTCAACGCGCCGCCGCCGGCGATGTTCAAGGTCTGGCCGCAGTGTCCGATGCCGCTGGCGTTGCTGGTGGGCAAGATGTTGAAGAAGAACCCGCGCGAGCGCCACGCCAGCTACGAGGAATTGATCGCCGAGCTGACCGCCGTGCATGAAAAACTCACGGCGGCGCAGACGGCATCGGCCGCGCCGCCGTCGGGCACGATCACGTTCCTGTTTACGGACATCGAAGGCAGCACGCAGCTTTGGGAAAAACATCCGCAGGCAATGCCGATCGCGCTGGAGCGGCACAACCAGATTCTGCGGCGGACGATGGAGTCCCACGGCGGCTTCGTCTTCAAGACCGTCGGCGACGCCTTTTGCGTGGCGTTTGCCTCCGCGCCCAACGCGATGGGAGCGGCGCTGGCGGCGCAGCGGGCGCTGGCGGCTGAGCCATGGGGCGCAACGGGACCGTTGCGCGTGCGAATGGCGTTGCATACCGGCGCGGCGGAGGAACGCGGCGGCGACTATTTCGGGCCGACGGTGAATCGCGTGGCACGCGTGCTGGCAGCGGGCCACGGCGGCCAGGTGCTGCTCTCCAACGCCACCGAGCAACTCGTGCGCGACCACCTGACCGAAGGCGTGAGCCTGGGCGACCTAGGCGAGCGTTCGCTCAAGAACCTCACGCGCAGCGAGCGCATCTTCCAGATCAACCTTTCCGACATGCCAACGCAGTTCCCGACGCTGCGCGCGGCGGCGAAGCAGCCCCGTCGCAGTTCACGCTTCAGCGCGCTGCGACCGGACAGGCTGAAGCCTGAACTCCGACGCGCCCTGCTCATCGGCGTTCCGGTGGTGATCGCGCTCGCGGGTTTGTTGCTGTGGTCGCCGTGGAAGACTCGTAACGCGGACACTCATGTCCGCGATGACCACACGACCGCGGACAAGAGTGTCCGCGTTACACTCGCCGCCGCTGCCGCCGCGCTGAATCAACTCGGCAACGTCTATACCAACTCCGTCGGCGCGGAGATGGTCTATATTCCGCCCGGCGAGTTCATGATGGGCAGCGCGAAGGAGGAACAAGCGTGGGCGGTGGCCAACGGGTTGAAGGAAGAATATGCGAAGCGCGAGGGGGAAGCGCCGCGCAAGACGACGATCAAGCAAGGTTTCTGGCTGGGACGGACGGAGGTGACGGTGGGCCAGTGGAAACAGTTTGTGAAGGAGACGGGTTACGTGACCGACGGAGAGAGGAAAGGCGAGTCGCATGTGCCGCAAGGGGCGGGGAAGCCGTATGTGGCAATGAAAGGCAAGAGTTGGCGTGATCCGAACTTTGGGTTTGAACCGCAAGACAATCATCCGGTGAGTTGCATCAGTTGGAACGACGCGAAGGCGTTCTGCGAATGGCTGGATGGACGGGAGAAGCAAGCGGGCCGGCTGGCACTTGGCTACGCAGTGCGGCTGCCTACGGAGGCGGAGTGGGAATATGCGTGCCGCGCGGGTTGCCCGACGAAGTTCTGGTGGGGCGACTCGATGGAAGACGGCAAAGGCCGGCTGAATTGGTTGGGGAAGGACGACGGATTCGAGTTTACATCGCCGGTGGACAGTTACAGCGAGCGAGGGCGAAATAGGTTCGGCCTGGCAGACATGCTGGGCAACGTGTGTGAATGGTGTCTGGATGAGCTTGATGAAACCCAAGCGCACGAAGAGTGCTACAAGGGCAATTCCAGCGTTCGCGTATTGCGGGGCGGATCGTTCATCTACGCCCCTGGCTACGGTCGGTGTGCCTTCCGTCTCGGCTTTCCCCCGACCTACTCACTAGGCCACGGCGGTTTTCGGGTCTGTGTGGGTGTAGATCTGTCCGGCGCGAAAACCGCAATTCCTTCGACGCCGCCAGCAGCCGCGTCGCGGGAAGGCGGAATCCTCGCGCCGGCTGAGACTCGCGTCCCGGCGCTGACGGCCAATCCGAAGCGGGGCGAGGTCTGCACGCTGGCCCTCGGCGGCAGCGCGACACTGGATCTGGTCGCCGTCCCGCCCGGCGAGTTCATGCAGGGCAGCACGAAGGAGGAGCAAGCGTGGGCGGCTCCGACGACGGGATACATAAAGAACGAGGGCGAGGCACCGCGCAAGACGACGATCAAGCAAGGTTTCTGGATGGGGCGGACGGAGGTGACGGTCGGCCAGTGGAAAGAGTTTGTGACGGCGACGGGCTACAAGACCGAGGCGGAGAAGAAGGGCTATGTGGACAACGCGCCGCGAAAAGACCAGTCGTATGGCCGGGTGGATGGATTGAGCTGGCGTGATCCGGGCTTTGGCACTTCGCCGACGGACAATCATCCGGTGAGTTGCGTGAATTGGAACGACGCGGTCGCGTTTTGCGAGTGGCTGACGGAGCGCGAGCGCAAAGCGGGCCGATTGTCGGCGGGCCAGGTGGTTCGGCTGCCGACGGAGGCGGAATGGGAATATGCGTGCCGTGCGGGGACGCAGATGAAGTTTTGGTGGGGCGAGACCAAGGAAGAGGGTAAGGGCAAGTTCAACTTTGGCGGAATATCGGATGGGTTTGAGTTTACTTCGCCGGTGGACAGCTACGGCGAGCCAGGACGAAACAAGTTCGGTTTGGCAGACGTGTTGGGCAATGTCCAAGAGTGGTGCTTGGATGGCTACGATCCGAAGCAGGCGCATGAGGAATGCTATGAAGAAGGCAAGCCCGGCAGTCGAGTGTTGCGGGGCGGGTCGTTCCGTAACAGCATTAACAACACCCGTTGTGCCCTACGTGTCGGCACCGCTCGGGCCACCGCGAATAGCGACGTCGGCTTTCGGGTGTGTGTGGGCGTGGCGCGTTGAGGCGAGGAAGCGACGCGCGGAATGGCGGATGGAAGTTGGAAGTTTGGGGCGGGCGGCTACGGTTTTGGAGAAACACCGGGACGGTCGTCCGTAGCTGCTGACGGGCTGTGTTCGTCGAGGAACTTCTTCAAAGCCACCGCCGTTTTGCCGCCGAAGCCCGGCACTGTCGAGCGAAGCGGAGAGGCGGAGAACTGGCGCTGAAGTAGGACAGGCATCTTGCCTGTCCATTCATGGATAATTGGACAGGCGGGACGCCTATCCTACTCTATGCTCCGCCGGTTGAAGCAGTGCGAAGCTGACGAAATCCGGTTGAAACAGTGCGAAGGCGGGCGTATCCTCCGGCCCGTCACAGCGAGCGAAAGGAGATCGTAACATGGCGACACTTCGGATCCTTCCGATCATCTCCGGCGGCATCGGCGGCGTGCTGACAGGCGTTGCCATGGCGGTTCTGCTCGAGAAATCCGACCGCACTTCAACGGCCGGCTGGCTTCTCAACGCCTTTCACAAGCCCGCGGAGATGGCTCTTGTCTGGATCGGGAATACGTTCTATCCGCACAATCACGACGAAGGGATGATATTCATCATGCCAGTGTTGCTCACTTACTGGTTGCTCATCGGAGTGTTGATCGGCTGCGTTTACTGTTTCGCTTTCAAGAGGCGCCAGCATCAAGAGCGATTATCGTGAAAACCCACCTTATCCGCGCTGCGATGGCGGCACTCGGGATGTTTCTGTGCGCTGTCGTGGGCGGCGCGGATCAAGACTATGCGCGCGCCATTGCCGCTGTGAACCGCCAAATAGAGAAGATCAGTGAGAAACCGAAGGTTGTAAAAACCTACCAACGTGCCGTGCGCATTGAATACTCGGCGCAAGATGAGCGTGTCATCTGTTTCGACAAGACCGGCAAAGCCTTCCTGACTCTTGAACGCCGGGAGAGCGGGAGGTTCGAGGGAGTGTTCACAACGCCTGCCATTAGCCCTTTTGTCAAAGGAGGACATGGCGTTCGTGCGTCAATGTTGTGTCCCATATACCTTGAAGAGAAAGACCTGCCATGAGAAGCCAAGGTCTTATGATGAAACATTGGACGAGAATTATCCTGGAGGTGTGTGTAACGTGCGGTGTCATTTTCGGCCTGTTTTGGCTGACTAACGAGATTTTGTTAAAGGGGAGGTGCGGAGCGGAACGCCTCATCGGCGGCATAGTCGTTGGCGGAACAATAGGTCCGGTGCTGAGTCTGGTTTTGATTGATTATCTGGTTTATCGCTCCCGACGCTGGAACTGGCAGGGAACCCTGATAGCAGTTGTGTTGGGTTTTGCCGGCTCCGTGGTGTCTCTCAAGCTGTCGGATTACTCCTTTTCCTTTGTTCTTTGGAACTGTTTGAGTCTTGCGTCGGCAACCATCCCACCGATAGCGGGCTATCACTTTTTCATGCGCAAAGAGCCACCGGCGAGAAGCAACGATGCAGTCCACGAAACTGTCGGTCCAGAGAAAAGCGGTCGTTCACAAAAGGACATGCCATGAAAAGAATCGCTGCCGTTATGCTGGCATTGTGTGTTGTGTCCCTTGTAGCAGCGGATTCGCGTTCGACAAACTCGTGCTTCGGCATTCCCTGCGACTTCGGTGGGAAACTGACGCCCGAACAGGAAAAGGGCGTGCCGTCGGAACTCTGCGGCGCATTTAGCATCTGTAGCGTTCGTAACATCAGCGAGACCGACCTCCAACAGATTCTGACACGCAAGCAGAAGGCCGCGGAAGAGACGCGCGGCGGTGTGAAATACATCGCCGTCAAGGACTACCGCTGCGTTCAATTCAGCAAGGAGGTTTCAGGGATGATGATTGTCATCGAAAGATACCGAATCGTGAACAAGCCGCCCACCGTCAAGAAATCCTTCGAGAACCTGAAGCCCGTCGGTGATCAGGAGAAGGAAGAGGGCCAGGAGAAGCCGACGAAAAAGAAAAGGAAATAACGCGCCGCAACGACATGCCCGCAAAGCCAATAGACTCAACTTGGGATTGACGAACATGAGAACGAAAACTTGCTGGACCGCGATGTTCACCCTGCTGCTGCTTTGGCCGGCAGTAGTTTTTGCCCATGCCCTTTACCCGACGCATTTCCCTCTGGGTCCAGTGCCGATGTTTATTTGGATGGAGTGCCTGCCCCTTGTCTGGCTGTTGCCCATCACGCTGGCCGCCGAAACGCTTGTCTTGTGGGCGTGGATGCGCCAGCTCGGCGTGCTGGGAAATCTGTGGCGGGCGGCGCTCTTATACATCGCGGGCAGAGTCTGCGAGACTGCGGCAATTGCTTGCCTGGGGGGCATCGGGCTGACTCCCGGGTGGTATGGCGGGGCACCGGAGATTTTTGGGACACTGGCTGTGTGTCTGCTGGCGGGTTGGGCTGGCAAACTCGGCGCTGCACGGTTTCTTTACCGGCGTGGGGGTTTTCACGTGAGAGAATTGCTGGCCCCGATCACAGTGGCAACCGCAGCCGGCTATGTGGCCGCACTGAGCTGGGTCGCAGCCTTTGGACCGGGTTCAGCGCACGACTTGCTTCTCCTCATCAAGGGCATGTGGCAATGACCCGATGCATCACGAGAACGCGATGGCCATGAAAACCTGCCTCATCCGCGCTGCGCTGGCAGCACTCGGGATGTTTCTGTGCGCTGTCGTGGGCGGCGAGGTTCAAGACTATGCGCGTGCCATTGCCGCAGTGAACCGCCAAATAGAGAAGATCAATGAGGAACCGAAGGTCATAAAAACCGAACAACGTGCCGTGCGAATTGAATACTCGGCGCAAGATGGGCGTGTCATCTGTTTCGACAAGACCGGCAAAGCCTTCCTGACTCTTGAACGCCGGGAGAGCGGGAGATTCGAGGGAGTGTTCAAAACGCCTGCCATTAGCCCCTTTGTCAAAGGAGGGCATGGCGTTCGTGCGTCAATGTTGTGTCCCATATACATTGAAGAGAAGGACCTGCAAAAAGAAGCTCCGGCAGAAACTCGTCCGCGTTCGACAAACTCGTGTTTCGGCATCCCCTGCGATTTCTCTGGGAAACTGACGCCCGAACAGGAAAAGGGCGTGCCGTCGGAACTCTGCGGCGCATTCCACATCGAGAGCGTTCGCGACATCAGCAAGACCGACATGCAAAAGGTTCTGAAAGACAAGAAGAAGGTCGCAGAGGAAACGCACAACGGTGTGAAATACATCGCCGTCAAGGACTACCGCTGCGTTCAATTCAGCAAGGAGGTTTCAGGGATGATGATTGTCATCGAAAGATACCGAATCGTGGACAAGCCGCCCACATCGCGCCAAAACCACACGCCATGAAACGATTCGCACTACTACTTGTTGTCGCGCTTGTCAGCCTTCTCGTTGGGTTCGGCGTGGGATGGACAACGACCCAGCTTCATAGCGCGGTGCAATTGCAGCGCGTGGTCGCCATGAGTTGGGGTGACGGCTGGGGTGGGCTGGCATTTTACGGCGCACACGTTTTCCTTGAGCCGCAAGCCGGCGGTTATTCAGTCCGGGCGAGAGTTTATATCGGACGCAACGACGGATGTTTCACCTACTTCCACGACTGCGGCGAACTGGGCAGAGTTCAGACCGACACCGAGGCCGTGGCGCGCTGGGGCAGGATTGAATGGCGCGAGGACGGCCTGCACATCGGCGCCGGCACGAACCATTTCTTCCTGCCCAGAGCACGGTTGGAGCGTCACCGATGAAACGGCGCAGCGTAATTGGAGCCAATAAATGAACTCTTGGAAACGGTTTTGGATTTGCGGGTGCCTCGGTGCGCTGACGGGGGTTTACATGAGCGCGCCATTGTGGATCGAGGCGTGGATTCCTTATCCTTGGGTTTCGACGCATGACGAATTTTTCTTCTGGGCTTTGTCGAAACACGCACCAGATGCCCCTTGGTTTGAAATCCTCCATTTGCCGGCATGGGGTTTGGCATGGCTTTGGCAGGTGAGCGGACTGCCACTCATTCCAGGCGGCGGTGATATGGCACCGATAGCGACTCAACTCATCGTCGTCATTCTGATCCAGTGGATTGTGATTGGGTTTGGCTTGGGGTTCCTGTTTCGGTGGATGCGCAACAAAAACAGTTGTTAGATTCACAGACCAAAATGAAGACTGTCGTCTTCTTTATTCTTTTTTTGGCTGGTGAAGAAGCAAAAGCAGACCGACGACGGGTCCGATCCCTGTCAACAAGAGCAAGGGTAAGACCATGCACAGTTCCCAGAAGTTAACCCACGGACTGGGAATGACAGAGATGGGGAACCAGTTATTAAGGCCCACCAAAAGAATCGCCAAACCGTAGTAAACGGCCAAATATCGCCACCGCTTTGCCTGAATTCGCTCCCGAAAATACAGCCAGTTGCCACCAAGTCCAAGTAGAGGCGAGGACAGCCCGACAATGAGGATCGCGAGCCACGTCGTCTTATCGGCAATATCGGCGAGTTGGGCAAGAATCAGCATTAGTTTCAACCAGTTCGAACCAACAGATATTAGCGGGCCTTTCCGTATTCCTCAATCGGGGTTTTCATGAACGAACCATAGAACACCTTCTGCCTTTCCGGTGGCGGTGATGTGTTGGCCGCACCATTGGACAAACTGGGTGAGTTGCGCTCGGTCGGGCATGGAATTCTTTTACACGAAACCCCGGCACTGTCGAGCGAAGCGGAGGGACAGGTTAACACCTTGTTTTGAAGTCGCCGCTTTGAACCTGAAAACCGAGCTTGTGCCGGCAAGGATGCCTGCGCCATGTCCCACTTCGTCTGTTGGAATTATTCCACTACTTCCCATCAGCCAGGAAGTCCACAGTCCGCCAGAGATAGAGAGCCGCCGTGCTGCGATAAGGCTTCCATCTTTCCCCATAGCGGTCCAGTTGCTCCGGTTCAGGAAGCTGCCGTTTCTTGAATGCAATCTGGAAACCTTTTCTCACGCCCAAATCATGAACCGGCAAAACATCGGGCCTCCCCAGGTTGAACATCAGGAACATCTCCGCGGTCCATCGGCCAATGCCCTTGATTTGCGTCAAACGATTGATGATATCCACGTCTGTCAAGGTGTCGCATTCAGCCGAGGCAGGCACAACACCCAGGATCACTTTCCGGGCAATGTCCTTGATGTAACCGGCCTTCGGTCTTGATAACCCCACCGACCTGAGCTTGTCCAAATTCGTTCGGATGACTTCCTTTGGCGAGGGGAATTCAGACTTCGGGTAGAGCAATTTGAACCTGCCGAGTATGGTTGCGGCAGCTTTGCCGCTCAATTGCTGGTTGATGACCGCGCGAACCAACGATTGGAAAGGTTCCTCGTCCCGAACCTTCAGGCGGGCTTCCTCGCCGATTCTCCCTATGATGCAGTCCATGGTCGGATCAACAGACCTGAGATGGGCACAAGCCTTGCGATGCTGGTGAGTTCGTTTTGTCGCCGTGGTCATTTGTTGTGAGACACTGGTTTTGCGCTATTACCGCTTCATCGTCTTCTTCAGTCTTCGTTTGCTAGCGTTCGTCTTAAGAAGAATGTAGGGCACATAGTATAATAATGTGAACAGCCGCCGGGGAGTAAGGACACCGAGCATGAGTGCCTTTATCAGAATCTGCATGACGTGGCCGGGGGTGTAGAATTTCCGATGAATCCTCTTGAGGATGGTTGTCAGCTCCTTCCGACCATACCTCTCCGAATATATCCCGCTATCCTGACCTATGTAATACCCGGCGGTCGCTTTGACGATGTCCTCCAACGGGGAGAACTTCTCCCACCGGAGCCTGTTGAGTGAAATAAAGTCCAGGCCTATCTCGCTGGCATACGGCGAGATCATGAGCATCTCGTCTTCATCCTCACCGATAATCCCGATAATAAAATATCCGTTGATCAGCATGCCGGATCGCGCCAGCACCTTGAACGCTTCTCTTACGCCGTCTGTCTTGAAGCCCTTCTGCATTGCCACCAGCGACTTGTCCTGAGCCGATTCCAATCCCACCATCAGGACCTTGAAACCCGCCTTTTTCATCTTCTCCAACAGCGCGGGTTTTTTTGCGATATCAATCCTTACGTTGCACAGGAACATCTTCTTTATCCGCTTGGAAATAATGAGGTCGCATATCTTCTCGACCCTGTTCATGTCAGCGGCAAAATTGTCGTCCACAAACGCCACAAAATCCGCATCCAGGGCTTCAATTTCTTCAACGGTGGATTCGGGACTTCTCGCCTCCCATTTCCGCATCTGTCCCAAAGGGTTGAGCTTGAATGTGCAAAACTTGCACTTGTAAGGGCATCCCCGGGAACTCATGACGGCGTCGAAACTCAATCCCAAGTCAATTCCCCTGATGGTCGCACGGTATGCCGTTGTCCTGAGTTTTCTGTCCGGTCTTTTGACATCATCAACAGAAAGCAGCGGCCTGGATTCATTATGAACGACCTTCCCGTCGTCCACATACGAGATTCCCTTCACTTCTTCCACGGGTCTCCCGCTGAAAAGGTCCCTCATGGTTGCTTCACCTTCCCCCCTTACGATGACGGATATATTCGGACACCTGTGAAACAGGTCTTCGACGTAATCCGTAGCCTGCCTTCCTCCCACAATGACTCTTATATGCGACGGGATCTGCCGTATCACAGAGCACACTTCATCGTATGAGTAGTTCCAGTTCACACTGACCAGAGCGGTATCCACAGAAGCGGCAAAACAACTCATCGGGTCTTTGACATACCTGAAATCCACGATCCGGATGCTCTCAACCATATCGCTGACAGCGGTCGCGACATATTCGAGACCGATGGGCGGGAAAAACTCGTAGATGGGCACCTCTTTCACATAGGGGTAGAGGCAGAGAACATTGGATGGCTTTATTCCATTACGCATTTAATAAACCCGTTGTGTTGAAGGATGAGAGTCTTGATTTGGGCCACGTGAGGAGAATTGGAGAGTTAGTCTGTGGCCATGGTTGTCGTGAGATACTAACCCTTTATCGTCCCACATACACCTCCGAATATCGCTCATGCTTTTTCCAATTCTCCGTGTATTCAGCAGCCCATGCGAATCGTGAATCAGCAACAGATTCCCAGCACTCGAATCCTCGCAATGCCGATGGACGGAACTGGAAGCGATTTCACCCTAAAAACGGCCTGTTTTTGAGCAAGAAGTTCACTTTATTTACCAGAATTTCACGGATTTCAGACAGGCAGCGAAAACCCCACATTTTGTGGCCGTTCATGAGTGCAACCACCGCTAATGGTGTTTTTGCTTTACAGAGGCCACATCCTTTGGCAACCTACGCACAAGTTATTCACACGTTCTTCTCACATGTATCTAAAAAACCTTGAAATTGTGGGTTTTAAGTCGTTTGCGGAAAAGACCCGCCTCGATTTTCTCCCCGGTGTCACTGCCATTGTTGGTCCCAACGGTTGCGGCAAATCCAATGTTTCCGACGCGCTCCGCTGGGCGCTCGGCGAGCAAAGCGCCAAGGCGTTGCGCGGCGGCGAAATGGCCGACGTGATTTTCAACGGCACCGACGGCCGCAAACCGATCGGCATGGCCGAAGTCAGCATCACCATCGCTGAGGTCAAACCCGGCGAGCTCTCGCCCGTCGCCGGCGTGCAACTGGACTACAGCGAAGTGAAGATCACGCGCCGCGTCTTCCGCAACGGCGAGGGCAACTACTTCATCAACCAGACGCCGGTCCGCCTGCGCGACGTGCAACAGCTTTTCATGGACACCGGCATCGGCCGCGCGGCCTACTCGATGATGGAGCAGGGCCGCATTGACCAGATTCTCAGTTCGCATCCTGAAGACCGCCGCGCGATCTTCGAGGAAGCCGCCGGCATCACGAAGTTCAAGACGCAGAAAAAAGAGGCGCTCCGCAAGCTCGAATACACCGAGGCCAACCTCGTCCGCGTCACCGATATCATCCGCGAGGTGAAGCGCCAGATCGGCTCGCTCCAGCGCCAGGCGGGCAAGGCGCGCCGCTACAAGGAACTTCACGACCAGCTCAAGTCGCTCGACTGCCGCCTGAGCCGCCACCGGCTCGATGAGTTGGAGGCCGCGGTCGCCGAGTTCCAGACGAAGATCGCCGCGCTGGACGCAACCATCGCGGCCGCCGCGAGCGTCGTCGAGCAAAGCGAAACCGCTGTTGGCGGGCAGCGCCAGGGGCAGGAGACGCTCGACCACGCCGTCGCGCAGACCACATTACAGCAGCAGGAGAACCGCAGCGAGATCGAGCGCAACCAGAGCCGCATCCAGTTCAACAACGAGCGGATCGTCGAGTTCGACGCGCTCATCCAGCGGCACAGCGTGGACATCGGCGTAGCCGAGCAACGCGCCGCGGACCAGCGGGCCGCGCTGGCCGCGCTGGAGGAGCAGTTGAAGGCGATGGCCGCCATCGTCGCCGAGAAGAACGCCTCGCTCAAGGCCGAGCAGGACGCCGTCACGGCGCTGGACCAGCAGCTTGTGGAAGCCGAGAAGAGCGTCGCGCAGACCGACGCGGCGATCATCGAACAGGAAAGCAACGCGTCGCGGCTTCGCAGCGAACTGGCGTCGCTCGATATCCAGCAACGCAACAGCAGCCTGCGACTCGAGCGGCTCGGCACCGAAAAATCCGAGTTGCAACAACGCCAGTCGCGCATCCAGGCGACGCGCGACGCGGGAGAACAGGAACTCACCGGGCGGCGCGCCACCATCGCCAAGTTTCAGGAGGAAATCGCCTGTTTCGAACAGGCGTTGGCCGCGGCCAACAACGAGATGAAACAGCTTTCCGCCGCGGCGAGCGCCGAGTTGCGCTCCATCGCCGAGGTGAACTCCAAGCTGGAGCTGCTCAACCAACTGGAGCGCGATTACGAAGGCTACTCCGCCGGCGCGCTGGCCGTGCTGCGCCAGACGCACGGCGCCGAGGTTCCGGCCGACGCGCTGCTCAGCGCCCTCGCCCAGTGCATCCAGGTGGAACCGCAGTTTGCGCCGGCCGTGGAAGCGGCGCTCGGCAATCACCTTCAGGCCGTCGTCGTGCGCGACACCGCGAGCGCGGAGAAAATCCTCGCCGCGCTGCACGAACGCCACTTGGGCCGCGCGGCGCTGGCGCCGCTGGATCTGCCGCGTGTCGTCGCGCCTTCGCTCGACATGATGCTCGAGGGCGCGGTCGGCTTCGCTATTGACCATGTGCGCTGCGACGAGACGTTGAAACCACTCGTCCGCTCGCTGCTCGCGTCGGTTGTCATCGCGCCGGACCTCCAGACCGCGCTCCAGATCGTCAGCCGCAGCAACGGCGTCGAGGCCGTCACACCGCGCGGCGAGTTCGTCAACCGCCACGGCATCATCAGCGGCGGCGCGGGCGTCGCGGCCGGCATCCTCACGCGCAAGAGCCAGATTGCCGAACTGACGGAAACGCTCGCGCAGTTGCGGAGCCAGGCGACGCAAACCGAGGCGCGCCAGCAGGCCAGCGTCACCGAAGCGGTGCAACTGGAGGAGAAGCTCGCCGCCACGCGCGGCCTCGTCCACGCCGCCGAACTCCAGATTGCCACACAGGAAGGCGAGCTGGCGTCGGTGGAAAAGGAACTGGTCGAGCTGGGCCACAAGATCGAGACCGTGACGTGGGAGCTGGAACAGCTCTCGCATCAAGGCACCGGCGACGCCGAGCGCAAGTCGCAGATTCAACAGGAGCTTTCCGGCATCGAACAACGCGAGACCGAACTGCGCCGCCAACTCGGCGCCGGACGCCAGCACGCCACGCAGTTGCAGACCGACCGCCAGCACCGGTTGGACGAGCTGACCGAGGCCAAGATCGCGCAGGCCACCGAGCAGCAGAAATATAACAACGCCGCCGCTGGCAAAGCGCCGCTCGAAGCGCGCATCGCCGAGTTCGTTGACCTGATCGAAAGCCGCAGCCGCGACCGCGCCGGCTACGCCGACCGCATCGCGCATCTGCGCGTCGAGATCGCGGAGGCCGAACAGGCCGTTGCGACCTGCGTCGTCCTCCGCGACGAGCTTCAGCGGCAGCTCCGGGAGCAGCAGGAGCAACGCCACGCGTTCGCCTTGCGCATCGCGGAGTTGGAGGAATCGGTTCGAGTCCAGCGCCGCCAGATGGACGAGGCCAAGACGGAGCGCAACACGCAAGAACTGCATCTTGCCGAGAAACGCATGGCGATGCAGAACCTCAAGGAGCGCATCGGGCGCCAGTATCAACTCAACCTCGACGACCTGCCGCCGGAAGTGCTCAAGATCACCATCGCCGACAGCGGCCTGCCACAAACCACCACGCTCACGCCGGAGGAAACCTCCGCCGCCGGCCTCGCACCAGATTGGAGCGCGATGGAGATGCAGGTGACCGAAATGCAGCAGCGCCTCGACGCGATGGGGCCGGTGAACCTCGAAGCCATCGCCGAATACGACGAGCTGGAGCAGCGGCAAAAGTTTCTCAGCGAGCAGCACGAAGACCTCGTCAAGAGCAAGGACGACCTGCTCAAGGCCATCGCCCACATCAACACCACCACGCGCAAGCTCTTCAGCGAAACGTTCGAGAAGATCCGCGTGAACTTCCAGGAGATGTATGGCGAGCTGTTCGGCGGCGGCAAGGCCAACCTGATCCTGCTCGACGAGAACGACCCGCTAGAGAGCGGCATCGAGATCGTCGCGCGCCCGCCGGGCAAACAACTCACGAGCATCACGCTGCTCAGCGGCGGCGAAAAGACGATGACCGCCGTCGCGCTGCTGTTCGCCATCTATATGGTCAAGCCCAGCCCGTTCTGCGTGCTCGACGAAATGGACGCGCCGCTCGACGAATCCAACATCAACCGCTTCCTCAACATCCTCCACCGCTTCCTCAAGCAGAGCCAGTTCGTGCTCATCACGCACAACAAGCGCACCATCGCGATGGCCGACGTGCTCTACGGCGTGACGATGCAAGAGAGCGGCGTCTCGAAGATCGTGTCGGTGAAGTTCACCCGCCGCGCCGAAGACCACGGCGACGCGCAGCCGCTCGATCATTACGAAGGCGACAGCACGATGGAGACGACCCAAGGCGACGTGACGCCCGCCCCCGCGCCTGTCACCGCCCCCATCATGCCCGAAGCGCAGCAACCGGTCGCCGTCGCGGCCAACGAAGCGCCGCCGGCGCCTGCTACAGCACCCGCTGAAGCGATAGCTCCAACGCCGGAGCCATCATCCGAGCCGGCGGCACCCAGCGATCCAGTCGCTCCAACGCCGTCCGAACCGTCTGAGCCGCCCTCGCCGACCACATAGCGCGCCGCGGCATTTGTTTCAAACAACAAGCCCCGATCTCGCGACAGGCGGGACCGGGGCTTGATTGTTTTCCACTCTTCGGCTCAACGTTCCACACCCACACAGACCCGAAAGCCGTTCCAGTTGTCCGACTCGTCCGATTTGGTAACATAGCGATAGGCGCTGCGACAGTTGGCGGGAACGTTGTGGAACGATCCGCCACGTGTGATCGCTGTCCTCTTCGAGAGCTTGATCATCAAATCGTCATGAGCCTGTTTCGCGTCGTATTCACCCAAGCACCACTCATAGACGTTGCCCAACATGTCCGCCAAGCCAAACCCGTTCCGACCGCGCAAACCGAAAGTGTCCACCGGGAACACCCACCCAAACTTGCCGCCATCCTCATGCCAGTTCAGCCGACCCTTGCCGTTTTCCGGGTTCTCTCCCCACCAGAACTTGCACTGTGTTCCGGCACGGCACGCATATTCCCATTCCGCGTCTGCCGGCAACCGCAACACAAAACCCGGTGGCAAATGGCCCGCCTTTAGTTCGCGATCAGTCAGCCACTTGCAGAATGCCATCGCATCATTCCTGCTGATGCACGTCACAGGCTGATTGTCTTCCAGCGAAAAGAACTTCGGCTCTCTCCAACTCATTCCTTTCACGGAACCCAACGCTTTGCCCATCTTCAGCGGACTGAACGACTCGCCCCTTTTCTCTCCGTCGGTCACGTAACCCGTAGCATTTACAAACTGCTTCCACTGGTTAACCGTCACCTCCGTTCGCCCCATCCAAAAGCCTTGCTTGATGGCTTCCTTATGCGGGGATTCTCCCTCACGCACCGCCCAATCCTTGTTCAAGCCATTGGCCACTGCCCACGCTTGTTCCTCCTTCGTGCTTCCCATCAGGAACTCGCCGGGCGGGATGCCCATCAGTTCCATCGTCACGTTGCTGCCGACATTGAGCGTATAGACCTCACCCACCTTTGGATTGGTCGTCAGCGCGGTGACGCGAGTCTCAGGCGGAGCAAGGATTCCGCCTTCCTTCGGCGCGGCTGCCGGTGAAGTCGAGGCTGTTGTCTTCGCGGCAGACACATCTACGCCATAACAGACCCGAAAGCCGAGGTCGTTACCCGAACTAGATAGACGGCTCCACTTGCGGAAGGCACAGCGAACATAGGCAGGTTTATCCCGGAACGCCCCGCCCCGAAACACTCGCCCGTCTGGGAAGCCCCTATAGCACTCCTCGTGCGCCTGCTTCACATCCGGTTCATCCAAGCACCACTCTAATACATTCCCCAACATGTCGGCCAAGCCAAACCGATTCCGACCCCGCGCGCCGTAGTTGTCCACTGGTGCCGCAAATTCAAACCCATCTTCTTTCCCAGACCAGTTTAACCGGTCCTTGGCATCTTCCTCGGAGTCGCTCCACCAGAACCTCGTCTGCGAACCCGCCCGACACGCATATTCCCATTCCGCTTCCGTCGGTAATCGGATCAAATGGCCCGCCAGCAAGCGCCCAGCCTTCTGCTCGCGTTCCGTCAGCCATTCACAGAATACCACCGCATCGTTCCAACTTACGCAACACACTGGATGATCGTCTCGCAGCGTAAAACCGAAACCCGGATCGCGCCAACTCAACCCGTTCACACGACCACGCTTGGCTTCTTTCAGAAACGCGAAATCCACGTAACCATTTTTTTCTGCAATCGTCTTGTATCCTGTCGCTGCGACGAACTCTTTCCATTGCCCCACCGTCACCTCCGTGCGCCCCAACCAGAAACCTTGCTTGATCGATGCTTTTCGTGGCGCTTCGCCCTCGCGCTTCACTTCCTCCTTGGCTCCGTTGGCCGCTGACCATGCTTGTTCTTCCTTGGTGCTGCCGAGCATGAACTCGCCGGGCGGGATGCCCATCAGTTCCATCGTCACGTTGCTGCCGACATTGAGTGTGAAGACCTCGCCCGCCTTCGGAGTTGTCGTCAGCGCGGTGACGCGGGTTTCCGGTGGGGCAAGAATCTCACCCTCTCTCGGTGCGGCCGGCAACGGTGCAGTTGCTGCCTTTGATCCACCAGTAACATCCACACCCACCACCACCCGAAAGCCGATGGCGCAATCCGAGAGGGGAGGGTTGCGGTTGATGCGGTAGGCACAGCGAGAAAGTGCGGGGATGTATTTGAACTCCGCTCCCCGCAACACCCGCGTGTTGCGATTCCCCCTCCACACATCCTCATGCGCCTGCGTCGCATCGAATTCATCCAGACACCATTCCCACACATTGCCAAGCATGTCCGTCAAGCCAAACCGATTCCGGCCTCGCTCGCCGAAGCTGTCCACTGGAGCCACAAACTCATACCCGTCCTCCTTCCCAGCCCAGTTCAACCGCTCTTTGCCATCCTCCTTTGAGTCGCCCCACCAGAACTTCGTCTGCGTCCCCGCGCGGCACGCATACTCCCACTCCGCCTCTCCCGGCAGACGCACGACCATGCCTGCTGGCATTCGCCCCGCCTTTCGCTCATGTTCCGTCAGCCATTCGCAGAACGGCACCGCGTCATTCCAACTGATGCAGCTCACTGGATGGTTGTCTCGCGGCTCAAATCCAAGATCCGGGTTACGCCAGTTCACCCCTCTTTTAGGCGCCCACGGTTTACCCTCTGCCTGCACATACGACTCGCCTTGCTTTTCGCCATCGGTCACATAGCCCGTTTCTTTCACAAACTGTTTCCACTGGCCTATCGTTACCTCCGTCCGCCCCATCCAAAAGCCTTGTTTGATCGTGGCCTTGCGCGGCGTTTCGCCTTCGAATGTTACGCCTTTTTTCGCCGCGCCGTTGGCCGCCGCCCAGTCCTGCTCCTCCTTCGTGCTGCCGAGCAGGAACTCGCCGGGCGGGATATAGACCATCTCCGCGCCGACCGAGTTGGTGAAGACGTTACCGAGAAGCTGCAGAGCGGCGGCAGAGGAGGAGGCGGAGTGTTGGAGTGATGGAGTGATGGACGTGCCGCTCGGCGCGCCGCGCGTGAACGTGCCTTTACCGGTGACCTCGCGAACTTCGATAGCGTGATAAGTGCACTGGTTCTGGGTGCCGACACCGAGACGCGATCCGTCCCGCAGCCGCCAGTGATCCCCTGCATTGAGGGCAACTTGTTCGGGGTTCAACTCCACCAATAATCGGCCGTCAAGGTAGCTTCTGACTCGACCATGTCGGACTTCGACTAGTGAGGTATACCTCTTGCCGGGCCTCATGGGTTCACCGACAACCGATAACGGACTGGCCTGGACAGTTTGACCATCCACTTCTTCAAAACCAAATAGACGCCCTTTACCGGCCCCAAAGTTCCATACAAACTGTTTTCCGGCTATGGCAATATGCTGGCAACCGTTCACGCCAGGTCCTCTCGGGGTGAAGACGATCCGGAAGTCATATTCGTCCGGTGGGCGATAGGGCAACTCCAGACACGCGACCCCCTTGGCACCAAACAGAGCACCGTTCTCCAATTTCCACTGGCCCGACGCCGCGTCCTCTTGCAAGTCAATCAGCGGAAGCAGGTTGATGGCGTTCTTCCACCCGGCATCGTCAGTGACGGACGTGTCGGGTGACACATTGCCGGTTGAAGATGCCTTCCACGGCGACCAGATCATCAAACCTGCGAGTAACAAAACGACAACACCTCCAGCCACGCCGTAGATCAATCCCGGCGAAAGTTGCTTGCGCGGTGTAGAAGCCACTGTCGGCACTGCGGCGGCGCACCCGACGGCAGTGGGAGGCAATGCCGGCGCCGCTGGAGGGCGGCCAATCTCTGTATCTCCGCTCAGGTTCTCGTTGGCTTCCCACAGGCCGGCGATGAGTTCGTCGTAGCTCGACGGCCGGTCGTCCCGGTTCTTGGCCATCATCCTGCCCACCATCACGCCCAGTTTCCTCGGACACTCCGGTATTGCCTCGAAAATGTCCGGCGGCGGATCATGGACGTGCTTCATCATCAACGCCATCGAGCTGTCGCCTTGGTAGGCCGTCCGCCCCGTGAGCATCTGAAACAACGTGCAGCCCAGACTGTAGATGTCCGCCCGGAAATCAATGTCTTTCGCCGACATCGCCTGCTCCGGGCTGATGTAGTGCGGGGAGCCAAGCATCATGCCCGTGGAGGTCATCTCGGTGGAGGAACTGCCGAGACTCTTGGCCAGACCGAGGTCGCCCACCAGCACTTCGCCGGACTGCGAGAGGAAGACGTTGTCCGGCTTGATGTCGCGATGGATCATCCGCGACTTGTTCCACGCATACTTCAGCGCCTCGGCGACGTGGAGCGTGATGGCGATGGCCTCCTGCGGGTCGAGCCGGCCACGGCTGCGGATGTGTTCGCGCACAGTCCTGCCCTCGACGAACTCCATCGCCATGTAGTAGGTGCCATTGCTCTCCCCGGCGGCATGGACCTGGACGATGTTGGGGTGTTTGAACTGGGCAGCGGTGGTGGCCTCGCGTTTGAATCGCTCGATGAACTCCTGGTCCTCGGCCAGGGCATTGGACATGACCTTGAGGGCCACGAAGCGGTTCAGGGAGACTTGGCGGGCTTTGTAAACGGCTCCCATCCCGCCCTGTCCCAGCTTGCAGAGAATTTCGAATCCGTCAAAAGTTTGGCCGCTAAGATCTGCCACGAACGAACCTCCTGTGAACCCGCGCAGGTTAAAAGCGCGCGGCCCGCAAAGTCAAGGTTGCCTGCGAGACAAGATTCTCCCGAACCGTTGCGGCGGACTGTTTCACAACGACCGGCTCAGTTGCGTGCAAGCTTTGTCGCCCCCACCATCCTGGGCGTGTCCAGCGGGATTGTCTCCGTTTTCTACGCAGCCAGCCAACGCGCGACATCCTTCGCCCAGTAGGTGATAACAATGTCCGCGCCGGCGCGGCGGAAGGCGGTCATGGTTTCCATGACAACGGCGCGCTCGTCGAGCCAGCCCTTTTCGGCGGCGGCCTTTACCATTGAAAACTCGCCGCTGACGTTATAGACGGCGGTCGGATAACCGAAGCGATCCTTTACGCGGCGCACGAGGTCGAGGTAGGCCAGCGCGGGCTTCACCATCACGATGTCCGCGCCCTCGGCGATGTCGATCGCCACTTCGCGCAACGCCTCGTTGCCGTTGGCATAATCCATCTGATAGGTGCGGCGGTCGCCGAACTGCGGCGGGCTGTCGGCCGCTTCGCGGAACGGCCCGTAGAAGCCGCTCGCGAACTTCGCCGCGTAGCTCATGATCGGTGTGTTTGTGAAACCGCCCCGGTCGAGCGCGTGACGGATGGCGGCAACGCGGCCGTCCATCATGTCGCTCGGCGCGACAACGTCCGCGCCCGCCTCGGCGTGGCTGACGGCACTCTTGGCGAGCAACTCCAGCGTGGCGTCGTTGTCCACGTCCAGCGCGCCGTCGCGGCGTTTGCAGACGATGCCGCAGTGGCCGTGGCTGGTGTATTCGCAGTTGCAGACATCGGTGATGACGATCAGTTCCGGCACGGCGTCCTTCACCGCGCGCACGGCAGTTTGGACGATGCCGTGCTTGGCGTAAGCGCCACTGGCCTTCGCGTCTTTCTTGTCGGGGAGGCCAAACAACAAAATCGCCGGCACGCCGAGCTTTTGGATGGCGCGCGCCTCCTTGACCAGCTCGTCCACGGAAAACTGGAAGTTGCCGGGCATCGAACTGATGGGTCGCCGCACGCCTTTGCCGCCGCGCACGAACAGTGGCATGACGAGGCCGTCGGCGGTCACATGGGTTTCGCGCACGAGCCGGCGCAGCGCTGGCGTGGCGCGCAGACGACGCGGTCGAGCGACCGGAAAGTGAGGTGTTTCGAATGCACTCATCAACCGCAGACTACTCGATAACCACGACGCGCGAAAGACGAAACACGGGGTCCGCCTAGCGTGCGCTGTCGGTTTCCTTGCAACCGGTTGAGTTGCTTCGCGCGAAGGATCTTCTGCAGCAGCGGGCGCAACCGGGGAAAAGTCCGTTCAGGATCAGTTTCCTGAAGCTGACCATGGGCGCACCGTTCCATATCTCGGCTAAAGACTGGCGGGTCACATTTCCCATCACCAGATGCAGGCAGGGAAGCACTGAGCCGTCCGACGCGATCTTGCACACCTTCCACAGCGCATTACAGTCCTCGGAAAAAGGATAATCAAAATCAAAATAATAAGGGAAAAGAGTTTCCCCGGACAAAACCGGCAGTATGGATACTTCCATGCCCCAGGAGCGATTGCTTAGCTGGCGCAACTTCTCACTTAGAGCTTGCAGGTCACTCCCGACCATGCGGTTCTGATAATACTCCCCGTCAACCACTGAAGGAAATATCATGTGCAAGCCGTGCGCCTCTGCGAATTCCTTGGTAAAAATGGCGTTGTGCCTGGCCGTGTTTTCGGGAGTGTCGATGATGGGATGTTCGAAGCGCAGACTGTCCAGCCCGATTTCCGCGGCCACTCTGGGCAACACATCCAGGATTCCGATGTTGTCGCGCGTGATGATGCATGTTCCGCACAGCGATGGACCCGGCCTTCGGAGCTTGCGCCCAGCTTCCAAGACGCTTCTGACGCCTTTTTCAAGAAGCGCAAAAGCTCCCGGTCGGCCGCGTATCGCATCATGCACTTCAGGCGTTCCATCAATCGAAATTGTTATTTTTTCAACGCCGGACCCAACCAGGAGTTCCGCATAATCCGCCAGAAGAGTTCCGTTTGTCTGCAATTCCACATACAGCTTCCTTCGTTTCGCTTCAGCGATTATCTGCCCGAAATCCCGATGAAGCAGCGGCTCGCCGCCCGTAACGTAGAGGCGCGGCTTGAAGGCGACAGCCTGATCCAAAACTCCGACCCATCCCGTCAGGGACATTTCCTGCGAGCGATCATACCAGCTCAATTCACCAGGGACTGAAGCCAAATGGCGCAGTTGCGGACACATCTGGCACCTCAGATTGCATCTGCGTGTCAGCTCCAAACTGAGCACCGACGGCATGGAACAGCGGCCGCGGCCGAAACGCCGGTCCAAAGCCATCCCCAGATGATGACGGTAGGCTTCCCGCAGAATAGTTCGCAGATTCTCCGGATGCCGCAGAATCCGCAGAAAATCACGCAGATATTTTCCGGGCTTGAACTTTACCATTCGTTGATAGGAATTTTGCTTTTGGCGGCGATACGGTGGAACGATCTGTCCCCGGCACACCCGCGCAAAAGATGTTTTCACGCCGCATTCGTTGTTTCCATCGCTCTTACAAACCTCGGCTCACAGGCTACTCCGTCGCATGGCGGCGTCAATGCGGGAAAATCCTCCACGCCTGCTTCGCAAGCGAAAATCAAGACACCGCCAAACCGCTTCTTGCATTTTCCGCGTTGGTGAAATTGCGCCAGTGCGGTGCCACACCAGATCTTCGGCTGCCGACACGCAGTCCGCATCAATCTCGTAACGCGGGCCGGTTGGCTCAGCAGCCTCAATCAGGCTTCCTTGAGTTTCCCCGCGTGGACGACCAGCAGTGGAATCATCGAGCGGTGGCGGACGTGCTCGATGGTGCTGCCGTAGAAGATGTCCGCGAGCAGCCGGTGTCCATGCGTGGTCATCGCGATCAGGTCGCACTGCTCCTTTTCGGCGGTCTTGAGGATTTCGTTCGGCGGATCGCCGAGGGCGAGGCAGGTTTCGACGGCCAGAGCCTGCTCGCGCAACCGCCTCGCCGTCTCTTCGAGATAGGCGCGGTCGTCAATCATCTCCTGCGATTCGCGGAGCTGGAGTTTGTCGAAGTTGCGGGCGACCCAGCCGTCGGCGACGTGGACCAGCAGCAGCTTCGACTTGTGGAGTTTCGCCAATTCGGCGATGTGCGGCAGCAGGCTCTTGTCGGCCTGGCTGTTTTCCAATGCGACGAGGATTTTTTGATACATGACGGCTCCTATTTGAACAGTGACGTCAGCAACGTGCTGATGCCGAAGTAGTCCACGAGAAACTTCACGTTGAGCGCGACGATGATGGCGGCGGTCAGCCACGCCAGCGCGGTGACCCAACGTGCGTTGGTGAACTCGCCCATCTTGGCGCGCTCGCTAGTGAACTTCACCAGCGGGATGACGGCGAATGAGAGTTGGAGGCTCAGGACAACCTGGCTCAGCACGAGCAGCTTGCCCGCGCCGGAGTCGCCGTAGATGGCGATGGCGATGATGGCCGGCGTGATCGCGATGGCGCGCGTCAGGAACCGTTGCAGCGCCGGCTTCATGCGGAAGTTGAGGAAACCCTCCATCACAATCTGGCCTGCGAGCGTGCCGGTGAGCGTCGAGTTCTGGCCGGATGCGAGCAACGCCAGCGCGAAAAACGTGCTTGCCACGCCGACGCCGAGCACGGGCGCAAGCATGTGGTAGGCATCCTTGATGTCGGTGATGCTGTGGTGGCCCGTGCGATGGAACGTGGCCGCGGCGACGATGAGGATGGCGGCGTTGACCAGCAGCGCCGTGGAGAGCGCGATGACGGAGTCCCAGACGGCGAAGCGGATAGCCTCGCGCTTGCCGGCGGGCGTCAGATCGTATTTGCGCGTCTGGATGATGGAAGAGTGAAGGTAGAGATTGTGTGGCATCACCGTCGCGCCGAGGATGCCGATGGCCACGTAGAGCATTTCCGGGTTCTTGAGAATCTCGGTGCGCGGGATGAAGCCTTTAAACACGGCGACCGCGTCAGGCTTGCAGAAGTAAATCTCCACGACGAAGCAGGCAAGGATGGAAAAGATCAGAGTAACCACGAGCGCCTCAATCCAGCGGAAGCTCTTGTTCTGCAAGTAGAGGATGCCGAGCACGTCCAGCGTGGTCAGGCAGACGCCCCAGATCATCGGCAGGCCGAAGAGCAGGTTTAACGCGATGGCCGAGCCGAGCACCTCGGCGAGGTCGCACGCGCAAATGGCGACTTCGCACAATGCCCAGAGCGTCATCGCCACCGGTTTCGAGTAATGGTCGCGGCACGCCTGCGCCAGATCACGACCGGTGACGATGCCGAGTTTGGCCGCGAGCGACTGGAGCAGGATCGCCATCAAGTTGGACAGCAGGACAACAGACAGCAATGTGTAGCCGAACGCCGAGCCGCCGGCGATGTCGGTGGCCCAGTTGCCCGGATCCATGTAGCCGACCGCCACCAAGTAACCCGGCCCGGCGAACGCGAGCATCTTGCGGAAGAATCCCGCGCCGTGAGGCACATGGACTGAGCGGTGAACTTCCGCCAAGCTGTTCGAGGTGGATGCCTTGCGCCAGCCGGGTTCGGCGGCGGGCGCGGGCGATGGGTTGTTGGCGTTTGTTTCCACTCGGCTCCGGGTTGACCTTCTGACAAAACGCCGCTGCGCTCCTTTTGTCAACCCGCAAGCGGCAGCGCACAGACCCAGCAGGCACTCCGCATCGGAACCGTCTCAAGATGTGCTCCACTATACATAGATATCATAGAACGGATTTCCACATCCGTTCAGAAAGGGCTTGAAAGCCCGTTCTACACCGGCCAAAGCGCCCTGTAGTCAGCCCCCGCAAACTGCTTTCGCCTTCGGCGGCGATGTGTGTAGATTACACAGTTATGAAAAGGAGGACTGCTATGAAAGCTGTCTGGTGGATGTTGTTGGGCGGCGGTTGGCTCGGTCTGGCCGACGGCGGCGCGGCGGCAGCAGACCAGGTGCGCGTCCAGTGGTTTGGCCAGTCGTTTTTCCAGCTCACCGCGGCAAACGGTCTGCGCGTGATCATTGATCCATTCGACAACACCTTTTTCAGCTATCCGATTCCCAAGGGCCTGACCGCCGACGTGGTATTGGTGACGCACGAGCACGCCGACCACAGCAATGTCGGCATCGTCGCTGGCTCGCCGTTCACGCTGCGCAGCCAGAAGGGCGTCGGCAGGTTCAACTTCCGCGGCGTCACGTTCACCGGCACGGCGGCGTTTCATGACGAAGCGCAGGGCGCCGAACGCGGGCGCGATACGGTTTACAGTTTCGAGCTGGACGGCGTGCGGTTCTGTCACGTCGGCGACCTCGGTTGTCTGCTGACCGATGAGCAGATCAAGAGCGTCGGACCGGTGGACGTGCTGCTGTTGCCGGTGGGCGGTTTTTTCACGCTTGATGTCGCCAAGCTCGACCGGCTGGTGGCGCAACTGAATCCGCGTGTCGTGGTGCCAATGCACTTCAAGACGCGCTACACGCCGAACCTGCCGATCGCGACGGTGGACGGATTTCTTCGCGGCAAGAGCGACGTGAAACAGCTCGGCACGGCGGCGTTCGCCGTCGGGAAGTCCAACCTGCCGGCGCAGCGAGAAATCTGGGTGTTGGAGATCAAGTAAGGAACCGCGTGCCGGCGAACGATAATCCTCACGCATACAATGCAGCGTCGCGCGCCGCCGGCATCGGTGTGGTTGCCAACGTCGCGTTGGTCGTCGTCAAACTGATCGGCGGCATCTACGGGCATTCCGCGGCGCTGGTGGCCGACGCGCTGCACTCGCTGACAGACGTGGTCAGTTCCACCGCGCTGGTCTGGAGCTTGCGCAAAGCGGGCCAGCCAGCCGACCCCGAACACCCCTACGGCCACGGCAAGATCGAAAGCATCACCGCCAGCGTCATCGCCGGATTGCTGCTGGCGGTCGCGGGCGGGATCGCCGTGGGCGCATGGTTCCGCATCAGGCATCCGGAGACGCTGGAGGGGCCGACGGGCCTTGCGCTGGTGGTAGCGTTGATCTCCATCGTCGTGAAAGAGGCCCTGTTCCAATACAAGCTCTACGTAGGACGCAGGCTGAACAGTTCCAGCCTCATCGCCGAAGCGTGGCACCATCGCAGCGACGCGTTCTCCAGCCTCGCCGCCACGCTCGGCATCGGCGGCGCCATCGTGGGCGGCGTGCCGTGGCGCGTTCTCGATCCCATCGCCGCGTTTGTGGTGGCGCTCATCATCGCTGTGATGGCCGTCGCGATTTTCCGGCGCAGCTCGTTGGAACTGATGGACACGCAGTTGCCGGCCGACACGCTGGAGAAAATCCGCCAAGCCGCCGCGCAGCCAGGGGTCCTGCACGTCGAAAAAGTCTTCACGCGCAAGTCCGGCCTGAATATCCTTGTGGACGTTCACCTCGAAGTGGACGACAACATGACCGTGCTGGCGAGTCACCGGCTTGGTCACGAAGTGGAAGAACAGGTCATGCGCGCCGTGCCGCAGGTCATCCAGGTGTTGGTCCACATCGAGCCTCACCACCGGGCGGAGCGCGAAGGCCGGCGGCCGATGGCCGCAAAGCATTGACGCAAAAAAAGGAAACATGAAAGACAACAAAACCGTTCTGGCCGTCATGGCCCATCCCGACGACGTCGAGTTCCTCTGCGGCGGCACGCTTGCGCTGCTGGCGAAGAAAGGCTACCGCATCCACATGGCTCACGTCGCCGCCGGCGACTGCGGCACGCTCGAATACGACACCGACGACATTTCCCGCATCCGGTTTGAGGAAGCCCGCCGCGCCGCCGCCGTCATCGGCGCCACGCACCATTGTTGCGGCGCGCGCGACGGTCTCGTCATGTATGACAAGCCCACGCTCCGCGCCGTTATCGAACTGGTCCGGCGCGTGAACCCGTTCATGGTCTTCACCCACTCGCCAGTTTGCTACATGGTGGACCATGAGGTCACCTCCCAGCTCGCGCGGATGGCCGCCTTCATCGCCGGCGCGCCGAACCTGCACACGTTGATCACGCCGCCGGCCAAGCCTACCGGCGATGTTCCGTATCTCTACTACGCCGACGCGATAGACATGAAGGACCACTTCGGCAAGCCCATCCTGGCCAGCCTTTACGTGGACATCACCCCGGTGATCAAGACCAAGGAGCGGATGGTCAAGTGCCACGCCAGTCAGCGGAACTGGCTGAAGTCACATCACAAAATGGACGAATACGTCCTCACCATGCGGCGCTGGGGCACAGCCAACGGCCAGCGTTGTGGCGTGAAGTTCGCCGAAGGCTTCCGACAGCACCTTGGCCACTCTTATCCGCAGGACAACAAGCTCGGCGAGCTGCTCGGCGCGATTTCGGCGTGAAACTCGGCGCGCACATGTCCATCGCCGGTGGCGCGGACAAGGCCATCGAGCGCGGCCGGCTCACCGGCTGTGAGACGATCCAAATCTTCACGCGCGGCAACATGCAGTGGCGTTCCCGGCCGCTGCGCGCGGAGGAAATCGCGGCGTTCAAGAAACTCCGTGCCGATACCGGCATCGCGCCGGTCTTCGCGCACGACAGCTACCTCATCAACCTCGGCGCGACCAACCCGGCGACGCTACGCATGAGTATTGACGGCATGATTGATGAGTTGCAGCGCGCCGACGCGCTCGGCCTGCCGTTCGTCGTCAGCCATCCCGGCGCGCACATGGGCGCAGGCGAGGACGCGGGACTCCGCCGCATCGCCGACAGCCTGAAGGAAGTGTTCCGGCAGACACGCGGTTTGCCGGTGAAGGTTGCGTTGGAGATAACCGCGGGCCAAGGCACCAACCTCGGCTACCGCTTCGAGCATCTTGCCGACATCATCTCGCGCGTTGGGCCGGAGCGGCTCGCCGTCTGCGTGGACACCTGCCATCTGCTCGCCGCCGGTTACGACATCCGCACGCCGAAAACTTTCGCCGCCGTCGCGAAAGAGTTCGGCCGCGTCATCGGCTGGAAGCTCCTCGCCGCCGTCCACCTCAACGACTCCAAGACGCCGCTCGGCTCGCGCGTGGACCGCCACGAACACATCGGCAAAGGTTACGTCGGCAAGGAAGCGTTCCGCCTCGTGCTCAACCACCCGCACTTTTCCAAAGTTCCCGGCGTGCTGGAGACGCCAAAAGGCGATTTCGAAAGCGAAAGTCCGCTGGACAAAGCCAACCTTCGGCTGCTCCGTTCGTTCCTAAAGCACCGCCGGTGAACCGGTTGGACTGCTGTTCCTTGTCGGATAGCTGTCTGACTCCAGCCCGCGCCATGCCCAACATGGCGTTGGCTTTCCCGTCGCTGCGCATGTAAAGTCGGTTGATGCCATTCAAATCACTCGGTTTATCAGACAAGCTCGTGCAGGGAATTCTTGCCACGGGCTACACGGCACCTACTGCCATCCAATCGCAGGCCATTCCGACCGCGCTTCAAGGCAAGGACATCATCGGTTGCGCGCAGACCGGCACCGGCAAGACCGCCGCATTCGTGCTGCCCATCCTCAATCGTCTCGCCGCTCACGAGGCCGCCGGCCAGGTGAGCACCGGCATCAAGGCACTCGTGCTGACGCCGACGCGGGAGCTGGCGGGACAGGTCGAAGAGGCGGTGAAAACTTACGGCCGATTCATGCGGCTGCGCACGCTGGCGATCTACGGCGGCGTTGGCTACGGCCCGCAACTGCAGGCGCTGCAACGCGGCGTGGACTTTGTCGTGGCGACGCCGGGCCGGCTGATTGACCTGATGAACTCGCGCCGCATTGATCTCTCGAAGGTCGAGGTGCTCGTGCTCGACGAGGCGGACCGGATGATGGACATGGGCTTCATCCCCGACGTGCGCAAGATCGTTGCCCAAATACCCAAGGAGCGTCAGACGCTGATGTTCTCGGCCACCATGTCCCGCGAAATCCGCGAGTTGACCGCCAGTATCCAGCGCCAGCCGCAAATAATCCAAATCGGCGAGCAGCGCAATCCCGTGGCGACCGTCACACAACACATCTTCACCGTGCAGCGCGACCAGAAGATGGACCTGCTCATCCACATCATCGAGGAACAGAATCTCGATTGTGTGTTGGTGTTCTCTCGCACCAAGCACGGCGCCGACCGCATTTCGCAAAAACTGGAACGGCGTGGCATCCGCTCGGCGGCGCTGCATTCCAACCGCACGCAAAGCCAGCGCCAGAAGGCGTTGGACGGCTTCAAACGCGGCCATTACCGCGTGCTCGTCGCGACGGACATCGCCGCGCGCGGCATTGACGTGGAGGGCATCTCCCACGTCATCAACTTCGACACGCCGGTGTATGCCGAGGACTACATCCACCGCATCGGCCGCACCGGCCGCGCCATGGCGACGGGCGACGCGATCACGTTCGTGTCGCGCGACGAAGAGGAGCATCTGCGCAGCATCGAGAAGTTCATCGGCAAACGCCTGGAGCGGAAGCGCCACCCGACGTTTATGCCGACGACGACGCAGTCATTCCAAAAACCGCAGCAACCGGCGCAGCATCCGCAACCGCACGCGCCGAAGCCGGCAAATCACCAGCCTCACCAGCATCATCCGCCGAAGCCCGGCCCGCAGGCGACACAACAAGCGTCGCACGAAACGCGCGGCCCATCGCCTCGCCCGCAGCAACCGGCGGGGCACAGCCCTCACCCCAAGCCGCGCCCCAAGCTGAGCTTCTGGCAGCGCCGCCGGCAGCGTGGCGGGAACTGAGCAAGGCGAGTCGGTTCCAAAACGAAGGCGGCAGGAATGTCGCCTCTTCGACTCGCTGCGAGGGCGCACACTCCTGCCGCCAACCAAAACAACTTCGGCGTCTGCCGCGTTGAATCTATTGTTGCGGCGGCGGTCGTTGCTGTCCGCCTTCCAGCGGTGGCCGTCGTTCCCCGCCTTCTTGTTGCGGACGAGGCGGCGTGGGCAACTCCAGTTCGGCCTTGCCCTGCAGCTTCAGTTCCTTGATGTCGTATTTGTAGAGCATGTTGCCGCGCAGGATGAAGACATGGTCCGCTGTCGCCACCATCTGCGCTTGCATACCCATGCCCGCCATCGGCCGGAACGGCTGCTCGCGTCTCGCACTCTGTCCGCCTTCGCGGCCTTCACCGCCGCCTTGGGGCGGTCGCGGTGGACGCTCGGCTTCTTGCGCATTGAGCCAGCCCGCCGCCGAAAGCGCCACGGCACCGGCCATCATCCATCCAAGCAAACGTTGTTGAGTCATGTTTTCTATTCTCCGGTTAAGGTTCGCCAGTAGAACGCGCGGCCCGGAGGTTTATTGGTAAGATCGGCAAACTTGGAGTTCTCGCTGGAGAAGAGAAGACTCTGCGGGCACACTGGCCGCGTATGAAGTATCGCACAACTTGTTTCCTAGAAATGATTCTGTGCTTGGCCGTCTGCGCGTGCTGTTACGCCGCCGAACTGTCAGCGACTGGTGCTAGCAAGTTCACGCTAACGGTGCTGGAGATTCCCGACGTTCATCGTGGTGCAGGGTTGGCGTTGGTGATGCAGACGCCGGGCGGCCGCACGTTTCTCTACGACACCGGCAACGGCTATCCCTCGGCAACCAATGCTTCGGGCTGGGCATCCGACCACAACAGCGGGCGGGACTTGATCGCGCCGCTGTTGCGCCAGCGCGGCGTGAAGGAACTCGACGGCGTCGTTATCAGCCACGCGCACTACGACCACTTCGGCGGCTTCGTCTGGCTCGTGGATCATTTCCCCATCCGCAAACTCTACGATACCGGCTACGAGATGCCGGGCCGTGCGAGCGGCGATTACAGTGGCGAGCTAGGGCATTACGCGAAACTGCGGCAGCCGTTCAAGCAACGACCCGACGCGCATCAGGTGGCGCGTGCCGGAGACAAGCTCAATTGGGACCAACAACTTGAGGTGGAGGTGCTCGCGCCGCCGAAGCATTTCTTCCATGAGCGTCATCCAGAGAACCGCCCGAAGAACGATCCGCCCGCCCACTATCTGCTCAACGCAAACGCGATGATCCTGCGCATCCAGCATGGCAAGGTGGTCTTCGTGCTTGGTGGCGACATCGAGGCCGAGGACCAGAAGCTCAGCCTCTTGCCGTCATTGCCGCCCGGCAAGCTCAAGTGCGATGTCCTCATCGCGCCCGGCCACGGCATCCACGCGATCCCGGAGTTCGCCGAGGCGACGCGGCCCAAGGTGGCGGTGGCGAGCCTGTTTGCGCGTTGGGCGAAAGGGATTCCCGCGTGGAAGGTTTATGGCGCGGTCGGCGCGAAGGTGTATGTCACCGGCGTCCACGGCCAAGTGGAAATCGTTTCCGACGGCGAGAGCTTCACGACGAAGGCGCAGCGGGAGTAACGGCACCGTCGGCCTCGGTTGACGGCAGCAGCGAAGCCGCTATGATGCCGCGCATGATTCGGCTTTTCTGTTTCGCTCTAGCTTGGCTGCTCTTCTCTTCATCCTCAACGACGCTCGCCGCTGATGGCGCGGCGCAAACGCTCCGCGATGACTTCTCCAGTTACGCAGCCGGCTCCGACGGTGCGCCAGCTTGGGACGCGCAAAGTGTCGGTTGGGAAATCAGCAACGGCGGCTGCATAGGTGACAGCGGTGTGAGCGTCTGGCGCGCGACGCCGTTTGCGTCAGTCGTCACGTTCGCGTGCGACGTCACCGTGCTGGAACAGCTCAAAGGCGACTGGCTTGTCGCGGGCATTGGCTTGCAGGCGGATGAGAAGAACTACTGGGCGGTCGGTCTCGTGGCTGCGCCGGAGGCGAAGCAGCGCCGCCACACGGCGGAATTGAACGAATCGCATGATGGCCACTGGCTCGCCGCCGGCATCGGCAACACGCGTCTCCCGTCGCTGCCCGGCAAAGGCGGCTTCGACTGGCAGTTCAACCAGACCTATCGCTTTGAAATCAGCCTCGCGGCTGACAGCATCACCGCGCGTATCACGCAGGGCGCGGACGAACTCGCGCGCTTCGGCTTCAAACTCCCCACTTCGACGCCCGCCGTCCGTGCCGGCCGGCCGATGTTGCGGGCCAGCGGGCTGCGCGTTCGATTCGACAATGCCACCGTTACCGTCCAGCAAACCGCGCCGGAGCCGAAGGCCGAACCGCAGAAGTTCCCCCCGTGGGCTTCCCGCAAAGGCAAGGCGATCACGAAAGCCGCCGGTTTCTTCCGCACCGCCGAGAAGGACGGCCGCTGGTGGCTCGTGGATCCGGAAGGCAAACCGTTCTTCGATGTCGGCACCGACCACGTCAACTACCGCGCTCACTGGTGCGAGGCGCTCGGCTACGCGCCGTATCACAAGAACGTCGCTGCGAAGTTCGGCAGTGAGGAGGCGTGGGCCTCCAGCGCCATTGAGCGGCTCGCGGCGTGGGGCTTCAATGCGCTGCCGGCCGGCCACAGCCCGTCGCTGCGTCATCGCGGCCTGCCGCACATTCTCTTCGCGTCCTTCGGATCCAGCTTCGCCAAACGCGAGTGGATCGCCGAGCCGATTCACTGGACCGGCTTCCCTGACGTGTTCAGCCGGCACTGGCCGACGCATTGCCGCATCGTCGCGCGCAAGATGGCGCAGGAGAGCCGCGGCGACCCGTGGTGCCTCGGCACGTTCCTCGACAACGAACTGGAGTGGTATGGCAAGAAAGGCCATCTCGTGGACGAGGTCTTCAAACTCGCGCCGTCCGCGCCGGCCAAGCATGCGTTGCTGGACTGGCTGCTGAAACGCTGGGGCAATCTCGCGGAGATCAATCGTCGGCTCGGCACGAGCTACGCGAACAAACAGACGTTCCTCGCGGCGACGACAGTGCCGCGAGGTAGCGCCGGCATCCTGCCGGCGACCACTGCAAGCTCCGCAGGCAAGAACGCCAGCAGGAACGCCGGCAAGGATGCCGGCGCTACGTCTGCCGACGCCTTGACCGAAGTCCGCGACGGTTTTCTCGCCGAGATTGCCGAGCGTTACTTTGGCATGGCGGCGACGGCGGTGCGCGAGGCCGATCCCGATCATCTTGTGCTTGGCTGCCGTTTCGCCGGGCGCGCTCCGGAGCCGGCGCTCGCGGCCGCGGGCAAATACAACGACGTGTTCACGTTCAACACCTACCCGCGCGTGGATTTTGAGAACGTGTGGCGGCCTGACGGCACCGGCGGTGTGGTGCAGCGCGTGCCGCGCGAATTGGCAGAGATGTATCGCGTCGTGCGCCGGCCAATGATCATCACCGAGTGGAGCTTCCCCGCGCTCGACAGTGGCCTGCCGTGCAAGCATGGTGCCGGGATGCGCGTGGACACGCAGGAGCAGAAGGCCGCGTGCTACCGCATCTTCGCCAACGCGATGACCGACCTGCCGTTCATGGTCGGCTACCATTACTTCATGTGGGTTGATGAGCCAGCACTGGGAATTGCTTCAACATTCCCCGAAGACAGCAACTACGGCCTCGTGAACGAAAAGGACGAAACCTACGAGACGTTGGTGAAGACCGCCACCGAGGTGAACCGCTCCGCCGCCGCGCGCCACGCCCGCAGCATCTTCTCCGGTGATTTGGAACTGCGCGCCGCGAAGAACGCCGTGGAGCTGGCAAACACCAACGCGATTGCCGCGCGTGCCGCGCTACGACTCACCGCCGCCGGCAAAAGTCGCATCGAAGAGGTGACGCTGAAACCGAAGAGCGTGCGTCGCATCGCGTTCTCAACAAAAGGCCCATGGTGTGCCGAGTTGCAGCAATGGGACGGCGCGAAGTCGCGCCTCGTTGGCGGCAAGACACTTGGCTCGCTCGACATCGCCAACGCCTCCGCCGCGACGCTGGACGGCGTGCCGGTAGTGCTCGACGGTTTGCCAGTCGTGGCAGCAATGCTCACACAACTGGAACCGGGCCGCACGCTGACGCTGACCGCGCCGACGGCCGCGTTTGCGGAAACCGAACGGCTCGAACTGAAAGCCAACGGCGCGACGTGGCTCTGCGAGCGCAAAGACGGCAGCCTCTTCGACGGCATCCGCGCCGGCGACTTGCCCATGGGACGGCTGGCATTCGCGGCGCACCAGAAGATTGACGAACATGATTATTGGACAGCGGCGAACCGCGTGGTCTCGCTGCGCACGCAGGAACAGGCCGACGCGTGGATCGTGGAAGCGGTTGTCGAACACGCGGGCGGCGCGACGGCGGGCGGGGCGGCGCGTTTCCGGGCAGGGCTGCGCGCGGCAGTGTTCAAACGCGGCGGCCTCGCGCTGGTGAAGCCGCTCTGGATCGAGAACACCGACTCGCGCTCGTGGCTGCTGGCGGATGCGTTTTGGTTTTGCCGGCCGGCCATCGGCGGTTCGGCCGATGACGACATCATCGGCGGGCCTGCCGCGCCGAACTACTACCGCGCGGCGCAATTCATCACCGATAGCAAGCTCGGCGGCTGCTTTGGCGCGGTGAGCCAGCTCGACGGCTGGCGCGTCGCGTTCTGGAAGGACACCGGCATTCATCCGGACGTTTATCGGAAGGTGGACCGCGAGATGCGCGCGGGCCAGCGCCACGAGTGCGGCGACGTGCCGTATGTCTGGGTCTATGCGTTGCGCGACGCCAACGGCTGGCGCGATGTGGCGCGGCACAACCAGCAGGCTGCGCAAGGCTTGCTGACCGTCGAATCGGCAAAAGCGAAACCGGCGGCGGAATAGCGCGCGCTTTGCTGTTTTCCAAAAACTTTTCTCTAAGAAAACTCCGGCTGGCGCGTTACTCTCAGTGACGGGCAGTGTTTCCAGATGACGGATCACGCATGAGCGCCGATTGCCAACCTGACAAGGCCGGATGGGTTCACTCTATCCTCGAACGCTACGAGGGGCCGCTCATCCGTTACGCGGCGCGGATCACCGGCGACGTGGAGCGCGCGCGGGATGTCGTTCAGGAGACGTTTGTCCGGCTGTGCGCGCAGGAGCGCGGGACGGTGGACGGGCATGAGGCGGAGTGGCTTTTCACCGTCTGCCGCCATCGCGCGCTCGACGTGCAGCGAAAGGAGCGGCGCATGACACCGGCCGACGACGAGACGATCCACGACTGCCCCAGCGGCGACCCATCGCCCGCGGCGTTGGCCGAGCGCGACGACGACCACATCCACGTCCTGCGCGCGCTCGGCTCGTTGCCGGCCAACCAGCAGGAGGTCATCCGCCTGAAGTTCCAGAATGGCCTCAGCTACGAGGAGATCAGCCGCATCACGAATCTGACAGTGACCAACGTCGGCTTCCTGATTCACACCGGCCTGAAAGGGCTGCGTTACCGGCTCCGGGCCGAGTTCGACCTGAAGCCAAAGCTTTGAGAGGTTCCCATGAAGTTCCAACCTGACAATCCAGAATTGACCGCTTACGCGCTGGGCGAACTCGACGGCAGCGAAGCCGCGTCGGTCGCTGCGGCGGTGGAAAACTCCGCCGACTGCCGGCAAGCGGTCGAGGAGACACGCGAAACCGCCGGCATGCTGAAGAGCGCGCTCCAGACCGAATCCTGTCCGGTGCTGTCGGCGGCCCAGCGCGCCGTCATCAACACGGCGTTGTCATCGGCTCCGAAAGTTCCCGCAAGGACCAAGGCAGCGCCCGCGCAACCGTCGTTCTTGGCGGCCGTGCTCGCGTGGCGGCCGCAACTTGCGACGGTCACCCTGTGGGCCACGGCGTGCTTGGTGGCGGTAACCGGCTGGGCGCTGTGGCTCGAAGTGTTCTGCAAGTCCGGCCGCGACAAGAGCCAGCAACTTACGGGGTATACGATCCGGCTCAACCCGAAGCCACTAGCGCCGGGACCGCCGCCGCCTCCACCGCCGCCGTCGGCTGCCAGTCAGTTGGCAATGCAGGCGGTTGTCGCGCCGTCGGCTGCTTCAAATCTCATACTCTCGAATGGAGTGGTCGGAGCATGGACCTATAGTGGAGTTTTGACAGCAAGTGCTCCTGCGATGCTGGCGAAGCCGGGTGCAAGCACGTCCCACGTGGTGAACTGGGGCACTTTCAACGGCGGCCTCGACATCAACAACAACGGCAACACATTCGTCATCGGCGGCGGTGGGGGCACGCGCATGACCGGCAACGGCATAATGAACAAGCTTGGAGGTGGGTATGCCACCATCAATGGTTCTTCTTGGGATGCTACCGCTCCGGCCACAACGACCATGAACGATTCCTCCATCTTATCGCTCGGCGGCGGAAACGGCACGCTCACATACAAACTCGGAGCGAACACGCTCATTTTGTCCGGCAACAATACCTACAGCGGCGGCACAATCCTCTGCGCTGGTCGGCTGAGCTATAGCGGTCCTGTGTGTATCAATGGCGGCACTTTAGTTCTTACTAATGGCGGCTACAGCGGTGTCATCGGTTCGTGGGCCTACACACCTCCGCCCGGCACCGAAACCTACGCCCGCATCCGCGACAACCCGTTCCTTGCCGTCGCGGAGCAGCCGCTCTCAACGTTCTCGATAGATGTGGACACGGCTTCGTATGCGAACGTGCGGCGGTTTCTGATGCAAGGCTCGTTGCCGCCAAGGGACGCGGTGCGCATCGAGGAGATGGTCAACTACTTCACCTATGACTACGCGAAGCCGAAGCGCAGCGAGCCGTTCTCGGTGAACATCGAGGCGGCCGGCTGCCCGTGGAACGCCGGGCACCGGCTCGTGCGCATCGGCCTCAAGAGCCGGGAAGTTTCCGCTGCGAAGCGTCCGCCGTGCAACCTCGTGTTCCTGATTGATGTTTCCGGCTCGATGGCCGACGCCAACAAACTCTCGCTGATCAAGCCGGCGATGCGGATGCTCGTCGAGCAGTTGACCGAGAACGAGCGCGTCGCCATCGTCGTCTATAACCGGTCGGCGCGCGTGGTGTTGCACTCCACTTCCGGCGACCGGAAGCAGGAGATCATTGACGCTATCGAGAGTCTCCAGGCCAATGGCTCCACCAACGGCGGCGACGGCATCCGGCTGGCCTACGACATGGCCACGCGCCACTTCATTGAGCGCGGCGTCAACCGCGTCATCCTCTGCACCGACGGTGATTTCAACGTCGGCACGACCGAGCTGGCCGATCTGACGCGGTTGATCGAGCAGAAGCGCAAGAGCGGCGTCTTCCTCAGCGTGCTCGGCTTCGGCGCAGGCAACCTCAAGGACGCGACGCTGGAGCGGCTCGCCGACAAGGGCAACGGCCACTACACCTACATTGATACGTTCTTCGAGGCGCGCAAAGTCCTGGTCGAGCAGATGAACAGCACGCTCGTCACCATCGCCAAAGACGTGAAGATTCAGGTGGAGTTCAACCCGACGAAAGTCGCCGGCTACCGGCTCATCGGTTACGAGGACCGATTGCTGGCCAAGGAAGACTTCAACAACGACCGCAAGGATGCCGGCGAGATCGGCGCGGGCCACTCGGTGACTGCGCTCTACGAAATTGTGCCCGCCGGCCAGCCGCTGCCGACGCCGGCGGTGGACCCGTTGAAATACCAACCTGCTCCGAAACCGACCGCACCAGTTTCCGACAACAATGAGTTGCTGACGGTGAAGCTTCGTTACAAGCAACCCGACGGCGACAAGAGCGCGCTGATCGAACAGTCGCTCACCGACGGCGACAAGAGTTACGCTACGGCGTCGCGCGATTTCAAATTCGCCGCTGCGGTCGCCGAGTTCGGCATGGTGTTGCGCGACAGCGAGCACAAAGGCAACGCGACGCTGGCAGCCGTTCTCGAACTCGCCGAGGAAAGCCGTGGTCCGGACTCATCAGGCTATCGGACGGAGTTCCTCAGCTTGGTAAAAAAGGCGCAGGCACTCGGCAAGAAGTAGCTACAAGCCGGCTGCGCGGCGTTTTGTTGCGACGAGAAGTTCGGAGTTGAGAGTTGCGCGGGGAGCGGCTACGAATAGCGCGGTGGTGCGTGACATTTTGAACGGTCAGCCGGCAAATTCGGTCGTATAGTTCATCACATCATGGCCAGATCAATGAAAGTCGTCATCCTCTGCGGCGGACAGGGCACGCGGTTGCGTGAGGAAACCGAATATCGCCCCAAGCCGATGGTTGAGATCGGCGGCCGGCCGATGCTGTGGCACATCATGAAGATGTATGCCCGCCACGGCTTCGCGGACTTTGTGCTTTGTCTCGGCTACAAGGGACAGGTCATCCGCGAATACTTCCTCGACTACCACGCCATGAACGCCGACTTCACCATCCAGCTCGGTGTGAAACCGAAGGTTGCCTACTACGACCGCGACGCCATCGAGAAATGGCGCGTCACGCTCGCCGAGACCGGCGCCGAGACCATGACCGGCGCGCGACTGGCCCGTGTCGCGAAGTATGTCCGCGGCGGCACGTTCATGCTCACCTACGGCGACGGCGTCTCCGATGTGAACATCCGCGACCTGATGGCGTTCCATCGCTCTCACGGCAAACTGGTGACTGTCACCGGCGTGCGGCCGCCATCGCGGTTTGGCGAGATGGACATCAAGGACAACCGCGTGCTCAGCTTCAACGAAAAGCCGCAGGTCAGCCAGGGCCTCATCAACGGTGGCTTCTTCGTCATGGAGCCGGGATTCTTGCGCTACCTGTCGGACGACCCGGGCTGCGTGTTGGAGCAGGAGCCGCTGCGGCGTTGCGCGCAGGACGGCCAGTTGATGATCTACCGTCACGAAGGTTTCTGGCAGCCGATGGACACCTTCCGCGAGTATGAACTGCTCAACCGGTTCTGGACCTCCGGCCAGGCGCCGTGGAAGACATGGAAGGACTGAAGATGGCCGACAAATTCTGGCAGGATCGCAACGTATTCGTCACCGGCGCCACAGGCTTGCTCGGCTCGTGGCTGACGGAAGCCCTCGTCGAGCACGGCGCCAATGTCGTGGCGCTGGTGCGCGACAGCGTGCCGCGCTCGCGGCTGGCCACCGCCGGCGTGCTCGGCCGGGTCAACGTCGTCCACGGCGCGCTGGAGGATTACGCGCTCATCGAGCGCAGCCTCGGCGAATACGAAGTGGACACGATCTTTCACCTTGCCGCGCAAACCATCGTCGGCATTGCCAACAACAACCCGCTCTCCACCTTCGAGTCAAACGTCCGCGGCACGTGGCACGTCCTCGAAGCCGCTCGCCGCTCGCCGCTCGTGAAGGCCGTCGTCATCGCTTCCAGCGACAAAGCCTACGGCGACCAGGAGAAACTTCCCTACGACGAAACGACGCCGCTGGAGGGCCGGCATCCTTACGACGTGTCGAAGAGTTGCGCCGACCTGATCTCGCTGGCTTACGCCAAGAGCTACGGCATGAACGTCTGCGTCACCCGCTGCGGCAACTTCTACGGCGGCGGCGACCTCAATTTCAACCGCATCGTGCCGCAAACGATCCGCTCCGTGCTGCGCGGCGAGCAGCCGGTGATCCGCAGCAACGGCAAACCGATCCGCGATTACTTTTTCATCAAGGACGGCGCGGAGGCTTACCTGATGCTCGCCGAGAAAATGCGGGCGCTGAAGATCGCCGGCGAGGCGTTCAACTTCAGCAATGAAATCCAGGTGACCGTGCTGGAGTTGACGAAGCTGATCCTCAAGCTCGCGGGTCGCGAGGACCTCAAACCGCGCATCCTCAACCAAGCCCGCAACGAAATCCTCCACCAGTATCTCTCGGCGAAGAAAGCCCGGCGCGTCCTCGGCTGGCGCCCGCGTTACACGCTGGAGCAGGGATTGCGCGAAACCATCGCCTGGTATCGAGAGTATTTCGCCGCGCAGTGACGGCGACGGCCATGCGCTTCATCCCCACCGCACTCGCCGGCGCCTGCGTCATTGAGCTGGAGTTACGTCACGACGCACGCGGATTTTTCGCGCGCACCTTCTGCGAGCGCGAGTTTGCCGAGCACGGGCTGGTGGCGCGCTTCGTCCAGTGCAACATCGCTTGGAACAAGGAAAAGGGGACGCTGCGCGGCATGCACTACCAAGCGCCGCCGCACGCCGAGGCGAAGGTCGTCCGCTGCACGCGCGGTGCGATCTACGATGTCATCGTGGACATCCGGCCCGGTTCGCCGACCCGCGGCAAGTGGGTCGCCGTGGAACTGACGCCGCAGAACGGCCTGATGCTCTACGTGCCGGAAGGATTCGCCCACGGTTACCAGACGCTGGAGCCGGACACGGAGGTCTCGTATCTAATGGGCGCGTTCCCGGAACCGGCCGCCGCGCGCGGCTTCCGATGGGACGACCCGACCCTCAACATCCGCTGGCCGCTGCCGTCGCCGATCATGTCTGATCGGGACCGCTCGCATCCCGACTTCAAGCTTTGACGGCGCTCAACCAAGCGTCCGCTCGCGCAACTGCCGGCCGCCTTCGCTTTTCAAGAACGTCTCCAGCGCCGTCCGCCAGTGGCTCATGCGGTTGAGGTCGAGCGCGTGGAGCCGCGCGTTGGCCAGCGCGGTGTAGCGCGGCCGTTTCAGCGTGTCGTCGGCCTCGCTTGGCTTTGGCTTCACAACGACCGCGTTGCCGCCGATGTCGAGGATGGCCTGCGCAAACTCGCGCCACGTGCAAGTGCCTTCCTGCACGGCGTGAAAAAGCCCGTCCGCTCCAGCTTCGAGCAGCACGCGCGTCTGGCGCGCCAGTTCCAACGTCCACGTCGGGCTGCACGTTTCGCGGTCGCTCAGGGCAATCTCCTGTTTGCCTCGCGCCATCTTCCAGACGATCTGGACGAAGTTGGCGCCCTTGGTGAGCGTGGGCGTCTCGCCGTAGAGGCCGGTGGTTCGCAGCACGAGATGGCGCGGCGAGGCGGCGAGCACGCGCTGTTCGCCGGCGAGTTTGCTGGCGCCATAGACGTTCAGCGGCCGGGGCGCGTCGGTTTCAGCGTAAGGATGGTCGGTTTCGCCGTCAAAAACGTAATCGGTGCCGTAATGGACGCAGACCGCGCCGAGGTCGCGCGCCACGTTGGCGACGTTGGCCGCGCCGGCATCGTTGACGGCGAACGCGGCATCGCGGTTCGTCTCGGCTTCGCGGACGAGATTGTAGGCGGCGGTGTTGATAACAACGTCGGGCCGCGCTGCCGCGAGTTGCCGGCGGAGTTGGTTGAGGTTCGTGACATCGAGTTCGGGCAGATCGAAGCCCGTGACCTGCCAGCCATGGCGGAAGACTTTCATCAGGTCGGAACCCAATGCGCCGCGCGCGCCGATGATCGCGATGTGTTGCATGGTCGTTCCGGGAGCGCCGCTTAGAGGATCGCCGGTTGCGGGATCGGGGTGATGAACTTCCCGCCGCGCTGCCGGTAAGCCGCCTGTTGCGCCAAAATCTCCTCGGCGAAGTTCCATGCCAGGATCACGACATAATCCGGCATGTCTTGCAGCAGTTTCTCCGGCGGATGAATCGGCAGGTGCGCGCCCGGCGTGAAACGGCCCTGCTTGAGCGGACTGCGGTCCACGGTGTAGGCAATGAGGTCCGTGGTGATACCGCAAAAGTTCAACAGCGTGTTGCCCTTGGCCGGTGCGCCGTAGGCGGCCACGCGCTTGCCCTGCCGCTTGAGGTCGCGGAGCAACTCGAGCAGCGCCAGTTTCTGCGCGGCGGCTTTGTCGGCGAGTGTCCGGAGCGTTTCCAGCGAGTCGAGGCGATGCCCGCGCTCGAGCGCCAGCATCGCGGCGACAGAATCTTGCAGCGGAAAAATCTTGTTCTCCGGCAAACAGCCGAACACGCGCAGCGAGCCACCATGAATCGGCAGCCGCTCGACGTGGCGGATATCGAGGCCGCACTCGCGATAGAGCCGGACCAACGGCTCCACCGAGAGGTAAGAGAGGTGCTCATGATAAACCGTGTCGTATTCGCCACGCAGCAGGAAGTCCACCAGATACGGCGCTTCCACCACAAACGCGCCGTCGTCGGCCAGCATCGCCGCCGCGCCGCGGACGAAATCGCGGATGTCGTCCACGTGGGCCAGCACGTTGTTGGCGTGGATGGCGCGGGCGGGACCGTGCTCGGCGCGGAGCTGCCGGGCAAGCGCTTCGGAGAAGAACTGCGCCACGGTCGGCACGCCGGCTTGACGGGCGACGGCGGCAAGATTTTCTGCAGGCTCAATGCCCAGCACGCGTGAACCGGCGTCCTTATAGACCTTCAACAGGCTGCCGTCATTGCTGGCGACCTCGGCGACAAGGTCGGCGGGCTGGAGGCGGAACTGCTTTTTCATCATCTCCGCGAGCGCCCGGTTGTGGACGTGGATGAAGTCCGAATAGCCGGAGGCGTAGAGATAGTTGCGGAACATGATCACCGGCGCGACGACCTCGCGCAACTGGAGCAGGTGGCAGTTGGCGCACCATTGCAGTGTGAGCGGGAACGACGGCTCGGCGGCGATCTCGTCCGGCGATTTCAGGTAGCTGTTAGCCAGTGGCGTCCTGCCAAGGTCCAGGATCGCGTGCAAATCGCCGCTGTCGCAGATGCGGCACGTGGTTCGGTTGACGAAATGTTTGTTCATGCTGACGGGCCGTTCGCCTTTGCATCGCCGGGCGAACATCGTCGCGCAGACTAGGACGCGCGCCAAACCAACGCAAGGGCAGAATCGTTGCGTTTCGGTTGCGGCATTTCGTCTTGTGTCCGCTGTCGGCGCTGCCTAGATTGTGCGCGTCGTCGGCCCGATTCCCCGCGAAGATTTTCCCGAGAACGGCCCGGCGCGAGAAACCGGCGCTGCGGCGGTGACCGCAGCCGTTGAATGCATGGACATGGCTGAATCGAACGTGACTTCGCCTTCCGCCGCGGACGCTGCCGGCGGCGCGACGACGAAGGTGTTTATCGTCGCAAACTGGGCGCAAGGCAAAGGCTTCAGCGGCGGCGACCGCATTTTCATCGAGCTGGCGCGCCACTGGCGGCGCAAGCCGGGCGTGGATGTCCACCTGTTGCTGTCGGAGGAGGGCTGGCAGTTCTGCCAGAAGAAGAATCTCGCGGAGGTGGCCCACACGGTCTGGAGTCCGGCGCGGTGGACCGGCTGGGGAATGCTGCCGAATTTTGCGCTGCGCACGCTGCACAGCCTGTGGCGGGCGGCGACGCTGCCGTTGGACAATTCGCCGACGTTCGTTTATTCAGCGGGGGATTTCTGGCCCGACTCACTGCCAGCTTTTCTGTTGAAGCTGCGGCGCAGGAACGTGAGGTGGGTGGCGGGATTTTACCTTTTCGCCCCGGCCCCGTGGTCGGCGGAGTCGCCTTACAAGGGCCGGCAGTATTTGAAAGGTTGGGTTTACTGGCTGACGCAGGCGGTATCGGGTTTTCTGATCCAGAAGTTCGCGGACAGGATTTTCTGCATCGTGGAGCTGGACCGCGACCGGTTCATCCGGGCGGGCGTCGCGCCGGAGCGGTTGACGATCGTGCGCGGCGGCGTAGACGTGGAGCTGGCCGAGAGCGTGCCGGAGCCGCCGGAGAAAACCTACGACGCGGTGTTCATCGGGCGGTTTCATCCGCAAAAAGGCGGGTTGGAACTGGTGGACATCTGGAACGAGGTTGTCAAGGCCCGGCCCGGCGCGCGGTTGATCATGATCGGCGACGACGGGCCGCTAAAGGAGAAGATCGAGGCACGTATCGCGGCGCTGCATTTGGAGCCGAACATCCGCGTGGTGCTGTTCCTGTCGGATTTGGAGAAGGCGAGGATCTACAAATCGAGCCGCGTGGTGGTGCATCCGGCGGTTTACGACGTGGGCGGCATGGCGGCGTGCGAGGCGATGGTTTGCGGTCTGCCAGGCGTAAGCTTCGATCTTGTCGGGCTGCGGACTTACTACCCCATCGGCATGCTCAAGGCACCGGAGCGGGATCTGCCGGCGTTCGCGCGCTGCATCCTGAACCTGCTGGACGACAAGGCACTCTACGAGAAGACGCGGCAGGACGCACTCAAGCTGGCCTACTCGTGGGATTGGCGGAAGCGCGCGGAGGAGTTGTGGCAGGCGATGATGGGCAGCTCGCCGCGATGAGGCGGCGGCGTTTACGTTGTGGCGGCGGGGCGGGCTTTCCCCTATAGTGCGCAGCCGTTGATGCTGGCGATGGACGAGACTGAAACCAAACTGAATCTGGGTTGCGGCCCCAACAGCGCGGCGGGCTGGCTGAATTTCGATTGGGGAGTGCTGCCGCTGCTCTCGAAGCTGCCGTGGCTGAGAAAAGCCGCCATCGCGTTGCGCCTGCTGCCGGCGTGTTACGAGACACCGTGGCCGAAAATCCAATTGGTGGACATCCGCAAGCGGCTGCCGCTTCGCGACGGCTCGGTGAAATTCATTTACTGTTCACATGTGCTGGAGCATTTCGACCGGTGGGAGGCGTTGCGCATTTTGAAGGAATGCCACCGCTGCCTGCGTGACGGCGGGATTATGCGGATCGTCGTGCCTGACATTCCGAAGATGTTCGCCCTTTATCAGGAGGCCGGCCGGCAGCCGGCAGCCGCTGGCGGCGAGAAAAGGCCGGGGCGGGACTTGTGCAGATTATGGTGGGGCTTCAGCACCGACGAAGACCCCGGCGGCTTCCTCGGCAAACTCTCGCGGCGGTTCATGCGGCATCACCGCTGGCACTACGACCGGGAGGAACTGGAGTTGCTCGCGAAGGAAGCGGGATTGGGCGGGATGGTGGTCCACGACTTCCGGCAAGGCTCAGTGCCGGACCTGGACACGCTGGATTACGAGGCGCACAGGCCGCACAGCATCTACGTCGAAGTCTCGAAGTAAACAGCGCCGTCAGCCCAACAGCGCCCGTTCCACCGCCTCAACATTCCGGTCCGAGTAGTGTTCCTCCGCAAACTTCCGGCAAACCGGCCGCCGCGCGCGCGCTTCGGCGGGGTTGCCGACGATGCGCGCCAGTGTTTCCTTGAACGCCTCAGCGGACGGCGGTATCACCCACGCCACCGTCGGACTGGTCGCGTCGCGCACGCCGGGACAATCCGCGCCGATGACCGGCAGCCCGCTGCCCAAGCTCTCCAGCGTCACGCGTGGAAAACCCTCCTGATACAGCGGCATCGCGCACAAAACATCGGCCGCGCTGTAGTAGTCCACGAGGTCTTTGTTGGCCACGTTGCCGGCGAAGACGACGTTGATCTGCGTTTTCGCCGCCTGCGCCACCTCGTCCTCCAACGGCCCGACGCCCGCGAAAACAAACAACACGTCGCGGAAGCGCGGATCGCGCGAGGCCTCCAGCATCACCCGCACGCCCTTGATGGCCAGAAGCCTGCCGACGAAAAGACAGACGAACCGATCTTGCGGCAGGCCGAGTTTCTGCCGGCACTGCGCCCGGTCGCGCGGCTGGAATGTATTGAGGTCTATCCAGTAGGAAAACCGCCCCGCCCGCTCCGCCGGCACGCCGCTGGCCACCAGTTCCTCCAACGACTGGTTGGACATGGCGATGACACGGTCGAATCCACGCAGAATCCAGCCGATGGCGCGCTCCAGCGCGCTGCCTTTGCGCAGGTTATAGACTGCGTGCGAACTCATCACGAGGCGCTTGCCAAACAACGGCCCCAGCACCCGCGCCGCCGCCGCTGCTGCTAGGCCGTGCGCGTGAATGGCCCGCACGCGTCCGCCGCGCGCCACCAACCACCAAAAGCCGCCCCAAAACAACCGCGGCACCAGGTAAAGAAACTGGAGCGGCGGATACTTCTCCAGCACATGGAACCAGCCCTGACCAAACCACCACAGCCGCCAGACGCGCATGCCGCCGGTTTCCTCGTAGCGTTTCCACGGCACGGGCGTCGTCAGCGGAAAAAGACTCAGCACGTCCACCTGCCAGCCGCGGGAAACGAGGGCGCGGGTCAGGTCGTCCAAATGCGTTTCCACGCCGCCGACGTTGGGCGCGAAACAATTGCTGAAAATCAAAACCGATTTCTCCGGCGTCGCCATGCCCGTAGGATGTGGAGACGCCGGAGCCAAGGCAAGAGCGAAAGTCACTCGACATCATGTGGGGAAAACATCCTCTTTGACATTGGCGGCGGGGCGATGTAAACAGCCCGCCAATGACCCACAAGAAAGCGCTTGGAAAAGGACTGGATGCGCTCATCCAGCGCGGGTTGTCCAAGACGGCAACCGCACCAACAGCCGCGCCGGTGCCCGTGCCACCGCTTGCGGCGCCCGCGCCGTCGGTAATTGCAGCGCCCGTCACAGTTGCAGCGCCGCCCGTCGCGCCATCGGCTCCGCCCGCGCCCCTTGCCCCGCCTGCGCCGTCCGCTGACGCCGTCGCGCAGGTCGAGATCGGCAGGATTCGAGCCAACCCGTTTCAGCCGCGCACGAAGTTCGAACACGAGGCGTTGGAAGAACTCGTCGCCTCCATCCGCGAGCACGGCATCGTCTCGCCCCTCATCGTCCGCCGTGCCGCCGACGGACAAGGCTACGAACTTATCGCCGGCGAGCGCCGTCTCCGCGCCGCGCGGGAGGCCGGTCTGGCCACCGTGCCAATCATCGTCCGCGACGCCGATGACCGCGATTCGCTGGAGCTGGCGCTCATCGAGAACCTCCAGCGCCAGGACCTCAACCCCATCGAGGAATCGCACGGCTACCAGCAGTTGATTGACAAATTCGGACTGACACAGGAGCAGGTGGCCCAACAGGTCGGCAAGAACCGCGCCACCGTGGCGAATGCGTTGCGCATGCTCGGTCTGCCGGAACAGGTGCAGGCATGGGTCCGCGATGGCCAGCTTTCTGTCGGCCACGCCAAGGTCATCCTCGGCCTGACCATCACCGACGAGATGACCATCGTCGCCGAGCGCGTGTTGCGCGATGGCCTCAACGTCCGCGACACCGAGAGGTTGGTCGAGCGCATCAAGGCCACCACCGGCCGCCGCCAGCCGATCCGCCGCAAGCGCGGCGCCGACGCCGAAAAACCGCCGCACGTCCTCGCTATCGAAAACGGCATCTGCCGCAAACTCGGCACGAAGGTCACCATCCATCCGCAAACCATCGGTGGGTTCATCCGCGTCGAATATTACAACGACGACGACCTCAGCCGCCTCGGCGGCATCCTCGGCGGGGAACTGTGACCTGTCGCAGGCATCCCTGCCCCGCTGTCGGCCCGTCGCCATCCATGAAAGAGAATGCCAATGCCACGCTACGCTTTGTTCCTCGCAACGCTGCTGCTGACAACCGCCGCGACGATAACAGCCGCCGCTGAACCAACCGATTGGTTTCATCAAGCCAAGTGGGGCGTGATGACACATTACCTCGGCGCGCCGCCCAGCAGCAAGGGTGGAGCCGAGCTGACCGCCGAGATGTGGAACGAACAGGTCAACCGCTTCGACGTGGCCGGCCTTGTGGACCAGTTGGCCGCGACCGGTGCGCGCTATCTGCTCTTCACCATCGGCCAGAACTCCGGCCACTTCTGCGCGCCGAACGCAACCTATGACAAACTCGTCAGCATCACGCCGAGCAAATGCTCACGCCGTGACCTGATCGCTGACTTGGCGATGGCGCTGGCTGCGCGGAACATCCGGCTGATGGTTTACCTGCCAAGCGGCGCGCCCGCGGCCGATCCCGTGGCGCGGCAAAAGCTCGGCTGGCTTTGGGGACGGACGGGCGGCTGGCAATTGCCCGGCGAACCGGTGGGCGGCCGGCTGGCGGCTTTCCAACAGCGCTGGGAGTCGGTGATCCGCGAGTGGTCGCTGCGGTGGGGCAAAAACGTCGCGGGCTGGTGGATTGATGGCTGTTATTTCCCCTACCAAATGTATCGCTTCGACGACGAGCCGAATTTCGCCAGCTTCGCGCGCGCGCTGAAAGCGGGCAACCCCGACGCCATCGTCGCGTTCAACCCCGGCGTGAAGGTGCCGGTCATCGCGTTCACGCGGCACGAGGATTACGCGGCGGGCGAGGTGAACCTGAAGGAGTTCGCCAAGGCGGTGGAGGCTTGTTCTGGCCGGTGGCTGGAGTGCGAAGGCCGGAAGGTGCAGTTCCAGATTCTCACGTATCTCGGCTCAACGTGGTGCCGCGGCGACCGGCCACAGATGCCCGACGACACGATCACCGCCACCACCCGCCAGCTTGCGGCCAAAGGCGGCGTCGTGACCTTCGACGTGCCGATCCAGAAGAGCGGCCTGATTCCCGCGCCGTTCGTCGAGCAACTCCGCGCCATCGGCCAAGCCATGAGGAAGTAACGCCATGAAAACCATCTCCCTCGTTTTGTTCCTTCCGCTCCTTACCCTCGCCACCGCGGCGCACGCCGGCAAACTCACGCTCGTTGTGGGCGGTGACGGGAAGCTGCACGAACCGTTTGCTGCGGCTCTCGATGCCGCGGGTAACATATTCATCTCCGAGGAGAGCGGGCGAATCCTGAAAGTGGACGCAAAGGGCGTTATCAAGACCATCGCCGGCGAAGGCGGGAAGGGTTTCTCAGGCGACGGTGGCCCCGCGGCGAAGGCGCAGCTCCATTTCCCGCACAACCTCATCGTCGCGCCCAACGGCGACCTGCTCATCGCCGACACACTGAACAACTGCGTCCGCAAGATTGACGCGAAGACCGGCGTCATCACCACCTTCGCCGGCACCGGCGAGAAAGGCTTCAGCGGCGACGGTGGCCCGGCCGCAAAGGCAAAGTTCAACGGCACCTTCAGCATCGCGCTCGACCGCGCCGGCCGTCAGCTCTACATCTGCGATCTCGGCAACCGCCGCATTCGTGCGATGGACATGAAGACCGGCCTCGTCAAGACCTTCGCCGGCAACGGCCAGCGCGGCGTGCCCACCGACGGCACCGACGCCACGAGCAGCCCGCTCACGGACCCGCGCGCTGTCTGCGTGGACTCGAAGGGAAACATCTACATTCTAGAGCGTAGCGGCCACGCGTTGCGCGTCGTGGAAAGGACCGGCAAAATCCGCACCGTCGCCGGCACGGGCAAGAAAGGTTTCAGCGGTGACGGCGGCGACGCGCTTAAGGCCGAGATGAACGGCCCGAAGCACCTCTACCCTGACCTCCAGGACAACATTCTCATTGCCGATGCCGAGAACAACGTCGTCCGCAAATACATTCCCGCGACTCGCAAACTGGTCCGCGTGGCCGGCACGGACAGGAAAGGCGCCGCGCTCGACACCAACCCCCTCAAGACGGAACTGGCCCGCCCGCACGGCGTCTATGTCCACACCGACGGCACGATCTACATCGTGGACAGCTACAACAACCGCATCCTCAAAATCGCCCCATAAGCCGCACGCGCCGGTTTTGCTCAAGAAAGGTCGAAACCACTGCGCCGTAGCGGTGTTTTCTCAACCACCGTTGCGCATTTGAAAGGAGCGACCATGACCAGAATAAAACCGTTGTTAAGCATCCTCGGTTTCGTTTGCCTTGCTTCGGCGATCGCTTTGTCCGATGGGATCTGTGCCGACACCGGCGCTTCTTCCAAGCCGAACATCATCTTCATCCTCGCCGACGATATCGGCATTCCCGGCGTCGGTTGTTGTGGCGGGGCCTACAAGACGCCAAACCTCGACTCGCTCGCGGCGGGCGGCGTAAGGTTTGAGCGATGTTACTCCGCGCCGCTTTGCGCGCCGTCGCGTGCGCTGTGCATGTTCGGCCGCTACGCTTTCCGCACCGGCGTGCTCGACAACGGCTGTGGCGCGGCGGCGAAGCCGGACAAGGAAGTGTGCATCGCCAAGACGCTCAAACAGGCCGGCTACGCCACCGCGCTCGCGGGCAAGTGGAGCCAGCTCTCATACCTCGAAACGGCCGAGGAAGGTTGCGCGTGGGGTTGGGATGAGTTCCTGCGCTGGGACAAGTCCAAGGGCGAACGCTACTGGAAGCCCGCGCTCAACAAGAACGGGCAGGCCGTGCCGGTGACCGACACGAGCTATGCGCCCGATATATTTCACGAGTTCGTCGTGGACTTCATCAAGCGTCACCGCGCCGGGCCATTCTTCGTCTATTACCCGACGACGCTCATTCACGGGCCGATCCTGGCAACGCCCGACAGCAAGGAAGGCAGCAAGGAGAAGGTCAAAAGTGCGCGAAAGAGCAAAGGCAAAGGCGATAATCCGCTCTACACCGACAACATCACTTACCTCGACAAGGTCGTCGGCAAGCTCGTTGCCACTCTCGACGAGATGAACCTGCGCGAGAAGACGCTTATTGTCTTCACCGGCGACAACGGCAGCGTGCCCGTCGGCACCATCAACGGCCGCCCCGTGGACGGCCGCAAGAGTCAGATGAACGAAGGCGGCAGCCGCGTGCCGCTTATTGCAAACTGGAAAGGTGTGACGCCCGCCGGCCGCGTGCTGAAGGACCTCGTCGGCTTCAGCGACTTCTATGCGACGTTCACCGAACTGGCCGGCGCGAAGCTGCCGGAAGGCGTGACGTATGACAGCCGGAGCTTCGCGTCGCAACTGCGCGGTGAGAAAGGCAAGCCGCGCGAGTGGACTTACGTGCAACTCGGCGCGAAGTGGTATGCCCGCAACGACGGTTGGAAACTGACCGAGAGCGGCCAACTCTTCGATATGAAGGACGCGCCGTTCGCGCAGAAGCCGGTTTCCGTCGATTCGCAAAACGCCGAAGCCAACGTCGCGCGCGAGCAATTGCAGGGCGTGCTCGACAAGCTCAATCCTGCGGCTGGCGAAACCAAGACGCGCAAGAAGGCCGACGGCGACAAGAAGCAAAAGAAGCAGCGCAAGAAAGCGAAGAAAGACGCAGCAACCACATAAGGAACACCCACCATGAAACGAACTCTCCAACTCCTCCTTCCGTGTCTTCTGTGTGTTCCGTGGTCCGCCAGCGCCGCTGATCCGCAAAAACCCAACATCCTTTTCATCCTCTCCGACGACTACGGCCTCGACGGCGTCAGTTGCTATGGCTCGGACCGGTTCAAGGGCAAGACGCCGAACCTTGACAAGCTCGCCGCGACGGGCACGCGCTTCACGCAATGTTACGCGATGCCGCTTTGCGGGCCGTCGCGCTGCACGATCAACACGGGCCGCTACGGTTTCCGCACCGGCGGCTCGACAAACGGATCGGCGGGTCGGCCGTCGTTCAAGGACGAGCCGTCGCTCGCGCGCACGATGAAGCAAGCCGGCTACGTCACCGGCATGGCGGGCAAGTGGCGGCAGATGGGCGATACGCCGGGCGACTGGGGATTCGACGAATGGCTCACCGACCCGACCGCGGGCGGGTGGTATTGGAGGACGAGCTACACCAAGAACGGCCAACTCGTCGAGACCAAGCAGGACGTTTACTGCCCCGACGCGTGCATGGACTTCACGCTGGACTTTATCCGGCGGCACCGCGAGCAACCGTTCTATTTCTATTACCCGACGCATCTCGTCCACGGCCCGATCCTGCGCACGCCAGACAGCAAGGGCGATGGCAAGAAGGATTTCTACGACGACAACGTTGCTTATCTCGACAAGCAGGTCGGCCAGCTCGTCGCCGAACTCGACAAGCTCGGCCTGCGCGAGAAAACGCTCATCGTGTTCACCGGCGACAACGGCACCGCGCGGTTCGGCGCCGACCGCTCAATCATCAACGGCCGCAAGATCAACGGCCAGAAAGGCACCGTGCTTGAAGGCGGCAGCCGTGTGCCGCTCATCGCGAGATGGAAAGGCACGATGCCCGCAGGCAAGGTCCTCAACGACCTGGTGGACTTCAGCGACTTCTTCGCGACGTTCGCCGAACTGGCCGGCGCGAAGATGCCGGAGGGCGTGACATTCGACAGCCGCAGTTTCGCGCCGCAACTGCGAGGCGAAAAAGGCACACCGCGCGACTGGATCTTCGTCCAGCTCGGCCCGAAGTGGTATGCTCGCGAGCAAGGCTTCAAGCTCACCCAGAGCGGTGAGTTGTTCGACATGAGCGACGCGCCGTTCGTGGAAAAGCTGGTTGCTGCCGATTCCGCGAGCGACGAAGCCAAAGCCGCCCGCGCGCGCCTGCAAGCCGTCCTCGACAAGCTCAGTCCCGCCAAGGGCAAAGTCGCGTCTGACGAGCCGAAGAAAGGCAAGGCCGGCAAGAAGCGCAAGCGAAAGCAAGCGTGAAGCAAACTCTACCTCAGCCGGGCGCGAGAGTTGTGGCACGGTGGAGGAATCGCAGACTTGTATTTCCGTCGGTTCGGAGTAGAAAGCGCAGCAGCGCCGAACGGATTTTTCTTTGTGAAGAAACTGATTTTCGTCTTCTGTCTGGCTGTGCCAACAATCATGGCGCAGGATCCAACAACGGGCAACGTTGTGCCCGAATTTGCCGCGGAGTGGCGTGTGACCGGCATGATTCGCCGGGGAAGTCACGCCGAAGCAAGCTTGGAGAGAACCGGCGTGCGGGCGCGATTTGTGCGCGAAGGCGACCAGTTGTCCGGTGGCGTCACCGTGATGCAGGTGGATTACAACAACCGCAGCGTGACGCTGGCCAAAGGGAATGAAACGGCCGTCATTCAGCCCGAGAACATTATGGCGGCTCCGCCTCCGCCGCCGAAAGCCATCGGCATGTCGCAACAGCCAAAGAACAAAGATGGCAAGACAGGCCTGTGGCCGAACCCACCGCAAAAGCCGACGGCGATGCGTGACGGCAACGGTCGCTGGCATATCGTGCTTCCTAACGGTCACTCGGAGGACATGCACGCGTATGCGGAGAAATACGGTGGCGTCAAGGGTGCGACGGACTATCTCAAGGACCACTTGCAGACGCCGCACAGGCCTGAACGCGAGGAATACCACAAGCAACAGTTGGAGGCCCTCAAGCAAATGCAAGCGGCAGGCATAAGATGATTCACCGGTTGCCCTCGCTCATCGCGGTTATTGGTGTCCCAGCCGCCCATGCGACGGCGGGATTTTTTTAGCAACTCCATGAAATCTCATCGTTTCATCCAATCATGTGCCGCCGCCGTTTTATTCGCCGTCAGCTTTATTCCGGCAAACGCCACCGGGGAACGCCCGAACATCATCGTCATCCTCGCCGACGATCTCGGCTACGGCGATCTTGCCTGCTACGGGCATCCGAGCATTCGCACGCCGAACCTCGACCGCATGGCGGCGCAGGGCATGCGCTTCACCGATTTCTACGTCGCGGCGGAGGTCTGCACGCCGAGCCGGGCCGCGTTGATGACGGGCCGGCTGCCGATCCGCAACGGCATGTGCAGTGACAAACGCCGCGTGCTTTTCCCAAACTCCGCCGGCGGCCTGCCCGCGAGCGAGATCACCATCGCGCGGATGCTGAAAGCACGCGGTTACGCCACGGGCTGCGTCGGCAAGTGGCATCTCGGTCATCACCCGCAGTTCCTGCCCACCAGCCACGGTTTCGATTCCTACTTCGGCATTCCCTACTCGAACGACATGGATCGCGATGCGAGCGCCGGGCCGAAGGGGCGCGCGGCGTTCTTCGCGCCGAAGAGCGAGTATTGGAAGCCACCGTTTATGCGCGACACTGCCGTGCTCGAACGCGGCCCCGACCAGACCCAGCTCACGCCGCGTTACACCGCCGAGGCGCTGAAGTTCATCCGCGCCAACAAGGCGAAACCGTTCTTCCTCTACTTCGCCCACAACTTCCCGCACGTGCCGCTGTTCGCTTCGGAGAAGTTCCACGGCAAGAGCCGACGCGGGCTTTACGGCGACGTGGTGGAGGAACTCGACTGGAGCGTCGGCCGGGTGCTCGACACGTTGCGCGCTGAAGGACTGGCGGAGAACACGCTGGTCTTCTTCACGAGCGACAACGGCCCGTGGCTGATCTTCGACACGCACGGCGGTTCGGCCGGTCCGTTGCGCGACGGCAAAGGCTCGACGTGGGAAGGCGGCATGCGCGAGCCGGGCATCGCATGGTGGCCCGGCCGGATCAAGCCCGGCATCGTCAACCATGAGTTGGCCAGTTCGCTCGACCTATTACCAACGTTCGCCGCGCTCGCCGGCGCGATGCTCCCACGCGATCTGCTCCTCGACGGCGTTGACATGTCGCCGCTGCTCTTCGGCGCCGGCCCAAGCAAACGCGAGGTGATGTTTTACTATCGCGGCACGCAGCTTTTCGCCGTGCGCAAGGGACCGTTCAAGGCGCACTTCATCACGCGCTCCGGCTACGACAAGGATCCGCCCGCGCCGCACGACCCGCCGTTGCTGTTCCACCTCGGCCGCGATCCGGGCGAGCGGTTCGACGTGGCCAAGGACCATCCTGACGTGCTCGCTGACATCGCGAAGGAAGTGGAGCGCCATCGCGCCACTGTCACGCCTGTGCAGTCACAGCTTGAGGACTCGAAGTGACTGCGGCGTTTCATTGCGCGCGCTGCGGCGAATGCTGCCGGATTCCGGGGCAGATTCATCTGACCGATGCCGACATCACGCGGTTGGCGGCGTTGTTGAAGCTCACCGAGCAAGAATTCATCCAGCGTTACACCGACCTGGCGCGCGACCGGCGTGATCTCGCCATCAAAGGCGATCCCGCGTCGCCGTGCCTGTTCCTGAACGGGAACGACTGCACCGTTTATGCCGCGAGACCGGAGCAGTGCGCGGGCTATCCAGTGAAGTGGAACAATCCCGGCTGGGAGAGAATCTGCCGGCCAAAGCCGCAGTAATCGTCACGCTAAGACCACGTCATGAAACACCTCTCGTTCTTCCTCGTGTTGCTGTGTGGCCTCAGCGGCAGTGTTGCCTCTGACACGCAGCAGAAACCTAACATTATCTTCATCCTCGGCGACGACATGGGCATCGGCGACTTCGGTTGCTACAACGCCGACTCGAAAACCCCGACGCCCGCCGTGGACCGGCTTGCGCGCGAAGGCGTGCGGTTCACCGACGCGCACAGCGGTTCGGCGGTCTGTTCGCCGACGCGCTACGGCATCCTCACGGGCCGTTACGCGTGGCGCACGCGGCTGAAGCGCGGCGTGCTTGTCCCCTACGACCCGCCGCTCATTGAAGCCGGCCGGCTCACCGTGCCTGCGCTGCTGCGTCAGCACGGCTACGCCACCGCCTGCATCGGCAAATGGCACCTCGGCTGGCAATGGCCGCGTCCGGACAAGAACGGTCCGCCGGATTTCACCCAGCCCATCGCCGAAGGCCCGACCACGCGCGGCTTCGACTATTACTTCGGCACCGACGTGCCAAATTACCCGCCCTACTGCTTTATCGAGAACGACCGCACCGTCGGCCAGCCCACCGCGCAGAAGACGGAGCAGAACCTCGATGGCCGGCCCGGCCCGATGCTGCCCGGCTGGAAGTTTGACGAAATCCTACCGACGCTCGCCCGCCGCGCCGTGGACTACGTCGGCCAGCGCGCCGCCGACGGCAAGCCGTTCTTCCTCTACTTCACGCTCACCTCTCCGCACGAGCCGGTCGCGCCGTCGGCGCGGTTCCGCGGCAAAAGCGGCATCTCGGCCATTGCCGATTTCATCATGGAAACCGATTGGGCCGTCGGCGAGGTGCTCGCCGCGCTCGACCGCCACAAGCTCGCCGGCAACACGCTGGTCTTCTTCGCCGCTGACAACGGCCATTCGCCCTACACGGACATGCAGTCGTTGATCAAGGCCGGCCACAAGCCGAGCGGCCCGTTGCGCGGCCACAAGGGCGACATCTACGAAGGCGGCCATCGCGAGCCGTTGGTGGCGCGCTGGCCCGGAAAAACTCCCGCCGGCCGCGTCTGCGACGAAACCGTCTGTCACGGCGATCTCATGGCTACCGTCGCCGCGATTCTCGGCGCAAAGCTGCCCGATGACGCCGCCGAGGACAGCTTCAACATCCTGCCCGCGCTCCTCGGTGAGAAGCGTGACGCGCCTTTGCGGCCATTCACCATCCATCACAGCGGCAACGGCATCTTCGCCATCCGCGAAGGGCCGTGGAAACTCATCCCGCCGCAAACGCTGCCTGCGCCAGCGCGCGTAGCGCGAGCCGCAAAAACGGCCAAAGCCAAAGCCGCGAAACCGACCGTGATCAACGTCCCCGGCCAGCTTTACAACCTTGCCGACGATCTCGCCGAAACAAAAACCCTCTACACCGAAAAGCCCGACCTCGTGAAGAAGATGTCGGCGTTGCTTGAACAAGTCCGGGAGAAAGGAAGAAGCCGTCCATGAAAGTTTCCCAATGGCTCACCCTCGCTGCCGTGCTGTTCGCGCCATCGCTCCACGCGCAGACGTCGGAGAAGCCGGATATTTTGCTCCTCATGCCGGACCAAATGCGCGGGGATTGCCTGTCCGTCCTCGGTCATCCAGTCGTTCGCACACCGCAGTTGGACGAACTCGCGCGGCAGGGAACGCTGTTCCGGCGGGCGTATTCCACCGTGCCGTCATGCATCCCGGCGCGCTACGCGTTGCTGACCGGCACGTCGCCGCAAGCCAGCGGAGTTGTGGGCTACGGCGCGCGGCCGATCACGACGCCGACACTACCGGGGCTGCTGGCCGACGCCGGTTATGCCACCGTGTTGATTGGCCGTAACATGCACCAGTTGCCCAAGAGCGGCGCCTGCGGTTATCAGAAACAAATCCTCGGCTCGACCTACGTGGCGGACGACGACTACGACGCTGACCTCAAGAAGGCCGCGCCGGATTGCGGCGGCATTCGCAACGTGATCGCGAAACTGGGGCTGAACTGCAACCTCTGGCCCGCCGCGCCGTGGCCTCTCGCCGACGATCTGCACCCGACTGCGTGGATCGTCCGGCAATCCCGACAGGTCGTGAACGCCACGCCCGCCGCGAAGCCGTTATTCCTGACCGCATCGTTCTACGCGCCGCATCCGCCGTTGTTCCCGCCGAAGAAGTTCTTCGACGCGCTCATGAAAAAGGAGTTGCCGCGTCCGGCCCACGGCGACTGGGTGGACTGGGCAGCGCTTTCACCGACCGGCGACAAAGGCGGTCATCGCGTGCGGCTGGAAGGCGATGCGTTGCGGCGCGCGCAGGCCGGTTACTTCGGGTTGATCGAGCACCTTGACGAGCAGTTCGGTCCGCTGATCGCCGACTTCAAGGCGCGCAGCGAGAAGGCCGGGCGCGCGTGGGTCATCGTGGTCTCCTCCGACCACGGCGAACTGCTCGGCGACCACGGTTATTTCCGCAAGTGCGAGCCGTATGAAGGCGCCGCCAACATCCCGTTCATCATCCGCGGCTCGCCGTCGCTCGGCTTCAAGCCCGGCGGACGTTGCGATCAGCCGGTCTGTCTCGAAGACATTCTGCCGACGTTGGTGGAACTGGCGGGCGTCAGCCGTCCAAAATCCGCCGACGGTGTCAGCCTAGTGCCGGTGTTGCGCGGCGCGGGCCGCGTGACGCGCGACTGGCTGCACTTCGAACACTCGCCTTGCTACGGCCCGGCGCAGGCGTTTCATGCGCTTACCGACGGCCGTTTCAAATACATCTGGCGTCCCGCCGACGGCACGGAGCAGTTGTTCGACCTGGACCAAGACCCGCGCGAGGAGCACGACCTGTCGAAGTCCCCCGCGGTGAAACAATGGCGCCAGCGCCTCGTCCTGCGACTGGCCGGCCGCCCCGAAGGTTTTTCCGACGGCGAGCGTCTCGTTCCCACGCGACCGTATCCCGCCGTGCAGAAGAAATGACCATGAAACTGCCCCACGCCATCCTCGCCACCCTGCTTCTGGCTTCGTTGACCCCGCTCCACTCCGCCGAGCCAATCCAAAAGCCCAACATCGTTTTCATCCTCGCCGACGATCTCGGCTACGGCGACCTCGGCTGCTACGGCGCGACGAAGGTCAAGACGCCGGCCATTGACCGGCTCGCCCAACAAGGGCGGCTCTTCACCGACGCGCACTCGCCCTGCGCGGTCTGCACGCCGACGCGCTACGCGATTATCACCGGCCGCGAGTATTATCGCATCGGCCGGAAGTGGAACAGGGATTGCCTCGTCGCTCCGGGCCAGGTGACGGTCGCCTCGCTCTGCAAATCGGCGGGCTACGCCACCGCGCTCGTCGGCAAGTGGCACCTTGGCTACGGCGTGAAGGAGCCGGATTGGAACGGGGACCTCAAGCCGGGGCCGCTGGAGTGCGGGTTCGATTCGTTCTTCGGCACCGCGATGACGCACAACGAGCCGCCGCAGGTGCTCGTGGACAATCATCGCGTCGTCGGGCTGGACCCGAACGACCCGATCAAGGTGCTGCCGGCGCAGCCGCCGAAGTTCCCGCACGGCGTCCTGCAAGGCGGCAAGTCCGCGCTGGTGAAGCACGACGAGCTGTGCGCGATGCACACGGAGAAAGCAGTGAAGTTCATCGAGCGAAACAAGGAGCGGCCGTTCTTCCTCTACTACGGCATGATCAACGTCCACGTCCCGATCTCGCCGGGCAAGCGGTTCCAAGGCAGCAGCGGCATCGGCGCCTATGGGGATTACATTCAGGAGCTCGACTGGTCGGTTGGCGAGGTGCTCGCCACGCTCGACCGGCTCGGTCTTGCGGAGAAGACGCTCGTCTTCTTCACGAGCGACAACGGCGGTGTGCTGCATCGCGACGCTGTGAAAGCAGGCCATTTCGCGAACGGTGACCTGCTCGGCCAGAAAACCGACGTGTGGGAAGGAGGTCATCGTGTGCCATTCCTCGCGCGCTGGCCGGGCCGCATCCCAACGCGCACGCGCGCGGACGACTTCATCGTGCTGACCGACATGCTCGCAACATTCGCAGCCGTGCTCGGGCGCAGTCTTGGCCCGGAGGAAGGCCCGGACAGCTTCAACGCCCTGCCGGCACTGCTCGACACGTCGGGCCGCGAGCCGGTGCGGACGTTCGCAACATTCATCGGCACAGGCGGCCTCGGCGTCCGCGAGGGCAAATGGCTGTTCTTCCCGAAGCATGGCTCCGGCGGTTTCTCCACCGACCCGACCGGGCCGTGGATGCAGCCATGGAAGATCGGCCGCAAGACCGGCGATTACACCGCCGCCGGCCAACTCAAGTCCGACGCGCCCACTGGCCAACTCTACGACCTTGAGAAAGACCCCGCTGAGACGACGAATCTCTACAACGAGCACCCAGACATCGTGAAACGTCTCGATGAGTTGCTAACGACATTGAGGAAGAAAGGAAGCATCGCGCGCGGGCTGGCTGCCGGACGTTGAAGAGACAGGAAATCATGAAGAACAACCGGCTCTGCGTGGGATTGATGGCGACAACTCTTTTGTGGAGCGCGTGCGTCCTTCCTGCTGCATCGCCTGAGCAAATCGGCCGGCCCGTGCGTGTCGTTAGCATCGCTTTCCGGCCCCGGCCGCTCGAAGCCATCGTGCCGCTCGTGGACGGCGAGGGAGCAAAAGGCGCTGACCTTATCATCCTTCCAGAGACGATGTTGGGACAAAAGAAGCCGCAACCGCTGGACGGCCCCGCGGTCACGACGATGTCGAACCTCGCACGAAAGCATCGGACTTACATCGTCTGCTCCATTGACCGGCTCGACGGCGCGCGACGCGTCAACTCTGCCGCGTTGATTGACCGCGCAGGCAAGGTCGTCTGCGTTTACGACAAGGTCTATCCCTACTGGGCGGAGTTCGACCTGAAGCCGCCGGTGGAGCCGCGATCAAAAACGCCGGTCTATCAGGTAGACTTCGGTCGCATCGGCATGGCGGTTTGTTTCGACGTGAATTTCCCTGATGTTTGGAAGCGTCTGGCGGACCAGGGCGCGGAACTGATCGTGTGGCCCAGCGCCTACTCGGCGGGCAGTTCGCTGCGCGCGCACGCCATCAACCACCACTTCCACATCGTCACCTGCACCTACGCGCCGGATTGCTCCGTCTTCGACATCACGGGCGAGGAGGTTCTTTACGAGAAGGGCCGCGACATCCAGATCACGCGTGCCACGCTCGACCTGGACCGCGGCATCTACCACGAGAACTTCAACGTCGCCAAGCGCGACAAGCTGCTCAAGGAGCACGGTGACGATGTTATCCTCGAAAAACGGATGCAGCGCGAGGCTTGGTTTGTGTTGCGCGCCAAACGTCCCGGCGTCAGCGCGCGCGAACTGGCGCGGCGCTATGGGTTGGAGGAATTGCGCGACTATTTGGACCGCAGCCGTCGCGAGATTGACCGGATGCGCGAACAAACGGCCGGAAAGACGGAGTGACGATGTAAAACACGGAACACACGAAAGAAATCATGCGCTCAAAACAAGCTACCCGCCCTTTTCACTCATTTCTCCTTTCCCTGCTTCCGTGTCTTCTGTGTTTTCCGTGGTCTGTCTCCGCGGCCGACGTGCCGCCGAACTTCGTCATCATCCTCGCCGACGACATGGGATTCTCCGATCCTGGCTGCTACGGCGGCGAAATTGCCACGCCGAACCTCGACCGGCTTGCGGCGAACGGCCTGCGGTTCACGCAGTTCTACAACACCGCCCGGTGCTGGCCGACGCGCTCGTGCATTATGAGCGGCTACTACGCGCAGCAAATCCGCATGGACCCGCCTCGTGGGCGGCTGCCGGCATGGGCGCGGTTGCTGCCGCATCGGCTGAAGCCTCTCGGATATCGCAGCTATCACGCCGGCAAGTGGCACGTGCTCGGCGCGCCGAAGCCGGTGGCTGATGGCGGCTTTGATCATTCCTACTGGTTCCAAGACTGGGATCGTTATTTCTCGCCGGTGCAACACTGGGAAGACGACGTGCAAGCGCCGCCGGTGAAGCCCGGTAGCGGCTACTACGCAACAACGGCGTTTGCCGACCGCTCCATCGGCTTCTTGAAAGACCACTCGGCGCACCACGCCAAGCAGCCGTTCTTCCTCTACCTCGCGTTCACCTCGCCGCATTTCCCGTTGCACGCGCCGCAGGAGGACATCGCGAAGTATCGCGACCGCTATCTCGAAGGCTGGGACGTGGTGCGCGAGCGGCGGTGGCGTCGGCTGCGTGAGATGGGCATCGTCAACTGCGACTTGGCGCTGCGGGACGAGAAGCTCTCGCCGCGCTACTTCAAGTCGGACCTGCTCGAGAAAGTCGGGCCGGGCGAGAGCCGTTACGCTGTCGCATGGCAGAGTCTGACGGACGAACAGCGGCGGTTTCAGGCGACGAAGATGGCTATTCACGCGGCGATGGTGGACCGGATGGATCACGAGATCGGGCGTGTGGCGGAGCAACTCCGCACGATGGGCGCGCTGGAGAACACGGTCATCTTTTTCCTCTCCGACAACGGCGCCGACGCGACGTTGATGGTCCGCGGCGATGGTCACGACCGAACGGCGGCGCCTGGATCGTGGCAGACGTTCCTCTGCGTCGGCCCCGGCTGGGCGAGCGCCAGCAACTCGCCGTTCCGCCGCCAGAAGGTCTGGGTGAACGAGGGCGGCGTCTCGACACCGCTGATCGTCCACTGGCCGAAGGGCATCGCCACGCGCGGCGAACTGCGGCGCGATGTTGGCCACGTGATTGACTTCGCGCCCACGCTGCTCGATCTGGCGGGCGGGAAAGTCATGTTGCCTGCCGGCGCGCCGCGGTTGCCAGGCAAGAGCCTCGCGCCAGCCTTCGCACACGATGGCGCGGTGACGCGCGAGTTCGTCTTCTTCAACCACGAAGGCAATCGCGCGTTGCGGATGGGTGACTGGAAGCTGGTCTCGGCTCGCGAAGATCAGGATGCGTGGGAGTTGTTCGACCTGAACACCGACCGCTGCGAGAGAAAGAATCTCGTGAAGGAACAGCCGGAGCGCGCGCAGGCGATGGAAGCGAAATGGCAGGCGCTGGAGGCGGAGTTCCGGCGGCAGGCCGGCCCGGCGGAACCCGGCAAGGCCGGCAAAGCTAAGTCCAAACGTTGAGAAGGAGAATGCGATGAACAAGCATGATCATGATTCAACCTGTGCGTGCGGCTGCCAACTGGACCGGCGGGAGTTCCTTGCCATCGCCAGCGCGGCGCTGGGCGGCATGACGCTCGCACCGATGGTGGCCGATGCGGCAGTGAGCGCGGCGGCTGCGCGCGCGTCGAAGCAGGGCGCGACGGTGCGTGTGGTGTTCCTCTATCCGCCATCGAAGACATTCAAGACGAAGACAGACGATTGGTGGAGCTGGCCCGGAAACGATTACGACGCAGAGGGCCGGCAGCGGCAATACGCAGCCGCGCTGCGGAAGATGGAGAAGAAGCTCGGTGTGAAGCTTGTCATGGACGACTCATCCATCGCGGACGACGCCGGCGCGCAGCGGCTGGCGCAGGAGTTGGAGGCGCAGAAGCCGGACGGGCTGCTGCTGGTGATGTTCTACAACCGCAGCCTCGCGCACGCCGATCTGTTGTTGAAAACCGCCGACAAGCTCGGCGTGCCCGCGATCTTCTACATCGGCCTCGGCGTCAAGCATGGGCCGGTGACGGCGTATCGGCGGCCGGGCGTTTATTTCATCCAGTCGCTGGAGAACCTCGACGCCATCGAGAGCGGCCTGCGGATGATCAACACGAAGAAGCTTATGGCGCAGAGCAAGCTGTTGAGCGTCACCGACGTGAGCAAGCCGGCAGAGACGGTTGAGCCGTTTTTCGGCACGAAGATCAGCGTTATTCCGTTCACGCGCTACGCGAACGAGTTCGGCAAGGTCGCGCTCGGCGCAGAGGCGCGGCGGTTCATCGCACGGTTCAGCGGCGGGGCGAAAGAGAAACGCGGCATCACGCGCGAGGCGCTGGAGAACGCCGCGAGGGCGCACTTGACGTTGAAGAAACTGCTGGCTGAGGAGCGCGCCGACGGCGTGGCGATGACCTGCCTGCGGCGCGGGATGCTTAAGCCGTGCATGAGTTTCTCCGCGCTCAACAGCGCGCTAGTGCCGGCCATCTGCGAGAACGACATGCCCGCGGCCTACGGTCAACTGCTCGGCCAGTTGCTCACCGGGCAGCCCGGTTTCCAGCACAACCCGTGTTACGACACCGAGCGCAACCACTACTACGCCTCGCACTGCACCTGCGCGACACGGATGCGCGGGCCGGCCGGGCCGGACCTGCCGTATCTGCTGCGGCGGTTCGCGCACACCAACGAAGGCAGTTGCGCCATCCAGGTCCTCTGGAAATCCGACGAGCCGGTGACGATGATCCATTATTATCCCGGCAAGGAACCGGCGCTGGACGTGTATGCGGGCCGCGTCGTGAAATCGCACGCAATGCCGCCGGCGGGCGGCTGCACCACCAACGTTGAGATCGCCATCACCGACCGCGACGACGCTTGCATGGTCAAGGGTCATCACAACTTGCTCTTCAGCGGCGACCACGCGCGGAAGTTCCGCCTCTTCGCGCAGCTTCACAAACTGAAGCTGGCCGAGAGCGGTTTCAAAGGCCCGTGGCCGGTGTAAGACGGCCAGAGATCGCGTATCGCGCCGCTATTGCAGAAACCGCTGGTTCTGATACAACGGGCGTCGCCATGAAACGCACTCTAGCCGGATGGATTCTCGCCGCGCTCCTCATTCCCGCCACCGCCTTCGCCGCCGCCGGGCCGGCCGCGAAACCGAACGTCCTCATCTTCTTCGCCGACGACATGGGTTACTCCGACGCCGGCTGCTACGGCGGCGAGATTGCCACACCGAACCTCGACAAGCTCGCAGCGAACGGTCTGCGGTTCACGCAGTTCTACAACACCGCGCGCTGCTGGCCCTCGCGCGCGTGCATCACGACCGGCTACTACGCGCAGGCCATCCGGCGCGACGGCATGGAGGGCATCAGCGGCGGCGGCCAGGGTAAGCGGCCAAAGTGGGCGCGGCTGCTTCCGGAGTATCTCAAGCCGCTCGGCTACCGCTCGTATCATTCCGGCAAATGGCACATTGACGGCCCGCAGCTCGCGGGCGGCTTCGACCGATCCTATTGCCTCGAAGATCACAACCGCAACTTCGCGCCGAAGAACCATCTCGAAGATGACGTGAAGCTGCCGCCGGTCGAGCCGGGCAGCGGTTACTACACGACCACGGCCATCGCCGAGCACGCCATCAAGTATCTGAAGGAGCACGCGGAGAAACACGCGGCCCAGCCGTTTTTTGGCTACGTTGCTTTCACTGTGCCTCACTTTCCGCTGCAGGCGCCGCTGGAAGACATCGCTCGCTATCACGACAAGTATAGCAAGGGCTGGGATGCCGTCCGCAACGACCGCTGGCAGCGGATGAAGACGATGGGCATCGTCAACTGCGCGCTGTCGGCTCTGGAGCGCGAGGTCGGCCCGCCCTACCACTTCGCCGACGCGTTCGAGAAACTCGGCCCCGGCGAAGCGCGCTTCCCGTTGCCGTGGAGCGAACTCAGCGACGCGCAGCGCGAGTTCCAAGCCGCCAAGATGGCCGTCCATGCCGCGATGGTGGATCGCATGGACCGCGAGATCGGCCGCGTGCTCGACCAGGTTAAGGCAATGGGCGCGCTCGACAACACCGTAATCTTTTTCGCCTCCGACAACGGCGCGAGTGCCGAAATCATGGTCCGTGGTGACGGCCATGATCCCGCCGCCGCGCCAGGCTCAGCCGCCAGCTACCTTTGCCTCGGCCCCGGCTGGTCCAGCGCGGCCAACACGCCGCTCCGCCGGCACAAGACGTGGGTTCACGAAGGCGGCATCTCCACGCCACTCATCGTTCACTGGCCCGCCGGCATCAAGGCCCGCGGTGAGCTTCGCCAAAACCCCGGCCATCTTGTGGACCTGCCGCCCACCGTCGTTGAACTCGCCGGCGGTGCGTGGCCGCAAACGCTCGACGGCAAGCCGGTGCCGGCGCCGCACGGTAAGAGTATCGTTTCCGCCTTCGCACAAGATGGCACGGTGAAACGCGACTCTCTCTGGTGGCTCCACGAGGAAAACCGTGCCATCCGCGTCGGCGACTGGAAGCTCGTGAGCGCCGAGAAGCAAGGCGGGCAGTGGGAGCTCTACGACCTCAGCAAAGACCGTTGCGAATCAAACAACCTTGCTGCCGCCATGCCCGACAAGGTCCGCGAGTTGGAGCAGGCTTGGAACAAACAAGCCGAACAATGCCGCACTCTCGCCCTCTCCGACGGCCAAGGCGCGCCGGCTGCGAAGAAGGCCGGCAAAGCCGCGAAGAAGGGCAAGCAAAAGCCGAAGAGCCAGGAGTGACGCCGCGAGCGCCCAGCCTGTCGAAAGGAGATGCCATCATGCCGAAGCGTGAAACGATGACCTCGCGCGAGCGCGTGTTGAAGGCGCTCAACCACGAAACCCCCGACCGCGTGCCATTCGACCTTGGCGGCAACCAGACCGGCATCCATCGCAAGGCTTACGCGAACCTGATTCGCCACCTCGGCATCCAGGACGACATTATTATTATGGACGCCGTCCAGCAGCTCGCGAAGCCGTGCGAAAAAGTGCTGGAGCGGTTCCACGTGGACACGCGCTACATCGCCGCGGGCGCGCCGTCGAGTTGGAAGGGCGGCATCGTCCAAGCCCGGCGCGACGGCAAGCTCTGGCACGACCTCACCGACGAGTTTGGCATCCGCTGGTCCATGCCGGAAGACGCGCCGAACTACATGGACATCACGCTCCATCCGCTCGCCAACGCCACGCTCGCCGACGTGAAGAACCATCCGTGGCCCAAAGGCGATGACCCGAGCCGGTTTGCCGGCCTGCGCGAGCGAGCGCTGTTGCTGAAAAAGGAGACGCCCTACGCGGTCGTCAGCGGCATCTCCGGCGTGGTCTATGAGATCTGCTGGTATCTGCGCGGCTTGGAGCAGTGGTTCTGTGACCTGATGACCGAGCCGGAGTTTTGCGAGGCAATGCTCGACCAGACGCTGAAGTTCTGGATGGACTGGTTCCGGCTCTTCCTCGACGAGGTCGGCGACGTGGTGGACGTGATCATGATCGGCGACGACCTTGCCGCGCAGAACGGCCCGCTGTTCCAGCCCGACATCTACCGTCGCATGGTCAAGCCGCGCCACAAGCGCCTCGTTCAATACATCCGCTCCCGCACCAGCGCCAAGGTCTGGTATCACACGTGCGGTTCGTGCATCGGCTTGATCCCGGAGTTGATGGACAACGGCATCCACATCCTCAACCCTGTGCAGATCAGCGCGACGAACATGGAGCCGGCCGAGTTGAAACGCCGCTTCGGCCGCGAACTGGTCTTCTGGGGCGGCGGCTGTGACGCGCAACACATCCTGCCTTCCGGCACGCCCGCGCAGGTCGCCGCCAACGTCCGCAAGAACGTCACCGCGTTCATGCCCGGCGGCGGCTACGTCTTCAACAACGTCCATAACATCCAAGGCGACGTGCCGCCGGAGAACATCGTCGCCCTCTATGACACAGCCTACGAGCGCGGCTTCTACTCTTGACGCATGTCCGCCCGAATTCTCTCTCTGTTGATGTTCGCGGTCGCGCTACGTGCGGCGGAATTGCCATCATCGGGGCCGTATGACCGCCAAGTGGCGGAACATGTCGCAAAGCTGAATGACGCGTCAGCGCACGTCCGTCTCCGCGCAGCAGAAGCGTTGGGTTTCCTACGGGCGTATCGTGCCGAGACGGCGCTCTTCGCGCGGCTCGTGGACGTTTCAGCCGAGGTGCGCCGTCAGGCCGCGATGTCGCTTGGCTGGTGCGGCGGTCGCGCGGCGGTCGCGCCGCTGCTGGAGAAGCTCGACGATCCGGACTGGCTGACGCGTCAGGCCGCGCATGTCGCGCTGACGAATCTCACGGGCATGGAGTTTCCCTTCAACGCCCTCGCTCCCAATGCCGAGCGTCAGCGTCAGGCGCAGGTGTGGCGCAACTGGTGGCAGCAAGCGCCCGCAGATCGTCCGCCGGCCGATGCGCTCGCCTTGCTTGCCGGGCCGAAAGTGAACGTGCCGCAGTGGTCGGTGACGGCATCGAGCGTCTATCGCGGGCCGCTGGAGGTGCTGATTGACGGTGAGACAGAGCCGGGCTTCTGGCAAACGAAGAACGTCAAGCCGCCGCAATGGTGCCAGCTTGATCTCGGCGCGCCGGTCGAAGTGCGGGAGGTGAAGGTCCACCAATATGCCGCCGGTTACTGCATGACGGACTACGAGGTGAGCACCAGCCTCGACGGCAAGAAGTTCGAGCGCGTGGTGCGGCGCAAAGAAAAGTCGCCGATCGCGCTGGTTGTCAACTTCCCGCCGCGCAAGGCGCGCTTCGTGCGCATCACCAGCTTCGGTTCGGAGCGAAAGACTTATCCGACGACGTTCCGCGAAATCGAGATTAACGGCCAGCGTGCGAAGTCGGTGGACACGTCGCTGGCGTGGCCGCGCGAGCGCGGCGTGCGCGCGCTCGGCGCGCTCGGTGGCAAGGGCGCGACGGCGGCAATCATTGGAACGCTCGGTCCGTCGCCCACGACGGCGCCAGCGCTGCGTCCAATGGTGCGCGCGGGCATCCGGGCCGTGGGACGGTTGCGCGAGGACGCCGGGCGCGACTGGCTCATCAGCCTGCTCGAAAACCCGATGTGGGCACGCTGCGCGGCCGAGGCGCTCGGCGATGTCGGCGACCGTCGCGCGGTCGGGCCGCTGTTGACGGCTTACGCTCGGTTCGCAAAGCGCATGGACGAGAAGTATCCCGCGGAAGTTCCCGCCGATGATGACATGAAGTTCCCGTCGGAGGATCGGATGCTGGAAACGCCCTACTGGATCGCCCACGCGCTCTGCCGGCTGCCGCTGGATGACCCGCGCGACCGCGACCGCTTGCGCGAGATGGCGCCGCTCATCATGGCGAACCTCCAGGGCGATCACGACACGTTCATGCTTTACCAACCAGAGGCCGGCCATCTGCTGACGCGGCATCTGCTCGAAGCAGCGGGTGTGCGTCAGGAAGCGGCGGAGCAGGCGTTCGCGAAACTCGGCCAGCCACGTCGCGCCGCGAACCCGGAGCCGGCCTACATCTGGCCGAAGTTCGACGTGCGGCGAATTTCGCCGTGGTTGCCGTGCGTCTGCACGGAACGCGAGGATCTGACGCGGCTGCTGCCGCTGTTGCAGCACACCAACGGCTGGGTGCGCATCAACGCCGCCAAGACCATCGGCTGGCTCGGCGACACGCGCGCCATCGCGCCCCTTGCGGAAACGCTGGCCACTGCGAAGTCCGAGGGGGATTACGGCTGGAGCAAGACGTGGAAGGACGAGGAGTTCAACGATCCGTGCCCGCGCTGGCGCGAGGCGCTTTTGCGGGCGCTGGGCTTGCTGAAGGCGACGCAACACGTCGCTTTGATCACGAAAGTCCTCGATGACGAAGGTTCGGTGCTGGAAGTCCGCCACGCGGCCGCGGAGGCGCTGGCCGACATCGGCAACGCCGAGGCGCTCGCCGTATTGCGCCGCACGGCGGTGACGCATTCGTTCGGCACGGTGCGGCAGGTGGCGCGCGACGCGCTCTTGGCTCGGGGCATCGAGCCGCAGCCGGCGAAAGACGAAATGGCGGCAAGCAGCCCCGCGTCACGGAGTGACGCGGCTACGGGTCAGCCCTGCATCTTCAGCACGAACTTCAACGCGCTGCTCTTCATCAAAGGCAACAACGACCTGCCGAACACGCCGCAGACTGTCGAGCAGGCCGACCGTTGGCGGCAGACCTACGCGGTGACCGACGAAGGGCCGTCCTACCGGCCCGGCGACAATTTCTTCGTGCTCAGCCCGCCGCGGCCCGACGGCAAGGTCACGCCACTCACGCATTTCAAAGACGGCTGGGTCGGCGAGCCGGAGCTGTCGTGGGACGCCAAGCAGGTGATTTTCACGCGGCGCGAGAAGGACAGCCTCTGGTGGCACGTCTGGCGGATGAACATTGACGGCACGGGCCTGCAGCAACTCACACACGGGCCGTATCACCACGTCGGGCCGGCGTTTCTGGCCGATGGCCGCATCGTGTTTGCGTCCACGCGCACCGGCATCCGCGACGAATATCATGGCTATCCGTGCACTGCGCTCTACGTGATGAACCCCGACGGCAGTGACCTGCATCCCATCGCGACGAACATCGGCCGTGACAACGAGCCGGCGCTGTTGGCCGACGGGCGGCTCGTGTTCAGCCGGCTGGAGGTCTTCTACTCGCGCAATAAGACCGAGCTGACGCTGCACGCGGCGTTTCCCGACGGCACGCACGACGTGGTGCTCTACGGGCCGGAGCGGCGGAAATTCTGGCGTGACCTCGACCACGGCATCAAAGGCCCTGACGACGGCCAGGAAGCGCCGTTGACCCATCGCGTGCTGCGCGTCACGCAGCCGCAGCCGATGCCCGACGGCCGCATCGTCGTCTCGACGCAGGGCGGGCTGACGCTCATCGGCCCGCGCCGCGACACCGAGCAACTCATCTCGCCCGACTTCAAGACGCGCGCCTACACCACGCCGGTGCCGTTGAGCGACGGGACACTGCTTTGCGCGACGACGTTGAAGACGCCCGACCGCAAGAAGGTGGACCTCGGTCTCTACCGGCTCGATCCGCGCACCGGCAAGCTGGATCTCATCTATAACGATCCGGCCACTGCCGACTACGAGCCGCGCCCGATCATTCCGCGCCGCCCGCCGCCGGTGATCGCGGACTCCGTGAGCCGCGACGCCTACAGCGGCCGGTTCCTCTGCGCGAGCGTGTTCAATTCGCAGGAAAAGGAAGTCGCGCAACGCGGCCGGTTTGTGCGGCTCATCGAGGGCGTGCCGTTCGTGGGCCGGCATGAAACGCACACCGGTGGCCAGCCTGTCTGGAAGAACCACGGCGGCACCTTCGCCCGCGTCCTCGGCACCGCGCCGCTTGCACCCGACGGTTCGTTCTATGTCGAACTGCCTGCCGACCGGCTTGTGCATCTCCAGGTTCTCGACAGCGACCGGCGCGTGATCAACAACCAGTTGACTTGGATCTACACGCGACCCGGCGAAACCAAATCCTGTGTCGGTTGTCACGAAGACCCGCACACGACGACCGAGCCGCGCCAGCCGCCGCTCGCGTTGCAGGGCGGCCCGTTGTCGTTCCTGCCGGCTGGCGGCGAGTTCTCCTATCGCGCCAAGGCGTGGTTCAAAGGCAGCCTGCCGCCCGAAATCGAGGAGCGCACGCGCACCGTCCACGCCGTGAACCTGCTGGCGCGCTGAGTGGCTGGTATTGAATCAACGAGTGTGGTAAGCACGCAACGAGCCGTATGAGCAAAACCGTCTTCTTGTTCTGCCTCGCTGTCTCAATCTTCTGCGCCTCGCAGAGGATCCCTGCCGCCGCCGAGCCGCTACGCGTGCGGATGGAGAACTTCATCGTCACGCCTTCCACCGGGCCGTTGGTCAACGTCCATGTTCAGAACCGCAGCGACCGCGCCGTCAACGCCGTTCTGCGCGTGCGCTGGCCGGAGGGTTGGAAAGGCGCGCCGGGGGAGCAGACGGTCAGCGTCGGGCCGAACGCGATGGCGAAAGCGGCGTTCACGGTCGAGAAGGCGATTGATCTCGCCGTGAACCGCTACGCGGTCGTCGTGGAAGCGCGCGCAGGCGACGTGACGGTGACGCGCACGCAGCATGTGATCTGCGCCACCGCGCCCTACCTGAAGCCGCAGGTGGACGGCAAGCTCGACGATTGGAAGGATGCGGTGCCGATCACGTTCGCGACCGCCAGCAAGGCGACGACCGTGATGACGTGCTGGAACCGGAAACAGTTTTGTGTGGCGGTGCGCGCCGAACAATTGAAAGGCGGCGCTGTGCAATTCTCGCTTGCGCCAGAGGCGGGCGAGAAGCCGGGGCGATACGAGTTTGTCGTGGTTGCGCCGGAACAGGACGGGCCGGCGAAGTGTTTTCTGCTGATGCGGCCGGGTGATGATTTGAAGCTGGCGGCACAAAGCCGCGCGCTGGAGGGATTGGAGTGCGGCGACGTGCAGGCGGCTACGGCGCGCGACGGTGGGGCGATGTGCTTCGAGATCGCCGTGCCGGTGAAGCTCGTGCCGGAGTTGCAACCGACGCCGGGCCGGCCGTTCCGGTTTTCGCTGCTCGTGCATGAGGCCGGTGGACTGCGTGATCTCGGCGCTGTGATGAATCTTTGGGACGACCAGCGGCATCCGCAGTCGTGGAGCCGGTGGAAGGGCGCGGCGTTCGGCCCGACGCCGCCGTTCGACAGCAATATAGAGTTCGGGTTTTCAAGTTCGATTCATTGAATAGGCGAAGCCACAGATGAACACGGATGCACACGGATACTTGAGAGCAACGCGAGAGGATGTGGTGTTCGCATCCGTGTCCATCTGTGTTTATCTGTGGTTCCTCCCAAATCAGAATGACTAAGGAGACGATTATGAAGACAATGCGTGTTGCAGCGATGGTGTTGGCGTTGGGTTGTGCTTCGGTTTGGGCAGCGGACGACGCACTGGTGTTCAAGACCGCGGCAGCGTCGGGCGAGAACGCGGCCGAGACTGGCAAGAAGGCGGCGACGGAATTGAAGGCGGCGTTTGGCGGCGCGGCGCCGAAAGCGGTGCTGGTGATGGATTCCTTCGAGGATGTCGCAGCCAAGAAGGCGATGCTGGGCGGCGTGGCGTCTGTGTTGCCGAAGGAGATCCTGTTCGGCGGCGCGTCCTACGGCGGCTTCACGCAGCGCGGCTCGGTCAACGACGACGGCGTGGTGCTGCTCGGCATCGGCGGCGATGGCATCGGCGTTGAGGCGGCGCTGGCGGAGAAGATGGGCGCGGCAGGGCTGACGATGGAAAAGGATTTGGAGAAACTGACCGCGACGCTCAACCGCGCGGGCGAGCAGCTTGCGAAGCAGTTGCCGGGCCTCGACCGCGGCGCGCTGATGTTGCTCATTTCCGACGCGCATTCACCGAAGAACCAGTTGCTGCTCGATGGCGTGCAGAAGGTCGCGGGCAAGAAGCTGCCGATCACCGGCGGCTCAGTGAACAAGAACGCCGGCCAGAACTGGGTTTATTTCCGCGGCGCGGTGCACACCGACAGCGCGATTGCGCTGCTGCTGACCGGCTCGTTCAAGGTGACGCAGACGGGCCGGCAGGCGAAGACCAACGAGGCGGTGATCGAGACGGCGCGCGAAGGCTCGGCGTCATTGCTGAAGAGTGCGCCGGTAAAGCCGTTCGCGGTGCTCGCGTTCAACTGCGGTGGACGCAAAGGCAAGCTGAAGCGGCTCGAAGACGAACTGGAGGCGATCCAGACGTCGGTCGGCAAGGAACTGCCGTTGTTCGGGACCTACTGCGCCGGCGAGTATGGCCCGGCCGACATCAGCGAGAGCAAAGGCGATTGCACGCCGTGCGGCCGCGGCTGGCATGTGATGTTCACCGTGTTGGCGAGATGAACTCATGAAAATCAAATCACTCATCCTCATCGCGGCGCTCGTGGCCGTTCCTGCTTTTGCCGGCCATCGCTTCGCGTGCGTGGACAACGGCGCAAACCGGTTGGTGCTCGTGGACCAGGCAGAGCCGTCGCGCGGTTGGAGCGTGGTGATTCCCAGCGGCTCGCGCGATCTGCAACGGCTCGCAGGCGGGCGGTTGCTGGTGAGTCACGGCAACGGCTGCGGCATCTACGACATGAAGGACGGGCGTTGCCTGTGGCGGCTCGAAGGTTTCTCCGCCGTCCAGACTGCGCGGCACATCGCCGACCGCGATGAAATCATGCTCGGCGCAATCGCAAAAAGTGCAGTCGAGTTCCACTTCCTGAAACGCGACGGCGAGTGGTTCCAGAAATCCGGCCGCGTGGTTCGCGCGACGGGCGTCGAGCCGGGGCTGCTGCGGCTGGCGCGGTTCACGAGCGACGGCCACGTGTTGTTCACGACAGGCAACCTGATCCGCGTCGTCGAGTGGGACCTCGCGGCGAACAAGGAGGTCTGGTCCGCACCGTTCCCCGGCAAGGGATACGTGGCGTTGCGGCGCGCGGACGGCACGACGGCGGTCTCGACCGGTGGCGCGGTATCGGTGGTGGAGATCGCGCGCGACGGGAAGATCACCAAGACATGGCTCGGCGACGCCTATCGCAAGCAGCTCCGGCTCGATTGGTTCTCAGGCTTCGAGTTTTTGCCAAACGGCCACATCGTGGTGGCCAACTGGCTCGGCCACGGCGCGCAGGGCAAGGGGCCGCACGTGATCGAGGTGGACGCCGACAACCGCGTGGTGTGGAATTGGGAAGACCACGCCGCTGCGAAGCAGGTTACTAATCTCCTGATACTCGATGATAAGTAGCATCGCTGGGAAGACTCTCATGAAATCGTTACACGTCGTCTTCCTTGGACTGCTCGTCCTTTTCGCCAACCTCGCGCTCGCGGCTGAATCGCGGCCGAACATCCTGTTGATCATCACCGACCAGCAGCACGCGGGGATGCTGAGTTGCGCGGGCAATCCGCACCTGAAGACGCCGGCCCTCGACAGCCTGGCGCGGACGGGCGCTCGGTTTGAGCGGGCGTATTGCGGCAACCCGGTCTGCGTGCCGTCGCGGTTCTGCATGATGAGCGGCACGATGCCGAGCCGCATCGGCATGGAAACCAACGGCGAAATCGGCAACGAGGTGCCGCAGGGGATTCTCAACGACGCGATGGGCGCGGTGTTCCGCCGCGCAGGCTATCAGACGGTGTATGGCGGCAAGACGCACGTGCCTGGACTGCGGAAACGCGACGCGATTGAATCTTACGGATTTGACAGTATCACGACGGATTCGCGCGATGAGCTGGCGGAAACGTGCGCAAAGTTTCTGCGCGAAAAGCGCGAGCGGCCGTTTCTGTTGGTGGCGTCGTTCATCAACCCGCACGACATCTGCTACATGGCCATCCGCGCATGGAAGAACAGCGGCACGGTGCCGAAGAAGGCGAAAGTGACACCGTTGAGTCCGCCGGCCATCCAATGTCTCGACGCGGCGCTGCAATTACCCGCTGGCGTTTCGGAGGAGGAGTTCTTCCGCAGCGTCTGTCCGCCGGTGCCAGCGAACTACGGGATTCCCGACGGCGAACTGTCTGTGTTCGGAGGCAAGCTCGGAGGGTTTCGGGGCTACGTGCGCGAGAAGTGGACGGAGCGCGACTGGCGGATGCATCGCTGGGCTTACGCGCGGCTGACGGAGCGCGCGGACGCCGAGATTGGCAAGGTGCTCGCGGCGCTGCGCGAATCCGGCTTGGAGAAGAACACGCTGGTGATGTTCACGAGCGATCACGGCGACATGGACAGCGCGCACCGCTTTGAGCACAAGTCGCTGCTCTACGAGGAGGCGGTGCATGTGCCGATGATCGTGTCGTGGAAAGGCGTCACGCAGGCGGGCCTAGTGAACCGTGAGCATCTTGTCTCGACGGGACTGGACCTGATTCCGACGATGTGCGACTTCGCGGGTGTGCCGAAGCCGGCGTCATTGAAAGGGCGCAGCGTGAAGGCGCTGGCGGAAGGCAAGCCGACCGAAAACTGGCGCAGTCATCTCGTGGTCGAGAACCAACAGGCCCGGCTCGTGCTCAGCGAGCGTTGGAAATACATGGTCGGCGCGAGCGGCGAGATTCGCGAGATGATCACCGATCTGGCGCGCGACACCGGCGAGATGAAGAACCTCGCGTCCGACCCGGCGCATCGCGAGCAGTTGCAGACCGGCCGGCGGTTTTTGAAGGAATGGTATGCGAGCCACGACCTGAAGCTCGATCCAAAGTATGTGGTGGACCAAGAAAAGTAGGCCAGACACTCTTGTCTGGCCTACGAATCATTGAAACGAAGTTCATCATGAATTACAGCAAGTCAGTAATCGCCTTCTGCGCGCTCCTGATCGTCGGGGCGGTTTTTTCGACCACAGCGGCGGAGTCCCGGTCGCCGAACATCCTCTTTGCCCTCGCCGACGATTGGTCCTATCCGCACGCGGGCGCTTACGGTTGCAAGTGGGTGAAGACGCCGGCGTTTGACCGCGTCGCGCGCGAGGGCGTGCTCTTCACGAACACTTACACGCCGAACGCCAAGTGCGCGCCGTCGCGAGCGTGCATCCTCACCGGCCGCAACTCCTGGCAGCTCAAGGCGGCGTGCAACCACATCTGTTTCTTCCCGCTGGAGTTCAAGACCTACGTGGAGGCGCTCGGCGGGAACGGCTACTTCGTCGGCATGACCTGCAAAGGCTGGTCGCCCGGCGTGGCCAACGACGCCAATGGCAAATCGCGCGGGATGACAGGCCGGCCGTTCAACAAGCGCACCGCGCCGCCGCCAACCTCGGAGATCAGCAAGAACGATTACGCCGCCAACTTCGCCGACTTTCTCGACGCCGCGCCGTCGGGCAAGCCTTGGTGTTTCTGGTATGGCTCCATCGAGCCGCACCGCGCCTACGAATACGGCAGCGGCGCTGCGAAAGGCGGCAAGAAAACTTCCGACCTCGACCGCGTGCCTGGCTCTTGGCCCGACAACGAGATCGTCCGCAACGACATGCTCGATTACGCGTTCGAGGTGGAGCACTTCGACCGCCACCTCGGCCGGATGCTCGCCGAACTGGAGAAGCGGGGCGCGCTCGACAACACGCTCGTCGTCGTCACGTCCGACAATGGCATGCCGTTCCCGCGCGCGAAGGGCAACGAATACGAGGTTTCGAACCACATGCCGCTCGCCGCGATGTGGAAGCGCGGCATCCTCTCGCCCGGCCGCACCGTCACCGACTTCGTCAGTTTCATTGACTTCGCGCCGACGTTCATCGAGGTCGCGGGCGTGAAGTGGGCGCAGACCGGCATGGCGCCCGCAGCGGGCCGCAGCCTCACGGACGTTTTTCGCTTGGAGAAATCCGGCCGCGCCAATCCCGCACGCGACCATGTGTTGCTCGGCCAGGAGCGCCACGACGTGGGCCGGCCGCACGATTGGGGTTATCCGATCCGCAGCATTGTCACGGACGGTTGGATTTACCTGCGAAACTTCGAGCCAACGCGCTGGCCCGCCTGTAATCCCGAAACCGGCTACCTCAACACTGATGGCGGCGCGACGAAGACGGTGATCCTCGACGCGCACCGCAAAGACGCAAGCGACCGGCACTGGGCACTCTGCTTCGGCAAGCGCGTGGCCGAGGAACTCTACGACCTGAAGAACGATCCCGACTGCCTGAAGAACCTCGCCACGAGCGCGGAGCACCAGTCGCGCAAGGAGCAGCTCCAGCAGCGGCTTTTCGACGAACTCAAGGCGCAGGAGGACCCGCGGATGTTTGGCAACGGCGGCATATTCGAAGCGGAGCCGTATTCCCATCCCGCGCAACGCAACTTCTACGAGCGTTACATGAAGGGCGAGAAAATCAAGGCGGGCTGGGTCAACGAATCCGATTTCGAGAAAGCTCCGCTGGACTGAGGCACAACTTATGAAACTGAAATCCATCGCATCGCTGGCTCTGGCGGCACTGTTCGGCGTGACCGCGGTGTTTGCCGCCGATAGCGCCAAGCCCAACATTATCTTCATTCTTGCGGACGACATCGGTTACGGCGACTGGAGCTGCTATGGCGCTACAAAGGTTAAGACGCCAAACCTCGACCGGCTCGCCGCGCAGGGCCGGCGGTTCACCGACGCGCACTCGCCCTCCGCCGTCTGCACACCGACGCGCTATGCGTTCATGACCGGCGAATATGCGTGGCGTAAGCCGGGCACGGGCATCCTACCGGGCACCGCCGCGCTCATCATCGAGCCGGGCCGTGTCACGGTGCCATCGCTGCTCAAGCAAGCGGGCTACATCACTGGTGTCGTCGGCAAGTGGCACCTCGGCCTCGGCGCGACGTCGCCCACCGACTACAACGGCGAGATCAAGCCCGGCCCGCTGGAAATCGGTTTCGATTACGCGTGGCTCCTGCCGGCCACCGGCGACCGCACGCCGTGCGTGTGGGTCGAGAATCATCGCGTCGTCGGCCTCGACCCCGCCGATCCGATCAAGCTCGACTACACTGTCCAGCGCGGCCAGCCGGGGTCGTTCGTCAACGGCATCCCGCGCATCGGCAAGCAGACCGGCGGCAAGACCGCGCTCTGGAAGGACGATGAGATTGCCGATCTGCTCACGAAGAAGGCTGTCGCGTTCATCGAGAAGAACAAGACGAAACCATTCTTCCTTTACTTCGCAACACACGACATCCATGTGCCACGCGTGCCAGCACCGCGGTTCAAGGGCGCCAGTCAGGCCGGCGTCCGCGGCGACGTGATTCAGGAGTTCGACTGGTCCGTTGGCGAAGTGATGGCCGCGCTTGACCGGCTCAAGCTTGCCGACAACACGCTGCTCATCGTCACCAGCGACAACGGCGGCGTGCTCGACACCAACGGCCCCGATTCGTTCAACAGCGGCACCGTCGAGACGAACAACGGCCACTTGCACAACGGCCCGCTGCGCGCCGGTAAAGGCAGCCCCTACGAGGGAGGCACGCGCGTGCCGTTCATCGTGCGATGGCCCGGCCACGTCCAAACGGGCACGTCCGACGCGCTCATCTGCCATGTGGACATGCTCGCCGCCGCCGCCGCGCTCACCGGCCAGAAACTCGCCGTTGAGGCCGGCCCCGACAGCTTCAACGTCCTGCCCGCGTTGCTTGGCGAGAAGCGCGACAAGCCTTGCCGCGACCATCTGGTCGAACACGGTAACGTCCTCGCGCTTCGCAAAGGCACGTGGAAGTTCGTCCCCGCAGCTCCCGTCGGCAAAGGCAAGAAAGGCAAAACCCGCAAGCCGACAGCCGCCGAGCTTTACAATCTCGACGACGACATCGCCGAAACGAAGAACGTCGCCGACCAGCATCCGGAGATTGTAAAAGAGATGACCACGTTGTTGCGGGCGCTGCGCGAGAAAGGACGAAGCCGACCATGAACCTGTTGATCACAACAATGGCGTTGAGCTGTTTCGCGCTGGGCATCGCTCAGCCGCTTGGCTGCGCGGCCGGCGCGGCCAAACCCAACATCCTCCTTGTCCTCTGCGACGATCTCGGCTACGGCGATCTCGCCTGCTTCGGCGACAAGACGCTGCACACGCCGAACCTCGACCGGTTCGCGATGGAAGGGTTGCGGCTGACGAGCTGTTACGCGGCGCACGGGAACTGCTCGCCGTCGCGCACGGCGCTGATGACCGGCCGCACACCCACGCGTGTCGGCGTGCGCAATTGGATTCCGGAGGAGTCGCCCGTCCACGTGCCGCGCGGCGAGATCAGTGTCGCCACGCTGCTGAAGCGCGCGGGCTACGCCACCTGTCACAGCGGCAAGTGGCACATGAACGGCCAGTTCAATCAGCCCACGCAGCCGCAGCCGAACGACCACGGCTTCGAGCATTGGTTCTCGACGCAGAACATCGCGCTGCCAAATCATCACAACCCTAATAACTTCGTTCGCAACAGCCAACCCTTGGGCAAACTCGAAGGCTACTCGGCCCACCTTGTCGTGGACGAAGCTCTGCGCTGGCTCGGCGCGCGTGACGTGTCAAAGCCGTTCTTCCTTTACGTTTGCTTCCACGAGCCGCACGAGCCGATCGCCTCCGATCCGAAATACACGAAGCTCTATCCCTCCGACGATCCGAGCTACAGCGCGCACCACGGCAACATCACGCAGATGGACGACGCATTCGGCCGGCTGATGCGGGCGTTGGACGAACGTGGGTTGCGTGACAACACGTTCGTGTTCTTCACCAGCGACAACGGCCCCGCCATCACGCCGATGCATCCGCACGGCTCGGCCGGCCCGTTGCGCGACAAGAAAGGCTCCCTCTACGAAGGCGGTATCCGCGTGCCTGGCATTGTGCGTTGGCCCGGCAAGGCGCGGCCCGGCAGCGTGAGCGACGAGCCGGTCTGCGGCGTGGACTTCCTGCCGACGGCGTGCGCGCTCGCCGGCATCAAGCCGCCCCATGACCGCACGCTCGACGGCGCGTGCTTCCTGCCTGTGCTCGATGGCAAACCGATGGCGCGCAGCATTCCATTATATTGGCACTTCAACCGAGCCACCAGCGACGTGAAGGCGGCTCTGCGCGTGGGCGACTGGAAAATCCTCGCCACGCTCGACAAACCGCCCGCGGCCCCCACGAACAACATCACCGAGGAAGACGAGCGCATGTTCAAAGAAGCCGAGCTTGCGACGTTCTCGCTCTACAACCTCCGCGACGACATCGGCGAGAAGAACGACCTCGCCGCCAAGGATCCGGCGAAGCTGGCGGAGTTGAAGGCGCTGCTTCAGGCGAAGTATCATGAAGTGCGCGCCGAATCGCCCGTCTGGCCCGCGTGGAAGTTCACCGGTGCCGAGGGCAAGAAGATCGAGTGGCCGGACTACTGGAAGAAGCGGCAGGCGGCGAAGAAAAAGAGGTGAGGGCACTCGGAAGGAGCCGGGTGAGACAACCAATGAACGCCAACTTGAAACTGAACCGCCGCAAGTTTCTGGCGAGCGCGGGCGCTCTGCTGGCAGGCGCGTGGGCGGGCGGCGGCGATGCGCGGGCCGGCGCGGGCGCAGGCAAAGGTTTCTTCTCGCTCGCGCAGCGCAACGGCCGCTGGTGGCTCGTCACGCCGGCTGGCGAGCCGTTTTTCTCCATCGGCCTGAATCACATTGACCCGTCGCCGCTGCGGTTCACGGAGAACGGCGACTTGTGGCAGCGCAAGTATGGCAACTCGATGGAGCGTTGGCTGAAAGAGGCCGTCGCGCCCGATCTGCGCGCATGGGGCTTCAACAGCGTCGGCTGGACGCAGGAGGTCGTCACGCGCGGCCTGACGAACCACCGCCATTCGCGCGCGTTCACGTTCGAGGAATACCAGTGGCTCGGCCTGCCGTATTGCCATCAGCTTCCGTTCGCCGATTTTCACCAGTGGGAGGCCGAGACACGGCATCCCGATCTCAAGAGCGCGGAGTTCGCCGAATGGTGCGATTACGTCGCGCGCGAGAACTGCGTGCGGATGAAGGACGATCCCAAACTGATCGGCTACTTCTACGTAGACTGCCCAACGTGGATTCACACGACGAATTTCTCCACCTGGAAAGGCCCACTCTTCGACCCAGAAAAGCTGAAGACCGGGGCCGGCCGCGAGGAGTTATTCGACCTGGCCACGAGTTGGTATCGCATCACGCATGACGCCATCCGCCGCTACGACCCGCATCACCTCATTCTCGGCGACCGTTACGAGGCCAACGCGCCGTTGCCGGAGGAGGTCGTCCGCGCGGCGCTGCCGTTTGTGGACGTGCTGAGCTTCCAACATTTTGGTCTGCCCGACAAAGTGCAGGCCGACCTTGCGCGCTGGCACAAACTGGTTGGCAAGCCAGTCCTTTACGCCGACGGTCATCGCGCGCGCAAGCTGGCGGACGGCGTTCATCACCACGACGCAAAGGGATACGTCGCCATTCTCGCGGCGTTGCGCGAAGTGCGCGGCTGTGTTGGAATGCATCTGTGCGGCGCGTATCTGCGGAACCGTTGCCGCCAGCGCGGTCTGCGTGATGAGCACGAGCAACCCGACGCCGAGCCGCTCGCCGGCATCACTGCCGCCAATCGTGAAATGGCGGAGTGGGTAAAGCAGACGACGAAGACAAAGTGAAGGTTTATGCGACGAGGAACCATCATTGCCGCTTGGCTCACCTTCGCGCTGGTTTTTGCCGCAAGTCCGTCGCTCTGCGCGGCCGATGCGTCTGTGACGCGTCCAAACGTCCTCTTCATCCTTGTGGATGACATGGGTTGGGGCGACCTCGGCGCGAATGGCGGCGCGGGCGTGCCGACGCCGCGCATGGACCGGCTCGCACATGAGGGCACGCGGTTCACACAATTCTACACCGCGTCGCCGATTTGCTCACCGTCGCGCTGCGGGTTCATCACGGGGCAGTTTCCCGCGCGCTGGCGCATCACGAGCTATCTGCAAAGCCGCGCCGGCAACCGCGAGTGCGGGCAGGCGGATTTCCTCGACCCGAAAGCGCCATCGCTTGTGCGCGCGTTCAAGGCTGCCGGCTACGCGACCGCGCACGTCGGCAAGTGGCACCTCGGCGGCGGACGCGACGTGACTGACGCGCCGAAGTTCGCCGCTTACGGCTATGATGTCGGCCTCGGCACTTACGAAAGCCCGGAACCGGCTGCCGCGCTCGGCTTGAAGAGGATGCCGTGGAGCAAGGAAACCGAGCCGCAACAGGTCAAGCGCCACGACCGCACACGTTGGATGGTGGATGAAACGCTCGCGTTTGTGAAAAAGCACGCCGCGCAGCCGTGGCTCGTGAACCTCTGGCTCGACGATGTCCACACGCCCTACGCGCCGTCGGACGAACAGAAAGTCGCCGCGGGCGAGGGCGTGGGCACCGCCGAGTATCGCGCCGTCCTCCGTGAAACCGATCGCCAGATCGGCCGGCTGCTGGACGGGTTGCGAGACCTCAAGCTCGGCGGCAACACGCTCGTTCTCCTCGCGGGCGACAACGGCCCGCAGCCGAGCTTCGACCGCAAGCGCACCGCCGGCCTGCGGGGCATGAAGTGGAGCCTCTATGAAGGCGGCATTCGCACGCCGCTAATCGTCCGCTGGCCCGGCGTCGTGCCCGCCGGCGCGGTCAACAGCAGCACTGTCGTCAGTGCCGTGGATTTCTTCCCGACGCTCTGCTCGCTCGCGTCCGTGCCGGCTCCCGACGGTGCGAGGTTCGACGGCGAAGACCTCTCCGCCGTTTTTCGTGGCGGCAAGCAACCGCGCACCGAGCCGCTCTTCTGGGAATACGGCCGCAAGCCCGCGCCCAAAGGCAAAAAAGGACTACGCGCGTTTCCGTATCCGAGCGAGCCAGAGTCCAAATCGCCGAACGTCGCCCTCCGAGATGGCCGCTGGAAGCTCTTGGTCAACGCCGACGGAAGCTGCGTCGAACTCTACAATCTCGATGCCGATCCGAAAGAAACGAAGAACCTCGCCGAAGCGAAACCCGACATCGCCCGACGGTTGTCGGAGCAGGCGCTGGCTTGGAGAAAGTCGCTGCCATGAAACTCACACGCACGTTCCACCTGCTCGCGCTCGCTGCGGCGGCGTTTGCCCCGCCATCCGCCACCGCTCAAGAACTGAAACCCAACATCATCTTCATTCTCGCCGACGACATGGGTTGGGGCGATCTGGGCTGTTACGGGCAGAAGAAAATCCGCACGCCGAACCTCGACCGCATGGCGGCGGAGGGCGCGCGGTTCACGCAAGCTTACAGCGGCACGTCCGTTTGCGCGCCGTCGCGCGGGTCGCTCATGACCGGCCGCCACATCGGCCACGCGATCATCCGCGCCAATCGCGAATACCAACCCGAAGGCCAGGAACCGTTGCCGGCGGGCACGTTTACGGTGGCGGCGCTTTGCCGCAGCGCGGGCTACAAGACCGCGGCGTTCGGCAAATGGGGACTGGGCTTCGTGGACTCGACCGGTGCGCCGGACAAAATGGGCTTCGACTTTTTCTTCGGTTACAACTGCCAGCGTCAGGCGCACAACTATTATCCCGACCATCTCTGGCGCAATCACGAGCGCGTGGAACTTGACGGCAAGACCTACTCGCACGATCTCATCGCGCGCGAGGCGCTCCGGTGGGCGCGCGCCAACGCCGGCTCGCCGTTCTTTCTCTACCTCGCGTTCACCATTCCCCACGCGCAATACCAAGTGCCCGTCCTCGGCCCCTACGCGGAGGAAACGTGGCCGGAGCCGATGAAGAAATACGCCGCGATGGTCACGCGCATGGACGCCGACATCGGACGGCTTTTGGCGCTGTTGAAGGAACTCGGCCTCGACGAAAGGACGCTGGTGATGTTCGCGAGCGACAACGGCCAGGACAACAAGAACTGCCTCGAACTCTTCCAGAGCAACGGCCCGCTGCGCGGCAGCAAGCGCACGATGTATGAGGGCGGCATTCGCGTGCCGGGCATCGCGCGCTGGCCCGGCAGGATCAAGCCCGGCGCGGTCAATGCAACACCGTGGGCGTTCTACGATTTCCTGCCGACGGTGGCGGACCTCATCGGCCAACCGTTGCCCGACGGCGTAAAAACCGACGGCGCCTCCATCACGCCAGCGTTGCTCAGCGGCGAGACGATGAAGCGCGATTTCCTCTACTGGGAGCTGCACGAACCGCGGTTCATGCAGGCCGTGCGTCTCGGCGACTGGAAAGCCGCCCGCCACGGCCTCGGCGCACCGATCGAGCTTTACAACCTCGCGAAGGACATCGCTGAGGCGCACGATGTCACCGCCGACCATCCCGACATCGTCCAGCGCGCCGACGTGATCCTGAAACGCGAGCACGTCGGGAGCGCCCTCTGGCCGGACAAAGCTCCGGCGAAGTCCGGCAAGGGCAAAGGCAAACGCAAGGACGCCGGCACGGCGAAGAAGTAAGTCCACGCGGCAACGCCTTGTGTTTGCAGCAGGCCGGCAAGCTGCTACGCTGTTCGCAAGCCAACAGGAGAGCCGGTCGGGCTGCGTTTTGGAAACTGCGGTGAAAAATTGATGATGACCAGGAACAAATGGAATGTTAATCGGAACGCATGGATCGCCTGGGCCGTGTTGTTTCTCGTCATGGCCGGGATCATCGTTTCCGGGAGCCAACGGACGGTCGTCCCCACTTACCGCTTGAGCGCCTTGGACTGGCTCGCCGGCCGGCCGCTCTATGATGGCAGCGGCGTGGGGGGATTCGTTTACTTCCCGCACGCAACCATCCTTTTCATGCCGTTGGCGTGGTTGCCTCCGCTCTTGAGCGAGGTGATTTGGCGGTTCGTCAACATCGGCACCCTGGCGCTGGGTCTTCATGCTTTCGCGCGTCTGGCGGGTGAAAAATCGCGGGAAGAGCTGTTTCCCCTGATGACTTTGGTGGCGATCCCTTTGACGTGGGATTGCGCGCGCAACGGCCAGGCCACGCTTGCGCTGACCGGCCTGATGCTTCTGGCGGTCGTTGATGTGGCGCGCGACCGCTGGTGGCGCGCGACCTTGTGGTTGTGTCTCGGCATCGCGCTCAAACCGCTGATGCTCGTGCTGGCTCTGCTGATCGCGGCTACCGTCCGCCCCATGACCTGGCGAACGCTGGTGGGGATGGCCTTCCTCGCGCTCTCGCCTTTCCTGTTCCAACATCCCTCCTATGTTCTCCAGCAGTATTCGGGGTGCTGGCAAAACACGACGGCGGCGGCGCATGTGGGTGTTGCGGTGCAAGGATGGACGTCGCCGTTTGTCTCGCTGCGTCTCGCGGGCATTGATGTGTCGGAGCGAGGCCAGACGGCGATCCGCATCGTGGCTGGGGTCATCACCTGGATGCTCTCCGTTTTTGTCCGGCGGCGTTTTGACGCGGGTCGTTCGGTGGTCTTCTTGTTCTCGATGGCGGCCGTCTATCTGATGCTGTTCAGCCCACGGACGGAAAACAACACCTATGCGATGCTCGGTCCGGCGTTCGCCGTGTTTGTTGCCTGGGCGTTCTTGATCGAGAAGCGTTTTGTGGAGGGCATTGTCCTGACCGGCGTTGCTTTGGTCACGGCTGGCAGTCGCACAGTCGGCCATTTGATCGCGCCCGGCACGGAAGCCATCTGGCTGGCACCCATCCTCGCGGCTTTCTTCGCTGTCTATCTGCTCGTCCGGATTTTCGAGCGTCCACCGAAGCCGGTTGAAGTAAGATGAGTCCGGTTCTCCACCGCTGTGTCGCTCGGCGAGGCGGAAGACAGTTGCCATCATTGACGCAGTTGAGGCAAAGTCAGCGGCGCTGTGACTCCGATCAAGGAAACGATTCGCGCGATTCCGCCCCGCTGGCAACGTCCGGGAAACGGCAGACTCTTCGCACTCCATAGTTAAACCATGACTTCACGCGAACGAGTTCTTGCCGCGCTGGCGCACAAGCCGACGGACCGTGTGCCGCGGCTGCTCTACGAGGAGGCCATCGGCTACACACCGCCTATTGAGCGGATGTTGCAAGGACGTTGTGCGCCGAAAACGCCGCGCAACTACTTCGGTATGGACATCACCAGCGTCACGTTCCAGCCGACGACGCTGCCACGTGATCGATTCGCCAATTGGTTTGGAGCAGAAAGCGGCGCGGCGCTCGCCAGCGAACAGGTGGACGAATGGGGCGTCTGGTGGCGCGGCGGCGGCTTCTATCATTTCGCTCACGTCGAGTCGCCGTTGCGCGGCGTGCAGGACTTCGATCGGCTCAAGGAGTTTCCCTGGCCGGATCTCGACCAGTCGTATCGCTACGCCGGGCTGCGCGAGCGCGTCGAGACGCTGCACCGGCAGGGCTGCGCGGTGGCGGCGTTCGCCGGCTCGGTCTTCGAGCAGTCGTGGTATATCCGCGGCATGGAGGACCTGATGATGGACCTCGCCGCCGCGCCGGAGGTGGCACACTATTTCTTCGAGCGGACGGCGGCGCTCCAGCAGCGCGCTGCGGCGGAGTTCGCGCGGGCGGGCGTGGACATCATCATCACCGGCGACGACATCGCCGGGCAGAACGGACTGCTGATGAGCCTCGAAACGTGGCGGGAGTTCCTGAAACCGCGCCTGGCCGAGACGGTGAAGGCGGTGAAGGCGGCGAACCCGGCGACGAAGGTCTTCTATCACTCCGACGGCAACGTCGAGCCGGCGGTCCCGGAGTTGATCGAGGCCGGCATAGACATCCTCAATCCCGTGCAGCCGGAGTGCATGGAGCCGGCGGCAATCAAACGCAAATATGGCGACCGGTTGTCGTTCTGGGGCACGGTGAGCGTCCAGCGGACGATGCCGTTCGGCACACCGGACGAAGTGCGGGCGGAAGTGCGCGCGCGCATCCGTGACGTGGGCCGCGGCGGCGGACTGATTCTCGCGCCGGCGCACGTGCTTGGCCCGGAGACGCCGTGGGAGAACGTCGTCGCGTTTTTCGAAGCCGCCGATTCGACGCCGGTGCCGGAGAAATGATCTTTCGACAGGAGACTGAAGCCATGACAACACAACAACCTCTGAGACTCGCATGCATCGGCTGCGGAGCGCGGGCGCAAACCTATACGGCGCTGGCCGCGAAGCAGCCGGAGCGTTTCCAGATCGTCGCGGGCGCCGACCCGGTGCCGGAGCGCGTCGAGAAGATCCGCCAGATTTCGGGCCGCGGGGATTTCCGAGGCTTCGCCAGCGCCGACGCGTTGCTCGCCGCCGGCAAGCTCGCCGACGTGGTCATCATCGCCACGCAGGACAACGACCACTACGCGCCCTGCTGCCGCGCGCTGGAACTGGGCTACAACGTGTGGCTTGAAAAACCCATCGCAACGCGCGCCGATCAGGTCCTCGACATCGAGCGTCGCGCGCGGAAGGCCGACCATCGGGTGATGGTCTGTTTCGTCCTGCGGTTCTCGGCGTTCTATCGGAAGGTGAAGGAAATCATCGCATCGGGCGCGCTGGGCGACATCGTCTCCATTCAGGCCAGCGAAGGCGTGGAACCGTGGCACCAGGCGCATTCGTTCGTGCGCGGTCACTGGTCGGTCGTGGCGAAAAGCTCGCCGATGATTCTGTCGAAGTGCTGCCACGACACCGACATCGTCCACTGGCTCGTCGGGCGGCGCTGCCGGCGGATCGCGAGCTTCGGTTCGCTGGAGTTCTTCCGCGCCGAGCGCGCACCAGCGGGAGCGCCCGCGCGTTGCACCGACGGCTGCCCGGTGGGCGAGACGTGTCCTTACAACGCGCTGCGCTACATCAAGGAGAAGCGCGCGTTCTGGCTGGAGTCGGTGTTCGACCGCGCGAGCACGGCGACGGACGAGGAAGTCACGGCGTGGTTGCGCACCAGTCCGTGGGGCCGTTGCGTTTATCGCTGCGACAACGACGCGGTGGACCGCCAGGTGCTGGCGATGGAGTTCGACGGTGGTATCACTGGCACGTTCACGATGACCGCGTTCGAGAACGGCCGGCACCTCGAAATCTACGGCACGCGCGGCGTGCTCAAAGGCGGCGAGACGTATCGGAAGCATTTCGGCTCGAACCTCGTGCTGCTGCCGCACGAGGGCGAGCCGGTCCGTTACTCGGTCAAGGCCGCGGACGGCGGTTACGAATCGCACGCGGGCGGCGATCCGGGCCTCGTCAACGCCGTTTACGACGAGATGACCAAGCCACCGGACGCGCCGCTGGAAGCGGGCCTCGACGCGACGGTGCACAGTCACATGATTACCTTCGCCGCGGAAGAAGCACGGCTGACGGGCCGCACGGTGAGCATCGAGGAATTCCAGCATGCACTGGCGAAAGGAGCTTGAATCACACAAGATTGGCGTTCCCGACGCAAAACCGCATGGCCACGACGCAATTGAAACACGATCTCCGCGCGGTCGCCGCACACTTCCAGATCGGCGGCAAGTTCAAGGGATCTGCTCCCCACGGCAGCGGCCACATCAACGACACCTACGCGGTGACGTTCAGCCAGAACGGCAACCCGGCGCGCTACATCCTCCAGCGCATCAACCACAGCATCTTCAAGAACCCGCCGGCCCTGATGGAGAACATCGAGCGCGTCACGGCGCACGTGCGGCGGAAGCTGGAGGCGCGGGGGGCAGACCAAATCAACCGCCGCGTGCTCACGCTTGTGCCGGCGCGCGATGGCCGGTCATGGCACGCTGACACCGACGGCAACTGCTGGCGGTGCTACCTCTTTGTGGAGCGAGCGGCCACCTACGACCGGATCGAGACACCCGCCCAAGCCTGCGAAGGCGCGAAGGCTTTCGGCCTGTTTCAGAGGCAACTCGCCGATCTACCACCGCCACGCTTACACGAAACAATTCCGAACTTCCACCACAGCCGCCAGCGGTTCAACGCGCTGCGCGCCGCCGTCGGGGCGGACCCGCACAACCGCGCCGCCGCGGTGAAGCAGGAGATCGAGTTCTGCCTGCGCCGCGAGCCGATGGTGGACGTGTTGCTCGACTTGCAGGCGCGCGGTTTGGTGCCGGAGCGCGTCACACACAACGACACCAAGCTGAACAACGTGATGCTCGACGACGCCACCGGCGAGGGCGTTTGCGTCATTGACCTCGACACGGTGATGCCGGGCTTGGCGCTCTACGATTTCGGAGACATGTGCCGCACCGGTTGCAGCCCGACGGCCGAGGACGAGCGCAACCTCGCTAAGGTCGAGGCACGCATGGACATCTTCGAGGCGCTCGTGCGCGGCTACCTTGCCACCGCCGGCGAGTTCCTCAACACGGCCGAGAAGGACCATCTGGTTTTCTCCGCGCGTCTCATTACGTTTGAGATCGGCATCCGGTTCCTGACCGACCATCTGCTGGGCGACCGCTATTTCAAAATCCATCGCGACGGCCACAACACCGACCGCGCCCGCGTCCAGTTCAAGATGGTCGAGTCGTTCGAGCGACACGAGGCGGCGATGGACAGGGTGGTGAAGGAGGCTGGCGGTTGGCCGAGCCGCCCCTGACCAAATTCCGGTCTGCGCACAATTCGCGTGCATTCGTGGCATCAGCGGCGGTAAAAATCTGGTGATGATCACGTCTCGTCAGCTCCTTAATGTTTCCCTCGCGTTTCTCATCCTCGCCATCACCGGCGGCAACCCGGCCCGCGCCGCGTCGTCGCAGAAACCGTCCAAACCAAAACGCGCCGCCGCGCCGTCGCAGCCGGTGGACGCCGGGCGCGTCAAGGCCGTCGCGGCGATGCTGCCGGAACAACCGGTCGGCGGCGGACGGCCGATTGGCGAACGCACGGCGTGGGCACGGCTCGCGGCTGGAGGTTATCGCGAACATATCGGGCCGGCGGCGCGCGACATCATCAAGCGCGCGGAGACAATCCTGTCGCAGCCGGTGCCGGAACTGCCGGACGATCTTTACCTCGACTTTTCCCGCACGGGCAACCGCACGCGCTGGCAGAAGGTCGCGTTCGAGCGGCGCGGGCGGCTGACGTGGCTCGTGCTGGCAGAGTGCCTGGAGAACAAGGGCCGGTTCCTGCCGAAGATGGAGGAACTCATCGCCGCGTTCTGCGCGGAGAAATGCTGGGTGATGCCGGCGCACGACCGGCGGCTCACCAACTTCAACGGCACGTTCGTTGACGTGGACCTCGCTTCGTCGGCGCTGGCGTGGAATCTCGCCACGACCGACTGGCTGCTCGGCGACAATCTCGGCGCGGCAACGCGCAAGCTGCTCCGCGAGAAGGTCCGCAAGTTCGTGCTCGATCCCTGCCTCGCGGCGTATCGCGGCACGCGCCGGCTCGACGGCTGGATGAAGACGACGAACAACTGGAACGCCGTCTGTCTGGCGGGCGTCACCGGCGCGGCGCTGGCGCTGCTCGACTCGCGCGAGGAACGGGCGCTCTTCGTCGCGGCGGCGGAGCAGTTCTCGAAGAGCTTCCTCGCCGGCTTCACGCCCGACGGCTACTGCTCGGAGGGCCTCGGCTACTGGAACTACGGCTTCGGCCATTACGTGCTGCTCAGTGAAACGGTGTGCCAGGCGACGGGTGGCAAGCTCGATTTGTTTGCCCGGCCGGAGGCGAAAGCGCCGGCCGAGTTCGGCGCGCGCATCCAGATCATCGGCGGTGTCGCGCCGGCGTTCGCGGATTGCAGCGTCAACGCCAATCCGTCGCCGGAGATCATGTGGTTTGTGAACCGCCGGCTCGGCCTCGGCCTGAGCGCGTATGACAAGTTCAACGCCGGCGACGAGGAGTTCACGGGACACTGGTTCGGCTTCCTGTTCGAGTCGGCGCTCTACAGTTTCCCAAACTCGGCTTCACAGGCAAAGCGGCAGAACAGCGGGCGCGACTACGAGCTGGGCCTGCGCACGTGGTTCGACAGCGCCGGCATCCTCATCGGGAGGCCCGCGCCCGGCTCGCCGTGCCGGATGGGTGTTGCGCTCAAAGGCGGCCACAACGCCGAGCATCACAACCACAACGATGTCGGCAGTTACGTCGTAGTCGTCGGCAAGCGCGCTGTGCTGCTCGATCCCGGCGCGGAGACCTACACGGCGCGCACGTTCAGCAAGGACCGCTACGTCAGCAAGCTGCTGAACTCGTTCGGCCATCCAGTGCCGCTGGTGGCTGGCAAGCTCCAGCGTGAGGGCCGCGACGCGCAGGGGAAGGTGCTGCGCACAGAGTTCACCGACCGCGCCGACACACTCGCGCTCGACATCGCCTCGCCGTATTCGGTCCCGGAACTGAAGCGGCTGGAGCGGACGTTCGTGTATTCGCGCGACGGTGCCGGCTCGCTGACGGTGACGGACACGGTGGAATTCGCCAGCCCGCAGACGTTCGGCACGGCGCTGGTCACGCTCGGCAAGTGGGAGCGCGACGACGATGGCATCCTTCTCGTGAGCGATGGCGGCGAAGCGGTGCGCGTTGAGGTCAGTGTGAAGGGCGGCGAGTTCGCCGTGCAGGCCGAGGAGATCGTGGAAGACGCGCCGGTGAAGCCGACGCGCATCGGCATCAACCTCACGCAGCCCGTGACAGCGGCAACCGTCACGCTGAGAATCACACCAACCGGAAAACCAAAGCTATGAAAGTTCCTTCAATGTTGATCTGTTTGCTTCTGGCGGCGAGCGCTGTCGCCGGTGAGTGGAATCCGCGCGAGAAGTTCGTTCGCTCGCTCGTGGACGACGTGCCGAGGATGCTCAAGAGCCAGAACCGTGAGACAGGCCGGTTCGGCGACGAGCCGTGGATTTGCACGGACCAGAATCTCGTCTTCCCGCTCGCCGCGGCGTGGGCCATCAAGGACAAATCCAACTCCTACTACCACAGCGCCGCGGTGCTGGAGGCGGTCATGAAAGGCGGCGACGCACTCGTGGCCGACCAGGACAAGAACGGCATGTGGACGTTCCGCAAGAAGGACCACTCGACATGGGGCCAGATTCTGATGCCGTGGACTTACAGCCGGTGGATCCGCGCGTTCGCGTTGATCAAGGACGCGATGCCCGCCGAGCGGCGGCAGTATTGGGAAAAGGGCCTGCTGCTCGGCTTCACCAACATTTCAAAGAGCTGTTTGGGCCACGTCCACAACATCCCCAGCCATCACGCGATGGCGCTCTACTGCGCCAGCGAGTGTTTCGGCCGCGATGACTGGAAACAGCAGGCGAAGCAATTCATGGCGAAGGTCGTCGCGGCGCAGCAGCCGGGTGGCTGGTGGGTCGAGCACAGCGGGCCGGTGGTTGCCTACAACTTCGTTTATGGCGAGGCGCTTGGCCTTTACTATGCGATGTCGCGCGATGCGAGCGTGTTGGAGGCGTTGCGGCGCGCAGCCGTCTTCCACGGGACGTTTGTCTATCCCGACGGTTCCGGCGTCGAGACGGTGGACGAGCGCAATCCCTACGAGACCGGTTCCGCGCACGGCAAGGTCGGCTTCACCTTCACGCCGGTGGAGCGCAACGTGGGCCTCAGCTTCACGCCGGAGGGCCGTGGGTTCCTCCAACGCCAGTTCCAACTCCGAAACTGGTCCGTCGCCGCTGATGAAGCCGGATGCCATCTGCTCTACGGCGAGACCGGCCCCGCCGCGCGGCTCGCCGCTGACAACGACGACCAGCTCGCCGTCGTCGGCAACAACGAGGCGCTTGTGATGCGCCGCAAACCGTGGTTTATCTGCATGTCGTCGTTTGTTTGTGAGCAGTCCACGAGCCGGTGGATTCAGGACCGCCAGAACTTCGTCAGCATCTTCCACGACCGCACCGGTTTGATCGTCGGCGGCGGCAACACGAAGATGCAGCCGTTCTGGAGCAACTTCACCGTCGGCGACACCTCGCTGCTCCAGCACAAGCCCGGTGACGAGAACCCGAAGTTCAAACCGAAGGCCGGCTTGGTTCACATCCCGTCCGCAGCCAAGCTGCGCGCCAACAAGAACGCGCCGGGCCTCGACCTGACTTACGACGGTGAAGATTGCCGGATCACCGTGCAGCCTAAAGGCGACAAGACGCTGACGCTCATTTGCGAAGCCCAAGGTGGATCGCGTTCTCCGAACGCGATTCCGTCTGTCGGCGAAGAAGATCGCGTTCGGAGAACGCAATCCACCGAAGCTCACGTCGTCTTCTTGCCGCGCCTCGGCGTCAGCGTCACTTGCGCCTCTGGCAAGACGATCAAGCTCGGCGAGGACGCATTTGAGTGGACCGCCGCCGACCTCGGCGCGTGGTTCGAGCACGGCGGCGTGCGCGTCAGCGTCCCGCCCGGCGCGCGGCTGGCATGGCCGAAGAAGCGCCACAGTCCCTATACGAAGGATGGCCACAGCGAACTGCGCGACGCGCGGCTGGTGCTCTGTCTACCGTTCGCCGCTGGCACGCCAAAACACGAAGTCACTCTGGAGATCATGAAATGAAAACACACTTGCTGACACTGCTGCTGGCTGCCGGAACTTGTTTGGGCGAGACCGTCCAACACCGCGGCATCTGGTTGCACCCGGAGCAATTCAAGACGCCGCAACTCGCCGAGGAATGGATCGCCAAGATCGCCACGGCGCACCTCAACGCCATCTACCCGCTGGTCTGGCACCGCGGCGGCACGGCGTGGTTCAAGAGCAAGCTTTCACCGATGGCCGGCGATGTGCCGGAGGGCTTCGATCCGCTCGGCAATCTCGTGAAGCTCGCCCACGCGCGCGGCATCGCGGTGCACGCGTGGTTCGTCAACGGCAGCTACGGCGGCTCCACGACGAACGGTTTGTTCACGCAGCATCCGGACTGGCAGTTGCAGGGCGATCGCGGCGGCGAGACGTGGTATGACCTCGGCAAGCCGGCGGTGCGCGAGTTCCAACGCGACCTGATGCTGGAGTGCCTGAAGAATTACGACGTGGACGGCCTGCACTTCGATTACATCCGCTACTCCGGCCAGGTCATCTGCTACTGCGACCATTGCCAGCATGAGTTCGCGCAGAAATACGGCTTCCGACCGCTGAATCGTTCCGAGGAGCGGTTTCCCGCAATGCTCGACATCGGCTCGAACCCGCTCGGCAAGCCGACGACCGCCAAAGTGCTCGCGACGTTCGACCACGGCGTGCCGGCGATCACTGTGAACCGGCTCGACGCAGGCGAAGCGGTGCTGGTGAACTGGCAGGTGGCGGGCCACTCCTGTCTGGCGCTGGACAACTTCGTAAAAGAGACGATGAAGCGTTTCGGCGCGACGGCGAAGAACACGTATCAACTCAACACAACGCAGACGGCGGCGAAGTATCGGCTGACCGAGCAGGAAAAGGCGCGCGTCTGGCTGAAAGAGCTTGGGTTTCCGCCAAGGCTCATTGACGAAGCTGCGCTGGCGAAAGTGCCGAAGGGCGCGACCGTCATGCTCGCCGGCCAATACCTCATAAACGAGGAGACGGCGAAGTGGCTGGAAAGCTTCGCGCGCGACGGCGGGCACTGTTTATTCGTGGACGGACCGGTGCTCTCGATCAAACACGCGCCGTTGCAGCGTGTGACTGGTCTGCGCGTGTCGGCGGGGTTCTTCCACGACTGGAAAGTCATCTCGCCCGCGCCCGATCAGGATGTGTTGAAGCCGGGGCCGCCGGTGGACGCCACGAAGGAACGCCAGCGGATGGAGAAGTGGGTGGAGTATCGCGCGTGGACTGTGACCGAACTGGTGCGCGCGGTTTACAAGGGCGCGAAGAAACTCAAGCCGCGCGCGTGGGTGAACGCCGCGGTGTTTTACAAGAAGGAGTCAGCCGACAAGGTCTGTCAGGACTGGTATGGCTGGCTGCGCGAAGGCTGCATGGACTACGTGCTGCCGATGGCCTACACGGAGAAGAACGAAGACCTGGCCAAGGCGTTTGAGGAGTGGCGCACGTTTGATCCGCGCATGGAGCGGATCATTCCTGGCCTCAGCATCTACTCGCGCCGGGAAGGCAAGGCCGTCCCGCGCGACCTCGGTCTCGTGCGCTCGCAACTCGATATGTGCCGCGCCAACGCGACGCACGGCAATCTGTTCTTCTCGCTGGCCTATCTCAATGACGAGTTGATCCGGTTTCTTTCCACTGGCCCGTTCGTGAAGCCGGCGAAGCCTTACTATCCCGCGAAACCGTGATGCGCGGAACAACAAGAGCGGCGCGGCTTGCCAAAAAGCTTTCGCGCCGGCAAAAGCGATTGACTCCCGCGATGACCGGGAACACCCTTCCGGTCGCAGCATGAATCACATCATCGAAGCGATCCGGAAAATCCACGCGCACAACGCGGCGTTGGCGAAGACGGCGTAGGAGGCTTTGTCTGATGTTGAAACCTCAAGTCGGAGAGCACCAAACATTTTCGGAAGCTGACCTATGAGCCATCGGCTGGTCAAAGATTTGCGGCGACGGGAATTCCTCGGGGCCGCCCTTTCTGCCGGGGCGGCCGGTCTGACGTGTTGGGTTTCATCCAGTCAGGCGGCCAAGACGAAGCCTCGTCTTCTGGCTGGCGAAGGTGTGGTTGATATCACGCCCCCCTTGGGAATTGAGATGGGAGGTTTCCACCGCAAGCCGGGCGACGAGCGGCGGATCAAGGGTGTCCGGCAGCGGACGGCGGTTCGAGCCTTGGTCCTCCGCATGGGCGACACGCAGGTTGCCATCTGTTCGATGGATATCGCGGCCATCGGCTGCGCGATGTCCGATCGGATTCGCAAGAAAGTGGCTGCGCAGACGGGCATTCGCGCCGAGAACGTTCGTCTTTGCGCCACACATACGCATTCCACGCCGGGCTTCTGTTATCTTCGCCAATGGGGCGCGCTGCCGGTTGATTATATGCAATTGGTGGAGAAGCGAACCGTTGCTGCCGTCATTCGGGCGAAAGCTGACCTCGCTTCGGCCGAGGTCTTGCTGGGCAAGACGCGGGTGGCCGGCGGCAATCACAATCGCACGGTCAAGACCTGTCCGGCGGACGCCGAGTTCAATAAGGACTCGACCGACGCCCAGCGATGGCTCGATACGATGCTCCACGCGCTGGTGTTTCATCGCGCCAGCGGAAAACGCAGCCTCGTATGGCACCATTTTTCCGCCCATGCGGTTTGCTTCGCGGATGAAATGGCGGGGCCGGATTGGCCCGGAGCGGTTGCCGCCCGGATCCGCCAGAAGACAAGACTCGAACCGTCGTTCCTGCAGGGCCATGCGGGCGACGTCAATCCGGGCGACGGAAGCAACTGGCGTGGCGAAATCGAACAAACGACTGAGGCGATCACTCCCGCACTCGAGCGGGCGATAGCCGGGGCGAAACCGGTGCAGATTGACTGCTTGCGGGCTGGCAGCCAGCCGTTCCAGATTCCACTGGACATGGAGCTGTTCCAAAGCTGGCGGGAATTCTATCGCAAGGATCCGTCCAAGTGCACAAGCGGCCCATGGGTTGACGCGGGATTTGCGGCCGATTGGTTCCGCAGCAATGCCGATCGGGACGTGAAACAGACGCGCCTGCCGGTCACGCTCAGCGCCATCCAACTGGGGCCGATCGGGCTGGTGTTTCATCCGGCCGAGTTATACAGCTACTACGGCTTGGCGATCCGCCGCGATTCGCCTTTGCCCGACACGCTCGTCGTCGGTTATACGGATGGGATCATTGGCTACCTGACGGACCCAACCGCCTACCAAAAGAGTGAATATGCGGCGATGACCGTGCCGAAGATTCTCAACTACCCTCCCTTTGTGCCCACGGCCGCCGCTCAGATGACGGCAGAAGCTCTGAATCTATTGAAGCGGACGGTGGCATAAAGGACGGGCATTGTATCAGCCTTTCCAGCAGGCTGGGTCACACCACCAGACATTGGCTGAAGACAGCTCAGCCGCCGGCCAGCTTGCCGTTCTCCATGCGCAGAGCGCGGTGCGAAACCTGCGCCGCTTTCGGGTCGTGAGTCACCAGCAGCACCGCGCCGCCTTCCTTCGCAAAGCCGGCAAGGCAGTCGAGCACCATCCGGCCGTTCTCCTCGTCGAGGTTGCCGGTCGGCTCGTCGGCCAACAGCAGCTTTGGCCGGTTCAACAGCGCACGGGCGAGCGCCACGCGCTGGCGTTCGCCGGTGCTTAACTCCGACGGCACGTGGCTTGCCCGGCTGGCGAGGCCGAAGCGCTTGATCAACTCGTTCGCCCGTTCCTTTGCGTCGGCGGCGCGTGAGGCGAGCGCGGCGGTCAGGACGTTGTCGAGCACGTTGAGATAGTGGACGAGATGAAACTGCTGGAACACGAAACCGATGTGTGTGGCGCGAAATGCGGCGCGCTGTTCGGCCGACAGCTTGTAAGGTTCCTCGCCCGCGACGACGACGGCGCCGCTGTCCGGTTGCATCAAGACGCCGGCGGCCATCAGCAACGTCGTCTTGCCGCTGCCGCTTGGCCCCTGCACCGCCACAAACTCGCCCGCGCCGATCCGCAACGAGACGCCCTCCACCGCCCGCACCACGCCGTCCGACCGGCGGAAATGTTTCTGCACGTCGCGCAGTTCGAGGATGATGTCCATGCTCATTCCTGCCTCAGAATGTCCGCGGGATCCTGTTGCGCGGCCAGCAGCGCCGGAACCCAGCTCGCCAGCGCCGCCAGCAATGGCGCGCCGACGAACACCGCCGCCAACAACGGCGCGTTGAACTCCGCGCCCGCAATCGCCACCTGTCCCGCCGCGTAGCCCAGGCACGCGCCTGCCACGCCCATCGCGACAGCGCGGCCCAGGAACAGCCAGAGAACTTGCCGCGCACGCACGCCGAGCGCGCGCAGCACGCCGATTTCGCCGCGCCGCTCGCGCACGTTCGCCAGCGAGAGAAACCCAATCCAGATCGCGCAGCCAAGCACAACGAGCGGCACGAACACCGCCGCGAACGCCTCGCGTTCGCTCCGCAGCCGCGCGCGGCCCTGCTTCTCGCGCTCGATGGTCGCGACTGCCTCGGCCTCGGCGCGACGTCGCGCCTCGGCCCGCGCGATAGCCTGTGAGGCGAACTCGATGACTTGCGTGTCGGGCAGGACTTTCTCGATCTCGGCGCGGATGAGCGGCAACCGCGCGTCAGCGCACGTGCAGTCCAGCGCGAGGATGCCGTTGATCTGCCCTTCCTTGCCGAGCATCGCCTGCGCTTCGGCGAGGTTGATCCACGCGGTGATGTCGTCCTTAGTGCCGTGCTCCTCGTTGAGCTTCGCGACGGTGAACTCGCGCCCCATCAGCCGCGTCTTGTCGCCGACCTTGAGCTTCAGGCCCTGGTGCAGTTCGGCGCCGAGCACGATCTTGCCGGCCTGCACCGGCTCCAGCAACGGCTTCTGGCCCGCGCCGCGCATATAGACCTCGCCGCGCACGCCCATCAACAGGATTGTGCGGCCCGTCTCCGGCCATTTCACCTTCTGCTGGAGGCTGGGCAGGACGTGGTTGATGGTCGCGACGCGGCTCTTCGCGAGGCGCGTGGCGTATTCCTCCGGCATGTATTTCGTGGCGTAATCGTCGGCGTAGAGGTCGCTGAGCTTCTGGTCCTTCGGGAGGATGAGGACGTTGAAACCGAGCTTGAGCGTGATGCGGCGGTAATCGTCCGCAAGCAGTTCCATCTTCTCCTGCGTCTCGGCTTGTTTGGCGGCGATGATCCGCTCGGTGCGGCGGTCGTGGTTGCGAAGACTGGCGAGCGCGCCAACCAGACAGCCCACCGCCGCAAGCACCGAGAGCACGCCGAGCGCGAAGCTCAGCTTGCGGAACAGAATCTCACGGATGATAAGCCGGCCAATGTTCACGGGTGTCAGCGGTTTCGTTTCTTCAGCGTGAGCGCGGCAGTCAACACGCCGATGACCACCACGACGATCAACAGAACAAGAACGACGTTTCGAATCAAAGGCGAAGCCGGCGGCTTGATGGGTGCGACAGGAGTGGCTTGCGCCACCTGTCCCGTCTGGCCCGCCGCGGCCAGCGCCGAGAGGCTGATCAGCGGCGGCAACGGCGGGTCCTTCACCGCCTGGCCCGTCAACGCGGCGTCCCAGTCGGTCGCCACCAGCAAGTCCACGCCGGGGTTCATTGATTTCACTTCGCACGAGCAAGCGCCGCAGATGAAAGCAATCACGTTCTCGATCAACTCAGTCGTCACCTGCCCGCCGGCAAATCCGTCGAGCGCGCGCCCGCGGCCGAACACCGGAAAGACGAGCGATCCCTTTTCCTTGGCAACTTCTTCGCGCAGCCCACACAGCATCCGCACGAACATCTGCTCCGCTGGGTCGTTATGCGACACGCGTAGCACCGAGAACGCGATGCGCAGCGGAACGTCGGCGCTCATCGTCGGGTCGTCAGGCGCGGCTGGCGGCAGTTCGACTTCCTTTTCGATCCGCTTGAGTTCCGTCGCGAGCTGGTCGGCGACCTTCTTGTCCTGCGCAACGTCGCCGCTTTCGAGCAGAAGCCAGACCGCCGACTCACCCTTTTGCAGCCGCTCGGCCAGCTGGCGGCGGGCGGGCGAATCCACGAGGCCTCGGACGTTTTCGATGGTCAGCGGCCCTGACCACAGCGGGTGGTTCGTCTGGCTGCTGGCCGGATATTGGACCACCACCGCCGGCAAAGGCGCGTCCTTGACGAGATTCCACGTGTCTTTGTGATAGGGCGGCAGTTCCTTCGCCACGTCCACGACGGCGACGGCGAGGTTGGCGGAGCTTTCGCTCGCGGCGGTGAGCGCCTTCGCGACCTCCTTCTGCGCGCCGGCCAGATCGTCCCGATGAAACACGGTGACTCGATAAACGTCCGCCGGCCAGCGTTCCAGCGCGTAACGGAACACGGGCACGTTGCAGGCGGCCACGTCGCCGGCGGCGGCCCAGCCGAGCGCCGCGAGCAGCGCGGTGGAAAGCATTCGACACGTCTTGTTCACAACGCGTTTCTTATAACACCACCGGCGGCGTTCCGCTCTTGTTTTCAGTTTCTGCCGGTGAGCTTGCGGATGTAGGCAGCTTCCTCCGGACGATACGGCTTGCCGTCAGCGCGGAAGATGTCGTGGAACCAGAGCGGCGGCTCGCCGACGTAGGCTTTCTTCCAACTGTCCCACGGGTAGATCGTCTGCGTCTTGCCAGAAACGAGGCCCCAGTTGTAGGCGGCGACGCGCTGCTCCTTCATGAAGCCGAGGTTCGGCTCGAAGAAGCTGCCGTTGCCGCGCGACATGTATTCGGTGCAGAGAACCGGCCGGTTGTAGCGGCGAAGGTTGGCGACGCACTGCTTGAGTTCGTCGAGCTTGCCGTAATTGTGGAAGCTGATGATGTCGGAGTTCTCGATCTGGATGACCTCCATCGGCCGCAGCGCGCCCGCATCGGCCCACGTGCCCTGCCAGACGCCGCTGGTCAGCGGCTGCGTCGGCCGCGCCTCGCGCGCCCACGCGAAAGCCTTCGTCAGCAACGGCCGCACGAAGCTGGGCTTGTCCTTCGGCTCCTGCGCGCCGTAGGAACTGTCGTTGAGATTGTTCGGCTCGTTCCAGATGTCCCACACCTGCACGCGCCGGTCGTCGTGGAAGCGCCCCACCACGCCGCCGACGTAATCGCGCAGCGCGGCGTGCCGCGACGGGTTCTTGAGCACGTCGGCGCCGGGCGACTGCACCCAGCCGGAGTTGTGGAGGCCGGGCCTCGGCTCGCGTTGTTTGCCGAGTTTCGGGAACGGATCCCAGCACGAATCGAACAGCACGAACATCACGCCGATACCGTGCTTGTCGGCGACGGCGAGGAACTTGTCGAGCTGGTCGAGGAAACCTTTCGGGTCCTGCTCCCAGAGCAAGTGATGCAGGAACACGCGCACGGAGTTGAAGCCGAGCGATGCGGCCCAGCCCAGCTCGCGGTCGTTGACGACGGGGTCGAACGTGTCGGCTTGGAACATCTCCAGTTGGTTGATGGCGGTGCTCGGCGCGTAGTTGCAGCCGAGCAGCCAGCCGCGTTGGTTGAGCCAGGCGTCGGCCTTCTTGGCGGGCCAGCGTCCGGGCGCGCCGGCGGCAGCTTTTTTGGGCTGCGGCGTCTTCAGTTCGGGATACGGCATGACGTTGGCGCGCTTGGCCCACGCTTCCCATTTCGCCGCCATCTCTTTGACACGCTCGGGCTGCGCGGCGGCGAGGTCGTGCATTTCGGTGCGGTCGGCCTCCATGTCGTAGAGTTCCCACGGACCGTCAGCGCCTTTCGCTACGAGTTTCCATTTGCCGTCGCGGATGGCGCGGTTGCGCTCGTGTTCCCAAAAGAGCGGCTGTTGCCGCGTGATCGGCTTCCCCTCAAAGGCGGGTCGCAGGCTGACGCCTTCCAAAGCAGGCGCGCCTGCAATCTTCGGACGGCTCCCCTCACCCTGGCCCTCTCCCCTCGCAAGCGAGGGGAGAGGGGAATCCGTCGCCGTTGTGCGCACCGAAAGATTTCCGGGCGAAGAATCTCTCCCTCTCCCCGCGTCAGCGGGGAGAGGGCCGGGGTGAGGGGCCGCGGCGACATCCACGCACGTCGCCGCTATATCAATAAGGTGGCCCGGCGTGTGGACGAGTTGGTTGCGCTGCGACGCGGTGATGCCGGCAGGCCAGTGGGCGATGAGCGGCGTGGAGATGCCGCCTTCGTGGACCCAATGTTTGTATTCGCGGAACGGCGTGTTCGAAACGTTGGCCCAGCCACGGCCGTAGGCGATGTAGGTGTCCTCCGGGCCGGGCATGACGCCGGGGCCGGTGCGCACGGGCCGGCCGTCGCGCGTCTGCATCGGCGGCACGATCTGCGGCTGGAGATCGTCGGGGCCGAACGGCTTGTAGTTCGTGGTCTTGATCTGCTCGGCGTTGGACTGGCGGCCCGTCGGCTCGGCGCACGCGCCGTTGTCCTGGAGGAAGAAGATGAGCGTGTTGTCGAACTGCCCTTGCCGCTTCAGTTCCGCAACGATGCGGCCGATGCCTTGGTCCATGCGGTCCACCATCGCCGCATAGACCTCCATGCAACGCGCCTCCCACGCCTTATCCTGCACCGCCGCCCAGTCCTCGGCCTGCGGCGTCATCTGCCAGTTTGCGTTCACCAAACCGAGCTGTTTCGTCCGCGCGAGCCGCGCCGCGCGGAACGGCTCGTAGCCGCCGTCATATTTGCCGCGATACTTCGCAATGTCCTCCGGCAGCGCGTGCATCGGCCAGTGCGCCGCAGTGTAGGCCACATAGAAGAAGAACGGCTGGCCCGCGCGCTGAGCCGCGTGTTCCTTGAGGAACTTCACTGCGTTGTCGCTGATGGCGTCGGTGTAATAGAACTTCTTCGGCCGGTATTCGGCGTCGTTCTCCGGTGTGATGAACTTGTTGCCGCGGCAGAGCGTGGTCGGGTCGTAGAAGTTTCCGCCGCCCGTGATCGTCCCGTAAAACCGGTCGAAGCCGCGCTGCAACGGCCAGTTGTAGTTCGGCTCGTCCGGCTTGCGCTCATGCTTGGTGACGTGCCACTTGCCGCACATGTAGGTGGCGTAGCCGGCGGGCTTGAGTTGCTCGGCGATGGTCGGCGTGTCGCGGCGCAGGTCGCCTTGGTAGCCCGGCAGCATGCTGCGGCTGCTGGTCATGTGGCCCATGCCGGCTTGGTGCGGGTAGAGGCCGGTGATCAACGACGCGCGCGTAGGGCAGCAGCGCGCCGTGTTGTAGAACTGCGTGAACCGCAATCCGTCCGCCGCAAGCGCGTCCAGCGTCGGCGTCCGGATTTCGCCGCCGTAGCAACCGAGATCGGAGAATCCCATGTCATCGGAGAGAATGACGAGGATGTTCGGCCGGGCCGCCGCGCCGAGAACGGAGCTGGCGACGAAACCAATCAAGCTGCAAAGGGCGAGGAGGGTGAGGAACATGGAGGCGCGAATCGTTTTCATGGATTGTCTTGGCTGGCTGGCATGATACGCGGCCCAACACAGGCGGCAACGACTGTTTGCGGCAGAATCCGCCTGCGCCAGCTCATTCTGCACTTGCCGTCCGCAACGTTGACGCTACGATGCCGACACAAGCAGAGATCATCACGACCATCCTGTGAACACACACACTCATCCCATCACACGGCGCGAGTTTATCGGCAACACGGCGGCAGCGGCAGGAATGCTCGCGACGCCTTCGCTCTTGGGCGCGGAGGCGGAGGTTTCGGAGCGGCAGAAAGTGGAGGCGGCGATTCCGACGAAGGCGTTCGCAACACCGCGAAAGCCACGAAAGCTCCTCATCTTCGACCACAACGTCGGCTACGGCGGACATCCCTCCAGCCGCACGGCGAACCTCGCGTTCGAGTTGATGGGCCGGAAGACGGGCGCGTTTGAGACGGTGGTGAGCCGCGACCCGGCGGTGTTCAAGCCAGAGAGCCTGCGGCAGTTCGATGCGGTCTTCTTCAACAACAATGTCGGCAATCTTTTCGAGGACGCCGCGTTGCGACAGAGCCTCGTCGAGTTCGTGGTTGCTGGCGGCGGGATGATGGGCGTGCACGGCACGTCGGTGGCGTTCACGCGCTGGCCGGGCGCAGTGGAGGATTGGCCGGAGTTCGGCGTCATGCTCGGCGGACGCGGCGCGAACCACCGTGCCAACACGGAGCACGTGTTCATCAAACTCGACGACCCGGAGCATCCGCTGAACGCGCCGTTCGGCGGCAATGGTTTCGATTACCGCTCGGAGTTCTTCCGCGTCCACGAGCCGTATTCGCGAAACCGCCTGCGCGTGCTCTTCAGCATAGACACGGCGAAGACCGATCTCAGCGAAGGCGGCAAGCGCACCAAGATGGAACGCGCCGACAACGACTACGCGCTGGCTTGGGCGCGGAACTACGGCCGCGGGCGGACGTTTTACTGCACCATTGCGCACAACCCCTATGTCTTCTGGGACCCGACGATGCTGCGGTTCTATCTCGCGGCGGCGCAGTTTGTGCTGGGCGATCTGCCGTGCCCGACGATACCGAGCGCGAGGCTGACGCCCGCCATCCGCGCGCAGGAGAAACTCGGCTGGCGGCTCGGCATTGAGGCTTACACGTTCCACAAGTTCACGCTGTTCGAGACCATCGAGAAGACCGCGCAACTCGGCCTGCCGTTCATGGGCGGGCTGAGCTTCCAGAAGGTCAGCAAGGAGATTCCGAAGAACTTCGACCCGCAGCTCACCGACGCCGAACTGCGGCAAATCCGTCTGAAGCTCGACGCGGCCGGCGTGCGGCTGCTGACCTATTACATCCACAACATCCCCGGCGACGAGGCGGGCTGCCGGCGTGTGTTCGAGTTCGGGCGGAAGATCGGCATTGAGACGTTCATGTCCGAGCCGGCACCGGAGGCGCTCGACACCATCGGGAAGTTCTGCGACGCCTACGACATCAACGTGGCCATCCACAACCACGACCAGAAAGGCTCGCCGCTCTACTGGCAGCCGGAGGGCGTGCTCAAGGCGTGCGAGGGCCGCACCAAGCATCTCGGCGCGTGCGGCGACCTCGGCTACTGGATGCGCGCCGGCATTGATCCGCTGAAGGCGTTGCGGACGCTCAAGGACCGCCTCATCACCGTCCAGATGCACGACCTGAACGAACTGATGGCCGAGGGCCACGACGTGCCGTGGGGCACCGGCGTCGGCAAGACGGAGGAATTTCTCCGCGAGATGCACCGGCTCGGCATCAAGCCCACGATGTTCGGCCTCGAATACTCCTACAACTGGCTCGACTCGCTGCCGGAGATCACGCGCTGCGTGGAGTTCTTCAACGACGTAAGTTTGAAGCTCAAGTAGCCGCCTCCACCGCTACTCACGCGTTGGTTTGGGCGCGGCGGGCCGGACCGGCTCCGGTTTCACCACGTCAACCGTAACCGGGTCCATGTTGCGCGCGGCCCAGCCGCGAAAGTTGCCGGCGACGTGATGTTTCGCGGGATCGCCTTCACAACGGATGTTGCCGCCCTTGGCACCACCACCGCGGACGAGACAGCCGGAAACGTAGCAACCCGCCGCCGTGGGAGTGAACCGGATCGAAGCGCAGGCGGAGTGGCCTGTCTGGCCGGGGTCGCCTTCGCGGAAGTTGCCGAGGATGTTGAGCGCGGTGAGATGCGCGCCGACGCTGCCAACATTGACGCCGTCGAGCTTGTTGCCTTCGATCCACGCGTCGCGCAGCACGACAGTGGAGGCAACCTTCGGCGAAATGAAAACGCCGTGGCCGCCGTTCGCCTCCGACCAGAAGGAAGAGACAAAGCAGCCCGCGGAGAAATCCTTCGAGGCGATGGTGAAGCCGTTGCCTTTGTTGTGCATGGCCACGCAGCCGTCGTAAGCGCCGGCGTTGCAGTCCACGATCTGCCAACCGTCGCCGTCGTTGGTGGTGGCGGAACAATCGCGAAAGTTGCCGCCCTGGCATTTCTCCAGAACGAAACCGTGGGAGAGCGCGTTCTCGGCGTTGACGCGCTGGATGGCGTTGGGCCGGCCGCTGATCTTGAACGCGGTGAACCCGTGCTGCGCCTGTTTGTTGGCGTCGAGCGTGAGGCCGGAGATGAGCACGTGCGAGGCGATGTTGACGTGCATGACGCTCTCCATCGGTTGGCCGGCGCGGAGGCGGGCGTATTCGCCCTGAATGACGAGCGCGGAGTTCCACGAATAGGAACCCATCTGGATGTTGATCGGCTGGCTGACGAGATAGGTGCCGCGCGGGATGACGACGGTGATCGGCGCCATGCCGGGATAATCCTTGTTCCCCTTGTAGGCGACTACGCGCTTGTGCACGCCCGTGGGACAAAGCGCGGCGGCGATGGCGGCTTGGATGGCCTTGGTGTCGTCCGCTTTGCCGTCGCCAACCGCGCCGAAGTCGCGGACATCGTAAGCAGCGGGCGGCGGTGCGGGCTGCTCAGCGAGGCTGAGTCCGCAACTCAACGCGAGTGTCGCAAGGAGCCAGAGTTTGCGCGTTGCGAAGGAGGCGTAGTTCATAATAAATCTCCTGTTCGAGAACGGCAGCGTATCAGCCGCCAAATGCGCGCCAAGCAGAAAATTCCCACTCCGCACCCTGTCGAACTGGTTGAATTTTTCGTCGAAGGCGGAGAATATCTTCAGTCATTGTGAACACACGCACTCAGCGGATCACCCGCCGCCAGTTCCTTGGCCGCGCGACGATGATGTCAGGCGTTGTCGCGGCACCGTGGATCATTCCCGCGTTGGCGCGGGGCGCGAACGGCGCCGTGCCACCGAGCGACCGCGTGACCATCGGCTTGATCGGCCGCGGATGCATGGGTCGGGGGCATCTGCACCTGCTCGTAGGCCGGCGCGAAGCGCAGGTGTTGGCGGTTTGCGACGTGGACCGGGAGCGGCGCGAAGATGGCAAGCGGCTCGTGGAGGAAACCTACGCCGCCGAACGCGCCAGCGGCGTCTATCGCGGTTGCGCGACTTTGAACGATTATCGTGAACTGCTGGCCCGGCCGGACATTGACGCCGTGGTGATTGCCACGCCGGACCATTGGCATACGCCGATTTCGATTCACGCAGCCCAAGCAGGCAAGGATGTCTATTGCGAGAAGCCGGTATCGGTGACGATCCAGGAGAGCCGGCAACTCGTGGAGACGGTGCGGCGATTCGGGCGCGTGTTCCAGACGGGCACGCAATACCGTTCCATCCCGCGCATCCGGCAGGTGTGCGAGTTCGTCCGCGCGGGCGGACTCGGCCGGGTAAAATCCGTGTTCACCATCTGGGGCCAGTATCATATCCCGGAACTCGGTCTTTCGTATGTGCCGCTCGATCCTGCGCTGGCCGCCGAACCGGTGCCGGAGGGGTTGGACTGGGACTTGTGGGTCGGGCCGGCAACATGGCGGCCTTACAGCCACCATTATCATCGCAACCCGATACCCGGCGTGGTGCCGTGGGTTTTTTCGGAAGCGTTCGGCGTCGTGGCGGCAACCGGCTACCAGTCGCACGCGGCGGACGTGATTCAATATGCGCTCGGCATGGAAACCAGCGGGCCCGTGGAGATCATCCATCCGAGCAGCGGTGAGTTTCCAACACTGACGTTCCGCTACGCGAACGGGACGTTGCTGCACCACGTGGATCACTGGGGCATGGTGAAGGACGTTTACAAAGCCGTCCCCGCCACGGCGCGGCTCGCGGGCAATTTCGGCGGTCTCTTCGTCGGCGAGCGCGGCTGGCTCACTTCGATGAGCACGGGCGGCCCCATCGAGGGCGAGCCAGAGAGTCTTTTCGCCGAGATGAAACTCCAGTCGCGCGACGACGACCTGAGCAACAATCACCACTCGAACTGGTTCGAGTGCATTCGCGCGCGCGCGCGGCCGAGTTCACACGAAGAGATCGGCCATCGTTCGGCCTCGCTAGGCCATCTTGCCATCATCGCATATAGGCTGGGCCGTTCGCTGAAGTGGAATCCGGCGAAAGAGGAATTTGCCGGCGACGAGCAAGCCAACCGGCTTCGATCCCGCGCGCGACGCGCGCCTTGGGCGCTATAAGGCCAAAAACCACCGCGACCGTCGGACACAGCGTCCTCTGCGCTGACGCCATGATTGTCCGCCTCCAGGAACGCGAGGAGATTCGTTTCCGTTCCTTCCCGCTTTGGGTCGGAAAACCGCCAGAGTTTCCGCCGGCTTTTGCGATGCGGTGCGGGGTGTAAAAAAACCTTTGGAGGAAATCAGAAACTTGTGCGATGTTGCGCGGCTTGTTCTTAAAAAAGGTGCCGTTGTCATTGCTATGCACGAAGTGTTATCGAAAAAACAGTTAAGCCCGAACGTCACGCGGTTGGACGTGATGGCGCGGCGCATTGCGGAAATCCGCCAGCCCGGCCAGTTCGTCATCGTCCGGCGCGGCGAAGGCGCGGAGCGGATTCCGCTGACCATCGCCGACGCCGACCCGGCTGCCGGCTCGATCGCGCTGGTCATTCAAGCCGTTGGCAAGACCACGCGCGAATTGGTGGCCCTCAATCCCGGCGATGCGATTCAAGATATCTCCGGCCCGCTCGGCCGCCCGACCGATTTGATTACTTCCGGCCGCGCGCTTTGTGTCGGCGGCGGCGTTGGCACGGCGGTCATCCATCCGATTGCGCAAGGGTTGCACCGGCAAGGCGTGGCAGTGGTCAGCATCATCGGCGGCCGCTCGAAGGAATGGGTCATTTTCGAGGAGGAACTGCGCAAGCTCGGCGAGGTGATTGTTTGCACTGACGACGGCAGTTACGGGCGGAAAGGTTTCGTCACCGACGCAGCGAAGGACGTGCTGGCGGCGGGCGGCGTTGATTGCGTTTATGCGGTCGGCCCTGTGCCGATGATGCGCGCGGTCGTGGCCGTCACCAAACCGCTCGGCGTTCACACGATCGTCTCGCTGAATCCAGTGATGGTGGACGGCACCGGTATGTGCGGGGGTTGTCGCGTGAGTGTCAGCAACGAAACGAAGTTCGCCTGCGTGGACGGGCCGGAGTTTGACGGCCATCTGGTGGACTTCGATCTGCTGTGGGATCGGCTCGGCACCTACCGGGCGCAGGAACAGGAATCCATGGCGCGACATGAGGAGTCGTGCCGGATCGGCTTGGAGAAACCGAAAGCCGACTGACGCGACAAGACTATCTCAACGTGAGCACCAAGATCACCACCAAGGAACGGCTCAAGATCGAGCGGCAGGCCATGCCGGAGCAAGATGCCACGGCGCGCGCCGCCGCCTTCTGCGAGGTCAACCTCGGCTTTACCGAAAAGCTCGCGATGCTGGAGGCGCAGCGTTGCCTCCTCTGCAAAGAACCCAAGTGCGTCGCCGGCTGCCCAGTAATGGTCAACATCCCGCGCTTCATCCAGTTCATCGCCAACGGCGACCTCGCCGCCGCCGCACGGAGCCTGATCGGTGACAACGCCCTGCCTGCCATCACCGGCCGCGTTTGTCCGCAGGAAACGCAATGCGAGATCGAGTGCATCCGCGGCCTGAAAGGCATGTCTGTTGCCATCGGCCACTTGGAACGGTTTGTGGCTGACTGGGCCTACCGCCACGCGAGCCAAGTCGTCACCGCATCGCCGCAACCCACCGGCAAGAAGATCGCCGTCATTGGCTCCGGTCCGGCCGGCCTCACCGCCGCAGGCGAACTGGTGAAGCTGGGCCACGAGGTGACGGTTTACGAGGCGCTCCACAAGCCCGGCGGCGTGCTGGTCTATGGCATTCCCGAGTTTCGCCTGCCGAAACAAATCGTGAAGGAAGAAGTTGAGCGGCTCCAGCAGGCCGGCGTGAAGATCGAGTGCAACGTCGTCATTGGCCGCACCTATACATTGCAGGAATTGCGCGCGCGCTTTGACGCCGTGTTCATTGCCAACGGCGCGGGCCTGCCGATGTTCATGAACGTGCCCGGCGAGAACCTCAAGGGCGTTTACTCGGCCAACGAATACCTCACGCGTGTCAACCTCATGGCCGCCTACAAGTTCCCCAGCGCCGACACGCCCGTCATCGTTGGCAAACGCGTGGCCGTCGTCGGCGGTGGCAACGTCGCCATGGACGCCGTGCGCACTGGGCGCCGGCTCGGCGCCAGTTCGGCCATGATCGTCTATCGCCGCACGAAAAAAGAAATGCCTGCGCGCGCCGAGGAGATCCATCACGCCGAACAGGAAGGCATCCTGTTCGAGTTCCTCGTCGCACCGGTGGAAATCCTGGGCAACGACCAGCGATGGGTCACAGGGCTGAAGTGCCGCCGCATGCAGCTCGGCGAACCCGACGCCTCCGGCCGCCGCAGCCCGGTGCCGATTCCCGGCTCCGAGTTCGTCATTGAGTGCGATGTCGTGGTGGTCGCCATCGGCTCGCGCGCCAACCCGCTGCTTACCTCCACCTGCCCGGAGTTGAAACTCAACCGCAACGGCAACATCGCTGCCGACGCCAACGGCATGACTAACCTGCCCGGCGTGTTCGCCGGCGGCGACATCGTCCGCGGCGCGGCCACCGTCATTCTCGCCATGGGCGACGGCAAGCGCGCAGCGCATACGATTGACGGGTATTTGAAGAAGGTTTAGCTCGCTGCGGCCACCAGCGCGCGGAAGAGCGCGGCAGAAGGCTCGTGCCGGTCGTGGAGCCGCTCCGGATGCCACTGCGCGCCAAGGAAAAACTGCGGCCCGCCGAGTTCAATGGCTTCCACCACGCCATCGCACGGGGAACGTGCCGCCACGCACAGGCTGGGCGCGACATCCTTTACCGCTTGATGATGGCTGCTGTTGACTCGAATGGTCGTCGCGCCTGCCAGCGCGTGCAGTCGCGTGCCGGGCACGACGCTTACCTCGTGGACCAGTTCAAACTGGCGCGGGTCGCTGTGGTTCACGGCCACGCCGATTTCCGACGGCACGTCCAGCATCAGTGTGCCGCCTGCGGCGACGTTCATCACCTGGCAGCCGCGGCAGATGCCGAGCACCGGCCGCTGACCTTCTTTCATCAAGCGTCGTGTCAGGAATAGCTCCATCCGGTCGCGGATGCGACTGACGCTCTTCAACGTCGGATTCACCGGGTCGCCGCCAAAGAACACGGGGTCCATATCGCCACCGCCGGTCAGCAGCAGTCCGTCCAGTCGTGCCATCAGCGCCTCTAGCGTCGTCTCGTCGTCCGTCAACGGCAGCACCAGGGGCAGACCGCCCGCCGCGAGGACGGCGTCGGTATATTCCTTGTGAACATAGCCATTCATCCGGCCGCCGCCCTTCTCCTGAACATCCGGCGTCAGCGCAATCAACGGTCTCTTTTTCACGGGCAAGCTCACGCGTAGCACCGCACCTCATAGACGCTCGCCACCTCGGCACCGTTGGTCGCCGTGATGCGCAGACGGATGGATTTCACCTTGACCGGTTTGAACGTGTGACGATTCAGGCGTTGGTAGTTGCCGGTGGCTTTCGTCAGCGACACCGGCTTGTCGTTGTCCGGCACGACGGCGGTGATTTCGTAGTCACGGACTGTCTCCGGTTGCGGCGCGCGGATGATGCCTTTGTTGGCGCTGTCCTGCGACGTCAGCGTCAGTTGCCGGTGGAAGCCGGTGTCGAACGTGAGCTGAATGCGGCTGATCGTCTGCGGTTTGTCCCACGCCAGCTCCAGCCACGCGCCGTCCGGTGTCATCGGCGCGCCCCAACGGTTCTTCCACTCGCGCTCCATATCACGAACGAAGCCGTTGATAACGTTCGCGGCCTTCGACGTTTTGTATTCCGCTGACGCGGCGGCCTTCGCGGCGCGCGCGAGGTCCTGCGGGTCGTTGTTGCAGACGTTCTTGATCGTTTGGTCGTCGCGCAGGAGCGCCTGCTGCAACTTACCCACACGTGCCTTGTCCTGCGCGAGTTGGCGCGGCGTGAGACCGTGGCGCGCGCAGAACGCAGCCGCGGTGCCGGTGGCCTGGCCCATGACGGAACAGGTGGCCATCACGCGCGTCGAGGTAAACGCGACGTGCGTGGCGCTGATGTTGCGGCCCGCCATCATCAGATTGCCGACGGTTTTGCTGTAGAGCGTGCGAAGCGGGATGTTGAAAACCTCCGCCGTCTTGATCTGGACGCACGGGTGGCTGTCCTGCATGTCGAAGCCGCTCGGCGGATGATCATCCATCGGCCAACCGCCGATGGCAACGGCGTCAACAAAGTCGCCGTTTTTTCCCTCCAGATCGGCTTGCGTCAGGATGTGGTCGCCGAGGATGCGCCGGCTCTCGCGTTTGCCGGGGACCATGCCGATCCAGTCCATGCCCCACGTCGCGCTCGTCGGATGATTGCCGGAGTTCTTGATGTAATCCCATACGCCCAGCACGATCGAGAGCAGCTCGAAGCGAATGCGCTCGTTGTCGCGAATCGTGTTGAGCTGGCCGCCCCACTCGATCCACCAATAACCGTATTCCCATGCCTTCACCGAGCGGAACTGGAGTTGTTCCTTCGTCACCATGCGCGCCCACTTCGGCGGCGTGAACGGCACCGGCCGGCCGCAGTCGCTCGACGTGAACAGGATACTGCTGCCAAGCGTCTGCTTGTCGGGTGCGACGAGGCCGAGCGACTCGTTGAACTCCGTCCGCTGCTCGCGGCCCCAGCGAAACGCCGCGCCGCTCTCCAGCGCGAGCCGGCAGTCGCCCGTGCAGTCGAGGTAAACCTTCGCCTTGATGCGGTAGAGATGCTCGGTCTTGTCGCAACGCACCATCACCTGTTGGATCGCGCCGTCCTTCGTTTCCGCCGCGAACAATACACTGTCGAGCAGCAGCGTGATGTTCGGCTCGCTCTTCACCTTGTCGTAGAGCAGCAAGTCCCAAAGCTCCCACGACCGCTGCGGGTTGTTCGCCGCGTCGTCGAGCCGGAATTCCTCAATCAACCCGCCCTCGCGCCAGCCGGGCCGGCCGTTGTGGCAGTTCGCACCGACGATGTGCATCTTCACCTCGCTGCTGGCGTTGCCGCCGAGCCGCGAACGATCCTGCGCAAGCACGACGGTCGCACCGTTGCGCGCCGCGGCAACCGCCGCGCACACGCCCGACATGCCGCCGCCCGCGACGAACACGTCACACGCCAGATCCACCAACGTCATGTGCGGCTCGCCGGCAAAACGGCCCATGCTCGCCTGCGGCGGCGCGACGCGGTCGAAGGCGTTACTGATCTGCTCGCGCGACGGTGGCGCGGCGCTGGAGAACCCGTCGGCGCGAACGATGAGCGAGTAACCGGTGCCGAGACCGGCCATGGTGAGGAATTGGCGTCGGTTCATGATGATGACTGATTTGTCTTTGAGGTTTGCGCTTATCGTAGAGCAAAACCGGCCGCTGTTCAAACGACGAACGGAAAACAACCGACACCGGAACACACGGTGGGCTCATCAAAATTTGCCTTGCGCGGTTCTGGGGCCGTCGCTATGTTCGGCGCGATTTGAGACACCTTTAAGTCCGGTCCAGTGAGACCGGGAAGGCACTATGATGAAGTTCGAAGTTCATGTTCGCCGTGCGACTGCGGCCGCGGGCCGGGTCAGCACGGCTTTTTTGTGCCTATGAAACAGACTTGTGTGATGGATACAGTGGCGATGGACCGGGCGCTGACGCGCATGGCGCACGAGATTGTCGAGCGCTCGGAGGATCTTGGGAAGATCGCTTTGGTCGGAATCCAGGGCGGCGGCGTGCGGCTCGCGCAACGGCTCGCCGCCAAGCTCCAAGAGATCACCGGCAAGGCGGTGCCGTGCGGCATGCTTGACATCACGATGCACCGCGATGACCTCTCGCTGCGAAAGAAGCCGCCCGTGGCCCGCCAGACGAATATCCAGTTCGACGTGACCGGCAGGCACATCATCTTCGTGGACGACGTGCTCTACACCGGCCGCTCCACGCGCGCGGCGATGAGCGAGATCACCGATTTCGGCCGGCCGGCGCGCATCCAGCTCGCCGTGCTGGTGGACCGCGGCCACCGCGAGCTGCCGATCCGGGCCGATTATGTCGGCAAGAACATCCCGACATCGAAGGAACAAAAGGTTCGCGTCCTCGCGGAGGAGGTAATCGTCGAATGAACTGGACCCGCAAAGACCTCATCGCCATCGAAGATCTCCGGCCGGAGGAGATCGTCCACGTCCTCGACACGGCGTTGACGTTCGAGGAGGTTGGCCAGCGCGACGTGAAGAAGGTGCCGGCGCTACGCGGCAAGACAATGGTGAATCTCTTCATCGAGCCGAGCACGCGCACGCGCACGAGTTTCGAGCTGGCGGCACACCGGCTCTCGGCCGATGTCGTCAACATCATGGCCACCGCCTCCAGCATCACCAAGGGCGAGACGCTCAAAGACACGGCGCTCAACCTTCAGGCGTTGCACGCCGACATCATCGTCATCCGCCACTCGTCGGCGGGCGCGGCGAAGTTCCTCGCGGACCGGCTGGACGTGTCGGTGATCAACGCCGGCGACGGCGCACACGAGCATCCGACGCAGGCGCTGCTGGACGCGTTCACGATCCGCCAGAAGAAGGGCCGCATCGCCGGCCTGAACGTCACGATCCTTGGAGACATCCTCTACAGCCGCGTCGCGCGCTCCAACATCCACCTGCTGACCAAGCTTGGCGCGAACGTGACGCTCGCCGGCCCCAGCACGCTGGTGCCGCGCGTGTTCGAGCAGCTCGGCTGCCGCGTCTGTTACAACGTCGAGGAAGCCATCGCCGACGCGGACGTGATCAACCTGCTCCGCATCCAGCACGAGCGGCAGCGCCAGACGATGTTCCCCAGCATCGGCGAATACGCCACCATCTTCGGTCTGACGAAGGAGCGGTTCGCCCGCACCAAACCCGACGCCCTGATCATGCATCCGGGGCCGATCAACCGCGGCGTGGAAATTGACAGCGACCTGGCGGACTGCAAGCGCAGCGTGATCCTGCAGCAGGTCTCGCACGGCCTCGCGGTGCGGATGGCGGTGCTTTACCTATGCGCCAGTGTGCAACCGGTGGAGGAGGCGGCATGAACAATCTGACGATTCGCAACGGACGGGTGATTGATCCCGCCAACAAAGTGGACACGGTGCGCGATGTTTACGTGCGCGACGGCAAAATCGCCGCCGAGCCTGCGCCGGACGCGATAGTGGTGGACGCGGCGGGCCTCGTAGTGACGCCGGGATTGATTGACCTCCACGTGCACCTGCGCGAGCCGGGCCGCAGCGACAAGGAAACCATCGAGACCGGCACGCGTTGCGCGGCGTTCGGCGGGTTCACGAGCGTCGTCTGTATGCCAAATACCTCGCCGGCCGCCGACAACACCGGCACCATCGCGTTCATCAAGCAGCGCGCTGAAGCCGTCGGGTGCGTCAACGTGCTCCCGACGGGCGCGATCACTAAGAACCTTGAGGGTGCCGAGCTTGCACCGATCGGCTCGCTCAAGCGCGCCGGCATCGTGGCAATCACCGACGACGGCCATTGCGTGCAGAGCAACGAGATCATGCGGCGCGCGCTGGAATACGCGAAGATGTTCGAGCTGCCGCTGATGGATCATTGCCAGGACAACAACCTCGTCTCCGACGGCGTGATGCACGAAGGCTATTGGAGCCACTTACTCGGCCTCAAAGGCTGGCCAAGCATCGGCGAGGAAATCATTGTCGCCCGCAACATCATGCTGGCCGAGCAGGTTGACTGGCATGTCCACTGCCAGCACCTCAGCAGCGCCGGCAGCGTGCGGCTCGTGCGCGAGGCGAAGAAACGCGGTGTGAAGATTTTCGCCGAGGCGTGCCCGCATCATTTCACGCTGACCGACGAGAGCTGCAAGGGCTACGACGCCAATTTCAAGATGAGTCCGCCGCTGCGCGAGCCACGTGACGTGGAGGCGATCCTGGAAGGTCTGGCCGACGGCACCATCGAGGTGATATGCAGCGACCACGCGCCGCACTGCGCGTTCGAGAAAGAGGTGGAGTTCGACAAGGCGCCGTTCGGCATCCTCGGCTTGGAGACGGAACTGGCGCTGTCGTTGATGGCGCTGGTCCACAAGAAGCTGCTGACGCTGCCGCAGCTTGTCGAAAAGTTCACGACCGGTCCGGCGCGGCTGCTGCGGCTGGACAAAGGCACGTTGTCGGTCGGCGCGGACGCGGACATCACGGTGATGGACCCTGCGCGCGAATGGGTTTACGACGTGAACCAGACTTCGAGCAAGTCGCGCAACACGCCGTTCCACGGCTGGGCCATGAAGGGTAAGGCCGTCACGACCATCGTTGGCGGGCGCGTCGTGTGGCCGAAGAAGTGATGATGAAGACGCTGATCGGCTATCTCTGCGCTGCGGCGGTGGGCGTGCTGGCTACGTTGCTGTGGATGAACCAGACGACGCGCCGCGAGATCAGCAATGATTTCGCGGCGGCCGAGATCAAGCGCGTCGCGAAGGCGTTTTCGGCCGAGCAGGTGGTTGTGTTCAACTACAAGCACAAGCGGTCCGACCTGATCAGCACGGCGCAGGTTTCGATTTTCGGCAAGGCGCGCGTGTTCGCCGGGTTCGATTTGTCGAAACACCTGCGCGTCGTCGTGGACCAGAAGAAACGGCGCGTGACGGTGGAGTTGGGCCAGCCGGAGATCGTCGGCGTGGATGTGTTCGACCAGACCTATCAATATGAGAAAGACTGGCTCTGGAACCGGTTCTCGGAAGAGGACCGCGACGCCATCGCGCGCGGGATGCGACAGAGCGTGTTGCAACAGGCGGCGGCCAGTTCGCTGTTGCGCGAGGCGCGTGATAGTATGAGAGACTTTTTGACTGCGATGATGCGCGGTCATGGCTACGCGGCGGATGTGCAGTTTGTCGGCATAGAGCCGCCGCAATCGAAAGGATAAATGGACGCAGTTTTGGCACTTGAAGATGGTTTGGTTTTTCGCGGCCAAGGTTTTGGCGCCTGCACGTCGGCTTGCGGCGAGGCGGTGTTCAACACCTCGATGACTGGCTATCAGGAGATTCTCACCGATCCGTCCTACAAAGGGCAGATCGTGGCGATGACCTACCCGGAGATTGGCAACTACGGCATCAACACGCTCGACGTGGAGAGCTGGCAGCCGCATGTTGCGGGCTTTGTCATCCGCCAGCTCAGCCCCGTCGCGTCGAACTGGCGCTCGGAGTTCACGCTCGACGCGTATTTGAAGAAATACAATCTCCCGGGCATTCAAGGCGTGGACACGCGCCGCCTCACCAAACACTTGCGCACGCGCGGCGCGATGAAAGCGTTTATTTCCACCGAGCCGGTCAGTGACGCCGACGCGACCAAGCGCGCGCGCGACTGGAAAGGCATCGTCGGCGTGGACTACGTCGTCGAGGTCACGCACAAGAAAGCGTTTCACTGGGAAGGCTACGGCCAGTGGAGCGCGAACTGGGACATCCCGCGTGGCGCCACGCTGGACGAAGCCCGCGTCGCGAAGGGCGAGACAGGACAGTTTCAGGGAATGTTCGATGCGTTGCCGACGCCAGGCTACCGCATCGTGGCGTTCGACTACGGCATCAAATACAACATCCTGCGCCGGCTGCGGCAGCGCGGCTTCGATACCCACGTGCTGCCGGCAACGGCGACGGCGAAGGAGGCGATGGCGTTGAAACCGGACGGCGTTTTCCTCAGTAACGGCCCCGGCGACCCGGAGGCGCTGCCCTACGCGCACCGCGCCGTCCGCGACCTGCTCGGTGAGGTGCCGATCTTCGGCATCTGCCTCGGCCACCAGATTCTCGGCCACGCTTTCGGTGGGCGCACGTTCAAGCTCAAGTTCGGCCATCGCGGCGCGAACCAGCCGGTCAAGGAGCTCCGCACCGGCAAGGTGCTCATCACCTCGCAGAACCACGGCTTCGCGGTGGACGCCAAGTCGCTCAACACCGACGAGGTTGAGGTCACGCAAATCAACCTCAACGACCAGACCGTCGAGGGCATGCGTCACAAGAAGCATCCGGTCTTCAGCGTGCAGTATCATCCCGAAGCCTCGCCCGGCCCACATGATGCCGGCTACTTGTTCGACGAGTTCAAGCGTCTGATCGAAGATTACCGTCGCAAGAAGTAACCGCGGTGGCCGGCGCTGGCCGCGACGATAGAGTGAAAGGAAAGGAAGCGACATGAATCGGCGAGCCTTCATTCAGACAGCTGCGGCGGCGAGCGTCGGTTTCTCAACCTTCTCCATCCGCGGTGCGGACTCGCCCGCCAAGAAATACCGCACTGTGCTCATCGGCTGCGGCTGGTGGGGCGGCAACATCCTCCGCGAGGCGATGGCCAGCGGCGCGTGCAACGTCGTCGCCCTCTGCGACGTGGACACGCGGCAGACTGAGCAGCTTTTCGGAAAGGTCGAGCAACTCGCCGGCCGGCAGCCGAAGCGTTACAAGGACTACCGCGAATTGCTCGCGAAGGAGAAGCCGGAGATCGCCATCGTCGCCACGCCGGACCATTGGCACGCGCTGCCGATGATCGCCGCCGTGCAGGCCGGCGCGCATGTCTATGTCGAGAAACCGATCAGCCACACCGTCAACGAAGGTCGCGCAATGGTGAAGGCCGCGCGCGACACCGGCCGCGTCGTGCAGGTCGGCACGCACCGGCGCGTCTCGCCACACAACGTCTCCGGCCGCGAGTTCATCCGCTCCGGCAAACTCGGCAAGCTCGGCATGGTGCGCTGCTTCGTTTCCTACGGCGGCGGACCGGAGAAATCGCAGGCGAACGAGGAGCCACCGAAGGAACTCGATTGGGATTTCTGGTGCGGCCCCGCGCCGTTGCGGCCGTTCAACAAGCGGATTCATCCGCGCGGCTTCCGCAACTTCCTCGACTACGCCAACGGCACGCTCGGCGACTGGGGCATCCACTGGCTCGACCAGGTCCTCTGGGTCACCGGCGAGAAATGGCCGCGCAAAGTTTATTCGACCGGCGGTCGGCCGATCAAAGGCTTGCCCGTGCTGACCAAGGAGGAGCAGACCACCGACGCGCCAGACCATCAGGTCGCGACGTTCGAGTTCGAGCCGTTCACGATGGTCTGGGAACATCGCCAGTTCGCCGGTAACGACGCCGAGAAAGGCGAGAACGTCGGTTGCTATTTCTACGGCACCAAAGGCATGTTCCACATGGGCTGGCAGAAAGGCTGGACGTTTTATCCCACCGGCAAGGGCGAGCCGATCCAGCACGAAGACCCGCGGCTTAACAAACCCGACGACCAGAACATCCAGGAACTCTGGGCCGACTTCCTCGCCGCGATCAAGACCGGCCGCCGCCCCGTCAGCGACATCGAGGAAATCCAGCGCTCCACCGACTGCGCCCTGCTCGGCATGCTCTCCTACAAACTCGGCCGCAGCGTCCAGTGGGACGGCGCCAAAGGAACCATCGTTGGCGACGCCGAGGCGAATAAACTCCTTAGCCGCCCCTATCGCGGCCCGTGGAAGTATCCGCAAACTTGAGTAGCCGCTCGATAGACGATTAGAAGTGTGATAGCTTCGCGACGTTCGATTTGGAAATGACGACACCATGAAATATCCCGCCATCATAATTGCCCTCACAGCCACCTGCCTTATGCTCCGCGCCACCGCCGCCGAACCGGCCGGCACGAACGCGCCGTCCTGCAAGACGTGCGCGGACACCAAGAAAGCCGACGCCGCGAAACCGGCTGCGGCCAGCGAGAACGGCTGCCGGTCGCTCTTCGACGGCAAGAGTTTGAAAGGCTGGAAGCCGACGAACTTCATCGGCAAGGGAAAAGTCGAAGTGAAAGACGGCTGCATTTTCCTTGGCAAGGGCAATGATCTCACGGGCGTGTCGTTTGTGGAGACGAACTCGCTGCCGCGGATGGATTACGAGATCGAGTTGGAGGGCAAGCGGGTGAGCGGCTACGATTTCTTCTGCGGGCTGACGTTCCCGGTGGGCAAGGCGTGTTGCACACTGGTGCTCGGCGGCTGGGGCGGCTCGGTGGTCGGCATCTCGTCCATTGACGGCATGGACGCGTCGGAGAACGAGACGACCAAGAGCATGGAGTTCGTCAAGGACCGGTGGTATTCGATCCGCGTCCGCGTAACGGCGGAGAAGATTGAATGCTGGATTGACAAGGAGCAGATGGTGGACGTGACGATCACCGGCAAGAGAATCGGCATGCGTTTCGGTGAAATCGAGGAATCCGCCCCGCTCGGTATTGCCTCTTACAACACCAGCACCGCGCTGAAGAACATTCGCCTCCGACGGCTCGACTGAGCGACAAACGGACGGCTGCCATGAGACGCTCGTCAGCACTCTGCGTAGCGTTCGTGATCCTCGTCGCTGGATTTGTTTTCCCCGCGAGCGGCCAGCAGGACGCCGTCATCACCGGCTTACAACTCCGCAATCGCCTGAAACATCTGCTGCTCGACAGCCGTGTCGTTGTCGAAACCAGCAATGCGCGGCTCGTGCTCGGATCGGTGGCGAAGGACGAACACAACCCGCTCTTTCGCGCGGACAAGCCATGGGAGAACGCGCTCAACAACCTTTACCCAAACGTCGCCTACGACGAGAACGAGCGGTGCTTCAAGCTCTGGTATAAGTGCGTGCTCGCTGACTCCAACGTCATCGAGAAGATGATGCCGCCGCGCACCATCAACAACGTCGGCTGGTTCCTCTGCTACGCAACCTCGAAGGACGGCATCGTCTGGGAGAAGCCGGAACTGGGCCTGCACGGCTTCGACGGCTCCACGCGGAACAACGCCGTCGCCCGCGACGTTGCCAACGTCGGCGTCTGCCGCGACCCGCACGATCCCGACCCGGCGCGGCGTTACAAGATGATTTACGACATCGGCGTGCGGCTGCCCGACAACATGCGCGTGCGCTTCTCGCCCAACGGCATCCATTGGTCCGAACCGGTGAAGCCCGACGGACTTGGCACCGCTGGCGACACGCACAGCAACATGTTTTGGGACGACTGGCTCGGTCGCCACGTGCTCATCACGCGCCTCTACATCGGCGAGCGGCTCGTCTCGCGCGCCGAGAGCGCGGATTTTCTGAAGTGGAGCAAACCAACGCTTGTGTTGCGCTCGACGCCCGCCGAGGGCAAGGCGCGCCAGACTTACTGTATGCCGGCGTTCCCCTATGCGAACGGCTACCTCGGCTTCGTGATGATGTATAACGTCGGCTCGGACAAGACGGTGGATTGCGAACTGGTGTGGAGCGCCGACTCGGTGACGTGGCAACGCGTCGCGCCCGGCACGCCGTTCATCCCGCGCGGCGCGAAGGAAAGCTACGACAGCGGTTGCATCTACGCGCAGGCCGGTGCGCCTTTCATCAAGGATGGCCAGCTCTGGATTTACTACGGCGGCAGCCGCGAAGTGCATCGCGGTTGGAAACGCCACTGCCTGCCCTGCCTCGCGCGCCTGCGTGTGGACGGCTTTGCCGGCTACGAACCGCAGGATCCCGGCCCGCCCGCAACGATCCTCACTCCACCGATGCGTTGCGCCGGCGACGAACTGCGCGTGAGCGCCGACGTTCACGGCGGCTCGCTGCGAGTCGAGATTATCGGAGAAACCGGCCACGCGCTGGCTGACTGTGAACCAGTCACCAGCGACGTGACGGATAACGTCGTGCGCTGGAGGAACGGCAAATCGCTGGCCGCTCTGAAAGGCAGAACCGTCCGGCTGAAGTTCGAGCTGAACTCGGCAACTCTCTACGCCTTCAGCGGCATGGAAATGATTACTGCTCCGAAGTGACTTAGAATCTCGCCGACTTCTTCACGGCCTCAACGATCCGGCGATTGTCGTCGCCGCATTCCCAGACCAGCTTCAGGAAACGCAGCAGGTCCAAGTTCATCTTCTGCAGGAACGGCCGGTCGCCGGCGCAGCCATACATCAAGTCTGCCGGCATCTCGCCGCGCAGCTTCAGCCGCGCCTTCGCGATGATCCGCGGCAACCACGCGATTCCGTCCACCTCGGCGGTCTTCGCCGGCAAGATGGCCGATGAACCCACGCGCCCCGTCCGCCGGCCGCCCATAACGTTCAAGAAATAGTCGCGCCGGATGGCCGCCACCGCCAGTGTCGTCTCGAAGTCCGGCTCGCCGTAGCGGTGGAAATCGTCCACGAAGTCGAACAGCTCCTGCGCTGTGCATCCGATGGTGGCCAGAAACGCCGCGTCCTTGTCGTCGAACATTGTCTGCGCTGACCGCCGGCCTTCGTTCCACGCTACGACGCCGCAGTCATAGACCTTTCGGAATTCCGTCTGCCAGTCGTTGATGTTCATGCGCCTTTGAAGAAACTGCGCCGCGGGGCGGTTGTCAATAATCACTTCGGTATTACCGGCAGCACGATGTGCGACGGATGCGCGCGGTCGTGGTGGATGGTGTTGACGGCGGAGATGACGCGGCGGTGGTCGCTTAGCGGCTCGCCGGTGTTGGGGTTCACGTCGAAACGCGGGAAGTTGCTGCTGCTGATGTCCACGCGGATGCGGTGGCCCTTTTTGAAGACGTTGGAAGTCGGATAGAGCCGGATGGTGAACGGATAGATGGTGCCAGGCTTCATCAGCTTTTCCTTCTTCAGCGTCTCGCGGAAGCGCGCGCGGACGATGCCGTCGGTGATGTTCAGGTCGAACCCGCCGGGGAAGTCGGTGCTGGGCGGATACACGTCGAGCAGCTTGGTGGTGAAATCGGTGTCCATGGCGGAGGACGAAGCCCAGAGTTTCACCTCCAGTTCGCCGGTGACTTCGATGTCCTCGGCGAGCGGCTCGGTTTGGAAGACGACGATGTCGTTACGCGCCGAGAGCGGGATCGGCACCGGCCAGTTCCAAATGTGCGGGCCGCCGCACTGGTCCCACGCGCCTTGGAGCATGATGCCGTCGCCGGACGAGATGCAGCCGCCGATGGTCGGCACCGGCTGGCGCGGGTCGAAGGTGAAGCTGGTGGAGGGCCTCCTTACGTCGGCCCCCACGGCTTGCGGCGAAAGACCGCCGTTGGGCTGGAGGTAGTAGTTGGTGAGGCGAGCGCGGGCCGGCGGCCACTCCTTCTCGTCGCGCCAGAAGCCGCCGTGGTTGAGCAGGCCTTTGTCGGTCTTGCGGCCGTCGCCTGTTCCCATGACAAACACGCGCACCTTCGCCGCAAACGGCGCGGCTTTACCGACGCTGTTGTTGAGGCCCTTCAGCCAGTGGTCATACCACTCCAGCCGCCACGCCAACTCGTCGGCGATGGCGGCGTCTTTGCCGAAGTCCACCTGGCCGTGAGACGAAGCGCGCTGGAGGCCGTGGATCCACGGCCCCATGATGAGATAGACGGGACTCTTGAGCGCCTTGGTGAGCGCAGCGAAGTTCGCGGTCGTATTGCCGGCCCACGAGTCATACCAGCCGCCGACGAGATAGACGGGGATGTCTTTGTAACGGTCGGCGTGGTCCACGATGTTGTTCTGGAGCCAGAAGTCGTCGTCCGCGCCGCGGCGCATCGCCTCGACCAGCCACTCCTCGTATTCCGGCGAGAACTTCAGCGGCGTTGTGCCGCGGCGGAGCGGGAGGTTGAGCAGGTAGTGGAACCGGTTTTCGCCCATTTCCTTCAGCATCGCGGCGGTGGCGGGGTCGCGGCCCGCGCGGCTGCCGCGGCCGGCGTTGAGCATGATCCAGTTCCAGAACCGCATCTCGAACGCGCCGGCGTTGCGCATGGACTGCCGGCCGAGGTTGGACATCGCGTCCACGGGAATGACCGTGGCCAGTTCCGGCGCGCGGGCCAGCGCCATGGCGTGCTGCGTGCCGCCGACATAGGAGGTGCCGATCATGCCGATCTTGCCGTTGCTCCACGGCTGCCGGCCGATCCACGCCGCGCAATCCACGCCGTCGGGGCCGTCGTCGGTCATCATGTGCCAGACGCCCTCGCTGGCAAACCGCCCGCGCGTGTCCTGCGAGATGAAGACGTAGCCGCGCGCGGCATAGTATTCACCAAAGCGTTTGCTGCCGTTCTTGTTGTAAGGCAGCCGCGTGAGGATGGCGGGAAACTTCTCTGCCGCGACCGCGCCTCTCTTCGCCGGCAGGTAAAGGTCGGTGGCGAGCTTCACACCATCGCGCATCGCAACCATGACGTTGGTGTGGACGACGACCTGATATTGTGCGTCGCGGGCCGTTGCTGCCGACAGCGTCAGCAGCAGCGCGAGCAGCAACAGAGACCGTTTCATAATTGGACTCTCCTCACTTCTTCTTCATCGCCTCGACGTGGGCGAGAATGGCGTTGCGCATCGCTTCGACGGCTTTGGGCGTGTTGGTGTGGCCGGCGGCGACGTCTATGTGGATGCGCTTCTTGCCGGGAATCGCGTTGTAGGCGGCATAGACGCTGGACGGCGGACAGGTCGTGTCAATGAAACCGACCGTAACGATGCCGGCGGCCTTGCTGCGCGTGACGAAGTTCACGCAATCGAAGTAGCGAACAGCTTCGACGACATTCGGCGGCGGCGTTTCGCCTGTGGCGATGAAGTGCGGCCAACCGTTGACGCGACCCGCCTTGAAGCCTGTGTGGTCGCAGCCCGCCGGCACGCCCGCCGCGAAGAACGTCACGCGTGGGTCGAGGCCGGCGGCAACGAGCGACTGGTAGCCGCCTTGGCTGCTGCCCTGCACGACAACGGTGTGGCCATCCCACTCCGGCTGCGCGGTCAGGAAATCGAGCGCGCGCACCAGCCGCAGGAACATGCCGAGGAAATAAACCGTCTCGCGCGACTCGCGGCCGCGACGGGAATATTCCTTCAGATCGCTGCTGCTAAGATTAGTGTAGAATTCCGCCGGTTTGCCGTTGGGGATGCCGTGGGCGTTGATGTCGAGCGCCAGCAGGCCCTTCTCCGCCCAGCCCGCCGCGCCACCGAGGCCGGAACTGCGCACGCCCGCGCCGTGAACAAGGAGGATGGCCGGCAGACTTTTCGACTTAGCGCCAACGGGCCTCGCGAAGTAGCCGCTCACGGGCGCGCCGACGCTGTCTGCCTGGAGGTCGAAGCAGTCCACACCTTTCACGAGTGACTTCACCGGCGTCAGACGCGGGTTGATCGGCACGGCGGCGAGTTTCTTCTTCTGCGCCGCCCAAAACTCGTCGAAGTCAGCCGGCACCGGCATGCTTGGCTTGATCTTGAGCGGATCAATCGCTGCGCCGCCGAGCGCGAAACGGGAGAGTTTCTCTGGCCCGGCAAACGCAGCGCGACACTGGAGGAAGCCCGGCTCGTCGAGCTTTCCGGTGACGGTCGCGCAACCGCCGGCGAACTTCACCTTGCCGTTGGTGGTCGGTGGCACGCCGTCTTTCGAGATAATCCAGCTCACCTGCGCGCCGTCCACCGGCTGCTTGTCGAGCTGCAGCTTGATGGTGAACGTGACGATCTCTCCCTGTTTGTAGATCGCGTCGGGGCGGTCGGCGGTGACGCTGAGAGTGTAGTTGGTGCTGGCACTGGCCCAAGTGGCGGCGAGGACGACGAGGATGAGGAGCAGGCGTTGTTTCATTTTTGCTTTATGTTGAGGTTGAAGTCATCGAGGTAGAACACGGTCTTGCAGGTTGCGTTGCTGGTGAAACCGACCCACGTCAGCTTCTTGAACTGCGGTTTGGCGAAAGGCTGGTCCTTGAACTCGCGCGGCTGCTGGCCGGCGACGCGCACGGTCAGCGACCATTTGCCGGTGCTGGCTTTGCCGAGGCCGGCAGTCATCTCGAAATGAATCCACTGGTCCGCCGGCAACTCCATCGTGCTCTCGCCGACTTGGAGCCGGCCGTCGCGGATGCGGAGATGGATGGCGGTGTGGTAATCGCCCGCGCTCCAGTCGCGCCACTCGAAGTCAATCATACTCGCCTTCTCGATGCGAAGGTCGAACGAGTTTGAGACGACGCCGTTGGTGAAGCTGGGCTGGTAGTAGAAATGCGGGTTGTGCGCCGCCGAGAGGCCGGGCGCGTCGGTGATCTTGAGGCTGTGCTTGCCGGCAGCGGCGGTTTCGTTGGTGACAAGGATGGAGTCGCCCTTGTTCTCGGTGCGAAGCGTGGCGCCGCCTGGCGGTTTGCCGACGGCGGTGCGCTCGAAACCATCGCTGATCTGGATCGGCGGCGGCTCGGGCGGGAGTTCAAGCGCCGGATAGGTCACGCGCTTGGCTTTCGCGACCCACGCGCGGTCGCCATAGACGCCGGCCTTGGACGGGTCGAATGGCTTGAAGCCCATTTTCAGCGCGGGCGAGGCGGGCCGCAGCCGGAAATCATTCTTGCGCGGCGCGACGAAGAGCGGATCGGCAACGACGCTTGCGGTGTCCTTGCCGGCCTTCTGCCAATCCGCGAGCGGTTTGCCGGCAAAATCAATCTTGCTGCCGGCGCTCCAGTAGCAGTTGCTCCGCGAGACTTGCTGGACCTTGCCCCAATTGCTGGCGAACAGCGGCGAGTTGTTGGTCCAGAACACGATGTTGTTCTCGAACGTGAACGAGAGATGCTCTTCAAGACGCGTCGCCTGAAGCTGATGCTGGCAGCTGTTGGCGAGGATGTTGTTGCGGACGATGTTCTCGCGCCCGTAATGCTGATGGAAGCTGCCGGTCTTCGTGTCATAGACAAGGTTGTTCTCGAACAGGATGCCGGTGCTGCCTTCGTCGGTATAGAGGCCCCAGCCGCCATAGCTGTAGGCGTAGATGTCGTGGAAGACGTTGTTCGCGACACGCGTGCCTTGCGACGGGCCGAGCGTGTAGATGCCGCCCATGTCGCTCAGCAGACCCCAGCCGAGATGGTGGACGTGGTTGAACTCGATCTTGTTCCGCTTCGCGAGACACTCGCCGTAACCCCACGTCCAGCCGGTGGAGATGCCGGTGTAAAACAGGTCGGCGATCTCGTTGTGCGTCACTTGGTTGTCGCCGCTCTGGCCCACCCAGACGCCGACGGCGCACGGGAAGATGTAGCCGCCGTGGCGGATGATGTTGTTGTCCACCGTGACGTGGCTCGTGCGCTCGGCTTCGTTCTTGGCGATGCCCGTCTCGCCGACGCGCACGCCGCCGGCGCCGAAGTCGTGGACGTGGCAGTGGCGAATCACGCACTCGCGGCAGCCTTTGCGGAACCAGACGACGTAGGTGCCAACGTGGCCGATGTCGCAGTCCTCCAGCGTCACGTGCCGCGCGCCGTCCACCTGCACCACCGCCTCGATGCCCGCCGCCGCTTGCATCGGTTCAAAGCCGCCCTCCGGCGTCAGCCATTGGCCGTGATGGAACGTGAGTCCGCGAAAGCTGACATGCTCGACGAACTTCCCTGCCGCCGCGTCGCCAGCGATGACAATGAACTTCTCCGCCACCGGCGCGACGACCTCCGTGCGCTTCATGTTCTCGCCGGGGCGCGGTTTGTAGTAGAGCGTGCCGTCACGTGCGAGATACCACTCGCCCGGCGCGTCGAGCGCCGCGAGGAAGTTCTCGAACACGAACGGATTGTTCCGCCGCCACGGATTCCACGGCTTCATGCCGCCGCCGGTGGTGACGAGCGTTTTCTCCTGCGGGTCCACGCTGTCGAGGAACCGCCGCGTGTTGTCCCAGTTGTGATAGACGACGAGGTTCACGTCCTTGAGTTCCTGCGGTGAGAGCTTGGCAATGGCGGCGAACTCTTCCGCGCGCATCCGGACGGTCTGGCGGGCGCTCTTGGCGCGCGACTTTGGTCCGCCGGCAGAGCCGTCGAGCTTCTCCTCTTGCACATCGAGCATGTGGAACCAAAACTTGTTCGGCGTGCGCGCCCGCGTGGCGCGGCGGCCGTTGACAAAGAGCTGCTCGAAATACCACTTGCCCGCCGCCACGTCGGCGACGCGCGTCTTCCAGAGGCCGTTCTCGCCGCGCTCGAATCCGCCGATGACGCGACCACCGCTGAATACCGGCCGCGCGCCCTTGGCCGCCTCAAAACTCACCGGCGCCTGCGCGCTGCCGCTATCCTCCGGCCCGAGCAGGAGCGGCTCGGTGAACGTGTAGCGGCCGCTGGCAACGATGACGCGCACGGCTTCCTTGAGCTGGCCCGCCGCGCGCAGTTTCCGCAGCGCGTCGCGCGAGCCGTTGAGTGAGGCCAGCGGGCCGTCGTTGCACGCCTTGTTCGGCCGCGCGAGCCGGCCCGACCACGCATCGTTGCCATCAGGCGCGACATAGAGGTCGAGGGCGTGCGCGGGGATGGGAAGTGAAATGGCGAAAAGGATGAAAAGGATGGCTCGCGAAATCATGTGCGAGTTTCTCACGCTTAGCGGGCGCGAAGGCAAGCGGATTTCTATTCCGCGTTGAAGTCCAGCACGAGCTTCTGGCTGCCTTTGCGGATGGTCACGACACCGTTGCCGAAGTCGGACTGGATGAACGGGCTGTCGTAAACCTTCCGCGGCGCGTAGTTCACCGGCACGCCGTCCACAAGTGGCGGACGCGAGTAATCGGCGAAGAGCGTCAGGGTCGTCTTGTTCAGCCGGCTGGTGTAGTCGAGGCGACTGTTCTCCCACTTCAACGCGTTGGCCAGGACGGCGTCCTGAAACGTGGCGAAGTCCTTGCAGTCGGACTTGCGCGCGACTTCGATGATGACCGGGGAGAACTCGTCTACGCACTTCAGCCACTCGCCGTCGTCTGGCCGCCCCGTCTTCTTGCGATGTTGCTCCATCGAGTCCGGCTCCCACGTTGTCTTGCCGTCCACCACGCGCACGACGGCGAACGCCTGCGGTGCTTCGGCAAAAACCCAGCCGTCGCGCTCGACGCGGCGGAGCGCGGCGTCGAACCAGACGCGCTGGCCGCGCGCTGCTTTGCTGGTCTTGAGCCGCTGGACGATGAGCATGCCGCGCTTTTGCACGGACCAGTGGGCGTTATAGACGCTGCCGCGTTTCGGCGTCAGCGGCTGGGTGAAGATGCGCGCGGTCGGATGGCCGGCGAAGATCACGCCCTCCCAACGGTTCTGGCTGCTGATAGCGGTCCAGTCTTCCGTGGGGCGCGCCTCGACCATGCTGGTGCCGATGACGAAATCCGGCGTGCAGAAACTGTAGCGCAGCAAGCCGCCACCGTCGGGCCGCAACGGATAGAGTCCTTGCGCTACGAAGAACGGATGCTTGGGGTTGGTGACATAGTTTGGCGGCGGCGAGTTTTCTTTGCGCGGCTCCGCGAGGCCGGGACGGCGTGAGAGGTATTCGTAAACGCCGCGCCCCGCCACGTCGAGCGCGAGGTCGGTGACGACGGGCGATGGCCGCCAGAACGTCGTCGCAGCGCACATGTGGCTCGGATGCTGGCTCTTTTCGCGGCCGAGGCCGAAGTGAAACCACGCCAGGCCGTCCATGCTCGACCCGGCGGTCGAGTCGGTGCCGGGATAGCAGCGGTGCCGGCTGCCGCCGCGAACGCCGTTGATCTGCTCGATGGCCCAGTCGGCCCAGAAAAGATCGAGCAGCATCGCGAAGCGGCGACGCAGGACGGGATCGTCGGCGAAGTCGGCGAGGTTATACCAGCCGCCGAGCGTGTATTTGTTGTAGCCGGAGTTGCACTCGACCAGCAGGCCCTTGGCGGCGCGCTCGCGAGCGAAACGTTTGAAGTAGTCGTTGAACGCCGCGGCCATCTGCGCGGGCGTCGAGCCGTCGGCGTAGCGGCGGTCCTTGTAGCCAGCGTGCTGCGCGAAAATCTGCGCCGCGCCCCAGAAGCTGCTCCACGCCTGCGCGTGATGGTTTTCGCTGCCCCACTTCCACCAATCACGTTCCGGCAGCGTCATCTCCAAGCGGCAACGCGGCCCGGCCCATTGCCAGAGCATGTCGAGCAACGTCGCCTCGGCCTCGGCGCTCATGCGACCGGGGAGATGTTTGTTCTGCTGGCTGAAGAGAAACCAAATGCGCTCCAAGATGTAGGCGTGCCAGTGGAAGCTGCCATCCTTGAGCGACGCGGGAAACTCCTTCTCGCGCTCGGTGAGAATGGCCTTGTCGGCATCGGCGGTGCGCTTGTTGAGCCAGTAGGCCGCCAGCGCGAGGTCCTCGTAATGCCAGCAGCCCTCTGGCGGATACGGTCGGTCGAGCTGCGCGCGGAGCACCACGTCGCGTCGCGCGCTTGGTTCGTCGCGAGGCGCGGTCGCGGCTTGCGCAGGACCAACGACGGAGAGAGCGGCGAGACCGAGACAGAGGCAACGGAGATGCAATGGCGACATGGCGAGATTCCTGACGCGCTCCGGCCCACGAGGCAAGCAGATTTCTGCGACGTTCGGGCTAGCGATCCGTGGCGACGCGCTGGAGGTAATCGCCGTAGGCGTTTGGAATGGCACGGGCCAGCCGCTGAAGTTGCATGGAGTCAATGAAGCCGAGGCGGTAGGCGATTTCTTCGGGGCAGCAGATCATCAACCCTTGCCTGTCCTGGACCGCTTGCACAAAGTTCGCGGCTTGGAGGAGCGATTCGTGCGTGCCGGCGTCGAGCCATGCGATGCCTCGACCGAGTTGCGCCACACTCAATTTGCCGCGCGAAAGATAGACACGGTTAAGGTCGGTGATTTCGAGTTCGCCGCGCGGCGAGGGCTTCAGGTTGCGGGCAATTTCCACCACCTCGCTGTCGTAGAAGTAAACGCCGGGAACGGCGTAGTTCGAGCGCGGCTTCTTCGGCTTCTCCTCGATGTTAACAGCCTTGCCGTCGGCGTCGAACTCCACTACGCCGTAACGCTCCGGGTCGCGCACCGGATAGGCGAAGATGGTCGCGCCGTCGGTCGTCTCCGCGCCGACGCGGAGGACTTCCGCCAGGCCGTGGCCGTAGAAAATGTTATCGCCGAGAATCAGACACGCCGATTCGCCGGCGAGGAATTCCGCGCCGACCCGGAAGGCGTCGGCCAGACCGCGCGGCTCGCTCTGCTCGGCGTAAACGAATTTCATTCCCCACTGGCTGCCGTCGCCCAGCAGACGGCGGAATCCCGGCAGGTCGGCCGGCGTGCTGATCACCAGCACCTCGCGGATGCCCGCCAGCATCAGGCAGGAGAGCGGGTAGTAGACCATCGGCTTGTCGTAAACCGGCAGGATCTGTTTGCTCGCCGCCATCGTGATCGGATAGAGGCGCGTGCCTTTGCCGCCAGCCAAAATAATGCCTTTCATTTTCCTCCTCGTTTCGCGTAGTTCCGGTCAATCCACTGCTGATAGCCCGCCTGCTGCTGGATGGCGGCGACCCACTCCGGGTGATCGAGATACCATTGCACCGTCGCGCGCAGGCCCGTCTGTAACGAGTGGCGCGGCGTCCAGCCCAGCTCGGTCCTGACCTTCGTGATGTTCATCGCGTAACGGCGGTCGTGGCCGGGACGGTCAGTGACGTGCTGGATGAGCGACGTATGCGGCCGGTGCGGCGAAGCGGGAAGCAGTTCGTCCAGCAACGCGCAGATGCCGTGGACGATGTCGAGGTTGGGCGGCTGGTTGTCGCCGCCAACGTTGTAGGTCTCACCGACGCGACCGCTCTTGAGAATGGAACGGATCGCTTCGCAGTGGTCCTCGACGTAGAGCCAGTCGCGAATCTGCTGGCCGTCGCCATAAACGGGCAGCGGCCGGCCGTTAATGCCGTTGAGGATCATCAACGGAATCAGCTTCTCCGGAAACTGGTGCGGGCCGTAGTTATTGGAGCAGTTCGTGATCGTCACCGGCAGGCCGTAAGTGCGGGCGTAGGCGCGCACCAGATGATCGCTAGCGGCCTTGGAGGCGGAATAGGGCGAGCTTGGATCGTAGGACGTCGTCTCGGTAAACGCGGGGTCTTTCGGCTTGAGCGACCCGAACACCTCGTCGGTGGAAACGTGGTGGAACCGCGCCGCCGCCGGCTCGACGATCTTGTCCACGAGCCACGCCTGCCGTGCCGCGTCGAGCATCACCTGCGTGCCGACGATGTTGGTTTGCACAAACAACTCCGGCCCGTGAATCGAACGGTCCACGTGCGATTCCGCTGCGAAGTGGGCGATGGTATCCACCGTGTGCTCGCGCAGGAGCTTGTCCACGAGCACGCGGTCGCAGATGTCGCCGCGCACGAAGATGTGCCGGCTGTCATCGGGCAACCCTTTCAGGTTCTCCAATGCGCCGGCGTAGGTCAACGCGTCGAGGTTGACGATCTTCACCGCCGGCTCCACGCGGAGCAGGTAGCGGACGAAGTTCGATCCGATGAAGCCGGCGCCGCCGGTGACGAGAACGGTTTTCATGCGGTCAGGCGGTTTTCCAGTTGCGCAGGGCGATGGCGACGGCGTCGTGGACCTCGGTCATTGGGATGCCGGCCTTCTCGCGCTTGGTGACATCGAGGACGCAGTTGGAGCGGGGCGTCTTGGCGGCGAGCCGCATGAACTCCACTTCGTCGGCGAAGAAGTTGAACTCCTTCCGACAGATACCACTCTTCTTGATCATCTCGGTAATCTCGCGCGTGGTGATAGAGCCGGGATTCGTCATGTTATAGACGCCAAATGGCACGCGCTTGGTCCAGCAGGCGACCGCCGCGCGCACAAACTCTTCCAATTGCGAGAGCGAGTTGCGCGCGTCCAGCAGCCGCTCATAGCGCATCACCTTCGAGATGTAGTTGCGGGAGCTATCCGTCTCATTGAACGGGATGCGGAGCCGCCAGATGTAGCAGTTCGGATCGTCGGCCAGCACCTCCTCACCGAGCGCTTTCGTGCCGCTGTAGAAGCTGCAGTTGTTCTGGCGGAAGGAAAAATTCGGCGGATCAGTTTCCTTGAAACCGCTACCGTCGGGTTTGGCTCCGTTGTAGATGCAACCGGACGAGATGTGTCCCCACGGCACACCTGCGCGCTCGCACGCCGTCCGGATGATGTCCGGCAGCACGACGTTGCCGAACACGCACTCAGCCTTGTGCAGCTCGCAGGCGTCCACGTTGGGCTTGCCGGTGTAGCCGGCGCAGTTGATGAGGAACTCGGGCCGTTGCTCCTTCAGGTGGTTGGTCAGCTCCGCCAGCCCGGTGTAGTCGAGGTCCTCCCGCGGGTAAACCTTGTAGGGAATGCCCGCCTGCTCCAGATGAGCGCAAAACCTCGAACCCACGTAACCGCTGCCTATGAGTAAAAACATGTCCAATTCCTGACTGCGTTTGTATGTCTCTCAGCCGGTCTCTTCCTTATACCATCGGCCGCCTTTGGACAAGCGCGGTTGTGGGATGTCCTTATGACAACGGAGGCCTGTTATGGCGCCAGCAAATCTTTCGACAAACTGTGGTTCCGGATGAACACAATGAGGCACGTTTCGAAAGACGGCGTTTGCAGCCTCAGCGTGCCTTTCTCGCGATCCACGACGACGGTATCCTTCAACAGGATGGGCTGCGCACCAGCGTTCATCTCTGGCGTGACATAGCCCGCTTGCACGTCGTGGCCGCGCCAGGAATCGGGCAAGTGGATCGTTGTCGTGATAGCCGGCGCGGGACGGAGGGTATCCGTTTCAACGGCGAGGTCGCAGTTGTTGAAGTCGAGTGTGAGCAGCGGGCCGGCTTTGTCGGTGCCGAGGTTGAGGTTGACGCCGACGGTGGCGGGCGCGTCGGTTTCGATGCGTGGCTTGAAGCCGGACCAGTCGAGCAACTCCGCCATGCGTCGCGCAGCGGCAGCGTCGCGGTCTTTTCGCCAGTAGGTCACGCCCGGCTTGTCGGTGACGATTCTCGCGCCGAGCAGCGAGAAGGCTTTCTCGCGCGGCGCGAGATAGCGTTCCGGGCCGTAGCGCGTGCCGGTCTGGCCGGTGGCGACGAGGCGGCCGCCTGACGCGGCGTAGCGGCGGAGTTCGCTGAGTTGCGCGTCGGTGAGCGTCATCACGGATGGCAGGACGACGATGGGATAGCGCGCGAGATTCTTCGCGGTCAGGTCCTGTTGGAGCACCACGTCCCACTGGCGGTGCGTGTCACCGAGAAATTCGCACCAGCCGGAGTATTCATCCACGAACTTGTCCATCACGGGATTGAAGACGTTCATCGAGGCGATCTCCGACCACGCGGAGTGGACGACGGCGACGTCGGCGAGGTAACGGCGGTGACTCAGGCGCGGGGCGTGGGCGCGGATGAATCGGTTGACGAAGCCGGCGCTCTGCGGCGTGCCGGGCGAGTAGCCGTCGAGATACCAATGACCAAAGTCGGGCAAGCCGCGGTTGGCGAGGCAGTCGAACGCGAGAACCTTGTGCAGGTTCTCGTGGCCCGCGCCGGACTTGTCTTTGCTGACGTAGATGCTCGGCCAGCAGAACGGCGCGTCGGAGATGGCCGCGCCGAGCCGGGTGACGTAGCCGACGCGGCCTTTCGGCGGCAGGCCCATCGGCCGCATGCCCCAGAAGCCATGCACCGTGCTCCACTCGAAGTGCGCAATGTCGCACGCGCCTTTCATCAGCGCGCCACCCATCGGGAACGGGATGGTGTTGCCGAAGATGGCGCAATCGAGGTTCTCCTGCCGCGCAGACTTCTTTGCGGCGGCGTAGAACGCGCGATGATACGCCTGCGCAGTCTCGACCTTGTTGATGCAGTAACAGAGCCAGACCGGGTCTTCGGTCCACTTCGGGTTCATGATGTGCCATCGCTTGCCGCGCGTCTCGAACGGCTTGTCGCGGATGTAGGCGGCGATGTCGAACGTCGCGATGTCCGCAATGCCCATCCGCTCCAGTTCGGCGCGCGTGAAATGGCGGCGCATGTAGTCGCGGAACGTGTGGAGCGACCAGAGGCCGAACGCGCAGGTGTTGGCGTGGCCGAGGTTGGTGTCGCTGAGGTTGTCCGCGTGGATGCCGTCGGGGCGAAGCTTCGAGATAATGCGTTCGATCTCGCGGCAGACGTAATCGCGCATCTGCGGGTTGGCGTAGTCCACGTCCACGAGCCGCACCATCTGCCATCCACTCTTGCCCTGCGTGTCGGCGGGGCCGGACTGCTTGCTGCTGAGTTTCGCCAGCCCGCTACGTTCTGCGATGTCCTCGGTGATGGCCGAATTGCTGGAGTAATCGTAGCTCCACTTGCCGTCGAGGCCGCGCCGCGCGAGCACGGCGTAAAGGTCGTCGGCGGGCTTGCCGTCGGGCGTCGTGAACGGCTTCAGATGATAAGCCTTCGCGCTGGGAAACGGTGCCCAAGACACGTTGCGCATGAATGCCTCCAGTCCGAACCATCGCGCAGTGAGCGGCTCCTTGCCCTTCCACCACGGCAACGACCAGCCCGTGTGCTTCATCTTGCCGTCGTCAGTGAAGAAGCCCGCGTAGTCGCCAACTTCACCGAGGTCATAATAGACGATGCGTTTGACGCCGGCCTGCCGGAGTTTCTCCCGACCGGCGTTGAGCGTGCCGTATTGTTCCTGCGCGTCGAGGAACCAGAAGCCATACCAGCCAAGCGTGCTGATGCCGCGCGCCGCGCCGGGCTGGATCGTTTCCAATCCCTCCGCACGCAGGCCGATGCTGGCGACGGGCGTGTATTCATGCCACCACGGTTCTGCAGCGGTGGCAGCACGCGCGCAAAGCAAAGCCAGCCAAAGGACGCCGGCTTGCAGAGCGCGCTTCCAAAAAGGCAACATCGAAAACCTACTTCACCGGCTTCAGGACGAGCGCGCTGAGGTTGAACGGCTGCCAGCCGTTCTTGACCGGCTTGACGGTGAGCAACACTTTGCCGGTGGCGCTAATCTCGATGGTGCCGAGCTTGACGGTCTTGTATTTGTTGTAGTCGCCTGTCTTCGGCGCGGCGGCTTCGAGCTTGGAATTGCCAACGCTCACAGTGAATTTGCCGCTGCCCTGCGCGGCGATGTCGGCGCTGACCTCGAACTTGCCGGGCTGCGTGACCTTGAACTGCCACTCGATCCACTCCGTCGGGTCCACCCAGAAGCCAATGTTGCCTTCAGCGGCCTTGAGCATGCCTTTGCGGTGGGCGTGCTCGACCTTGAGCTTCTTGCCGTGGAGGATTACGTCTTCGGTGGTGAGCGTGATCGTGCCGTCGGCGGCTTGGGAGGGAAGCGGCTGCTCGATGTCGAGCGCGCCTTTCACTTTGAGCACGACCACGGAGCAGATCGGGTCGGGCGCGGTGGCGGGGACGGTAATGGTGACGCCTTCGTTGCCGGGCGTCACGTTGAGCTTCTTGCCACTGGCGAGCAGGCTCGCGGACTCGACGGCGTTCTTCAAACCGGGGACGAGCAGCTTGCCATCGGCGGGCCAGTCAAAGACGTGGAGGTAAAGCATCGCACCGCCGGCGTCGAGTTTCTTCGTGCAGCGGCCCCACGCGAGGCGCTTGAACGGGCTGGCGCTGGTGGCGTAGATGGCTTCGCTGTTGACCTTCATCCACTTGCCGACTTCCTTCAACCGCTCGATGCTCGGCGCGGGGATGCAACCCTCGGCAGTCGGGCCGACGTTGAGGAGGTAGTTGCCGCCTTTGCTGGCGATGTCCGCGAGGTTGCGGATAAGCGTCTCGACGGGTTTCCAGTGGTCGTCATAGCTCTTGAACCCCCACGTGTCGTTCATCGTCATGCACGTCTCCCAGTCGCGGCCGGGATAACCCGTGGCGGGGATGTGCTGCTCCGGTGTCTCGGTGTCGCCTTTGTAGCCGCCGCCGAGACGGTTGTTGTGGATGATGCCGGGCTTGAGTTTCAGCAGCGGCAGCAGCTTTTCGGCGCGCTCAGGCGTCATGTCCTTCGGCGTGTCCCACCAGAGCACGGCGGGGAATTCGCCGTAGCGGGTGAGAATCTCGCGCACCTGCGGCGCGGCGACCTTGCGGATGTATTCGGTCATGTCGCCGTCCTGCGCCGGGTCCCAATGCCCGCGCGCCGCGGCCCCGCCGGGGTTGTTCCAGTCCTGCGCCTGCGAATAGTAGAAGCCCAGCTTGAGGCCGTGCTTGCGGCACGCCTCGGCGAGCGGCTTCAGCAAATCCTTGCCGTAGGGCGTGGCCTTCACGACGTTCCAGTCGCTCGCCTTTGAGTCGAACAGCGCGAAGCCGTCGTGGTGCTTGGAGGTGATGACGATGTATTTCATGCCGGCTTCCTTCGCCAGCTTCACCCACTCGTCGGCGTTGTATTTCACCGGGTTGAATTGCTTGGCAAACTCGCGATACTCGGTGACGGGAATCTTGCCGTTGTGCATGATCCACTCGCCAATGCCCTTGATCTGCTCGCCCTTGTAGGTGCCGGCGGGCACGGCATAGACGCCCCAGTGGATGAACATGCCGAACCGCGCCTCGCGCCACCAGTTCATGCGCGCGTCGCGCTGTTCCTTCGTCTCGTCGGCGTAAGGATCGGGTTTCACGATCTTCGGCGCGCCGGCGATGTCGAGCGCGACAACCGTGGTGATCTTGTCGGGCGCTTCGGCGGGCAACGCGAGGGTGACGCAGTTCTCGCCGGCGGTCGCGTCGAGCGACTTGCCGCCGTCAAGCAGGCACACCTTCACCGGCTTGTTCGCGAGGCCGGAGAGGACGAGTTTGCCGTCCTTCGGCCAATCGAAGACGTGCAGGTAAAGCCGCGTGTTGCCGTCGTCGAGCTTCTTCTGCGTGCAACGGCCCCACGCGAGCGACTCGAATGGACTGGCCTGCGTCGCATGGATGGCCTCGCCGTTCTTCTTCATCCACGCGCCGATGGCGTGCATAGACTTGATGCTCTCCTCCGGCACGCTGCCGTCGCCCTTGGGGCCGATGTTGAGGAGGTAGTTGCCGCCCTTGCTGGCGATGTCCACGAGGTTGCGGATGAGCGTCTCGTCGGACTTCCACGCGTGATCGTGCTCGCTGAAACCCCACGTCGTGTTCAGCGTCATGCACGTCTCCCAATCCACACCCGGCATGCCGGTCGCCGGGATGTGCTGCTCCGGCGTGATGAAGTCGCCGTATTTCGAGTCGAGCCGCGGGATGTAGCCCTCAGTGCCCATGCCCGACCAGCCTGCCTCGGGGTCGCGGAACAGGCGGTTGTTCATGATGATCGCCGGCTGCTTCGCGCGCACCTGCTTCATCAGGTCGAACGCCCGCCACGCCTCGTCGCCTTGGAAATCCTGCGAACTGTAATCCCACCAGAGCACGTCCACGTTGCCGTAGTTGGAAACCAACTCGTTGACCTGCTTGTGCAAGTAGTCCACGTATTTCGAGTGGTCGCGCTCGCCGTTGGGATACGGCTTGCCCTTGAGCGGATGCGGAAGCTGCTTCGATTTCCCGTAAGCGTATTGGTCGTGGTGCCAGTCAATGACCGAGTGATAGAAGCCGACGCGCAGTCCCTCGGCGCGGCAGGCCTCGACAATCTCCTTCACGAGATCGCGATGCAGCTTCGAACCGGCGTTGTAGTCGCCCGCCTTCGACTTGAACAAACCGAACCCCTCGTGATGCTTCGTGGTGAAAACCAGATAGCGGCAACCGGCCTCCTTCGCGAGCCGCGCCCACTCGCGCGCAAAGCCCGGCGTCGGCTTGAACTTCGGGATGGCCGCCTTCGCATAAGTGTCGGTGTCCACCTTCACGCGCTGCTGGATCCACTCCATGCCGCCGGTCTTGCCGACGGGCTTGCCCTCCCAAGTGCCCGCCATGCCCGAATACAACCCCCAGTGGACAAACATGCCGAACCGCGCGTTGCGCCACCATTTCATCCGCGCGTCGCGCTGCGCGGAAGTTTCGGTTCCCGAAGTCGCAACGGGAGCTTTGGGCGACGGCGGAGTGTGCTGACAACCAACCAGACAGATCAGTCCAAGAAGAACGATGGTTCGGCGCATAAGGTTTCCTTTCTTCAAGCGCGGGCAGACTACCGCATCTCCCACCGCTGACAACGAGAAAAGCGGCGGAGTGGGGTGAGCTTCCAAGCTCGCCCACCGTGCTCACATCAACAACGCCGGGCGAGCTTGGAAGCTCGCCCCACTTAAGGGCCGCCCGCCGCTTCCGCCGGGCGCGGCCTGAACAACGCCACCAGCAGCACGCCCGCCAACACGAGGAGGCAACCGGCCAGTTGGCGTCCGCCGGGAAACGCGCCGAGGAATGCGAAACCATACAGCGCCGCGAACACCGGCTCGCTGTTGCGCAAGATCGCGACCTTCGAGAAATCCATGTAACGCAGCGCGGCGAAGTAGCAGACGAAACTCAGGAACGGCCCCAGCAGCGCGCCGACCGCGACCATCGCCAGAGGAAGAGGCGGCGCGTCGGCGTTGAAGCGCCGCGTGACCAGCGCGTAGGCGGCCGCCAGCGCGAGCGAACCCATGCAGCGCACGGCGACCATCAGCCCCACATCCACGTCGGGGTCGGCGCGTTTGGCGAGCCAGTTGGAAACCACACCGAGCATCGCCGAGAGCACCATCACCAACGCGCCCACACCGATGGCGGCGCCGCCACGGTAATAGATCACCGCCAGCCCCGCCACCACCAGCGCGAAGCCGGCCCATTCCATCTGGTTCAGGCGTTCCTTGAGCGTGACGATGCCCAGCAGCACGGAGAAGACAAGCTCCGTCCGGTAGCAGATCGCGGAAATGGCGGGGTCGAGACAGCCGACGCCGGCGAAGAAAAGCAGGTTCGAGACAGCGCCCAGCGCCGCCATCGGCATCAACGCGCGGGCGTGCCGGGCCAGTTCCGGGAAGAAACCGGACCGTTTGCTGACGATCTGATGCCCCACCGACAACACGGTGCCTGCGGCGAACCACAGGAAGAAGAACGTCTCAAGGTTCAAGCCGCCGAGCGCGATCTTCGCGGTGATGTAGTTGGTCGCCACCAACGCGGTCGAAGCCACCGCGAGAACCACGCCACGAGCATGGGGTTGACGAACGCTCATCGCCACTCACGCCACGTCCGATTCGATCTCGCCTTCGCGCAGCCGCGTGCGGACGCGCTCGCCCTTGCGGACCTGCGCCGCCGCCGTGAGCACTTTGCCGTCGCTGGCGCGCGTGGTGATGCTGTAGCCGCGGTTCAGCACGTTCTGCGGACTGAGCAGCGCCAGCCGGCCGCTCAGTTCTTTCAGCGCATGCTGCCGATCCTGCCGCCAACTCTTCAAAGCGTGCGCCTGCCGCTCGCACAGGTTCTCCAGCCGCTGGCGATACTGCGCCACTCGCGCCGTCGGGCTGAGCCGCGCCAACTGCTCGCCGAGAATCTCGATCCGTCCGTGCCGCGCGCTGAGCCATTGCTCCGCTGCGTTCTCGATGGAGGCCAGCGCGTCATCCACGCGCTGCTGATACTGTCGCACCAGTTCCGCTGGCCGGCGGAAAACGTAGCTCGTCGCCGCCAATTCCAGCCGGTGCTTCAGCGCGTTGAGCGCCGTCTCCGTCTCGCGCTCCAGCCGCTGGCCGAGGGCCGCGACGGTTTCGACAAGCTCCAGCCGCTGCTTCACGACCAGTTCCGCCGCCGCGCTCGGTGTCGGCGCGCGCAGGTCGGCCACGAAATCGCAGATGGTAAAATCAATCTCGTGCCCCACCGCCGAGATCGTCGGAATCTTCGAGCGCGCCACGGCGCGCGCAACGACTTCTTCGTTGAACGCCCAAAGGTCCTCGATGGAGCCACCGCCGCGCGTCACAATCAACACGTCCAACGATAGGCGGCCTGATTCGTTCAACGTGTTGAGTTCGTCCACCGCTGCTGCGATTTCCGCCGCCGCGCCGTCGCCCTGCACGCGCGTCGGGGCGATGACAATGTGGATGTTCGGGAACCGGCGCTCGATGATGTTCAGGATGTCACGGATGGCCGCGCCGGTGGGCGACGTGACGATGCCGATGTGCTCCGGATACGCCGGGATCGGCTTTTTGCGCGCCGCGTCAAATAGTCCCTCCGCCGCCAGCTTCTGCTTGAGCTGCTCGAACGCGAGCTGCAGCGCGCCGTAGCCCTTCGGCTCCATCCGCCGCGCGATGAGCTGATACTGTCCGCGCGCCTCATAGACGCTCAACTCGCCGAACACCACGATCTGCAAGCCGTCGCCGAGTTTGAACTTCAGCGATGCCGCGTTGCCGCGGAACATGACAACCGAAAGCTGCGCCCCGGCGTCCTTGAGCGTGAAATAGAGATGCCCGCTCGCCTGCGCGCGGAAGTTGGAGATTTCACCCTCGACCCAGACTTCGCCGATCTCCGTTTCCAGCAGTTCGCGCACCTCGCGCGTCAGTTCAGTGACGGTATAAATCTTCGGCTGGCCTGGCGTCACAGCGTCGGCCATCGCCTCGAATTCATCTTGCTCGGCATCGCTCACAGACGTGACGCTATCACAACTGTCACGACCTGTCACGGTGGCGGGTAATCACGACAAACGCTTTGCTCTTTCGCGAAACGTCGTTAGGATGCTGGCTGACGCGCATTATGAACAAGACGTTGATCGCAAAAGCCATTCCGCTTATCGCGGCGTTTCTCGCCGGCGCGGCGGTTGTGTTTTGGTTCTTCGGAAGCGACGGCGGAGGATTGAAGGAGAGGCTGCCAGGCGAGGATCGCGCGGAGGGCGAGGCGGCGGCGGCCAGCGGCCCTGCGAAGTGGGAAGGCAAACTGGTCAAGGGCAGCGGTGTGCCGGCAAATCTTAACGGCGTCTGGCCGCGTTTCCGCGGGCCGAACTGGGACAACATCAGCACCGAACAAACGCCGCTCGCGAAGAACTGGCCCGCGAGCGGTCCAAAGGCACTCTGGAAGATGGATGTCGGCGAAGGTTTTGCCGGCGTGGCGATCTGGAAAGGGCGCGTGTTCCTGCTCGACTATGATCGCGAAGGGAAAGCCGACGCGCTGCGCTGCCTGTCGCTTGCCGACGGCCAGGAAATCTGGCGCTACACCTACCCTTCCAAGATCAAGCGCAACCACGGCATGTCGCGCACGATCCCGACGGTGACCGATAAATACGTCATCTCGATCGGCCCGAAATGCCAGGTGCTCTGTGTGGACACTGCCACAGGCGAATTCCGCTGGGAGCTGAACCTGGTCCGTGAGTTCAACACAGAAGTGCCACCGTGGTATGCCGGCCAGTGCCCGTTTGTGGACGGCGACCGGCTCATCCTCGGCGCGGGCGGCAACGCGCTGGTCGTCGCGGTAGATTGCACCACGGGCAAGGTCATCTGGAAATCGCCCAACCCGCGCCGTTGGCAAATGACGCACTCCTCCATTGCGCCGATGGAGTTCAAGGGCCAGCGCATGTATGTCTATTGCGGCAGCGGCGGTGTCGCGGGCGTCTCGGCAGCGGACGGCGCGATTCTGTGGGAGACGCGCGACTGGAAAATCAGCATCGCCAACATTCCGACGCCCGTGCCGGTCGGCGACGGGCGCGTGTTTCTCTCCGGCGGCTACGACGCGGGCAGCATGCTGCTCCAGGTGAAGGAAGCCGGCGGCAAATTGTCGGCGGAGCCGCTGTTCCGTCTGAAGGCGGCGGTGTTCGGCGCGACGCAACAGACGCCGATCTTTTTTCAAAACCACATCTTCGGCGTGCGGCCCGACGGCCAACTGGTTTGCCTCGACCTCAACGGCAAGGTCGTCTGGGCTAGTGGCGGCAAGAACAAGTTCGGCAGCGCACCGTTCATGATCGCGCAGGGAATGATCTACGTGATGAACGACAACGGCACGCTCACACTCGCCGAAGCCAACACCACCGCCTACAAACAGCTCGCGCGCGCCCAAGTGCTCGAAGGCCCCGACGCGTGGGGGCCGCCGGCGCTGGCCGACGGCAGGCTCATTGTGCGCGACTTGAACAAGATGGTCTGTCTGGACGTCGCCGCGCACTGAACAACCATGATCATCTGAGGATTGAGAGATAAGAGCGCGATGCTTTTCCTGATCCAAGTATTGTTCGCCGTCGGCTTTCTGCTGTCGTCGCCGTTCTACCTGCTGAAAATGCTTCGGCGCGGCAACTTCACGCGCGGCTTCTGGCAGCGGTTTGGGTTCTATACCGCCGAGGTCCGGCGCGAGGTTGGCAGCGGCGGCTTTGTATGGATTCAGGCGGTGAGCGTGGGAGAGACGCGTGTGGCGCTGCTACTCATCGAAAGGCTGCGCCGGCGATGGCCGGACCTGCGCGTCGCGCTGAGCACGACGACCTCGACGGGGCAGGCCCTCGCACGCAAACAAGCGCCGCCCGACGTGCTGGTGGTTTACTTCCCGCTCGATTTCCTGCCATGCACCAACCGCGCGCTGGACTTGTTACGGCCTCGGCTGGTGATCGTGGTGGAAACCGAAGTCTGGCCGACGCTGGTGTTGCAAAGTAAGCGACGCGGCGTGCCGGTGGCGATGGTCAACGGACGGATGTCTGAAAAGTCGTTCCGCGGCTATCGTTGCTTGGGAGATCTTTCGCGGCGCGTGTTCGGCGCGTTCGATCTGCTTTGCGCGCAAGGCGCGCGCGACGCGGAAAGGTTCCGCAAACTCGGCGCGCGCGACGCGGCGCTGCGCACAACCGGCAGCCTGAAGTTTGACGAAGCACAGATGCCTTCGCCGGTGGGCGCGCAGGCGAAAGAGTTTCTCCGCGCGTGCGGTGTTGGCGATGGCCGGCCCATCTGGGTCTGCGGCAGCACACACGCCGGCGAGGAGGAGATTGCGTTCCGCGTATTCCGCGAACTGCGCGCGAAGTTTCCGTCATTGTTCCTGGTGCTCGCGCCGCGCCACCCAGAGCGGACGAAGGAGGTGCTCGCGGTGGCGGAGCGCTGCGGCGTGCGCGTGACACTGCGGACCCAGCCGCCGCAGGCCGGCGCGGATTGTTTGCTGTTGAACACCACCGGCGAACTGAAAGCGTTCTACGAAGCGGCGACGGTGATTTTTGTCGGCAAGAGCCTCCGCGGTCGCGGTGGCCAGAACATCATCGAGGCGGCGGCGACGGGCGCGCCGGTGCTGTTCGGACCGGCGATGCAGAACTTCGAGGCGATCGCCGACAATTTTGTGCGCGCCGGCGCGGGCGTGCAGGTGGCGGACGACGCGGCATTGCGGCCGGCGCTCGCGGAACTATTGGCAAAGCCGGACCGGCGGCGCGAGATCGCCGAGCGCGCGCGGCAGGTCATAGCGCAAGGCAGCGGCGCAGCGGAGCGAACACTGGAGGCGATGGTGGAGCTAATTAAGAGCTAAGAATTGAGAATGAAGCGTTTCGGACTGAACTCGTAGTTCTTCATTCTCCACTCTTAACTTCCATCACCCGCTGGCCATAATCCGGCGCGACTCGTCGAGGAAGATGCCGCGCAGGTTCATCGAGAGCTGCTGTGGCGTGGCGGACTTTGCAAGCGCTTCCTGCTCGGTGATAAGGCCCGACTTCACCAGCTTGTAGAGCGATTGGTTGAACGTCTGCATGCCGTCGTCGCTGCCGGTCTCGATGGCGGCGCTGAGTTTCTCAAGCTGGCCGGTTTCAAAAAGGTTTCGCACGGTGGCGTTGGCACGCAGGATTTCCACCGCGGGCACGACGCCGCCAGCGCGCGCGGGCACCAGCCGCTGGCAAAAGACGGTGTTGAGCGTGACGCCAAGCTGCCGGCGAATCGGCTCTCGCTCGCGCGACGGGAAATAATCCAGAATGCGGTCCACGGCCTGCGCAGCGCTGTTGGCGTGGAGTGTGGTGAGGACGAGATGACCCGTGTCGGCGGCGTTGAGGCCAACCATGAAGCTGGCGGCGTCGCGCATCTCGCCGATCACAATGACGTCCGGGTCCTGCCGGATGATGTGCCGCAACGCCGCGTCGAAGCTGGCGGTATCAAGGCCGATCTCGCGTTGTTCGATGAGCGACTGGCGGTCCTCGAACAAATACTCGATCGGGTCTTCGAGGGTGATGATGTGTTTGCGCGCGGTCTGATTGATGTATTCGATGATCGCGGCGAGCGTGGTGGACTTGCCGCTGCCAGCCGCGCCCGCCACCAGCACGATACCGCCCGGCGCCGAGGCGATTTTGCGGAGCGCGTCCGCCGGCAAGCGCAGTTCATCGAAGCCGGGAATAACGGCCTTGACATGGCGCATGGCGATGCAGAGTTTGCCGCGCTGCCGGAAGATGTTGACACGGAACCGCCCAATGCCCTCGGCCACGTAGGGAAAATCCGCTTCGTGTTGTTGCCCGAACCGCTCGCGAAAATCCGACGGCAGGAGATGTTGGACCAGTTCGCTCATTTGCTCGTCGGTGGGCGGCGGCAGGTCTGTTGAACTGAGCCGGCGGGCAATCCGCAACGTCGGCGGGACGCCGGCTTTCAGATGAATATCAGAAGCGCCCTGCTGGACGGCGGTTTGCAGCAGGCGCTGGAGGAGGTCCATGCGAGCAAGCCGCGCTCAGACACGGAAACCGACAACGGCGTTCCGATGCGCGGGCGAGTGGGGATGGAGACGGGAAATCTTGCTAAGATCAGCCAGGGCGCGCTTGTTAAGCTCCAAGAAGAGCAGCGTGATATCGTAGCCGGCGCGATGGGGGGAGGCTTCGCATTGGACGACGACGCCGGCACAGCGGATCGCGCGGTGTTTTGAGCCGTCACCAGGCACTTCGACCTCCACTTCCACTTCGGTCCACGGCGCGAGGCGGCGATCGCTGTGAAACGTCATGCCGCGCGGCGAGAGGTGAAAACCTCTCGGTCGCACCACTGTCGGCGCCTTGGCCAGGTTCAAGGTGATGTGATCAAATGTTCCAGACTGATCAGCCTTGGCAGCTTTCATGCCTAAACAAACTTTCCTTCCATTGTTACGCCGGCGTCACACGCATGTATCGAAAATCCGACGGCGCCGCAACGTAACACCGGCCTCCGGGGTTGTCAACGAACCGCCTCCCAACTTTTTTGGCGTTTCGCTGCCCGATTCTCGTGCTGCTGCCACCCGAAACAATCACTGTTCACGGCTCGTTCTGCCTGGCCGGCGGCTGGTTGAACTTCTCGAAAGCGTCCGCGAACGCAGCGAACGTCTTGAACTGGTCGTGATAGATAAAGAGCAGCGCGTCCTCGGATTTCGCGCCGCTGGCCACCATCTGCACGAATGGCAGAAATCTCCGCCGGTCCTGCTCCATCAGTAGAAATCGCACCAGCCGCTCGCTCGCCGCGTAGAACTTCGACACATCCTCCTTGGGATACTTCGTGGCGGCGAGCAGTTGCTTGAGCGGGTAGTGGACGGGGCGGCGGCCGCCGTAGCGGGTCTCATCGAGGTCCCTGAACTTCGCGTAGGCGTGGGTGCTTTCGAACTCGGCAAACCCTTCGTTGAGCCAGAGTGGCACCGGGTTCGGCACAAACCGGTAAAAAATGCAGTGCGTGATCTCGTGGCCGATCGCCCCGGTGGCGAAGCGCGACCCTTGAGGGCTGAACAGAAACAGCTCGGTCCGGCGCGCGACACCCATCGCCCACTCGCCGATGCGGACTATCTTGACGAACTTCTGCCATTCCTCCCCATCGTTGAAAATGAAGACGTGATTCTTGCGCGTGAGCCGGTCCTGCGTAACGCCAAGGTCCTTCTGGATCTGCCGGTAGTAAGCTTCCGCAAACTCCCCGACCTTTTGCGCGTCGGCCAGTTCCTGGAAGTGAAACACGAAATGCTCCGTCTCGCCGTGCTTCCATGCCTGCGGGTTCGCGCCGAGCGCCTTCTCGCCGAACTCCATCAACTTCTTGTTCGAGAGCTTCTCCCACGGCTTCTCCACCAGCGTCCCGCGCGGCGCAGGCGTCTGGCCGGCTGCCTGGTGCAAGCCAAGCACGACCACCAACGCAGCGATGGCGAGGCGGAACAGAATCATGTCGCGGACTCTACGGCGCGGCAGCAACGGCGGCAAGCCCGCGCCGAAGTAGGGTTTGCTGCCGTAACAACCGGCTGATAGTTTACGTGCCAGTTCGGAAGAAGGATTTGGCCGTGCGTGAACAACAACTGCTGTCAACGCTGACCGGCGTCGCCGCGTTTCTCGGCGTGACGCTCGCCGACGGCGCGCAGCTTTACAAACGCCCTATCACCGCCGAGGAACTTCACGCTTCCACAATCGCCGCGGTCGAGAAGGACGAGTGGAGCCGCCACCAGCAATTCGTGGAGCGCGCCGTGGGTGATTTCATCAAAGGGCTGCCGCCGCCCGGCGGCGCGCAGAGCCTCAACCTCGCTGTCAACGACGAGGTCATCGGCCTGGCTGTCGCGCAGGCGGCGTTCCTTCGCAGCGCCACGACCAACGCGCTTGATTACTTGTCCGCCGACACTGAACTGCAACCGTTCTTGCGGTGGCTGCTGATGCACCGGCCGTCGTTGGAGGATTACCGCGAGTCCATCAAGCCGGGTGACGATGCTGAGAAGGTGTTGCAGCATTGGGCGCGGCTCTGGGGCGCGGACCCCGTCGGTCGCGAAAAGTATCGCAACCTCGCGCTGGCCTGCGCGCTGGTGTTCGACAAGCCAGTCATGCTCCGGCCGCAGCCCGGCACGTTCTCCGAGAACAACCCGCCGACGTTGCTCGACGCGCGGGATCGTTACCTCGACTTCCGCAATGCCGCCGAGCGCGGCCTGCTCCGCACGCGCCTCGACGAAATGGCGCCGTGGGAACTGATCTGGGTCGTCAACGCCGCCGTGCCCGCCTCCGAGCTGGCGTGGGCGCGCGAACACATGCGGCTGGCGCCATCGCGCTGGGGTGACGCCTACGTCATGCCGCCCTACAACAAGGACCGGCTGCTCGGCAGCGATTCGGTTTACAAGGACTATACGCTTGCGGAGATCCGGAAAGTTGGCGGCATCTGCGGCGACCGCGCCTACTTCGCCTCGACGACCGCGAAGGCCAACGGCATTCCCGCCATGCCGCTCTTCGGCGAAGGCCGGCGTGGCGGCCATGTGTGGCTGGGCTTCGAAGCCGCGCCGGGCCGTTGGGACTTCTCCGCAGGGCGCTACGCCGAGGACCGCTACGCCACCGGCTACGCACGCGATCCGCAAACGCACGAAATCATCAAGGAGCAAACGCTCTATTTGTTGACTGACCCGCAACATCGTTCGCCCGCCTATCGCCAAGCGAGCCGGTTGATCTGGCTGGCGGAGATTTTAGCCGCCCAGAAACAACCGGCCTTGGCTGCCGAGGCGCTCGAATTCGCCGCCAACATCTGTTCACGCCACCTGCCCGCGTGGACCGCGCTGTTCGACCACCTCAAACAAACTGCCGCGCCGCGCGCAAAGTGTGACCGGTTGCTGCTGGCCATGCGCGGCGCGTTCCGTAACTACCCCGACGTGCTCGCGCTCACCGACCAGTGGGAAGCCGCGTTGGTTGCGGGTGGCGCTGATACGGCCAAGGTGCTGCGTCGCCAACAGCACAAACTCGAATCGCGCGCCGACGATCGCACCGATCTGTTGCTGCAGAGCATCGCCCAGCGCGCGGCGACACTGGAGAAGCAGGGCAATCTTGATGCCGCCGAGCGCGTCTATCGCGACGCCGTCATCACACAAGGCCGCGAACTGGTGGCGTTCCGCGGCATCGCTTTCAGCTATCTGGAGTTTGCCGGTCGGCACAGCCGCCAGCACGAGGCGTTGCGCTACGTCTGCTCGAAGTTCGAGGAGCTTCAGCGCGAGCCGCACGGCGACTACTTCGCCATGAACGCCTGGACCGGTGTGGCCCACCTCCTCGCCGACCAGCTCGAGAAAAACAACCAAGCCACCAAAGCCAAACGCCTCCACCGCGACGCCGACCGCCTCGCCAAGAGCGCCCGCAATCTCCTCGAGACAGGACTGGAGTAGAAGCCGGCGTGGCTCCTGACGCCGAGGGCTGCACGGGTTCTTAGCGTTTTTTTAATATCTTCCAGCGGCCCTTTAATTAGCCGGGCGCGCTCCCTCCAGCGATAGTCACGGCGTGAAAGGCAAACGCCTATGACCGATCTCATCTTCATTGTAGTTAGCGTGGTCTTCTTCGCAGCCGGCGGACTCTACACCCGCTGGTGCGGGAAACTGTAAAGGACGTCATGGAAAACCTCGTCGTCGGTCTCATTGCCGTGGCGCTGTTCGCGTATCTGTTCTACGCGATGATTCGCCCGGAGAAATTCTGACGGAGCTGTCTCATGCAACCTTCCGACTGGCTTCAACTCGCGGTCTATGTGGTGACGCTCGCGGCGATCACCAAGCCGATGGGGCTTTACCTCATGCAGGTGCTCGACGCCGGCGGTCGCACGTGGCTCGACCCGGTGCTCAAGCCACTCGAACGGCTAACCTACCGGCTCATGGGCGTGCGGCCCGATGGCGAACAGGACTGGCGGCGCTACACCGGCTCGATGCTGCTTTTCAGTCTCGTCGGTTTGCTGTTCACCTACGCGATTCTGCGGCTCCAGCACTTGCTGCCGCTGAACCCACAAGGATTCGGGCCGGTGTCGCCGGACCTCGCGTTCAACACCGCCGTCAGTTTCACCACCAACACCAACTGGCAGAGCTACTCCGGTGAATCCACGATGTCGTATCTGTCGCAGATGGTCGCGCTGGCGTTTCACAACTTCGTCTCCGCCGCCACCGGCATTGCCATCGCGGCGGCCCTCGTGCGCGGCATCGCGCGGCATTCCACCAAGCTGCTCGGCAACTTCTGGGTGGACCTCGTGCGCATCACCTACTACTTGCTGCTGCCGATTTGCCTAGTGTTCGCCGTGATTCTCGTCTCGCAGGGGATGATTCAGAACTTCCGGCCCTATACGAAGGCTTCGTTGGTGGAGCCGATGAAGATCTCGGTCGAGAAGAAGAATGACAAGGGCGCGACGATCAAAAGCCCCGACGGTAAAACGGTGATGGAGGAACAGACCGTGACCGAGCAGGTCATCCCGCAGGGGCCGATGGCGTCACAGGTCGCCATCAAGATGCTCGGCACTAACGGCGGCGGCTACGTCAACGCCAACGCCGCGCATCCGTTCGAGAACCCGACGCCGCTCTCGAACTTCCTGCAAATGCTTTCCATCTTCGCCATCGGCAGCGGGCTGACCTGGTATCTCGGCCGCATGACGAAGAATCAGGCGCACGGCTGGTCGGTCTGGGCGGCGATGATGGCGTTGTTCCTCGGCGGCGTCTTGCTGTGCTGGTGGGCGGAGGCGGCCGGCAATCCGATTCATCACCAGCTCGGCGCTGCCGTCGCGGACGGCAACATGGAGGGCAAGGAAGTCCGCTTCGGCATCTTCAATTCTGCGCTCTTCGCCACCGTCACCACCGACGCATCGTGCGGCGCGGTCAACGCGATGCATGATTCGTTCACGGCGCTGGGCGGCTTCGTGCCGCTCTTCAACATGCAGCTTGGCGAGATCATCATCGGCGGCGTCGGCGCGGGACTTTACGGAATGCTCGTGTTCGTCGTGCTCGCAGTCTTCATCGCGGGTCTGATGGTCGGCCGCACGCCGGAATACCTCGGCAAGAAGATCCAGTCCTACGAGGTGAAGATGGCGATGCTCGCGCTGTTGGTCCTGTGCTTCACCCTCCTCGGCTTCGCGGCTTGGGCGTCGGTGAGCGCGTGGGGCCTCGCCGGCCGCAACAACGAAGGCCCGCACGGCCTGAGCGAAATCCTCTATGCCTTCTCGTCCGCCGTCGGCAACAACGGCAGCGCTTTCGCCGGCCTCAGCGCGAACACGCCCTGGTATAACACCACGCTCGGCATCGCCATGCTCTTCGGCCGGTTCCTGATGATCGTGCCGATCATGGCGATGGCCGGTTCGCTGGCGCAAAAGAAGCTCGTGCCGGCGAGCGCGGGCACGTTCCCGGTGAGCGGCGTGACGTTTATCGTGCTGCTGCTCGGCACGGTGCTGCTCATCGGCGCGCTAAACTTCCTGCCTGTGCTGACGTTGGGGCCGGTCGTCGAGCACTTCCTGACTGCGCAGGGGAAACTTTTCTGAGGCAACACCATGACGCACAAACCTCCATCGCTTTTCGACTGGAACATCGTCGGGCCAGCCATTGTGGACTCGTTCCGCAAGCTCGACCCGCGCCTGATGATCAAGAACCCGGTGATGTTCGTGACACAGATCGGCGCTTTGCTGACGACGGTCGCCATCTTCACGGCCACCGCTGAGCGCGGCTTCATCACGCATCTGGCTATCTGGCTCTGGTTCACGGTGCTCTTCGCCAACTTCGCCGAGGCGGTCGCCGAAGGCCGCGGCAAAGCCCAAGCCCAGGCGCTCCGGCGAACCCGCGTGAAGACCACGGCGCATCGCATCGGGTCGGGCGGACGCACCGAAGACGTGAACGCCAACGACCTCCGCAAAGGCGACATCGTGGTCGTGCGCGCAGGCGAAGTCGTCCCCGCTGACGGCGACGTGATCGAGGGCGCGGCCACCGTGGACGAATCGGCTATCACCGGCGAGTCGGCGCCCGTCATCCGCGAGAGCGGCGGCGACCGCAGCGCCGTCACGGGCGGCACGCGCGTGTTGTCAGACGAAATCAGAGTCCGCGTCACGATCAACCCCGGCGAGGGCTTCCTCGACCGGATGATTTCGCTAGTCGAGGGTGCGAAGCGGCAGAAGACCCCGAACGAAATCGCGCTGACGATCCTGCTCTCGGCGCTGACGCTGATTTTCCTGCTGGTCTGCGTGACGTTGAAGCCGTTCGGCATCTACTCGAACGCCGCCTTCTCCGTGCCGGTGCTCATCGCGCTGCTGGTCTGCCTGATTCCGACGACCATCGGCGGCCTGCTCAGCGCCATCGGCATTGCCGGCATGGACCGGCTGCTCCAGCACAACGTGTTGGCCATGAGCGGGCGCGCCGTCGAGGCGGCCGGCGACGTGGACGTGTTGCTGCTCGACAAGACCGGCACCATCACGCTCGGCAACCGTCAGGCGACGGAGTTCATCCCCGCGCCCGGCGTCAGCGAAAAGGAGTTGGCCGACGCGGCGCAACTCGCCTCGCTCGCCGACGAGACGCCCGAAGGCCGCAGCGTCGTGGTGCTCGCGAAGAAGTTCGGCATCCGCGAGCGGCAGATCCATGAGCTGCCGCTCGCGCAATTCGTGAAGTTCACCGCGCAGACGCGGATGAGCGGCGTAAACGTCAACGGCACGCAGTATCGCAAAGGCGCCGCCGACGCCATCCGGGGCTTTGTGAAAACGCCCGTGCCGGCGGCGGTCGAGGACAGCGTTCAAAAAGTCTCGCGCGCGGGCGGCACGCCGTTGCTCGTGGCCACGCGCGACCGCGTGCTTGGCCTGATTCACCTCAAAGACATCGTCAAAGGCGGTCTGCGCGAGCGGTTCAAGCGGTTACGCACGATGGGCATCAAGACCATCATGATCACCGGCGACAACCCGCTCACCGCCACAGCCATCGCCGCCGAGGCCGGCGTGGACGATTTCCTCGCCGAGGCGAAACCCGAAGACAAACTCGCGCTTATCCGCCGCGAACAGAGCGGCGGCCGCATGATTGCGATGATCGGCGATGGCACCAACGACGCGCCCGCACTGGCCCAAGCCGACGTCGGCGTGGCGATGAACACCGGCACGCAAGCCGCCAAGGAAGCCGGCAACATGGTGGACCTCGACAGCAACCCGACGAAGCTCATCGAGGTCATCGAGATCGGCAAACAACTACTCATCACGCGCGGCTCGCTAACCACCTTCAGCATCGCCAACGACGTGGCCAAATACTTCGCCATCATCCCGGCGATGCTCATGGGCACCTTCCCGGCCATCGCGCCGCTGAACGTTATGGCGCTGCACAGCCCGACGAGCGCGATCCTCAGCGCGGTCATCTTCAACGCCCTCATCATCGTCGCGCTGATTCCGCTGGCGTTGCGCGGCGTGAAGTTCAACCCCATCGGCGCGGTCGCCATCCTCCAACGCAACCTGCTCATCTACGGCGCGGGCGGCGTGGTCATCCCGTTCGTCGGCATCAAGCTGATAGACATGCTGCTGACCGCCCTCAATCTGGTCTGAAGCCATGAAAACGTTTCTCTCTGAAATCCGAAGCGCGGTGATGGTCACGCTGACGCTGGCAGCGGTCTGCTGCGGCTTGTATCCGCTGGTCGTCTTTGGTGTCTCGCAACTCTTCTTCCGTGACAAAGCCAACGGCAGCCTCATCACCGACGCGAAAGGAGCCGTGCGCGGCTCGCGGCTCATCGGCCAGCCGTTCAGCGCCGACAAGTATTTTCATCCGCGTCCATCTGCCGCCGGCAACGGATACGACGGCGCCAGTTCCGGCGGCAGCAATCTCGGCCCGACCTCGCAGAAGCTGAACGACGCAGTCAAAGACCGCATCGCGCAGTATCGGAAGGAAAACGGTTTGAGCGAGAGCGAACCCGTGCCCGCCGACGCCGTCACCGCTTCCGGCAGCGGCCTCGACCCGCACATCAGCCCGCGTAATGCCGAACTGCAAACCCCGCGCGTCGCCAAAGCCCGCGGAGTCAGCGAAGACAAGCTGCGCGAACTCATCCGCGAAAACACCGACAATCCCGATCTGGGCTTCCTCGGCGAGTCGGGCGTCAACGTGTTGCGGCTGAACCTGGCGCTGGACCAGCCTTCAGGAAACTGAGGTGGCGTCATGCCATACGTGTTGGAAACCGATCCAATGGAAACGAAGAGAACGCCGACGAAACTCGGCGGGCGACTCTCGACGAAGGGGGCTGAGCCAGAACTTTGGCTCCAGCGAATCCTGGTGCCAGTGGACTTCTGCGCCGCCTCGGCCGTCGCGTTGCGATACGCCGCCGCACTGGCCAAAGGCCGTGGCGCGGTCATTACCGTGCTTCACGTGCTGCAGCTCAGCATCGCCGGCGAGGAACGCGGCATTCCGCGGACGCAGCTTCTCAACGAGATGTGCGAGGAAACCGAGAAGCGTCTTCACGAGCTTGTTGAGTCAGTCTGCGGACGGGAGGTTGCCTGCGAGTGTGTTTTGAAAGTCGGAAAGCCAAGCGATGAAATCGTCGGCGTCGCCAGGGAAAAGGCCGCGGACCTGATGGTTCTGCCTGCCAACGAGCACGTCGGCCTCTTGCGCTGGCTGCGGCCACACACCGCCGGGCGCGTCCTCCGTAACGCCCCGTGTCCGGTCCTGGTGGTGCGCGCGACGCAGCAGCCATTTGTCTGGCACTTGCGGCACAGGGAGCACGGCGACGGGTTTATTGGTGATTCTCGCGGGGGATAGGCATAAACTGATGGCATGAGCGAGGAGTCACGGCCCAATCCGGACGCGCTGCTCGCGGAGATTCAGCGCGAGGAGAAGGCGGCCAAGCGCGGACGGCTGAAAATCTTTTTCGGCATGTGCCCGGGCGTCGGCAAGACCTACGCCATGCTCGAAGCCGCGCGACAGCGCAAGGCCGAGGGCGTGGACGTGGTCATCGGCGTTGTCGAGACGCATGGGCGCGCGGAGACGGAGGCATTGCTGGCCGGGTTGGAGGCGGTCCCACGAAAGAAGCTGGAGTATCGTGGCATCACACTCGGCGAGATGGACATTGACGCACTGCTGGCGCGCCGGCCGCCGCTCGCGTTGGTGGACGAACTGGCCCACACGAACGCACCCGGCAGCCGCCACCCGAAACGTTACCAGGACGTGCTGGAGCTGCTCGACGCGGGCATTGACGTTTACACGACGCTCAACGTCCAGCACCTCGAAAGCCGCTTTGACGTCGTCCGCCAGTTCACCGGCATCACGGTGCAGGAGACGGTGCCGGACTCGATGGTGGACCAGGCCGACGAGATCGAACTGGTGGACCTGACACCGGAGCAACTGCGCAAGCGGCTGGCCGATGGCAAGGTTTACATGGGCGCGCGCGCGGCGACGGCGGCGGAGAATTTTTTTCGTGAGGAAAACCTGACGGCGCTGCGCGAGATGGCGCTGCGTTACACCGCCGAGCGCGTGGATCAGGAGCTGCGCGATGTAATGCGCGCACGGCGGATCGGCGGACGCTGGACTTCCGCTCAACGGCTGGCGGTCGGCATAGGGCCGAGTCCGTATTCCGCGCCGCTGATCCGCTGGACGCGACGGATCGCGGCGGCGATGGATGCGCCGTGGGTGGCGGTTTACGTCGAGACATCGCACCCGCTTAGCGAGGAGGAGAAGACGCGGTTGACGAAGAACCTCTCGCTGGCGCGGCAGTTGGGCGCGGAGGTGGTGATGACAACGGGCGACGACGTGGCCGAGGCGCTGCTGGAGGCGGCGCGCGAGCAGCACGTCACGCAGATCGTCGTCGGCAAGCCGCTGGGCAGCCCGCTGCGCGAGTTTCTCAAGGGTGGTTCGCTGTCGAGCCGCTTGATCCGCGGCGGCGGCGATATTGACGTGCATGTCCTGTCCGGCGAAAAGACCGCGCCAGCCTCGCCGCGATGGCCGTGGGCGCAATGGATCGGCCAAGATATTTGGCGCGATTGCGCGTGGGGTGCGGGCTGGGTGGCAGTTGTCACGGCGGCCTGCTGGTTCCTGCAACGCTGGACGGGCTACTGGACGGTCTCGCTCGTTTATCTGCTGGCGGTCGTGCTCCTGGCGCTGGTGCTGAACCGATGGGCATCGCTGCTCGCGGCGGCGCTGAGCGCGCTGGCGTGGAACTATCTTTTCATCCCGCCCGTCTTCACTTTCCGCATCGCGACCGTGCATGACGCGATGATGTTCGCGACGTATTTCATTGTCGCGGTCCTGATGGGCCACATCACGCACCGGCTGCACACGCGCGAGCTGGCGGAACGCAAACGCCGTCAACGCACGGTGGCGTTGAACCGGCTGCTGGAAAGCACGGCCACCAGCACATTGCTTGAGGAGGGCCTCCGTCGCGCTGTTGCGGAACTGGACGCGTTGTTTCAGACACGGAGTGTGATCTTTTTGGCCGACCCGGATGGAAAGCTGAAAACCACGGCGCATCCGGCGAGCACGTTCCAGCCGAACGAAAAGCAGATCGGCGTGGCGAGCTGGACGTTTGAACGCGAACAGATCGCCGGTCGGTTCACGGACACGCTGCCGGACGCCACGTCCATCTACTTCCCGCTGCAAACCTCCAAGAGCAAACTCGGCGTGCTCGGCGTCAACATGGAGCAGCGCAAAACGCTGACGCTCGACGAGCGCGAGTTGCTGGAGACCTTCGCCGCCCAGATTGCCGCGCTCATCGAGCGGCATCGGCTGATGGAAAGCGCCGCGCTGGCCCGGCTCACCGAAGAATCCGAGCGCCTCTACCGCACGCTGCTCGACTCAGTGTCGCACGAGTTGAAGACGCCGCTGGCGATCATCGAGACGGCCACCGAGGGAATGATTGGCCAGTGCCAGGACGCGCTGCCGCCGCAGGGCAGGATGTTCCTCGAAGAAATCCGCCGGGCGAACAACCGCCTCCGCATCACCGTCAGCAACTTGCTCGACATGACGCGCATCGAGACGGGCCGGCTGCCGTTGAACCCGGAGTGGTTCGACGTTGCCGACCTGTTCCAGTCCGCCGGCGAGCGCGTCAAGAACGAGGTTGCGTCGGAGCGCATCCAGATTTCGGTTCCCGCCGACATGCCGCGCGTTCGGCTGGATTTCCTGATGATGGAACAGGCGCTGGCCAACCTGCTGACCAACGCTGCCGCCTATAGTCCCGCCGGCTCGCCCATCCGCATGTCGGCGCAGTTGAACGACGGCACGCTGGTGTTGCGCGTCACCGACCACGGGATCGGCTTGGAGCCGGGCGAGGAGAATAAGGTGTTTCAGAAATTCTATCGCGGTGCCAAGTCCAAAGCCGGCGGCACCGGCCTGGGCCTTTCCATCGTGCAAGGCTTCGTCCGCGCGCACCGCGGCGAAGTATCGGCGGAGAACAACCCGGCCGGCGGCGCGACGTTCACCATCCGCCTGCCCGTGGAGACCAGCAAACAACCGTTATGAAGCCGACCGTGTTGATCATTGACGACGAGCGCGCCATTCGCCGGCTGCTGCGCGCGGCGCTGGAGCCGCACTATCAGGTCTGCGAGGCGGAGAACGGCCAGTTTGGTTTGCAGGAAGCGGTTGCGCGCCGCCCTGACGCAGTCATCCTCGATCTCGGCCTTCCCGACATGGACGGCGTGGCGGTGCTGAAGCGCTTGCGTGAATGGAGCCAGACGCCGGTGCTCGTGCTTTCCGTGCGCGACCGCGAAGCCGACAAGGTTGCCGCGCTGGACAACGGCGCGGACGATTACCTGACCAAACCATTCGGCACCGCCGAACTGCTAGCGCGGCTGCGCGTCATCCAGCGCCGCGCGCCCGGCGGCGTCGAGGAACCGGTCCACGTCGCCGGCCCGCTGCAAGTGGACCTCGCCGCCCATCAAGTCAAGGTTCACGGCCGCGAAGTCAGCCTCACGGCAACGGAGTTCGCTCTGTTGCGCGTGCTCGTCCAGCACGCCGGCAAGGTTGTCACGCACAAGCATCTGCTCCGCACCGTCTGGGGACCGAACGCCGAGGAACAGTCGCAATACCTGCGCGTTTATTTCACCCACCTGCGCAAGAAGCTGGAGACGGAAGCCACCGGCAAACTCATCCTAAACGAACCCGGCATCGGTTATCGCCTGCTCGCGGCGGACTGAACCGGCGTATCGGCTCCAGGGAAGAATCGCAAAACAACTTGCCTTCGCAGCGAAACGGCGGCCAACTCTTTGTATGAACTTGTTGCTGCTGCTGCGCGGAATTCTCCTTCTCGCTTGCGCCGTCTCGGTCGCCGCCGCGCTGCCGCAGGTGAAGAATCGCGCGCCGAAGCCGGATGAGGTTGGCTACCGCCCCGCCGACGGAGCCGCGGTGCGGTTGAATCCACCTTCGTTCATCTGGCTGCATGAGTCCGACGCGCAGACCTACGCCATTCAATGGGCACGGAAGAAGGACTTCAGCGACGCGCAGTCGGCAAGCGGCTTCCAGTGGAACACCTACACGCACAACGCGCCGCTCACGCCGGGGACATATTACTGGCGCTACCGCTTCACAACGAAGAAAGGCGACGTCTCCAACTGGAGCGCGACGCGCTCGGTGGTCGTGCCGGCCGACGCGGTGGCGTTTCCGATGCCGACGCGCGCCGAGCAGAAGCAGCGCGTGTCGCAGGGCCATCCGCGGTTGTTCATGCGACCGGAGGATTTGCTGCGGCTGCGCGAACTGGCGCGCGGTAAGGAGGCGAAGGATTTTGCGAAGCTCGTCGCCGACGCCGACCGCTACATCAAGGCCGGGCCGACGCCAGAGCCGACGGAGATGGGTTCGGCGCGCGACAAGGAAAACGACGCGGCGGTGAAGTTCTGGTGGCCAAACCGCGAGACCGCCGAGAAAGCCTGCAACGAGGCGCAGATCATCGCGTTCGTCTATCTCATCACGCAGGAGAAGAAATACGGCGAGGCGGCGCGCAAGTGGGTGATGCATCTCGCGTCGTGGAATCCTGACGGGCCGACGAACTTCAAGCTCAACTGCGAAGCGGGCAAGGTCATGCTCCACCGGCCCTCGCGCGCCTACGATTGGGCCTACGATGCGCTGACGCCGGAGGATCGCGCGAAGTTTCAAGCCGTGATGACGCGGCGCGCCCACGATGCGTGGGAGAGCGGCGAGATCTCGCGCGGCACAGGCCATTTGAACAAGCCGTTCAACAGCCACGGCAACCGCATCTGGCACAAGCTCGCCGAGACGGCCATCGCGTTGCTCGGCGACGTGCTGGAAGCGGAGATGTGGCTCGATTACGCCGTGAACAAGTTCTACTCCTGCTACCCGGTCTGGTCCGATGACGACGGCGGCTGGCACGAAGGCGTCAGTTATTGGGCCGGCTACCAGAGCAAAGCCGTCTGGTGGTTGCAGGTCGCGCAGTCGGCGCTCGGCATTGACGGGCTGAAGAAACCGTTCTTCGCGCAGGTCGGCGATTACCCGCTATACATCGCCCCGCCCGGCTCGCCGAACTCCGGCTTCGGCGATCTTGCGTATCGTCCACCGTCGAGCGGCATCGGCGGATTCATGGAGTATCACATCCGCGTGAAGGGCAGCCAGCCCGACGGCGGCCACGCGACGTATTGGCGCTGGTGGACAGAGACATGGCGGATGAAAGGCGAGGGCGGCTGGCTTGGCTTCCTCTATGAAGCCAACCTGCCGCCGCTGCCCGCCGCGAAACCGCCAACCGATCTGCCGCAGTCGAAGATTTTCCACGGCATCGGCATCGCCAGCCTGCACACGACGCTGCTCGACGCCCGCGACGACGTGCACTTCCTGATGAAGTCGTCGCCGTTTGGCACGCAGAGCCACGGCCACAACCCGCACAACACGTTTCAACTGAATGCCTACGGCGAAGCCCTGCTGACCACGTGCGTCTATCGCGACCTCCACGGCAGCAAGTTCCACTACAACTGGGTCCACAGCACCGTCGCGCACAACGGCGTGCTGGTGAATGGCGAGGGCCAGATCAAACACACCGCCGCGCCGCACGGCCGCATCGCCGACGAGCGGCTCACGCCGGCGTGGGATTACATCGTCGGCGACGCCACCGACGCCTACGGCGGCCGGCTGAAACGCTTCCGCCGCAACGTCGCGTTCGTCAAAGGCGACGCGCCGTTCATCGTCATCTACGACGACCTCGTCGCCGCGCAGCCCAGCACGTTCCAGTTTATGCTGCACTCGTTGAAGACGTTCGACGTGGACGACAAGGCCGCGCAACTCTCCGTAGAGCAGCCGAAGGCCGGCGTCACCGTGCGTTACCTCTCGCCCGCGCCGCTCGCGTTCCGCCAGTGGGACGGTTTCGAGCCGAAGCCGAAGAAGCCCTTCCCGAACCAATGGCACGTCGAAGCCGGCACGCAGGACAAGCGCGACGCCCTTGGCATGCTCACCATCATCGTTCCCTATCGCACCGGCCAGCGCGCCGACTGGAAAGCCGAGCGCCTCGAAACCGCCACCGCCATCGGCGCCCGCGTGACCCTCGGCGGCAAGACCACGCTCATCGGCTTCAACAAGGCTGCGGCGGGAACTCAAGCGACGCTGGCAGGAGCGGGCTTCGATGGGCCTGTATTGGTGCGGTGACCAATGCGAGCTTGTGGCCTAGGTCGAAGTTTTGTGAATTCAGCTGGCGACGGCCGACGAGCTGGCCGTGGAGAATTTTCTACGGATTGCCATCCACTTACGTGTTTACGTTCGCACCGCGCGAGGCGTTGGCTCGCGGTTATTGCTCAAGTTGCAGGCGTTTCTGGACGACCATGCCCGCTACAAAGCTCTGGTATCGAATTTCCTCAATTTCTTGAATCCGCTGCTGTTCCCACTTTCGACAAGTCTCAGTCGTCAGGACATCTCGTATTGTAGGCATGAGTTGATTCAGATGAACTAGGAACGAGGCAAGGTCTGAAGCGGAATAACGAATCGTCGGTATTTTGTCTGTTCCAATCAGCCCGTCCAACTGGACGGCTTTATCAGCAATAAGCAAGGTTGGTTTCTTTGCCATGAAACTGAAAGCCACTTCGTTTTGCAGCCACGACAATGTCCGGAAAAGGTTTGGCATTGAACTGACATCGCGAGGTGTGGCGATGGCAAAAACGCAATCAGCTTTCGCGATCTCTTCGACAATTCTGTCGGGAACGCGTCCTTCGCATCTTTCGATCTCGTTGATTCCGACTGTGTGAGTGTCGAACCCCCATCGTTGAATCTGCGATACGATCGCGTCCACGATGGGACGGTCAACGTCGTGGTTGCTTCGACTAATGAAAGCTCGGAAACGGCGCGCGTGGATAATGTAAAATGGTTCACCTCGGTCTGGATTGATCAGCCCTAAGTTGACCCAATTGGCCGATTGGGGATTCCAAATCCACGTGTCGATGGAAATCCTTGCCTCATATTGGCTCTCTTGCACATCAGGAATTGGGAGTTGCCATGCTGGCACCGAAACGAAACAGTCGGGTGGAATTGAAGTGTTGAGCGGCTTCACACCAGGCTGACTCTGTGGATAACAACTGAACTTCCAGTGACAGTTACCCACGAAAATAGGGAATTTGGTAGCATTCTTGACTACTGCGTTGGCAAAGAGCGATTCGCCGGGGTAGGCAACTATACGATCAAATACCGTTTGCAGGAGCCAGACGGGTTGTGATGCCTCGGTCATGTTGGTTTCTCAGTCCACATCGTATTCCTCGCCATCTGCTCGAAGTTGGCGGACTAAATGACTTTAAGCTGCTGTGGTAGTTTGCGGGTTGGATTTCGCAGACAGATTCATCTCAAAACGACACGACGAGGTGCCAGATGTAGGTGTAGGCCCAGGCGTCGTAGGTTTCCCATTGCTGCTTGACGAGGTCTTCGCGGCCGGTCATCGGCGGGAGTTCCTTGATCTTCTGTTCCCACGGCACGACGGTGCCGGGCTTGGGGGCGGGGTTGGATTGAGGTTGGTCAGGCATGGTCGTCTCCTTTTTCAATAAACTCCAAATTCGCGGCCGGCGTCGGTCATGGCTTGGATGTTCTCGACCTTGGCATCGTTCTGGACGATGGCGCCGGCGTCGAGGATGTAGCCGCCGTCGCGCGCGACGGTCTGGATCACCTTCTTGGTGTAGTCGCGGACTTCCTCAGGCTTGCCGTAGGCAAGCATGACGTTGGGGATGCCGCCGCTGATGGCGAACCGGTCGCCAAGGACGCGGTGGACCTCGAAGATGTCGTCGCGGTCGCAGTGGAAGATGATGCTGCCGGCGGGCAACTCGCGGAAGGTCTTCAGGTGCGCGCCCCATTTGCCCTCGGCGTAGAAGAGGACCTGATGGCCGCGTTTCCACAACTCGAGCACGATGGGCTTGAGGGTTGGCCACATGATCTTGTCGAAGTGGTCCTGCGAGACGAACGGCACGCAGCCGCGGTGCATCCAGATGGTGACGGGCAGCGTCTTGGTCGGGTCGGCGCTCATCAAGGCGATCTGGAACATGTGCGGCTGGAGGGCTTCGCAGGCGGCGAGGACTTTGTCGGGCTGCTCCATGAGGTCCATGCAGAGGCCGATGAAACCGCGGAACTTGTCGGCGAGGATGTCCAGCGGGGCCTTGAGGATGCCGGCGATGGCGGAGACGGTGCCGGTTTCCCGCCGCATCCGCTCGATGGCGCGCGGGAAGGCGCAGAAGTAGTTCATAACGGCCATGCCGCCCTTGAGGAACGCGAGGTTGTTGCGCACTGTGGTGGGCTGGCCGGGTTTGACAACTTCGGTGGAGACGCGCGGCAGCCAGGTGTTGAGGAGGTAGCCGGTCGGGTCGGCGATGAGCGCGTCGTATTCGTCGGGCTGCATGAAACTGCCGGTGTCCTCGGGCGGCTCGATGTAGTTGAAGCCGCCGTTGGGCGAGAGGCCGACGCCGGGAACGCCGTAATACTTGAGGCCGACGACCTGCGGGATGGTGCCGTAGAGATAAACCATGTTGGGCACAGTGGCGTCCCAGTCGAATTTCTTGCAGCATGCGCGCGTCGCCTCGAAGGCCAGCTCGAAATCCTGCGTGACCTCCTGGCAGGTGTGGCCGCTGACGTTGCAGATGAACTCCGCGACGAAGGGCCGGATGGGAACCATGTCCGGTTTGCCTTTGTGGAGGGCGGTGGTGTAACGCTTGAGACGCTGCTGATAGAGAGCTTCCATGTCTTGGGCCATGATCGGTTCCTCTTGAGTTATGACGGTGCCGGCAAGATGCCGGCGGCACGTTGGCGCGCAGACTACGGATTCAGCCCGCGCATGGCGAGTCTGAAATCGCGACAATGAGCCGGCGCGCGGTGAAGGAGTGAGCGCGCGGAATGAAACGCAGAGGGGCGCTAAGGCTTCGAGCTATGACGCGGCGGCTCTCTTCTTCGCCTTCTTGGCTTTCTTTTCGGGGTTCTTGATCTTGCCGGTCTGCTCTTTGTTTACCTTCGGCAGCCACTTGGCCAGTTCTTCTTTTTCTTTAGCGTATTCCGGCTTCTTGGCGAGGTTAGTCCACTCCAGCGGGTCCATCGAATTGTGGTAAAGCTCCTCATCGCCGTTGGCGTAGCGGATGTAGCGCCAGTCTTCGCTGCGGATGGCGTGGTTGTTGTAGAGCCACGTCATGATGGCGGGCTTGTCCCACGGCGCCGCCGGGTCAGTGAGCAGCTTGCGGATGCTCTCGCCTTCAACGTGCTGCGGCTTCGGCAGGCCGCAAAGGTCGCAGAGCGTCGGGTAAATCTGCATGTAGTCCACAGTGCGGTTGCAGACGCCGCCGGGTTTTGTGACGCCGGGCACGATCCACATGTAAGGCGCGCGAGTGGCTTCTTCCCAGAGCGCGAACTTGCGCCAATGCTGCTTCTCGCCGAGATGCCAGCCGTGGTCGCTCCAGAGGCAGATGATGGTGTTGTCCTTGTGGGCGCTCTTGTCGAAACCCTCGATGAGCCGGCCGATCATCGCATCGCAGAACGTGATCGTTGCCAGATACTCCTGCACGGCTTCCTTCCAACGGCCGGACTTCAAGATGGCGGCATGATCACCGTTGGGTTTGGCCATCGCGATGCCGGCGGGCGGGATGTCGTCGAGGTCGTTCTCCTGCACCTTCGGCAACTGGATTTTGTCGAGCGGATACAGCTCGTAATACTTCTTCGGCACCGACCATGGCATGTGCGGTTTGTGCATGCCGCAGGCGAAGAAAAACGGCTTCTCCTGCGGCTGGCTGAGCTTCTTGACGATGTAGCTGACGGATTGGTAATCCGCCATGTCCTTATCCTCGCAGTCGAGCGGACCGAATCGGATGCCGCCGACCCCGTCCCAGCCTTCCTTGGCCTGGCCCGCGCTCTTGTGTTTCTTACCGCGGACCGGGGCGTTGGGGTCGTCCTCATTGCCCCGCCCGCGGTCACTCAGGTAATCGTCCCAATCGCTGAGCCGGTTGAAGCCGCCAGCGCCGCCGTGGAAAATCTTGCCCGCACCGACGACGTGGTAGCCATTGTTCTTGAAGTGCAGCGGGATCGTGACGGTGCCTTCGGGGACGATCTTCCGCCAGTCGTCGCTGTTTCCATAGACGCCGCTTGTGCCGGGGCGCAGTCCCGTCAACAGCGCGGCGCGCGACGGGTTGCAGCAGGGCGAGGCGCAGAAGCTGCGGGTGAAATGCACGCCGCGCGCGGCGAGCTTGTCGAGGTTGGGCGTTTTGACCTGCTTGTTGCCGAGGTAGCCGACCCAGTCGCGCAGGTCGTCAATGGCGATGAACAGGACGTTGGGCTTGGCGGCAGGTTTGTCGTCAGCGCCCTGCGTCGGATTGAAGCCGGACAAGCCGAGGCAGAGGATAACCATCAGCAAACGTTTCATTCGCACTCCTTTTGCGTTTTCAAACACCAGCCACAGCTTGGAGTTGCGCTGCGACCTGCCCGCCACGGCGACTCAACCTTGCAGCTTCAACCTGCTCCGCAGCTCCTCCACGAGCGGGAATTGCCGCTCGCTCATCTTCTCCTTCGCCTGCGGGACGGTGAAGAACCCGGCGCGGTCCACTTCCGGGAACTCGCACCTCTTGCCGGAGCGCGGTGGCCACTCCAGCGTGAACGTGTTGCTCCGCAGCGCGGCGGGATCGCAATCGCCCTCGAATGCCCACGCGTGGACGATCTTGCCGCTCCTGAGTTGCACGGGCGTCAGCTCGATGAACGGCTCGCGCACGGCAAAACCGGTTTCTTCCCGGAACTCGCGCTGCGCGGCGGCGAGCGCGTCCTCGCCCTCGGCAATCTCGCCCTTCGGGATGGACCACCAGCCGGCGTCCTTGTGTTTCCAGAGCGGCCCGCCGGGGTGGACGAGCAGCACTTGCAGCTCGCCGCCGGCGCGGCGATACATCAGCAACCCGGCACTGGTCTTGGGCATGGGGCAATACCTTTGTCGCAGCAAAGAAAAGCGGCGGGTGTTGCCCGCCGCTTTCCCAAACTTCACGAACGCATGTTAACTGCCGCAGGCACCCGACGGACAAGCCCCGCCCTGTTTCGCCTTCTCGCAAGCTGTCTTCCATACAGTCACTTGCTCGGGCGTCAGCAACGACTCGATGGCCTTCATGCACTTCGCACAAGATTCCGGCGTGCGGCCGGCCTTGGTGCATTCCTCGCGCAACGCAGCGATCTGGGTCTTCTGCTCGGCGCTCAGGTTGAGTTTGCCCAGCACGTCCGTCTTGCCCGCCAGCGGGCAGCTCTTGGCTCCGGCCGCCGAGGGGCACGACGGACAGCCGCCCTGCCCGTAAAGCGTCGCGACACTCGCCATCACCGCTGCTGCAACCAATAATCCGATGATCTTCTTCATTTGTTATCTTCCTTTCAGTGCTTGGTAATTACTTCGCTTTTCGACCTGACGCTATCACATGTGGTTCAAATGGCAACTGCCAGCGCACGTCCCGCGCCGCAACGCGGGTTTGACGCGAACTGTCTGTTTGGCGTTAAATCCCGGCGGACGGACAATGCCGTCGCCGTAAACCGCAAATTCAAAATCAGAAACCTGAAACCCGGATGAAAACCCTCATCACCGTCTTCGGCGGCTCGCGTTGCAGCCCGGACTCCGCAGAGTATCGCGATGCCGTGAAACTGGGCCGGCTGCTCGCCGGGCAGGGCTTCACGGTCGTGTGCGGCGGTTACGGCGGCGTGATGGAGGCCGTCAGCCGAGGCGCGCGCGCAGCCGGCGGCGAAGTGCTGGGCATCACGCTGACGCAAAGGGCCGCGGCCCCCAACGAACACCTTACCCGCGCGCATCCCGCGCCGGACCTCTACGAGCGGCTGCGGCGGCTCATTCACCAGTCCGTCGGCTACATCGCTCTGCGCGGCGGCATGGGCACGGTCGCGGAGGTGGCCGTGGTATGGAACGAATTCCTGCTCAACGCCCTCTCGCCACGGCCCCTGGTGTTGCTCGGCGACTGCTGGCCGCCGGTCATCGCCGCGTTGCGGCAACATCTGCCTGTTGAGGAGCGCGACATGAAATGGATCCAGTTTGCCGCCACGTCGGAGGAGGCTGTGCGGTGTATGGAAGAACTGCTCCCTTCCTGAGCCGGTCCTCGCGGCAAATCGAGCAGCGAATCCCGCAAAATGCTTGTCGCGCCGCGCTGGGCCGGCATAATGACCGGCCATGAAAATTCGCTGCATCCATGTCGGTGTCGGCGGCCGCGGTGTGTGGCCGGTCAAACTGTCCGCCAGTCGCCAGGATTTCGAGTCGGTGGCGTTCGTGGACGTGAAGCCCGAAAACATCGCCGCCGCTCGCGCGCTGAACCCGAAGATCACCGAGGCGCAGTGCTTCACGCGAATGGAAGACGCGCTGGCGAAAGTCGAGGCCGACGCGGTGGTCGTCATCACGCCGCCGCACCTGCATCACGCGCAATGCCTCGCCGCCATCCGCGCCGGCAAACATGTGTTCGTCGAGAAGCCGCTGACGATGTCGCTCGCCGAATCGCGCGAGGTCGTCGCCGAGGCCGACAAGCGCGGCGTGAAGCTGTGCGTCGGCCAGAACGCGCTCTACAACGGCGGCAACGCCACATTCGCGCGACTGGTCGCCGAGCGGAAATACGGTCGCGCCGCCAACGGCCTCATGATCAAGTTCGGCTGGCGGCCGAAGGTGCACCACTCCGGCGGCGTGCATCATTCCTATCTCTGGGAGCGCGGCGTCCACGACTTCGACACGATGCGCGCGATCTTCGGCGAAGAGGTTAAACGCGTGTCGGCGATGTCGTTCAACCCGCCGTGGAGTCCCTACCAACACGGCTCTGGCATGCATGCGTGGCTGGAGTTTGAGAGCGGCGCGACGTGCGCCTATTCGTGTTCGTTCGCGGTTTACGGGCCAGAGATGGGCCTGCGCGTGGATTGCGAGCAGGCGTCGCTGGTCGAGTTGAACAAGGAGAAGAAGCTCGCCATCTGGAAGCCAAACGTGAAGGAGGCGGAGATCATCGGTTGGGACGCCAACCCGCAGCCCGAGGCGATCCTGCTCGACGGTTGGCTTCGCTACATCAAAGACGGCGTCGAGCCGCGTTTTGGCGGCCACGAGAACCTCAAGACGCTCGCGTTGATCGAGGCGCTCGGTGTTTCCGCCGACGAAGGCCGGGTCGTCGAGGTCGGCAAGCTGTAGGCGGGACGGTCGTTTTTCCAAGGCTCCGCCGCTCCGGCGCGCGCCGTCTGTCTATTTCAACGGCAGCCACAACTCCAGGAGCACCTTTGTGTCGGGCTGTAGTTTGGTGAGGAAGGTCGAGGAATCGCGCACGCCATAGTCGGTCCATTTCATCTCGCCGCCGCCGGTTAGATGATAACGCCCGGCCTCCACCGAGAACTGTCCGCCGATAACGAGCGGGCGCGTTACATCGCGGATGGTGAGCAGGCCCGACAACAAGAACGATTGGTTCTCCGTGACGGTGACTCGTTCCAGCGTGAAGGTGATTTTCGGAAACCGGCCTCGTTCGAGGCACTCTTCGCGCCACTTGTGATCGCGGCCGCCGCTACCGGTGGTGAGCGCCGTGACGTCCACCTCGACAGTGCCGCGCAGTGAGTTCAGGTCACCGGGTCGCGCGAAGCGCGCCCAGCCGGTGAGTTCCTTCAACTCACCCTTGATCGTGCCCCAGGTCGCAGGCACCGCGAAGCCCACGATGCAGTTGTTGGTGGAGAGATTGATTGTCGGCATCTGCTGCGCGCCGACAACGGTCGTGGACACGACCAGCGCCGCCAGCCAGCCGACGCAACGCGCCATCACTCTATTGCTCCGTTTCATTTGGCCGCGCACTCTACCCGTGCGTTCCAGCGGCGTCACTTTCAAACTGCGCGCCTACTGGTTCACATGCACCACCTTCGCCGGCGGGAAGCCGTTGAAGTAAGTGGAGGAGGCGTGGCTGTAAGCGCCGATGTTCTCGCTGTAGAGCAGGTCGCCCAGTTGGAGGTCGGGCAGGTTCTCGGCCATCGAGACCACGTCCAGCGCGTCGCACGTCGGGCCAAAGACGGAGCAAATCTGTGTCGCGCCTTTCTTGAACGACTTCAGGTGGTAGTGGCAGTGGTCGAAGATGACGCCGGAAAAGGTGTGATAAACACCGTCGTTGATGTAGTAGCAGAGTTTGCCGTCGCGCACGGCCTTGCCGATAATCTTCGAGATGGCGGTCGCCGTCGTCGCGACGAGGAACCGGCCCGGCTCGGCCAGAATCTGCACCTCCTTCGGGAACAGCCGGTCAATCTCGCGATTGATGACCTTCGCCAGTTCGCGGAACGGTTTGACCGACGCGTCATACGGCGCGGGGAAACCGCCGCCGATGTCTAGCAGGTTCATTTTCTTGTAGCCGCGATCCTTCGCCTCCTTGAAGATGTTCGCGGCGAGGTTGATCGCCTGGACGTAGTTCTCGAAGTTGGTGGTCTGGCTGCCGACGTGGAAGCTGAGGCCCTCGACGACGAGGCCGGCCTTGTTGGCTTCGAGGATGAGGTCCACCGCTTCACCCGGCGCCGCGCCAAACTTTGACGACAGTTCCACCATCGCACCGGTGTTCGGCACCTTCAGCCGCAGCGCAAGCCCCGCGTGTGGCGCGTGGCGCTTGATCTTCTTGATCTCCTCGGAGTTGTCGAACGTCACCAGCGGCTTGTATTGGTCGAGTTGCTCCAGCGTCTCGGTGGCCTTGATCGGGTTGGCGTAAATGATCTTGTCCCAGATCCAGTCCTGCCGCTGCTTGGCCGGCATCTCCTTGATGTTCTCATAAACGATCATGAACTCCGGCATCGAGGCCACATCGAAGCTCGCGCCGGCTTTGTAGAGCGTGCGGACGATGGCCGGGAGGGAGTTGGCCTTCACCGCGAAGTAAGCCTGCACGCGCGGTAGATATTTTTTGAACTCCGCGTAGTTGCGCCGCAACTCGTCATGGTCCACCACGAACAACGGCGTGCCGTGCTCCTTCGCCAGTTTCTTCAGAGTGCTCTTGGTGACCATCCTAGTCTCCGTCGGTGATGAGGAAGTTCTTGAACTGCCACGGGTCGTCGAGATCAATCTTCGGATTGTTGTGGCCCTGGAACGCGTTGGTGTAGTGCTTCAACGGCGTCCAGTCGGCCGGCTTGGAAATCCACTTGCCGAGATATGGCTTGGCAATCTTCAGCACATATTCGTGCGGCAGATCGTCCGGCACGCAGACACCCTTGGCGGGGTTCTCGATCATCCACGTCGCCGCGGCGATCACCGAGATGGCCACCTGCATCGTCGTCGCGTTCTGGTGCGGCACCAGCCGGCGCGATTCCTCGATGCTGAGGTCGCTGCCCGTCCACCACGAGTTATAGGCGTGGCCCATCAACAACGCGCCGAGGATGTCGGCGCCGCTGGTGATCTCGTCGTTAAGGATGCGCTGCTTTTCCTGAAGCTTGTAGTCGTAGCCGCGCAGTTCGTTGAGGGACGCGATGGCCGAGTCCGTCGGACAATACGCGTAGTGGACCGTGGGCCGGTAGATCGCCTTGCCGTTTTCCAAGACCGTCAGCCGGTCAGAGATGGTGAACGCCTCGCCGTGGCGCACGACCATGCCGTGGATGCAGTAGTTCGGCACCCAGGACGCGACCCATGTGTTCATGCCCATGCGGGCGAGACAGATTTGGTTGCGCGGCCCGTCGGCATGTTCGTAAGCAAGCGGCGGCAGTTCCTTCTCGTGCGTGCCCCAGCCCATCTCCGACGTTGTCGTGCCTTCCTCGCGGAAGCCTTCGACGCTCCAGGTGTTGACGAACTCGTCCACCTGCTTCGGCTTGTTGGTAATCTGAGTGTCGCGCTCGCTGCAATGAATCACCTTCACGCCGAGCTTCATCGCGAGGCGGTTGAACTTCTGGTCCTTGATGAACTGCCGGACCTCGTCGGCGTCAGCGCCGTTGGCTTTCTTGTCGGCCAGCATCCGTTTGCCGATGTCAATCAAGCCCTGCTTGGTGAAATGCGAGATGAGGCCGGGATTTGCTCCGTGCTCGATCACTGCCGTCGGGCCCGGCTTGGCCCAGCCCGCGGTCATGCGGCGGAGGTTCATGTGCCGCCAGTAGAGCGTCATCTTGGTTGGCGGCGCGTCCTTGGCATTCTCGTAGGGGTCCCAAAGTTCGACGGAGGTGTTGATATAGAGCACGCCGTTGTCGTGGCACCACTGGAGGATTTCACAACATTCAATGTTCCACGCGAGATCAATCAACAGGTCGCCCGCCGAGAGATACTTGCCGAGCAGTGCGCCCATGTTGTCGCGCGTCACGCGCTTGCGCGCGAATTTCACGCCGCGCGCCGTCCAAGGCCGCAACGCTTCGCGGCGGTCCTCGAAATCCATCACCGTGATGTTCTTCGCCGGCATCTTGATCTGCTTGACCAGAATCGGCAGCGCGCATTGCGCCACCGCGCCGTAACCCACAAACAAAACCTTCTTGTTGAACTCGATCATCGCGACACCTCTGTTATTGCCGCGCTCGGCGGCCATTCTTATCTGTCGGCCCGCATTCGGCCCGTGGCCCGAACCAGACCGTCACCGACAGAGCGCGGACTTTGTCCGAAATCCTCGCGCGTGACAAGTTTCTATTCGGTGACATTCCAGCTTTGAGAAGCCTGCTCCGCATTTCAAAAAAACGCTGGCGTCACGCGTGGACTTGCGGCATACACGCATTGTGGAAAACGCGGTCCGGTTGTCAACAAGGAGCGAGTGATGAAATTGATTCGTAATGTCGTTCTGCTGAGTCTGTCTATCACCCTACTGTGTGCTGTCGCGGCGCGCGGCTACGACCTGCCTTCCGTCAACCTCGGCTTCACCAGCTTTTTCGACGGCGGGCCGCCGGCTGGCCCTGGTTTCTATTTCACGCAGTATTTCGAGTATTACCACGCGAACAAATTCGCCGATAACGGTGGCAACACCATGTTGTTGCCCAGCGGCGCCAAGCCCACCATCGAAGTCTTCGCCAGTCTCTCGCAACTTATCTATCAGTCGGACCAAAAGGTGCTGCTCGGCGGCAAATGGGGTTTGGATTTCATTCTGCCTGCGGCGGACTTTGACGTGGAGCCGAAGAACCCGTGGCTAACCGACAACGGTGGCGGTATCGGCGACGTCCTAGTCGGGCCATATCTCCAGTGGGACCCGATCATGGGCGAGAAAGGGCCAATCTTTATGCACCGTGTCGAATTTCAGTGCATCCTGCCCACCGGCAGCTACAGCCCGACCGAGGACCTCAACGCCGGTGCCAACTTCTTCTCGTTCAATCCCTACTGGGCCGCCACTTGGTTCATCGTGCCAAAATGGACGCTCTCGTGGCGCGTCCACTATCTCTGGAACGACGAGAACGACAGCCCCGACAGAAATGTTCCTGTCTTCGCGACCGCCAAGAAAACCCAAGCCGGGCAGGCAGTCCATCTGAATTGGGCTGCCGAATACGAAGTCATTGAGAAGAGGCTCAACGTCGGCATCAACGGCTACTTCCTCACGCAGTTCACGGACACGCAGGTGGATGGTCAGGACGTCCTCGGCCGCCGCGAGCAGGTCATAGGCATCGGCCCTGGCGCGGTCTATCATTTCTCCAAGGACGACCACCTGTTCTGCAATACCTACTTCGAGATGGATGCGCGCAATCGCGCCGAAGGCCAGCGCTTCGTCCTGCGCTTCGTGCATCATTTCTAGGCAGCGCACAAATCGGCCTCGCTAACGGATTGTTGTGAAACCGCTTTCGTGGCGTTGCAATACAGCGTATAGTGCTCTGCTCAATGAAAGTGTTGTTGTTGTATCCGGAGTTTCCGATCACGTTTTGGAGTTTCAAGCACGCGCTGAAGTTCATTCGCAAGAAGGCTTCTCTGCCACCGCTCGGACTGCTCACTGTCGCTTCTATGCTACCATCCTCTTGGGAAAAGAGGCTGGTGGACGCCAACGTCCGCGCCCTCACCGATCAGGATCTCGCGTGGGCCGACGTTGTCTTCGTTAGCGCCATGATCGCGCAGCGGCATTCAACGCACGAACTCATCGCCCGTTGTCGCGCCGTGGGCAAGAAGATCGTCGCCGGCGGGCCGCTGTTCATTGCTGAACACGACCAGTTTCCGGAGGTGGATTATTTCGTCCTGAATGAAGCGGAGGTGACGCTGCCGGAATTTCTCCGCGACTTCGAGCGCGGCGCGGCGCGGCGCGTGTATGCGTCGCCGGAACATCCCGACATCCGCCAGACGCCGGCGCCGATGTGGAAGCTGGCGGACCTGCACCGCTACGCCTCGATGAGCCTCCAGTTTTCGCGGGGCTGCCCGTTCGACTGCGAGTTCTGCAACATCACCGCCATGTTTGGCCACCGCCCGCGCACCAAGACCTCCGCGCAAATCATCACCGAACTGGATGGCCTCTACCATGCCGGCTGGCGCGGCCAGGTGTTTTTCGTGGACGACAATTTCATCGGCAACAAGCGCTACCTCCGCGAAGAACTGCTGCCCGCGCTCATCGCGTGGCGGAAAGGCAAACGCCGCATCCCGTTCTTCACCGAGGCGTCCATCAACCTCGCCGACGACGCGGAACTGATGCGCCTGATGGTTGAGGCGGGCTTCGACACCGTCTTCATCGGCATTGAGACACCCGCCGACGCCGGCCTCGCCGAGTGTAACAAGCGCCAGAACACCGGCCGCGACATGGTCGCCGACGTGAAACGCATCCAGCGCGCCGGGTTGCAGGTGCAGGGCGGATTCATCGTTGGATTCGACAGCGACACAGCAACGATTTTCCAGCGACAGATCGAGTTCATCCAGAAAAGCGGCATCGTCACCGCCATGGTCGGCTTGCTCAACGCCATTCCCGAAACCAAACTTTACGAGCGGCTCAAACGCGAAGGCCGCCTGCTCGGCCAGATGAGCGGCAATAACGTGGATGGCACCACCAACTTCATTCCGCGCATGGACATCGAGAAACTGCACGAGGGCTACAAGGAGATCATGCGAAAAATCTACGCGCCCGGGCCCTACTACAAACGCGTCCGCACGTTCCTGCGCGAGTATCGGGCGCCGAAGGTAAGTTTCACGCTGAACTGGCGCTACCTGCTGGCGTTCGCCCACTCCAGCGTGCGTCTCGGTCTCTTCGGCAGCGAGCGATTCCACTACTGGGGCCTGCTTGTGTGGACGTTCTTCCGCCGTCCCGCGCACTTCCAGCTCGCCGTCACCCTCGCCATCTACGGCCACCACTTTCGCAAAACCTGTTAAGCGATGGGCGTGTGAACCGGCCCGGCGGCGTCAGTGCCCGCCGCAACAACCGCCGCCGTGCTCGTCGTGATGCGCGCCGTGGCAGCATTCCAGTTCTTCCGGCTTCGCGTTGCGCTTGGCCACCAGCTCCACGTCAAAGGTCAGGTCCACGCCTGCCAGCGGATGATTTGCATCTATCGTCACGTGCGACGGGCTGACCTTCATCACCGTCACGACCATCGCCTCGGCGGCGCCAGCGCGAAACTGATCGCCGACCTTGATCTCCTGCGCCGGGAATTTCTCGCGCGGCACCTCCATCACGCGAGCCGCGTCGCGCTCGCCGTAGGCTTCCTTCGCCGCTACCGTCACGCGCTTCTTGTCGCCGACCGCCATTGCGCTTAGATGCGTTTCCAGGCCGGGAATGATGTGTCCCGTGCCCTCGACAAACGACAACGGCTCGCCGCCGGCGGAGCTGTCCAACGTCTTCCCGGCTGGATCCGTCAGCGTGTAGTGAAACGAAATGACTTGTTTGTTCATAGTGTTGTCCAATTTCTGAAAATGAGCCGCGGACTCTACGTGCATTCCCCACCCTTGTCGAAAAGTATTTCGTCCCCCCAGTCCGAGCGCGGCGACAGTCTATGGCCGCCTGCAACCGACGGCTGAAAAGCGCTGCTCCGTCTTCGTGGCCATCACATCTTGGCAATCACCGCGTCGCCGAACTCGCTGCACTTGATCTCTTTTGCACCCTCCATCTGGCGGGCGAAATCGTAGGTGACGGTCCTGGCGGCGATGGCGCCGTCGAGCCCCTTGAGGATGAGATCGGCTGCTTCGGTCCAGCCCATGTAGCGCAGCATCATTTCGCCGGAGAGGATGACGGAGCCGGGGTTAACCTTGTCCTGATTGGCGTATTTCGGCGCGGTGCCGTGAGTGGCCTCGAAGATGGCGTGGCCGGTGAGGTAGTTGATGTTGCCGCCGGGGGCGATGCCGATGCCACCGACCTGCGCGGCGAGGGCGTCGCTGAGGTAATCGCCGTTGAGGTTGAGCGTGGCGATGACATCGAAGTCCTCCGGCCGCGTGAGCACCTGCTGGAGCGTGATGTCGGCGATGGCGTCCTTGATGATAAGGCCGCCGGGCAGCTTGCACCACGGGCCGCCATCAATCTCCTTCGCGCCGAATTCGCGTTTGGCGAGCGCATAGCCCCAGTCGCGGAAGGCGCCTTCGGTGAACTTCATGATGTTGCCCTTGTGGACGAACGTCACCGACTTGCGCTTGTTGGCAATGGCGTATTGGATGGCAGCGCGGATGAGTCGTTCGGTGCCTTCGCTGGAGACGGCCTTGATGCCGATGCCACTGGTTTCCGGGAAGCGGATTTGTTTCACGCCCATTTCCTTCTGCAAGAACTCGACGACCTTTTTCGCCTCGGGCGAATCGGCGGCCCATTCGATGCCGGCATAGATGTCCTCGGTGTTCTCGCGGAAGATGACCATGTTCACCTTCTCGGGGCGCTTGACGGGCGAAGGCACGCCTTTGAACCACTGCACGGGCCGCAGGCAGACATAGAGGTCGAGCATCTGGCGCAGCGCGACGTTGAGTGAGCGGATGCCTTTGCCGACGGGCGTGGTGAGCGGACCTTTGATGCCGACGAGGTATTCTTTGAACGCCTCAACCGTGTCATCAGGCAGCCAGTTATTGAACCGCTTGAACGCCGTCTCGCCCGCGAAGACCTCGAACCACGCGATCTTGCGCCGGCCGCCGTAGGCCTTCGCCACGGCCGCGTCGAGCACGCGCTCGCTGGCAGCCCAGATGTCCGACCCGGTGCCGTCGCCGCGGATGAACGGCAGGACGGGATGGTCCGGCACGTTGAGTTTGCCGTCGCGCATTGAAATTTTACCGCCGTTTGGCGGAGTGCAGGTCGTATATGGCATCGTTTGTTCTCCTGAGAATTCGCGCAATATAGCAGAAACACGCCGACTCGCGAGCAAGAAGTGTTTCCAAAGCGTTTTTGATGGTGACGGCAGCCGCCTTCATGTGCCCCATTGGCCGGCCCGCGGCTTCGGCACATCGCTCCAAAACACTTGCCGCGCCATTTGCTGGCAGTATGATTCCGCCGCCTAAACTTAGGAGTCAATCAAGCACCATGAAACCTGTTGTCAAGAAAGGCGAAACGCTCGGTATCATCGTCGGCGGCGGGCCGGCGCCGGGCATCAACGGCGTCATCGCGGCCGCCGCCATCGAGGCCATTGATCTGGGAAAGAAAGTCATCGGCTTTTACGACGGCTTCAAATGGCTCGCGCGCGGCGACACCGATCATACCGTTTTGTTGAAGACAGACGATGTCTCCCGCATTCACTTCCAAGGAGGCTCGATCCTGCGCACCTCGCGCGAGAATCCGACCAAGGACCCGAAGAAGATGGCGAACGTGCTGGCCGGCTTGAAGAAACTCGGCGTGAACTGGCTCGTGACCATCGGCGGCGACGACACCGCCTACAGTTCCAGCCAGGTGGAGAAACAGGCCGGGGGCGCCATCCGCGTCGTGCATGTGCCGAAGACGATTGACAACGACCTGCCGTTGCCCGGCTCGATGCCGACGTTCGGCTACGAAACAGCGCGCGCGGTCGGCGCGGAAATCGTCCACAACCTCATGGAAGACGCCCGCACGTCCGGCCAGTGGTTCTACGTCATCTCGATGGGCCGCCACGCCGGCCATCTCGCGCTCGGCATCGGAAAAGCCTCCGGCGCCACCACCATCATCATCCCGGAGGAGTTCCACACGCCGAAGGTCACGCTCGCCGAGGTGTGTGACGTGCTCGAAGGCTCGATCATCAAACGTTACGCGATGGGCCGCCCTGACGGCGTCGCCGTCATCGCCGAAGGCGTCGCCAGCAAGCTGGTGGACAAGGACCTCAGGGAGTTGGAGAAACAAAATCTCGCTTCGTTGGAATACGACGAACACGACAACCCCAAGCTATCCGAGGTGGATTTCGGCCGCGCCATCAAGGACGAGATCAAACGGCGGCTCGCCAAGAGCAACATGAAGATCAAGGCCGTGGACAAGAAGATCGGCTACGAGGTTCGTTGCGCGCCGCCGGTGCCGTTCGACTGCGAATACACGCGCGACCTCGGCTACTCCGCGATCCGGTTCCTCTCCAACGGCGGTTCTGGCGCGATGGTCAGCATCCAGAACGGCAAGATGGTGCCAATGTATTTTCCCGACATCATGGACGCGCGCGGCAAGACCCGCGTCCGGATGGTGGACACCGCCACTGAATACTACACGGTCGCTCGCAACTACATGATCCGGCTCGAACCGGGCGATTTTTCCGACAAGAAGCAACTCGCTCGACTGGCCGACCTCGGCGGCTACACGTCTGCGGAGTTCGTGAAGAAGTTCTCGCGCTACGCAAAGTAACAGTCACCGTCCTCAAAGGCCCGCCGTTTCGTGCGCGGCTCAGGTTCGTTGACGGGCGGCGTTAGCTGTGGTTCTATCCAACATGCCGTAAGGACGGTCATGACCACGCTCGCAACCAAACGCCGCTCATTCCGATGGGCCAAGACAGTTTCCGTTCTGTCGTTGGTCCTCGCCGCGGCGTTGCCGGTTCACGCGCAGGCAGCGGCTCCACCAGCGAAACGCGCAGTCAAGCCCGTGCCACCGACGCTGCCGTCGCCGGGCAGTCCGGCCACGCTGCGCGCGGCAATCAACGATCTTGTCGCGACCTTCGGGCCGCGCTATCCCAAGGGCGCAGAGTTTCTGAAACGGCTCGACGCAGGCGTGAGCGCGCAGGAGTTTGCCGTTCTGCAACGCGAGGCGCTCGTTGCCAACCCCCTCGTCAGCGGCCAGCCAATCCTCTTCGTCGTCCGCCATCAATACAAACCGGACCACCACAACACCGAGACGATGTTCCAAACCGGCGAGATCAACACCGGAAAATTCGAGGGCGGCTCGGCGCTGAAGACGATTGATTTCACTAAGGGCGGTGAGGTGAAGACGCTCATCGAGTCGGCCGACGGCGTCGTGCGCGACCCGGAGATGCACTTTAACGGGACGAAGATCATCTTTTCGATGCGGAAGAACATCCAGGACGATTACCACATCTACGAATGCAACGCCGACGGCAGTGGCTTGCGGCAGCTCACGTTCGCATCGGGCGTGACGGACATTGACCCGCTCTATCTGCCCGACGGAAGCATCGCGTTTTCCTCGACGCGCGAGCCGAAGTATTGCATGTGCAACCGCCACATCATGGCCAACCTCTTCCGCATGGATGCCGACGGCGCGAACATCCATCAGATCGGCAAGAGCACGCTCTTCGAGGGCCACGGCGCGTTGATGCCTGACGGTCGCATCCTCTACGACCGTTGGGAATACGTGGACCGCAACTTCGGCAGCGCGCAGGGTCTCTGGACCGTGAACCCCGACGGCACCAGCCACGCCGTCTATTGGGGCAACAACACGATGTCGCCCGGCGCGGTGCTGGACGCGCGCGTCATTCCCGGCACCGAGCGGGTGATCTGCAACTTCAGCTCCTGCCACGACCGGCCTTGGGGCGCGCTTGCCATCGTGGACCGCAGCCTCGCTTTGGACGGCAGCGCCGCCGTCGTGCGGACATGGCCCGCCAGCGCGATGAACCTTGTGGATCATGGCAACTTCGACGAGTTCAAGAGAGTTCATCCGAAATACGAAGACCCGTGGCCGCTCGGCGAAAAACATTTCCTCTGCTCGCGCATGACTGGCAACGGTGAGCAGATGGGCCTCTATCTGCTCGATGTGTTCGGCAACGAGATTCTTCTGCACGCCGAAACCCCAACGCCCAACGCTCCACGCTCCACGCCTCACGACCCGCTCGGCTGCTACGACCCGATGCCGCTCTCGCCGCGCCCACGGCCACTGGCAATTCCGACGCGCCGGAACTTCGCGAACAAGGAAGGCTACTTCTACGTCGCCGACGTTTACCAAGGCACGCACATGGCTGGCGTGAAGCGTGGCGCGGTGAAGTGGCTGCGCGTGATCGAGTCGCCGGAGAAACGGTTCTGGACGCATCCGAGTTGGTTCGGCCAAGGATCCGAAGCGCCGGCGATGAACTGGCACGACTTCAACAACAAGCGCATCCTCGGCACTGTGCCGGTGGAGGCGGACGGCTCGGCATATTTCGCGGTGCCGGCGGACCGGTTCGTCTATTTCCAACTCCTCGACGAGAACAAGATGATGGTGCAGTCCATGCGCAGCGGCACGATTGTCCAGTCGGGCGAATGGCAGGGCTGCGTCGGATGTCACGACGAGCGTCGCGCCGCGCCGCCGTCAAAGGACAACACACCGCTGGCGCTCAAACGTCCGCCGAGCGAGATGGACGGCTGGCACGGTGCGCCGCGCTATTTCAGTTTCATGGCCGACGTGCAGCCGGTCCTCAACCAATACTGCCTCCGCTGCCACGACTTCGGCACGAAGGCCGGCGCGAAGATGAATCTCGCGCCCGACCGCGACTTGATTTTCAACGTCGCCTACAACGAGTTGTGGCGGAAGAACTACATCCACGTTGTCGGCGCCGGCCCCGCGGAGATCCAGCCGGCGTATTCGTGGGGTTCGCACGCCAGCAAAGTGGCCGCGGCGATTCGCAAGTGCCGGCAGAAATACGGTGTCACGGACGAAGCGTTGGAATGTCTCATCACGTGGATTGACCTCAACGCGCCTTACTACCCGACCTACGCCAGTTCCTACCCGGCCAACCTCGCCGGCCGCTCGCCGTTGGACGACAAACAGCTCGCGCGACTCGAAGAACTCACGGGCGTGCCGTTTGGCAAGGACATCCACTGTAGCCAAAACCGCGGCCCGCAGATCACCTTCGACCGGCCGGAACTTAGTCCGTGTCTGGCGAAGTTCGCCGACAAGAACGACCCGCGTCGCAAGGAGGCCATTGTGATTATCCAAGCGGGCAAGGAAACACTGGCGAAACGCCCGCGCGGCGATGCAGCCGATTTTCAGGCGTGCGAGGTTGACCAGAAGCGCGACGACAAATATCTGAGCCGCCAGCAAATCGAGGCGCGCAATCGCGCCGCCATCCGCGAGGGGAGGAAGGTTTACGACGAGCGCGCCAAATAGTGTTCGTCGGTCGTCATAATGAAGGCCCTACTGATTTCACCCAGCTACCCGGACACTTTCTGGAGCCTCAGACACGCCATCCAGTTCTCGCAGGCCAAGGCGTTGTTTCCTCCGCTGGGTCTCCTGACGGTCGCGTCCATGCTGCCCGCCGGGTGGCCCAAGAAAGTGGTGGACCTCAACGTCGAGCCGCTCACGGACGACCATCTAGGCTGGGCCGACACTGTTTTCATCAGCGCCATGACCATCCAGTCGGACTCCGTGGACGAGGTCGTGCGGCGCTGCAAGGAGCGCGGCCTCAAGATCGTCGCGGGCGGACCGCATTTTTCCCGCTGGCCAGAGGGCTACAAGGACGTGGACCACACCGTCATCGGCGAGGCCGAGGAAATCATGCCGGCGCTGCTGCAAGACCTGGAACACGGGCGGGCCAAACTTGTTTATCGGGCCGAGAAGTTCCCGGAGCTTGCCGGGACGCCGCCGCCTTCGTGGGGACTCGTCAATCTGGCCAACTACCTTAACGCGTCGGCCCAGTTTTCGCGCGGCTGCCCGTTCACTTGCGAGTTCTGCGACGTGGTCCTCTTGTTCGGCCGCCGGCCGCGCTACAAGAGCGTCGCCCAGATCATCGCCGAACTGGATGGGCTATATAAGGCCGGCTGGCGTGGCGAGGTTATGTTCGTGGACGACAACTTCATCGGCAACCCCGGCAAGGCCAAGGAACTCCTCTCAGCAATCGTCGGCTGGCAGGAAGAGCGCGACTATCCATTCGAGTTTTTTACCCAGGCGAGTTTGAACCTCGCGGAAAACCAGGAGATGTTGTCCCTGTTGTCCCGGACAGGTTTCAAACGGATATTCATCGGCATTGAAACCACGTTCACGGAATCGCTGGAGGAGTGCCACAAGTTTCAGAACAAGGACCAGGACTTGATCGAGGCGGTGCGCACCCTGCAAAGGGCCGGCATGGAAGTCATGGGCGGGTTCATCGTCGGCTTCGATGCCGACCCGCCGACGATCTTCGACGACATTGTGCGGCTGATCCAATCCGCCGGCATCCCCAGGGCCATGATCGGGCTGCTCTCGGCTCCGCCCGGCACGCCGCTCTGGCATCGCTTGGAAAAAGAAGGCCGGCTCCTGGGCTGGCCGAACGGAGACAACTCCATGAGCACCGGCGCGCTAAACATCGTGCCCAAGATGGGGCGCGAGAAGCTGGTGACCGGCTACAAGTCCATGGCTGAGCGGTTGTATGAACCCAAAGCCTACTTCGAGCGGGTGCTGACGTTCTTCGCCAACCATCGTCCCAACGGCCGCCGGCACCGGCGGCTTCCGACAGCCGGCGAGATCAAATCACTTCTGGCGATCTTGTGGACCCTTGGCGTCAGGGACTCCGGCCGTCGGGCGTTCTGGAACTTTCTGGCCCAAGTGATCCTGAAATACCGCCACCTCTTCACCGAAGCCATCTTCACCGCAGCCTGCAGCCATCACTTCCACATAATCAGCCGTCGTTTCATCAACGAAGCCAAGTGAACGCCGCAGGGTGGCGCACTTTCGTCTCGCGTTTGATAATGGCTGGTGTAGATATACGCGCTGTGCAGGATCTTGCGGGACAGAAAAAGACCGAGAAGATGCTCTCTACGTTCACCTCGCGCCGGAGCAAGAGGAGGGAGCGATCGACTTGGAGAACGGAATCCCCGCAACTATCCCCACAGTGTTCGCCATGCTGTCGCAACCGTTTGCGCGCCTGTAGCTCAGTTGGATAGAGCAGAGGTTTTCTAAACCTCTGGTCGGGGGTTCGAGTCCCTCCAGGCGCGCCATTCTTCAGGAGTCTTGTAACATGAAAACCACGAAACGAATCCGATCCTTCTCCAGAGTGGCGGCAATGTCGCGCGGGGCTTTCCTCGTTGTTGTGCTTGCCAGCTTTTCTTCAGCTTGGGCCGAGCAGGTGCCTTTGCTCAACGGGCGGGTGCTCGACGGCGAAGTATCCAACGCCACGGCTCAAGGGTTTGATTTCAAGCTGCCGTATGGCCAGGTCAAATACACTTGGAGGCTGGTGGACCTTCACCGGTTGCCCACTGTCAACCCGCGTCTGTTTCAGACTTACTGCAATGCGACTGGCTATCGGCCGGCGCCACCGCCAGCTCCCCGCCCTGCCGCACCACCGACACCGGCCCTTGCCGCCCCTGTCGCCGCTGCCGCCGCGCCCGCGAGTGTCGCTCCGGTGGGCGGTGGTTGGCCCCAGTGGCGCGGTCCCAATCGCGACGACATCTCGACGGAGAAAGGGCTGCTCACCGAATGGCCCACCGACGGTCCCCCTCTGACGTGGAAAGTCGACCGCATGGGCGCGGGCTACTCGGGCGTCGCGGTGATGAAGGGCAAGGTGTTCACGATGGGCGACGTGGGTGAGGAAAGCCAGTTGATCGCGCTCGACGAGGCCACCGGCAAGAAGCTCTGGTCCCTGAAACTCGGCGCGCCCGGCCAATACGGCAACTTCTATGGCCCGCGCGGCACGCCGTCGGTGGATGGCGATCTGGTGTATGCGCTCAACCAGCATGGTGATTTGATTTGCGCGTTCGCCGCCACGGGCAAGGAAGTCTGGCACAAGAATCTCAAGGATTTCGGCGGGCGCCCGCACAACTGGGGCTACGCCGAGTCGCCGTTGGTGGAGGGCGACAAGGTGCTCTGCACGCCGGGCGGCTCGCGCGGGGCCATCGTCGCCCTGAACAAGAAAACCGGCGCGTTGATGTGGCAGAGCAAGGAGTTCACCGACGGCGCGCATTACTCGTCGCTCGTCCCGGCGACCATCTTCGGCCAGCGGCAGGTTATCCAGCTCACTGCGGCAAGCGTGGCGGGCGTCGCCGTGGCCGACGGAAAACTGCTCTGGCGCGCGGACCGTCCCGGCAAGACCGCCGTCATCCCGACGCCGATCTACGCGGACAACCAGGTCTATGTCTGCTCCGGCTACGGCGTCGGCTGCAACGCGTTCAAGCTCACGAAGGAAGGGAGCAGCATCAAAGCCACGGAGGTTTACAACAACAACAACATGGTCAACCATCACGGTGGCGTCATCCTGCTCGATGGCCACCTCTACGGTTTCTCAGACGGCAAGGGCTGGGTCTGCCAGGATTTCAAGACCGGCGAGGTTGTCTGGAGCAACAACGGCGTGGGCAAAGGCTCAATCGCCTACGCCGACGGCCACTTCTATCTCCGCAACGAAACCGGCAAGGGTGCAATCGCACTGATCGGAGCCTCGTCGAAGAGCTACGCGGAGAATGCGCGTTTCAATCAGCCGGAACGCAGCGACAAGAACAGTTGGCCCCATCCGGTCATCGCCAACGGTCGGCTCTACATTCGCGATCAGGACGTGCTGCTCTGTTACAACGTCAAGGCGAAGTAAGTCGGCCCTACGACATCGCCAGCGCCACCGCGCCCATCACGCCGGCGTCGTAACGCAACTGCGCCGGCTCGATCCGCAGATGCGGCGCGGCTTCCGCCAGACAGTAGCGCGGCACGGCGCGACGCAGCGGCACCAAAAACAATTTCTCCGGCGCTTCAGAGAGGCCGCCGCCGATGATGATGAGCGCCGGGTTCAATAGACCAATGCCCACGCCGAGGCCTTGCGCGAGGTCTTCGATGACCTCGACCAAGACTCGCCGGGCGGTCGCGTTGCCTTTTGCCGCCAGCGCGAACACTTCCTTGCCGTTCACCTTCCGGCCTAGCGCCTCGTTGCCGCGGCGGCCGATGGCGCTGCCGCTGGCGCAGCCTTCGAGACAACCGTGTTTGCCGCAGGTGCAGACCGGGCCGTCGCGCCGGACGATGATGTGGCCGATCTCGCCGGCGAGATTTTGCGCGCCGCGCACGAGCGCGCCGTTGGCGATGACGCCGCCGCCGATGCCGGTGCCGATATTCACGTAGAGCAAGTCGTTGATGCCTCGGCCCGCGCCGAACCGCCACTCGCCGAGCGTGCCGGCGTTGGCGTCGTTGTCGAGCGCGACGGGGATGCCGAATCGTTTGTGGAGTTCGTTGCGCACCGGCGTGTTTTCCCAGCCGGGGTTTTGATGGCTCAGTAGCGCGATGCCGCGCTCGAAGTCCACCGGCCCGCCGAAACCGATGCCGATGCGCTGCACCTGGCCGCGTTTGCCGACGGCGCGCTTCTGGAGCGTGGCGATGATCTCCGAGATCAACTTCAACCCCGCCTTGGCGCCGCCGCTGCGGTCCGACTTGCGCCGGAGCGTGGCGATGCGTTTGCCGTCGTCCGACGCGAGAGCGCCGGTCATGTTCGTATTGCCGACATCAATGCCGATGATCATGGTGAGTCTCCAAACCTATTTCATTTCGCGCCGAGCGATGAACGCTTCAATGTTCGCGCGCTCGATGGCTTCCATGCGGCGACGCTTCTCATAGTAGTGGTCGTAACGCGAGAGTTCCTGTTCGGTCCACGCGTGCGCTTCCTTGTAATCGCCGCAGAACGGCACGAAAAGATCAATCCACGCGCAGAACTTCTCGATCTCCTCGCGCGTGAGCGTGACATCGCGGTGACCCCGCTCCAGCATCGCTACCAGTTCGCTCTTGGTGGAGCCGGCGAAATACGGCGGCAGCATCGAGACGACCGACTGCGAGCCGGCCCAGTTCACCAACCGGCCCTCGAACCAGCCGCGGAACCGCTCGCAGCTGCATTCCGCCTCGGTTTGCTTCTTCTTCCGCCGCTCGTCGGGATACGATTGGGTCAGGACGAGATAAGCGTCGCTCCACTTGCGTTTGGCGGTGGGATCGGGGACCTCGGCACCGAGCAGGCTAAAAACTTTCTTTGGGTCGGCGGGCGCGGCGGCGGCGGGCTGTTTGCGCGGGTCGGTGGAGTAGAGCTTCGCGGCAGCTTCGCGGTCGTTGTGGCAAGAGACGCACTTGCGGTCGAGGATCGGCTGGATTTCCCTCGCAAAACTGAAGCCGCGCGGTGGACCGTAGAACGGCTCCAGCGCCTGCGGGCCGGCCTTCAACGCGACGGTGGAGTTGTAACGCTGCGGCGGCGGCGCGGCGTTCTTGTTTTCGTGGCAGCCGACGCACGACTGGTTTTCGCCAGGCTGGAGCGTGCTCCAGCTCCGCATTGTTTGGACGGCGCGGCCTTTTTCGTCGAGCGCCTGAAAATAGACCGGCGTTCGTGCGGGCACGGTGAAGAACGCCGAGCCATCCTCGTAAACCTTCGCGTCGCCGAGCACGATCTTCGCGTCCCATGCGCCGTTGCCGATGGCGATGGGCGTGCTGATCATCGCGCCGCCGCCAGGGCCGCCGCTGCCGTTGTCGCCGATGATGGCGGCGCGGAAATCGAGCGCGACGACTCGCAGGCGCTTGATGACGCCGCGCGGGACGCCTTCGAGGCCGGGACCGGCGTAGATGTTCTGCATGTAGTAGGCACCGGTGGTCTTTTGATAGTCCACCGTGCTTGGCCGCAGCAGCGGTTTCGGACGCGACGCCAGCGGGAACGGCTGGTTGCACGGCAAAGCCGGGTCGGAGACGAGCAGTTCGCGCCGGCCGTCGAGTGTCATGTAATAGATACCGAAGCGCGCGGCCACGATGTCGTTCGGCCACGAGCGTTTTTCCTTTTCAAAATCCCGGCCCAGCGGCGCGTAGGTGACGAGAAATTCCGTCTCGTTCAGCGGATACGGATACTGGAACAGCTCACCCTGCTGGCCGTAGCTGTCTATGCGTTCGGCCTTCGTCTCGCGCGCTGGCGCGATGAGCTGCGCGCCGGAGTTTTCCTCGCGGCCCTTCGACGGATCAATCAAGCCGAGCTTGCCAGTCTGCGGCGAGTGATGGCCGCAAAAGATGCCGACGAGCTTCTGCGAGCCGGGGATGCCGCGCGCGTGGACAATGGTGGTAGGGAACCATGAATTGTTGCCGTAGAGCGCGGCCTGTGCCGTGCCGTCGGGGTTCATCTGAAAAAGGCCCTGGGGAAAAACCTGTCCGCGGTCGTTGTAGTCCCAGCGCGTGTAGGTGACGCGCCCGTCGTCGGTCATTGAGGGATAGACCGTGTGGACCTGGTCGAAGCCGAGCCGACGCAGGAATCGGCCGTCCTTGTCGCAGGTGTAGAGGTTGCTCACCTCCGTCGTGAAACAATCCACCGTCTGCACGCAGCGCGAGGAGGAGAAGACGATGTCGCCGTTCGGCAGGTAGCACGGCTCGTAGTCGGCGAAGCCGAGGCCAAACGTGATCTGGCGGAGCTGCTTCGAGGCAATATCCATCTCATAAAGGTGGTAGTCGTCCTCGTTGAACGACTTCTTCCACGCAAACATCACGCGGCGGCCGTCGTAGGAAACCGCCGGGTCGCGGATTGCGCCAGTCGGATCTTCGAGCAGCGTGCGCACCTTGGCGCGCGTGCCGTCCATCTCCAGCAGGCACAGCGACGAGCCGGGATGAAAATGCCGCTCTGCCTGCGCGTCGGACTGGCCCTCGGTGTAGGCGAAGAAGGACGGGCGAATCGTCTGGTGTTTCGTAAACACGATCTTCGGCGACTGCGCGAGAACGGTTCTCAGACGCGTCGCGCGCCGCTGCTCGCACACTTTGGCGTAGAGGTCCAGCCAGCGCGGGTCGTTCGGAGCGACGTTACTCTGGCTGAACGCGTCGAATTCTTTGCGACATGCGGCACCGCTGCCACCAAGTTCCTCCAACGCGTGGGCGATCATCTTCTTCTCAATGTCGGCGTTGGCGTCGGCGGCGAACCAGGTCGGGAAATCGAGGCCGCCGTCCTGAAGCGCCCAATCCCACTGGACAGGAAAATCGCGTTCAACCTGCTCCCAAACTGCCGCCTGCACAATCTTCCGCTCCCTTGCCGGCAACGCAGCCGCCTTCAGTGCGACGCGCGAAGCGAGCATCGTTTCCGGCCAGGAGGCTTTCTTGACGTAGGAGGCGTGAGCTTGTAGCGCAGCCGACGCATTGGCGGCGGCAACAAAAACGGCGGAAACAAGCAGCAGCAAGAAAAGGACTATCCAAGTTGTCGCCTGATTCATCCGATATCCATCTTTTCGCAGACTGGTTACTCAGCGCGGTTATGCGCCTTGATTTGGGAGCGCCTTTGATACTTCGCAACACGAATTCGGTCAAGACTTGTGGCTGTTATCCTGTTACCCGCCGTTGACAGAACGGCGGGGTGTTCGTAAGGTCTATCAACACACAGGAGGAACTATGGCTAAGGCTGCAAAGAAAAGTAGCAAATCGAAACGCCCCGCCACCGGCAACAAGGATCCACTTGTTCAATCCGCCGTCAAACTGATTGATCAGGCTGCGACCTTGCTGAAGGATGGTGTGATTGCCAGCGCGGGCAAGACCGCCAAGGCGCGTCACGCGATGAAACTGAAGGCGTCGTCGCTGGTCAACCAGGCTTCAGACAAGCTTACGGACGCGATCCAGGAAGGAGCTGCGGCTTTCCGCAAGGGGTTAAAGAAAATCTAAAACAAACCTCCCGGCTTTCTTCGAGGGCGTTCACATTCCGCCGCTGCGCCAGATGGCAACGATGAGGCGTAATGCGATGCTACCCCCAATGATAAGGCCGATGATGCCGAGCATCGGCAGGAAGTTCCACAAACTGGAATGGTCCGCCAGGATCAAGATGCTTGAGCAGACCAGGATGGCCGCCGCAAGAACCGCTTCGACAAGGCGGTTGGTGATGTGGTTCAGCGTGCTTCGCAACGGCTCGAATCCCTTCGGGTCGAAGCGGTGTTCTAGCGGGATGCGGAAACGCCCGCTACGGATCCGCTCATACAGGTCCCGCGCTTCCAGCGGGAAGCTTCTCAGGAAATCCGCGGTTTCGCCGACGGACGAGTAAAGGTTTTTGAGGATCTGTTTGACATCGAATCTCCCTTCGATGACTTGCATTGCGTAGGGTTCGCCAAACCGGACAAAGTTCAGGTCGGGGTCGAGCACCCTGCCGCTGGCTTCCACCTGGGTCAGCGCCTTGACGCCCAGATAGAAATCGGCCTTCATGCGCAACCTGTGGCCGATGAGCAGGTCTAGGAGGCGGTTCAGGACAAAACCCAGTTTCAAATCTTTGAGGGGGCAATCCAGATACTGCTGGGCGAAAGCTTCCACGTCGTTTTCGAGCAGTCGAGGCTCTTCCACATAACCTTCCTCGGACATGCCGAGCAGTGAACGGCTCACCATCCGCGCATCCTTCTCCACCAACCCGACGACCATGTTCGCGATGTTCTCACGGAACGGCACGCTTAGGACGCCCATCATGCCGTAGTCGTAAAGCACCAGCACGCCCGGCGGCAGGATGGTGGCATTGCCGGGATGCGGGTCACCGTGGAAAAAGCCATGCTTGAACACCTGCTGGAAGATCAGCCGTGAGATGCGCTCGGCGAGAGGGACCGGATCAATCCCCTGTGCGCGCAACTGTTCCGGGTCGTCCATCCGGAAACCCGATAGATACTCCATCGTCAACACCGACCCGGTCGAGAACTCGCGGTAAACGCGCGGCACGCGAATCCAACGGTTGCCCTTGAACTGCTTCGCAAAGCGCTCCATGTTGCGCGCCTCGTTGGAGAAGTCCATTTCCCGCTCGATGGTCCTCGCAAACTCATGGGCGACGCCCACCGGATTCAATACCGCGATTTCCTCGACGTGCGTCTCCAAGAAACGCGCCACGTCCATCAGGATGGCCACGTCCACCTCGATGACCTTCTCGATATCGGGACGCCGAATCTTGACGGCCACCTCGGCACCGTCCAGCAAGGTCGCCCGATGCACCTGCGCGATCGAGGCGGCGGCGATGGCTTTCTCGTCAAACGCCTTGAAGATATCCCCCAGCGGCCGGCCCAATTCCCGCTCGGCGATTTTCACCGCGTCGGCACCGGGAAAAGGCGGCACCGCATCCTGCAGCTTCCGTAGTTCGTTGTAAAACGCCTCGTTGATGACGTCCCGCCGCGAACTGAGGATCTGGCCGAACTTGACGAAGGTTGGTCCCAGTTCCTCCAGCGCCATGCGGAAACGCTCCGCCACCGGCTTGCGGTGAAGTTCCTCGTTCTTCGGATGCAACTGGCGGTCGGCTATCTCCAGCAACTTCTGGAGGTGGACAAACTTCAGCAAGTCCACTAACCCATATTTGAAGAACGTCAGGAAAATCTCCCGATACCGCGGCAGATGGTGGTATGTCTCCACTACGCTTCTGATTTGCTCGAAGACCACGAGGTAATTATGCACCAAGGACGGTCTTGCCGCGAGACTAAATCGAGAGTCTGGCCTGTCGCGGCTCGTCGGCGTTTGATTCGACGGCTCCCGGCCCCGACCTTTACGACCGCCACGCGCAGCGAACTATCCGGGCAAGCCGACGCAGTTTGTCAAAAACCGAACTTCGACCGTAACATTTCCAGCCCGCAGACGTTATATAAGGGTGACATCGTGTATGATGAACATACTTCTTGCTGTTGGCGTTGTCTTTGCGGTCGCATTGGGCGAGGCAGCTTCGCCGACGGCGAGGCCCACCTCAGTCCGAACTGCGCTGGCAACGGTGCCGAAGCCCAGCCCGTTCGAGACGCAGGCCGACCTGACGCCGCGCTGTCCGATTGACCAGCTCGTATTCGCCAAGTTCAAACAGTTTGGGATTCAGCCGGCCAACCTCAGTTCGGACGCGACTTTCTTGCGACGCGCTTACCTCGATGTGATCGGCACGCTGCCCACGCCGCGCGAGGCCAGGGAGTTTCTCAACAACAAGGGTCCGGACAAGCGCGGCGCGTTGATCGAGCGGTTGCTGACGCGCGATGAGTTCGCGGATTACTGGGCCAATAAGTGGTCCGACCTGCTGCGCGTGAAGGCGGAGTTTCCCATCAACCTCTGGCCCAGGGCCGCGCAGGCCTATCACCAGTGGATTTGGGCCTCGATCAAATCGGCCAAGCCGTATGATCGTTTCGTGCGCGAGTTGCTCACGGCCAACGGCAGCAACTTCCGCGACCCGGCCGTCAACTTCTACCGCGCGATGCAAAACAAGGATCCGCAGTCCATCGCGCAGGCCGTCGCGCTGACGTTCATGGGCACGCGCTCCGACAAGTGGCCGAAGGAGACGCTCGCCGGGATGGCCGCGTTCTTCTCGCAGATCGGCTACAAGGAAACCTCGGAGTGGAAAGAGGAGATCGTTTTCTTCGACCCCGACCGGATCGCCGCGAAAAACACCAACGTTGTCTTCCAAGCGGCGCCGGTCTTCCCCGACGGCACCGCTGCGAAACTGTCAGCGGATCACGACCCGCGCGAGGTCTTCGCCGACTGGCTGACCAAGCCGACAAATCCGTGGTTCACGCGCGCCATCGCCAACCGCGTCTGGTTCTGGCTGCTGGGCCGCGGCATCATCCACGAGCCGGACGACATCCGCGCCGATAACCCGACGACCAATCCGGAGTTGCTCGAATACCTCTGCCAGGAACTGATCAACGCACACTACGACCTCAAACAGCTCTTCCGCGTTATCCTGAACTCCAAGACCTACCAGCTCTCCTTCATTGCCAAGGACGCGCGCCCCGAAGCCGACGCCTTTTTCTCGCACTACCTGATACGCCGGCTCGACGCCGAGGTGCTCGCCGACGCGCTGAACCAGGTCACCGGTATGCCGGAGCATTACACCAGCGCCATCCCGGAACCGTTTACGTTCATCCCGGAAAAGCAGCGCTCCATCTCCCTGCCCGACGGCAGCATCGGCAGCCCGTTCCTGGAACTGTTTGGCCGGCCACCACGCGACACGGGCCTGGAGTCTGAGCGCAACAATCGCCCCACGGCCGACCAGCGGTTGCATCTGCTCAACTCCAGTCACGTTCAGAAGAAGATCGAGGAAAGTCCGAAGATCCAATACATCATCCGCAACGCAAAAAGATCCGGTGACGCCGTGACGTGGCTCTACCTGTTGATCCTGTCACGTCATCCAACCCCCGAGGAATGGCAAGCCGTGACCGCTCACTCCAAGGCCGGCGTGAAGGACCACGAAGTGGCGGTGGATCTGGCGTGGGCGTTGATTAACAGCGCGGAGTTTCTCTACCGGCATTGAGCGGCCGGCGAAAGTGAGGACGATCATGAAAACGCAACCCAGTTTCACGAACAAGTGGCTCGACCGGATGCGCGAGAACGCCATCACCCGCCGCGAGGCGGTGCAGCGCGCGATGCTCGGCGCGGCGGGCTTGTGGCTCGGCGATCACCTTGGCCTCTCGGCGTTCGCGGCACCGCAGGCTCCCAAAGCCAGGGCGCGCTCCGTGATCCAGATCTGGATGTGGGGCGGCCCAGCGCACCTCGACACGTGGGACCCGAAGCCCGACGCGGGCTACGATTACTATGGCGCGTTCAAGACCCCCATCGCCACCAACGTGGACGGGCTGCGCGTCAACGAACTCATGCCGTTGCTCGCCAAACAGGCCGACAAATACGCCGTCATCCACAGCATGACCCACGGCGTCAACGCCCACGAGACCGCCTCCTACCTCGTCCAGACCGCGCGGCAACAGGGCGGGCGCGACGTTTACCCGAGCGCGGGCGCGGTCGTCTCCTTGTTCAAGGGCTACTCCGGCGGCTATCGCGGTCTGCTGCCGCCCTATATTGTCCTCACCGAACCGCAGGGCCGCTTCTCCGAGGCGGGCTTCCTCGGCTCCCGCTTCAAGCCGTTCTCCACCGGCGGCGATCCGGGCGCGCAGCGGTTCGCTGTCGAGGGCATCGTCGCGTCCGGCATTTCCGACAAACGCCAGCAGGACCGGCGCAACTTCCTCCACCAGCTCAACACCCTCAAGCACGCCGCCCCCAACGACCCCCAAATGCTCGCCGCCGACCAGACCGAGAAACAAGCCTACGACCTCATCCTCGGCGATGCCGGCAAGGTGTTCGATCTCTCGACGGAGAAGAACGAGCTGCGAGATCGCTACGGCCGCAACACATTCGGCCAGTCGTGCCTCGTTGCGCGCAAGCTGGTGGAGCGCGGCGTGCCTTACGTCACCATCAACTACAAGAGCGGCACTTGGGACACGCACAAGCAGAACTTCCAGACCATGCGCCGCCGGCTGCCGGAAATGGACAAAGGCGTCGCGACGCTGTTGCAGGATCTGGCCGACCGCGGCCTGCTCGACAGCACGATCGTCTGGTGGTGCGGCGAGTTTGGCCGCACGCCGAAGGTGCAGTGGGAAGCGCCGTGGAACGGCGGTCGCGGACACTGGGGCAACGTCTTCTCTGCGATGGTCGCGGGTGGCGGCTTCAAGGGCGGCCGCGTCGTCGGCGCGTCGGACGCGAAGGGCGAAGAGGTGAAGGACCGCCCCGTCCATCCGGCCGATCTCATCGGCACCATGTATGAACTGCTCGGCATTGACTGCAAAGCGCGCCTGCCGCATCCGACAGGCGAGTTGGCCACCGTGGTGCCCACCTCCTCCGATGACGTGAAGCTCGGCGGTCGGTTGACGGAGATCGTATGAAGCTCATCCGCTGGAAAACATTCTTGGGCGTGGCGGCAGTGCTGGCACTTCTGCCGGCGGCGCGAGCGCAGCAGTTCACGCCGCACATCGGCTACGTCTATCCCGCCGGCGGCAAACAAGGCAGCTCGTTCGAGCTGACCATTGGCGGCCAGTATCTTGACGGCGTGACGAATGCGTTCGTGTCCGGCGGCAGGGTAAGCGCGACAGTGACCGGTTACGTGAAGCCGATCTCGATGCAGCAGTTCAACCAGTTGCGGGATGAGCTGAAGGAGTTGATGCAAAAGAAGATGGCCGGGTCACGGCAGTGGTGGAAACGGGACGGCAAGCGCGGCGGCGAGGGGTCGGGAAAGTCCGGCTGGACGGCCGCGGATGAGAAGCAGGTGACGGAGATCCGCAACAAGATCGCAACGTTTGTGCGCAAACCGGCCAACCCCGCCATCGTGGAAACGGTCACGGTGCGGGTGACGGTCTCCGCCGACGCGGAGCCGGCCGAGCATGAGTTGCGGCTGCGGACGGCGCTGGGGCTGACGAATCCGTTGGTGTTCCGGGTGGACCAACTGCCGGAGTTCACGAAGAAGGCGGCGAAGATGAACGAGGACATCAAGAGTTTCGAGGAGTTGAAGGTGCTGCGCAACAAGCCGGAACAGGCTCTCGTGGCGCCCTACGAGTCGAGCATCACCCTGCCCGCCATTGTCAACGGCCAGATGCTGGCCGGCGGTGTGGACCGTTACCGCTTCCGCGCCACCAAAGGCCAGCGGCTCGTCGTCTCCGCCGCCGCCCGCGAACTCATCCCCTACATCTCCGACGCGGTGCCCGGCTGGTTTCAGGCGTCGCTTGTGCTCTACGACGCGAAAGGACAACAGGTGGACTACGCCGACCATTTTCGGTTCCATCCCGACCCGGTGCTCCTCTACGAAGTCCCCGGCGACGGCGAATACACGCTGGAGATCCACGACTCGATCTATCGCGGTCGCGAAGACTTTGTCTATCGTATAACCATCGGCGAACTGCCCTTTGTGACAAGCGTCTTTCCTCTCGGCGGCAAAGCCGGCACGCAAACCACCGTCGCGCTCAAAGGCTGGAACCTGCCCGCAACCTCACTGGCGCTGGACGCCAAAGACGACGGCGTGCAGCAGATCTCCGTGCGCAAGGACAATCAGCCCTCCAACCTTGTGCCTTTCGCGGTGGACATGCTGCCAGAATGTCTGGAACAGGAACCGAACAACTCGCAAGAGACCGCACAGCGGATTACGTTGCCGGCCATCATCAACGGCCGCATAGATCAGTCAGGCGACCGCGACGTGTTCAGTTTTGTGGGCAACGCCGGCGACGAGATCGTGGCGGAAGTTTATGCGCGCCGGCTTGACTCGCCGCTCGATTCGTTCCTCAAGCTCACCGACATCACCGGCAAGCAACTCGCACTCAACGACGACCACGAAGACAAAGCCTCCGGCCTGAACACGCACCATGCCGACTCCTATGTCCACCTCAAACTGCCCGCGAGCGGCACCTACTTTGTGCACATCGGCGACACGCAGCGCAAAGGTGGCGCGGAGTTCGCCTATCGTCTGCGGATCAGCGCGCCGCAGCCGGATTTCGCATTGCGGATCACGCCGTCGAGCGTCAGTGTCCGCCCCGGCGCGACTGTGCCAGTCACAGTGTATGCGTTGCGGCGCGACGGTTTCTCCGGTGAGATCGCGCTGGCGTTGAAGGACGCGCCGACGGGCTTCGCGGTGAGCGGCGCGCGCGTGCCGGCGAACCAAGACAAGGTGCGCTTCACGCTGACGGCCCCAGCTTCATCCAGTGACGCTCCGGTGACGCTACGCTTTGAAGGACGCGCGACCATCCAAGGCCGCGAAGTCCGCCGTCCCGCCGTGCCCGCCGAGGACATGATGCAGGCCTTCGCCTACCGTCATCTTGTTCCCGCCAAAGAGTTGGAGGTGGCGACCGCTGGACTGCCGCCGATGATGGGACGTTTCGGGTCCAGAGCGCCGACAAGCTCGCCAAAAATCCTCAGTTCCATGCCGGTGAAGATCCCCGCCGGCGGAACCGCACTCGTCCGGGTCGGCATGCCCACGACCACGTTCTTCGGCAGCCTCCAACTCGAATTGAGCGACGCGCCGTCCGGTATCGCGATCGAGAAAACCTCGTCGCTCGGCATGGGCACGGAGGTCGTGTTGCGCAGCGATGCCACCAAAGTCAAACCCGGTCAGCAAGGCAACCTGATCGTCAGTGTTTCCGTTTCGCCATCAGGACGATTCGCCGGCAAAGGCAAGGGTATGGCGATGGCCCGGCGCAACGTCGCCACGCTGCCAGCAATTCCGTTTGAGATCGTCGAGAAGTAACACCGGCGCTGCGGACAACTTCCGCTCTGCCGTCAGACCCCGATCTTCTTCTTCAATTCGGTGAGCAGCCGTATCGCATGGCTGATCTCCGCCTTCTGGCGCGCCGGCTCCTGCGGAATCTCGCGCTCGATGGTCAGCGGCCCGTCGTAGCCAAGGCCCTGAAGCGTGCGCAGGAACTGCTCCATCCCCACGTCGCCTTGGCCCAACGGCATTTCCCGGCCCCACTCCTTGCCGGGCTGCGCTGCCCACTTCGCGTCCTTGCAGTGACAGCTCCGCACGTAGCGGCCGACTTTCTGCAGGGCCTCGATCGGTTTGCCCGTGCCATACAGGATCAGGTTCGCCGGGTCGAAGTTGATGAACAGGTTGTCACGTCCCACGTCGTGGATGAACTGCAGCAACCCCTCCGCGGTTTCCTGACCGGTTTCCAGATGCAGGTTCTGCCCGTTGCGTTTGGCGTGATCGCATACATCCTGCGTCACCTTCAAGACCTCGCCATATAGCGGATCCTTGGCGTCGTGGGGGACGAAGCCCAAATGCAAGGCGATCACACGGCAGCCCAGCAGCTTGGCAAAGTCGGAAATCTCCTTCATCTCTTGCGTCCGCGCGGCGCGCGTTTTCCGCGGAACCAAGCCGACAGTCTTGGAAACGGTGGGAATGTCCGCGTAGCTTTCGCCTTCGAAGCCGCCGAAGACCGCGGTCAACGTGATACCGGCCTCCTTGAGCTTCGCCAAGAACTGCCGCGCGTTTTCCGACGTCCGCGTGTTCTGCGCGGGTGCGTGCAACTGGATCGTCGGAACGCCCAATTCGCGGGCGACTTCGAGCTTCACGCCCAGACCCGCATCAAGACTGGTAAACACTCCGATAGGCCACTTTTCCATGATTTCGACTCCTTGTGTTTGAAGGTTAGAGACTTTGGTTTGAGCGCACGCGAAGCTAAAGACGGACGCAAACGTTACCAGACACTCCAACCAACTCAAGACGAATTAGCGGCCAGCCAACCGGCCAAGAACCGCGTGGCCGAATAGGCGCTCGTTGTGTTACAAGAACGGCAACGCCACCATGAGAACCGCACTTGTCCTTCTCCTGCCTATTGTCGCCATCGCTGCTGAGCCTGCGCCGAGACAGCGCGTCGAAATCGTCACTGCCGCGCGGTGTGAATTCACCATCAAGATGGGCGGGACGATGGATGGAGAAAACACGCGCACGCCGGTCGGTTACTCGGCATGGTCGCGCGCCTTCGAACCGATGCGTGAGGTGCGGATTGAAAACATCGGCGACACGCCGGTCGTGAACCCGTGGCTCCTCGTCAACGGCCGGCGCGACTGGCGCACGGTAGAGAAGATCATCGCCGAGGCCACGCGCGGTTGCGCCAATGATCGCGAGCGCGCCATTGCCATCTGGCGGTTCGTCATCAACAACCGGTTTCACGCGACGCCGAACGACGGCGACAACATTGACCCGGTCAGGCAGTTCAACGTCTATGGCTACTCGCTCTGCGGCGACATCGCGCAAACCATCCGCCAGCTCTGGAAGGTCGCCGGCTTCAAGACGCGCTGCGGCCGGCCACACGGCCACTGTCTGACAGAAGTTTGGTTCGATAACGAATGGCGGATGCTCGACGGCGACGAACAGATCATTTGCCTCCGCCGCGACAACAAAACCATCGGCAATGAAGAGGACGTCGTGCGTGACCACGACTTGATGAAGCGCACGCACACTTACGGCATTCTCGCGGGCGATGACCCGCTGACCGACCAGTTCTCCGCCGCGCTTCACGTCTATGAAGGCAAGCGCGAGGGCGATTACCGCGATGACTTCGGTCATCGCATGGACCTCACGCTCCGGCCGGGCGAATCGCTGGCATGGCGTTGGGACAACGTCGGTCGCTCGCACGGCACCGACCTCGCAACCGGTTGGGGGCCGCAGGCCGGCCAGCCGCTCGCCAACGGCCGACTGGTTTATGCCCCACCAACGTTGGCCGACGCCGGTGAGAGAAACGGCGACGCGCTCATCGTGCCGATGGCCAGCCCCTACGTCATCGTTGGTGGCAAACTCGACGTGCGCGGCGATACCAAGGTTTCCGTTTCCTTCGACGGAAAAAAGTGGAAGCCAGCCGCGGGAAATGATTTTGACTCACAGTTCCCGCGCGGAGGCAAGGCACGTTACCGCTACTGGCTGAAGTTTGAGCCGGCAAGTGCCGTGAAATCGCTGCGAATCGAGAACATCCTCCAGATGGCGCCGCTGTCGTTGCCGGCGCTGACGATCGGCGACAATCGCATCGCCTACAGCGACGATTCCACCGGCTCGCGCAGTGTTCGTGTGAGCTTCGAGTGGGCCGAACGTAACGACAGCCAGCCGCCCGCTGCACCGGTGGCGGAGTTTCCGAAAGATGGCGGCGAAGTCGAGGGCACACAGTTCACGTTCAAGTGGAGCGGCGGGCGTAAGGACTATCATTTTCAACTCAGCAGCCGCGCCGACATGCGCTGGCCGCTATCGCCGACGTTCGACCGGCGACTGCAAGACGGCACGGCAAGCTGGACGATTCCATGGCGCGGCCTGCTGAATCCATCGCAGCGATACTACTGGCGCGTGCGCGCGCGCAACAGCGACCGCGTGTGGGGAGCGTGGAGCCAAGTGTTCAGCTTCACTCCGCAAGGGCCATGCGTGCCTCTCGACGTGAGCTACGATGAAGCGACGCGAACGGTTCGATGGAAGACGAATCCACAAGGCCGGCCGCCGGCAAAATGGCGTGTCTATGCCAGCGACGAAAAAGGTTTCACCGCCAGCGACACGCCCCTCAAGACGCTCTGGGAGTCGGGCTACGAGCGGCCCCGCGACGTGCGAGAGCTGCCGCCGAACTTCATCGGAGAAACCGACAAGCCGGAGTGGCGTTCGTTGACGAATGCGTTCTATCGCGTCGTTGCCGTGGATGCGCCCGGCGTGCCGAGCGGGCCGAGCGATTACGTCGCGGTGCCGCGGCCGAGGTTCATCAGCCAGCCGCCTACGCTGGCGAAGGTCGGCGCGCCTTTCAGCTATCAGCCGCGCGTCGTCCGATCGCTCGGAGATTTGCGCTGCAAGAACTACACGAAGGACAAAATCTACTGGGCCGGTTTCTGGAACATCGAGAAGCCCTCGTGGTCGCTGGCCGCCGCGCCATCGTGGCTGAAGCTCAACGCCGAGACTGGCGAGCTTTCTGGCACGCCGTCCGCTGACGCTGTCGGCGCCGAATCGAGGGTGGAGCTGCACAGCGAGATCGCCGGCGTTGGCGCGGACACGCAATCGTTCACCCTGCGCGTCGAGCCGTAAGCGCCAGTGTCATGAGGAATCCTCGTCCATCAACATTCTTGCCTGCGCCTGCGTTTGGCGTTATGGGAAGGAGGCAATCGGGATGACAACCAACCATTCTCCAACACCTCGCGAAACCTACGAAGCCATCGCCGCGAACATTGAGAAAGTGATGAAGGGGCAGGCGGCCGCCACGCGGCGGTTGCTTGCGGCGGTGGCCAGCGGCGGACATGTGTTGCTCGAAGATTTCCCCGGCACCGGTAAGACAACGCTGGCCAAGGCGCTGGCGCTCTCCATCAACGTGCAGTTCAAACGCGTGCAGTTCACGCCGGACCTGCTGCCGTCGGACATCATTGGCGTGTCGGTGTTCGACCAGCGCGACCGCCAGTTTCATTTTCACGAAGGACCGGTCTTCACCAACATCCTGCTGGCGGACGAAATCAACCGCGCCTCGCCGCGAACGCAATCGGCACTCCTGGAAGCGATGGCCGAGGGACAGGTCAGCGTCGAGGGCGAGCGACGGCCGCTCTCTGAGCTGTTCTTCGTCGTCGCGACGCAGAACCCGGTCGAGTTCCGCGGGACGTATCCGCTGCCGGAGGCGCAGATGGATCGGTTCGCGATGCAGTTTGAACTGGGCTATGTCTCGGCGGAGCAGGAGGTAGCCATCCTCACAGACCAGATCCACAACCATCCGCTCCATCTCATCAAGCCGTGTGCCAGCGAGCAGGATTTGCTGCGGCTACGGCACGCGGTGATGGAGGTCCGCATCAGCGAGGAACTGAAACGCTACATCGTGGATGTGGTGGCGGCAACGCGCGGCGCCAGTGGCGTCCAACTCGGTGCCAGCCCGCGCGCCTCGCTGGCGGTGATGAAGACGGCGCAGGCGATGGCGCTGTTCGACGGCAGCGGGTTTGTCACGCCGGAGCACGTGCAGGAGGTGGTCGCGCCGGTGATCGCGCACCGGTTGGTGATTGACCCGCAGGCGAAATTCTCCGGGCTGACGGCGCGAGGCGTCGTGCAAGAGGTGTTGCGCCGGATTCCCGTGCCGGCCTGACGGCCATGTTCCGGCGGTTTTTCTATCACAGTTACCGCCGGCTCTTCGCGAGCGCGCGTTGGCTGGGCCGGCGGTTCACGCGCGCGGGGGAATTTGCGCTGGGCCTGATGATGCTGGCGGCGGTCATCGGGGCCGACACCAACCAGACGACAGCTTACCAAGCGTTCGCGTTTCTAGCAGCGATGCTCGGTGTGTCGGCTCTGTGGATAATCCTCCGCTCGTTCGGTCCGGGCACGCTTTCCGTCCAACGACTGCTGCCGCGCTTCGGGACGGCAGGCCGAGCTGTGACTTACGCGATAAGGACGAAGAACGAGTCGCCCCAGCCGCAGCGGGGCGTGGTCTTGCTGGAAGACTTGGAAGATCCGCGGCCGTCGTGGCAGGAGTTCGCCGCCAAACCGCTGCGAAAGAACCGCGATGCGGCGGCGTGGCTCGGCAGTTTGCTTGGCGCATCACGCTGGCGCGACCTCGTGGCTAGGAGGCAACTGGCGGTGATTGGCCCGCAAGCTGTGCCGGACCTGCCGCCGCGCGGCGAGGTGGAGGTGCGGGTCGAGTTCACGCCACGGCGGCGCGGGCGCGTCCATTTCACAGGCATGACGTTGGCCCGGCCGGATGTTTTTGGGATGATGCTCAGTCATCGGAGCCTGCCGCTGTCGCAGTCGTTGCTGGTCCTGCCCAAACGCTACGTTCTTCCGCCCATCGCCATGCCCGGCACACGCCAGTATCAGACCGCCGGCGTCGCGCAAGCAACCTCGGTGGGCCAGTCAGACGAGTTCGTGGCGCTGCGTGATTACCGTCCCGGCGATCCCCTGCGGCATATTCATTGGAAAAGCGTCGCCAAGACGGATCGGCTGATCGTTCGCGAACACGAAGACGAATTCTTCGTGCGCCACGCCCTGATCCTCGACACCTTCGCGGCAGGCGGGGATGAGGAAGCTTTCGAAGAGGCGGTTTCGGTGGCGTCGTCGTTTGTCTGCACGATCCAAACGCAGGAGTCGCTGCTGGATTTGTTGTTCGTCGGGGCAGAAGCGTATTGTTTCACCGCGGGCCGCGGCGTCGGGCACATCGAGCGGATGCTGGAGATTCTGGCGGGTGTCAACACGTGCGTCGACAAGACTTTCCCGGAGCTGGAATCGCTGGTGCTGCGCCACGCGCCGTTGGTGAGCGGCTGCGTCTGCGTTTTTCTGGCGTGGGACGAGCCTCGGCAGCGGCTGGTGCGGCTGCTGCAAGGGCTGCGCGTGCCGTTGCGGGTGTGCGTCGTCACCGGCGCTGGCCAGACCGGTCCGCTTGATCTCGGCCCGATGAAGAACGAGCCGAGCCACTTCCACCCATTGCGCGCCGGGAATATCCAGGAGGAGCTGTCGCGATGGTGAAGATGCCTCCATTGCTGCTCGGCCTGACGCTCCTGTTCTGGGGATGGGAAGTCGAGTTGTTGCCGCTGAGCGCGGTCGGCGCGGTGATTCTGGAGCTGCCACGGTTCATCCGCTGGCGCTGGGATTTTTCCGAGACGGACATGAATCGCTTTTGGGATTTGTGTTACGTGCTGTTTTTGAGCGCGCTCGCCTACAGCTTCGTCACAACGGACGTGACCTACGCGACGTTCAAGTTTTTGCTCTGGCTGCCGCTGATTTTCTTCCCGTTCGTTGCCGCCACGGCCTACAGCGCGGAGGACTGCGTTCGGCTCAGCACTTTCTCGTTGTTCCTGCACCGGAAGGGCCGAGAGGCCGGCTCAGCGAAACCGATTGGCTGGTTCGTGTCTTACGGATATTTCGCGATCTGCTTCATCGCCGCGAGCATAGTCAATGCGCGCGATCCCCGCTTCTACACGGCGGTGGTCGTGCTTGGCGCGTGGCTGTTGTGGACGATTCGCAGCCGGGTCGCGCCGATCTGGATGTGGACAATGATGTTGGTGGTCGTCAGCGTCGCCGGTTCCGGCGGACAAGTCGGGCTGACAGAGTTGCAGGCGTGGATTGAAGACACAGCGAGCCGCTTGCTGACGGGCTCGGACGAGGAACTGACGCAGACGCGAACCGCCATCGGTTCGATAGGCCAACTCAAACTATCGAACCGCATCGTCCTGCGTGTTGAGACGAACAGTAATAGTCCCGCTCCTGCGCTTCTTCGCAGGGCCAGCTTCAACCTCTACGATACGTCGGGCAGGAAGGCCACCTGGCTCGCCGCTGGCACGCAATTTGCCTCGCTGCAACCAGGGCCGGAACCCACAACGTGGGTTCTTTCCGAGCGCGGGTCGTCGTTGGCCGCGACCATCTCAATGTCCTTGTCACGAGGCACAGGCATCATTCCGGTGCCCAACGGTCCGTGCATCCTCGAAGGTTTGATCGCCGGCGTCGTAGAGGCCAACCGTTGCGGCTCCGTGCGCGTGCGCGACAGCCTGCCGCTCGTCCGCTACACGGTGAAGTATTGCGGCGTCTCGACTCTTGATGCGCCGCCGAATGCGCGGGACTTGGCGGTTCCTGCGGCTGAAGTTCCGGCCGTGGCACAGATCACCGGCGAGCTTGGTCTGGCGGGCCAGTCGCCGGAAGAGGTCATGAGGCGTCTCGCGACTTTCTTTCACGGAAAATTTACCTACCGCACTCACTTGAAAACTGCGGCCGACTCCTCCTCCGGCCAAATTACCGCGCTCAACCGTTTCTTGCTGCACGACCGGGCGGGCCACTGCGAGTTCTTTGCGACGGCCACGACGTTGCTATTGCGGCAGGCGGGAATCCCGGCGCGCTATGCGACCGGTTATGCCGTTCCTCCCAAGACTGGCGCGGCGCGCGAACATCTGGTGCGCCGCCGCCACGCTCATGCCTGGGTGCTTGTTCATGTGGACGGGACGTGGAGGGATTTCGACACGACGCCCGCCGCTTGGGGAGGCATGGAGGATGCGGAAGCGTCGGTTTTTCAATCGCTCGGCGACCTGATCTCGTCGCTGCAATACCGCTTCGCCCGCTGGCGCTACTACGGCGACCGCGCCGCCCTCATCAACGCGCTGCTGTGGTTTGTTCCGATCCTGATGCTCTGGTTTTCGTGGCGGCTTTTCTGGAAGAAACGTCGCGTCCGCCTGCAAGGTCACAGGCAACGGGAGCAAAGGCCGCGCTACGCCGGTGCCGACTCGGAGTTCTACCTGATCGAAAAGCACCTCACGCAAGCGGGCCTTCCACGTCGCGAAGGAGAACCGTTGGGCGAATGGCTGCGTCGTCTGGAAGCGGCGCGCCGGGCCGGCATGCGCATTCCGTCACTGGAGGAAATCGTGGTGTTGCACTACGCCTACCGCTTCGATCCGCTGGGCATCACTGCCGCCCAGCGTCGCGAGCTCAAATCCCGCGCCGAGTCATGGCTCAAGGAAGCCGCCGGAACTGCCGCCGCGTCGTAGCAATTTACTCCCGCTTCTTGCAGAGCCGGCAAATCAGCGCGTCCAGGCTCCAGCGACCGGCGCCGGTGAAAATCAACGACAACGCGATTAGACCAAGCGCCATCGGGTATTCAAAGCCGTGCTTGTCGGCGAAGAAACCGTTGGCCAGATGCACCTGGAACACCGCCGTGGCCATCACACAGAAGATCCCGAACGCCGCCAGCCGCGTCAGCAGGCCGGACAATACGCCGAGGGCGCCGAAGAACTCCGCTATGATCGCCAGTGCGGCGAACGCCACCGGAACGCCGAGCTTGTCGTGCATGAAGCCGACGGTGCCCGACCAGCCGTGGCCACCGAACCAGCCGAGCAGTTTCTGCGAGCCATGCGCGAAGAAAACAACGCCGAGCGCCAACCGCGCCAGCAGCGGTCCGAGCGGCGCCAGCGCGGCGAAGACCGTCTCCAGCCGCTCGCAGCACTTGCAGGAAGCTTTCGTCTCAAAGATTTCAGGGTTCATGAGGAACAGTAGTTTACCGGCGCAAATCGCGCAAATGTCGGCGCGTGTCGCCGTGTCAAGCGCGCGTTGTCGCTGGAAAAAACTTTTCTTCTTGTCGGTCGCGGCGGCGGCGGGTTTCCTTTCGCGCCTTTGATGAAACTCAATCCGTCACAAGCCGCGGTTGTCGCGTGCCGCGCGCGGCGCATCCTTGTCATGGCTGGCGCGGGCACCGGCAAGACCGCCACGAGCGTCCACTGGGTCGCCTCGCTGGTGCGCTCCGGCGTGCCGCGCAGCGCCATCTTAATGATCACCTTCACGCGCAAGGCGGCGAACGAAATGGCCGCGCGCGTCGAGGCGCTCATCGCCGCTGTGCCGCGCAAGACCGCCGATGACCGGCTGACGGTCGGCACCTATCACGCTGTCGCCAGTCTGCTGATGCGCAAGGAAGGCGAGAAGTTCGGCCTCGCGAGCAGCCATTTCTCGACACTCGACGAATCGGAGGCGCAGTCCGTCTGGAAATCCGCGCTGAAGCAAACCGGCCTCGACACCAAGTCGAAGCTCTTCGTGCCAGGCCGGCTCAACCAGTTGTATTCGTTCGCGCGCAACACCCGCGTGCCGGTGGCGGAGGTGTTCGAACCGCTGTTCGGCAGCCACACGAAGCGGATGCTCAAGGTCACCGCTGCCTATGAGGAGCTCAAGCGCGCCGCCAATGTCGTGGACTACGACGACCTGCTCGTGCTCTGGGCGCAGCGCCTGGAGCGCGACGTTGCGTGGGCGAAGCACCTGCGCGAGCGCTGGCGCTACGTGCTCGTGGACGAGATGCAGGACAACAACCGCCTCAACCAGGCGATTCTCGACGGGCTGAACCCGCATCACCTCATGGTCGTCGGCGACGCCAACCAGTCCATCTACTCATTCCGCGGCTCCGAGGTGCGGCTCATCACCGACTTCCCCGCGAAGAACCGCGACACGCAAATCCTGAAACTGGAGAACAACTACCGCAGCTCGCAGCCGATCCTCGACCTCGCCAACGAGGTCGTGGCGAACTCCGAGAGCGCGCTGCGCCTGCAAGCAGCCAACGGCGCGCAGGGCAGTGTGGATTACAGAAAATACTTCACGCCGGCGCACGAGGCGGTCGGCATCGTCAAGTGGATCGTCGCGCGCAAGAAGGCGGGCAAGCGCGGCTGCGATTGCGCGGTGCTGGCGCGCTCGTCACGGTCGCTGACGGCGCTGGAGGTGCTGTTGAACCAGCATCGCATCCGCTACAAGAAATATGGCGGCCTCGCGCTGGCCGACGCGGCGGAGGTGAAGGACTTCCTCTGCTTCCTGCGCGTCGCGCAAAACCCGCGCGACAAGATCGCGCTGCTGCGGGCGCTGACGCAGTTTCCGGGCATCGGCGAAGGCACGGCGGCCAAGGCCATCGCCGCGCACCGCGGGCAGTTCGTCGAGGACAACCACTGGCCGGAGGAGGCGGCGGACCTGCCGCGATGGATCCACGAACTGCGCCGCGCGCCGAAGCTTGGCGCCAAGGGCAAGTGCATGCTCGACCGGATCAAGCCGCTGATGTTGGCGAACTATCCCAAGGACGCCGAAGAGCGGCTGGCGACGCTGAGCGTGCTGGTGAATTCGATGGAGAACATGAACGGCTCGCTGGCGGAGTTTCTCGACGGCTTCAACCTCAGCCGCGACACCGACGAGACGCATCCCGACGACGCGGTGATTCTCTCGACCATCCACTCCTCGAAAGGTCTGGAGTGGGACGGCGTCTGGCTCGTCGGCGCGGGCCACACGCAGATGCCGCATCCGCGCACACAGGCGACCGGCGAGGTGGACGAGGAGCGCCGGCTGTTCTACGTCGCCGTCACGCGCGCCCGGCATGATCTGGTGATTTCTTTCCCGGCGCTGACGGAGCGGAAGACGAACCAGAAGCCGACGCCGTTCGTGCCCGCCTCGGTCTATTGGCAGTTCCTGAGTTCGTGAGCGGCGGGCAGGTTGCTGCGTTGCGTGGAGAACGGCGCGCATCCCGCTTTTTGAGGGGGTGGTTCGGCCTTCGCGGCGCACCGAAGGTGCAGCGGTAAATCAGCCCAGGGCAAGCGAGTCCGCGAGCGCCGCCCTGGGTTAACAACGCCACCAAGAGGCCGCCCTGAAGGGGGCGGCGGTGATGGCACGTTTGCTGTTTTCCTTGCGCCCCTTCAGGGCGCAGCCGTCTATTGCAATGATTCCCAGGGCGGCGCTCGCGGACTCGCTTGCCCTGGGCTGATATACTTCAGCGCCTTCGGCGCGGCCAGACGGGAACCGGTTTAAGAACTGGTTTGCGCATGGCGGCATCAGACAGCCGTTTCGCCCTTGTTCCTGTTTCCGTGTTATGCGACAAATCCGCAGTTGATTTGGAATGTTGGATGTTTCCTCGTGCATCCCGTGAACGAAAGACTATCCATCGGCCTCTGGAACGTAGAGTGGGCGTCTCGTGCTTCAGAACGCGGCGCATTCTTCATTCAGCGCTTTGGCGAGTTATCCAGCCATGTTATCTGCGTCACCGAGGGTCACGCGGACATATTCCCCGACGGCGGACACGTCATTACGTCCGACGCCGACTACAGCTACTCCATCACGCCCGGACGCCACAAGGTTCTTCTGTGGAGTCGCAACCCGTGGCGAGAGGTGGACGCACTTGGCTCGCCACTTCTACCGCCTGGCCGTTTCGTAGCTGGCACCACCGACACGCCACGCGGCGCGATTCGCTTCGTCGGCGTTTGCATCCCGTGGCGCGATGCCCACGTCCGCACCGGCCAGCGCAACCGCCAACCGTGGGACGAGCATTTGACCTACTTGCAGCATCTTTCGCCATTGCTTCACTCCAACCGTTCCGTTCCGACCGTGCTGCTTGGCGACTTTAACCAGCGCATCCCGCGCGCTCGGCAGCCGGAGCACGTCTTTTCCGCACTCACCGCCGCGCTGTCTCCAGACTTTCGGCTCGCCACAGCGGGCGCCATTGCCGACGCTCCCGACCTCGCTATTGACCATCTGGCAGTCAGCGGCCCACTCGAACCCGTGCGAACCGATTTCCTCAGTCACCACGATGCGAACGGCGTTCAAATGAGCGACCATTTTGGTTTGCGCGTCTTACTCCAATGAAACCGGAAACCATGCGCTGCAGCGAACTGCTCCGCGCGTCACGGTGTTTAGAAGCCTCCTTATTCAGCGCCGAGTCATCAACGACGCGGAGGTGTGGGGAGTTTCCGACAGCGCCGCTTCGTTCCGCTTGCCTTTCGGGCGCAATGGGCCTACAAACGCGGCGCATCAGCCAGAAGGGCGCGGCGAACCGCTGACCGCCGGACGGTCAACGGCACGCTGAACGAGCAACAGTCCGCCGGCCCGCAGGCACAAACGGAACCGTCGTCACCATGAGATTCGGCATCAACTCCTTCCTGTTCACGTCGCCCTTCACCAACGACAGCACCAAGCTTTTCAAGACTTTCAAACGCTGGGGATTCGACACCGTCGAGATTCCCATCGAGGACCCGTCGCACATTGACCCGGCCCACGTGAAGGCGGAGTTGGATAAGAACGGCCTCGTGTGCGGCTCGGTCTGCGCCTGCCTCGGCCCCGACCGCGACTTGCGCGGGACGGCGGAGCAGCAGAAGACGGCGCTTGATTACATGAAGCGCCTGCTCGACCAGATGGTGGTGCTGGATTGTCCGTCGCTCATCGGGCCGGTGTATTCGTCGGTGGGCCGCGCCGACGCCGTGCCGCCAGACGAATACAAGCAACAGTGGGCGACGGTGGTGAAGAACCTCCGCGAACTTTGCGCCTACGCCGGGAAGCGCGGCCGGCAGATTTGCATGGAGCCGCTGAACCGCTTCGAGACCGACTTCATCAACACGGTGGACCAGGGCCTGAAGATGATCCGCGACGTGGGCAGCCCGGTGTTGAAGCTGCACCTCGACACGTTCCACATGAACATCGAGCAGAAGAACCAGGCCGCCGCCATCCGCAAGGCCGGCAAGCTGCTGGCGCATTTCCACGCCTGCGGCAGCGACCGCGGCACGCCGGGCGGAGATCACATTGACTGGCCGGCCATCGCGAAGGCGCTCAAGGCCGTGCGCTACGACGGCGACGTGGTGATCGAGTCGTTCACGCAAGACGTGAAGGTGATCGCGCGCGCCGCGGCGATCTGGCGCAAGATCGAGCCGAGCAACAAAGACATCGCCGTGAAGGGCCTGAAGTTCGTCAAGAAGGCCCTCAAGTAGGCGCGGCAAGATCCCGCCGTCATGGCACTGACGGAACACGCGGTTGCCATTCGGGCGTCGTTCGGCCATCTTACCGCGCGCCGGTGAGGACTGGCGCCTGGATGGTTTGTATGAGTCGCGTTACAGCTATCATCTGCGGGTTGTTGCTGTTCGGTCTGGGGCTTTTCCTTGGGATGGTGGGATCGTTTGTTGGCACGTTGCCGTCGGAGAGGCCGCGAGCACCAAAGAGCGAGACGCGCGTCGTGCCGGCCGCGAGTCAAGCAAAGCATGTCGCGCGAACCAAGCCAGCCGCCCTGAAACAACCGCCGGCGGCTGTGGAAACGGCGCTAAGCCAAGCGCTCGCGATGGTCGCGGTGGCGCTGGCTGAGCAGCCGGCCACGGACGCGCCGCCTGCCGTAGCACCTCCAGCTGCCGCGCCCGTGGATGTCGCCACCAACGCGCCGGAACCGCACCCGCTGGATTTGCTCATGTCGGACACCGCCAACGAGACCGCGCGGACGGAGCCTCCAGCCGCTGCGCTACCGCCACTTCCCGAGCCGCCATCGCCATCGCCGCCGGATCCTCTTGCGGGTCACTGGGTGTTCGACCAGCGGCTTGGCTGGTTGTGGTTGCCGGAGAACACCACCTCCGTCGTGGTCGTCCCCATGATCGAAGTGTTTCCCGGCGGGTTGATAACCATTCACGCCGGACTGCGATCCGGCACTGCGAGAACCTCGCGAAAAGGCGCATCGCCGTCCCAGCCGTTTGAGCAACGAAAAGGCAGCGTCATTCAGCACGACGTGCCGGGCAGCACGCGCAAGCCTGCCACCTCACCATTCCCTAACAAGAACTGACGGTGCTCGAAGATGAAGAGCGGCTGGTTGCGCCAAGCGGCGCTATTTCTCCTCTTCCTCTTTTTTCTTCTTCTCCAGCTTGATGGAGACGGAGTTGATGCAATAACGCTGGCCGGTGGGCGCAGGGCCGTCGTCGAAGAGATGGCCGAGATGGCCGCCGCAGTGAGCACAGAGCACCTCGGTGCGCTGCATCCCGTGGCTGTTGTCCGGTTGCAGCCGGATGTTCTGCTTGGCCTTCGCCGCGAAAAAGCTCGGCCAGCCGCAGTGGGAATCGAATTTTGTTTCCGAGGTGAACAACTCGGCGTTGCAGGCGGCGCAGCGGTAGACGCCCACGTCGTGGTTGTTCCAGTATTCGCCAGTGAACGGCCGCTCGGTGCCTTTCTCGCGCAGGACGCGATACTGCTCCGGGGTGAGAATCTTTTTCCACTCGGCGTCGGTCTTGGTGACTTGGTTGGTCATGGTGGAACCTCCGCGCTGGGCCGGAGCCGCTGGCTTGTCCTCGCCGACAGCGATGGAGGCCGCGGCCAGCAACGCCAACAAAGTGATGATTGGTTTCATGCTGACCATATTCTACGCCAAGCTGGGCCGTCGCGGCAACAGCGAGCGGTGAAAACAGTTCCGCCAGCCTGAACGCTGTCGTCCGGGCTGGCGGAAAATTTATTGCCTCGTCACGCTGCGGACGGCGGCCGGGTTGCCGCTATGCCTACTTCTTTTTCTTCTGCTCTTCCTTGTCGAAGGAGGCGTCGAACGCGCGGGCGCTGCGCGGGAAGTCCACCTTGCGGACAAACGCGCAGGCTTCCTTCGCGCCGTGCTCGCGGTCCATGCGGCTGTCTTCCCACTCGACGCTGAGCGGACCCTGGTAGTTGACGTCGTTGAGGGCGACGATGATTTCCTCGAAGTTGATGTCGCCGTGGCCGAGGGAGCGGAAGTCCCAGTAACGGCGTGCGTCGCCGAAGTTGATGTGGCCGCCAAACACGCCGACGGTGCCGTCGCCGTGGCCCCACCACACGTCCTTCATGTGGCAGTGGAAGATGCGGTCGCCGAAGCGGCGGATGAACTTGACGTAGTCCACGCCCTGATAGCCGAGGTGGCTCGGGTCGTAGTTGAAGCCGAACGCCGGATGGCCACCGATGGCCTCGATGGCGCGCTCGGTGCTGGCGATGTCGAACGCGATCTCAGTCGGATGAACTTCGAGCGCGAAACGAACGCCGAGCTTCTTGAATTCGTCGAGGATCGGCTTCCAGCGCGTGGCGAAGTCCTCGTAGCCCTTGTCAATCCACGCCTGCGGCACCGGCGGGAAGCTGTAGAGGTAGGGCCAGATGCTGGAGCCGGTAAAACCGTTGACGACTTTGACACCGAGATTCTTGGCGGCCTGCGCGGCGCGGACCATTTCCTCGGCGGCGCGCTTGCGGACGCCGTCGGGTTTGCCGTCGCCCCAGACGTGCGGAGGGAGGATGGACTTATGCCGCTCGTCAATCTGGTCGCAGACAGCCTGGCCGACGAGGTGGCAGGAGATGGCCCAAGTCTTGAGGCCGTGCTTGGCGAGGATTTCGTGGCGGGTGTCGCAGTAGGCCTTGTCCTTGGCGGCCTTGATGACTTCGAGATGATCGCCCCAGCAGGGGATTTCAATGCCGTCGTAACCGAAAGACTTCGCTTTTTGGCAGAGGACATCGAAGGTGAGATCGGCCCACTGGCCGGCGCAGAGTGTGACAGGTCTAGCCATAAAGAATATTCTCCGTTGGTTGTTTGAACGAGCGCGCACTTGATAACGAAAGCGCGCGGCGCGGGCAAGAAAATTAGCGCCGCAAGTAATGCGTTGGAGGCGCCATCCGCCGACAAAACCACTGCAACCCGTCGTGACTTGGCGTCAGTGCGACGTCTGGAGAAATTTCCAGAGAAGGAATAGGAAGCAGCCGAGAGCGCCGATCGCCAGCACGAGGATGATGGCTTGGATGGTGCGGCTGGATTTGTCCACCTTCTTCTTGAACGGTGAGACGTTCTGAAAAATGGTGCTCGGCCGCGTGGCAGTGGTTTTGAGGTCCACGCCTGCTTTGACCGGCGGCAATGGTTTGCTGCTGGGGCGCTTGCCTTCACTGTCGTAACGGCATTCTATGCTGCCAAACTTCATCACCTCGCCGCCCGTCAGTTTGCGCTGCTCGCCGGGCGGGAGTTGTTCGTTGTTGAGCTTGGTGCCATTGGTGGAGCCGATGTCGCGCAACACGTAGCTGTCGCCTTCCGAAGTCAATTCAGCGTGATGGCTGGAAACCGAATCGTCAACAATCTGGATCGCGTTATCGGCCGCACGACCGATGGTCACTGTTCCGCCGGAGAGCGGGAACTCGTTGGCGGGCTTTCCCTGCATGAGAAGGACGAGCTTTGGCATGATGTTTATCTCGCGTTGGTGCGAAAACTACGCCGCTCCTGCGCCGCTCGGCAAGCCAAAACATTGCGACTTGCCAGCGAACGGTTCATGCGGCGCCGGTCTTGAGCCGCCTCAGTGTCTTCAACACCGGATTGGCACCGCGACCGAAGTAATCGTGCAGTTTTTCGTATTCCGCGTAAAGCTGGTTGTAAACCTCGTGCGAGGCCTTGTGCGGCCGATAGTAATCCGCTCGCACATGCGCCATGTGCCGCGCCGCATCCTGGAGCGTCGGGTAGCCGCCCGCTGTCTTGCCGGCCGCCACCGCCCCATGCATCGCCGCGCCGTGCGCGGTGGCTTGGGCTGAATCGGCCACGTGAACCGGCTTGCCGGTGACGTCGCTGATGACTTGCAGCAACAGCTTGTTCTGATCCGGCAGGCCGCCGCAGGCGACCATGTCGTAAACCTCCAGGCCGGCCTTGGTGAACGTCTCGACGATCTTGCGGGCACCGAACGCTGTCGCCTCGATGAGCGCACGATAGATATCGTGCCGCTCCGTTTTCGTCGTCAAGCCGAGCAACATGCCGCTGAGACTTGAATCCATCAGCACGCAGTGGTTGCCGCTCCACCAGTCCAGCCCCAACATGCCGCACTGGCCCGGTTTCAACGCCGCTGCGCGCTCTTCTATCAGCTGCGACACGGTGAGTCTTCGCCGCTCCGCTTCGAGGCGGATCTCCGTCGGCAGCGCTTCGCAGAACCACGACAGCAACTCGCCGCCCGAAGTCTGGCCCGCTTCGTAGCCCCACATGCCGGGCACGATGCCATCTTCGACGCAGCCACCGATGCCCTCGATGTCACGCCGCTCGCTCGCCAGCAGCACGTGACAAATGCGCGGACCCATCACCATGCAAAGCCGACCCGGCTCGATCACGCCGCAAGCCGGCACCGCCGCATGGGCATCCACAACACCCACAGCCACCGGCGTGCCTTCCTTCAAGCCCGTCAGCGCCGCACCCTTGCGGCTGAGGCCGCCGGCGTTGGCGCCGATCTCGTAAACCTCCAAGCCGCCGAGTTTCTCATCGAGCAGGTGCTCCAGCTTCGGATGAAGAGCCTTGAAGAAATCGAATTGCGGATAGCCGCCCTTGTCCTTGAGCCACATCGCCTTGTAGCCGGCCGCGCTGTTATTGCGGCGCGAGTGCCCCACGAGCTGCCACACGATCCAGTCGCTGGCCTCGATGAACTCGTCGGCTGCGTCATAGACTTCCGGCGCTTTCTCAACGATCTCGAGCAGCTTGGAGAAGAACCAACCGGCTGAGTAGCGGCCGTTGTAGCGGTTGAGAAACTCCTCGTTACGCTGGCGGGCGATCTCATTGATGCGGTCGGCCTGCGGTTGCGCGGCGCGATGGCTCCAGAGTTTCGCCCAAGCGTGAGGATTGGAGCGCCATTGCGGCATGAAGCACAACGGCGTGCCGTCGGATTCCACCGGCAGCAATGTGCTGGCGGTGAAGCAGGTGCCGATGCCGATGATGTTCTCCGGGCGCACGCCGGCGCGACGCATCACGGCCGGCACGGCGATCTTCAGCACGTCGAGGTAGTCCTTCGGGTCTTGCAGCGCAAAATTGGGCGGCAGCTTCGCCGTCCCCGCGCCGTTCGGCAGCTTGTGGGTGATGACGCCGCTGGCGTAATGGTGGACGGCGCCGGCCACTTCCTTGCCGTCGCTGACGCGCACCAACAACGCGCGCCCGCTCATCGTGCCGAAGTCCAATCCCAGAACGTATTTTGTGTTCATCGTGTTTTATTACGGTCCGATTATAGGGCGTGAGCGGCGCGGAACAAGGACGGATTGCAATGCACAAAAAAAATCGAACACAACCACCGAGGTCAGTAGCGCTCAAACACCAGCCGCCGGTGCGCGAAATCGAACGTCGTCTTGAACTGCCGCATCAGCTTGTTGCCAAACACGCCGCAGATGTTGTCCGGCACGGTGTGGCCATTGACCTTGATGAATTGCAGCCGCCCGATCTTTACCGCGCCAACCACAAACGGCGAGCCGATATACGAACCGCCCACGCCGCTGATCCATCGCCGGTTGGTCGGTGGCGAGGCCACGTCGAATAACTGTAGTTCCTGCGCCACCTTCATCGGCAGCATCATCTCGTCATCCGACCCGGTGTCCAGCATCAGGCTCAACGACGATTTCCTGTTCGCCTTGTTGATCTCGGCGCCGACCACGAGTTTGCCGTAAACCACATCGAATGGAATCGCATCGGCCAGTTTCCGTTCGTCGGGCTTGTAGTCGCCGACGCGGCCGAGCGTCAACTGCCGCCGCCGCCAATCGAACGTCACCCACCGGAATCGGCTCAGCGTGTTCATCCCGATGATACCGCTGTCCACCGTCTGGCCACGAAACATGCCCAGCCCGTATTGCCGGTATTGCTCGGTCAGCACCACCACGACGGTGTTGTGGACTTCGATGCCGCCAAGCCGCAGCTTCGACAGCCCGCCGGGAAAAACAGCCTGCTCGCCGCCCACGCCGCGCACCGTTGCCGTCTCATTGCCCGTGTCGAATAACGGCAGCTTCAGCTTCTCCACCAACGACGGCGAAAGCACATCCGACGCCGCGCCCGTATCCACCAGCATCGGCACGCGCACGCCGTCGTTCAACACGGCGTCCACCATCGCGTGCGTGTCGCCCCGGCTCATCGCGTCCGTCATCGGCAGCGTCGTCGTCTCCGCGCCGTCCAGCCACGAATGCGCCGTGAAGCTGATCGTGTTCGCGCCGGCCTTCATCGTGCCGAAGCCGACGATCTCCGGCTGCACCCGGTGCGCTCGCATCTGCTCGACGCTGGTTGGCGGCAGCCGCTCGGAGCGGGCATCCTGCAATCCCGCGCAACCGCAAAGCAGCAGGACGGCAAAAGACGAAAGGCAAGAGACAAAGTGGAAAAGACGGCGAGCGGGAAAACAAACGATCGGAAAAACGAACAAGCGGCCGGCTTCATCCGGGCGTTCGCGTTTGCGTTTGTTTGCTTCGCCCGGCATCGGCTAAACCTCTTTCACGCGCTCCGGCTTGCCGGTTTCCAACGAACGGTTCGCTGCCAGCACCACCGCCAGGCTCTTCGCCGCGTCCGCATACGTCGAACGGACCAGCGCCGGATTCTTTTCCCGAACCGCTTGCAGAAATCGCTCAACCTCGGTGACGTAGTAATCCTTCTGCGAGACCGCCTCCTTCGTTTCACCCTTGATGTTGCCGCTGGCTTTGCCGGCGGCCAGGTCCAGCGTCGCGCGGCTGTCGGCGGTGCGCAATTCCAGTTGGCATGTCCAGCCTTTCTGCGTCCACGAATGGTAGTGGCAACCCACCGCGCCGTTGGCGAGCCGGTAGGCTATTGTCACCGTCTCTGGCACCGTCAGCGTCTCGCTCTTGGGCGCCAGTTGATTCGAACCGAAGGCGTGCACCTCCGCGATCTCGCCTGCGACGAGCCGGATGATGTCCACCATGTTGATCGCCTGGTCCAACAGCGGCCCGCCGCCCTGCTCCGCCAGCTTGCGCCACCCCAGCAAATCCGGCTCGAACAACAAACCGCACGCCATCTGCGACACCGCACTCGTCACCGTCTGTCCGTCGAACCACCGCTTGAACTCATCCACCGTCTCCGCGTGCCGATACATGAAGCCCACGGAATGAATGACGCCGGACTTGGCCACCGCCTCGGCGATCTTGCCGGCCGTCTTCAGGTCTGCCGCCGGCGGTTTCTCGCAAAAAAACGGAATGTTCTTTCGGCAGCATAACTTGATCGGCTCCTCGCGCGCCAGCGGCGGCGTGCAGATGAACACCACGTCAATCGGCTCGGCCTTTAGCATCAGCGCTGCGTCCTCGTAGGCGGCGCCACCGTAAGTTGCGCACGCCGCGCTCGCCTTCGCGCGATCCGTGTCGCACACCGCCGCGACCGGTTTCTCGCCGAACAAGCCCGTAAGAGTCTTCAGATGGCGCTGGGCCATTCCGCCCGCGCCGACAAAAGCAATTCGCAAATCAGCCATGAGTCCTTTCGTTTGGAAACCTAATCTGTTTATCAGACACGTCCAGCGAGGTCACGCGAATCTTCCGGCACGCGCCCCAGTGCCGCCGCGTGAAGGCGGTTGACTTGCCGCGCGGAGGTCCCTACAACCGCAACGCATGGACAGCGCCCACATCGTGACTCTCTCCGCTTGGTGGCCGGTGGTGTTGGCGGTTCCTGTTTTGCTCCTCGGCGAAACGTTGGTGCGGCGGATCGGGATTCTCTCGCGGTTCGACATTCCCGCACCGGTGGTGGGCGGACTGCTCGTGTCGCTCGTTGTCCTCGCGGTGAACGCGTCAGGCGTCTGGCCCGTGCAGTTTGCGATGAAGGTGTCGGCGCAATGGTGGACATGGCTGGTGAGCACCGGGCCGGAATGGGCAGGCGCGCCAGCGAAGAACGTAAACCTTCCGTTCCTCGTGGGCTTCTTCACGTGCATCGGGCTGAACGCGAGCTGGGATCTGGTGCGGCGCGGCAGTTGGCAGGTGGTGTTCTTCCTCGCGCTGGCAACCGTTCTCGCTTTGATCCAGAACGTGGTTGGCGTGGGATTGGCGAAGCTGCTCGACGTCTCGCCGCTGCTGGGCGTGATCTGCGGCGGTGTGACGCTGACCGGTGGCATTGGCACGGCGTTAGGGTTCGCGGCGGATTTTGAGAAAGCCGGGCTGTCGAATGCGGCAACGGCGGGTGTGGCGGCGGCAACATTTGGCTTGGTCGCGGGCGGCCTGCTCGGTGGGCCGGTCGGCGGCGGGTTGGTCCGCCGGCACAGGTTGAAGCCGACGGTGTCTCCGGCGACGCATCTGGAGGATGCAGGCACGCGCGAATCGGGGATTCTCCAAGACCTGCGCGAACTGGCGGGTTTTGGCCGAAATGCGCTCGCGCACTTCCTGTTGATCTGCTTCTGCATCAAGGCGGGAAGCTGGGCGAGCTACTTCATCCAGCAATTGGGGCTGACGTTCCCGGTCTATATCGGCGCGATGCTGGTCGGGCTGACGTTGCGCAACGCGCTCGACCTTGCCGGTGTGCGGGTGATTCAGACGGAGATTGTGGACACGTTCGCATCGGCGCTACTCGGCTTGTTCCTCGCGGTGGCGATGATGAGCCTGAACCTGGTCGAGCTGGCGAATGCCGCGGTGCCGATGCTGATCATCCTGTCCGCCCAGGTGGTGGTGATGGCCGCGTTCGCATGGTGGGTCACGTTTCGGTTCATGGGACGCGATTACGATGCCGCGGTGATGGCGGCTGGCCACTGCGGGTTCGGGTTGGGCGCAACGCCCAACGCCGTGGCGAACATGAAGTCGCTGGTCGAGAGTTTCGGACCGGCGCCGCGCGCGTTCTTGGTGGTGCCGATCGTCGGTGCATTTCTGATTGACCTCACCAACGCGCTGAACATCACAATGTTTTTGAATCTGCTGCGATGAATGCCCGCGTTCGGTGTTCTTGGCTCGCGCCCCGCTTGACTTGCCCGGCAACCAAACCTACAACGACAGAGTGATTCAAACTGTCATTCGTGCAGGTGAACGCGGCGAACAGTTGCGGCCGCTGACGCGGCGTTTGCGGCAACGCGGCGGTTCTACGACATTGGGACGCCGAGCCAGTTGACGGAAATCGAAACAATGCTGTGATGAAAATGCTGTGGGATGCTGACCGCAAAAAGGCACAGAAGATCACAAAGGTTTTCTGCGCTTGCGCCTCTTTATGTCTGAGTTTTCCCGCCTTTGCAGGCACAGAAATCACCCGTGCAGCCGACTGCCAGGGTTTCGACGAAGCCGCCGGCGTGTTGCGCAATGCGCCGTGGCGCGCGGGCATGCCGCTGGGCGGCATCGGTTGTGGCAAGTTTGAGCTGTTGCCGTCGGCATGGTTTGGGCGGTTCACGATCAATCACAACTGGGACATGCCGTTGTGGGAGGACCCATTTGTGCCGTCGCGCGGGACGTTTTTCGCCATATGCGCCAGCGACGGCGTGCGGCGCGTGACGCGCTGGCTGCGGCACGGTTGGCCGGAAAGCGAACTGGCAGGCGCAGAACAGGTGCGATGCGTGGAGTTCCGCGGGGCGTTTCCGTTCGCCGAGGTCGCGTTCGTGGACGAGAAACTGCCGGTGCGGGCAAGCCTGCGCGCGTGGTCACCGCTGACGCCACATAATATAAAGGACTCCAGCCTGCCGGTGGCGTTCTTCGAGTTGACGCTGGAGAATCCGCTCGCGCGGTCGTTGGAAGTGAGCGTGCTGATGTCGTTGGAGAACTTCGTGGGCATCGGCGGCGTTCGCGTCCACGAGGGAAAGCAACGGTGGTATTTCGCCGACGGCAGCTCGCAATTGCCGGCAGTGGTCAGCGGCAGCACGTTGCAGGGGCTGAGGTTTCGCAGCCCGCGCCAGTTCGAGGGCATCGGCAAGAATGTTTCCGGCGAATACCTGCTGCTGACCGACGGCCCGACGACCGACCGCGGTTGGGACGCGCTCAGCGACGGCCGATCGCTGGTGGAGGATTTCCGGCTCGATGGCGAGTTGAACGGGTTGAACGTGACAGCGCGCGAGGACAAGGTGCGGCCGGCCGGTGCGCTGTGCCGCAAGGTCCTGCTGTCGCCACGCTCCAAGCAAACGGTCTGTTTCGTGGTGGCGTGGTGGATGCCAGACCACGTCACGCTCGATGGAAAAAACCGCGGTCATTTCTACCAGCGCGAGTTCCACAATGCGGAGAAGCTGGCGGCGTATGCGTTCGACCAGCGCGAGCGGCTGGCGCGAGAGACCGACGGTTGGGCACGGCTGGTGCGCGACTCGAATCTGCCCGCATGGCTGAAATCGCTCGTGCTGAACTCCGCCGCGACGACGTTCAGCAACACGCTGCTGACCCGCGACGGCGAGTTTGCCGTGCAAGAGAATCCGGGCGGCGGCGAAGGCGCGCTCGGCGCGTTGGAAAAACGCTGGGGTTCTGGCGAATTCTGGCGGACGTTTTTTCCAGAGCTGGACCGCCGCGAACTAGAGCAGTTCCGCGCATGCCAGCAGCCGGACGGCGAGGTGCCGCGGCTTTACGGCAACGCTTACCGCGGCATTGGCAGTCCGAACGTCTGGCGGGGCATCACAGGCGAACCGGAGCCGGCATGCGTTTATGTCACCGAGGTGCTTGCCCACTTCCGCGCCACCGGCGACCGGAAATTTCTCGACGCGGCGTGGCCCGGCGTGAAGCAAGCAATGGCGTGGATGCGCCAGGCAAAAACTCCGGCCGCCTCGAACTTCGGCGCAGCGGCCGCAAGAGCGGCGATGGTGATGGCGCGCATTGAGAACGAACCTGAACTTGCCCGTGATTACGAATCCACGCGCGCGAAGCAACGCCAGCCGGAGGACGCGGGTCGTTTACCGGACCGCGGCCCCGGTGAGGCGGCAGCGACAGACTCGGTCGTAGATCAAATGCGGCCGTTGGTTTCGGAGAATGCGCGGCGGGTTTACGAGGCGATGTATCGTTACAATAAAAGCCCGTGGGGTTTGCCCACTCAGGTGGACTTGACGTTTGCAAATCCGCCGACAAGCCGCGAGTCAGATATGGGTGCGCTGGCGGCGTGGATGTTGTTGCCGGCGGTTTCTGGCGCGGCGCTCGACGTGCCGGGCCAACGGTTGATGTTGTCGCCGCGATTGCCTGCAGGGATGAAGGAATTGCACGCGCCGATATTCTTCGCACGGTTTTGGGCATGGCTCGATTACGGCGCAAAAGAATTCCGGCTGAAGATCGTCCAGGACTTCGGCGAGCCGCTGGAGTTGCGCGAACTGGCGGCAGACGCGCGCGCCGCCGCGATCAAGTTGCCGGAGCCGTTCGTTGCTCGCATCGGCGCGTCGCTCGATCTGTCACCTTGGCGCAAACAACTTTGCAAAGCGAATTACGAATTACGAATTACGAATCACGAAGCCCTGCATTGGACGCGCGATGGCGCCGGCACGTTATTGTGGAGTGCGACAGCAAGCAGCGATGAGCCGTTCCTGCCGAGCGACGCGTTCGACGGCTACCGCGAGACGCGCTGGGAGACGATCGCGCCGGGACGGACATCCGATTGGTTTCAACTCGATCTGAGGGAGGTCAAGCCACTGAAGCGCATCGAGGTGGAGACGACGCCGGGCGCGCCATTGCGCGTGGAGTTTTCGGCGGACGGTAGTCGGTGGCAGCCCCTGCCAACCCCATCGTCGGGGCCGTTGCAGGCTGGCACGAACGGCATTTGGGGATGGGATTGGACGGTTGGGCCGGCGCGGTTTTTGAAATTCGTGCCTGCACGGGACATGGATCGGCAGTGGAAAATTCGGGAACTGTGGGTGAAATAGGCATGGAAATCGGGAGATTTTGGCGATTTTGACAATTAGGTGAAATTTTGTTGACGCTACCACCGGTAGTGGTATGATGGATTGATAGCCCCAAAATACTGTGGTTGTTAACAATTTATTCACCGTTTGGCGGTGAGCAACTCAGGTGGGAGGGGCCAGTGAAAACGAAGCTAATTTTAGACGCGGTTTTTTGACCAAGGAGGAGACCAGATGATTCAGGCGAAGAGCACTATTCCCGTTGTTCGTAACCCACATTTCAAACGCATGAGCAGCAAGAAGAAGAACATCCAAAGCGACAACGACGGCACGGCAGGCGGCGGGCTGACTGTCAAGCAAGTGTTCAGCACAGCGGGCGTTCATCCATTCGACGAACTGGAATGGGAACGCCGCACCGCCGAGATCAGCGACGACGGTGGCAAGGCGATTTTCAAACAGGAAAACGTCGAGGTGCCGAAAGGCTGGTCGGTGCTCGCGACGAAGGTGGTCGTCTCGAAATACTTCTACGGCGAACTCGGCACGCCGGAGCGCGAAACCTCCGTCAAGCAACTCGTCCACCGCGTCGCGCGCACGATCGCCGATTGCGGCGTGAAGGACGGTTACTTCAGGACGCCGGAGGACGGCGAGACGTTCTACCAGGAGTTGGCGTGGCTATGCGTGAACCAATACGGTTCGTTCAACTCGCCGGTATGGTTCAACGTCGGCCTCTATCATCAATACGGCATCGGCAAGAATTCCTGCCCCGGCAACTGGCACTACAACGCCGCCACTGGCGAAGCCCAGCGCGCTTCAACGCAATACGAATTCCCGCAGGGCAGCGCGTGCTTCATCCAGAGCGTGCGCGACACGATGGAGGACATCATGCGCCTGGCTGGTAGCGAGGCGATGTTGTTCAAGTTCGGTTCAGGCACGGGCACAGACCTCTCGCCGTTGCGCAGCTCGCGCGAGAAACTCTCCGGCGGCGGACGCCCGAGCGGGCCGCTGTCGTTCCTGAAGGTCTATGACCAGATCGCCAACGTCGTGAAGAGCGGCGGCAAGACGCGCCGCGCGGCGAAGATGAATACCCTCAAGGACTGGCACCCAGACATCTTAGATTTCATCGAGTGCAAAGCGAAGGAAGAGAAGAAAGCGTGGGCGTTGATCGAGCAGGGCTACGATGCCAACTTCAACGGCGACGCCTACGGCTCGATCATGTATCAGAACGAAAACCTCACCGTGCGCGCCAGCGACGCGTTCATGCAGGCGGCGGTCGAGGATAAGGACTGGACGACTCACTGGGTGACGGATCGCACGAAAGCCGGCCCCACCTACAAGGGCCGCGAGTTGCTGCGCAAGATCGCCGAAGGCACTCACATTTGCGGCGATCCCGGTATGCAGTTCGACGGCACCATCCAGCGCTGGCACACCTGCAAGAACACCGAGCCGATCAACTCCACCAACCCGTGCAGCGAATACGTCTTCATTGACAACACCGCGTGCAACCTCGCCTCGCTAAACCTGATGAAGTTCCGCCGCGATGACGGCACGTTCGATGTGGAGCGGTTCAAGGCTGCCGTGCGCATCTTCATCATCGCGCAGGAAATCATCGTGGATAACGCGAGCTACCCGACGAAGGAGATTGCGGAGAACTCGCACATCTTCCGCACGCTCGGTCTCGGCTACGCCAACCTCGGCGCACTGATCATGGCTGAGGGCACGGCTTACGATTCCAATGAAGGCCGTGCGCTCGCCGGTGCCATCACCGCCATCATGACCGGCCAGGCTTACGAGGTGAGCGCCGAGTTGGCGGCGGCGAAACAGCCGTTCCCGGGTTATTTTGATGCGCGTTGCGCGCATGTGTTGAAACCGATCGGCAAGGACAACCGCGACTGCATGCTCGACGTGATTCGCCTGCACCGCAGCCACGTGGCGCAGATTGACGCGAGCTGCCCGAAATATCTGCGCGACCAGGCACAGCATTGCTGGAACCGCGCGCTTGCAATGGGCGAAAAGCATGGCTACCGCAACGCGCAGGTCAGCGTGCTCGCGCCGACCGGCACCATCGCGTTCATGATGGATTGCGACACCACCGGCATCGAACCGGACATCGCGCTGGTGAAATACAAACTGCTAGCCGGCGGCGGCATCCTCAAGATCGTGAATCGCACCGTGCCAATGGCGTTGGAGGAGCTCGGCTATAGCGAGGATCAGGCCAAAGACATCGTCGAATACATTGACCAGAACGACACCATTGAAGGCGCGCCGCACCTGAAGGAGGAGCATCTGTCCGTGTTCGACTGCGCTTTCAAGGCGCAGAAGGGCACCCGCTCGCTCCACTACATGGCGCACCTGCGCATGATGGCCGCGGCCCAGCCGTTCATCTCCGGTGCCATCTCCAAGACCGTCAACATGCCGGAGACGGCGACGATCGAGGACATCATTACCACCTACGTCGAGGGCTGGAAGCTCGGCCTGAAAGCCATCGCCATTTACCGCGACGGCTCTAAACGCAGCGCGCCGATGTCCACCAAGAAAGGCGGCGCCACCGGCGCCAAGGACGGCGAGGACGAGGAACGGGATGCCATGCCGCAACCCTTCCGCCGTCGGATGCCGGAGACCCGCATGGCGGTCACACACAAGTTCGACATCGCAGGCCACGAGGGCTACCTGCATGTTGGGCTGTTCGAGGATCACACGCCGGGCGAGTTGTTCATCACCATGGCCAAGGAAGGCAGCACCATCGGCGGCCTGATGGACACCATCGGAACGCTGACCAGCCTCGCGCTGCAATACGGCGTGCCGATTGACGCGCTGGTCAAGAAGTTCGCCCACCAGCGGTTTGAGCCGAGCGGCTTTACCAAGAACCCTGACATTCGCACCGCCTCCAGCATCGTGGACTACGTCTTCCGATGGCTCGGCTGTCAGTTCATTCCCGGCTTTCGCGAGGCGACAAACCCCGGCGCTGGTCAGCAGGAATTACCGATGAAGGAGCTGGAGGAAGCCATCAAAAAAAAAGTGAACAGGCCCGTGGCGGATCTCCCGCGCGTTGACGACGTGCCGGAGCCGGCGCAGGCCCTGACCCTCACGCCTCCAAGCAGCAACGGCAAGACACACGTGAAAACGCTCAGCGAGTCGGTATCGCACTTCATGAAAGACGCGCCGACCTGTCCGAACTGCGGTCACATTGTCGTGCGCAACGGCGCATGCTTCAAGTGCCTCAACTGCGGCGAGAGCCTCGGCTGCTCCTGAGCAAACCGCGATCGCCTATCAGCACATCCGAAGCCGGAGAGCAATTTCCGGCTTCGTTTTTTAGAGCGGTGACGTGGGTCGCCGGTCCAGCACGAGCTTACCGATGATGGCTGCGGCTTCGTCGGGCGTGATGACGTCGGTGTTGATCACCAGATGATAAAGCGACGGGTCGTCAATGTTTTTGTCGAAGTGATGTCTCAGATAGTGGATGCGCCCTTGGTCGGTTTGCTTGACGTATTCAGCCGCCTGCTCCGGGCTGAAGTTGTAATACTCCTGACACGTCCGGACGCGCTTCTCGACGGAGCCAATCAGCCGGACGTGGACGGCGTTCGGGACGAAGCCGATGATGACGTTGGCACCGCGGCCGACGAGGACTGCGTTGCCCATCTGCGCGAGGTGCAGGACGGTCTCGCTGGTTTTCTCCACCAACGTCCAGCGCGCCGGGTGCAAACCGAGCAGTTCTTCCACCGTGTCGCGGATTTCGGAGTATTTGTTCTCCGGCATGAACCTTGCGACGCTGCCGGCGAGCTTGTGGTCCTCCAGCACTTTCTGCACGAGCTGCTTGTCGAACACCGTCCACGGACAAGCCGCGCGTTGGTCGTGTTGCTGGAGGTATTGCGCCAGCTTTTGCGCCAGCGTGAAGCCGCCCGCGCCCGCCTGACGCGAGATCGTCACCACCGGCAGTGACTCCTTCTCGCGGCGTTCCCAAGCTACGCGCTCGGCCCGCTTCGCCTGACAGTCTATGTAAGACCTGCAAACTTCCGTGGGAATTCTCATTTGCATGGTTTGGCCTCCAAAGAATGCTTCTCTTTTCTCTCCCTGCCCTATGCTCCACCCCTTATATACTTCGCCTCAGGCGTTTTCGCAAGTCTCAGACAGGGCGTGACGGCTCCCGCGTTCAGACCCACGACTTGCGGATCAGCCAAGTCTTGATGACCTGCGTCAGTCCCACATAGCAAAGCAGCGTCAGCGCCAGCAACAACCAGTAGAACGGCGGCAGCGGAACAAAACCCAGTGCCGCCGCCGCTGGCGAATACGGCAACCACGCGCCGATGGCCATGATCAGCACCGTCGTCATCGTCAGTTGCCAGCTCGCGCGCGACTGGATGAACGGAATCAGGTTCGTGCGGATGATGTGGATGATGAGCGTCTGCGTCATCAACGATTCGACGAACCAGCCGGTGTGGAACAGCGCTGCCGCGTAAGTGTCATCGGGCGCCGTTGCCTTGCTGAAACGCTCCGCCAGTTCCGCCGGAGGCGCCAGACTGAGTTGGTCGCACTTGAACACAAACCACATCATCGCGTAAGTCGTGTAATCGAAGATTGAGCTGATCGGGCCGATGCACACGATGAACTTGGCGATCTCGCCCATCTTCCAAGGCCGCGGCTTGGCGGTTTGGAGCGGGCCGACGTTGTCCGTCGGAATTGGCACCTGCGAGAAATCGTAGAGCAGGTTGTTGGTGAGCACCTGGATCGGCGCCATCGGCACGTAGGGCAGCCACGCGCTCGCGCCGATCACGCTGAACATGTTGCCAAAGTTGGAGCTGGCGCCCATTCGGATATATTTGAGGATGTTCACGAACACCTTGCGGCCTTCGAGCACGCCTTCCCCCAGCACCATCAGGTTCTTCTCGAGCAGGATGACATCGGCGGATTCCTTGGCGATGTCCACCGCGTTGTCCACCGAGATGCCGACATCGGCGGCGCGCAGCGCGGGCGCGTCGTTGATGCCGTCGCCCATGAACCCGACAACATGGCCCGCGCGCTGGAGCCCCTTGACGATACGCTGCTTGTGCGCCGGCGAGAGGCGCGCGAACACATCGGTGCTTTCCACCGCCGCAGCCAGCTGCTCGTCGCTCATCGTCTCGACCTGGCTGCCGAGCAGGACTTTCTCCGCGTTGATGCCGACCTCGGTGCAAACCTTGCGCGTGACGAGATCGTTGTCGCCGGTGAGCACCTTCACCGTGACGCCGTGTTGCCGCAACGCGGCAATCGCGGTGCGTGACGTGTCCTTCGGCGGGTCGAGGAACGCGAGGTAGCCGGTCAGGACCAGATCGCACTCGTTGGCCTTGGACAGCGTCGCCTGCTTGCCCAGCTTCTTCGTCGCGACCGCCAGCACGCGGAAGCCGTCCCCGCTCAGATCGTTGACCTGTTCGAGGAGATTGCCCACCAGAATCGGCTCCATCGGAAAAATCTCGCCCTCGCTCTCGAAATGCGTGCATCTGGCAAACACGGCCTCCGGCGCGCCCTTGGTCAGCAATTGCCGCTCGCCGCCTGGTCCTTCCACCGCCACCGACATCATCCGGCGCGAGAAGTCGAACGGGATTTCGTCCACCTTCGTGTATTGTTCGAGCGAGAGCCGACCGTGCAATTCCTCGTGATGTAGCACGGCGCGGTCGAGGATGTTCTTCAGGCCAGTTTGGAAGTGGCTGATGAGATACGCGTCGCGCAACACCTTCTCGTTTTCGTTTTTGAAAACGTCGCAATAGATTTCGAGGATGACGCGGTCCATCGTCAGCGTGCCCGTCTTGTCGGTGCAGAGCACGTTCATCGCGCCGAAGTTCTGGATGGAGTTGAGGCGCTTGACGATGACCTTTTTTTTCGACATCGCCAGCGCGCCCTTCGAGAGGCAGACCGAGACGATCATTGGCAGCATCTCCGGTGTCAGGCCCACCGCCACCGCCATCGAGAAGAAAAACGCCTCGTGCCATTCGTGCTTCCTGAAGCCGTTGATGAGGAAGACCAATGGCACCATCACCACCATGAACTGGATCATTAGCCACGTGAACCGCTTCAGGCCCCGGTCGAAGGCCGTTTCCACCTGCTGGCCGGCCATGCTGTGGGCCATCTTTCCGAAATACGTCTGCGGCCCGGTGGCGACGATCACGGCCGTGGCCGCGCCGCTCTCTACGCTCGTGCCAAGGAAACAGAGGTTGGTGTGCTCGATGGGGGAAACATTCTCGTGGGCATCGCGCGCGTCGGTTTTCTCGACCGGCATGGACTCGCCGGTCAGCGTGGCTTGGATGATGAACAAGTCCTTCGCGGACAACAGCCGGACATCGCCGGGAATCATGTCACCCGCGGAGAGCTTCACCACGTCGCCGGGAACGAGTTGCTTGAGTGGAATCTCTTTCGGCTGCCCGTCGCGCACGACCGTGGCGGTGACGCTGATCATCGCCTTGAGCTTGGCCGCGGCGTTGTCGGCCCGCGTTTCCTGGATGAAACGCAAGGACAACCCCAACACCACCATCATCAGCATCATCGTGCCGGCTCGGAAGTCACCGGTGGCAAACGACAAGGTCGCCAGAACGGTCAGCAAGATCACCAGCGGATTGCGCGCCGCAATATACAACCGCTGCAACCAGCTCTGCTGTTTCTCTTGCGCAACCTCGTTGAGGCCGTGTTTCTCCAGCCGTGCCGCCGCTTCCTCTTCGGTCAGACCAGCGAGTGACGTGCCGAGCCGTTGCAAAACCTCGGCGCTTTCCTTGGTCGCCGCTTCCTGAACGAAGTCCGACGCATGACTGTTATTCAACTGTTTTGGACCGGACATTGGGTGGTCACCTTTAGAATCTGAACCGCGGAATGTGCTTCCGCGTGTGAGTGTGGTGACACTATCACTCCGATTTTCATTGGCAAGGTAATCCCACAGGCGAAACCTTTGCGGTGTAACACCAATGTAACTTGTCTCACTCGCCGGCCCAGTTTTTCTCGACGACAGCTCCGCTCCGTTCCAGAATGAGCGTAGCGATTGAGCCATGAACACCACCGCCAAACCCAAGGCCGCCAGCGACCTCGACAAGACGCTCGCACAAGTCTGCGTCCTGTGTCCCGTCTGCCGCCAGGCGCGCAAGAAACAGCGCGGCGTCGCCTTCAAGATGGTCCAGGCTGTTGAGGTCCACCTCTGCCCGTTTTGCAAAGCCTACGAGCGCGTCCACGGCCGCAAAGCCCACGAGCCGACGCCGCACTGAACTGCGCTCGTGAGCATCAACACCAATCTCTGGAACCGTATCCGCTACAGTTGCTGGGCGCCGATCTACGATCTCATCGCCGTGCCCACCCGTCCGATGCGCCGCCGTTCCCTCGCACTGGCCAACCTTCAACCCGGCGAGCGCGTCCTCTTCGTCGGTGCCGGCACCGGTCTCGACCTAGATTTCATTACGGCCGGCCCGATTGTCACGGCGACCGACCTCACACCAGCGATGCTGGAGAAACTCCGCCGCCGCGCCGAGCAACTTAACCTCGCCGTGGGTGCTCGCGTGATGGATGGCCACGCGCTGGAGTTCGCCGATGGTTCGTTCGATGTCGTCGTCCTTCACTTCATCGTCGCCGTCATCCCCGATCCGGTCCGTTGCATCCGCGAAGCGGCGCGTGTGTTGCGACCCGGCGGTCGCGCCGTCATCCTCGACAAGTTCGCGCCCGACGATGGCCCGATGCCCTTGTGGCTTCGCCTGCTGAACCCGCTCGCTATCGTTCTTGCCACCAACGTCAACCGCCGCCTCGGCTCAATTCTCGCCGGCTCCGGCTTGCGCGTTGTCCACCGGGAAGCTGCGGCGTTGCGCGGCTTCTTCCAGATCGCGCTTGCCGTGAAGGATTGATTGCCGCGCGCGGCTCAACCGGGAAAAAACGTCCGGCTGAGCCACACCAGCAAGCCCAGCAACACGACGCCGAGGCCGACGCTCCATGCAACGAGCTGTTTCTCGATGGGCAGCAGCGGTTCCTCCACCAGCTTCTTCAACTCTTCGGCAAGTTTGGGTTTTTCCGCCATGCGTGTTCCTCCGTGCCGTTCAACCAACAATCAGCGGCGGTTTGATGCCGTGGAAGAAAATCCACGAGATGGCCAAACCGATCCAAATGATGAAGCCAAACAAGCAAACGACGTAAACGAGCGCGAGCTTGCCAATGCCTTCCTCGGCCAGCCGTTTGAAGTCGGAGACCACGCCGATGGTGAAGAAGGTCATCACAAAGAAAATGCCGCGGAAAACGTTCGTCTCGGCCATGGCGGTCTTAAGCTTTCCCATCAGAGCCGGCACGGTCAGGCCGATTGTCAGTCCGACCGCGAACGTCAGCATGTAGCCAAGGACAAACTTCGGAAACCGTTGCCAGATCTCCGCGACCCGCACCGGGTCGCCTTCCCGCCGCTCGATCTTCACGCTCCAGATGACGGCGAGAATGAACGCCCACACGCCGATGAAGACGTCAATGAACACCTTGACCGCGGAGGCGGTGTTCATGATCCATCCTTCTTGGTAGCGCACGCCGTGCAGCGCGAACGCCCGTGCGCGGATCAACGAGTCCGCCACCGCGCCGCTGGCCACTGCCGCGCCGTCGGTCTTCACCGCCAGGCCCATCCACGCGCCGGCCACCATCGGTTCGTTGACAAGAAAATGTTGTGCCGCGAAAGGCAGCACCACCAGCTCGACCACCGCAAAGATCACCACCAGCGATGACACCATGATCGGCACCACCGGCCGCGCGCGAATGGCCGCCCCCGTGGCGATGGCCGCCGACACCCCGCAAATCGAAATGCCCGAGGCCAGCGGAGCCGCCCACTCACGCGGGAACTTGAAGTATTTGCGCGCGACGAAATAAACCAAGCCCCAGTAAATCAGGTAGGCCTCAATGATCGCGCAGACGCCGCGAAACAACACCGCCTTCGCCAGCACGAGTTGGCCCGCCGCCGCGACGCCGAAGAATCCGCCGAGCAGCACGATGGCGGTTTTGACATACCATTCGGGCCGGATCGCTTCTCGCAACGCGTTACCGAAGCGTGGCAGGAAATTGCCAACGATCAACCCTGCCGCCAGCGCGACGATGAACCCTGCTTCGGCGGTCAGTTGCAACGACCACGAGATCTTGAACGCCGCCAGCTTGTCCGACGTGGCTGCAATGTTGGCGAAACTGCCGAGCACCCAGCACGCGTAGCTGATCCAGAACACCACGGTGAATGCGCCGGCGAAGCGCCGCACGTTGGCCCGCAGCGCCGCAGCGCCGGCCGTTGCGATGACCAGCATGAACAAGTAAGTCGCCACCAACGACACGACGCCCGGTAGCTTTGCGTAGGCATCGGACACCGGCGCGAGCGCCTTCGTCAAATCGGTCCACACCTTCGTCGTCACACTCCAGCCAAGCAAATCCGTGCCCGCCAGCGTGCCGAGCGACAGCACGAAAATGCCCAGGCCCATCCACACCGCCAGCCAGTCCTCACCGATGCCGCGTCGTTGTTCGTTCATGGTCTTGCGCAGAAACGGCAAACTTGTAGCCGCCCGCCGCTGAAAAATCGAGGTAGGAATTGCAGGAGTTACAGGAGGCGCTGTTAAGGCGCCTGTTTGCCCAACAAATGCCGCAGTGCCCCTTCGAGTTCCGGAAAGCGAAACCTGTAGCCGCCCGCGCTTAGTTCTGCCGGCTCTACGCGCTGGCTCGACAACAACAGCGCGTCAGCCATCTCGCCGAACGTCCACTGCAACGCAAACGCCGGCAGCGGGAACACCGCTGGGCGCCGCAGCACGCGGCCGAGTGTCTTTGTAAACTCACGATTCGTCAGCGGCTGTGGCGCGACGACGTTCACCGGCCCGCGCAGTGTTTCGTTCGCCAGCGCATTACTAATCACGCCGACCGCGTCGTCGAGCGCAATCCAACTCATCCACTGCCGTCCGTCGCCGATGACGCCTCCGAGGCCGAGCTTGAACGGCGTCAGCATCTTCGCGAGCGCGCCACCGGTTGCGCTGAGGATGACGCCGAAGCGGAGATTGACGACACGGATACCCGCATCCACAGCGGGCTTCGTCGCCGCTTCCCAATCGCGACACACCTCCGCGAGGAAGTCTGCGCCAGCCGCGCTCTCCTCACGCAGGATTTCGTCGCCACGATTGCCGTAGTAGCCGATGGCGGACGCGCAGACGATCACGCGCGGCGGTGATGCGAGCTTCGTGACGGTTTCGCACAACTGCCGCGTCATCTGCGCGCGGCTGTCTCGGATGCGCGTCTTCCTCTCCGGCGTCCAGCGCCCCGCCGCGATGTTTTCCCCGGCCAAGTGCACCACAGCGTCGTGGCCTGCCAATTCCGGCCACGGCTGCAAATGGGAAACTCGCGTGATGCTGTGTCCGATCCCTGTTAGAAGTGGCGCCAACGCTCCGCCGACCAACCCGCCAGCGCCTGTGAGCAAAACTTTCATTGGAGCTTGCCGTTCTCCAACGCCTCAATCTGCGCGATGAAGGACTCCGCGATGAACATGGCCCGGGCGGTTTCGCGGATTTGATCGGGCCGCTTGGCGCCGCACAAGGCCGCCGCCACTCCAGGACGCGAGATCGTCCACGCGACGGCCAACTGCGCCACCGAACAACCGGAGCGCGCCGCGACTGCGCGCAGTCGCTCGACTTCGGCCAGGTTTCTCGTCCACGCCTCGCCGGTGAAGAGCGGCGACTGGCGGCGCCAGTCGTCCGGCGGGAAAACGTGATCGCGCGTGAACTTGCCCGTCAGCAAACCCATTGCCAGCGGCTCGTAGGCCACCACGCCGACGTTGTGCGCGCGGCACCATGGCAGGATGTCGGCCTCAATCTCGCGTTGCAGCCAGTTGTAGCGGACTTGGCAGGCGACGAAGGGGCATTCAGCGGCGAAGGTTTCCATCTGGGCGACGGAGAGGTTGGACACGCCCACGGCTCGTGTTTTTCCTTCGGCCAGCAGGTCGCGAAAGAGCCGGGCGGACTCGGCGAGTGGCGCGTCTTCCGCCGGGGCGTGGAAGTAAAGCAGTTCGACCGCGTCAGTTTCGAGACGCCGGAGACTTTCCTCAAAGTGCCGGCGGAGCAGATCGGGTTTCCCTGTCAGCTTCAACGCCCCGCTCTCGTCCCAGTAAACGCCAACCTTGGTCGCCAACACGACTTGCCCGCGCCGGCCGCTGATCGCGCGGGCGATGAGCCGCTCGCTCTCGCCGTCGCGGCCGTAAGCGTAGGCCGTGTCGAGATGGTTCACGCCAGTGTCGAGTGCAGTGTGGATCACCGCCACAGCTTGTTCTTCGGTGATCGCGCCGCTGGTGATGCCAGCAAGCGGCCAGCAGCCCAGAGCAACGGGCGAAATGCCGAGTTCGGAAATCGTGGTTGGCGTCTTCATAGATTACGGAGCCTTGCTAGTAGTCAGCCAGTCGAGGTTGAAGCGGGTGAAAACGATGTTCTCGTAGGCACGTTTGCCGCCGGCTTCGTAGAGATCAGCGATGGTGTCGTCGGGCAGGACGGCGAGGCAGGAGTAGGCGCTGGGACGCGGGTCGAGCAGGCGCGAGGCGGGCCACGTCCGGCCTTCGTCGTAGCTCGCGCGCACGGTCATCTTGTTGCGTTTGGCGCTGGCGGGATTGGAGAAGACGATGATGCTCCTACGGCTGTCACCGGGCCACGAGTAACGGCGGATGCTGGCCTGACAGATCGGCTCGATGAGTTCCGGCACGTGACGCTGATCCGTCCACGTCATGCCGCCGTCGGCGCTGATGGCTTGCTGGCGGGCGCGTTGGGTCTTGTCATAGTTGCGCATGTTGAGCAGCAGCCGGCCGCCGGTGAGTTCCACGACCTCGCATTCGTTCACCTGATGCTGCGGCGTGCGTCCGCCGAGTTTCCAACTCTGGCCGTGGTCGTCGGAGTAAATGATGTGCGAGTAGTAGTGCCCGGTGCCGGCTTCGATGTGGTCGCAGGGGATGACAAGCCGGCCTTTGTGCGGGCCATTCTCCATTTGGATGCCCGCGCCAGGGCCGGTGGCATACCACGTCCAGTTCGTCCGCTTCACGTCGGCGGTGATCTCGCGCGGTTTGGCCCACGTGAGGCCGTCGTCGGTGGAACTCGCGACGAAAACACGGCGCGTGTCCTTGCTGGTCTGCGCGACGATCTTCGATTCGGGATCGTCGCCGCGGTTCCACGTCGTCAGCAGCCAGATCGTGCCGGCGTCGCGGTCCACGACGGGGCACGGGTTGCCGCAGACATTCGGGCCGTCGTCCCAGACGGTCTGCGCGGCGGACCACGTCCCGCCGTTGTCGGTGCTGCGCTTGAGTAACATGTCAATGTCGCCCGTGTCGCTGGAGTTGAGCTTGCGGCCCTCGCTGAACGCCAGTAGCGTGCCGCGCTTGCTGACGACCAACGCAGGGATGCGATAGGTGTGATAGCCGTCCTGCCCGGAGACGAAGACGTTGGTCTTGGCGATCAGGCCGGTGATTTCTGGCGGCGTGGCGGCGGCTTTGATTGCGGCGCGCATCGGCAGCTTTTCCAAGTTGGATTCCTTGACCGTGAGATGCAGCGACCGTTTCCAACGATGTGGCAGGAAAAGGTGCATCGTGCCGTCATCGGCAAACGCGTCGAGGTATGAGCACTGATAGTTGAACCATGCGTTCGGCTCGGTCTCGGCGAGCGCGTTGGCGAGCACGAAGCGTGGCTCGGTCCATGTCTCGCCGCCGTCGCGCGAGAGGCTCACCCAGAGTTCGCTGCGATCCTTCATGCCTTCCATCTTCGCGCTGAGGCCGGTGTATTGCGTCTGCGCGTGGCGGTTGTGATGGAACGCGGCGAGCGTCTTGCCATCGCTCAGGTGGAACAACATCGGCGGCGCGTCGGGATGGATGAGCGGCGTTGGTTTCGGCTTGGTCCATGTCTTGCCGTCGTCGTTGCTGCGCGCGGCCCAGAGATGGCCTTCCGGCGTGCGAAGCATCAGCAGCACCTTGCCGCCGCCGAGATTGATGGGCCGGCCTTCGTCCATCCGGTTAAAGCCGGGCGCGAACCAGCCGTTGGGCCGCTTGTCGGGCAACAGCGTCCAAGTCTTGCCGCGGTCTTCAGAGCGCAATAGAAACTGGCGCGTCAGCAGCGGTTTCACCGACCAGTCACCGAGATGCGAGCCAATGAGCCACGCGCCGCTGTCGGTCTCGCACATCCGCATCACCGACATGCCGCGGAAGTCCGGGTCGTTGACCGGCCGGATGAGTTGCACGTCGGACCACGTGCGGCCGTCGTCGTCGCTGAAGCGGAAGCCGATCGGCGCGTTTTCCTGCTGGCCCTTCGCCACGGAAAACTCCGACCACACCGGCTGCGTTCCGAACGCGTAGATGCGTTTTGTGCCTCGCGGGATCAGAGGCACAAAGCCGTGCTGGTTGTAGTCAATCTTGAAGGCCGGCTTCGGCGCGCTCCACGTCCGGCCTTTGTCGGAAGAGCGCATCGCCATGAGGTCGTTGACCTTGTTCGTGCTGCCGCCGTAGTGCTTGCCTTCGGGGAACATCAGCAGGTAATCGCCGCCCGGCGTGATCGTGGCCTTGTTCTCGAACAGGTGCGTCTTGCTTTCATAGACGAGCTGACCATCCACCTGAGGCGCCGTGACGAGGCCGAGCGTCTTGCGGAAAACCAGCTCGCCCGGCGGATCGGTCGGGTCAAACTTCGCACCGCCGATACTGATCTCTTCGGCGGGGCCGGCCTTGGGCAACGCTGCGCTCAGGGCGTCGCGGTCTTCGACGAGCTTGCCCGTCGCGTTGAACTCATAAACGCGCATCGTTGCCCGCCACGGTCGCAGGCCGAACACGCCGACCGTGCCTGTCTTGAACGGTAGCGTGACTACATCTTTGCCAGCGAGACGCAGCGTGATGTTCTTGCCGGCGCGAATGACCTCCGCGACGACCGGCTGGCCGGGCGTGATGAGTCCCGCGCTGGAACCGATTGTGCGCGAGCGGCCTAGGTCGCGCCCCTCGACGAACAGTTTCTCGCCCCGTCCATCGAAGCCAAAATGGTTGCCGCCGAGGACGAGGGACGCCGCCGTTCCGTCGAGTTCCTTCAAACTGAACCGCACGCTGATCTTGAAGTCGCCTTCGCCAAGCACCTTCGACGCAAACAGGAAGTTTCCGACGCCGGCGCACTCCATCCACTCCTTGCCGTGCTGCCACTTGCGACCCGCCTCGACGACAGCCAGCGGCCGGCCTTGTTTAACGAAGTGAACGGGTTCAGCGCCGAGAGCTGACATTGCTGACAACAGTGAGGCTGCCGTAAGAAGGTGAAAAGATTGGATGGCTCGCATGTCCACGTTATGGCCGGTTGGCGGCATGAAATAAAGCCGGGAGTTCTCAATGGCAACACCGGCGCAATGATTGTTGGCAAAATCATGGCGACAAACCGTGAGTTCTGTATGATTCGGCCAACATGATTACGCCAGCAATTTTCGTTCTCAGCGCGCTCTTGGCTTTGTCGGCCGCGGGGGCCGAAACACAACCCACGTTGTTGAGCAGCGACGTCTTCAGCGACGCGCGCGAGGTCGCGGCGATGCTCGTCCAATACTTCGAGACGATGTGCGAGCCGAAACCGTTCGTGATGCGCACCGGTGCGAAGTTCAAAACCCACCAGCGCGACCTGCGGCAGAAGCTGCTCGCCTGCGCCGGCCTCATGCCGCTACCCAAACGCGTGCCCCTTGATGTTTGCTACAGCCCGGTCCTCGACCACGAATGGTGCACCATCCGCCGCGTGGCCTATCAACTGTGGCCGCAAGTCTATGGCACCGGCCTCCTCTTCATGCCCAAGCAGTTTCCGAAGCGCCCGGCCCCGGCCGTCCTGTGTCCGCACGGCCATTGGCAGAACGGCAACGCTCATCCCGAGGTGCAGAAGCGTTGCCTCGTCCTCGCCAGGATGGGCTACGTTGTCTTCTCGCCGACGCAGAACCACTATGAGGACCGCGCGCTCGGGGTCTCGAACCAGACGTTGATGATCTGGAACAACATCCGCGCGCTCGACCTGCTCGGCAGCCTGCGCGAGGTGGACAAGACACGCATCGGCGTCACGGGTTGCTCGGGCGGCGGCTTGCAAACGCAGATGCTGGTCGCACTCGACGACCGCGTGAAAGCCGCCACCATCGTCGGCTTGACGTGCGACTATCGCGAGATCGTCTTCCCCGGCGCGGCGCACTGCGCGTGCAACCACTTCCCGAACATCATGCGCCACACCGACGAGCCGGAACTGAGCGCGCTCGGCATGCCGGCGCCCGTCCAATATCTGACGATGAACGACTGGACCCGCAGCTTCGCGCAGAACAACTACCCGGCGGTCCGACGCCTCTACGAACTCAACAATCGCGCGGACCGCACCGACTGCCACTACGAGCCGACTCCCCACTCCTACGACAAATCCAAGCGCGAGCGGATGTATGGGTGGATGGAGAAATGGCTTCGCGGCATAGACCACGGCGGGCCGGTGACGGAGCCGGAGGTGAAGACGTTTCCCGTCGAGACGGTGCTGAACCTCAAGGCGCAGACGCCCGACGACAAAGGCTTCAGCCACATCAGCCGCCTCTATGAAAAGCAGTCCCGCTATGTCACGCCGAAGCTCGCCAGCCGAAAACAGTGGCAGGCTTACCGCGACCGCATGCAGACGGCACTGCGCGGATTGCTCGGCGGACCGGCCAAGCCTGCGCAGACGGCCGCCAAGGTCGTCGGCTCGGAACAACGGGATGGGTTGACCATCGAGCGAGTCCTTTGTCCCAGCGAGGCAAACATCGTCGTTCCGGTCGTCGTCCTGCGCTCAACCGCGTCGCGCGGCAAACTGCCTGTCGTCATTCTCTGCAACGAACGTGGCAAGCAAGCCGCGCTCGCCGAGACGGGCGCAGGTTCTGCATCCGCCCTCGCCCGCAACGGCGCGTTGGTCGTCTTGCCCGACATTCGCTTCGTTGGCGAATTGTCGCTGCGAACGATGACCGGCCTGACCACGAGCCTGACCACGTTCAAACCGTGCAGCCCAGTCGGTGAACGCGCGCCCGAACAGTTTGACGCTGCCTGGCAGCGCAACGCGATGCTCTGGGGTCGGCCCCTTCCCGGCATGGCGGCCACCGACCTCTGCGCCGTCATGAATCACGTCCTCGCCCGGCCCGATGCAGACGCGAGTTCCGTCTCGGTGGTCGCGCGCGACAACCTGGCCATCGCAGCGCTTTTTGCCGCGGTGCTCGATGAGCGCATCGGCTCACTCGACGTTGACTTCAAAGGCTGCTGTTTCGAGAAGCGCAATCTGCCGCTGGTTCCGTTCGTGCTGCGGCACGGCGATGTGCTCCAGTGGTCGGCACTGCTCGCCACGCGACGCCTGACGCTTGCCGGTGTCCCGAAGGAAGCAGGCAACCCTGCCTGGCTTCGCGAAGCGTTCAAGGCGGCGGGAAATGCCAATGGATTGCGGATGCTTGATTGAGTCTGACTCCGCACGGCCCGCGCGACATTCCGCTCGTCCCGTGGTCCGATTCCGTATAGTTTCCCCGCCATGAGAACCTGCGTTGCCCTGCTTGCCTTTGCCTCATTCACTGTCACCCTCCCGGCGGAAACGCCGTTGCGCGAACAGGCGGAGAAGGCGCTGCGACGCGGCGCGGAGTTCTTCCACAAAGAGGTCGCCGTCGAAGGCTCGTATCTCTGGGAATACAGCGAAGACCTCAGCAAGCGCGAGGGCGAGGGCGTGGCGACGGCGATGCAAGGTTGGGTGCAGCCGCCCGGCACGCCGTCGGTCGGCGAGGCGTTCCTGACGGCCTACGAGGCGACGAGCGATCGCTTTTACCTCGACGCGGCGCGCGAGACGGCGCTCGCGCTCGTGCGCGGGCAGATGATGTCGGGCGGCTGGCATTACACCATCGAGTTCGACGAGAAGAGCCGGAAGAAGAAGGCGTATCGCGACGGCGGCAAGCCGGACGGGCGCAACACGACGACGCTGGACGACGACACGACGCAGGCGGCGCTGCGATTCCTGTTGCGGATGGACCAGACGCTCGGTTTCAAGGACGAGAAGATCCACGAGTGCGTCGCTTACGCGCTCGAGTGCCTGCTCAAGGCCCAATACCCGAACGGCGCGTGGCCGCAGGGCTACGACCAGTTCCCCGACCCGGCGAAGTTCCCGGTGAAGAAGGCGTGCTACCCGGAGACGTGGTCGCGCACCTATCCGGGCCATCAGCAATACTGGCAACGCTACACGCTCAACGACAGCGCGCTGCCGGACACCATTGGGGCGATGCTCGACGCGGAGCGGATCTGGGGCGACCCGAAGGCGGGTGAGAAATCCAACGCGCTCGCGCGGAAATGCCGCGCTGCGGCGGAGAAGGCGGGCGATTTCCTGCTGATGGCGCAGATGCCGGAGCCGCAGCCGGCGTGGGCGCAGCAATACGACTTCGACATGCAGCCGGCGTGGGCGCGGAAGTTCGAGCCGCCCTCGGTGACCGGCGGTGAGTCGTTCGACGCGATGAGGGCGCTGATGCGGCTCTACCGCGAAACCGGCCAGCGCAAATACATCGAGACGCTCCCGCGCGCGCTCGAATACTTCCGCCGCTCGCGTTTGCCTGACGGGCGGCTCGCGCGGTTCTACGAGTTGCGGACGAACAAGCCGCTCTATTTCACGAAGGACTACCAACTCACCTACGACGACGGCGACATGCCGACGCACTACGCCTTCAAGGTGGGCGACCGCACCGAGGGCATCGCGCGCGAATACGAACAACTCGCCAAGCTAGACCCGTATGCTTTGAAGAAGCCTGCCAAGGCTGCGCCGAGGAAAGCCGGCCCGGCATTGATCGCCGAGGTGAAGAAAGCCATCGCCGCGCAGGACGCGCGCGGGCGCTGGATCGAGGGCGGCGGCCTGCATTATCACCGGCCCAAAGACGAGACGGCGCGCATCATCAGTTGCGCCACGTTCATCCGCCACGTCCAGACGCTCAGCCGTTATCTCGCCGCCGAACAACCGGCGAAGCAGCGGTGATTGGCGCGCGGCACAGACCGCGCAGCAATCAGTCCTGACGTCTCAGCACAACGCCCTTGAGGTCCATGACCACGCCGCCGGGATTTGAGACGGCCTCAATCATCAGACGCGCGGGGCCTTTCGTGAGATTCATCTGGCCGAGCTTGAGCAGCGACCACTCGCGGTTTTCATAAACGTTCTTGCTCTTGTTCTGCGGCACGCGATTCGGCAGCGGGATGACCTTCACTGGGCCGCCGGGGATGACGCCTTCAAGTTTCGCGTTGCCGACGCCCACGCGCACTTTGGCGCCGGCGTTTTCCTTCAGACAGAGTTGGCGCAGGCAAACCTCGTAGGCACCGGCGCGCGCGACGTCGAGGTCGAACCACACCTTGTCCGTTGTCGCGGTCCAGCCGGTGAGCCAGTCGTTGGCGAAACCGGGGCCGGCGTAGAAGCGGATGTTGCCGTCGAAGAAAGCCTGCGGCGCGTGCAGTTCGACCGGATTCTCTTCGTCGTAGCCAACCGGGATCGGCATGCGGCGGAGGCCGTCGCGCGAGATGTCGGCGAACCAGTCGTCGTAAGCCTTGCTCAACTTCGCCACCACGTCGGGCATCTGCGCGGCGAGGTTGCGCTCCTCGCCGGAGTCGGCCTCCATGTCGTAAAGCTGCCAGCCCTTGGCGGCAGCGTCGTTGGCCTTCGCGCGCGAACCGCCGCCGGGGCCTTTGACTTCCATCACCAGCCGGTATTTCTGTGTGCGCACCGCGCCGGGGAATTTGTTGTGCTCGTCAATCGGGTTGTGGATGAAAAGCGCGCGCTCGGGCCAGTTCGCCGGCGCGCCTTCAAGGAGCGGGCGCAGGCTAACGCCGTCGAGTTTCGGCCCCGGCGGTGGCTTCACCCCGCAGAGATCGAGCAACGTCGGATAGATGTCAATGTGCGACGCGAGCTGCGGCACCACACGCGGCGTCCAACCGCGCGCACGCCAGCGCATGAACAACGGCACACGCGAGCCGCCTTCGTGGACGCTCACCTTGCCGCCGCGCATGCCGGCGTTGAAGACCTTCACGCCCGCCGTGCCGCCGTTGTCGGTCATGAACAGCACGATGGTTTCGTCGGCCAGCTTGCAGCGGTCGAGCGTAGCGAGGAGGCGGCCGACGTTGTCGTCGAGGTTCTCGCACATGCCGTAGAAGCACGCGACGGTTTCGTCGAAACCCTTCGCGCGGAACTTGTTGAAATACTTGTCCGGCACCTGATAGGGCGAGTGCGGCGCGTTGAAGGCCGCGTAGCAGAAGAACGGCTGCGTCCGGTTCTTCTCGATGAACCGGATCGCCTCGTCGGCCAGCACGTCAGTGATGTAGCCCTTGGTTTCCTCGAACGTCGCCCCTCGCAGCAGCTCGGCGTTGAAGTAGTTGTTCCAATGCCCGTTGTGGAAGCCGAAGAACAACTCGAAGCCCTGGCCCGGCGGCGTGAAGGGGAATTGCTCACCGTTGTGCCACTTGCCGATGCAAGCCGTGCGGTAGCCCGCGCTGCGCAACGCCTCGGCGATCGTGACCTCGCCCGCCCGCATCGTCTCCTTGTTGTGCGTGACGCCATACGTGCCAGTGCGGATCGGGTAGCGCCCCGTGAGCAGCGCCGCGCGCGTCGGAGCGCAGAACGAGTTCACGTAGAACCGGTCGAACCGCACGCCCTCGCGGCCGAGCCGGTCAATGTGCGGCGTGCTCAGGTGTGGGTTGCCGTGAATGGAGAGGTCGCCGTAGCCCTGGTCGTCGGTGAGAATGAGCAGGACGTTGGGCCTCCGCGGCGAGTCGGCCGCCGGCGCGACGGCGGAGACGCACAGCGCTGCGGCCAGACAAAGCATGAGGTTGAATTTCATAAAAATCTTTTGCGACAAACGAAGCTGCTGTCTTCCTCACTTCTCCCGGCTGTCCACGATGGGTCGGTGACGGGGCACCTGCGCGCCAAAGTCGCCGAGGAAGTTCCACATCGTCCGCTTGTTCAAATCCACCTCGGCGACCGCCACCGTGCCCCATTCTTTGGCTTGCGCAATCGGCTCGCCGCTGCGGTCGAACACGGCGGAGATCATCCAATTCCGCGACACGTCCTCGTAGGTGCTGCTTACGAGATAGACGTTGTTCTCGCAGGCGCGGGCGCGGGCTAGCAGTGGGTTGCAGCCCCAAACCGGCCACGCGATCACCTCCGCGCCGCGCTTGGCCAGTTCGCGTGCCGGCTCCGGGAAGAAGCCATCGTAGCAGATCATCATGCCAACCTTGCCGAAGCGCGTCTGGAACACCGGGTAGTCTGCGCCCGGCGCGACGCCTGCTTCGACTTCCTGGCGCGGCAGGCTGACCTTGCGGTATTTGCCGGCGAGTCGGCCGTCGGGGCCGATGAGGACGGCCGTGTTGTAAATTAAATGACCGACGCGTTCGTCGAGGCTGAAGACGATGTAGAAGTTGTGCTGCCGCGCCAGCGTGCCGAAAAACTTCGTGGACGGCCCCGGCACCGGCTCGGCCGCCTCCTCCGTTGTCTTGCCGAGATTCGCGGAGGGCAGAATCTCTCCGAGCACAACCAGGTCAGCCTTCTGTCGCGCGGCCTCCGCGAGCAGCGGCACAAAGAACCGGCAGTTGTCTTCCGCCGTCTTGCCACCACGCGGCCTAAAATGAACCGTCGCGAGCCGAGCGACGCGCGGCGCGGGCGGCGCGACTTCAGCGAGCGAGACTTTGCTCCACTGCACCTCGGCGCGCGGCGCCCACTGCAAGTGCAGTTCGACCTTCGCCTGCGTCGCCTTGGAAGGCGCGAGATAGGTGTCGGAGATTTCGATCCAGCCATCCGCGCGAGCTGCTTTCGTCGTGGGAAACTCCGGTGGCGCCATCGGCTTCCCCTTGCTGACGAGATAACCGCTCACGGTCGGCTCATCGCTCGGCACCTGCCGGCCCGCCGCATCCTGCCAGAGCAGGCGCGGCACGACGCTGCGGCGCGGCAGGGCGACGTTGGTGGCGCGGAAGAACGCCTCGAAGCGGTAATGCCTGCCGCCGGTGACGGAAAAAGTTTTTGTCCAGCAACCGTCGAGTCCTTCGCGGGCGTCGGCGCGGATGACAAACGCGCCCTGGCCGTCTGCGCCACCTTTGGCTTTGAACGCAAACTGCGGTTTGATCTCATCGCGCACCGCGGCCGTGGTCCAGCCGGCGGGCACTGTCGGCTCCGCGGCGTGCGCGCCGGTCACCAGCGCGAGACAGCACAACGAAATGAGAGTCATGTGTTTCATCGGCGATTTCCTTTTTGTGTTGCGGTTCATTTTACTTTTCGTTCTTGCAGCTTTGAAGTGCGACTGTATCCGTTCCGGTGGCGTTGTGCGGCGTCAATGTCACCTGAAACTCTGGATGCGGCCGAAGCGGCCCCATGGCGAAGAGCACGATGCCCGCTGCGATGAGCGGCAGGATGCCAAACGCGACGAAGGCCGGTGTGTAACCGAAAGCGTCAATCACCCGGCCGCTCAGCCACATGAAGAGCATTCCGCCCAAGCCTGAGCCAAGGCTGGCCAGGCCCCAGATCGAGCCGACCATGTTCTTGGGGAAGACATCGGCCGGAAACGCGAGGGCGTTGGCGCTGTAACTCGTGTAGCCGAACGTTGCCACGGACACCAACGCAATCGCTTGGGCGACGTTTGTGCAGAACGCGGCGGGAATGGCTGCGGTCATCATGAGTGCCGACACGGTGATCATAGTCTTGCGCGCCGCGTTCACGCCCAGGCCGCGCCGCATCAGCAATCCTGTGAACCATCCGCCGAGGAGGTTGCCGAGGTCGGCCGTGACGAAAGGAATCCACGCCGTCTTGCCGATGCCGGCGGTGTCCATGCCGTGGACCGTGCTGAGGTATTTCGGGAACCAGAAGATGTAGAAATACCAGACCGGGTCGAGGAAGATTTTCGAGAGCATGAGGCTCGCCAAAAACCGCGTGCGGAGCAACCGCCACGGCGCGGCAGGTGGCGCCTGAACTTCCTGCCGGACGTGCGGCGGCGTGTAATACAGCCACCACCAACCTGCGAGCCACAGATAGCCCATCACGCCGACGAGAACAAACGCGGCCTGCCAGCCGATAGTCAGCACCAGCGCGGCGACCAGTGGCGGAGCGACGACCGCGCCGATGGCCGCGCCGCTGTTGAAGATCCCCGACGCCAGCGCCCGCTCGCGGGCAGGAAACCATTCCGCCACGACCTTCACCGCCGCCGGCCAGTTGCCCGCCTCGCCCATGCCGAGCAGGAAGCGGAAAAGGCCGAGACTCCACGGCCCACACGCCAGCGCGTGCAGTATGCCCGCTGTGGACCACCACGCCATGCAGAGCGCATAGCCAGTCCGCGTGCCGAGCCGGTCCAGCAGTGGCCCGGAGACGCCGTTCATCACGGTGTAAGCGAGCATAAACGCCGACAGGACCAGCCCGTAGGCCTCGCCGCTCATCTGGAACTTCTCGGTCAACAACGGCGCGACCACCGACAGCGTCTGGCGGTCGAGGTAATTGATGACCGTCGCCAGAAACGCGAACCCGATCATCAGCCAACGCGCGCGCAGCACCGGAGGCGCTGGTTCGGTTGCGGGCGCGGTGGAAACGTTCATCAGAATCCCATCCGGCCCCAGCCTCTGCTGCGGCCGTCCAACGGCGGCAGGCCGAGCATCTCGCGGCCGAGCTGCACGTAGTAACGGTAGTTCTCCAGCGGCGTGCCGTTTGGGATGCGGTGGTCCAGCCCGAATACCGTGCCGCCCTGCTGCATCAGCGGCTTCATTTTGTATTCGAGTTCGCGGCGGATTTCCTCCTTGCTGCGGCGGAGCACGTGTTTGTCTATCCCACCGAGCATCGCCAGCCGCGTGCCATATTGTTTACGAAGCGCGACCATGTCCATGCCCGCCGCCGGCTCCATTGGATGCATCGCGTTGACGCCGCCTTCCATCAACGGTTCGATGATCGGCCCGATGTTGCCGTCGCTGTCGAGGTTGAACAGCCGGGTGCCGCGGCTGGACACCACATCCCACGCGCGGCGGTAGTAGGGCGTGATGAACTCGCGGACTTGCGCTGGCCCAGCGAGCGGCCCCGATTTGCCGGCCATGTCTTCATGCACGAAGAGCTGGTCAATCGTGAGCTTCTCCGTGACCCGCTCGAACACCTGCTCGGCCGTGCGCGCGATTGTCTCCAGAATATCGCGCATCAGTTCCGGCTGGTCGTAATAGACGAGGCACGCCACCTCTTCGCCCATCAATTCGCGCGCGATGTCCCAGCCACCGGGAATCCGGCCCATCACCAGCACACCTTCACGCTGACGCTCGCGTGCCGCCTCGACCGCCCTCCAATCAATCCGTTCCTCGCTGAATTCAAACAGCGGCTTCAACCGCAGCCAGTCGTCCGCCGTCTTCACCGGAAAATCCAGCGGCAACGGAACCGTCGCAGCCGTTTTGCAAAGCTTCAGCGTCCGGCCTAGCGCATCGCGTTGAATCAGCGTCTCGGCGTCTTCGTAGATCGTCACCGGCGCGCCGAGCAGTCCCGTCTGGCCGCCGCACTCGACGTAGGGCACGTAATCCCAATCAAACCCGGTCAGATCAAGTTCCTCCGGCGTCGCGCCTTGGTCGCACCATTCTTTGTCCAGTCCCACGAGCAGCCCGAATAGCTCACAGAACATCTGTCGCTCGCACGAGCCGAATGTGACGAGGTCGAGGAATTGTTCGCGGTGAAATCGCATGGTTTCAGCGGATGTTCGACATCTCCTGCGCCGTCTCGATTGGTTTCGGCGGGACGAGAATACGCGTGCCCGGGGGTTGCTCCGGGTGGGCAATGCGTGACATCAACTGCTCCACTGCGCGCCGGCCGATCAACTCGAAGTTCAGGTCAATGCTTGGCGGACGCGGATCCAACTGCCGCAGCCAGACCTCCTGATTGTCGCACGAGAGAATGCCGAGGTCGCGACCGGGAACAACCGAGTGTCGCGCGAGCAATGGGTAGAGTCGCAACACCTGCTCGTCGGTCGGCACAAAGACCGCTTGCGGCTTGGGCGCGGCGGCGAGCAGGCGTTCCACCAGCTTCACGCAGGCCGCGTTTGGACCGAACCCCCATACCAAACCTGGCCCCGGCGTTTCCGCCACGAAAGATTGGCATTCCATGCCGCGCTCACGCGCCGCCGCGCAGAACGCCGCGCCACGCACGGCAAATCCAGGATGTTTGGGCTGATCGTTATAGAACGCCACAAGCCGATGGCCTCGCGCCGCCAGATACTCGGCGGCCATTGCCCCGATACGTTCATTGTCGGGCAGAACATGGTCGGCCCATTTGTGTGGCTGCGTGTGACTGCTCAGGAGCCACACGGCAGGCAATGAGCGATACGCCGCTGGCTCCGCGTCGCATGCCTCACCAGTCAGCAACAAACCGTCAGCCTTCCGCCGACTGACACAAGGTGGCAGGTCCTTCAAGCTGCCAGTTTGGGCTAGGAACAGACTCAGACCACGCCGTCGCAGTTCAGCCTCCAACGTCGCCACCGTCGTGCTGATTCCCGGCCGGTCGAGCACCTCGCGCGGCGCGCCGACGAGCAGCAGGCACACATTGCCCGTATGCAATCCTGCCGGACGGGCCGTCTTCCCGCGGCGTTGTTCCGGCGGTTTGGGCCGGTAACCAAGCTTCGCCATCGCCTTACGAATCCTCTGCGCGGTGGCCTCCGAAACACCGCCACGACTGTTGATCAGCCGCGACACGGTGCCGTGCGTCACGCCGGCCATTTTCGCCACTTTGAGGATGGACATGGCCGCGGAGTATTCCGACATGTGGCTATAATGTCAATACACATTATCTGAACAACATGAACAGATTCGCAGACAACGCTGGCAGGTTAGGCTTCAACGGCGATTTATGTGCAAACACACTATTGACATGAAACGACGCGTTCGTTAGCCTCGCCGCCGTTTTGTTGGAGTCGCTGCGATAATGAGGAACTTCTGATGCGCTATCGAAAACTAGGACAAACCGATCTCAACGTCTCGGTGGTCTGCCAGGGAACGTGGTCTGTCGCCACCAAGGATGCCTTCTGGGATGGCCAGGACCGCGGTGACTCTCTCGCGGCGATCCGGGCCGGGCTGGATGCCGGCGTGAATTTCTTCGACACGGCGCCGGCTTACGGCAACGGCGAGTCGGAGGAGATTCTCGGCGAGGCGCTGGGGCTGCATCGCAGCAAAGTCATCGTGGCCACCAAAGTGGCGCCCACCGATCTGGAGCCGGACAAGCTCCGCCAGAGCTGCGAGCGAAGCCTGCGCGCGTTACGAAGCGACTACATTGATCTCTATCAGATTCACTGGCCGAGCAAGACATTTCCTTTGGAGCCGACTTGGCGGACGATGGAGGCGCTGCGACGCGAAGGAAAGGTCCGGCACATCGGCGTCTCGAACTTCGGCACAAGCTTCTTCGGCGAACTGCTTCAGCTAGGACGGGCCGAGAGCAACCAACTGCCCTACAGTCTGCTCTGGCGCGCCGTGGAGTTCGACATCCAGCCGCTGTGCGCAGCCAACGAGATGAGCATCCTCTGCTACAGCCCGCTCGCGCAAGGTCTGCTCACCGGAAAGTTCCAAACTGCGGACGAGGTTCCGGAAAAGCGGGCGCGGACGCGATTGTTCTCCGCCAGCCGCAAGATGACTCGGCACGGCGAGCCGGGTTGCGAAAAGGAAACCTTCACCGCGCTGGCCGAAGTCCGGCGCGTCGCCGACGAGCTTGGCCAGCCGATGGGCCGCGTCGCGCTGGCGTGGTTGCTGGCGCAGCCATCCGTGACATCGGCCGTCGTCGGCGCGCGCAGTGCGGCGCAGGCCATCGAGAACGCCGCGGCTGCAGAACTGCAACTCGACGCCGAAGTGATCGCGCGGCTCTCTGGCATCACCGAAACGTTGAAACAAAGACTCGGCAGTAACGCCGATCCGTGGGAGCATGTTTCGCGCATGGAGAAACCATGAACGCTTATCGCTCCGCCTTCCTCATCCTAACGCTGTGCGCCGCGACGATTCAGGCGCAAGTTCCCGCCGGACCTAAACCGCCGACCGCACAGCAGGCCGAAGAGCAGGCGTTGCGCAAGAAATACCCTTGGTATCAGCACGACCTGTTTGATGAGAGCCGGCGGGATTTGCTGGAGGCGGCCTTGGCCGGGCCGATGAAGACGGAGCCGGAGATCGTTTTCGCCTGCCGCACAACCATCCGTGAACATTGGTATGCCAACTTCGGCTACTTTGCCGAGGGCGACTCGCAACAGGCGTCTGTGCCCATCCGTAACGGCCAGGGCAGGCTTTGTCGGCTGAATGTGCAGACCGGGAAACTTGTGATCTTGCTGGACGACCCGGCTGGCGCGGTCCGCGACCCGTGCGTCCATTACGACGGCGCGAAGATCGTCTTTGCCTACCGCAAAGGCGGCACCGACTCCTATCATCTATACACGATCAGCAGCGACGGAACGGGCCTGCGGCAGTTGACCGACGGGCCGTTCGACGACATTGAGCCGGCGTATCTGCCCGACGGCGGCATCGTGTTCTGCTCGTCGCGAAGCAAGCGCTGGGTGAATTGCTGGTGCACGCCCGTGGCGACGCTCCATCGTTGCGACGGCGAGGGACGCGACATCCGGCCGCTCTCCGCCAACATCGAGCACGACAACACGCCCGTCGTGCTGCCCGACGGCCGCATTCTATACACGCGCTGGGAATACGTTGACCGCAGCCAGCTCCAGTTTCATCACCTCTGGACGATCTACCCGGACGGCAGCGCGCAGATGACGTTCTTCGGCAACATGAATCCCGGCGGCGTGTTCATTGACGCCCGGCCAATACCCGGCACCGCGAAGATCGTCATGATTCGGTCGCCGGGGCACGGCCGGACGGAGCATCAGGGCGGCGTTTCGATCCTGGAGCCGGCGAGCGGCCCGGACGTTAAGGAATCGGAGCGGGTGCTGACCGATCATCCGTGGTTTCACGATCCCTATCCGGTTTCTAAGGATTGCTTCCTCGTCGCAGTCGGCGACCGGCTGGCGATGATGAATGACGCAGGCCGCGTGAACGTGCTCTATCGTCTGCCGGACGAACTGATGGCGGCGGGCATGGAGGTGCATGAACCGCGTTGGCTCGCGCCCCGGCCCCGCGAAGCGGTCATCAACGCGCGCACCGATGATTCATCGCCGACGGGCACGTTGATTCTCTCCGACGTGTATGCGGGCCGCAACATGGCGGGCGTGGCGCGCGGCACGGTCAAGGAACTGTTGGTGATGGAGACTCTGCCGAAGCCGCTGAACTTCAGCGGTTTTCCCGAACCGCTGACGTTTGGCGGCTCGTTCACGCTGGAACGCGTGCTGGGCACCGTGCCCGTAGAGTCCGACGGCTCGGCGCATTTCGAGCTGCCGGCTCAGCGTGCGTTTTTCTTTGTGGCCCTCGACAAGGACGAGAACGCAGTCAAACGGATGCAGAGCTTCGTCTCGGTGATGCCGGGCGAGGTGACCGGCTGCGTGGGTTGCCACGAGGAGCGCACGCAAACAGCGGCGAGTCATTCCACAGTGCGCGCCGCCACGCTGCGGCAGCCGAGCAGGATTCGGCCCATCGAGGGCATTCCGCAGGTGTTCGATTTCCCTCGCGACATCCAGCCCATCCTCGACCGTCATTGTGTCTCCTGCCACAACCCGCAGCGGCGCGAAGGCGGCGTGCTCCTCACAGGCGACCGCGGGCCGCTTTACTCGCATAGCTACTATATGCTCACGATCCGGCAGCAATTCGCCGACGGGCGTAACCGCACGACCGGCAACCTCCCTCCTTACCAGATCGGCGCCGTCGCCAGCCCGCTCATGAAGAAGCTCCAGGGGCATTACGGCACGAACCTGTCGCCGGCCGAGACGCGCGCCATCCGCTACTGGATCGAGGCGGGTGCCACGTATCCGGGCACCTACGCCGCGTTGGGAACGGGCATGATCGGAGGCTACTACAAGACCGCCAACGACGGCGGACCGATCAATCAGTTGCCAGAAGTGCGCGCCGCCGCCGAAGTCGTCGCGAAGCGCTGCGCCAGTTGTCACACCGGAAACCTGGTCCTGCCCGACGGTCCCTGCTTCGACCGGCAAGGCGAAGACCCCTATTGGATCTGCGGCGACCGCAACGCGGCTCGCTGGAAAGAGCCGCAAATGATGGTCCGGCTGCGCCTCTCGCGGCACCTGCTTTACAACCTGACCCGCCCGCAGGATTCGCTCCTGTTGCTCGCCCCACTGGCAAAGGAAGCCGGCGGTTATGCCACCACACAGCCGAAAACCTGTCCCCCGACGTTTCGCAACACGCAGGACGCCGACTACCAGAAGATTCTCTCGGCGGTCCGCAAAGTGTCGGACGAACTCAACCGCATCAAGCGTTTCGACATGGCCGGCTTCAGGCCGCGGCCGGAATACCTGCGGGAGATGAAACGTTTCGGCATTTTGCCCGTCACGTTTGACGACCGCAACGATCCGGCCGACCCCTACCTGATTGATGCGAAGTATTGGCAATCGTTCACGCATCAGCCGGCGAAGCATCAATGATTCCACTATGAAGACGAACCTGATACGAGCGTGGTTGTGCTGGGCGGTTTTATTGGCGGCGTCTGCGGGGTTCGCCGACGAGTGGTTTGCGCCGTTCAAGCGCGTGAGCGACTACAAGCCGAAGGGGCCGACGCATTGCTTCCGCCAGTTCAACATTGACTGGAGCTGGATTTCGCTGCGACCGGACCAACTGCCGGAGTTTCTTAGCGAAGCCGACCCGGTCGCGCTGGCGGAGTTCTGCCGGCGGACGCACGTGGACGGCACGGTGGTCATGGCGGTGCCGCATCACGGCTACTGCACGCACGAGACGCGCGTGGGCACGAAGTTCCCCGGCATGAAGGGCGATTGGTTCGGCCGGACCATTGAGGAGTTGCACAAGCGCAAGATCGCCGCGTTCGGCTACGTCACGCTGAACTGGAACTGGAAGTTCATCCGCGAAAACCTGGGACGAGATTTCATTCACGGCAAGCCGGACGCCGACGGCGTTTGCACATCGAAATGCACGATCTGCCTGAACGCGCCGGGCTATCTCGAACTTGTCGAAGCCTACACGAGTGAGGTGTTGGAAAACTATCCCGTGGACGGCATGCGCTGGGACATCCTCAAGACGGCGGAAGGCTGTCTGTGCGACGGATGCAAGAAGTTCTATCGCGAAACCTACGGGGAGGAACTAACCAGTTGGGACAGGACGGAACCGGAGCGGGTTTACGACTTCTATTTGGCGACGACCAGCCGCATTGTCACGCGGCTGCGCGCTCTCTGCAAACGAATCAAGCCGTCGGTCGAAATCTGGCAGAACTCCATCCAGAGCTACCATCCCAACCATCTCGACCTCTCGCGGCAGATGGACATCGCCTACAACGAATACGGCGATCCGTTCCGGCTGCTGTTCATCCGCGGCGTGGCCGACAAGCTCGCGGCGATCAACGGCCTGATGAACAAGGCGCCCACGGAGCCACCGGTGCCGCTCGACCGCCGCGAATGGCGGACCTGCCTCGCGCTTGGCGGGCGTTGCTACTCCTACTACGGCCACAAGCAGACCAGCCAGAAAACGCTGCTGCCCGGCGAGACGATGCTCGCGTGGCATCGCGAACAACTGGCGCCGTTCTACAAGATGGTCAGCCAGATCGAGCCGTGGCTGCAAGACACGGTGCCCGTGTCGCACGTCGGCATCGTGTTCTCGGAGGCGACGAGATTCCGTTTCCCGAAATACGACCGCACGCCCTACATCAATGCGATGGAGCCAATTGCCATCGCTGGCCTTCAGCGCAACGCGCCGGTTGAGTTCGTCAACGCTCTCGACCTGGACACTCCACAGAAACAGCTCTCGCGGCTCAAGCCGCTGATCCTGCCGCTCACCTCCGGCCTGCTGCCGTCAGAGATCGCATCCCTGCGAAAATACGTTGAGCAAGGCGGCTGCCTTCTGGTAGCCGGCGACGCGCTGCGGCACGACCCGCGAGGTAAGGAGATGAATGACTTCGCGCTGGCGCCAGAAATGGGAGTAAGTTTTCGCCAGATCGCGACCGCGCCGACAGACGCCACAACAACCGGCCGGTTGCCCGGTGATTCGCCGATTCCTGCCTGCAAACTTCGCAGTTTCGTCGCCGTTGAGCCGCAGCGAGGCGACACACTGCTCTCGCTCAAACATAAAGAGAAGTCGTGGCCCCTTCTTCACGTCAGCCGGCTCGGCTCCGGGCGCATCGCCTACCTCGCTTCGGTGGATTCAGCGGAACTGGTGCAGGCGGTCATGGACGCGCTGGCCGGTCCGCCGCCCATCGCGGTGACGCCAGGCGGATCGCATCAAGCAGTGCTGACGAGCCAACCCGCCAAGCGCCAATGGGTGCTCCACCTCATCAGTGACGGCGACTATTCCGTCGAACTCAATCGCCGCCACGTTCCAGCCACGCGGATTGTCGGGCGATATCCCAAAGAAGGCTGGCAGTGTCAGGCCACACAAACCGCAACCGGTCTGCGGCTTACTGTCAGCGGTTTCGCGCGCGACCGGCTGCTGGTTCTCAAGTAAGCGCGTTGATCACGGTTTTGCCGGGGCGAAATACTCGTAGAAGACCTGCGCGAGTTTTTCTCCGAACGTCTGCCAGTGCCGGCCCTGCGCGTAGTCGTTGAGGCCGGCGATGCGGTTGCAGTTGAACTCCAGCACCACCGCGTCAACGCCGAAGCGCTCCAGCCAGCCGTCACCGAGCGAGCCGGGGTTGCGGAACGTCGCCTTCGTGCAGCCTTCGCTGAACCACGTGTGCTGGCGCAGCAGTTTTTCCAAGCGGGACATGCGCTCCAAGTATTGCTCCAGTTGCGGCACCGCCGGCCGGCTGATGTGCAACATGCCGCTGCCGTCGTTGTGCAGTTCCATCGCCAGATGCGGGCGCTTGCCCGCGGCGGTCATCTTCTCCAGCCACTTCTCCAGCGCCGCGTTTTCCGGCGCGAACTGCGGGTCGGCGGGCTTGTCCCAGTTGCGGTTGAGATCCTTGCCTTGGAGGTTGAACCGTGTCATGCCGCGCGCGACGCCATCCTTGTTCGCGATCGGCATGACGTAGAGGCAGTAACGCTGGAGGAACTTCTTCGCTTCCGCGTCGTTTTTGAGCAACCGGCGGATAAGTCCCTCGACGACCCAGTTGCCGCCGGTCTCCCACGGGTGCGCCCGCGCGCGGATGAAGACGCGGTGCGGCGCGCTCTCGTTACCCACGCGGATGATTTCGAGTTCGCGGTCTTGCACGGTCTTACCGATGGGCGTGATTTCCACGAGCGGGTTCTTGCGAATCGCAACGAGCAGGTGGTCGAGGTCGGAGAGACGGTAAGGCTCGATGCGCGCGACGTAGAGCCGCGGGCCGGGCATCTCTATGGTAACTCGCACGCGGTTCTCGGGAAGAAGTTCTGTCGGAATGACCTTCCAGTCGCGGCCGTTTTCGGAGATGGAGATAGCTTTCAGTTCCTTCGCGACGGAGCCAGGTCGGCTGTTCCAGACGTTGTCGAGGTTCCTGAACTCCAGCGTGAGCTTCGAGCCTGGCTTGGCGTGAAGCAGGAAGTGGAAATGTCCGGCGGCGCGGTTGGGCGAGTTGCGCTCGTGATCGTAAAGCAGATTGACGACAACCGTCCCGTCGGCGGCGAACTCATACCAGAGCGGCGAGGCGTTCTCGATGCTGGTGTCAATGAACTCCAAACCGGGCGATTCAGCCGAGTTCGCGGCGGTGACCGCGAGCGTGAAGACGAGCAGAAGCTGGGGCAGCGTTTTCATGGGTCAGTCTTTCGGGAGCGTGTAGCTGTAAACACGCGAGCCGCTGACGAAGTAGATGCGGCCGTCGAGATAGTCGCCTCCGCCGCCGACGGGCACGGGCGATTTCGCCAGCATGGTGATCTTGAACGTGGCCGGGTCGAGTTGGGCGATGCCTTTGTAAAAAAGAACGTAAAACCGGCCTTTGCCGTCGGCCACGAAGACGCGCGGCCCTTGATGCGAGGTCGTCGGCCCGAACCCGGCCGTGAGGTCTTGTTCGTGGACGACCTTGCGGGCCGCCGGATCGAAGACGAAAAACCGCTTCTGGTCGGTGACGCCAAAGACGAGGCCGTTCGGGCCGGCGTAGAGGTCGGTGTAGCTTTGCGCGCCGGGAAACACGGCGGCGTGCCAGTCGAGTTTCTTCGTCGCCATGTCCATGATGTAAAGCTGCGCTTCGGTGGCTTTCCTTTCGCCGCCCGTGCCGGCACTGGTGGTGGTGCCGCCGAGCAGTTTACCGTTCGGCAGCGGCGCGAGGCTCATGGTGGAATGTTGCGGCAGGATTTGCTCGTGCGTCAGCAACACACTCTTGTGCGTTTCGCGGTCCCAGAACAACAACCCGCCGCCGGTGTGGCCGTAGCCGGGCGTGCCGGCGAGCACGAGCGTGTGGCCGTCGGGATACGCGAGCAGTTTGTGCGGGCGATTAATGGTAGGATGGCAGTCCGCCAGGAAGAGCGGGTTGCAGCCGGGCTTGCCTTTGGCGGTGTCCACCCACGGGCGCGAAGGGTCCCACTCCAGCAAGAAGCCGTAGCCGTAGCCGCCGAAGAAAAACCGCTCGCCCTGCCGCGCGACGGTGTTGAACTGGCCGTAAGCTTCGCAGTTGACCCAGGCGTCGTTCTTGGGGTTGAAACTGAAGAACCGCATCGGGAACGCCGTGCCGCCACAGATGGTGTCGTCCGGGGCCGCGGCCACGCCCATGATGTGCGCGCCTTCGCTGGTGTAGTCGAACGTCACCGTCTTCGATTCCCGCGTTTTCGGGTTTTCGACGATCAAGAGATGTTCCCGTGTGCCGCAACCCTTCAGGCGCTTGCCGCTGGGAAACTCGCGATGAACCAGACCTTGGTCACTAGTAATGATCGGCTTCAGCTTCAGCGTATGTTTGCCGATCCTGCGCGCCTCGCCTTTGTAGAACTCATACCAACCATCCGTCGCGTTGTCGGGCGCGTGGCCGTAAACCTTGCCGTTCGTCTCGCGATAGACCGGCGCGTGGCCCTTGCAACGTTCGTCCGCGGCAAAGAACAGTTTCGCCTTTGTGCTCTGCGGATCGTAGATGATGATCTGCCCGGCAGTGCTGCCAAGGCCTACATAAACCCAGCCCGCATCATCCACCGCCACGCTGCGCGGATACTGCGCCCAGTTCTCCGTGTTTAAGTAGCCGTGGTCCTTCAACTCGCGCGTTTGCGGGTTGAACGACACCAGCCCGCTGTTGGGATAGCTGGCCGACCAAATGGTGCCGTCATCGGCTTCGGTCATGCTCATCGCCATCGTCGGCTTGGTTCGCTGCCAGAACGTGAACGCGCGCTTCTTCGGATCGAACTCGGAGAAGTGGCTGCCAAAGTGCGTGTAGTATTTACCGGAGCAAGAGAGCACCGACGCATACGGTCCGTCGTTGGCCCACGGATACGGCGTCGGGAACTGTTGGCTCCTGCCCGTCTCGGCGTCAACCATCAGCAACGCGTATCCACCGCGGCAGTCGTAGAGCCAGACGAGCACGGCGTCCCGACCGTCGCCGTCCGCGGTCGCCACGATGCCGCGATGATTGCTTACGGGCGTGGCGACGCCGTGATCGCGAAAACCGTTGCCGAGGTCTTTCGTCGCGGCGGCGGCGGTTTGGAAGGCGAGTGCGAGTGTGAGAAGGCTGAGCGTTGGTGTCTTCATGTTACCGATGGGCCGCGATGCTACCGCGTCAGCCGTGCCAACTCCACACAACTCTTGCGCCGGTTACGCTGCCGGCTGGCCCAGCATGGATGCCCGCGACGAACCGCGCACCAGAGCGGTTCAATGCCGCTCCGCCACCACCATGCAATGCACGTCCAGCCGCGGGACGGTGACGCGCGGGCCGTCGTCCGTCTTGTCTGCCTTCAGTTCCTTGTTTCCGGGCACCAGCAAGAAGTGGTTTAGCTTCTTGTCACGGAAGGTCAGCGCGATGTCGTGGATCGGGATGACCTCGCGGCGTTCGTAGAGCGACTCGCCGGCGACGTTCTGCGAGCGGCCGAGCGAGGAAACGTCGTTGAGCAGATGGACGACGAGACGGCTGCCTTGCGTGTGCGTCATCGCCTGCACGATGCGCGGCGCGGCGACCTCGACCGGCGGCGGCTCGGAGGCGGCCTCGCGCAACGCCAGTTCTATCATTCGTGCCCAATGCTCGTGGCCGAACCGGAAGAACGAGGTGGCAATGTCGTGCGGCAGGTAGATGACCTTGCCCTTGCCGTAGGTGCTTTCGATGATCGCCGGCGTATTCGTGCGCTTGACCTCGCCGGTCTTTTTGTCGGTTGTGGCCGTCACGATACGCGTCGGGCTGGCGCCACCCTTTGCCGGTTCCACCAGCAGCAGCCGGCAGTTGAGCGGCAGGCCGTAGCTGATGTTGGTCAACGGCTGGGTCGCGCTGCGCAGGGCCAGCGTGTCGAGAATCACCGGATCAGAGGCCCAGCGGTGCTGCGGCGCCAAATGGAGATGCGCGCCGTGCTGATGTTTCACGTCCCAACTGATGACCACGCGCTGACAGTCAAACACGCCGGTCTTCTTTGCGTTGAGCACGTCAGCGAGGCCAAAGGTGTCGCACAACTTCGCGTGTTCGTCGTAGAGCGAGGTTTCGTAGGTTGCCACGAGACCGCCGCCGTTGCGGACGAAACGGCGGACCGTCTCCAACTCGGCATCACTCATCGCGGCGCAGTTGGGCATGAAGAGCACCTTGTAGTCGTCGAGCTTGCCGCGCTCCAAGTCGCGGTCGGTGACGAGCGAGACGGGCAGATGGCGCTCCATCATCGTCTGGAACGCGCCATAGACGCCTTTGACGTAGCGGTTCTTCGGGTCGTCGCGACCATACCACAGCTCGGTCTTCTCCGACACGACGAGGCCGCACCACGGATGCAGCCGGTCGTTGCGGAAATACTCATCGCGCGCGGTGGTGTCGGCCATGTAACGCGCCATCACGTCGCGGCCCGGCACCGATTGCGCGGGCACGGAGCCGTTGGCCATCATCGCCAGCACGCGGATGGCGGCCTCGGTGTAGCCCACCGGCTGCGAGCGCATGTAGCTCGGCGACGACCACATGAACGCGCGTGTGTTCTTGCAGAGGCCGCCGAGGTGCCAGCTCATGAAGTTGTGCAGCGCCGGGAACGCGAAGAACGACGGGTCCACCGTGTCATACCAGCCGGTTTCCTCCAACATGCCATCAACAACCTCGGCAACGCGGATGGAGTTGCGGATGTTGTGTGGGTTGCGATAAACCCACGCATTCCAGGAGTTCACCACGAGCGCAGCTTCGGGATTGGCGGCTTTGATGGCGCGGTTGAACTCCAGCATCGTGTTCTCAATGGAGCGGTATTTGAAGTCGGTCCACTGCTGCCACAGCACGCTGTCGAAATCCTCCTTCAGCGGCGGCTCCTGCCCGGTTTGTTTTGTGAACTTCGCCTTGCACGCCGCGCAGTAGCACTCGTCGGACCGCGCGTGGAACATGTCAAAGAAGATGCCATCCACGCCGACATCCTTGACCAGCTCGACGATGCGGTTGCGGACAAGGTCACGGTAGGGTGTGTTGATACAGAAGTAGCTCGTTGGCTTGCCCTTGCTGTTAACGCACCGCCAGTCGGGATGCGCTTCGCCGAGCGAGGCCGGCTCGCGCTGCGCCCAATAATAAGGGATGTAGCGGATGCCATGCTTGTGGCAAAGCTCCGTGACCTCGCGTGTGCCGTCGCGGTCGCCCATCTTCGGGTCGGGTTTGCCGAACGCGCTTTTCCAGCCCAGTTCGTTCCACCCTTCGCCACTGTGCGCCCGCGAGAAAAACATCTGCACTCCGGCCTTGGCACAGTCCTCGATGAGTTTCTCCGGCCAGTCGCCCGAGTGCGAGATGTTCGGCAGATCGGTGTAAGCGACGCGCGTGATACCGCCGAGCCACTTCGGTGTCGGTGGCGCGGCGTCTTGAGCGAGGACGCATGAACCAGCAGTTACGAGGAGAACGGCGAGTCGCATTATCTTCATGACAAGGTTGCGGACGGTTTGTTTCATCGCGTTGCTTCCGCAGGCGACACGCTGCCCAACTGCCGCATCACATCCAGCCGGCCTTCGTTGAAGAGGTGGACGCCATCCGCGCCCATCGCATACCATTTCGCGGCCCGGGCACGATATTGGTCGAGCGAGAGTGTGCCGCGCGGCGGGGCTTTCATCTTGCCTGCCGCAATGAGTTTGTCCTCCTGCGCCGTGAGATCGTGGCCCGACAACGTTGCTTCCTCGCCATAATAAACCGCGCAGCCCGAGCCTTTCGCCATTGCAACGAACGGCTTCAGGTCGAACTCGTAGCCGCCGAGCGTGTGCTGGGCGAGCACGAGATAATCGAGCAGACCGTCCTTGAGCCATCGCTCGATGTCGCAACCCCACGCGCGGTATTCGCGCCAATCCACTCGCGCGGAGAGGCCCAGCCGCCGGCCTTTGCATTTGCCGGCGTCGTCAAGCGCCGCGCGCACTGCGTGGACGAATTTCGTCATTACGTCGCAGCGCAGTTGCAGCCAGCGCGGGTCGTCGGCCTTCAGTTCGCGCGGATCCTGGCCGAACTTCTCCTTGAACGCCTTCGTCAGCGGCTCCTCGTAGCCGAAGAACGGCGGATGGCGCAGGAAGTCGAGGTTGATTCCGTCAATGTCACGCTCGGCAACCTCGCGCAGGATGCGGAGCTTGAAGTCGCGCACTTCGGGAAAGGCGTAGGAGAGCTTCGTCCTGTCTTCGCCCTTCGCCCCGCGCACGCGGAACTCGGGATGGTCCCACCAGAACTTGCTGTTCAGCATCCGCGGCAGTGTCTCGCCCATCCAACCGGCCGGGTAGTCGCCGTTCATCCGCAGCGAACCGTAGCAGGGCAGCCCCGCCTCGTGACACGCCTTGGCGGCGACTTGCGTCAAGTCCACTCCGCTGTCGGCGAACCCGCGCAACGTCTCATGGACCAGCTTGTCTCCGCGCCGCGGAAACTCGGTGACGCCGTCGCCGATCAGCTCCGTCACCTTCGACGGATAGTTGGCACGACTGCCGGAGAGAAAACACCACTCCAGCACCGCCACCTGCGTGTCACGGTAACGGAGGATGCGTTTGCGGACTTCATCCACTGTCTTGTAAGCGCCGCCGAAGAACTCGCTGAAGCCATCGTCGTTGATGACAATGACTTTCGGCGCATTGCGCGGCTTCGGGGGAGAAGCTCCTTCTGCGGGAGCCAAGATGCCCGTTCCCAACAACAGCACGACTATCCAGAGAGTCTTCATTCAGTCCTCGTCTGGCGGAATCTTCGCACCTACGGCAGCACTTCGTAAACGCGAATCTCCGCCGCCTTTGGACCGCGACGCGGCACGGCGACGTAGAACCGGTTCAGCGCCGGCGCAAACAGCGACGTGCGTGCGCCGGCCGCTGTCGGAATCTTCGCTACGATCCGATAGTGATCAGCATCCGTCTGTTCGACCACGTTGATCAGGCCAACGCCGCACGAGACGTAGACGCGCCGCAGCGCGGAGTCGTAAAACAAATCGTCCGTGTCGCCATCAACCAATACCGGGGCGATCATCTTGCCGGAGGCGGTGTCGAGCACAAGCAACCGCGGCGGTTTGCGGCAGCCAACGAACAGCCGGTGGTTCGCCTCGTCCAGCGCCATCGGGAAATTCGCACGCGCTTCTGTCAGCGGCCACCGGGCCACCACCGCGCGTTTGTTGCGGTCCACCACGGCAACGAAACCGTCATGGGCGATGTTGACGAAAATGCGCGGGCCTTTGCTCTCCAACTGAAATGATTCCGGATGCGATATCAGCTTGATGTCACCGAAGCGTTTGCCGCTTGCCGCGTCGAGGATTGCCAGCCCGACGTCGCCGACATAGATGCGCCGCGCCTTCTCGTCGTAGCGGACGTTGTCGGCGTCGTCACCGAGTTGGATGTTCTTCACCAACTCCAACGATTTGCCGTCGAAAAACCTGCACGAACCGTCACCACCGCACGCGACGAAAAGCCTGTCGAGGTCCGCCGCGTAGGCGATGCCTTGCGGCTCGCGCAAGTGGCCGATGCTTTTCACAACGACGCCTTTTTCCAGATCAACGACTTCAACCGAGCCGTTGCCAAGCGCGGCAACGAAGAGCCGCTTCCGCACTGGATCCACGGCCATGTGGTCAATGCGTCCGTTGACGTTCGACAGAGGAATTGTTGCGATCTGGCGCAGCGGGGCCGCCGCGTCGGCGCCGGCAACCGGCCTTGTGAGACCGGACAGGATGCTGCATGAAATCATCAACCATCGGAAGGTGCTGATCATGCCATGCCTTTAACGCAAGCGGGTTGACTTCGCAAGCGCCGCCTCAAACCCGGCATCCGGTTCTTGTTTGCGCGCAAACGACGCCGTAGTATAACACTCATCTATGAAGAAACTTTCCTCGGTCATTCTGGTGTCCGCTCTTGGACTATTCCTTCTCGCATTCCCCTCTGGCTCGCCTGCCGCTGAACTATCTTACGCCAAGGATGGTTCCGGCGTCTGCGGCTACAAGGACACGCCCAAGCTGCCGTGGTATGGCTGGCTTGTGCATGATCCCGACCGCCCCGCGCCGAAGCGGATCAATCCCGGCCCCGCGCCCGCACCCGTCGCGCCGCCATCGGATGCCATCGTGCTCTTCAACGGCAAGGACCTCTCGCAGTGGCAGACGAACACTTGGAAAATCGTGGACGGTTGCATCGAGGCGGTCACGGGCAGCCTTGTCACGAAGCAGGAATTTGGCAACTGCCAGATTCACATCGAGTGGATGTGCCCGGCCAACTTCGAAGGCCCGTGGTCCAACCGCGGCAACAACGGCGTCATGCTGATGGGCCTCTACGAGATCCAGATATTTGATTCCTACAATGAGAAGCTCTACCCCGACGGCCAGGCCGCCGCTATCTACGGCCTGAAGCCGCCGTTGGTGAACGCCTGCCGCAAGCCGGGCGAGTGGCAGAGTTTCGACATCGCTTTCACCGCGCCGGAGTTTGACGGCGACAAGCTGGTCCACGCCGCGCGCGTGACGCTTTTCCACAACGGCGTGCTGGTGCATGTGAACGAGGAAATCCACGGCGAGACCGGCCACCGCATCGTCGCCCAATACAAACAGAAGATCAGCAAAGGTCCGCTGCGTCTCGCCGGCCATCATTGCCCCGTGCGTTTCCGCAACATCTGGCTGCGGCCTCTGTGAACGCGCCGCGGCGTTATCGAACCGCATTGCGCCAATAACGGTTTATTGGTTGCGGAGGCTACAACTGCCGGTTCAAGCAGGTTTGCCGCGATAGGCGATGACGTGCACTTTTTCCAGCGTGACGAGACCGTCGCCGACCATCTGGTCCAACTCCGGCAGAAACGCTTGGATTTTGCCCTCCTTGTCCACGATCTCGATGATGACCGGCAGGTCTTCGCTGAGGCGGAGGATTTTTGCGGTGTGGAGTCGCGACGTTGCGCCAAAGCCCATCGGTCCGCGCAGCACGGTGGCGCCGGCCAGCCCGCGCTCGCGGGCCTTGAGCACGATCGCCTCGTAGAGCGGCTGATGATGCCACTTGTCCAGTTCGCCGATGAAGATCCGCAACAATGTGCCTTCGCCTTCGAGTTTCATGGGAGTAGGTCAGGGAGTTACGTTTTCTGCAACCACAGCGCGCAAACGCGACCGAGATAGACCGCCAGCAGACAGAGGACGTTTGAGCCGATAATGTTCAGAGCTACCCACAGCCACTCGCTGTCGCGCGCAAGGTTGAGCGTTTGCAGGCCATAGCTGGAGAACGTCGTGTAGCCGCCGCAGAAACCGATCAGCCAGAAGTCGCGCCACTCCGGCTTGAGCCACGAACGCCCCATCGCCGGACCGGAGACGGTGGCGATGAAACCGATGGCAAAACACCCGGTGACGTTGACTAATACCGTGCCGAGCGGGAAAACAGCAGCCCACGGCAGATGTTTGCTTTGATGCTCAGAAATCAGGCCGTTCATCCCATAGCGGGCGAGCGTGCCGATAGCACCGCCGAATGCAAGTAAGAGCAGCTTAAACATCGGCCAGCCTCCTACGCTCGATTAGCCGTTTCATCAAGAAATAAACCGCCGCCAACAGCTACGTCGGCGTTCTCCTCAACTCTCGTTTGATAGCTCGAAGCGGCCGTGCCGCAGCGCCAGCGTCGGCAGCACCAGTAGGTTCAGCAATGTCGAGGTCGCCAGCCCGCCGAGAATGACAAGGGCCATCGGGCCTTCGATCTCGCGGCCGGCCTCTCCACTGCCGAGCGCCAGCGGTAGAAGGCCCAAGCCCGTCACCAGCGCCGTCATCAGGATCGGCACGAGCCGCTCCGTCGCGCCGCGAATGGCGGTGGCGGCGTCCCACGGCTGCGCTTCCTCGCGCACGAGGTGTTGGTAGTGCGAGAGCAGCATGATGGAATTACGCGTGGTGATGCCGAAGAGCGTCACGAAGCCGACCAGCGCGCCCATCGTCAGCCGGCCTTGTTCGTCTTGACCGAGCAGCGCGGCGACTGTGATCGCCGCCACACCACCGACGAGCGCGAAGGGCAGGTTGAAAAGGACAAGACTCACGTTGCGCCAGTTGCCGAGCACAACCAGCAGCAGCATGACAATGCCCACCGCCGCGAGGCCGCTGTGAAGAAGCAGTTGTTGCGCAGCCTGACGCTGCGCTTCCGCCGCACCGCCAAACTCGACATAGACGCCGCCCGGCAGATTAATTTTGGCCGCAACCGCTTTCCGCGCGGCGGCAACAAACGATGCCACGTCGCGCTCGCCGGGATTGCACGTCACCGTTTGCCGGCGACGCGCGCCGTCGTGCAGGATCGAGAAGCGGCTGCCGGTGTGCTCGATCTCCGCCAGTTCGCGCAACGGCACCAGCCGTCCCGCCACGTTGCGCAGGAGCAGCGCGCCCACGCCGTCCGGGTCGCGCCGGCCCGCTTCGTCGAGCCACACCGCCACGTCCTCGACAATGATGCCGCGGTGGACTTGTGCCACGACCGTGCCTTGATAGGCGGTCTGCACCGCTTCCAGCACTTCGACCGGTCGGAAACCGAGTTCCATTAGCCGGTCGTTGCGCAAACGCACGTTGAGCCGCGGCGCTCCGGGTGGCGATTTCATCTGCACATCCTTTGCGCCAAGATCAGTGAGCGCGCGCGCCACCTCGCGCCCCTTGGCGTCGAGCACGTCCAGATCGTCGCCGTAGATGTTCACGACCACCGGCGCGGTCTCTCCGGTGAGGCTTTCGCTGATGCGGTCGCCGAGGAACGTCACCACCTCGAATTGGATCCCCGGCGTCCGCGCGAGCACCTCACGGATTTCGTCCTCCGCCTTCGCCTGCGCCTCGCCCGGCAGCGACTTCAACTCGACGTGAAACTCGCTCCGATGCGGTCCCCACGGGTCTTCGCCCTGTTCGGCGCGGCCGATCTGCTGTTCCACCGTGGCGATGTTCGGGTTCTTCAATAACTCGTCAGAGATCCGTTTGCCGATGCGCAACATCTCCGTCATGGACGTGCCCGGCACAGCAGAGACCTGCAATACGAAATGACCTTCGCGAAACTCCGGCATGAACTCGCCGCCGAGGAATGGCAGTCGCGCCAGCCCGGCCACGCAAAGCAGCGCCACGGCCGCCAGCACTGTCCGCGGCCATCGCGCCACCCAGCCCAGCGTGCGTCCGTAACCGCGCCGCAACAAGTCTTGCAGCTTCGGCGGCGTCTCCTTCCCTGCGCCCTTGCGGAACAACAGGAACGTCAGCGCCGGCGTCACCGTCAGCGCCACCACGAGCGACGCGAGCGTGGCGAAGATGTAGCTCATCGCCAGCGGCGCGAAGAAGCTGCCTTGCAGCCCGGTCAGCATCAGCACCGGCACGAACACCAGCGCGACGATGAACGTCGCGTATACGACCGCGCCGCGCACCTCCAGCGAAGCGTCACGCACGACCTGCATCACCGACCGCGGGCTGGTCAGCGACTGGTTCTCGCGGAGCCGCCGCAAAATATTTTCCACGTCAATAATCGCGTCGTCCACAACCTCGCCGATGGCGATGGCCAGACCGCCGAGCGTCATCGTGTTCAACGTTACGCCGAGCCGCTCCAGAACGACGATGGCCGCGAGCAGCGACAACGGGATCGCCGTCAGCGAAATCAACGCCGTTCGGAAGTGACCGAGAAACAGGAACAGGACCACCGCCACCAGCGCCGCGCCGAGCCAGAGCGAATGCCGGATATTGGCGAGCGAGTGTTCGATGAACGTCGCTGGCCGATGCATCGCAGGATAGAGCGTGATGCCCTCGCGCGTGAAGACCGGCTGCATTTCCGCGAGTGCCGCCTCCAGCCCGGTCGTGACGTCCATCGTGTTCGCGCCATACTGGCTGGACATCGTCAGCAACACGCCCGGCCGGCCCATGACTAGCGCGTCGCCAAACTTCGGCTCGACACCTGCCCGCACCGTGGCGATTTCCTTGAGCCGCACCGGCACGCCGTTGGTGCTGGTGGCGACGACGACCTCGGCGAGCACCGTCGCGTCGAGCGATTGGCCATCCGTTTGCAGGATGACGCGCTGATTCTCCGTTTCGATAAACCCCGCGCCGCGCACGCCGGTGGCCAGCCGTGCTGCGGCGAGCACGTCGGTCAGCCCGAGTTGGTGTCCCGCAAGCTTGTCGGGATGGACTTGCACCTGCCACTGCCGCACTTCGCCGCCGAACGCGCTGCATTTCGCCACGCCCGGCACCGCCAGCAACCGCGGCTTCAATGTCCAGTCCGCGAACGTTCGCAATTCCATCGGCGTCATCCGGTCGCTCACGAGGCCGATCTTCAGCAGGTCCATTGTGGCCGACACCAGCGGCGACATCTTTGGCGCTTTCACCCCGGCAGGCAGCGAGCCGGCCGTCTCGCCGAGTTTTTCCGCGAGCAGTTGCCGCGCCGACAGGATCGCCGTGCCTTCCTTGAACACGACCGTGATGATCGAGAGGCCCTGGATGGACTCCGAGCGGAGCGAGTCGAGATTGCCAAGGCCGTTGATGGCCGACTCGAGCGGGCGCGTGACGAGCGCCTCGACCTGCTCGGCGGACAAACCCGGCGATTCCGCCTGCACGGTCACCTGCGGCGGCACAAAGTCGGGAAACACGTCGAGCTTCGCGTGGAACGCGATGTATAACCCGTAGGCCATCAACAGCGCGCCCAGCGACACCACGATGCCGCGGAACCGGAGCGAGAATTGGACAAGCGCTTGGAGCATGCGATTATTCCGGCCCGCCCGCGGTCTTGAGTTCCTCGGACAACAACTGCTGCGCGCCGGTCACGACGACGCGTTCATCCACCTTCACGCCGCTCATGACAATCACACCGTCGGCCTGCGGCGGCGCGATCTCGACGCGGCGACGCGCGAAGGCATCTACGCCGACTGCCACGAACACAAACGCCTGTCCCTCGTGCCGCACAATCGCCGAGCGCGGCAGCCGCAGACCATGCTGTGCGGCTCCGCTGCCGCTCACCCACGCCAGCAACGCCGCGCCAGGCGCTGGCGTTGGTGCGCGCAACAGCACAAGCAGCGCCGCTCCTTGCGCCTGTGCATCGGCGGTCGGAGCGGAACCGATCACGACAGTGTCGCGCGGCACTTCGTCGCCCGGCAACGGCGCAACGCGGACACGGCGCGATTCAGGCGGCAGCGTTTGGCCGGCAAGAAAGTCCACACGAATCAAAGCCGATTCTTGCGCTACCAACGAGCGCGCCAGCGCAGCGAGGTCCACACGACCAGCGAGCGCCTTTCCCCAGCCGGCGAGCAGTCGCATCTGCGACGCCTCCAACGCGGCGCGGTCACGCCTGAGCGTCGCGTCGGCCGCTTCCACGGCGCGCACCGACGCGTTGGCGTCCTGCGCGTTCAGCTTCTTGAGTCGTTCATATTCTTTGGTGGAAGCGTCCATCGCCGCGCGCGCCGCCTCAATCTCCGTCAGCAGTGTCGCCAACGGCGACGCATCGAGCACGCGCCCGAACGCCTTCACGCTGGGCTGCCACTCCACCGGCTGCGGCTGGGCGAAGGCGAGGCCGGCGTTGGCGAGCTGTTCCTTGTTGAGATGGATGCGGCCGTCGCTCTTTGGGGCTTCGGCGTGCTTGATCTCGGCTTCGGCGGCTGCGGGCGCAGCCGATTTGTGTGATTGCAGCATCAGCCACGTCGCCGCGCCACCGGCAACGAGGCCGAGCAATAATCCGACCAGAAGTTCTTTCATGGCTTTGGAGATGGAGTTTGAGAGCGGGCGTTCGTTTCGATCGCTGCCGGCTCCGGCAATTGGCTTTGCAGCGCGTCGAGAAGCGCACCGAAAGCCTCCTGCGCCTTAATGCGCGCGTCGAGTTGGGCGAGCGCGGCGGCGCTGACTTCGAGTTGCCGTTGCACGAGATCGGCGCGCGGAATTTCGCCGGCCGCCAACATGCCGCGCGCGCTGCGGAGTTGCGCGTCGAGGTCACTGCTCATCGCGCCCGCCGCCGCGGCCTTTCTCAACGATGCGCGGTAGCCGACGAGTGCCTGTTCGATCTCGGCGAGCACGCGGGCTTGAAGCGCGTTGAACTTCGCCGCGATCTCCGCGCGTTTGGCTTCGGCCTCGGCAATCGGTCCTTGGTTCTGGCTGAGCATGGGCAATTCGACGGACAGGCCGAGCGTCCACTTGTTGTCGGTCTGGTCGAGTTGGTAGCCGGGATTCAGGTGAACATCGGGATACTGTCGGGCGATTTGGAGTCGCAACGCCGCTTCGCTGGCGGCGTAGTCGGCCAGCGCGGAGAGAATGTCCGCGCGATGCAGCAGCGCCTGGCGGCGGGCGGTTGCGTCGGCTAGCTGAGGCGGCAACTGCCGGAACTCGCTCCAGTCCGGCGTGATGCCGTCGAGTGCCGTCAGCGGCACGCCGAGCGCGTCGGCGGTTTGCGCGCGCGTCACGGCGATTTGCCGCTCGGCTTCGCTTAGCGCAAGCCGCGACTGATTCAGCGCCACGCGCGCCTGCGTGACTGTGAAGGCGGCGACGGCGCCAGCGTTGAACTGGCCTTCGAGAAGACGGACGGTTTCGACTTGGAGCGATTCCTGCTGGCGCAGCAGTGCGAGATTCTCCTGCGCAGCGTGCCACGCCAGCAACCGGCTGCGCAACCGGCTGCGGACCTGCCACGCGACGACGGCGATGTTCAGCCGCGCAGCCTCGGCGAGCTGCGTCGCCTGCGTGATGCGATGCTGGCGCTTGCCGGCGGTTTCGATCGGCACGTCGAAGCTTACACCGGGAATCCACGGCGGCCCGGTGGTGGTGTCGTAGGTCGGCGTGACGCTGATGGTGGGATTGGGCCGCTGGCCGGCGGTGACGCGGCCAGCGCTGGCGGTGGCCCACTGCGCGCGCGCCACGTCGAGATCGGGATGATAGTAAAACGCCGCCATTGTCAGCGTTTGGAAATCCCACGACCGTGGCGGCCACGGAACGATCTCGCGGCGGAGGTTCGTCTCCAAAAACTTCTTCAGCTCGGCATCAGCAAGCGTCCGTTTGTCGAATTCCGTGGCAGTCTGCTGCGGCGAGAGCGGCTTGTCCTGAAAACTGGCGCAGCCAGTCAGAAGCACTGCCAGAACGGCGAGGAGCAAACCATTCCGCAAAAAACTTTCGATCATCACCAGTTCCGTCCGCATTCGTGGCGCATGCGCCGCGCTGATATAAAAACTCCTACCCGCGCAGAATTGCGCCGGTAGGAGTCATCAACCTGAAAACACCCAGGCAGTATTCCCGAAAGGGAAGGCAAACTCCATTGCCATTTGAAGAACACTTATCCGATGGCTGGGAGCCGGGCAAGCGGTTTCTTGCCGGACGCGCGGGGGAGGTGCTGATGAACTTGGGGTGGCAGAGCATTGCGTTCTTCGTTGAAATCCGCCATCGCTGCGGCTAGATACGAGTTGCACATGCATGCGCGCATCATCCGAAACATCTTGGTGGCTTCCGTTTCAGCCGGCCTGCTCCTCGGCGCGGCCGTCGTCGCCGGCGACGCGCCCGACGCGCTGGGCATCATGCGCCGCGTGCTCGCAAACCGGCCGGCCATCAGCCTCTGGCTCGAAGCCGAGTTGAACATCCAGCGCCGCGGCGGCAACAGCTACGATCTGCACATCTTCCTCAACGGCGATCCGAAGCGGCTTCGCACCGTCTATCGCGTCACCGACCCGGAGGAAGCCGCCGGCACGACCGTGCTGATGATCGAGGGCGGCGACACTTGGGTGTGTGACAAGGGCAAGACCGAACCGCGCAAGCTCGCTCCGGCCGAGCGCGCCGCGCCGTTCCTCGGCGGCGACTTTGGTTACGAGGACCTGGAATTGGCGTTCCTGCGCTGGCCTAACCACAAATTCGTGCGCGAGAGCCGGCGGCTCGGCTTCGACTGCTGGGTCGTCGAGAGCACGCCAGCGCCCGACGCGCCCTCGCAATACCGACGCGTCCTCATGTGGGTGGACAAGCAATACATGGCCGTCGTCATCGCCGAAGCCTACGACGCGAAGAACAAGCTGCTGAAAAACTTCGAGGTCAAAAGCGTCCGCAAGCTCGATGATAAGGGCCACTACATCGTCGGCCAGATCGCGCTGGAGAACGTCCAGAAAAAGTCCCGCACCGTCCTGCGTATCCGCGAAGACCACACCGGCCCGCTGGACCCCGCGCTATTCGCGCCGGAGACATTCGTTAAAGCTGCTGCAACGCCACCGAAGAAACCCTGACGGCAAACGCGATCGGCTTTCAGTTTTGCTCTCTTTCCGGCGCGAGCCGGCACTTGACGCCGCGCGCGACTTGCCGGAAGGTAATGCAGTCAACGTTGAAAATGAGAGCGCCCGTCGCAATCGTTGCTGCCGCACTCAAACGAACCAACATCGAGGAATTCCCATGAAACCCCACACATCGATCATGTTTGCCTTGGGGAGCGTCTTGTCGCTGATGCTCTGTTCCGTCGCGTGGAGCCAGAATCCCGGACCGCCCGCCGCCGAGTTTGGCAAGGCCAGGCTCTACGTCAGTCCAAGCACGGGCATCCAGTATGCGATGATCCCGGCGGGCAGGTTTGTGATGGGCAGCAACAAGGGCAACGCCGATGAGGTGCCGGTGCATGAGGAAGTGATCACCGCGCCGTTTTACCTCGGCATCTACGAGGTGACGCAGGAGCAATGGCAGAACATCATCGGTGACAAGCTGCCGAACCGCAGTTTCCACAAGGATCCGACAAACCTGCGGCTGCCGGTGGAGTTCGTCAGCCTCTCCAAGGCGCGCGCTTTCTGCGAGCAACTGTCGGGCAAGGAAGGCCGACTCTGCCGTTTGCCGACTGAGGTGGAGTGGGAATACGCCTGTCGTGCCGGCACGATCTCGGCGTATTGTTCGGGCGAGAGCAGCGACGATCTGGCGAAGGTCGCTTGGTATGCCGACAACGCCGCGAGCCAGACGCACGAAGTTGGCCTGAAGCCGCCGAACGCGTGGGGCCTCTTCGATATGCACGGCAACGTCTTGGAATGGTGTGAGACGCGCTACTTCAACCGTTACGACCGGCACCTGAACAGTTCAGGGACGTGGGTGGCGCGCGGCGGCGCGGCCAACAGTCCCGCGCAGGATTGCCGCTCCGCGAAACGCAACGCGCTTCAAAACCTCTCCCAGCGAAAAGACCTCGGCTTCCGCGTATTGATGGAGATCAAGCCGTAAGTCGCAGGCGCGCGCCGGACGCCGACGTGTCGCTAATTCTTTTCCGGAAACGATCCTACTTCACGCCCTCGGCCCGCTGGTAGGTGGTGAGCAGATGTTTCTGCACCTCGCCGGAGAACGCGCGGTGCGCTTTCAGGATGCGCGTCTGCGCCACGAGAAGCTGCGCCAGCCGCGTGCTGAGCGACCGCGCCAGATTGGCAGTGACCTTGAGCGCGGCGATGTTGTTCTGCTTTAGCAGCGCGCTGAATTCCTTGTAAGGCACCTTGAGCAGCAACGAGGGTTCGAGCGCACTGCAAGTAGCCGCGCGCGGTTGGTTGCCGAGCAATGCCATCTCTCCGAAGCAGACGCCCGGGCCGTGCTGCGCGATCTGCCACTGGGCGCCCTCGTCAACTTTCTTGGCGACTTCGACGCTGCCGCTGACGATGACATACATGCCGTCGCCGGGATCGCCTTCCTTGAAAAGCGCCTGGCCGGGCTTCAGCGCCACGCTGTAGGTGATGGTATCCACGACATCCAGCTCGGCAGGCGTCAGGCCCTTGAGCGCCGGGACGGTGTGGAATTGGTCAATTGAAATTTCGTCGCTCATGTTCTCTTTTGTCCTCCATCCCGCGCCTTTGCGCAACCGTTTTTCGCTCTCACTTTTCCGCGACCACCGGGTTCTCCAACACGCCAAGTCCGGCGATCTCCATTTTCACCACATCGCCGGGCTTCAGGAACACCGGCGGTTTGCGAAAGCAGCCCACGCCCGGCGGCGTGCCGGTGGCGATGATGTCACCCGGCTCCAGCGTGATCGTCTGGCTCAGAAATTCCACCAGCGCCGGCACGCCGAAGACGAGATTGGCGGTGCTGGAATCCTGCATGAGCTGGCCGTTGAGCCAAGTGCGGATCGTCAGGTTGTGCGGATCGGGCACTTCGTCGCGCGTCACCAGCCACGGGCCGGTCGGTGCGAACGTGTCGGGCGATTTGCCGCGCGTCCATTGTTTGCTCTTGAACTGCAGGTCGCGCGCGCTGACATCGTGGAAGATCGTGTAGCCGAAGACGTGTTCGAGGGCGCGCGCCTTCGGGATGTTCTTGCCGCGCTTGCCGATAACGATGGCCAGTTCCACCTCGTAGTCCACTTTCTTCGTGGCCTTATGCAGCATGATCGCGTCGCCGCAGCCGATGATCGAGGTGGGGAACTTGCAGAACAGTTCGGGAATCTCCGGCAACGGCACGTTCTGCTCGCGGCAATGGTCCGCGTAGTTCTGGCCGATGCAGAGAATCTTCGGCGGGTTCGGCACCGGCGGGCCGTATTTCACGTCCGAGAGTAGAATCAAATACTTGGGTTTGCGTTTCGCGCCCGCGGCGGCGGCGAGCGCGGCTTTCTCGACCTTGCGCGCGATGGACAAAGCCCGCGGCATGTGGAGCAGACATTCGATGCAGTGGAATAAAGCCGAATACATCTTGAGCGCCGGCAGAGCGGCGGCGGCGGCCGCGAGGTCCACCACACAATCCTCGGCAACACTGCCGACGTGCAGATGACGTTTCAATTCAAAGGTGCAGAGCTTCATGTTGGAGACGCACTCTAACGCGACACGCGGCGGGCCGAAAGAGGAAAGATGACGACGAACCGGAGTGCCAGCGCGCAGCCGGCCCTAGTCTTTGACCGGCGCGGCGGTTGGAATGTCCTGGGGCGGCGCGAGCAACTGCAACGTCGCGCTGGGGCTTTTGCCGCGTTGGCGCTCCTCGGCGCGGAATTCCAGTTCGGTCTTGCCGATGCGGATGATGTCGCCATCCTTGAGGATCGCGATCTGGATGCGCTTCTGGTTGACCCACGTGCCATTGATGGAGCCGCCGTCTTTCAGCACCCAGTCATCCTCCCAAAGCAGCAAGGCGCAGTGATGGCGCGACACTTCCAAATCGTCGAGGCTCACGTCCGCCGTCGGCCCGCGACCGACGGAGAGCGGATCGCTTTCGACAGAAACTTCGACGCGTTCGCCGTTGGACTTTTCGAAGAAGAGGAGTGCCATGACGCTCTCGATTTTAGCGGCGCCTTTCAGTCCGGGCAACGCGAAAAAGGCTCATGACGCCGCTCACTTGGGATAATCCAGCGCTTCCGGAATCATCACCTTCGTCAACGCGTCGGCGGCCCGGTCCTTGGCGAGACGGGAACCGGTGAGGCAACCGTCCAGCTTCACGCGCAGGCAGATGAAATCTTCCGCGCCGGCGAAACGCACGCACGGCCCCGCCTTGATCGCGTGAGTCTGGCCCGCCTCCGTCACGTCGCTGTAGTTGCGGGCGGCGCTGGCGATGCCGGGAATGACGCCTTCGATATCGTCCAGATCCGCCGCGCCGTAGCACGCGGCGCAACCTTCGTCATCCCACGCGGGATGGCGGTTGTAGCCGTGGACCAGTTCGGCGCAGATGCGGCCGACTTCGCCGGCGGCGCGCGCGGACTGGACGTGGCAGAGGTCGGTCATGAAGTTCAGCAAGCCCGGCAGGCCCTCCGCGACCGTCGGGTTCTCCGGGCCTTTCCGTGCCAGCTCGATCACGTCGAGAATCTGATAGCGCGCGGCGAGCAGCCAGCAGAGCGCGTCGGCCAGCGGGAACGTCACGCCCTGGCGGTTGGTGTGATACAACTTCACGCCGTTGGCGTCGGTGGTGTTCTGCAAATGGTTGAGCGTCCAGAGCCACAACTGCATCGCCGTGCCGAGCGCGCACGCGCCGGTGCCGGGCCGGTCGGAGGCGATCTGCCGCAACTCGATGATCCATTGCTTGACCCGCGCGAGGAAAACGTCGGTCGTCATCGTCACCGAGAGCTGCCGCCGCTGGACCGATTCGGGGCCTTCGTAGGTCGCCTCCAACTGCGCGTCCATCCACTTGTGTCCGAGGAATCCGGGACAATCTTCCGTGATGCCGTAGCCGCCCATCAAGCTGACGGCCTCGCGCATCATGGTCGCGCCGTAGCCGGTGTTCCAAAGTTTCGTTGCCGGGCAGAGCACGTTGGCCAGCGAATCGCGCAGCACGAATTGCACCAGCAGGTTGTTCTTCAACGCCTCGTAGCGCTTCGCATCGCGTTCGGCTTCCGGCTTTCCGGACAGTTCCAGGAACTCGATGGCGTCCTTCTCCGCCGGCGCCAGCGCGCGAAGCTGCGCGCGCACGCCTTCGATCTTCTTCTCGGCGAAAAATGCGTCCTTCTCCTTCTCCAGCGGATCCAGTTCATCAAACAACCGCGCCGCCTCGAAGCCGAGCGACGATGCCGCCTCGCCCGTTGCCCAGACGTCCACCAAGCGATGCACCACGTCCTCCTTGCCTTGCAGGCCGAGTTCGTAGCGCGGCGAACCGGGCGCCGTCGTCTCGCTGCCGCGGAACCGGCTGCGCTGGTAGCGGATCACCGGCTCGACCGCCGAGAGTAGTTTCGCCGACGTCATCAATCCCACCGTCACGCGCGTGCGGCGGAACACCGCCTCGATCATCTCGCCGTGACTGACGTTTGGCACGATGATGCCGTCCTTGACCGTGTAGCCGCCGACGATCCGGCTCGCGGGGACCTTCACGCTGAAGACCGGGTCGTTCGTCGAGGAAAGCTGGTGCACGAGCTTCTTCGTCGGCACGCCGGGATCAAACACGCCGGGGTCGGTGTTTTCGAGAATGATCATGCAGCTCCGCTTGATACGCGGGTCGGCCGTGTCCACGGCGGCGGTAACGATGTTCGCGAAGCCCATGTTCGTGATGAACCGCCCGCGCTTGTCCACCTGCAGGATCGGCTCCTTGCCTTCCTTCCACTCCGCCACGCGCACCTTGCCGCTGAGCACGCCCGTCTCGACGCCCACATACGGCAACGGCTCCGTCAGCGCGAACGCCGCGCGCCACGGCTTGCGGTCCTCACCGGGCTTGGGCGGGAGCGCCTTCGTCATGTAGAACGCCTTCTGCTCCTCCGTGCCGCATTCATGGATCGGTGCGAGGCCGAGATTGCCCGCCAGGCTGCACGTCGCCGCGCCGCCGTCCACCCACGACAACTCGAACGCCACCATCGCCAGCACAAAATTCTTCGGCCCCTCCACAAACCCACCCTGGCTCGGGTCCAGGAACGCCGCCGTGATCCCGGACTCGTCGTAAGCCTGGAGCAACGCCGACTTCCCCGCCGTCCACTCGTGCGAATTGCGGCCGCCTTCGGCCACCAGCCGCGCCACCGGCCCGCGCGCCACCGCACGCGCCGACTGCACCAGCATCTGCAAGTCGTAGCGCTCGGCGAACCGCCACATGATCTGGCGCACATCGTCGCCCGGCAGCGTCCGCAACGTCTCGACGGTCTTGAGCCACTCGTGGAGCCAAGCCGCGCCTCTCAGCGCAGCCCGGTTTTCCGCCGGTTGGCCGCGGTAGTTAACAGTCCGCCCCCGCCGTCTTTCAAGGTTAATCCGCGCCTTTTCTTCCCTCCCGTTGACCCTCACCCGCCCTTCGCCTATACTGCGCGCCGACATGAAGCCGATCCGCCTTACCGCACACGCTCACGAACAGGCGACGGAACGCGGCGCAAGCATCGCCGAGGTGCGCGAGGCAATTGCAAAGGGATCGCGCGAACCAGCCAAACGGGGCCGCGAGCTTTGCCGCTACAACTTCACCTGCGAACACACCTGGCAGGGAAAGCGATACCCCATCAAACAGGTGGCTCCGGTGATCAAGGAAGAAGCCAACGAAATAGTTGTGATTACCGTTTATACCTTCTACTTTTAGGACACCACGCCCATGAAAATCAGCTATGACAAAGAAACCGACTCGCTCTACATCCGCTTGATTGAAGGCCGGCACGAATGCCGCACCGTGCGGCTCAATGACGAGATCGCGCTGAACATCGGCAAGGGCGAGACCCTCGTGGGCATTGAGATTCTGGACGCCAAGGAAGTGGTCGGCTCAGGCAAGCTGCCGGCGCTGGTCGTCGAGAACCTCCCGTTCACTTCGGAAGAACCAGCCGCGCTCGTCGTCCGTGAAAAGCCGCCGCGCAAATACGGAAGCTGAGCAACCGCGCGGTTGGATGCCATGAAGATTAGCTATGATGCCGAAGTGGACGCGTTGAGCATCACCTTTCGCGAGACGACGGTGACGACCAAACACCTCGCCGAAGGGATTGCCGCCGACTATGACGCGGCCGGGCGCTTGGCGGGGATTGAAGTGCTCGACGCTGTCAAACGCTTCGGAAACCGGGAGACGCTGCGGGAAGTTGTCCTCGAAGGCATCAACCCCGCCCCCGCCGTCGTGTGCGAGAAGCCTGAGAAACCTTACGGCCAGTAGATGCGCGCCCTCGCCCCGCCGTCGTGGGAGAGCACGCTCTTTGCCACTGTTGATCCCTGCCTTATCAGAAAAGCGTTTTCGGTGGCGCCTCGTCGGGATACTCCGCCGTCATGATCTGCAAAACCTTTTGCCGCAGCGTTGGCACGTCCTGCGTTGCGGTCGTCCACACGATGCTCCACTGCACCGCAAAGTAGGCATGAACGGCAATATTACGGAACGCCACAATGTCCTGCCATTCGACATCGGCATGGCGGGCGCGAAACTCCTTCGGCAACCGCGCCGCAGCTTCGCCGATGATCGCCAGCTTCTGGAGCACCGCGCTCCGCAGCAAATCGTCCTGTAGAAACCGCTCACGCTCCACCCCGGTCAGGAATCTCCCCGCGGCATCGGCCGCCTCAACGATGTCTGCCAGATAGAGCTTCTCACGCCGCATACAAGACCTCGGCGCTGGCCAGCACCTCGTCGCGGATCAGCGGCTTCAGACCTCCCTTGGGAACCAAATCCACCTTGCGATGCAGCGCCTCTGCCAGTTCCCGCTGCAATCCCGCCAGCGTCAGAAACGTCGGCTCCGCGTCCGGCTCAAACTCCACCAGCAAATCCACATCGCTGTCCGGCCTGAAACCCGCCCGCCGCGCCGAACCGAACAGCGAAAGCTCCGCCACCCGGTATCGCCGGCAAAGCGCCCGGACGGCTTCGATTGGAATCTCAAGCTGGTTCATCGTGCGTCTCCAGCCACTTCTACACCGTCTTTGCCCGACCCGCCAGAACGGAGTTCTTTCGTTCTTTCCCGCCGCCCTGTAGCACTCGTCTCCCGTCCTTGCCCCCGCTGCCGCTTGCCCCGGAATGCAGCCACAGATGAACACCGATTCACACCGATGGCTGACGGCTGAAAGCTGAGTGCTGACTGCTCTTCAGTTCGGGAGCGGCGACGGGCAGCGCGAGACTGAGAAGAAGAATCCATTCCCCGATGCGGTTTTGCGGATTCATGGGTGCTTCCTTCTCCCGGTTAGGATCTTTTCCTTCCTAATGCTGATACCAGTGAATGATCTGCTGAGTGATGAACATGCTCAGAACAGCGGAAATGATGGCCCAAACGAATGCAAGATAAACCAGGGTGAATCCCGCCACATTCTCTTGCAAACGAGTTGACCGTTTTTGCCCTTCGCGGCGGATTATCCAGCGCCGAAACGCCTTGTCCGCTGATAGGTGACCGACAACATTTCCTGTGCCCATGACGGTTCCCGCAATACCTCCAACCAGAGCGCCCAAAGCACCACCGACCTCAATGCCCTTGCAAAGTGCGCAGATAATCGGGCCGACTGCGTTCATGAAAACAGCCAGATGGATAATGCTCATTGTCTGTTGCTCGTTATCCGACGACACCTCTCATTCAACCGAAAGAAAAAGAATCCATTTCCAGTGGCGGTTTTGCGGTTTCATGGGAGTGGCTTCGTTTCCGTTGGATGCTTTGCCTTCGATACTTCGGCCTGTGGTATGTCGTGCAGAGAGTAATAACCCCAGCCGAGTAGAATCGGCACGAGTATCGCAAGAAGGATGATATTAAACCAGAAGTGGAAGGGCGCGGTCTGCCTGTCTGCAACATAATAGCTTCGATCTTTGCGGTGAATTGGGATGAAGCCATGCCTCAGCCCGTGCCAGATCTCATAAAGAAACAAGCCTGCCGCTGTCCACGAAAAGACCAATATAAAAGGCAGCCGAGACATTGCGCCAACCAAGAAACACAAACCCAAGGCGATGAGTCTCTTGCCATAGCGGCGATTTGCTTTGGCCAGTTCTTCTTGGCTCAGCCTGGACCAACGAATCACGCTCCGCGTTTCTGGATTACCAATAACCCAACCACCAGACACCAATGCGACCAGCCCCATCAGGATGAGGATTTCCGTCCCGAAACTGGTATCGATTGGCGGTATCATTCCACTGCCTTTCCTCGCGTTTCGTTCATCGCCTCTTTACGACGAATGTTTCGCGTTTCCTTGTGCGCAAACGAGCAGCGCGCCCGAAACAGCGCCGACGATGAAACCGATCACAAGCGCAAAATTCGACCACCATGCAAGCCGTGTGAGCCGGGCGTTTTCCTCTGATGGTGGCAGCGTCAGGCATAACTGATATAAGTAGCCAGGCATTCCAGCTTGTAAAAACTCAATATGAACATTGCGCCGACGGAGAGTCACGCGAAGACCGAAACGAGTGATCATGCCAAACAATGCTAGCAGCATTGCGCATCCGAAGATCGCTTGAAGGACGTGGATCATAACGTGTCGAGTATGGCTAGAGTTTTTTCAGCAGGTAAAACAAACCGACAGCAAGAGCAATCACGCCAAAGGCCGTTGCTTGCGGACCGGAAACGTAGATTTGAGAAGTATCAATTGCGCCATGGACAGGAAACCTACCGTCATGCAGCGTTCCAAGGCCCATCAGCACGTAGATCGCGCCAACAACACGCATGCCGACTTTGCCTTTCAGGTATCCCATTCTTTCCTTTCGCGTCCGGCTGCGGGACCATTCTCAACCTGCGACGACGGGCAGCGCGAGACTGAGAGGAAGAATCCATTTCCCAATGCGGTTCTGCGGGTTCATGGGAGGGCCAGTTACTTGTGAACAATTTGAGTTATCATCCACCGTCCAATAGAGAGGAAGGTGCCAATCATGACGACAACAACCCCGATGCGTTTCATTCTTAGCTTGTTGGACGATTTCTCCGCGCTCCAGCAAACAATCGAGCCGGATACAATCAACATGATTCCTACAACCCAATCCAGATAGTTCATACTTCGTGATTCCTTCCGAGAACAGTAATCGGCCCATGCGCGGCGACGGGCAGCGCGAGACTGAGAAGAAGAATCCATTTCCCGATGCGGTTCTGCGGGTTCATTGTAGTGGCTTTCGTCCCGTTTCGTTCATCGCCTCGAATTTGTCGCTGTGTCAGGATTTCAACCTGTCATTGTGTGAAGTATCTTTGCATGTAAACGTTTTTACACACCTCGACATACCGATTGGGATTTGGCGTGAAGTCCTCGAACGGGTCAAAAACAAAGACAAACACTGTATTGCGGTGGCCACCTCGCCTGATCTTAATGCTTTCCGGCACCCACAGGGCACCCGGTGTTTTTATGCTTGGTGGATAGTAACAGGTGAGTCCCAGCCCTCGTAGTGCCGGAATCCGTTCCGCATTATCGCGAGCATTACGGAGCAGTTCCTTGTCAGAGCGATTCTCGCGCACTTGCTTAAAATACTCTGTAACTTGGCGATTCAACTCTTCGGGGCCTCCGTTCTTTTCGATGATTGTTCTAACATCAGCGAGTTCTTCTGCTATAGGACGAAATCGTTCGAGTGGGAAGCACCGTAGGAATGCGAATGCACCAAACACCAAAACTCCAATGACGCCGCACACTTTTCCAATACGTCTAGATTGCATGGCGTTCATTGGTTGTTGTTCTCGTTTCGCTCTCCGAATTCCTATTTGGTCTGCGCGTCAGCGACGACGGGCAGCGCGAGACTGAGAAGAAGAATCCATTTCCAGTGGCGGTTTTGCGGGTTCATATTCTTTTCCTCAGCGCGGCGGGCAAATCATAGACGATAGACTACCGCGCACGCCACAAGTTCGAAGATGTCTCCATAATGCCGTGAACGCCGAACACCAACCAAATTAGTCCTACGACAAGCATGAATATTATCGTGAAGCGAAGCTTCCTGAGATATGGCGCGTTCTCTGGTCGAGACAGATCAAACTTTGAGCATCGTTGGGGGAAGAGCAGCATATAGATCGCGCGGGCAAAATGGATCAGAGCCAATACGATAAAGAAATAGCCCTCCCATGTGGAATACAGGATATGCTGTCCGTGGGATAGGCCGGAAGCGAAGATTAGATGCGATGCCAGTTGATTCATAAGCATTCACCTCCTCGCGGCGACGACGGGCAGCGCGAGACTGAGAAGAAGAATCCATTTCCCGATGCGGTTTTGCGGATTCATTGGAGTGGCTTCAGTTCGGCTTGGGCAAGATAGTATTCTGTGCCGTGGTTTACTTGTGCGGTTTCCCAATTCTGGCTGGTGTGTTGCACGATACTGCCATCGCTGAACGCTGTTCGCCAATCCTCGCGCCAAGTCGGGCGAAAGAACGGTTCAGAAACACATAGAAAAGGTAGGTCGCTATAACAGTCAAGACGCTCAGAAACTCTCGGTAGGAATCCCATATGTTCGGGTAAAGCGTTCTCAACATCCACACACGCCAAAACGAACCCAGGATAAGCGGGATCAATATTGCCCAGTATTTGATGAACACCGGAAAGTTTAGAATGATGAACCGCTCCACAAACGCACTGTTGTCTATCGTTGAATTGGTCTGAAAGCAGCTTCGGACACCACGATAGACAACGAGTATGTTGACAACCCATAGGAGTCCCAAAATCAGCCTTGTTGATATAGAGAACGATTGATTGTTGTAGTTAGGCAGAGCGAAGACAAGTGGGTAAGAGATTCCGCACACAAGAATACCAAACACTAAGTATTTCGTCTTTTCCCATGGTGACAACAGGTTCGCAGCGAGGGCCTCTTCAAGCTTGCGGGATGAAAAAATCATGTGCCACTCCTTGTTTCTATGCCGCCTCTTTACGCCTTTGCCGGGTCGTTGGGAAGCAATAAGAGGCGAAGTTAGTTAAGAATGAAGAATGAAAAATGAAGAGTTCCGATCGGCGTTTGTAGCGTCGGCCGTCTCGGCCGAGCCGCCGCTGCGTTTTGAATCCTGTTTCGCATCAGAAAAGTCCCGTCGGGCGAGACGCCCGACACTACAAGACGCTCGGGCGAGACGGCCGACTCTACAACGCTCTCATCACCTCTGCGCCTGAATCAATTCGTTCACTTGTTCGCCACATCGAGCAGGTTTTGCAGCGAGGGCGGGTCGGTGAATGTGGACGTGTCCAACAGTTCCACGGCGTTCGTGTTCGCGCTCGTGCCGGCGATGGCGTCGGCGAGTTGTTGGTTGCTGACTTCGCCGGGCGCGCCGGCGGGGCCGGGGTCGTCCAGCTTGAACCCGGCATCGAATCGGATGGTCCTCCTGCATGGTTTGGAGGGTCAGCGGGGCCCAAAACGGGTTTTTTTGGACAAAAAGGCCCGTTTTTCGTGAAAAAGCCATTTCTCCTGCGACAGGAGGCGAATCTCGCGTCGCAGGAGGCGATTTTTCTCCCGCAGGAGGCGCATCCCGCAGGTCAGGAGGAGCGCCTCCAACGGCGGGTGAAGCGCCCCCTGTGGCAGGAGGAGCGCCCCTTGCGACAAGTGAAGCACCTCCTGCGGCGAGTGAAGCGTCTCCTGCGGGAAGTGATGCTCCTCCTGCGGCGCGGGGCGGCCACCCCTTGCGGCAGGTGACGCGTCACCTGCGACAGGTGAAGCACCCCCTGCGACAGGTGAAGCGCCTCCTGCGACAGGTGAAGCGCCTCCTGCCGCAAAAGGCAAGCCCCTTGGGGCGGGAAACCGAGGACAAACCGCGCCGGAAAAGACTCCCGGCGGCCAGCCACGGCCCCGCAGAAAACCGCCGTCGCGGCGGGGCGGTCGAGACTGAGCTCGGAAGCGGCGGGGGTGTTCCCTGCGGGCTGCGGCGGTTTGGCTTCGGTTCTCATTAGCCTCTCTGGCTCCAGTATTCCTGCCTGCGGGCGCACAGAACCGCCTTTTTGACCCGAAGTCGGGCGAGCTATTGGATAAACGCTGACTGCTTTCCGAGTTCCCTTTTCGTGTTCTTCCGCGCATTCCGTGGTTCCGCTGACCGCTGACCACTGAGAACTCGCCCCACCGCGCTTCTGCGTTTGAATCCGCCTTGTTTGTCTGTGCGGCGTTGACGCGGACGAGGGCATCGCGCACCATCGCCGCAATGTTTGGACGCGAACAAATCGGTTACGGACTGGCGCTGTTGGTGGACATGTGCGTGATGGCGACGCTGTTCTTCGCCGTGCCGCGCCGCGCGGCGGACGCGGGGATGGACGCGGTGGGGCTGGGCTGGTTGAGCGGGGTGTTTTTCGTCGCCTACGCCGTCGTGTCGCCGCTGGCCGGCAAGCTGTCGGATCGGTTCGGACGGAAGCGGTTCATGGTGGGCGGGATGATGGTGGCGGGCGCGCTGATGTGGGCGTGCGCGTATGAGACGCGGTTCGCGGTGCTGCTGGCGCTGTGCGGCGCGGCAGGCGCGGCGGCGGCGCTGTTCTGGCCGACGCTGATCGCGTGGTTCAGCGAGGGCCGGCGCGGGGCGGGGCTGGTGAGGGTGCTGGGGATTTATTGCATCAGTTGGAACATCGGGCTGGGCATCGGCTCGGTGGGCAGCGGGAAACTTTACGAGGTGGACCCGTGGTGGTCGTTCGCGGTGTTCGGCACGATCACGCTCGCGGCGCCGCTGTTGTTGCTGCTGCGGACGCGAGCGGCGTCGGGCCACGACAACGCCATGCCCGTGCCCGTGGGCCGCGCGACGGCGTTGCGGCTGATGTGGGCGGGATGGCTGGCGAACCTGACGGTGCTGCTCGGCTTCGGCGCGGTGCAAGCGATGTTTCCGCAACTGGCAACGCATCTGGGCGTGAGTCCGTCGCTGCACGGGCAACTCTTTGGCGCGTCACGCGGGGCGGCAGTGGCGGCGTTTCTGATCATGGGCTGGACGCACGCGTGGCATCACCGGACGTGGCCGCTCGTGGCGGGCTATGTCGCGGGCGTGGCGGGCGCGCTGGCCATCGCACTCACATCGAGCGTGCCGCTGTTCTTCGCCGGCTTCGTCGTGCTGGGATTCGTCAACGGCGCGGTGTATCTGGCGAGCATCTTCTACGCGATGGAGGCGTTCGAGGGCAAAGCGGCGGGCGCGGGCTGGACGGAGATGATTCTTGGGGCGGGCAGTTTTCTCGGCCCGGTGGCGGCGGGATTCGTCGGCGATGCGTGGGGCTTGCGCGCGCCGTATTACTTCGCGGCGGTCCTGTTCGTGGCCGGCCTGGTCGTGCAACTCGGACTGGCTTTTGCGGGCCGTCGGCGGTAACAAGACAGTGTTCAGTAATCAGTAATTAGTGTTCAGTCATGGCAACCAACCCCTTCTCAATCCAAGAGCGTTCTGCGCCGCACGGGCCGGAGATTGTGCTGCGCGACGCGCAGGCGAGGACCACCGCTGTCGTGCTGCCGCGCGCGGGCTTCAACTGCCACCGGTTTCTGCTCACGACCGACAATGGCGCGCGGGTGGAGTTCATCGCCGGGCCGGCCGATCCGGAGCAACTCAAGACCGGCGGCGCAGGTTTCGGCTGGCCGATTCTGTTTCCGTTTCCGAACCGCATCGCGCGGGGCGAGTTCACATTCGGCGGCAAGACCTACCACATGCCGGTGAGGTCGAAGAACGCCAACGCCATCCACGGTTTCGTCCTGAACCGCCCGTGGCGCGTGAAGACCATGAGCGCGGATGCGCCGGCGGGCGCGTCTGTTACCGGCGTCATCAGCAGCGAGTTTGACGAGGTGCTCAAGGAACATTGGCCGTGGCCGTGCAAACTCACCGTCACCTACCGGCTCCAGGGCTTCGCGCTCATCATGGAAGCGAAGGCGGAAAACCTCGGCAGCGAACCGATGCCGTTCGGGTTCGGCGTGCATCCGTATCATCCGCTGCCGCTGACGCCGGCCGGCGCGCGCGACCGCTGCCAGATTCAGGTGCCGTGCCGCGAGCGGATGGAACTGACGCCCGATTGCCTTCCGACCGGCCGACGCGAACCTGCCGAGTGGCAGCGGATGCGCCCGCTCGGCGACACAAACCTCGACGACGTGTTCACCTCGACGCAACTCGACGCGCGCGGCTCGGCCTGCGTGCTGCACGATCCCGATTCGAAATACGAAGTGGTGCTGCACGCCGACGCCGGTTTCCAGCACTGGGTCGTCTATGCGCCGAAGCGCCCCGTCATCTGCTTCGAGCCTTACACCTGCGTCACCGACGCGTTCAACCTCCACGCGCGCGGCGTGGCCGATACTGGCTTCGCGACGCTGGAGCCGGGCCAGCCGTGGCGCGGCGTCGTCACGATGCGCGTCAAGCCGTTGTAACAAAGATGGACTGGACACCCTACGGCCCGCACGCGGCGCTGGTGCGTTTCGCCGACGAGATGGGCGACGAAGCCTTCGCGCGATGCGGCGCGATCCGCGCGGAACTGGAGCGCAACCCGCCGGAGGGATTGCTGGAATTCGTGCCGGCCTGCACGACAGTGCTGCTGGAGTTCAGCGCGCGCGAAGTGCCAAGCCTCGATGACGCGATGCCAGACATTTTGGAGCAACTCCAAATGGCAGCGGCCGTCGCGCTGCCGCCGGAGCCGGTGAAAGAAATCCCCGTGATCTACGACGGCCAGGACCTCGAACGCGTCGCCCGCACGCACAACCTGACGACGGCGGAGGTGTGCCGGTTGCACACGGAGCCGGTTTACAAAGTCTATATGCTCGGCTTTGCGCCGGGCTTCCCGTATCTCGGCGACTTGGACGCCCGGCTGCACACGCCGCGGCTGGCGACGCCGCGAGCGCGCGTGCCGGCCGGCTCGGTGGCCATCGGCGGCCAGCACACCGGTATTTACACCGTGGACACTCCCGGCGGCTGGAACATCATCGGCCACACGCCTGCGAAGATTTTTGACCCGGCTCGCCGTTCGCCGGACAACGACGAGGCGATGTTCCTGCTCAAGCAAGGCGACCGCGTGAAGTTTGTGAGAAACAACGGGCCATGAGCGCGCACTTACTCGAAGTTCTCGACCCTGGCCTCGGCGCAGCGTTTCAGGACCACGGCCGGGCCGGCTGGCGGCGGTTCGGCGTGCCGCCGAGCGGCGTGATGGACGATCACGCAGCGGGCTGGGCGAACGTGCTGCTCGACAATCCGCCGACGGCGCCCGTCGTGGAGCTATTACTGCAAGGCGCGCGGTTCCTGGCGTTGCACGATTGCTGGATCGCCGTCTGCGGCGCCGACGCCGGGGCCAGCGTGCCGATGTGGCGCGCGGTGCGACTCTGCGCGGGTGAGGAAATCAGGTTCTCGCGCATTCGCGGCGGCGTCTGGACGTATCTGGCGGTGGAGGGCGGGTTCGATGCGCCGCTGCTGCTCGGCAGCGCGAGCGTCTATGCGCGAGGCCGGCTCGGCACGCCGCTGGTTCGCGGCGACGTTTTGCTGCGCACGCCCGGCGCGCCGTTCCGGCTGCCGGCGAGCGTGGCGGGCCGCAGTGTGGCGTGGGAAGAGCGGCGCAACTACGACGCAACACCGCTGCTGCGCGTGTGGCCGGGGCCACAATGGGATTTGTTCAGCGAGGCGGACCGCGCGGCGTTGTGCGAGCGGACGTGGACCGTGACGCCGCAGAGCGACCGCGTCGGTTATCGGCTGTCGGGCCAGCCGCTCGCGCCAGGCCAGTGGCAGATGATCAGCGAGCCGTTGCGGGTTGGCACGGTGCAGGTTCCCGAAGACGGCCAGCCGATCGTCATGATGCGCGACGGGCCGACGGCAGGCGGTTATCCGAAAATCGGCGTCGTGGACGCGCATGACGTGGCCCGGCTGGCGCAGTGCCGGGCGGGACAGAACGTAAAATTCCGGTTGGCGGCGCAAGCCGTGGGGTGATGACGCCGGCCGGTTCGGACAAATCACTTGTCGCGACCGGTTCGCGGTAGGTATAAGTTCCCGCATGGCACATGCAAAGAAAACGTTTCACGGGCGCGGCATCATGCATGTCTCACTGGTGGTGAGCGATCTGAGGCGTGCGCGGGCGTTTTACGAGGGCGTCCTCGGCTTCGTGCCGATCAAGCGGCCTGCGGACCTGAGTTTTCCTGGCGTCTGGTATTTTCTCGGCTCGCAAGAATTGCATTTGATCGAAGCCCGCGACACGAATGTGAATCCGCTCCAGCACGTCGCGATCGAAATAACCGATGTTCGCGCCGCGAAAGCGGTGTTGCAGGCGCATCACATTCACTGTGTCGCCGAACTGAAGGCCGACGCCGGCGGGGTTCATTCCGTTTACTGCTATGATCCCGACGGCAACCGGCTGGAGTTGTGCCAGCCGATTGGTTTTGGCGGCATGGCCAGCCGGGGTGATCGCTGACGTATGGAACAACTCGGTCTCATCGCAGGCAGCGGCGTTTATCCACTGCTGCTGGCGCGCGCGGCGCGGGCGCGCGGCGTGCGACAGGTGGTGGCCGTGGCGTTTGAGAACGAAACCTCGCCCGACATCGCACAGGCGGCCGATCACGTCGAGTGGATCAAGGTAGGCCAACTTGGCCGGCTCATCAGCACGTTCACCCAGCGCGGCGTCACGGAAACGATCATGGCTGGGCAGATCGCGCCAAAAAATCTTTTCCGCGACATCCGGCCGGATCTGCGGTTGATGGCGATGATTGCGCGGCTCAAGGAACGCAACGCGGAGACGATCTTCGGCGCCATCGCGACGGAGCTGAAGAAGGACGGCGTGACGCTGCTTCCAGCCACGACGTTTATGGAAGACTACCTCGCGCCCGACGGGCCGATTACGAAACGCCGGCCGTCGCGCGAACAAGAGGAGGACATCGCGTTCGGCCTGAAGATCGCCAAAAGCGTCAGCGCGTTCGACATCGGCCAGACCGTCGTGGTGAAGAACGGCAGCGTCCTGGCCGTCGAAGCGCTCGAAGGCACCGACGAGTGCATCCGGCGCGGCGGCGCGCTTGCCGGCGAGCAAGGCGGCGCGGTCGTCGTCAAAGTCACCAAGCCGAACCAGGACATGCGCTTCGATGTGCCGGTGGTTGGCACGCGCACCATCGAGAGTTGCGCCGCGGGCCGCATCGCCGTTCTCGCCGTCGAGGCGGGCCGCTCGTTGATGCTGGACAAGGATGCCATCCTTGCCGCGGCCGACGGCGCAAAACTCGTCATCGCCGGAGTTGCGACGCCATCATGAGCGACAAGGTTAAAATCGGCGTCATCGGCGTTGGCCATCTCGGCCAGCACCACGTGCGCGTTTATTCCGAGCTGCCCGAGGCGGAACTCGTGGGCGTATTCGATGTCCATCGCGCCGCCGCCGAGCGTGCCGTGGCGAAAAGCGGCGCGCGTGTGTTCGACAGCGCGGAGGCGCTCGCCGACGCCTGCGACGCGCTGAGCATCGTCACGCCGACCAAACACCACTTCGAGGTCGCCAGCGTGTTGCTCGAACGCGGCAAACATCTGCTCGTCGAAAAACCAATCACCGACAACGGCGCGCAAGCCGAGCAACTGGTCCGGCTGGCACAGACGCGCAAGCTGGTGTTGCAAGTCGGCCATGTCGAGCGGTTCAACCCGGTGCTGAAGTATCTGGAGCAGGTCGCCGCCGAGCCGCGGTTCATCGAGTCACACCGGCTTTCACCGCATCCGGGCCGGTCAACGGACATCGGCGTCGTGCTAGACCTGATGATCCACGACCTCGACGTCATCCTGTATCTCGTGAAATCACCGTTGGTGTCGGTGGACGCCGTCGGTGTGCCGGTGCTGTCGGCGAGCGAGGACATCGCCAACGCGCGGCTGCGGTTCGCCAACGGCTGCGTCGCCAACCTCACCTGCTCGCGCGTCAGCGCGGAGCGGCTGCGGAAAATCCGCCTCTTCACCAGCACCAGCTATCTCTCACTCGATTACATGCGGCAAGAGGGACAGATCTATCGCATCGCGCGCGCCGACGAGGACGTGCGCGAGAGCGGCCTGCTGGCGAAGCTGCTCGCCACCGCTGGCGCGGCGGCGACGGTCGTCTCGCAGTTTGCCGGCAAGACAATCATCCGCGAGCCGGTGCCCATCGAAAAAGGCGAGCCGTTGAAGCTGGAACTGGCGTCGTTCGTCGCCGCCGTGCGCGACCATCGCGCGCCGGAAGTCAGCGGCGAGCAGGCCAAGCGCGCGCTCGACGTGGCGCTCGCCATCACCGATCAAATCCGCTCCGGCCGATGAACGCGCAACGTGAAGCGCCGACGATCATGATGATCGCCGGTGAGATCAGCGGCGATAACCACGCCGCGCGCGTTGCGTCGGAGATTCTGCGGCAGCGTCCCGGCGCGAAGCTTTTCGGCGCGGGCGGGCCGGCGATGAAAGCGGCGGGCGTCGAGTTGCTGCTGGACTTGACCGAGCACGCGGTGGTCGGGCTGACGGACGTGCTGGCGAACTACGCGAAGTTCCGGCGGCTCTTCTGGCAACTGGTGCGCGCCGCCGAGCAGCGCAAGCCGGACGCCGTCATTCTCACCGACTATCCCGGCTTCAACCTCCGCTTCGCGAAGCAGATGAAGGTGCGCGGGATTCCCGTCTTCTACTACATAAGCCCGCAAGTCTGGGCGTGGGGCCGCGGCCGCGTGAAGGAAATCCCGAAACTTGTGGACCTGATGATGGTGGTGTTTCCGTTCGAGAAGGATTTCTATCGGGAGCACGCGCCGACGCTGCGCGTCGAGTTCGTCGGTCATCCGGTGGTCGAGCAACTGAGCAGGGAGCTGCGCGGGCTGAAGCGCGAGGAAAACCTGGTGGCGCTGCTGCCGGGCAGCCGTGAGGCGGAGGTGGAGCGCATCCTGCCGCCGATGCTCGACGCGGCGCGGTTGTTGCGGCGCGAGCGGCCGGATTTGCGGTTTGAGTTGGCGGCGGCATCCGACGGGATTGCGGCTGTCGCGCGGGCGCTGGTGGGAAACGAACCGGTGGAGGTGCGCGTCGGCAACGCGCGCGACCTGATGCAGCGCGCTGCAGTCGGCATGGTGGCCAGCGGCACGGCGACGCTGGAGTGCGCGTTTTTTGGTTTGCCATACGTGCTGGTCTATCGGGTAAGCTGGCTGACGTATGCTGTGGCGCGATGGCTGGTGACAGTGCAGCATCTTGGCATCATAAATGTCATGGCCGGCCGCGAGATCGTGCCGGAGTTCATCCAGCACCGCGCCCGGCCGGAGCTGCTGGCGCAAGCGGTGGCCGCGCTGCTCGGCGACCGCGCACGACGCGAGCGAATGCAGCTGGAGCTGGCTGAGGCGATGGCGATGTTGGAAGGCGAGCGCGCGGCCGAACGAGCGGCGGCGGCGGCGCTGGCAGCGTTGGACGCGGCAAGCGCCGGGCGTTGCGGGTCTGAAACCTGAAGTGAGGTCATATTGATAGCCGGAGTATCAGAAATTGAGCGGACGGGACTCAGCGGGAGTGCCCACACTTCTTTGTGGCATCTGCTGACGGTGCTTTTTGCGCTTTGGATGCCGTCAGCCCTGTTGATGACGTTCATCCTGATCAATCAAGGTCCCAGCCCCCTCACCGGCACGCGCGACCAGTTGGAAGCGGGCGGACAAAACTCCGAGCCGAGGGGCGACTTGGTGGCGGTGCTGACGATTCCCGCCAGCAGTCTGATGCAGATTGGTGTTCTCTTGTGGGGCGGGAAGTTGCTGTGGGGTGAGTATAGCAGACACAAAAGCCACCATCGGCGCCGGCGCCGGAAGCTCCTGGACAAGATCCTTCAGCGAATGACGACGGTGTTTATCGCCATCAGCATGTTCGCCACAATTCCGGCTTTCGTGTGGTGCCTGTCACGCTTTTACAAGTTGTGCCTGTTCACAACCGGCCCGATGGGGCGGTGAAACGGCGGGGCGTTCCGGTTCACACGAACGGCGTTTCCATGTGTGAGCGGGGAAAGGCCCGCTCAGTAGGTGCGTTTCAGCAAATAATCTGCCAGCGCGCGCAATGCTTCACCAGTTTTTCCAAAATGCGCAACCGCTTTCAGCGTGGACGCCGTCCAGCAGGCTGCCTCGGCGCGCGATTTTTCCAAGCCGAGCAGCGACGGGTAGGTGGCCTTGTTCGCTTTCGCGTCTTTGCCGGCGGTCTTGCCGAGTTGTTCGGTGGTCGCGGTGCAGTCGAGGATGTCGTCAATGATCTGGAACGCGACGCCGAGGCCGTGGCCGTAGGTGGTGACCGCCTTGAGCTGCGCGGGCGTGGCGTTGCCGGCCATTGCACCGAGCCGGACGCAGCAGCGGATCAGCGCCGCCGTCTTGCGCTCGTGGATGTAGCGGAGATCGTCGAAGCTCACCGCGCGGTTCTCGCCTTCGAGATCCTCCACTTGCCCGGCGATCAGTTCCAAACTTCCGCCGGCGCGCGCCAGTTCCAACACGAACTTCGCGATCGGGTAGCGCGGTTGCGGCCGGGTCTGCGCGATGACCTCAAACGCCTGCGTCAGCAGGCCGTCGCCGGCGAGGATGGCGATGCCTTCGCCGAACACCTTGTGCGACGTCGGCTTGCCGCGGCGGAAATCGTCGTTATCCATCGCCGGTAGGTCGTCGTGGATGAGCGAGTAGGTGTGGACCATCTCAACAGCGCAGGCCGATGGCAACGCGTCCTTGATCTTGCCGCCGACGGCTTCGCACGCGGCGAGCACCAGGATCGGTCGCAGCCGCTTGCCGCCGGCTTGCAGCGAGTAACGCATCGCCTTGTGGATCGTGGCGGGGCGCGTTTTTTCCGATGGCAGCGCGCGATTCAGCGCGGCGTCCACCAGACGGAGACGGTCATTCAAATAGCTTTTCAGTTCCATGCTGATTCCTGAATTCGATTTTTTCCGGGGCGCGCTGTGTGTATCGTAGGCTCATGCAGTGGTGCAAGCAGAAGTTTCCGGCGTTGACGGTGTTGCTCGGCGGCGCGGTGATCCTCGCCGCGGTGCTGACGTTCTCGCCGGGCGCGGACGGCTGGGGCGAAAACGGCCGCTGGCGGTTGCCGCCCTGCTCATTCAGAACGGTCACCGGGTGGGTGTTTGGCCGGCCGCTGCCGTGCGTCACGTGCGGTTTCACACACGCGTTTGCCTACGCGGCACGCGGCCGGTTTGCCGAGGCGTTCCGCGAACAACCGGCCGGCACAGTGGCTTTCTTTGCGATGCTGGCGATGATGGCCGGCGCGGGTTGGACGCTGGCGACCGGTTCGCCGCTGCTGCGGTTACGGCGGTGGCAGTGGATCGCATTCGGCAGCGTGGGCGGCGCGTTGTTGCTGGCAGTGTGGGTCTGCAAACTTCTGGAGGCGTTCTGCGCTGGTCGGTAGCGAGCAAGAAATTGTTAACAGGCTGCTCCGGCGACAAACCGATTTATGAGAGTTTGAAGAACCGGCGCAGGCCTTTTTGCCCCTGTTGTGCCATGCGGCGCGTGACCCGCTGCCAGGCTTTGGATGGTTTTTCGGGCGTTTGCTTGCGGTGTTCGTCCTTGCTGGCGTTAAACGCGAAGTCCTCCAACATTATGGACGCCGGATGGTCGGGTGCCCCAAGAATCAGCGGCGATCCCATGTTGATGGCTTCCACCGCTTCCGCGACAAAGGGGATTTCCAGATCAAACGGTCGCGACAGCGCATTCTCAATCTGGCCCCGCTCCAGGTCATTGCGCTTGAAAAGATGGTTCAGCACGAGCCGGATGTTATTGCGGGGATAATGGTGCGAATCGAAGAAATCAAGCATGGCCCGCATCGTGGCAATCGAGGCCATGTCGGGCGCCATGATCGCCAGTATCTCTTGGGCAGCGTCCAGTCCTGCGACGGTGGTGTTGCGCATGTCGTCCGGCAGGTCCAGCACGATGTAGTGATAGTTTTGGCTCAGGAGGGTTACCATGCGCGACAGTTGCTCCGGCTTGAGGGTGGGCATGGCTTCAGCCTGACTGGGCGCCGCCAGCACGGAAGCTCCGCTGCTATGCGGCAACAGGAGCTTGTTCAACATGTCAATTTCGATTTCCTCAGCGGGAACCGTTGACAGCTCAGCCCAACTCGTCCGCGCCGCCAGGTTGAGCATCATGGCGCTGTGACCGGCTACGGACGCCAGGTCCATCAACACGGTGGGTTGACTCCACAACTGGGCCAGACTCGTCGCCATGTTGGCCGCCACACTGGACACGCCCACACCGCCGCGCAACGAGTAAACCGCAATAACCTTTCCATCGATCCGTTGCACCTGGCCCTCTCTGGAACGTTCGCCAGCGCGGCGCAGCAACACTTTGATCCGCGCCAGCAGTTCGGGGGCGTGAAAAGGCTTGGTCAGGTAGTCGTCCGCCCCGGCGTCGAGGAAGCGGACTTTTTCATCCTGCGAACTCTGGGCGGTGAGGATGATCACCGGCATGTGGGCGAATTCCGGCTTGCGCTTCAGACGACGGCAGACCTCGTGGCCGTCCAGTTGCGGCATCACGACGTCGAGGATGATCAGGTCGGGTTGATGTTCCTCCACTTGCTCCAACGCTTCCGCGCCGTCCTGGGCGGTATGCACCTTGTAACCCTCCCGCTCCAACGCATGAGAGAGTGTTCGCAGCGTGCTGCTGTCGTCATCTGCAATCAGAATCTCGGCTGCCATAAACCCATTGTGAGTGAGTTGAACTTGATGCTGCACTGCGCGACGGACGGAATCGAAGCCCACGCTTCGCCGCCTCCTCTCGCTGGTCGCCGAAACTAATCCATCGCCAAATCAAAGGCGAGAGGAAATCTGAAGTCCGAGGGGGTTGTGTCACCGTCCGACGATCTGTTCTGTCGCGAGCCGATCGGCGATCTCGATCAACGCGCCGCTGGCCGTGCCCTGCGGGTCGTTGGACACCATGGGCATGCCTGCCCGTTGCGCCTCCGAACAGGCGTCGGTAGCCGTCGGCACGACGCCCACCAGTTGGCAGCCCATTGTGCTCAACACTTCGGCGACGTCCACCGAGATGGGCAACGGCTGGCGATTAACTATCACGACGCCGATTCGCACGGGGATCACTCCGCACAGTTGGAGCAGGTCCACCATCACCTTGCCTGCCATCACACACGTCGGTGTGCGATCAATCACCACCACGACGAAGTCGCAATGTTTCACCGCCATCTGGCATGCCGCGGAAGCATGGCTCGGCAAATCCAGGACCACGTATTGTCCGAGGACGGCCAGCGCGCGCGTCAAGGTGCCGGTCTTGTCAGGATCAAGTTCCTTGAAGTCCTCCGCCCGTTGCGAGCCCAGCAGCAAGTTCAACCCCGATGGCAGCTTGACCAGGCACCGTTGGACTTCCCGTGAGGTGATTTTTTCCTGATCCAGCTTCATCAAGGTGTCGAGACCGTTCAACGCAGCCCGGCTCTTCTTGTAAAAGAAGTGGTCGTAGAAGGCGCTGTAGGAACCAAGAAGCTCCGCGGCGACGACCTCCTTGTGCTTCTTGGCGAGCGCGGCGGCGATATTGAGCGCGACGGTGGTGGTGCCGACGCCGCCGCGAGCACCGATGAAGGCTATCATCTTCCCGGTCTTCTCGCCTTGGGCTTGCTTCAACTGGGCTGACTGCACCTTGTGCCGCTCGATGGCGTAGCGTATGGCGCGGTGCAAGATTTTGGGTTGCGCCTGCCCTTTGACTAGAAAATCCTGCGCGCCCTGTCGCACCGCCTCGATGGCGATGGCCTCGTCGCTCATGCCCGTCAACGCCACCACGGGCACGTTCGGCGCCTCCTTCCGCACCGCTGTGAACGTCGCCATGCCCTCGCTGTCGGGAAGCATGAAGTCCAGCAACACCAGGTCAATCGCCTGCGTGCGCAGTTTCTCCAGCGCGTCCTTGAGCCGCTCGGCCCGCTGAATCACAAAATCTCCCTGGCTGCCTTTGGTCAGCGATTCGGTAATCACGCGCGCGTCCACGTCGTTGTCTTCCACAAGAAGGATGTTGTATGGCTTGGTGCTCATGGTGTTTCTCTCCTACTGAAGACCGTCGTTTTCTCTGCGCTGGGAAACGGGAGGCGTTTTCATTGGGCTATCCCTGCGCGAAGCCGCTTAGCTCAGCAACGACCCGCTTGAACTCCTCTTCGATCCGGGCGATCAACTCGGCGGCTCCCTCCAGCTTTCCTGAACCGGCGAGTTGTTCCAACTGAAGGCAGCTTGCCGCCAAGTTGCTGGCGCCGACGTTCAGGCCGCTGCCCTTGATGGTGTGCGCCGCCCGCTTCAGCCCGGTGGAGTCACCTGCTGCGAGCGTCTCCCGCATCACCACCAGCCGCTTGGCCGTGTCGGTCTGAAATGCGGAGAAAACGTCCTTCAGGAACGCCACGTCGCCGTCGCCGATCTCGCGCAGCCGCTCAATCGCCGCGACATCCACCGCAGGCTTCTGGTTTTCTGCCGGATTCTCTTGCTGCATGCGATCAGGTGTCTCCACGTTCGGCCTCCATTGTCACTGCGATCCCACAGCCGTATCCGCACATGCGGGACCGCGGCCGCTTGTCAACTTATCTGAGTCTCGCTTCTCAATCCAGTTGCTGCATCCACCGTAGCTGGCCGGAAGTGTAGTTTTGGCAGCCAGGTTTGTCCATGCAGGAGTTTCCGAAACCAGGCTTGCGGCCGAATGACACGGTGGAGGTTCTGAAAGGCTTTCTGAAAACACACGAACGGCGGGTATGTGGGGTTTTCCACGCTGGTTATCGGTGGCAATTCGGGCTATTAGTCGCGTCAGATATATGGCAGTCAAACAACCATGATCGCTGAAACGGTTCTCTGGATTTACATCGTGCTGCTCATCGCGGGCGGCGTCGCCGGGATGGTGAACGGCAAGAGCAAGGCGACGCTCGTAGCGGCGGTGGCGTTTGCGGTGAGCCTGTGCCTGTGCGCGTTGCGCGTCCTTCCTTACCGGTGGACGTCGTGGATGTTGCTGGCGTTGCTCGTCGTTTTCGCCGTGCAACTGGGCCGGACACGGAAGTTCATGCCAGCGGGGCTGATGTTGATCCTGACGGCACTGGCGCTCGCGCTGCCGCACCTGCCTTTTCGATGAACTCGTGGTGTTGGCGTTTCTTGCTGGCGACTTGTCTGATGGCTGCGTGTTGGTTTCCGTCGAGTTGGTGCGCTGCGGCTGGTGGTATTGGACCGTTGCCGCAGATCGCGCTCGCGCCGCAAGATCGCGTGCTGGTGCTGGCGCCACATCCAGATGACGAAGTGATCGGCTGCGGTGGCGTGATTCAGAAAGCGGTGGCGATGGGGTTGCCGCTGCGCGTGGTGTTTCTCACCTACGGTGATCACAACGAATGGTCGTTTCTCGTTTATCGGAAGCGGCCGGTGGTCGTGCCGAAGGCGGTGCGAGCGATGGGTATGGTGCGACACGACGAAGCGCTGACCGCCGCCGGTGTGCTCGGCGTAGCTACAAACCAATTGACGTTTCTTGGCTATCCCGATTTCGGTGCGCTGAACATCTGGAACGAACACTGGGGCGTGAGCACGCCGTATCGTAGCCTGCTGACGCGGGTGACAGCGGTTCCTTACGCCAGTGCGTTACGGCCGGGAGCGCCGAACAAGGGCGAGGAGATTCTGCGGGACGTAACGACCGTGCTGCGGGAGTTTCGACCGACAAAGATTTTTGTTTCGCATCCGGCCGATCACAACCCGGAGCATCGCGCGCTGTATCTGTTCACATGCGTGGCGCTATGGGATCTGGAGGCAGAGATGCGACCGGAAGTTTACCCCTACTGGATTCACATCAACGGCTGGCCGAGGCCACGCGGATTTCGACCGACTGCCGCGCTGGAACCGCCCTCGCTCTATCGCGACGAGATCGCGTGGAAAACGCTCCCGTTGGGCGCGGCGGAGATCAGGCGCAAGCGGGCCTCGATTGAGGCTTACGCTTCGCAGTATAAGTCCAGCGGCACTTACCTGCTCTCCTTTGCGCGCACGAACGAGTTGTTTGGCGATTTTCCGCCGTTCACGCTGCAAGCCAAGGCGCGCGTGGCGAAGTTATCACCGCACACGCCGGGCGCCATGCCGCAGGAAGAACCGGACGATGAGTTGACCGACGAGCAACGCTCGGCGTTCGTGGGCGTGGTGACCAAGTCGCTGGAGCTTGATGGCAGCCATCTGATTTTCACCGTCGAGTTGTCGAAACCGCTGGCAGCGGGGGTTGAGGCGTCGCTTTATGTCTTCGGCTATCGCGCGGACCGGCCGTTCGCGCTAATGCCCAAACTGCATATCCAGATCGGCCACGTGCTGCACACTATTTGCGACCAGGACCGGAAACTCTCTCGCGACACGATGCAAGTAAAGCGCAGCTTGAGGGAAATTACAGTTCGCGTGCCGCTAAAGGCGCTCGGCGACCCACAGCGCATCCTGACGAGCGCTCACACGCATTTCGATCCAGCCCTGATCCCGATGGACTGGGCCGGCCTGCCGTTGGATTGGGTGGGATGGCGGACGTTGGGACTGGCGACGAAACATTAGGTCGTCGCCGCCGATTCTTACCTTGCTTGCTTCGTTCACGGCTCGTAACCTTCCCGGCTTTTTATGTTGACGATTTCGGGAATGACTAAGGCTTTTGGCGCGCGCGTTCTGTTCGAGGACGCGACGTTGCAAGTGAACCGCGGCGACCGCATCGGGCTGGTTGGCCCGAACGGCGCGGGCAAGTCCACGTTGTTCTCGCTCATCCTCGGCCACGATACGCCCGACGAAGGCGAGGTTGCCATCGAGCGCGGCGCGGAGATCGGCCATCTGCCGCAGGAAAACGTGCCGGTTGGCGATGAGACGGTGCTGGAACTGGCGACGGCGATTACACCGGAGATCACGGCGCTGCGGCGCGAACTGAAAGCATTCGAGGACGGCGATGCCACCGAAACAGAAGCTTTTCACGTTGCGCAGTCGCGATTCGAGACGCTCGGCGGTTACCAGCTTGAACCGAAGGCCAAGGCCATCCTGCGCGGGTTGGCGTTCCGCGAACATGATTTCTACCGGCTCGCGAGCGCGATGAGCGGCGGCTGGGTGATGCGCGCGCACTTGGCGCGGCTGCTCGTCCAGCAACCCGACCTGTTGATGCTCGACGAACCGACGAACCATCTCGACCTCGACGCGCTACAATGGTTTCAGCAATATCTGAAAACGTATCCCGGCGCGATCTTGATGATCTCGCACGACCGGGAGTTCCTGAACCAGCTTGTCGGCAGCATCGTGGAAATCCGCCAGAACCGGCTGCTGCGCTACCGCGGCAACTACGACGAGTATCTGGTCCAGCGCGAGGCGCAGGCGGAGCAGCTCCTGGCTGCCTACAAGAACCAGCAACGCGACATCCAGCGGCTGCAGGAATTTGCCGACCGGTTCCGCGCGAAGGCCAGCAAAGCGTCGCAGGCGCAGGCCAAGCTCAAGCAGATCGAGCGCATGGACAAGATCGAGGCGCCGGTGAACGACGCGCGCACGATCAAGTTCCGGTTCCCGCAGCCGCCGCGCAGCGGCCATCGCGTGATCGCGCTGAAGGACATCCACCACGCTTACGGCGACACCGTCGTTTATCGCGGTATGAACTTCGAGGCCGAGCGCGGCCAGCGCACGGTGCTCGTCGGCCCCAACGGCGCGGGCAAGTCCACGTTGTTGAAAATCCTGGCAGGCGTTTTGCAGTTCCAGTCCGGCACGCGCGAGATGGGCCTGAACGTCAAGACCGGCTACTATGCCCAGTATCGCGTGGAGATGCTGAAAACGGAGCGCACGGTGCTGGAGGAGGCGCTCGACACGAAGCGGGTGATTTCCGTGGAGGCCGCGCGCACCGTGCTCGGCTCGTTTCTGTTCCGCGGCGATGACGTGTTCAAGCCGGTGGGCGTGCTCAGCGGCGGCGAGAAGAGCCGGTTGGCGCTGGTGAAGCTGTTGCTCGATCCGCCAAACCTGCTGTTGATGGACGAGCCGACGACGCACCTCGACATGCCGAGCATTGACGCGCTGATCGCCGCGCTGGAGCAATACGAAGGCACGCTCATCTTCATCAGCCACGACGTTTACTTCATCCGCAAGCTGGCGCGGCACGTCCTGCACGTCAACGCCGGCCAGCTCACGCCTTATCATGGCGATTACCAGTATTACCTCGATAAAACCGCCGCCATCTCCGCGCGAGCCGCGCTCACCGCCGGCGGGAAAGAGGAATCGCCCGCAGCAGCCGCGACCGACGACAAACGCGCCAGATCGCGCGACCAGAAGCGGCTCGAAGCCGAAGCGCGGCAGTCCCGTTCCCGCGATCGGCGGGCGCAGCAGCAGATCGTGGACAAGTTGGAGAAGGAAATCGCGCGGCTGGAGCAGCGGCAGAAGGAACTCACGGCCGAGCTGGAGAAACCCGAAACCTACCAGCAGCCCGGCCGTGCCATGACTGTGAACCGCGAGTTGAGCGGCGTCACCGACGACCTTGCGGCGGCGACAGCGAAATGGGAGCAGGCGGCGGCGAAGTTGAGCGAGACGGTGGGACCGTCAGTTTGACGGGCGAAGGCCGCTTGAGTTACAGGGCCGCAAATAAGTATTTTCAGGCGTGCCGCGCTGTGGTAGAAGCCACGGGTTGTTTTGGACGGTAAGGTTGTCTGAGAAAGAAGGAAAACGGATTTATGGGTTTGCACAGCAGCTTGAAAGCATCCGGCACGTTGAAAGCAAAACGCAACGTGCTGAAGCGATTTGAACGTGTCGAGTTGATGAAGAAGCGCGGGCAGTGGAAAGCCGGCGACCGTGTGTTCGGTCTGCCGAAGACCAAGCCCGAATAACCGAATCTCGCTCCGGCTTCGTGCCGTGAAGACTTCCGACGAGTCTATTGGCGTGCGTTTGCAACGATTTCTCGCCTCCGCGGGTCTGGGATCGCGGCGCGCTTGCGAACAGTTGATCGTGGCGGGCCGTGTCCGCGTCAACGGTCGTGTTGCCGCGCTCGGTTCGCGCGTGCAACCGACAGCGGACCGCATTACGCTGAATGGCCGGCCGCTGAGCACGCAGCGGTTGACCTACGGCGCGCTTTACAAGCCGGTTGGTTACACGTGCAGCAACCGCGACCGCCACGCGGAGAAGCTGGCGATTGAGTTGTTGCCGAAGGATTGGCCGCGCGTGTTCAGCATCGGACGGTTGGATCGCGACAGCGAAGGATTGCTGCTTGTTACGAACGACGGCGAACTGGCGCAGAAGCTTGCGCATCCGCGCCACAAGATTCCGAAAACCTACGAGGTTGGCATCCGCGGTTCGCTGACGGCCGCGGAGATGGAGCGGTTGCAGAAAGGCATGACGATCGGCGGCGAGCGCATGGTGGCCGACAGGGTGTTCGGCGTGCGGCCTGCGGGCGAGACGTCCACGTTTCAAATGGTTCTCAGCCAGGGCAAGAAACGCCAGATTCGCGTAATGCTGGCTGAACTGGGTCATGAGGTGATCCGGTTGAAGAGGCTCAGTATCGGGCCGATCAATCTGGGCGACCTCAAGCCCGGCAAATGGAGACTGCTCAATGATCAAGAGTTGGCAAAACTATCTCGCATGGGCTAGCGCGCTGCTCGTAGCGTGGACCGCCGCCGCCGCCGATATGGCGACCGTTACCGGCGATCACGTCAACGTCCGCGCGGCCGCCAAGGCCACTTCCGAAGTGCTGCTCCAGTTCAATCAGGGCGATCAAGTGGAACTGGCTGAGCCGTTGCCCGCCGCCGGCGCGGCTGAAACCGTCGCCTTCGCGAAGATTCACATACCGGCTGCTGCGCGCGTCTGGGTTCACAAGAATATGCTCGATGCCGCCGGCACGACGGTTGCCAAAACCGACGTCCGCTTGCGCGCCGGTCCAGGCGCCAGCTACACCGTCGTCGGCAAGGTCAACAAAGGCGAGGTGATCCAACCGGAGCAAACGCAGGACGATTGGGTGAAAATCAAACCCACGACGAATTGCTTCGCATTCGTGGCCTCCAAATATCTCCAAGCTGGTGCCGCTCCGGCTCCGGCGCGCCCCGCTGCGCCAGCACAGCCGACGACGCCGAGCGCCGCTCCGGCGCCTGTTCAACCAACACCGCCGCCACCCGCGCCCCCGGCGCCGATGCCGGAAACTCCAGCCACGCCCGCGTCGCCGGTCGCTGCGCCACCTCCGCCTGCGCCAATGCCCGAAACGGCGACGACGCCTGCTGCGCCGTCAGAGCCTGCGAAGCCGGCCGTGACGCCCGCGCCGCCGCCGCCGGTTGAAGCGCCGGTTGCGTCGCCACCGGCACCTGCTGCGCCGGAAAAATCCACGGCGAAGGCGGAGGCGCTGAAAAAAGCTCAAGCAACGGCAGCTAGGAAAGAAACGGCAGCGAAAGCGGCCAAGACGAAACCGTCGAAGACCGCGGCAAAAAAAACCAAGCCCAAGCTACCGGCCGAGCCGGTCGCTGGTTTGCCGAAAGTTGAGGTGGCAAAAGTCGAGCCGCAGAAGATTGAGCCTCCGAAGATCGTCGAGCCTGCCGCGCCCGCCGTCACCCAACCGGAACCGCCAAAAGTAGAAGTTGCAAAAGTCGAGATGCCGAAGGTTGAAGCGCCGAAAGTCGAAGCGCCAAGCGCGCCTCCTCCTCCACCCGTGTCGGCTGCGGTTGAGATGCCGAAGGTTGAAGCGCCTAAGGTCGAGGCTCCAAAAGCCGAGCTTCCGAAGGTCGAGCCGCCGAAGATCGAAGCCCCGAAAGTAGAAGTTGCAAGAGTTGAACCGCCGAAAGTGGAAATCCCCAAAGTTGAAGCGCCGGTCGCGCCACCGCCACCACCCGTGCCGACTGCGGTTGAGATGCCGAAGATTGAAGCGCCCAAGGTCGAGGCTCCAAAAGCGGAACTTCCGAAGGTCGAATCACCGAAGATCGAAGCTCCGAAAGTGGAAGTTGCAAGAGTTGAGCCGCCGAAAGTAGAAGCCCCCAAAGTTGAAGTGCCGAGCGCGCCGCCTCCTCCGCCCGTGCCGACCGCGGTTGAGATGCCGAAGGTTGAAGCACCCAAGGTCGAGGCGCCGAAAGCCGAACTTCCGAAGGTGGAAGCCCCGAAAATTGTCGCGCCCAAGGTTGAAGCGCCCAAGGTTGAGCCTCCGCCCGCGCCAACAGTGCCGCCGGCTGCCCCGCCGCCTCCACCTGTGCCCACTGTTGAGATGGCAAAGATTGAAACGCCGAAAGCCGAACCAGTAAAAGTCGAAGTGCCGAAGGTGGAACCGCCCAAAGCTGAAGCGCCGAAAGTGGAAATCCCGAAGCCCGTGGCGGCGCCCGCGCCGACGGTGCCGTTGCCAACGCCCCAGCCGGAGATCGCGAAAGTCTCACCGCCGGCGGTTTCAATGCCGCCCACGCCCCCGACGACCGTGCCGCCTGCGGTGATTGAGGATCCGTCAACCAAGATCGTCACGAAGGAAGGCTGGGTGCGGCCCGCCACCGGTTTGTTCAAGAAGCCCGGCACGCATCAGCTCATGTCCACCGACAAGCCGCTGGCGATGGTGTTGAGCTTCCTCTCCAGCACGACCGTCAATCTCGACCAATACGAAGGCAAACATGTTCGCGTCACCGGCGGCGAGCACTGGCAGAAGGGGTGGAACCAGCCGCTGGTCCGCGCCAATCAGGTCGAGTTAATGAAGTAAACGTCCGACTCACACTTATGCCCGCTGAACTCATTGACGGACGGCTCATCGCCGCGCAAATCCACGACGAAACCCGTGCCGAGGTCGCACGCTTGAGAGAGCGCGGCATCACGCCCGGCCTGGCCGTGGTGCTCGTCGGCGAAGACCCCGCGTCGAAAGTCTATGTCGCCAACAAGGAGAAGATGGCGCGCGAGTTGGGTTTCTACTCGGTCCTCAAGCAAATGCCGGCGACGACGAGTGAGGCGGCGCTACTGGCGGAAATAGACGCGCTCAACGCCGACCCGCGCATCCACGGCGTGCTGGTGCAGTCGCCGCTGCCGAAACCGCTCCGCGAGGAGACGATGTGGGAACGCATCGCGCCGGCGAAGGACGTGGACGGTTTTCATCCGATGAATCTCGGCCGGCTCGCCGTGGGCCAGCCTTGTCTCGTTGCCTGCACGCCGGCGGGCGTGATCGAGATGTTGGTGCGCAGCGGTGTAACGATCGCCGGCAAGAACGCGGTCATCGTCGGCCGCAGCATCCGCGTCGGCCGGCCGCTGCAATTGCTGCTGAGCCTGAAAAGCAGGACTGGCGACGCGACCGTGACGGTGTGCCACTCGCGCACGCCGGACATCGCGCATTTCACGCGGCAGGCGGACATTCTCATCGCGGCCATCGGCCAGGCGCGGTTCGTGAAGGCCGGCATGGTAAAGCCGGGCGCGGTGGTGATTGATGTCGGCATCAACGCGGTGCCAGACGCGACGAAGAAGAGCGGCTCGCGGCTGGTGGGCGACGTGGATTTCGACGCGGTGAAGGAAGTCGCGTCAAAGATCAGCCCGGTGCCGGGCGGCGTCGGGCCGCTGACGATTGCGATGTTAATGAAGAACACCGTGAAAGCGTGCGGCATCCTCAATACAGCCGCGTCGTAGCCGGTCGATTGCCGTCCACATCACTTCTGCTGGAAACATGCCAACGCCCAGCACTCCACCAACCAGTTCGAGTGCTTACTACAAACCGCTGATCACGCCGAGCAGCCCGACCGAGAAGACAGCGGCGTGGCCGTTGTGGCGGCTGGGCATGGGGCTGCAACTCCTGCTGGCGGTGGTAACGATCCTGCTGACGCGGATGGGGCGGCAACCGGGTTGCGGCGTGGCGCTGTTGCCGATCTGGCTGCTGTCATTCGCGCCGTATGTGCTGGCGCTGAGGTATGCGAGGGGGTTGACGCCGTCGGTGGCGCTGCGGGGCATCTTCGTGTTCGCGATTTTTTTCCGGGTGACGCTCTGCTTCGCGCCGCCGATGCTTTCCAACGAGGTCAACCGCAGTTTGTGGGAGGGACGCGCGCAGATATTTGGCCACAATCCCTACATCGAGTCGCCCTCCTCGCCGCAGATGAGCTTCCTGGCGCCGGAGATGATTCAGCACATCACGGCGCCCAACGTGCCCGCGATTTCGCCACCACTGAGCGAGCTGCTGTTTCGCATCGTCGCGAACATCTCACCTCAAGGGCCGGGTCTGCTGAAGGCGCTGTTCGCATTCGTGGACCTTGGCGTGGTGTGGTTGCTGATTCGGCTGCTGCGGCTGCGCGGGCTGAACGAGAACATGGCGATCATTTACGCATGGTGTCCGTTGCCGATTGTGGAGTTTGCCGGCAGCGGGCATTTTCTGACGCTGGCGATGTTCCTGGCGCTGTCGGCGGTCTATCTGGCAACGCCGCAAATCCCCCGGCGGCGATGGGCGGGCGTGATCGAGCAAACGCTGGCGGCCGCAAGCCTCGCCGGGGCGGTGTGCACGCATTACTTTGCGCTGCCACTCGTGCCGCTTGTGATGCGGCAGATCAAGGCGCGGTATTGGCTGCTGGTGCCGCTGATTGTGTGGCTGTTCTGCCTGCCGTTCGGCGGCGCGGGCGTTCATCTCTTCGACGGCCTGCGACAGTGCGTCGGCAACTTGCAGTTTAACGACTCGGCCTTCAGCGTGCTAACGATGTTGTGCGACACCCGATGGACGCCGCAGTTGCCCGGCGGCATCCCGCTCGTGCACGCCGTTCCGAAGCTGATCGCCGCCGGCGTATGGCTGGCCGTCCTGCTGGCGGTGATTGTGCTGCGGATGAACACGATCCGCTCGTTCTACATCCTCACTGGCGTCTTCTTGTTTTTCAGCCCGGTCGTGTATCCGCATTACGTGGCGTTCCTGGTGCCGTTCCTCTGCTTCTATCCGAATCCCGGCTGGATGTTGCTAAGTGCGACGGTGTTGCTGAGCTACTGGGGCGGGTTGGCCGGGTTGGGGGCGGGGCACGGCACGGTGTCAGCCGGCGTGAGAATGATCGAATATCTGCCGGCGTTCGCAGCGATGGTGGCCGGCCCGGTGGCGACCTATCTCTTGCCACCGCCGCAGATGGAAGCGGAACGCAAAGCGTGAGGCGCGCCTACGTCTTGCGCTTCGCCTTCTTCGTCTCATCCAGCACGTGCCGTATTGCGAGAACCGGATGACGCCAGAGCATCCGTGGACCGGCGTAACGCATGACGGCTTGAATCTGCGTCCGGCGAGCCGGCTGGTAGCAGTGAACCGGGCACTTCGCGCACGTCGGCTTGTTCTTCTGAAACACGCACCGCTCCAGCCGGAGTTGGACGTAATCCCACAGCGCCGCGCACTCTACACAGAGCTGGCGGGATCTTCCGTGCTGGTGGTTGCAGTAGAGCCGGATCATCGCCGCAACAGTCTGGCGCTCGCGATCAAGCCGGCGTGAGTCGGCGGACATCGCAGTAACCCCGTTACGCCGCGCTGACGTCCAGCATCCGCTGGATTGGCGCGCGCGCGCGGCGGCAGACTTCGGCGGGCAGTTCGATGCGGTTGGAGAGATCGCGCAGGCAATCGCGGAGTTTCTCCAGCGTGTTGAGCTTCATGAAGCGGCACTCGTTGCAGCGGCAGTTGTCGGTCGCGGCAGGGATGAATGTCTTGCCTGGGCACTCCTTGCGCAGCCGGTGGAGCATGCCGATTTCGGTGGCGATAATGAACGCCGCCGCCGGGTTGTCGCGGCAGAACTTCACCATCTTCTCGGTGGAGCAGACTTCATCAGCGAGCTGGCGAACCGGCCCGACGCACTCTGGATGCGCCACCAACGGCGCGCTGGGATGTTCGTCTTTGATTTTCCGGATGGCCTCGTGTGTCCACTGGACGTGGACATAGCAAACGCCCGGCCACAGTTCCATCGCACGGCCGGTTTTCTGCATGACCCATTGGCCGAGGTTCTGGTCGGGGCAAAACAAAATCGGCTGGCGGGCGGGGATGCTCTGGACAATCTTCACCGCGTTGCCGGAGGTGCAGATGACATCGCTGAGCGCCTTCACGCCGGCGCTGCAATTGATGTAGCTGACGACGGAGTGCGCCGGATGCCGTTGTTTCCACGCCGCGAGCGCGGCGGCGTTGCAGGAATCGGCCAGTGAGCACCCCGCGTCGGGGTCGGGCATGATGACGATCCTGTCCGGGCAGAGGATCTTGGCCGTCTCGCACATAAAGTGGACGCCGCAGAACGCAATGACGCCGGCCGAGGTGGCGGCCGCTTGCTGCGACAAACCGAGCGAATCACCGACGAAGTCCGCCACGTCCTGGATTTCCGGCAATTGGTAGTTGTGCGCCAGGATGACGGCGTTGCGCTGGCGTTTCAGTTCCAGCACCTCAGCCCGAAGTGCGTCGAGCGCGATCGGGCGCGGCGTTTCAAGTGTTGTCATTGGCGCAACCATTGTCGCCAATTGATAGGCGAGAACGCGAACGCTGTCAAACGGCTGCGCGGCGAATGACGGGTTTCTTTGCCATCTGGTTTCGCTAAATTTTTCGCTTTCAAAAATCAACGGCTCGTCTAATCTGCGCGCACCATGTCCAAAGACCATTCCTTCAAATTCTGCTTCGGGCCGTGGAACCTCAGCGAAGGCGCTGATCCTTACGGCCCGCCCACCCGACCGCTCCAAACCTTCGACTGGAAGCTCGCGCAGCTCAAGAAGCTCGGCTACGACGCGATGATGTTCCACGACGACGACGCGGTGCCCGACATTGACAACAAGTCCGCCGCCCAACTCCGCGCCGAAGCGAAGGCGCTGAAGAAGAAGCTCGACGACGCCGGCGTCGCGGCCGAGATGGTTGCGCCGCGGCTCTGGTTCAGCCCGATGACGATTGACGGCGCTTACACGAGCAACTGCCCCGACTGCCGCAAATACGCCATCGAGCGCACCAAGCGTTGCATTGACATCGCCCGGATGCTCGACACCGACCTCATGGTGCTCTGGCTGGCGCGCGAGGGCAGCTACATGCGTGAATCGAAGAACGGCAAGCGTAGCGTCGAGTATCTCGTCGAGGCGCTTGACGCAATGCTGGCCCACGATAAGAAGATCCGCATCGCCATCGAGCCGAAACCCAACGAGCCAATGGATCACGCCTACATCCCAACCATCGGCCACGCGCTGGCGCTGGCGCAACTGACCCGCGACGTGAAACGCGTCGGCTGCCTCATCGAGTCGGCGCACGCGATTCTCGCCGGCCTGGATCCCGCCGACGAGATTGATTTCGCGATGTCGTTCGGCAAGCTCTGGTCGTTGCACCTCAACGACCAAAACGGCCTGAAGTTCGACCAGGACAAACCGTTCGGGAGCAATAATCTGCGCGCTGCGTTTAACCAGGTTCGCGCGCTCTGGCGCAACGGCTACGGCAGCCACGGCGAATACGTCGCGTTCGACGTGCATCCCTTCCGCACCACCAAGCCCGAACGCTGGACGGCCCACCTCGACAACAGCCGCCGCACGTTCCTGCGTCTGCTGGAGAAGGTGAAGAGCTTCGACGAAGCCGCCGCCCAGAAGCTGATCGCCCAGCGCGATTACCAGACGCTCGACCAGATGGTGCTGGACCACTTGATGGGAAAGTAACCGAAGCCATTGTTCGCCCCGCATGAGAGAAGGGACGCCGGAGTCGGCGTCCTTTTTCGTTTGCCAGGACAGACGCGGCGATGCCGCTCAAACTTTCCGCACGACGCCAAGCCTGCCGATCATCAGTTGCACCAGCAGTAGCGCCAGCGGATACAAGACGGCACAGGCGATGAAGATCGGCGCGAAACCCAGGGCCTCCACCACGCGGCCAATGTAAAGCTGCGATAGCGCGCTCATCAGAGACCCCAGTGCGCCGCCGAGTCCTGTAACCGTGCCGACGGCGTTCTTCGGGAACACCTCCGCCACGAGCGTGATGTTGCCCCAGCTCGCGTGGCAGAACGTCATCCCGGCCACGATAACCAGCGCCAGCGCGGGATTGCTGACCTGCGTCGCCAGCACGCAGAACGCCGGCATCAGGAAGGTCATTACCGTCATCGTGGTCTTGCGCGCCCGGTTAAGTTCCCAACCACGCCCGATGAGCCAGCGCGGCATCGCACCGCCGAAGATATTGCCGACTGCGGCGACCGCATACGGAATCCAGACAAACATCCCGATCTGCTTCAGGTCGAAGCCGTGGCTGTGTTGAAAGTAAAGTGGCATCCAGAACAACAAGAAATAGCTGATTGGGTCCGTCAACACGCGCACCAACACGCAGCCCCACGTCTCGCGCATGCGCAGCAGACGCAACAGCGACACCGGTTGCTCGCTCTCCTCGCTTCGGTCGGCGAGGATCAACTGGCGTTCCTCCTCGCTGAGCCGCGGGTGATCTTTTGGCAGCTTGAAAAGCACCATCCACGCGGCGACCCAGACAAAACCCAGCCCGCCCGTGACGAGAAACGCCGCGCGCCAGCCGAAGTAGAACGCAATGAAGGAGACCACCGGCGCGGCGAACATCGAACCGAACGCGGTGCCCGCGTTGAAGATGCCGACGGCGAGGGCGCGGTCGCGCATCGGGAACCATTCGCTGACCGCGCGCATACCGCCGGTGAAACTGCCCGGCTCGAACACACCGAGCAGGAACCGGAAGAACGAGAACTGGCCCACCGTGGCGGCAAAGATGTGCAGCATGTTGGCCAGCGACCAGCCCGACACGAAAACGCCAAACCCCTTCCGTGTGCCGATGCGATCAATGACCAGCCCGCTGACGGCATACATGACACCGTAGCTGGCTAGGAACCACGCGTTGATGGTGCCGTAGTCGGCGTTGTTGAGTCCGAGGTCTTCCTTGATGGTGCCAATCAACACGGACAGCGTCTGGCGATCGAGATAGTTCAGCGCCGAGGCCAGGCAGAGCAGAACCGCGATATACCAGCGCAGATGTTTGATGGGCTGCTTGTTCATCGCGCCAGTTTCCTACCCTGAGTCCGGCCTGCATTACAACAATAGAAGAAGCGGCTTAAGGCCAAAAGCAAAGCTCTGGTGGAATCCGGCTGAGACGCAGGAGCTAGACGTTGTTTGCGCTCTCAGCGGTTTGCGGCCGGTAGTTCCGAAAACCTCTTTTCGCGGCGCGACGTTCTGGCGTGCACTTCGCCGGCGTTCCGCGTATGAATATCGCGCAGCAGGATGGTTTGCGGAAAGTGATGGGTGCCTGGTGGCCCCCGCGGTCTTCAAAACCGTCGTGGCTGGCGCAAGCCGGCCAGGTAGGTTCGATTCCTGCCCTTTCCGCCAGTTTTTTTCTCTGTATCGGAACCTGAAATCAAAATGAACCGCGGACGACAAATCCGGCTCACGTCACTGGCCTCCTGCGCTGGGTGAGCTTCCAAGCTCGGCCAAAAGGCCCTGTCGCAGGTTCTGCGACAGCTCCCGCAAGTGACCGATCGCAATGTTCTCGTTGGCAGCAACACTGCCGACGACGCAGGGGTTTATCGTCTCGACGCCCGGCGCGCGCTCGTGCAGACGCTCGATTTCTTCACGCCCATCGTGGATGATCCGTTCACTTACGGCTCCATTGCTGCCACCAACTCGCTCAGCGACGTTTACGCCATGGGCGGCCGGCCGCTCACCGCGATGAACATCGTCGCGATACCGCAAGATGTGGTTCCGCCGGAAATGCTCGGCGAGATTCTGCGCGGCGGCGCCGAGAAGTGCCGCGAGGCTGGTTGCGTTGTCATCGGTGGCCATTCCATCCGCAACACTGAACCGATCTACGGTCTCAGCGTCACTGGCCTCGTGGACCCGCGTCGCATTCTTACCAACGCAGGCGCGCGCGTCGGCGACGCGCTCATCCTCACCAAACCGCTCGGCACCGGCATCGTCACCACGGCCCTCAAACGTGGCAAAGCGCCGCGCGCCGCCGTGCGCGCCGCCGTGCGTTCGATGACCCGCCTTAACGACATCGGCACCGCGCTTGCTGCCACTGGCCGCGTTCACGCGCTCACCGACGTGACCGGCTTCGGCCTGCTCGGCCACTTGCGCTCAATGTGCCGCGAAAGCGGTGTTGGAGCCAAAATCTGGGCCGACGTCGTGCCAGCGCTGCCGCATGTGTGGAAACTCATTGCCGCCGACTGTGTTCCCGGCGGCACGCGCAACAACCTCGTCTTCGCCAATGAAATCGTCCGCTGGGACACCGCCGTCACCGACGCGCAGAAATTGTTGCTCGCCGACGCGCAAACCTCCGGCGGACTGCTCATCTGCGCCGGTTCGCGCCACACCGAAGAAATCTTGCGCCTCTGCCGCCGTCGTCGCACTCTCTGCGCGGAAGTCATCGGACGAATTACACGCGACAGGAGCATCCATGTCATTACGAGCCATTCCGCAGGTTGAGAAGGTTCTTCAGCAACTCGGCGACACCGGTCTGCCGCGACCCGTCGTCGTCGCTGTCGTCCGGCGCGAACTGGCAGAACTCCGCAAGCGCGCCGCGAAGACCATCATCGCGCCCGACGCTGTCATCGCTTCGATTCGGTCCACACTCGCCATGCTCCGTGCCCAGCGCATCCAGCCGGTCATCAACGGCACCGGCATTCTTGTTCACACCAACTTCGGTCGCGCACCGCTTGGTCCACGCGTGCTGGAAACGTTGCGTGAAATCGGCGGCAGCTACAACAACCTCGAATACGACCTGACCGGCGGCGCGCGCGGCGGCCGGGCCGCTTACCTCGAACTCGCGCTGGCGGTGCTCTGCGGCACGGAGGCCGCCACCGTTGTCAACAATTGCGCCGCCGCGCTCGTGTTGGCGCTGCGCCACTTCGCGACGGGCCGCGAGGTCGTCATCTCGCGCGGCGAACTCGTCCAGATCGGCGGCGGCTTCCGCATCCCGGAGATTCTCGAAGCCAGCGGCGCGAAGCTGCGCGAGGTCGGCACGACCAACAAGACGACGGTCGGCGATTATGCCCGCGCCATCGGCAAGGAGACGGCGCTGATTCTCAAAGTCCACCGCAGCAACTTTTTCATGGGCGGCTTCGTCGAGTCGCCGTCCACCGAGGAAATCGCCGCGCTGGCTCGCAAGAAACGCGTCCCGTTCATCGAAGACCTTGGCAGCGGCGCGGTGATCGAGACGCAACGGTTCGGCGTGGAGCACGAGCCGACACCGGCCGAGACGCTCAAGCGCGGTGTGGATCTCGTCACGTTCAGTGGCGACAAGCTGCTCGGTGGCCCGCAAGCCGGCATCATCGCCGGCCGCGCCAAACTGGTCGCCGCGCTCAAGCGGGATCCGTTCTTCCGCGCGCTTCGCTGCGACAAGCTCATCCTCTCGGCGCTGCAAACGACTGCCGACCTTTACCTCAACGGCGACGAGTCGCAGGTCCGGCTCGTCACGCTGCTCGCCGAAGCGCGCGAGAAACTGCGTGCTCGCGCTGATGGAGTTGTCGCGGCGCTGGTGGGCACGCCGGTGAAAGCTTCCGTGGGCATCGGTCGCGGCCAGGTTGGTGGCGGCACGCTGCCGCGGTCGCAGTTTGAGTCCGTGACGGTGGACATCGTGCCGCGGATGCCGCTGGAGGAATTCGCGCGGCGACTGCGGAGCCACACGCCGCCGGTGATCGGTTACGTTGAGCGTGGCGTCTTCAAGCTCGACCTGCGGACGATCTTCCCAGCGCAAGACGACGTGGTCGCCAAAGCGATCGAACTCGCCGCGACATGACCGCGCCGCGTAACTTCATCCTCGGCACCGCCGGCCATGTGGACCACGGCAAGTCGGCATTGGTGAAAGCGCTGACCGGCACCGATCCTGATCGGCTGCCGGAGGAAAAGGAACGGGGCATCACGATAGACCTCGGCTTCGCCAACCTGGTGCTCGGCGATTTCAACATCGGCATCGTGGACGTGCCGGGCCACGAGGACTTCGTGCGCAACGCCGCCAGCGGCATTGCGTTCATGAACACCGTGCTCTTCGTCGTCGCCGCCAACGAGGGCTGGATGCCGCAGAGCGAGGAGCACCTGCAAATCCTCGACTATCTCGACGTGCCGCGCGGCATTTTCGTTGTCACCAAGTGCGACTTGCCGGCGGTGGACTTCACCCCGCCGCGTCCCGATTGGCCCGTTGTCCGCGTCTCCGCGCACACCGGCGAGGGCATCGAACAACTTCGGCAAACCATCGTCACCACGCTCGCCGCCGCGCTGCCGCCGGATGACATCGGCAAGCCACGCCTGCATGTGGATCGCGTGTTCACGTTGAAAGGCATTGGCACCGTCGTCACCGGCACGCTGACTGGCGGGTCGTTGAAACGCGGTGACAAGCTCGTCGTTCAGCCGGGCGGCGTCGCGACGCGGGCGCGCTCGCTTCACAATCACGGTCGCGAGACGGACTCGCTCGGCCCCGGTGCGCGCTGCGCTATTAATCTCGCCGACGTGCCTGTCGAGGGAGTGCATCGCGGCGACGTCGTCACGCTGCCGGAGCTTGGCGCGCCGTGCGACACGGTGGATGTCGCGCTACGGATTTCGCCGCGAGCCAAGACAAAGCTGAAGCACAACGAAGTCATCAACGTCTCGCTCGGCAGCGGCCACTGGCGGGCGCGCGTGGCGCTATTCGATATCAAGGAGCTTCGGCCCGGCGCGCAAGCCATCGGGCAGTTGCGGTTCGAAGCGCCGGTCTATTGTTTTGCCGGCGACCGTTTCATCATCCGCGAAGCAACGACGATCGCCGGCGGTGTTGTTCTCGATGCTGACGCCCGACGCGGCGGATCGAAGGAATCGCGCGTCCACTCGATGACGCCAGGCCAGCCGACGGCAACCGATCTGGTTCGCGCGTGGCTCGCGCGCGACGGTGTCGTGCCGCGCGCCGCGCTGTTGGTGAAGTCGCGCTTCAGCGCGGCGACGGTGGAGGCGGCGTTGCGCGAGGTTGGCGCGAAAATCAACGCAGCGTTTGTCGCCGACGGTGCACTCTGGAAGAACACGCTGGCGCGCGCGTCGGCGGCCATTGACCAACTCCATCGCGACAAGCCGGAGAAGCCGGGCTTCCCGCTCTCGGAATTGCAGGCGATGCTCGGCGCGGGCGATGAGGTCTTTGCCGAGTCGCTGAACGACCTTTGCGCGAGCGGCCAGTTCGTGCGCGACGAGAACATCATCCGGCGTCCCACACACAAGCCGAAGGCGACCGGCCAGCTTAACGCGACGGCGGAGGCGCTGCTGAAGAAGCTGGGGGCCGACCCGTTCAACACGCCGCGCCGCAAGGAGTGCGACCCGCAGGCACTGCGCTACCTGCGCGACGCGAAGCTCGTCGTGGAGTTCGGCGACGACGAGGTGCTGCTGAAGGAGAGTTACGACGAGGCGTGCCGGCGGGTGCGGGAGTTTCTGAAGCAGCGCGGCCAGGCGAAGATGTCGGAGTTGCGCGAGCTGTTGAAAACCAATCGCCGCGTCGCGGTGCCGCTGCTGGAACGGATGGACAAGGAGGGCGTGACAATCCGCGCCGGCGACGTGCGCAAGCTGCGCAGCGGCTGACGTCAGTTGGTCGCGAGATCGCGGAACCGAAACTCCCGCTTCAAGCTCGCAATCGGTTTGCCGTCAAGTTCGGCATAGGGGTAGATGAAGAAGTTCAGTGGCTCGCCGGTCTGCGCAGGGTTTAATACGAGGTCGCGGCCGACGGTGAAGCTCACACGATTCGGGTCGAGTTTGCCAAAGAAGTAGTCGAGCTTCGCCTTGTTCTTCCACGCTTCGCTGGCGTCCACGGGAACCCAGCCGCGGCCTTCGACGTAAAACTCGGCCCAACAGTGGTAGCCCGCGATTTCGCCATCGGCCTTGTCGGTGGGCAGCGGGAAGCCGATGTGAAACCGCGCCGGGATGCCGCGTGCGAGGACGAGCGAGATGAAGAGCGCATGAAAGTCGGTGCAGTTGCCTTTGCCGATACGGCAGGCGTGGAGCGTGTCGCCACGGCCCCAGCCTTGGCCGGCCTTGTCATAAACCATGTGCGCCTCAACATAGTCGTAGAGGGCGCGCGCCTGGTCCAGGGGGCCACTCTTGCCGCGGGTGATGTCGGCGGCGAGGCGGCGGATGTCGGCGTTGACGATGGTGACGCGCGAGGGCTGCTCGAACAGCGCGAGTTGCGGCTCTGCGATATCGTGCGCGGTCTGCTCGAGGCGGGTGACGTTGAACCGCAGCGTGACGGTGGCGGGTGCGGTCAACGGCCGATCGCTCTCGACGTAGATCATGCGGTTGCCATACTTCGTTTCGCTGGTGAACCGGTGCGACAGCGATGATTCGACGCGGACGTTCTCGATGTGCTGGAAGTCGTCGCTCCGCGGCATGGGCAGCCAGACGCGGAGGCGGCCTGGCTGCCATGTGGCAGGCGGCAACTCAATGCGAGTGATGTAGGTGAACTCGAAGCAGCGGACAGCGGTTTCGGCTCCTTGCGCGACCAGACCAGCCAGCGCAAGTGTGAGCAGGCAGTTTTTCAAGCGCGAGTCTCCATGGTTTTTGGTTTGGCGTGGGCCGCCGATGTGGCGTCCGCGCGCGGTGCTGTTGACGTCAAAACACCGCGTAAGCAAACAGCAAACTCAGCGGCGCGCAAGTGACATTTCGGCGGCAGCAACTTTGTGACGCCGGCGTTGTTTGAAGCAAGCAGACAGCATCAGCCAGAAAGAACCATGAAAACGACGACACATCTGCTGCTCACGCTAGCAATGGTGATGGCTATCAGCGCCGCCATCGCCCAAAATCGCCCCGGCAGACACTCCGGCGATATGCGAATGCCGGACACGCTGCGTGTGGGCGACGCGGCGCCGGACTTCAAGCTCAAGACCAAGGACGGCGGCCGTGAGGTGCAACTCTCCAGCTTCAAAGGGAAGCGGCCGGTGGTGCTGGTTTTCGGCAGCTTCACGTGACCACCTTTCCGGGACCAGGTTGGTTCCCTCGAACAGCTCTACGACCGCTACAAGAACAAGGCGGAGTTCTTCATGGTCTATATCAAAGAGGCGCATCCGAGCGACGGCTGGACCATGCCGGCGAACGAGCGGCAGGGCATCTCGATCCACGACCCGAAGAACTACGACGAGCGTGTGAAGGTCGCCGACAGGGCGTGTTCAACGCTACGCATCAAGCTGCCGTGTCTGGTGGACGGCATGGACAACGCCGTCAACCGTGCCTACGCGGCATGGCCCGACCGCATCTACGTCGTGGACCGCGACGGCAGAATCGCGGTCAAGGCCGAGCAAGGACCGCGCGGCTTCGGGCCGGGCGTGGAACAGACGCGCGAGTGGCTGGGCAAGCTCTGACCGGTTCGCGGTGGCGTCAACGTCCTTCGGCTGTGCGCGTCACCGTCCAACCGGCGGCATCGCGCCAGACCTGCAGTTCTGCCGCGCCGCGCGTCGCCTCAATCGTTTCCCGATTCAGCCGGTCGTTCTGCTCGAACTTCTGGAGAGCTTCCTCCTCGCTCGCACCGCCGCGTTGGTGGCGGGCGATCAGGTTCTTGCGCGCCAGCGCGGCGTCGCAGTCGAGGTAAATCCGCAAGTCCAGCGCGTCGCGCACTTCGGGCCAGTGAAGAAGGTAGTTTCCCTCGACGATCACAAACGGCGTCGCCGGCCCCGCCGTGAACGCGTCTGGCACCGGCTCGTGCGTCTCGCGCGAATACACCGGCAGCCGCACCGGCTCCATCGCAAGATGCAAGGCCTTCATGGCCAACTCGAACGCCAGCCGGTCGAACGTCTCCGGCGCGCCCTTGCGCCCGCGCAGGTTCAGCGCTTCCAGCCGTGCGTTGTTGAAATGGAATCCGTCCATCGGCACGAGCACATGCGGCCCAAGTTCCGCAGCCAGCGTCCGCGCCAACCGGCTCTTGCCCGCGCCCGGCGGGCCGGCAATGCCGACCATGAGCCGTCGGCCTTTCCTCTGCGCGCACTCGCGAATCTCGTCCACGAGATACGCCAGTTGAGCGCGTCGCCACAGTTCCGGCAGAATCTCGCCCGCCTTCCCCTCCAACCGCTCGTGCGCCAGCCGCGATACCGCGCTGCGCTCGCAATTGATCTCGATGATCGTTGCGCCGGCCTGCCGCGCCTGTGTGACGAGATCCACCGGCAATGACACGCCGCCCGACGTGCCGATGACCAACACCAGTTGCGCCTCCTCCACCGTCTCCAGCATCTTTTGCACCGTTGCCGGTTCGTAGTTTTCGCCGAACCAGACCACTGCCGGCCGCAACATGCCGCCGCAGCCCTCGTGATGCGGTGGCAGTTCCTTCAGCGGCGTTTGCTCCAAAGGCAGCGTCGCGCCGCACTGCAAACACTGCGCGCGCCATACGCTGCCATGCACCTCCACCATCCGCCGGCTGCCGGCGCGTGGATGCAGGCCGTCCACGTTCTGCGTCACCAGCAGGAAATGATGATAGAACCGTTCCATCGCCGCGACGACGCTGTGCGCCGGGTTTGGCTGCGCCTGCGCGCAGAGGCCGCGGCGCCAGTCATACCATTCCCACACCGTGTGCGGCTGGCGCTGGAACGCCTCCGGCGTCGCCAAGTCCTCCGGCTTGAAATTCCGCCACAGTCCGTCCGCGCCGCGAAACGTCGGGATGCCGCTCTCCGCCGAAATGCCCGCGCCGGTGATGACGACGACGCGATTGGCGCGTTTGAGCGCGGTGATGACGTTGCCTGAAATGTTCTGTGTCATGTTTTAGCGCGCGCATACTGCCTGCGCCGCCTGTCAAAGTCACGGCGCAAGCGGGAGCAATAGCGGCACAGATGACCTGAGCTTTTTACAGCCTCGGTTTTCCCGGTTTCAAAGGCGCGGCCCAGAGTTGGGCGCCTTTCGCCTTCAACTTGCGCTTAAAAACCTTGTCGCCGCAGGTGGCGAAGAGGGTGTCACCGTTTTCACCGCCGAAACATACGGCGCTGACGCGGCCATTGGGCGTCGGCAGAATGGCGTTGACGCGGCCGGCTTGGTCGCAGACTTGGATGCCCATCCGCGTGGTGACGTAGAGCCGGCCATCGCAATCCACAGTCATGCCGTCGGCGCCGCTCTCGTCAGCCGTGTCGGGCGAGTGCAGCCAGAAGTAGCGCTGTTTGAACTTCAGCGAGCCGTCCGCCGCAATCTGGTAGCTATAGACCCAGTGCGAACGATAATCGTCCACGTAGAGCAACGACTGGTCGGGCGAGAGCGTGATGCCGTTGGCGAACCGCAGGCCGGTGTCCACAACGCGTTTCTGGCCGCCGGACTTGATGAGCCAGACCTTGCTCGGCTTGGCCTCGGAACCGGATTCGGTGGCGTAGATTAAGCCGTCGTGGCGGACGACGAGGTCGTTGCCCTTGAAACCGTCCGCAATCACCGTCGCTTTGCCGTCGGCGTCGTAGGCGAGAATCTGGTCAACAGCGGACGCGACTGCGTAAAGGCGGCCATCGGGACCGAACACTTGTCCATCGCCGCGTTTCGAGTCGGCGAGGATGACGCTGACCTTTCCGTCGAGAGCGATCTTGTGAAGCTGGCTCACTGGCGAATTGGCGGGCGGGCCGTTGAAGAACACCTCGCCCTTCGCATTGGCGGTCGGGCCGGTTGTGGACTTGAAACCTTCAACGGCAACCTGCCAGTTTTCACCGGGAACGAGGATGGCTTGGAGCGTGGAGTTGCTGCTAACACCGGCTTTCACCGGCGTGGGCCAATCCTTCCAGAGCCAGCGCATCGCGTCCGGGAAGATTGCCGTCGCGTGTTTGCCATTGTGGCCGCCCTCGCCCCAAACGTGGTTGACTTCGTAACCGGCGAAGGTGAGCGCGCGTTCCATCATCTGGTTCGCCATCCACCAGTCGCCGCCGTAGATGTTCAGGTCGTTGCTGCCGTCCTGCAGGAAGACGCGAATCGGCTTTGGGTCGAACTTGCGGATGAGCGTCGAGTAGCGGTCGCCGCCGCGCAGGCCGACGTAGGTCCCAACTGCGCTGAAGACGCGGCTGAACGAGTCAGGCCGCTCCCACGCCGCCGTGAACGCGCAGATCGCGCCGCTGCTGGCGCCACCGATGGCGCGGTCATTGCCGCTTTTCGGCAAACGGATCGGCCGGCCGTCGCCAGTGGTTTTCTTCTCCACATCGGGAAAGATTTCATCGAGCACAAACCGCGCGTAAGCGTCGCCGAGGCCGTCGTATTCGAAGCTGCGGTTGAACCGGTCGAGCGCGCCGTCGCCCAACGCCTTCACCCGGCCGTGCATGATGAACACGCCGATGGTCACGGGCATTTCCTTCTTCGCGATGAGATTGTCGAAGACGACCGGCGCGTTGTATTGCACGCCGTCCTGGCCGACATAAACGCACGCGGGCTTGGCGGGATCGTATTGCGCCGGCACATAGACCCAATAGTCGCGTGTCGTGCCGGGAAAGATTTTGCTGCCGTCGAAACTGAATTTCAGCACCTCGCCCTTCGGCACGCCCGGTTGCGGCTGCGAGTCGGGGCCGGGATTGTAGTCATCGGCCGCCGGAGCGGTGGCAGCGGAGAGCACGCAGGCAATGGAAACAACGGACGCGCGGAAGACGCAGGAGAAGTTCATGCGGCGATTCTGCCGGCAGCCGGCGCTTTGTCAAAGCTCTTTCCGCCTCCGGGAATCCTTGCATCCGTTCCGGCGTTCCGATACGTTGCGCCCGTCAGAACAATGAACCCGAGAATTCCACCGACCATTGACGTTGGCGGCCACAGGCCGACGCTTGGCTGCATCCCGGCAGCGATGGCTGGCATTCTTGTTCTTCTGACAGCGTGGACGTCGTTCTACACCGTGGAGGCGGAGTCGGAGGCGGTGGTGTTGAGGCTTGGAAAATTCCACGTGAAAACGGAATCAGGCCTGCATTTCAAACTCCCGCTGGGCATTGACATCGTGTCGGTGCTGCCCACGCGCCGGCAGTTGAAGATGGAGTTTGGATTTTCCACTGGTGGCTACAGCAATCCCGACCAGATCGGCATGGAGCCGGATCGGGAGAAGTCCATGGTCACCGGCGACCTGAACGCGGCGTTGGTGGAGTGGGTCGTGCAGTATCGCATTTGCGATCCGAAACAGTATTTGTTCGACGTGCGCAACCCGGGCCAGACTTTGCGCGACCTGTCGGAGGCGGTGATGCGCGAAGTGGTCGGCGACCGCACCGTGGACGAGGTCATCACCATCGGCCGGCAGGAGATCGAAATGGCCGCGCTTACGCGACTGCAAGAAATGGTCAAACAATACAAATTGGGTTTGTCCGTGGATCAGGTGCAGTTGAAGAACGTCAACCCGCCCAAGACGGTGCAGGCGTCGTTCAACGAGGTCAATAAAGCCCAGCAGGACCGTGAGAACTCGATCAACGTCGCCAACGGCGAATACAACAAAGTTGTGCCGAAGGCCAAGGGCGAAGCCCAACAGACCATCAGCACCGCCGAAGGCTACGGGGCCAAGCGCGTCAACGAAGCCGAGGGTGATGTCGCTTCGTTCAACGCGATGCTTCAGCAATATGTGAAGTCGCCCGAAATCACCCGGACGCGCATTTACTTGGAGACGATGGGCGAAATCCTGCCGCAGGCGGGGCCGAAGATCATCATGGACGAGTCGCTACGCCAGTGGCTGCCGGTCTTGCAGCAGACGTTGAAAGCCGGGGAGGCGAAACCATGAAGCCCGGATGCCTCATCGCTTTTGCCGCCGGCGCGCTGGTCGCGCTCTATGTTCTCGCCGACACCTGCTACACCGTGAACGAAATGGAGCAGGTCATCATCACCCAGTTCGGCAAACCGGTCGGCGAACCGGTCATCGAGCCAGGCCTGCACTTCAAGCAGCCGTTCATCCAAGCCGTCAATCGCATCGAGAAGCGCTTCCTCGAATGGGACGGCGCGCCCGTCGGTATTCCGACCAAGGACAAGACCTACATCTACGTGGAAACCTTCGCGCGATGGCGGGTCAAGGAGGCGATGCAGTATTTCCTGCGCATCCGCGACGAACGCAGCGCCGGGTCGCGGCTCGAAGACATCCTTGGCAGCGAGACACGCAACGCCGTCGCCAAGCACGAGCTTATTGAGATCATCCGCACCGACAAGAACCGCAAGCCGGCGCAGGACGATTCGTTGAAAGGCCCCGCGGGTTCCGCCGTCCTCGGCTCGGTGGGCGCGCTGCCGCCCATCAAGGTTGGCCGGTGCAAGATCGAGGAGGAAATCAAGAAGGCCGCCGAGGGCAAGCTCGCCGATTTCGGCATTGAACTGCTCGACCTGCGGATCAAGCGCGTGGACTACAACCCCGAAGTTCTCGACAGTATTTACAAGCGCATGATGAGCGAGCGGCAGCAGATCGCCCAGGCCTTCCGCTCCGAGGGCGAAGGCTCCGCCGCGCGCATCGCCGGCCAGAAGGAGCGCGAGCTTAACGACATCCAGTCCACGGCCTACCGCCAGGCGCAGCAGATTCGCGGCGAAGCCGACGCCAAAGCCGCCGAGATCTACGCGCGCGCCTACACGCAGAATGCACAGGCCGCCGAGTTCTACGCCTTCATCAAGAGCATGGAGACCTACAAGAAAGTGTTCGCCAAGGATTCCACCCTGCTGCTCTCCACCGACAGCGAGTTTTTCAGCCTGCTGAAACGCGCCGGCGCCCCCGCAAAAACTTCCACGCCAGCCGCCGCAGGGCGCTGATCGGCGAGCTTGCGGGAAAAGGGCGGAGGAAGCTTCCCGCACAATCGCGATGGGGTCAAATCGAGCAAGGCGCAAAACCGCTCGTGTGCCTCGCCGTCTTTTGCGTGATTTTTCCTACGGGGATGTCAGCTCGCTAGGAATCGGTATGGCCACACCGCCGAACCAGTTTGCGATCTTGCCAAACCATTGGCTGACTTCGGCGAACCGCTCGCCCGCTTCAACCAACTGCTTGCTGGCTTCGGCGGATTGCTCGCTGGCCTCTGTGAACAATCTGCTGGCTTCGGCGGGTTGTTTGCCAGCTTGAGTGGAAAGTTTGCCAACCTCCTCGGACAACCTGTTGACCTCGGCGGAGTGCCTGGCGACCTCAACGGAGAGCCTGCCAAGCTCGGCGGAAAGCCTGCTGACTTCACTGGCCCACTTGCTGAGATCAACGGCCCACTTCGGGACGGCGGTAAAATCCTGGGCGGGCGCATCGGAGGCAAAGCTGCGCGGAAACTGATCCTGCGCGAGGCGGGAGAGTTGGAGCAGGCGCTGCGCTGATGTCGGGCCAATCACGGACGTCTCCTTACACCGGCGCGCATCTTACGAGGCCACCCCACTCCTGACAAGCGTAATTGTGGCCGCCCTTTTTCGTTGACCGTTCCGAGCGCCGCCGCTAATTTCGCCAGCCTTTATGTTGCACATCTTTCGTCGTCATCAGAAAGTCACCATGGCGGTGGTCGCCGTCGTGATAATCATCACGTTCGTGTTCTGGGGATCGCAAACCGGGGACTCCGACCGCCGGATGGCGCGGCCCAGCCCCGGCAGGATGAATGGCAAGCCCGTGCCCTCCGCGGAATTTGAAGGGCAACAACGCGCGTTCTGCTTGATGTATTATTTGCGGCAGGGGCAGATGATTGACCGTCGGCGCATGGAACAGCAGCTTCAGGCTCCCACGTGGCAACGGTTGCTGGTGTCGCGCAAGATCGAGAAACTGGGCATATATGTTCCCATGGAGAATGCCGTGGAGTTCATCCAACAACTGCCCGCTTTTACGGGCGACAAGGGATTCGATCCGGAGCGTTACCGCCGGTTCGTTGCGGCGATCCTACCGCAGTGGGGCCTGAACGAGGAGGACTTCGTCTCCATCGTCCGCGGCCAGCTCGCAATTGACAAACTTCAGGACATCATCGCCAGCACGGCCAAGGTCACGCCGCTCGACGTCCAGCAGGCATATAACGAGGCCAACGAAAAACTCTCCATCGCCGTGGTCGCGTTCGACGCCACCAACTACACCGCGCAGATCAGGCTTTCCGACAAGGACATCAAGGACGAGTTTGAGAAGAGCAAGGAAACCTATCGCATCCCGGAGCGCGTGAAAGTCCGCTATCTGAAGTTCAGCCTCGACGACTATCTGCCGAAAGTGCAGGTCACCGACGCCGAGATCAAGGAACGCTACGACAAGGAGAAGGAGACCTTCACCGACCCGAAGACCAAACAGGCGAAGCCTCTCGCCGCCGTTTGCGACGAGATCCGCAAGGAGATCGCCCGGCCGCGCGCGATGAAAATGGTCAACGAGGCGGCCAGCGAGATCAACGATGCCGTCCTGCCCGACCCGCGTAATCCCACCGAGAAGAAGCCAGACCTCGCCACCGTTGTTCAGAAGCGCGGACTGGCGCTGGCCACCACGGATTTCTTCAGCGAGAAGGATGAGTTGAAATACATCAGCGCGCCAAAGTTCCAGAAGGCCGCCATGACGCTCAGCGCGGACAGCCCGTATGAACTCGTGCCGGCATCGGACGGCGTTTATTTCATCCAATTCGTCGCGCGGAAGGCGAGCGAGCTGCCGACGCTGGACGCCGCGCGCTCCAAGGTGGTGGAGGACCTCAAGCGGATGCGCGCGCTGGAAATGGCCCGCAAGGATGGCCGCGAGAAATTCGCTAAGTTCAAGGCCGCGATCGAATCGCCGGCAAAACCCAAGCCGACACTGGATCAACTGGCCACGGCCGCCGGCCTCAAACCGCTGACGCCGCCGGCGTTCACGCTCTCGGAACCGCCGCGCGATTTGCCTTACGCGCGGCTGGTGTTGTCCACGTGCGAGTTCCTGGCGCCGGGCGAACTGGGTGAGTTCGTTGATACAGCCGCCGGTGGTCTGGTGGTGCAGGTCAAGCAGCGCACGCCGGCCGATCCGAAGAAACTGGCTGCGGAGGAGAAGCCACTGCGGCACCGGCTGCTTTTCGGCGAGCGTTTCTTCGGCTACGGCCAGCCCGGCCAACGCGACATCGCTTTCAATAATTGGCTCGAAATCGAGGCCCGCAACGCCAACATCGAGCCAGCACGCCAGCCCGATGCGGGCAAAGGCGCGCAACCCGACGAGCAATAAGCGGGCGAATCGCCCACTCTCGCCGCGCGCTGGTTACTTCACCGGCATGAACTGCACGCACACCGGCGCACCCACTTCGATGCTCTGGCCCGTCGGCGTCAACTTCCCGCTCTTCTGATCAATGCGGAAGACCACGACGTTGTCGGTGCCTTGGTTGGCCGCCAGCAAATACGCGCCGGTCGGGTCTATGCCGAAGCAGCGCGGAGCTTTGCCCTGGGTGGATTCGTGGCCGACGGGTGCGAGCTTGCCGGTTTTTTGGTCAACGGCAAAGATCGCGATGGTGTCGTGACCCCGGTTGGATCCATAGATGAACTTCCCCGACGGATGCGCCAGCACTTCCGCCGTGCTGTAGCCGGGTTGGACGGACTCGCCGGCGGGCAGCGTCGAGAGCGTTTGCAGTTCCTTCAACTCGCCGCGCTTCGCGTCGTAGCTGAACGTCGTCATCGTGCATAACATCTCGTTGATCACATAAGCGAAACGGCTGTTCGGATGGAACGCAATGTGACGCGGGCCGGAACCCGGCGGGACGGCGCCAAACGCCGGCTCGTTCGGCGTGAGCGCGCCTTTGGCCGCGTCGAGGCGGTAGATCATCACTTTGTCGAGGCCGAGGTCCGGCACGAAAACGAAGCGGTTCGCGGCGTCGAGATTGATGGCGTGGGCGTGCGGGCCGGCCTGGCGTTTCGGATTGACGCTGGAGCCGGTGTGCTGGACGAACGCCGAGGCTCCTTTGAGCGAGCCATCCTTCTTGATTGGCAGCACCGCCACGCTGCCGCCGCCGTAGTTTGCCGCGAACGCATGCTTGCCAGCGTTGTCCACGCTGACGTGGCACGGGCCGGCACCAACGGTGGACTGTTGGTTCAGCAGCGTGAGCTTGCCCGTCGCTGTGTCAATCGCGAACGCGCTGATCGCGCCGCCCTTCTTGCCACCGACGCTGGCAAGTTCGCCGACGGCGTAGAGGAACCGGTGGCTCGGATGCACGGCGACAAACGACGGGTTCTTCGTCTCCGCGGCCAGCTCTGGCGCGCCGAGCTTGCCCGTCGCGGCGTCGAAGCGGCTCACGTAGATGCCCTTGCTTTTTCCAGCCGTGTAGGTGCCGAAGTAAACGAGGTATTGGTTGCTGGCGGATGAAGTCATGGTGGTTTCTCCAAAAGATGCCGTCGCCGCGAGCAGAACCGGGGCGATCAGGCCGATGCTTGCGATGCGTGGGAAGCGAAGCGTTTTCATGTTGTCATAAGACATCACCCGCCCCGCCTGTTCAAGCAGCTTCTCAGTAGAACCCTGGCGCGCAGAATCCGCTTTGCGGCGGCGACGGTTTTTGACAGAGTCGGCACAACGATTCAACGGAGAACCTAAGACCATGTTCCATCACCTCATCATCCTCTCGCTCACACTTGCCGCGCTCGCGCCCCTCACATTGCGCGCGGAAAACTGGCCGCAGTGGCGCGGGCCGTTCTTCAACGGCTCCACGACGGAAACCGGCTTGCCGACACAATGGGGCAAGACCGAAAACGTCGCGTGGGTCGCGCCACTGCCCGGCAAAGGCAGCGCGACGCCCGTGGTGTGGGGCGACTCGGTGTTTGTCACCAGTCCCAACGCGGAGAAGAACCTGTTGCTGTTCTGCCTCGACGCCGCCACCGGCAAGGTGCGCTGGCAGCAATGCGTGGTGCCGGGCGGCGATTTCTCCAAGGGCAAGAACAACGCGTGTTCGCCGTCGGTCGTCACCGATGGCAAGCTGGCCATCGCGACGTTCGCCACGGGCGATATTGCTGCGTTCGATTTCGCCGGGCGAAAGGTCTGGTCGCGGGCACTGGCGAAGGAGTTCGGCAAGCTCTCCTACATGTGGATTTACGGTTCCAGCCCGTTGCTTTACCGCGGAAAACTTTATGTGCAGGTGCTCCAACGCGACCCGCCAACCTATCAGCACTCGCTCGACGACAAGCCAAACCGCGAGTCATTCCTGCTCTGCCTCGATCCGAAGACCGGCAAGACGCTCTGGCGTCAACTCCGCAAGACTGACGCCATCGAGGAGTCGCAGGAGTCCTATGGCACGCCGCTGCCCTACGAAGGCGCTCGCGGCACGGAAATCATCCTCTTCGGCGGAGACTACGTCACCGGCCATCGCGCCGACACCGGGGCGGAGTTGTGGCGTTGTGGCTCGTTCAACACCGGAAAGGAAAGGTTCTGGCGCGTCATCACGTCGCCGGCAACCGCATCGGGATTCATCTACCTCGGCCTGCCAAAACGCCATCCTTTCCACGCGCTCAAAACCGGCGCGACCGGCCTCGTGACGCCCGACGCGCAAACCGCTTGGAAGCTCGATGATCTCATGCCGGACGTTTGCACGCCGCTGACCTACCGCGGCAAGCTCTTTGTGCTCGACGGCGATAAACAATTCCTCGCCTGCCTCGACCCGAAGACCGGCGAGAAGAAGTGGCAGGGCAGCATTGGCAAGAAGGAAACCTACAGCGCGTCGCCAACCGGCGCGGACGGAAAAATCTACTGCATCGGCGAGCGCGGCACGATTGTCGTGCTCTCTGCCGGCGACGAATTCAAGATTCTCGCCAGCTTCACGACGGACGAGATACCAGTTCTCTCATCCATCGTCGCCGCGAACGGCCACCTTTTCATCCGCACCGCGAGCAGTCTCTACTGCATCGGCGGGAAGAAGTAGCTGTGCTTACCTGCCCGACACGTCGAGGCAGGCGCCTTCCTTGGTGCTGCGGACGTAAACGCGGCCGTTGCTGATGGCGAAAGTGTTCCAGCACTTGCCTTGGACGGCCTGGAACTTGCCGAGTTGCTTGTAGCCTTTCGGCGAAGCCTCGATCAGCACCAAATCGCCGGTGTCGCTCAGCGTCAGGAAGTTGTTGCCGACCAGCACAACACCGCCGGGGCCAAAACCGTCCTTGGACCACATCTCCTTGCCCGTGGCCACCTCGACGCACTTCAGAGGGCCAGTGCCGAACTGTTTGAAACTGAACGGCCCGTAAAGGTAGCCGTCCTTGCAAACCGGCGTGCTCCAGTGATTGCAGATTGTGTTGCCTTCCGAGCGCCAGAGTTGTGTGACGGTAAACTTGTCGCCCGCCTTGGCGATCTTCGCCGCAGCGGAGCCGACACCGTAGCCGGCCGAGCAATAGACGATGTCACCCGACACGACCGGCGAGGCCGCTGTCGAGACCTTGAAGGGAAACGCGTGGCGCCAGAGTTCCTTGCCGGTCGCAGGCTCCACGGACACCAAGCCCGATTTCACGAAGAAAATCACCTGCTTCACGCCGAGGATTGTCGCCACGATCGGCGAGGCGTGCGTTAGCGTTTCGCTCGCGCCTTTCCACACCACCTTACCGTCCTTCTTGTTTACCGCCGCCAGTGTGCCGCCATCGCCGGCGCAGACGAAAATGAGGTCGCCGTCCATCACAGGCGACGCCGCGCTCTGCCAGCGGATCATCTTGCCTCCCAGTTCCTGGCAGAGATCCTTCTTCCAGATCTCCTTGCCGCTCTTGGCGTCGAGGCAGAACAGCGCGAGCTGGGCGGACAACACGTAAACGCGGTCGCCGTCAATCGTCGGCGTCGAACGCGGACCGTCGCCACCCTTGTTCTCCTTCGCGCCGCTGTCGCCGCCGCCGTCGTATTTGGCTGAACCGAGCGGCACGGACCAAAGCTGCTTGCCGGTGTTGGCGTCGAGTGCAACGCACACTTCCTCGCCGCTGCCCAGCACCAGCGTGTAAGCCCTGCCACCGCCCACCGAGAAACAACTGAACCCGCCGGGTGTTGGCGCCTTCCAGACCGCGCGCGGCGTAACCCACGTCGCGAGGATCTTCTCCGTGCAGATGCCGTCGTGGTTTGCGCCGCGGTATTGCGGCCAATCGCCGCCGAAGGCGAGCGTCGCACCGGCGAGGACGAGAAGGCCAAAGCTTTTTCCGAGAGTGGCGTTGACTGAAGAAATTGATTTCATGGCGTGAAGGGACGACAAAATCCGGAGATGGTCAAGTCTAATGAGCGAACGACCAGCAGCTCACTTCATTGCCGCAGCCTTGCCGGGCTTCTGTTTTAGAATCGCCTGCGCGTGGCGGGCGTAGTGGCCGTGCAGGTCTTCGGCGTAGGCGCGGAGAGTTTTCTCGCCGAGGCCGCCGCAGTCCCCGCAGCGATATAGCGCGCGCGCCAGGAACAGCTCCCTCAACGCGGAGCCGCGGCCGGTGTTGTCCGTGCCGCTCGCCGGCGTCTTGGCCAGCGCGGCGGTGATGTTGGTGACGGCGTAGCCGCCGATGCCGGGCTTTTGCAACAGCTCGGCCAGCGGTTTGGCGGCGGCGGGATTGACAGACGATTCGAGCGCGAGAGAGACAGCACGGAAGTGCGAGAACGCGCTGTCGGCGTTGAGCAGCCGAGCCTTCGCCAGAATCGGCTCCAACGCGCGCGGGTCGCGGCTGCGGCCGAGGGCGATGATGAGGCTGTCGAGCGGGCTGATGCTGGCGCCGAACTGGCCCATGGCCTTGAACTGCCAGCCCTCGTCCCACGCCGCCGTCGCCGACACCGCTTTGGCAAGCGCGCCCGCGCCCGCGGAATCGCCGAGCATGGCAAGGATGTGTGCGTAAATCAGCTTCGACTTGTCTGAGCCGGCTTTATCGAGCGCCCCGCGCAGCAGTGGTCTGGCAGTGTCCGGCTGCGCGAGCACGAGTTCGATGCCACTGAAGTCGTTGGTGAGCTGCGAGACGGCGGCGGCGATCTTCTCGTTCGGCATCGGAAACGAGTCGGTCTCCGTCAGCACGGAATCAGGCAGGATGCCTTTCTTGATGAGGTTCCGCTGAAGCGCCTTGATGTCGAGAGAGCGCGTGGCGCAGCCCCGCCGGGCGATCATCGCAGCGGCAGTGCCAGCGGCGTAGCCCTGGTTCTGCACGTCCGGCTGCATGCGGATCAACGGGATGGCGTCCCGATGCGCGCTGACGCCGAGACCGGTGACGAGGATGCCATCCAACCCGCGCGGCAACAGGCAGCGATATGGCACGTGGACGAAGATGTCCTGCTTGTGCGGCGGTCGCAGCGTGAACATCGGATGGACCGTGTAGCCGTGCGTGTCGTAGTTGCTCTTGGCGATGACGACCGTGTCCGGGAACGTGCGGCACGCCCACTCGTCCACCGGCGTGATGGTGAAGTCGCCGACGATCTGCCGCCGCTCGCGCGTGTCAATCAACTGCCCAAGATCGTAGGCCGTCTTGAACTTTTCCCGCGCCGCGACAAAGCAGCGCCAGATGTCCATGATGTCCGTCTCGTCCACGAAGGTGTAATCGGTGTTCGTGTAACCGGGGCCGAGCTGGCGCGGAGGCAGGCCGGTGCCTTGCACGGCCACGTCGTCCTCGGCAGTGTATGTGCAGGTCGCGCCCGCGGCGGCGGCGATGTCGGCGTTGCCGGTCGAGTCCACCACCATTTTTGCTAGCACTACGCCGCGTCCCTGTGGCGTCGCGACGGTGACTCCCTTGACGCGGCCGTTCTCGACGAACGCACCCGCGCCGAGAGCGCCGCACCAGATGTCCACGCCGGCCTTGCGCAACTCGCGGCGATACCACTCGCTCTTCCAGTCGGCGTTCCATGCGTTCGACTTGAACCGCGGATCCTTCGGCCCGATCTTTTCCAACCCGGCGTCTATCTCGGAGGTGAACCCGACGCGATTGCCGTGGTAGTAGCTGCAAATCAATCCCACCGTGCCGACGCCGCCGAACTGGTGCAGATATTCGATGAGCAACGTCTTCGCGCCGTGCCGGCCCGCCGCGATGGCCGCCGGCGCGCCGCCGGTGCCGCCGCCGACCACGACCACGTCGTATTCGCCCAGCACGGTCACGCCGCGCCGCTCCGCCGGAACTGTGAGAGCCTTGGCAACACGCGGGTTAAACTCCGCGCCCACTTCGCGGGCCTCGCCTTTGACCTTGGCGGAGATTTCACCGCCGGGCAGACGGACGCCTTCGAGTTTCGGCTGGCTCTTCGCCAGGGTCGCCGCCGCCTTGCCAATGCGTGTGCCAACATCCATGAAGTTCAGCGGGCGCAGCAACTCCGCCACCGCCTCGCGAGAGAGGTCGGCGCAACCGTTCAACACGAACATCCGCTCGATGGCCGCAGGCCGGAACGCGTCGAGTGAAACCTTGTCCGCGCCGGGCCACGCGCCGGTTTGCGGCTCCTTGCCGCGGAACGAATCCGGTGGCACCATGAACGGCGTCTCGGAGGCGTCGAGTTGTTCCTTCGTCCACGTCCGGTCGCGGGCGATCTGCTCGGCGGCGGCGAACGACTTGAAGCTGGCATCCTTCATCGGCACCCGCAGCCGATACTCGTAGAGGGCGTGGCTCTCGCCCTTGCGGTCGGTGGCCGCCACCGGCGCTTCGCGTCTGTTCAACTCGATGTTCTTGCCGGCGCACGGCTGGCCGCCGACAACGATTTGGTTGAACGTCATCATGCCGCCCCGGAACTTCGTGAACGGCACATCGGTCATACGCACGATCGTGCCGCGCTCGGTCGCGTCAATGATCGTCTTGGCGACCACCGCCTGCCGGCCTGAGCGGTTGGCCATGACGATGCCGGCGGGATAACCGCTGCTGTCCTTGAGCAGTTCGGTGGCGTAGCAGCCGTAGAGGAACTGCACGCCCGCTTGCAGCAATGCCTTGTCCAGTGCGAGCTTCACCTGCATCGGCGTGACCGGCTGCGGACCGGTGGGCGACGCCTGCCGTTGTGCGCCCGCAGGCTCGACGATGATCTCGGCAAGCAACATGCGCTTGGCGCGCGACGTCTTCTTTACGTCGAACTTCAAATAGCGCGTCTTGACCTGGGCTGGCGCGAACATCGGCATTGCACGGTCCTCAACCGTGCCGGCGTCGAGGTTCTCGTTCTTGATGACGGCGACCTGCGTCCACTGCTTGCGGTCGTCGCTGGCGAAAACGGTGGCCTTGTCCACCTCGAAATCGCCCGTGCGCTGGTAAGCCAGGACGGCGACGGCCTGCAAACTCTGCGGTTTGCCAAGATCGAGCACGAGCGTGACGTCGTTGTCAAACTGCACACTCTCCTTGGCGGAATTGCCGTATTTGCCGTCGCCGAGCAACGACGGCGGCGCGGTGTCCTTGTGGACGCGGCTCGCCGGTTTGTCGGCGGTGTAAGTGAACTTGACGCTGCTCAACGGCGGCGCCACGCGAGGCGCGGGCTTGAACATCTCCTGCGCCAGTTCCGTCGCCGGCTTCTCACCCGGCTCCAACCAGAGCCGATAGGAACCGCACAAATCCTCGCCGAGATAATGCCGCGGTGCGGCCAGGAACACCTTCGCGCCGTTCTTCGCCGCCTCGACGGCTGCCGCGACCGCACCGGAGCTGCCGCCGACCACGACCACGTCCACGTCGGCAACCACCGGCAGGGACCGGGCTGATTCGGGCACTTCCTTGGCGCAGAGCGAGCCGGTGAAAACGCTCAGCAGGCACAGCAGCGCAAACGCCGCGACCTTGCCGGTATGATGGAAAGAACCGAATCGTGGGATGCGATGTTGAGGTTTCATCGCCGCGATTTATGGTCGCTACGCGCGGCGTTGTCAATCCGGCAGGCAGTGACGAAACGCCGACGTTTTGGTTTTGCAATAATGCTCCAGCACAGCTAGAGGAAACACCGTGAACACAACATCGCATCGCATTGCGCGGAACAAGGCCGGCTTGGTGGTGGTGGACATTCAGGAGCGATTGCTGCCCGCGATCCACGAGAAAGAACGCGTCGTTGCCAACGCCGTGCGGCTCGTCAAAGGCGCGGCGATCATGGGGCTGCCGATCTTCGTCACCGAGCAATACCGCAAAGGCATCGGCCCGACGGTGCCGGAGGTGGCCGCTGCCGTTCCGGGCTTTGCGCCAATGGAAAAGCTCACGTTCAGTTCGTGTGGCGCGGAAAGCTTCGTGGCTGCGCTCGAAGCCAAGGGTGTCCGTGATGTCATCCTCTGCGGCATCGAGGCGCACGTGTGCGTGACTCAAACCTGTCTGGACCTTCTCGCCAAAGGTTTCCGGGCTTTCGTCGCAGCCGACGCAATCTCATCGCGGACGCCGGAAAACTACCGTGTCGCCGTGGAAAGAATGCGTGACGCGGGCGCCGTCATCGTGACAACCGAGATGATGCTCTTCGAGCTGCTTGGCCGAGCGGGCACCGACGAGTTCAAACAGGTCTTGCCGCTGGTGAAGTGACCTCGCGAGCCAGCGCATCGCACATGGCCCGCACGGTCCGAATCCGTCACCACTCCTTCTCGGTTACCGAATCGTAGAACTTGACGATTTCGCGATAGCCGTCGGCTTCCATGAACTTCATGGCGGACTTCGGGTGCATGTTCAGGTGGCCGGTGACCATATAAGGAATCGCGAAGCCCCAGCGCAGTTCCTCACGCATCGGCTCGACGTGGTCCTGAATGCATTGCAGGACCGGCCGCAAGTGGAACTTCGGGTTGTGGAGGAAGCTCAGGAGCAATTCCATCTGGCAGTTGCCCGCGCCACGGCCGAGACCAGCCATGCTGGCGTCGAGCAACGTCGCTCCCTGGATGATCGCCTCGATGGTGTTGGCGAAGGCGAGTTGCATGTTGTTGTGGCAGTGAATGCCCACCTGCTTGCCGGCTGGCTTCGCGTGCTTCAGGAACTTCGCCATCAACATGCGAATCTGCTCGCTGTAAAACGTGCCGAAGCTGTCCACGACGTAGAGTGTGCCCACCGGCGACGCACAGAGCGCCTCCAGCGCGTTCTCCAGTTCGAGGTCTGGAACGGTGGAAACAGCCATCAAGTTGACCGTGGTCTCGTAACCCTTGTCGTGGGCGTCCTTGACCATGTCGAGCGCGGCCGGAATCTGGTGGATGTAGGTGGCGACACGCACCATGTCGAGCACGCTCTTGTCTCGCGGCAGGATGTCGTCGTGGTAATCCGTCCGCTCGGCGTCGGCCATGACCGAGAGCTTCACGGCCGGATCCTTCTCGCCGATGGCCTTTCGCAAGTCGTCCTCGTCGCAGAACCTCCACGCGCCGACTTCGCTGCGGGAATAAAGTTTCTTCGACGCCTTGTAGCCCATTTCCATGTAGTCCACGCCGGCAGCGACGTTGGTCCGGTAGACGCCGCTGACGAAATCCTGGCTGAACTTGTGTTCGTTCATCAAGCCGCCGTCGCGGATCGTGCAATCGAGCACCTTGATCTCCGGACGATAGGTAATCCATCCCTTCATGCCGGTTGGTTGGGCTTCTTCTGACATGGCGTTATCCTTCATTTGAGTTTCACCAAAGTTGCGAATGCTAAACGCACAAATGCATTCTAGCAAACACTTTGATGGCAAGCGAATGAAAATACCGATGGCCATTAATACGCTCATTAACGAGAACTTTTTGCCGCCAACGGCAACTAACATTAAAAGTAACCGAAGACGGTTTGTTCGAGGAATGGTTGGTCGAAAACCAGCGGAAATGACGACTGTATACCGAATGAAATGGATGAGTGCGATGTTGGCGACGCTGCTTTGCAGTGGGGGCCTCATGGTCTCGGCCCAACCAGACACGTCCTCGCCCGACGAAAAATCCTCCCTGGCTCCGCGCCTCGATGGGATCGTAGTCACGCCGACTCGCACTGAGAAGACTCTGTTCGACGCGCCTTACACAGCGCAAACCGTCACCACGGAGGACATCCAAACGCGGCAGTTGTCGCGCACGCTGCCGGAGGCGTTGAAGGAAACGCCGGGCGTCATGGTGCAGAAGACCGCCTATGGGCAAGGCTCGCCCTTCATCCGCGGGTTCACGGGATTCCGAACGCTGATGTTGATTGATGGCATCCGGTTGAACAACTCCGTCTTCCGCGAAGGGCCAAACCAATACTGGAACACCGTGGACCCGCTCTCGGTGGAACGATTGGAAGTGGTCAAGGGCCCGAGTTCGGTGCTCTACGGCAGCGACGCCATCGGCGGCACCGTCAACGCCATCACACAGCGCCGACAGGAGTTTGGCGAAGGATTCTCCTGGAGCCGGAGCGCCTACTACCGCTACGCCAGCGCCGAGGACTCGCACACCGGCCGCGCCACGATCGGCGGCAACGTGGACAAGCAGTTCGGGTTTTTGGTGGGCGTGTCGCCGAAGGATTACGGCGACCTGCGCGACGGTTCGGCCGTAGGCGAGCAGAGCCGCACCGGCTACACCGAGTTGGACGGCGACGTGAAGGCCGAATACTTCTTCACTCCCGACTCGAAGCTGGTCGTGGCCTTCCAGCGCGTGGACCAGGACGACGCGTGGCGCACTCATCGGACGATTTACGGCAAGAGTTGGGAAGGCACCACCGTCGGCACAGAGAGGCAACGCTCCTACGACCAGAACCGCGATCTTGTCTACGTCCAATACCACGCGGAGAAAATGGAAGGCCCCGTGGAAGTCATCCGGGCCAGTCTCTCCTTCCAAAAGCAGGCGGAAGACGAGACCATCGTGGCAGCGAACGGCACCGGCACGCAGCAGGGCTTCGACGTGGGCACCGCCGGCGCGTGGTTCCAACTCGAAAGTCCCAGCCCGGTCGGCCGCTGGACCTATGGCATGGAGTATTACCGCGACGACGTCAGTTCCTACAACCGGACCTACACAGCAGGAGGTGCTCTCAGCGCCATCGCAATCCAAGGGCCGGTGGCTGACGACTCCACCTACGACCTGCTGGGCGTGTTCGCCCAGGACGACATTCCGCTCGGCGACCGGTTCAACTTCGTCGCCGGGGGACGTTATACTTACGCTGCTGTTGACGCCGGCAGAATGCGCAATCCCACCACGGGCGCTCCTACCTCTCTCTCTAACTCGTGGAACTCCGGCGTCGGCAGCGGCCGTCTTCTCTATCGTCTCGACGAGAACAACCACTGGCATTTGTTTGCGGGTGCCTCACAAGGGTTCCGTGCCCCGAACCTCTCCGACCTGACCCGGCTCGACACCGCCCGCACCGGGGAGCTTGAGACAGCCGCGCCGAACCTGAAGCCGGAACAGTTCATCACCTCGGAGGTCGGCGTCAAAGCACTCTACGAAAACTGGTCCGCGGAACTCTCCTATTACTATACCGTCATTGACGACATGATCGTGCGCCAGCCGACCGGCAACATCATTGGCGGCCTGCGGGAGGTGACCAAGAACAATGGCGGCAACGGCTTTGTGCAGGGCCTCGAATTCAGCACCCGCTACCGGTTCCATCCAGAGTGGACGGTGGCGGGTTGGGCGACGTGGATGGACGGCCAAGCGGACCAATACCCAACCTCAGCGCCCGTCGTGGCGCGCGAACCGTTGAGCCGCATGATGCCGCCCACCGGCTACCTGAGCATGATGTGGGAACATCCGAATAAAAAATTCTGGGCCGAGGCTCTGACGACCATCGCCGCCAAACAGGACCGGCTCAGCACCGAGGACAAGCGCGACACGCAACGCATCCCGCCCGGCGGCACGCCAGGTTACGCGGTATTCACCGTCCGCGGCGGCTGGCGCATCACACCGAACGTGGCCCTGACCGTGGCGGTGGAGAATCTGAGCGATGAGGACTACCGGATCGTCGGCTCCGGCCTCAACGAACCCGGCCGGAACATCGTCGCTAGCTTCTCGGCGAAGTTCTGAAACGGCCTCACCTCTCCAGCTTCGGTTTCATCTTCGCGTCGAACACCACGAAGCGCGATCCGTTGGTCACGCTCAGTCGCACGGCTTCGTTGACGGCGGTGGCGATGAGCGCCTGCTGCGGCAGCGGGCGGGTCTTCTCGAACTGCGCGATCAATCTGCGGCGCTCGGCGGCGCTGACACCGCTGAGACGGTGGATGTCCTGAAGCGGTTGCAGAATGCTGTCGCCGCCGTAGCCAACCCACTCGGTCTTCGCCGGATCGTCCCAGTCGTTGTAGGGCTTGAAGAAATGCGGGTTGAACCGCTGCACGCCACCCGTCTGCGTGACGAAGTTGGAATTGCGGTCGGCGTTGTCGGCGCGATACTCGCCTTGCGTGCAAGTCAGTTGGAAGCCCTGGTTGGTCAGGTTCGGATTCGAGTCCGGCAACACCCACGAAGTCTGCACGTAGAACACCGCGTCGTTTTCCCACTCGACGACCGCCTGCACAGCGTCCCAAGCCGCGTGGCCGAGCTGCTTGAGCAGCTTGTGCTGGCGAAACGCCGCGACACGCTGCGGTTTCAGCCCGGTGATGAAATGGAACGCGTCCACGTAGTGGCAACCGATGTATTCGAAACTGCTGCTCCGGTCCGCCCAGCGACCAAACACTTTCAGAGGCATCTCGCGGCGCTCCTCGATCCACGCGTGGCCGCAAAGCGCCTCGCCAAGTTCGCCGGTGGAGTATTTGTATTTGGCGGCGCGCACAGCCTTGTCATGGCGCTTGTGGTAGTCGGTATAGACGTAACGATTCGCCTTCGCGGCAGCGGCGGCGATCTGGTGTGCCTCAGCCACCTTCAGACAGAGCGGCTTCTGCACGATCACGTCGAACCCTGCCACCAGTGCGTCGAGAATCACCGGCGTGTGCAAATGGTCCGGCGTGGCGACGACGACGCAGCCCGGTTGCTTCAGCTTCTTGATCGCGTCCTTGTAGCAATCGGGATGCGACGCCCCCGGGTCTTTGTCCGCAGGCCAGCCGGCAAATTCCTCCGCCCGGAAAAACTTCCGCAAGTCCAGAATCGTCTGCGCGCGGCGCGACGCGACACTGACGCCGCCAACCAGCCCGGCCCGACGCGCTTGGAACACCGTCGGCAGAACGACCTCGGCGGAAATCATGCCGCCGCCGACGACAAGGACATTGAGGGGTTTTTGGACTGAGGACTTGGTGTTCATGATGATCAAGAAGTGCGCGCAGAATATGTCCGCGCCATCGAGGGAGCAAATATTTTCAGGCCTGAAAGTGATGGACAGCGGCGGCGCGGGCCAACAAACTCCGCCGACCAGGAGCAACAACGATGACTGACCAACGCCAACCTTTCGCCGGCGTCATCTTCGATATGGACGGCGTGCTGTGCCTGTCGGAGCCGTTCATCGCCGAGGCCGGCTGTAGGATGTTTGCCGAGGCCCACGGCGTCACGGTGCGGCCGGAGGATTTCGTGCCGTTCGTCGGCACCGGCGAGGACCGCTTCCTCGGCGGTGTCGCGGCAAAATACGACGTCACGCTCTCCATGCCGCGCGACAAGGAGCGCACCTACGCCATCTACCTCGACATCATCAAAGACCGGCTCCAGCCGCTGCCGGGCGTGCGCGAGTTCATCGCCGGCTGCCGCCGCCGCGGCCTGCGGCTCGCCGTCGCGACGAGCGCCGACCGCGTGAAGATGGACGGCAACCTGCGCGAGATCGGCCTGCCGGCGGAGACGTTCGACGCCTGCGTCACCGGCAGCGAGATCGTCCACAAGAAACCCAACCCGGAAATCTTCCAACGCGCCGCCGAGAAACTCGCGCTGCCACCGGCCCGTTGCCTTGTCATAGAGGACGCACCGAACGGCGTCGCCGCGGGCAAAGCCGCCGGCAGCCGCTGTCTCGGCCTGACCACGAGCTTCGACGCCGCAACGCTCACGAAAGCCGGCGCGGATTGGATCGCGTCCGATCTGGCGCGCGTGCCCGCGACCATTTTTGTTGCGCCATGAATGCAAAGCGTTGTTTATAGTCAGAGCTTGAAACAAGAGAACGTAATCATGAACACATCCACCAAGATCAGTCGTCGTTCCGCAATCAGCACCGTGGCTGCCGCCGCCGGCACGCTTGCCACTGTCCGCTTCAGCAGCGCCGCCGAGCCGGCACCGAAGCTCAAAGGCCGCATCCACCACTCGGTTTCGAAGTGGTGCTACGGCAAGATTCCGCTCGACGAGTTTTGCCGCGCCGTGAAGGAGATGGGCATCGAGTCGGTCGAGTTGCTCGGCCAGAAAGATTGGGAAACGGTGCAGAAGCACGGCCTGACCTGCGCGATGTGCAATGGCCCCGCCGGCTGGGGCATTCCCAAGGGTTGGAACCGCGTCGAGAACCACGACAAGCTCGTGGCCGCCTACGAACAGATGATTCCCATCGTCGCCAACGCCGGCCTGCCGAACCTGATTTGTTTCTCCGGCAACCGCGACGGCCTCGACGACCAGAAGGGCATGGAGAACTGCGTCGCCGGCCTGAAGCGACTGATGAAGCTCGCCGAGGAGAAGAAGGTGACGCTGGTGATGGAACTGCTCAACAGCAAGCGTAACCACAAGGATTATCAGGCCGACCACACCGCATGGGGCGTGGAGGTTTGCAAGCGCGTTGGCTCGGAGCGGTTGAAGCTGCTCTATGACATCTACCACATGCAGATCATGGAGGGTGATGTCATCGCCACGATCAAGGAAAGCCACCCCTACATCGCCCACTACCACACCGGCGGCGTGCCCGGCCGCAATGAGATTGACGACACGCAGGAACTGAACTACGCGACCATCTGCCGCGCCATCGTCGCGACCGGCTACAAGGGTTTCGTCGGCCAGGAGTTCATCCCGAAGCGCGATCCGTTCACCTCGCTGCGACAGTCCATCCAGATTTGCGACGTGTAAGGTTGCGCCAATTCCACCGAAACAGACTCTTGCCGTTGACGATGTTCACGGAATCGTCTCGTTCGTCAGCGAGGTCAGCGTTTGCCACATCTTTTCGGGTGTGCCGCTCTTGAGCAGCGCGTTGCGCGCCTTGGCCGTGCGGAACGTGCCGACCAACCCCGCCAGCAGCCGCAAATAGAACGCGCTTGCCGCGGTGGGGATCACAATGAAGAAGACAATCTTCGTCAGTTCGCCGTCGGGCGCGCCGAACTTCAACCCGCTCTCCTTTAAACCCAGAGCAAACGTGAGGCTGCCGCCGTCCACGTTGCGCACGTGCGGGAACGCCAGACCGCTCTCCACCGCCGTGCTGATCATGGATTCGCGCCGCATCGCCAGCTCGGCGAGATTGGCACCGTCTTCAATGAACCCTTGCGTGGCTATCAACGCTGCCAATTCCTTGACAGCGTCCTCGCGGTTGTTTGCGGCCAGCTTCGGCAGCATCAACGCCGTATCGGAGAAGCGCCCGATGCCGACGGGCAGCTTGTTTCTTGCGCCTGGCGCTTTCTCCGGCCGACGCGGCTGCCCTTCCGGATAGTAGAGAAACCGGCCGCAGTGCGGACAAACATGAATCTGTTCCGACCTGCGCACTTCGTTGACGAGCGAGTGCGGCACCGCGAGACCGCAGCCGGAACAGTTGTTCCGCGTGATGGGCACCACCATCAAGGGCACCCGCTCATGCATCCGCTGGAAGCGGGTGGCAATGTCCTCCGGCAGCTTTTCGAACAGCTTGGCAATCACTTCCTCCAACGAAGTCAGCCGCGCCTCTGGATTCGATGCCTTCTGTTCCGACAATGCAAAGTTCAACTCTTGCAACTGGATCAACTGATTCAAAATGTGTTTCATGGCGACTCCGATTGGCTCGATTTGGAAGTTAGTTTACCGCAATCTGCTCACAGGCAGAAATGAAAAATGTTGTTTACGCTCGCGCTTCCGGCGGCCAAAAGCCACACTAAATTTCAGTCACATGAAACGCTTCACTCTTTCCATGATCGGTTCGCTGGCGCTTGTCTGCGCGCCGCTTAACGCCGCTGAACACCCCGTTCTGACAGGCGACGCAGCGCGCGTCGTGCTGCGCAATGCCCGCCTCACACTCGCGCTCGGCAAGACCAAGAAAGGCGCCATCGTCTCGCTCGTGGACAACGCCAGCGGCCAGGAGTTCGCCGCGCCGCAGAAGACATCCCGCTTGTTCACCCTCGCGTTCTCGACGAAGGCCGATGCCGCCGGCAAACGGTTCTATCTGTCCAGCGGCGACGCGAAAAGCTTCTCCGCCGAAGTGAAACGCGGCGTGGCGACGCTCGACTACGACGGGCTGGGCGAATGGCCGGTGCGCGTGACCTGCACGGCCCGCGTGAAACCGGGCGACCCGTTCGTGCGTTGGCGGCTCTCCGTCAAGATTCCCGACGCGTTGGTGCTGGAGGAGGTGCAGTTCCCGTTCGTCGTGTTGCGCGCGCCGCTCGGCGACAGCGTGGAGGACGACGCGGCGGTGTTCGGCCACACCAAGGGCGGCGTCATCCGCAAGCCGGGCGCGATGAAGACCGGCTCGCGCGTTTATGGCCGGCAGCCGGGCAGTCTGACGGCGCAGTTTGGCTGCTACTACGACGACCGCGCCGGGTTCTACACGGCGGCCTACGACAGCAAAGGCTATCCGAAGGACTTCGAGATGCGGCGCACGGCTGACGGCGTTGAAATGGGTTGGAACCCGCACTGTTTCGCCGCGAAGTCCTACGCGACGGATTTTGACGTGGTGATGACGACCTTTGCGAGCGCCGACAAAGCGACGCCCACCGACTGGCGTGACGCGGCAGATATATATAAGGAGTGGGCGCTGGCCCGTCCGTGGTGCGCGACGACGTTCGACAAACGCCGCGACATCCCCGCGTGGATGAAGGCGGGGCCAGCGATGGTGCGCTTCGGCCGCGAATGGCTCGCCGAACCGGCGCGCATCGAGAAGTGGCTGGTGGATTACTGGAAGCCGAACTTTCCCGACGCGCCGCTGATCACCGCTTATTGGGGCTGGGAAAAGGTCGGCAACTGGGTGACGCCGGATTATTTCCCGCTCTTCCCGTCGGACGAGCAGTTCACGAACCTAGTGGCGCGGTCGCGCGCGCTTGGCTGTCACGCGTTTCCGTGGCCGTCGGGCTATCACTGGACGTTGATGTATCGCAAACAGGACGACGGGAGTTTCTACTGGGATGACCGCAAGCGATTCGATGAAACAGTGCGCACTCACGCCGTTTGTCAGCGCGACGGCAAGCTCTACATCCGCACACCGAGCTGGCTGGCTGGCGGCGACACGGCCACGATGTGTCCCGGCGACCCGTGGACGATCCGCTGGTGGAACAACGACATCAGCGCGCCGTTGGCCCGGCGCGGCTGCGAGATGATCCAGGTGGACCAAGTGGTCGGCGGCGGATTCCCGTTCTGCTACAACCGCCAGCACGCGCATCCGCCGGGGCCGGGATTGTGGATGACCGAGGTCTTCACGAAGCAACTGCGCACAATGTTTACTGCGTGCCGGAGGATCGAGCGCGATGCGGTCGTCTGCGTTGAGGAGCCGAACGAACGGTTCAACCACCTCGTCGGCATCCAGGACTACCGCGACTGCGAAACGCCGCACGAGCTGGCATCGGTCTTCAATTATCTTTACCACGAGTTCCTGCCGACGTTTCAGAGCAACCCGCATGCGGGCGACACGGCGATGGCCGCATATTGTTTCGCGAACGGTCAGATACCGCACCTCGTGCCGTCGCTGCGCGCCGGCGGGCCGGCGTTGCTCAACGGCAGCTTCGAGGAAACCAACTCCACGCGCGGCTTCGTCGCCGGGTGGGAACATCTGCGCGGTTATGAAGGGAAGGTCTGGAACGGCAAAGCTTCTCGCGACGAAGCTGAGAAGCACGGTGGCAACGCGAGCTTGCGTTTGGAAAACGCGGCCGACAGCGACATCGTGCAGGTTTCGCAGAACGTCATGGTGTCCGAGGGCGGCCTCATTGGTGGGATGAAGTATCGTCTTAGCGCGTGGATCAAGGTCGGACACATGGCCAGACCAAACGAGATTTGGATTGCCGGCTTCACGGAAAGCGAGGGATGGAAAGGCATCGGAAAAATCATCATGCCGACCATCGGCGTAGGATGGGCGCGAGAAACTGCCGAGTTCACGATGCCGTCGAATTCAACTATTCTGCGGGTCATGATTCACGTCGCCGGCAAGGCGGTGGTGTGGGTGGACGACATGACGCTGGAGGAGGTTCTGCCGGATGGCACAACACGCGCTGCGATTTGCTCCAACACACCGCCCGACCAAAAGCTGATGAAGCGATGGGTGGAGCTTTATCATGGCGAGGGCCAGCCTTTCCTGCAGTTCGGTCGGATGCTTCATCCGCCAAAGCTGACGGCTGAAACAACTATCTGGCGCGGCAAGCCGATGGCCGCCATCCAGCACAACGCTTGGCGCGCGCCCGACGGTAGCGAAGCTGTTATCGCCGTCAACGCCACGCTCACGAAGCAAACCGCCACGCTGAATTGGAAAGGCCGGGAGCAGAACCTCGCGCTCGAACCCGGCGACGCGGCGCTGATCAAGTAAACAAGGTTGGGAGTTCCACCCGCGATCAGCGGACCAGCCGCAGGTCGGCCCAGTCGGCGCGGTCGCCGGTATCTTCCTCGCGGGCGAAATCTACCAGCAATTCCAGTCGCTCCACGCCGGCGACAGCAACGCGCAGGGGCTTCGGAGCGTCGGTGCCGCTCACCGTCGCACGGAGAAGTTCCCGGCCGTCGCCGCGCACGACGAATTGCACGCGGCCAAGCTTGCCGCCCTCGTCATCAAGTCCGATGACACCGGTAAGCAATGAGAACTTCTTGTCGAGCTGGTAGGTCAGCGATGAGCGCGAATGGACGCCAAGACCACGCTCGAATACGCGGCCACGCAGCGTCAGCGGCCGGCCCGACACGCTCGCGTCGCGCCGCCACGGGAAGCGCGTGCCAAACCAACCTGCTTCGGCGACGGCGACCGGCTCCAGTTCACTTACGAACACGCCGCGCCCCCAGAGCGCGTCCACGACCGCAACGGTGTCGAGCGGCACCGTCACCGCGCCAAGCGATGGCGTGGCGAGCGTCACCGAATCCGTCGTCAACGCGCGCAGCTCGCCGACCAAGCGCGAGCCGTCGCAACCGCACACAGCGGCGAGCTTCTCGCGCGGCGTCGCGGGCGGCTGGCTGGCAGCGAGCGCGAGCGCGCCGGCGATCGAAAGCGGAATCTCCCGCTCGTCGTCCTGCCAGCGGAATACGACGCGCTTCTCGTCGAGCGATTGCAAAATACCATCGAGTCGCACCCATTCGCCCGCCTTGCGCACGAACAGCGCATCCTGCCACAGCCGGCTGGCAGCAGCTTGTTGGATTTCACGTCGCGTCGTCTCCGGAATCGTGCCGGGCGGCGTCAGCCAGACGAGCGACACAGCACTCAGCGGTAGTTCCGCGAGGCCGGTCAGCGGCGTCTCCACTAACAACCGCTCGTTGCGGAGCCGCAGCCGTTCCGTGCGCAACGCGTCGCCCGCGGCGGTTTGCACGAGAAATCCGAGCCGCCAGCGGTCAGGCGGCGGCGGATCGGTGAGGCGAAGTTCTTCGACAGATCCGACAGCGAGCGCGGGCAACTCGCCCAGCTCGGCCTTCTGCTCGCGGCCGTCGCGCAGCCGGACGGTGGCGGCATGGCTTGATGAGATGAGCGATAGAACCAATGTGAACGAGCAGATGTAAACCAAACGCAGTATCTTTGCGCGCGTCGGCGCTCGTTGCGTCCCTGCATTGAGTCTCATGCGCGTCCTTACCGAAACACACATGTTCACTTCATCCCCGTCGGTGGTTTGGAGGTGGAGAGTTGCTTGAAATACTCCGTGAGAATTTGCTCGTAGCGGTCGGGGAACTTGTCTTTCAGCGTTTGCAGAAACTTTTCCCGTTGCTCCGGCGGCAACTTGCCCCACGCGTCGGAATCGCCGCCGCCGTAAATCTTGCGGAGCTTGGCGGCTTCGGCGGCGGCGGCGGCTGGCAGCGTGGAAACGGTGGCGGGGCTGGACGGTTGTTTGTTGCCCTGCGCTTGCTGTGGTGACGCTTCGGGTTGTTTGGCTGGCTGCTTGCGGCGCGGTTGCGGCATGGCAGTGGCTTGCGACTGCGCCTGCTGGGCCTTGGCGATCAGGTCGTTGAGGCCGCGGATGATTTTGGTCTGCACTATTTGCGTCGGCTTGCCGGTGACCGTCTGGCCAAGCTGATCCTCGACAGTGCGCATGTCGCCGACAATCGGCGAGAGCGGATTGCGGGCATCCTGTAGCGCCTTGGCCATGTATTCCTTGAGCGGGTCGGTGGCGGTCGGATCGGCGGGGCCAACGACGGGCTTGGGCGCGGAGAGTTCGGCCCACTTCTTGCGAAGCGCATCAGTAGTCTGGACGACTTCCTTCTCGCGCTGGCTGAGTTGCTTGGCGGCAGCGGTTTCCTGCGGCGTGGGCTTCTCGCGGCCAGCACGGTCCTCGTCGAGCGAGCGTGTGCCGCGGTTGACACGGTCCTGAAGCATCCGGAGCATTTTCAACTCCGCAGCCGGCGGCAGGAGCATGGTCTTCTTCATGCCACCACCGCCGCCGCCGCCGGCGCCGGCCGCGGCGCGCCGCGCCTCCTCTTCCTGCAATGCTTCGAGCAGTTCTTGGAGATTCATTTCCGCCAGCTTCTGCGCCTCCTGGACCGGCGCGCCGGTCTGGACTTTCTTCAGCCGCGTGTCGGCGTCGCGGAGCAGGGCGGCGGTTTGCTGCAATACCTGGCCGAAGACGGCGGAGGTGCCGTCGTCGCGGAGCTTCTTGTTGAGCGCCTCGCTGCGGTCGGCGAGCGCGGCTTCATCAGCGGCGAGTCCGGCAGCCTTGAGCGCTGCTTCGCGCGGTGGCGATTTCTTCGGCGGAATCTCTTTGTCGAGCGCAGTGGTGGCAGCGGTGACGGTCTTCTGTTTTTCGAGCATCGCTTTGATGCCGTCCTTCAACTCCGACCGCGTCCGCTCCTGCTGCGCGGCTTTTTCGGCTTCGAGGCGTGACTGAATCTGGCCGATGGCGGCCTGAAGCTCGTCGAGCGCCTGCTGCTGTCGGGCGTTCGCCTCGCCGGGCTTGCGGTCGCCGAGGGCCTGCTCGGCTTTCTGCATTTCGGCGCCGGCCCGGTCGAGCGCGCCGGGGTCCACGGTGTCAGGCGGGAACTTGCCGGGCTGCTTGGCGCCGCCGGCGGTTTTCTCCGTGTCGCCGCGTGTGGCGGCTTGCTCGCCTTTTTGTTTGTCGAGCGTGGCGGGATCGGCAGCCTTGCCGGTGGCAACATCCTTCATCGCCTGGGTGGATTGTTGTTCGAGCTTCTGCTGGCGCTCGATAAGCTTCTGGAGCGCGTCGCGCAACTCCTGGAGATTGGCGAGCCGCTTCTGCAACTCCTCCCACGACAACTCCTGGCCTTGCAGCATCTCGAGCACGCGCAGGAGTTGCTGGACCACACGCGTCTGGCTTTCCGTGGCGGTCTTGGTGCGGCTTTGCAAAAGCGACTGGATGACCTCCTGCAATCCCGACAGCACGGCGCCATCGCGCGAGGTTTTGAGCGCGGCCTGGACGCGCGCGGCGCCATCAGGATCGCTCGTGGCGAGCAACTCGCTCAGTCGCGCGAGCTGTTGCTCGATGTCCTCGTAGCGCTCGCGCAGGTGCTGCTGCTTGAAGGCAAGCTCGCGCGAGGAGGTCGGCTCGGCGGATGCACGGCCGGGCGCGAGCGCAACGAGCGCGGCGAGCGCAAACAGATGCGCGAAGCGGAAGACATAACGCGTAAGGCGTAAGGTGTAAGACGTCATCGTGGTCACGGCTTGGCTTTCACGGCGGCGGCTTCGAACTTTTTCAGTCGCTCGGTCAGGTCGAGGCTTTCTGGCTCCAGTTCGACGGCTTGTTTTTGCAGTTCGACGGCGCGCGCGGGTTTGCCGAGGCGCAGGTGAACCTCGGCGAGCGTGTCGAGATAAGCGGCGGTGTCGGGCTGCAACTCCAGCGATTTGTTTGAGAGCCGCAAGGCTTCGTCAAGGCTGGTGTCGGTGTTGGCGAGCAGCCAGGCGAGGTTGTTGTAGCCTTCGGCGTCGTCGGGTTGCTCGGCGATGCGGGCGCGGTAATGCTCGCCGGCGGACCGGACCAGCGCCGCCGTTTCCTGCGCCGCACCGCGTTTGCGGAGCAACCCCACCAGCGCGATCACGGCGTCGGGATGGTTGGGCGAAAGTCTGAGGACTTCGCGCAACGCTTTCTCCTGCGCCGGGAGTTTGCCGGCCTTCTCGTGGCGGGCGGACTCGATCAACAGCACGCGGCATTTGAGATTGTTGATCTGGTCGGTGATGACTCCGCCGGCGCCAGCCCGCTCCTGGAACACCTCGTAAAGATGAATGGCGGTCTCCAGTTGTTCCGCTTCCTTGTCGGGCTGGCGGCGATGGGCACTGATGTCAGCCAGCCGGAGTCGCGCGGAGATTTCAAACGCCCGCTCGCGCTCGTCAGCGCCGGTCGTGTCCAGCACGCGTTGGAACTCGGCGGCGGCCCAGTCGAGCCAGCGCCGTTGCATCAGGTAATTGCCCACCAGCAAATGCTGCTCCGGGTCGTGCGGGGACAATGACCGCGCCGTCGCAGTGAAATCCTTCTCCTGTTGCTCATCGCCGCGGGCGCCGGCGGCGCGAGCCAGCAGGTAGAGCGCGCGGGGGTCGCCGGCCAGCCAGTCGGCATAGCGTTTCCATTCCGCCTCGACGCGCTGCGGCTGGTTGCGCTCGACCAACAGTGCCATCAGGCTTAACGCGGCGTTCGGGTCCTTGGTTTCGTCCGCCACCTGCCGCCAGCAAGTCTCGATGGCGTCGAACCGCTTTTGCACACGATACAGCGTGGTCAGTTCCGTGGTGATGAGGTTCAGCAAAACGGCGGAATCCGAGTCGGCGCCAGCCTTCAGCCGTTCGCGCGACATGGCCCAGGCTTGCTCCATCCGCTCGACAGCGCGATCCGGTTTCGCCCAAGCCAACAGACGCAACGTCGCCGGGCGCGGCGGCAGATGCGCGGCGAGAATCGCGGGACGGCACTTCGAAATCCACGGCCGCAGCCGGACCGCCAACTGCCACGCAACGGCTTCGTTCGGCTCGTAGGCAATGAGGCGCAGCAACGCCGGCGTGGATTTCTCGATCGGCAGCGCCGTCAGCCCGTAACTGATCTCCCGGCGGCTGCTGGCTTGCAACTGGTTGTAGTTCTGCAGCGCCTTGACCACCTCTGGCGGATCGTCGGGGCTGGTCAGCGGCAGGCGCGTCAGCAGCTCGCGCACTTGTGCCAGCGCCGATAGTGGGGCGGTCGCCAGCGCGCGCACCAGCGCGTCGGCCGCTGTCATGCCATAGCGCGCCAGTTTTTGGGCCGCCAAGTCCCGCAGCACCGCGGAATCGTCGCCAAGATTCTTGATCTGCCACTCGATGTCGCGCGCCACGGTGTCCGCGGTGGTCACGTCAGCCCTGCAGCCCGCCGCGAGCGTCATCACGGAAAGGATGATGAGAAACCGTTTCACCGTTAGCCAAGGATAAACGATGCGGCGGCGCGCTGCAACGCCGCCGGCGCTCAGCGCGCAAGAAGCTTGGCGCGGCGCGGCGGTTCGGGTAGGAAGGAGGAACCATGTTCAAGCCACTGATTGATTGGTATATGGCGACGCTGGATTCAGGCGGTTACCTGCTGGTAGCGTTGCTGATGGCCGTCGAAAGCTCCATCGCCCCGCTGCCGAGCGAGGTGGTCATCCCGCCGGCGGCGCACATCGCCTACACGACGGGGAAGTTCAGCATGATCGGGCTGGTGATCGCCGGCGCGATTGGCTCGTGGATCGGCGCAACGGCGATGTATTGGGCATCGCGGTGGTTGGGTCGGCCGCTGGTGCTGCGCTACGGCAAATACATTTTCATCTCGCCGGAAAAAGTCCACGGCGCCGAACGCTGGGCGGCGCACTACGGCTCGATGGGCATCTTCATCTCGCGACTGCTGCCGGTCGTCCGCCATCTCATCGGCATTCCCGCCGGCATTGTCGAGATGAACTACACGAAGTTTTCGATTTACACCCTGCTCGGCTCGGCCATCTGGAGCGCTGTGCTCTGCTACATCGGCGTGGTGGCGGGGCAGGATGAGAAGCTGATGGCGGGCGAGTTCCACCGCATCGCGATGTGGCTGGCTGGTGCGGCGGTGGTGCTTGGCGGCATCTACTACTTCTTCGTCCACCGGCACATGAAAGCCGGGCACAGCGACAGCCCGCCGTCACAGCCATGAATCGGCGTCGTTTTCTGGGCGTTTGCTCTGCGGGCTTTGTTGCCGGCCGCGCCCGCTCCGCCCAGAAGGACGCCGCGCAAGAAAACCTGACCAATGACGTGAGGAAACTCTGCCGCGACTACATCGCTGGTTTCGGCAGCACGGCCACCCAAGTTTGCTACCACCATCGCCTCAACGGCCCGCGCGGACTTGGCGCGCTCGCCAAGCCCGACGAGATCGCCAAAGCGATGGTCAACGGCCAGCCCAAGCCTTTTGGCTACGGTTCCGGCATCCAAGACGTGCCGCTGGAGAACGGCCAGTTCCTTTTCGCGCTCTGCGATGCTTACGAAGCCACGCGCGACGAAGAACTGGCAAAGACGGCCCAGTGGATTTTCGCGGGGCTGAAGCGCGTCACCACCGTCAGTCCCGAGCCGGGTTTCGTGCCGCGCGGACCGCATCCCGACGGCAAAAGCTACTACCCCGACTCCTCGCGCGACCAGCACTGCGCCTACATCGAGGCACTGTGGCGCTACTGGCGAAGCCCGCTCGCAACCAACGAAGACAGAGCTTTCGTTGCCGACACGCTCGGCAAGATCGCCCGTCGCATGGAGCGCAATGATTGGGTCCTCAAGGTCGAGGACAACAGCCGCCAGGCGCACGTCGGCTACACGTGGAAACAGTTCACGCTCTTCGGCGCGTGCTCGCTGATGATCTGCCTTGCCGCCGCGCGCGACGCGACCGGCGACAAACATTGGGCGGAGCTTCGCGAACGGCTTGGCGCCGAAAAAGACGGCCTGCGCTGGAAACTCCTGTCGCCCAACACGCCGGAGAAGTGCCGGCCCTTCACTCTCTACAGCAACCAGTTTTGCACCTCGCTCACGCTCATCGCCCGCGCGGAGCGCGACGCAGCTCGCGCCGCCGCCGTTCGCGCGCTCATGAAGACGATGGCCGAGCGTGCCCTGCGGACGAACGTGTTCGACGAGACGAGCTGGCGGCGGCTCGATTGGGCGGGCGAATCCATGACGCCGGCCATCGAAAATGCGCTGGCTTCATTCGGCCTCTCGATCCAACGTCCCGCCACCGTCTTCGACCTTCTCGCGAAGTTTGACCCGAAGCGGCTCGCGACAACGGACCGCTTCGCGAAAGCGGTCAACGAGAAGTTGTGCTTCGGCATTCCGACCGTGGCGTTCCACAAGGCGCTGTTGTCAGGAGATGCGGCCTTGGTTCGTGAAGTCACCCCGCACGTGGGCCGGATGGTTCGTGCGATGCTGCAACATGGCCGTCACTACGACGGCGGCGAAAACTTCAACCGCGCCGTCGTCCTCGGCCTGCACACACTGGCCGTCGAAGCGCGGTCATAGGAGGAAACGGCTATGAAACCGTCGAGATTCATGCTGCCGATTGCGGTGTGGTTGACAGTGACGCTGGCGGGCGCGGGCGAATCGGAGCGAGCCATCCCTGCGGACGCGCTGAAAGCCGATCCGTGGGTGACGCCGCCGCGGAATCAGGAGGAGACCAAGAGTCGCGTTACGGAGCTGCGCGAGTGCTACGCGCCCTACCTGCGGAGTCTGCCGGAGAAGCTCGACGTCCGCGCGCGGCAGGATTTGGGCGGGCAATGGCGGTCGAAGTTCGAGATCGCCCACTCCGAAGACGGCAAACGACCGGAGCCACCGGGTTGGTTTCGCGAGGACTACGACGACTCGGCGTGGGAGCCGACGCAGGTGCCGGAGTGGCGGTGGTCGCCGATCAAGAAAGGCGGGCGATGGTATCCGGCCAGTTGCATCCTGTGGTATCGAACGCGCTTCTCCGCTGCGCCGGCGCCGACGGGACGGCGCGTGTTCCTGTGTTTCGCTGGCGTGGATTGGGAGGCGGAGGTGTGGCTCAACGGCACGTTCCTCGGCCGCCACAAGGTCTATTATGAGGCGTTCCGGTTCGATGTCACCAGTTTGCTGAAGGCGAAGAACACGCTCGCGGTGCGTGTGATCGAAGGACCGGCGTTCCGCGAGCCGATGAGCCAATGGTCGCTGCTGCCGTTCTCGCCGGGCGACGCCGCGCCCAACCAGCGGCACGTGCTTGGCGACCGCGCGAAGTCCATCCCGGATTTTCCGTTCGGCACGACGTCGTCGCTCGGCAGCGGGTTCGGCATTCATCGCGAGGTGTTTCTGGAGACGACGGCCGACGCGTGCGTGACGGAGATTTTCGCGCGCGGCTATCCGGCGGCGAACGAAGCGAAGGTGACGGTCGAGACTGACGTGGCAGCGGCGAAGGAACTGACGCTCGATGTTCAGATTCTGCCGGAGAACTTCGAGGGCCGCGAGTATCGGAAGACCGCGCGCGTTCGTCTGCCGCAGGGCGCGGGCAAGCAAGCCCTGACAATCCCAATGCCCGGCGCGCGACTGTGGTGGCCGGCGGAACCGTGTCTTTACCGATGCCGCGTCGTGCTGCGCGACGGTGCGCGCACGGTGGATGCGCGCGACGCGCTGTTCGGCTGCCGGACTTTCGGCATGGTGTCGGCGAAGAATCCCCGGCCGGGGCTGCCGGAGGGCCAGTTCCTGCTCAACGACCGGCCCGTCTATCTGCGCGCCTCCAACGCGTCGGCGGCGTTCAATGCGTTCTGGTATTGGAACGAGCGCGACAAACTGCTGGAGGCGGCGTTGCTGTTGAAGGCGGCCAACTTCAACGCACTGCGCATCTGCCAGCACGTGAGTTTCCCGGAAGTGCGCGAGTTGTTCGACCGGCTGGGCATGATGACCGAGCAGGATCAGGGCGCGGGCTTCGCAGAGAAAGGTCACGAAAGCGACTCCGACTTGGCGCAAACCGGCGCGCCGCTGGCGAGGACGTGTTACAATAACCCCGGCGTCGTGCTGCTGTCGTTCGTCAACGAATGCCACCTCGATGTCACCAATGTCGTCGAGGCGGCGCTGACCGCCGATCCGGAGCGCATCCTTGTGCCGACCAGCGGTGCGACGTTCACGCTGCGCAAACCGGAATACGAGGACCGCGTGATCGGCGATTTTCATCCCTACGAAGCCTGGTATGGCGGCCTGCACCGGCTGTGGGAGACCGCCACGCCGCGAAAACCCGCGCGGCTGCAAACGGCCGGAGAATTCGGTGCCGAGGCGCTCGACGCTTACGAGACGATGGCGAAGCACTATCCGGCGCAGTGGGGCAAGCCGCCCGCGCCGACCGAGGACAAACTCTGGGGCGCGCGCCAGGCCGGCAAGGGCGACGACCTGCGGCAGGTCTTCGGCTTCCGCGGCAAACCGCCGACCAACCTCGCCGAATACATCACCGCCAGCCAGACGTATCAGGCCGACACGCTCGCGGAGGCGACGAAAGGTTTTCGGCTCTCAAAACAGGCGATGGCTGGCTACTTCCAGTTTCATTTCGTGGACGCCACCGCAGCGCACTGGCCGAAGTCCATCGTCAGCCACGACCTGCGGCCAAAGATGGCCTACTACGAAATGGCGCAAGTCAACCAGCCCGTCGTGCCGCTCTACCGGTTGATCGAGCGCGGCGCGGCCATCGAGTTGTGGGTTGCCAACGATCTGGCCGTCGCGTTGCCCGGCTGCAAAGTGAAGTGGACCGTCCAAGCCGGCGAGCACCGGCTTCACGGCGAAGTCACCGGCGATGTCCGCGCCGATGATGCTGTGTGTCTGGGCCGCGTGGACCTGACGCAACTCCCCGCTGACTCGGACCTGATCAACGTCGCGCTGACGCTCACCGATTCCAAAGGCCGGAAGGTCTCGGAATATCAGCGCGAAATCTACCGGTCATTCCGCGTCGTGGACCAAGCTGCCGAGCTTGCGCGCGCCGCCGCCCCGAAGCGGCCCATTCAGGGCAAGGCCAACCTCGCCCTGAAGAAAGCCGTCACCGCCACCAGCGCGCGCGATCGTCAGGACGCCGCGATGGCCGTTGACAGCTACACGCGCACCGGCTGGCGCGCCGCCGACAACACGCTGCCGCAATCGTTCACGGTGGACCTGGGCGAGCGCGTCACGTTGTGCGGCGCGCGGCTGATCTGGGAGGACGACGGCAAGCGGGAGTTCGCGTTCCACTTTTCCGACGACAACGAGCACTGGCGGCCCGTTTCCGGCAAACAGCGGACCACCATCCTGCAGGTTCCGCGTCCACCGCTGATGTTCCTGGATCAATACGTCCTCTTCGAAGCCGCGGGCCGTTACGTGCGGATCACCATCACCGCCACGCCCGCCGGCGTCCCCGCCGGCTTCAACGAGATCGAGCTATACAAGAAGTGACCGGCTCTTCGCTCAGGGCAGCTTCTCGGCAAGAACCTTGTCGGACTGCTTCTTGCGAAACGCCTTCAGCTTCTCGCGTAGCTCTGGCCGCGAGTTGGCGAGGATGGCGATGGCCAGCAGCGCCGCATTCGTCGCGCCAGCCTTGCCGATGCCCAGCGTGCCCACGGGAATGCCGCCGGGCATCTGCACGGTGGACAGCAGCGAATCCAGCCCCTTGAGCGACGCGCTCTCCATCGGCACACCGAGCACCGGCAGCGTCGTGTGCGCCGCGACCACGCCGGCCAAGTGCGCCGCGCCGCCCGCTGCCGCGATGACGACTTCGAGGCCGCGCTGTTCCGCCGTGGACACAAATTCGGTGACCGCCTGCGGCGTGCGATGGGCCGACATCACGCGGCAGTCGTTGGCGACGCTGAACTCGTCCAGTATCGCCTTGCAGTGCTGCATGACGTCCCAGTCCGACTTGCTGCCCATGATCACCGCCACCAGTGGTTTGTTGCTCATCGTCCTCGTCCTCGTAATCGAATCACTTCTTCGCCGCCATCCGGTTCGCGATCAGCGCCGCCGTCGCGCCCGCGCCGAAACCGTTGTCAATGTTCACCACCGTCAGGCCCGGCGCGCAGCTCTGGAGCATCGTCATGAGCGCCCCTTCGCCGCGACCGCCGTAACCGTAACCGGTCGAGACGGGCACGCCGATCACCGGCGCGTGCAACAACCCGCGCACGACCGCAGGCAGCGCGCCTTCCATGCCCGCGCACACGACCGCGCAGGCGATGTCGGCGTCGTGCATCTGGGGCAATGGCTCGATCAGGCGATGGATGCCGGCAATGCCGACATCGTAAAATTTCAGCACCTCACAACCCATCAACTCGGCCGTCACGCGCGCTTCTTCCGCCACGCGTAGATCCGCCGTGCCCGCTGCGACGACAGCGATACGACCGCCGGTGCGTTTCGCCACGAAGCCGCGCCGCCGCACCACCATTGTTTGCGCCAGCGGGTTGTAGTCGAGTTGAAAACGCTTGCCGAGTTTGCGCCGGACGAGCGCTGCGCACTCGGTGGTAACGTGCGTGGCCAGCGTCTGGCCCGCCGCCTGGGCCAATCGAGCGAGGATGGCAACGACTTGCTGGTTGGTTTTGCTGGCGGCGAACACGGCTTCGGGGATGCCGGTGCGCTCGTGACGCTTCAGGTCGAGCCTGGCAAAATGGCCAACCGTCTCGACGGCGTGCAAACGCGCCGCACTTCCAGTGGTTTGTCTGTGCTTGGCCGTTTTCAAAGCATGACATTCATGCCAACAAATCCGGTTTCCCACAAGCGCCAAGAATGGCGGGGCGAATCAGGTTTGAAGACAAACAGCCCGATACTTCGGCAGGCGCTATTTCTGGCTGGTGTCGGCTGGCGGCGGTTCTGCCAGCAACTTCTTCTTCAAGTTGTGGCTGTCCAACTCGTCTTCCAGAAGTTGTTCGTATTGTTTGCGCGAGACCTGGCTGCCGTAGTGGCGGATGTGCTCGATGATCATTTCCATCTCCGGCGCCTTGGCGGTGCGCAGGCGGGTCAATCCCAACAACATCTGGTGCAGCCCGTCCATCTGACCGCCGCGACTGAAGACAACCTCGCCGCGCAACGCGCGGGCCATTCCTTCGGAGCGAACGTCGCGGAGGGTCTGGGTGACACGAATGATCTCGTCATAGGTCTCCAGCGCCTTCGTTTCCTGGCCGACGGAGTGCGCGGCTTGGGCGACGCGGAACATCACCATCAGCCGCTCGCGCTTCGCTTCGGGGCCGTTAAGGCAGGTGGCCGCCAGTTCGAAGCAAGCCAACGCCTCGGCTGGTTCATTTGCGCCCGCGTGAATATCTCCCATCAACGCGCAGACGCGGCCTTGCGACAGGCGGTCGGTGGTCAACCGCAACACCTCCAAACATGAACGCAGGTGGTTCAGCGCGGCGGCGTTGTCGCCGGCTTGGCGCGCTTCCTGGGCCTGATTGTAATAATCGAGGACTTTTTGTTCTTCAGGACTCATACGGTGACTGTGTCTCGGAGCAGCAGCGTGTTGGAATATCAGGCAAGGGTGGCAATAGATTCATGGTTTCTGCAAGCTCGTTGTTCTGCCGCAAATATAGTTCGTCCTTCGGTCACTGCACCGTTGGGGTGATCCACAGTTGCATTGGCACCGGCTGGCGGTTGCGGTCGTAGGTTGCGAAGAAATTCCGGTGGAACTCTTCGTTCTCGCCCGGCGCGGCGCTCACCTCGACCTCTTCGCCGTTGGAAACCGTTTTCTCCAGCATCATGCTTTCAAGCGCGAGATTGCGCTGCGCCATACCAGCCATGAAACTCACCGCCGGCATCACTTGCAGGCGGATGGTGTCGCCGCGCAGCTTCGGCACGACGTAAAGGTTCGCCTTCACTTGCGTCCAGCGCGGGATCGCAGGCCAGAGGTTGCGGCCGACGCCCCATTGGAACAGCCACGCTGCGTGCGGCGCGGCTGGCGAGACCATCAGCCATGCGCCTTTGCCGCTGGGGACGGTGACGGTGGTTTCGTTGGCGGCCGGTGTTGGCGTTGGCGCGGGTGCGCCGCGACGTTCGCCGGGGTTGACGACCGGCGGCGGCGGACCGCCGAAGCGGATTTTTCCAGGACCGAACGGGCTGGACTGCATGCCGGTCAGTCCCGTGCGGTCGCCGCCGGATATGCCAACGGTCTGGGTTGTGTTTGGCAGCGTGACGAATTCGGGGTAGCGGACATGGAGCGTGATGTTGCGCGGCGGCCGCTGCAACGACTGGATCAGCGGGCCGATGGACGCGAGCCGCTCGGCGGTGTCGGTGACGCAGAGTTGGGTGCGCTGCGGGTTCAGCCAGACCTTTGCTTCCGGCGATGTCACCAGTTTGGCGCGCTCCATCACTTCCTCCGGATCGGCAATGCCGAGCAGATAGGAGCGCGTCACCGGCTCCGCCGCGAAGTCAACGCTCGCAAGCAACAACGTGAAGACCAATACCCGGCGCATCAACGCGAACCTTACCAGATTTGCCATCGGCGGTCTATCCTGCGGGGGCGGGACTGAAATACTTCACTTTCCACTTGTGCCGGCGGGGGAGTGATTGGAGACTTATCTTTTTTTAGAGAATGTGAAAACGGATTTGGCTGGAACAACTGCGAGAATCGAATCCCGGTCCTCGACGCGGCGGTCGTTGCGGTTGGTGACGACGGCGTGGGCGTTCGGGGCGGCGTGGATGTTCACCGTGCAGGGCGCGGCGGTGACGCAGTTTGGAAAACTGCTGCATCTGCCGAAGTTTTGGTTTGGCGTGCTCTCGGCGCTGCCGTTCATCGGCGCGCTGACGCAGCCGGCGGCGAGCTATTTCATCGAGCGTTACGGCCGCCGCAAGCTGCTGTTCCTGGTGACGGGCGTCGCGCACCGGTTGCTGTGGGTGGCGGTGGCGCTGGTTCCGTGGGTTTGCCCGAACGCGTGGTGGTGGCCGGTGTTGATGGCGCTGACCACGATCTCGTATCTGTGCGGGCATCTCTCCGGTCCCGCGTGGGTATCGTGGATGGCGGATCTGGTGCCGGTGCAGATTCGCGGGCGATACTTTTCCCGGCGAAACCAGATCGGCCAGATGTCCGGCGTGTGCGTGACGTTGCTGGTCGGTCACGCGCTGGACGTGGGCCAAACCGCAAGCTCGCTGTGGTTGATGCGAGTTTGCTCGATCGTCCTGGCGCTGGCGGGAATCTCCGGCGCGGTGGATTACATGATGCACCAGTTCGTGCCGGACACGACAGCAGCGAAGCCGGACACTGGCGTGAGTTTTTGGGCGCTGATGCGCGAGCCGCTGCGCGACCGCAATTTCCGCCGGTTTCTCGGCTTCAACGCGGCGTTGACGTTCAGCATCGCCTACGTGTCTCAATTCGTGTGGCTGTATCTGTTCGATGTCGTCCATCTGTCGAACACGCACGCGAACCTGATGTGGATGGTGATGCAGCTCGGCGTCTGGGCGGTTTCGTATCCGCTCTGGGGCCGCATCATTGACAAGGCGGGCCGCAAGCCGGTGCTGCTGGTGGCAGGGCTGATGTTTGCGTTCAGCGGCGCGGCGTGGATTTTCGTAACGCCGGAGAACTGGGTCGCGGGCTACGTCGCAGTGATTCTGGCGACGGCGGCGTGGCCAGGCGTGGATCTGGCCAACTTCAGTTTATTGCTGGCGATGAGCACTTCGCACGGCGGACGGCGGCAAGGCAGCGCTTACGTGGCGGTCAACAGTTTCGTCGTGGGCGTGGCCGGCGTGGCCAGCGGCGTGATCGGCGGCGCGATCGCGCAGTCGTTGCGCGACTGGCACACGACAGTGTTTGGCTGGCCGCTGACGTATCACAGCGTGCTGTTCCTGCTCACGCTCGTGATGCGGTTGGTGGCGGTGGGCTGGGCGTTCCGCCTCGAGGACCCGCGCGCCCACGGTCCACGCGCGACGTTGCGGTATCTGGCCACGGATATTTACTCCAACGCCCAGCAGGTCGTTCTGGCTCCCGTGCGACTCCTGGCGCGCGTGGGACGTTGGACCTACCGGCTCAACCAGCCACGCAAACACTGACCTTACAGGCTACAACTGCACGCGTTGTCGCAGCTCGGCGTGGCGCGTCTTGCCACTGATGGTCTTCGGCAGCGATTCGACGAATTCGATCTCGCGCGGATACTTGTAGGGCGCGGTAACCCGCTTGCAGTGATTCTGCAACTCGGCCCGCAGCGCATCGCTGGCGGCAAAGCCTTTGCGCAAAACCACGAACGCCTTGACGATCTGCCCGCGCACACTGTCCGGAACGCCAACCACACCGGCTTCCAACACCGCCGGATGTTCGATCAGTGCGCTCTCGACCTCGAATGGTCCGATGCGATAGCCGGAACTCTTGATGACGTCGTCGGCACGGCCCACGAACCGGTAGTAACCGTCGGTATCGCGGATGACGCGGTCGTGTGTGAGATACCAGTCGCCGCGGAACCGCCCGGCGTTCTCCTTGGGATTGCGCCAATACTCCCGGAACAAACCGAGCGGCCGGCGCGGCGCGATGCGGACAGCCAGTTCGCCCTCCTCGCCGTCCGGCACTTCGCGCAAGTGCTCGTCCAGCACCGCCAGCTCGAAGCCCGGCGTGGCGCGACCCATCCAGCCCGGCCGCACCTCGTGGCCGAGCGACCGGAAGTTGCCAACCAGCACGACCGACTCGGTTTGGCCGTAGCCTTCGTAGATGGTCAGGCCCGTGGCGGCCTTCCACACGTTCACCACCTCCGCGTTCAACGGCTCGCCAGCGCTGACGCAATGCCGCAAATGCGGAAATCGCCACGCCGACAAATCCTCACGCACGATCATCCGCAACGCCGTCGGCGGCGCGCACCACGTCGTGATTGGATACTGCGCGAGCGTTTGCAGCGCCGTGACCGGCCCGAACTTCCCGCTCGCGCCCAGCGTGAACACGCACGCGCCCATCTGCCACGGCCCGAAAAAGCTCGACCACGCCGCCTTGGCCCAGCCGGTGTCCGAGATGGTCCACAACACGTCGCCCGGTTTCAGGTCGAGCCACAACTCGCCCGTCACGCGATGGCCGAGGCCGTAACTGGCCTGCGTGTGAACCACCATCTTCGGCTGGCCAGTTGTGCCGCTGGTGAAGTAGATGATGCCCGGTTCGTCACCACGCGTCGGCTCCGGATCAAAAGCGGCGTCGGCCGCGCGCAGCCCGGCGTCGAAACCCACCCAGCCAGCCGGCACAGTTCCGGCGCCTGCGGCGTTTACGAAAATCCGTATTCCCTGAAAATCCTCCGCCTTCGCTGCGCCGTCGCCGTCGGTGACAATCGCGCCGGCCTCGGCGGACTCCGCGCGGAACCGTATGTCCTTGGCGGTCAACAACGACGTGCCGGGAATCGGCACCGCGCCAAGCCGGATTAACCCCAGCATCGCCATCCACCATTGCGGCACACGCGGGAGAACGACGAGCACTTGGTCGCCCCGACGGATGCCTTGCCGCGCAAAGAAAGATGCGGCGCGGCGGGAACACTCGGCCAGTTGGCGGAAGGAAAACTTCTGCTCATTGCCGCCGGGCGCGTCCACGACCCACAATGCCGCCGCGTCCGGACGCTTGCACGCCCAGCGGTCCATGACATCGCGAACAAAGTTGAAACATCCCGACGGTTCCGCCATGCAACGACTCTACCGATGCCGGCGCGAAACTGAATCTGAAAATGATCCCGCTCTCCTGCCAAAAAACACGCCGGTGGGCTTTTTTGGCTGTAAATGAGTTCACGTTTTGGGTTTACTGATCAACGAAGCCATGGCGCGACAAACACCGCCGGAACAAGAATTCTGGAATGTTGACACATGTCAACACACCAGACGCCGACGCCCGGTAACATTCGGCAAACGTCAAGATCAAGGAGCTTCGGAGCCAGCATGAACCAGTCCATTGCACGCCGATCCAAAATGTCACAAACTTTCTGTCTTCTCGCGGCTGCCGTCGTCATCACGCTCGGCACAGCAAGCCGCGCCGCCGACTCCGTCAACCCATCCCCGCTGCAGCCGGCCTACGCCACGGCCCTGCCAAAACCGGCGGCGCCCGACAACCCGCTGAGTCTCTTCGGCGGCAAGCTGGTGTTCGACATGCAGGAGCGCATGCGGGTGGAAGAGCGCGACAACAACTTCGATTTCAACAACAACCTCAACGCGGCGACGGACGACCTGTTTGTGTTGAACCGGTTCCGCCTCGGCATGCTCGCCAGGCCGCTGGACTTCATCACGCTTTACGGGCAGGGACAGGATTCGCGCGAGCTGGCTGCGCGGCGGCAATCGGTGCCGTTTGTGCTTGGCGCGGAAGGTGACGACCCGTTCGACCTGCGGCAGGGCTGGGTGGAGTTCGGAAACTTGAAGAAGTTTCCGCTCAGCCTGCGTGCCGGCCGGCAGGAACTGCTCTACGGCGACGAGCGGCTCGTGGGCAACTTCGAGTGGAACAACTTCGCCCGCACATTCGACGCGGTGAAGCTTCACTACGAGAATCCCGACGCGCGGCTGTGGGTGGACGGCTTCGTCGGCCATGTCGTGACCATTGAGGGCAGGGGACCGGCACAAAATGTCGGTTTCATCACGGACGACGCCAACTGGAACGACACGCTCGCCGGTTTCTATCTCAGCACGACGCTGTTGCCGATCCAGACGACGGACGTCTATCTCTTCTATCGCCAGAAGCCGAGCAGCGATCCGGTTTATATGGACAGCCTCGGCAACACGGCCCGCGCCTACGACATCGCGCAGGAGATTTTCACGATGGGCTTCCGGGTCAAGTCCACGCCGGGCAAACTGAGCGGCTTCGACTACGAAGCCGAGGGCGCTTACCAAGTCGGCCGCTCGGCGGGCCAGTTCGGCGCAACAGCTCCTCCCGGCCCGCAGATGCTCGAACACAATGCGTTTGCCGCGCACGTCGGCGGTGGCTACACGTGGGAGAAGTGGGACTGGAAGCCGCGGCTCGGCGTCGAATACAACATCGCCTCCGGCGACTCCGATCCCAACGACAACACCGACCAGTCGTTCCTGAACCTCTTCCCCACCAACCACAAGTTCTACGGCTACATGGATTTCTTCGCGTGGAAGAACGTCCATAATCCCGCCCTCAGCTTGAAGCTGACGCCCTATCAGGACCCGAAGGCCGCCTGGCGTGCGTTCACCGTCCAGCTCGACGGCCACGCGTTCTGGCTCTACACCAACGAGGACGCATGGTATCGCGCCAATGCCGTCACCCGCGTGCGCCCGCTCAACGCCGCCGCCCGCAACGCCGACTCGTTTGTGGGCGAGGAGATTGACCTGACGCTCGCCTACTCGCCGTGGAAGTTTCTCAAACTGCAAGCCGGCTACAGCCACTTTTTCGCCGGCGACTATGTCAGCCAGACCGCCGCCGGCGCCGCCGGCGACAGCGACGCGAACTTCGGCTACTTGCAAGCGACCATCAGCTTCTGAGTCAGCCCCCGGCTTGTGCAGTATCAGCGGCTCCGCTACAGTCGGAGCGATGGCTGCGGACGCGTCACAGGAATCAATCACCGGCACGCTGGAGCGGATTCTCTACGTCAACGAGGAGAACCACTACACCGTCGCGTCGTTGCAGCCGCCAACGCATCTACCGGAAACATACCAATATATACCGAATTGGTAGTTGACTCGAAATGCACCGGGATGTATCAATTTGACAGGAATTGGTAGGAAATCGGTATTTGAACAAGACCCGAATTGAGATGTGGTTATGAAGATGCCTCTGTCGCCAAAGCCGTTCAAAGAACTGCTCGCTGGACCAGCGATGGATGCAGTAGGCCGTCTGGTCAGTCAGCAATTGGTTGACACCAAGTATCTCCACTGGGATGAGCTTCGGCATCGAACACCTCCCGCAGGCTCGTCTCACGAGGAATGGTGGTTGGCGTTGAAGTTCATGCGACTATCGGGAATGCGGCATGTGCCGTTGGCTGACAAGAGCGGCAAACCTTTTACATTTTCAGTGCCCGATGTTGTGGTGGAGCAGCTTCACCAGATTGACCGCGGCGCGGGAAGCCTTCTTAGTGTGACCGAGCCAATCACCAACCCGCAGACACGGGATCGGTATTTGGCGCGGTCGTTGATCGAGGAGGCCATCACGTCGAGCCAATTGGAGGGTGCAGTAACGACACGGCAGGTTGCAAAAGAGATGCTAAGCACCGGCAGAAAGCCGCGCGACCGCAGCGAACGGATGATTCTAAACAACTTCCTGACGATGAAGCGGATCATCGAACTGAAGGACAAGCCGCTGTCGCCAACGCTGGTGCTGGATATTCATCGGAGCGTCACGCTGGAAGCGCTCGATAAACCGGATGCTGCGGGGCGGCTACGGCGGACCGATGAGCCGGTGCATGTGGTGGATATTGAAGGGACGGTGTTCTACACGCCGCCGGATGCCGGCGAGTTGCCCGGTCGGTTGGAGGCGATGTGCCAGTTTGCGAATGGGAAAACGCCAGAGTTTTTCATCCACCCGGTGGTGCGGGCCATCATCCTGCATTTCTGGCTGGCCTACGATCATCCGTTCGTGGACGGCAATGGACGGACGGCGCGGGCGTTGTTTTACTGGGCGATGCTTCACGCGGGGTATTGGCTGTTTGAGTTTATCTCGATCTCGCAGGTTTTGTTAAAGGCTCCCGTGCAATATGCGATGGCGTTTCTCCACACGGAGACCGACGCCAATGACTTGACCTACTTTCTCATTCACCAGACGGAAGTGATTCGGCGGAGCATCAAAGAATTGCACGATTATATCGGGCGCAAGACGCGGGAATTGGGAGAGGTCGGCCATCTCTTGGATGAGATTGAATCGTTGAATCACCGGCAGCGGGCGCTGTTGGCCCACGCACTGCGGCATCCCGGATCGCGCTACACCGTCGCCGAACATCGCGGCCGCCACGGTGTAGCCTATGACACAGCACGCACCGATTTGCTTGATCTGGCGGAGGCCGGGCTGGTCGAAAAGCGAAAATCCGGCAAGGAATGGGTTTTTGTCGCCCCGCGGAATCTGCCGGATATTCTCCGAAAACGTGGGCGACCCCAAAACACCGGCGGGCATTGATTGCTGACGGCGCGGCGGTTACAGTCGGGCCGATGGCTGCGGACGCGTCACAGGAATCAATCACCGGCACGCTGGAGCGGATTCTCTACGTCAACGAGGAGAACCACTACACCGTCGCGTCGTTGCAGCCAGAAAACCTCCGCGAACCAATCACCGTCGTCGGCAACCTCGCCAGCGTCCAGTGCGGCGAAATCCTCAAGCTTACCGGCCGTTGGACGACGCACAAACAATTCGGCCGCCAGTTCCAAGTCGAGAAGTTCGAGAGCGTCCTGCCCGCCACCGCCACCGGCATCAAAAAGTATCTCGGCAGCGGTCTCATCAAGGGCATCGGGCCGAAGTTCGCCGAGCGCATTGTCAACCACTTCGGCGACCGGACGCTGGAGGTCATTGACCAGTTTTCGGCGAAGCTGAGGGAAGTGGATGGCATCGGCGAGGAGCGTGCGCGGCGCATCCGGTCGGCGTGGGTCGAGCAGAAGGCGATCCGCGACATCATGATCTTCCTCCAGAGCTACGGCATCAGCAGCTCGCAGGCGGCGAAAATTTACAAGCAATACGGCAACGACGCGATGCAGGTCGTCAAGGCCAACCCCTATCAGCTCGCGCGCGACATCCACGGCATCGGCTTCAAGACCGCCGACGCCATCGCCGCGAACATGGGCGTGCCGGCCGATTCACCCCGCCGCATCCGCGCTGGCATCCTGCACGTGCTCGAAGGGCTGACCGACGACGGCCACACCTGCTGCCCGCACAACGAGCTTTGCCAGCAGACCGCCGCGCTGTTGACCGTGGGCGACGACAAGGTGAAAGCGGAAGTTCTCTCGCTCGTCGCCGACCGCGACATCGTCATCGAGGACAACCTGATCTTCCTGAGCCGCATGTTGCGCGCCGAAACCGACCTCGCCGCGCGGCTGCTAGCGCTCACACAGGCGCCGCTCGGTTTGCCGGAGATCAAGCTCGACCTCGCGCTGAAATGGTTCGAGGAGAAGAACGATATTGCGCTCGCGTCGGCCCAGCGCGAGGCGATCAAAACCGCGCTCACCTCCAAGCTCACCGTCATCACCGGCGGTCCCGGCGTTGGCAAGACCACCATCACCCGCGCCATCGTCAAAATCCTGCACGCCAAGGAATGCCGCGTCCTGCTTGCCTCGCCAACCGGCCGCGCCGCCAAGCGTCTCAGCGAGAGCACCGGCGCGACCGCGCAGACGATCCACCGCCTGTTGAAATACGACGCCGCCA
>JAPLTX010000006.1 GCA_026397915.1 Verrucomicrobiota bacterium
GTGAAGACGATGGTGTAGTTACTGCCGCCACCCGCGCCCGGGATGACGCTAGCGAACCAACTGCCCGCGACGCTCCATAAGCCCGTCGTTGTGTTGGTAAAGAAAGTGTTCTGCGCCTGCGCGCCCGACGCGAGCAACAACCACGCTGCCAAAAGACACCCCGCCCCCTCTATACGACGCCACGTGTTCGTCGGTCGACCCCGACTGGCCAATGCCCTTCCTTGGCTCTTTCTGGCAACAACCGCACGATCTTTCGTTCTCATGACACAGCCTTCGTTGATAGTCCAGAAACTGGGAACGTTCACCGGCCAATCACCTTGGTTCAGCCTAACGACTCCAGAAGATCCAGTTTGTTTTCACCAACAAGAATGAGAACTGGCCGGTCCACATGCTTGCCTGAGCATGTTCATCGTTTCGCGTTAGAACCGGCCAACTCTCCCAACAGGCGGCAAGGAATGTTGACTCCGCCGCCGTTAAATGTTACAAAGACACTACACTGCGAAATGTGAGCGGCTGGCCGTCGTTAAGGACGCGATTCTGCAACCACGCGCTCCTATGGCGCCCAAGGAAAACACCATCGGAACGACCAGCCGCTTCAGGTTGACGGCAGCGAGTGCAGGGGCATGCCATCAACCGGGGAAAACAACCTGCCAGCGGGGAGCAAGACTCTCTGCAGAGGAGGCTTGCAACCATTCTGCCGGCGGCTCTCGATATCTTCATTATTTTTTCATTGCCCTTGCAGCGCAGATACAGCGCTGCACCGCAGTCTTCTTGCCGCAGCAAACTTTTTCCCCTGCACGTGTTTCTTAAGCATCTACTCTGACCACACTAGAGATGTCTTGGTTTAGCGTCAATTGAAAAAGACAGACTAATTATTTTAGAGTCAACAAACTTGGCGTAACAATCAGGGGGAACCCGATTCATGAACTAAGGATTCCCCCTATCATGACTAGGGGATTTCACCTAGTGTTTCCCCCTATGCAGCCCAATCTTCGTCACCGACCCTTGCGGCACGGCCACAACTCTATCCACCAACTTGCTCAACGCGACTTCCACGCCCAACTTCGGAAACCGGTGATCTAACGCCTTGACCGCACGCCAACGATGCAGCATCTCAACACGCCTAACCCCGATGACCTTTGCTAGCTGAATGATCGCACTTTCGATTACCCGCAACTCATCCCAGGAAGGGAATCCGGTGCTCGATGCTAGCTTGCGTTTAAAATCGTCGCGCAGCGATCGCAGTTGTTATTCCAACTGCCTGAGAGGGACTGCTTGAGATGTGCCGGCTTCCATGACCCGAAAGATGTCCTTCAGCGCAGGGACTCAACAAGAGCTTTTCAACCAACTTCGACTACACAACGACTTTCTTCTTGGGTTTCGCTTTCTCCTTCGGCCTCAACTGCCAGAACTTCTCCGCCTCGCCCTTTGTCACCAGCGCCTTGTAGTGGTTGTGCAGCACGCCAACGTCACGGTGGCCCATCTGTGCTGCCGTCTTTACCGCATCACCATACGCCGCCAGATGGTAGCTGCCGAAGCTGTGGCGCAACCCATTAATCGGCCAAAAGAGTTTCGCTTTGACCGTCAATGCATCGAGCCGCTTTCTCAGATTTACGGCGTCCACCACCGGTCCACGCTCTTTTCACGTAGGGCGCAATCCATGCCGCCAGCGTGTCGTTGATCTCCATCACGCGACGCGAGCGTTTCTTGGCAACCCCCGCGCCGATGATGATGGACCGCTCACCCAACTTCACTGCCAACCAGTCCAATCGCTCTATTTCCGCAGGCCGCAGACCCGCAAACAAACCCAGCACCACGCACGGCAGTAGACCAAACTTCGGCGTGAACGCTAGAAGTGCTGCCGCCTGCTTCACCGTGAAGATATCCAGTTCCTTGTCCTCAGCCGCCGGACGGGAAATACGTTCCACCAGATTCGTGTCGGCCCAGCCGTGGCAGATGGCGTAGTTGAAAAACTGCGACACCTTTGTTGCTTGGTTAATGCACGTCCTCGCCGACAACTCCGGGCGGTCCATCCATTGTTCCAACTCAGGCAGCGTGATCATGCTCGACTGACGTTTGCCAAAGTTGAAGGCAAACTGATTCAGGCGCGTTCTCAAATCGCGGATAGTCCAGTTACGACGCCCCGCCTGCTTTGCATCATCCAGCATCCGCTGAGTAATATCGGCAACCGTTGGTGCGTTGCGATAGCGCAAGACATGTTCAACGTAATAGTCTACCGCTTCCGTGATCGTGGATTCCATGGCTTCAACTTCTCCAAACTCTTTGCCGCCTCGACTCGCGTGTCAGCAGACAAGGCAAACGCTGCCGTGCCTTCGTTCATTATGTTGACTCGCGCTCGCGCAACGAAAGTCTCAGCCGCTTGCTTGGTGGAAAACGTCCTCCGCTCGCGCTTGCCATTGACCAAGCCTAAGTCCACCCGATAACCGACTTGATTGGAACGGTAGACTCTGCGATAAATTGGGGGTCATGCACCGCGTTTCGCGCGTTTCTGTTTCGGCTGCGGGAACTCGATTGGAGAGTTGCTTGGCGTATTCATTTTTGCGTGTTCCTTGATAGCACGATCCGGCTTAACACCTTAAATGTGGCACGCAGTCAGTGACAAAAGTCGCAAGCTTGCGCGCCTGTAGCTCAGTGGATTAGAGCAGGAGTTTCCTAAACTCTTGGTCGGGAGTTCGACTCTCCCCAGGCGCGCCACTCTTCTCCAAAGCGGCACGGTGAGAGATTGTCCTGCTTCTCAAATGGGCTGCGACTCCGCCAGAATCTCCCGCACAAATGGATTTGTGGCGCGCTCGCGGCCGACCGTTGTCGCGGGACCGTGGCCGCTCAGCAGCCGCGTGTCGTCAGGCAGCGTGAGGATGTTCTCGCGGATGGACTTTGCTAATGATTCCCACGAGCCGCCGGGGAAATCGGCCCGGCCCACCGAGCCGGCGAAGACCAGATCACCGCAGAAGCAAGCCTTCTCGTTCGGTTCGTGCAACACGATGAGGCCGGGCGAATGGCCGGGACAGTGCGCGACGCGGAATTTCATCGCGCCTACCGTGAGTATATCGCTGTGGTTGAGATGGCGGTCGGCTGATATCGGCTCGACAGATTCCATCAGACCATACGCCCGCATCCGGTCCGGCTCGCGCAGCAACACCTCGTCATCCGCGTGGCAGAGCAGTGCCGCGCCGGTGAGCCGCTTCAGTTCCGCATTGTCGGCCATGTGGTCCCAGTGGCCGTGCGTGTTGACGATGTAGCGGATCGTCAGCCGGTGTTTTCGCGCGGTCTCGGCGATCTGCGCCGCGCTGCCGGGCGGCGCATCCACAACCATTGCCTCGCCGCTGGTCTCGTCGCCGACGAGGTAGGCGTGCGTTTCATACGGTCCGCTTGTGAAACAGAAAATCTTCATCATTAGCCACTGCTTGTAGGAGCAACGCCTTCGTTTGGCAAGATCGCTTCGTTCCGCGGGCGGAATGTCCGCGGCCGGCGTAAAGGGTTGATTCCGGGTCGTTCGCGGACTAGGCTCCGCGTCGTGAAGTGGATCGTATTTGTCGCACTGTTGGCCGCTCCGCTGGCGTTTGCCCAAACGCCGTCCAACAAACTCGATGCTTACAAAAAATCCAGTTTCGAGGGGAAAGCGTTCGACACGAAGACCTTCACGACCAAGAACTTCCAGACCAAAGAGTTTGAGACCAGGCAGTTTGAAACGAAGGCGCTTCCCGCTAAAGCCAATCCGATGGGAGGTGAACATTTCGCCGCCAAACCCTTCACGTCACCGACGGAGAAGAAGGTCAGTTGGTGGAAGAAGCTTTTCGGAATACGCGAGTCAGGCATGAACGGGAAGGCTGTGAGCAGCAAGAGCTTCGCCACCACGGGTTTTGAGACCAAGGCCATGCCGACCAAGGTGGATGGGAAGATGCAGGAAAAAGTGGACCGAGTGCTGGACCCCAAGACCCTCGTGATGCCGAACATCAAGCCGACGCCGGAGGAAATGAACAAACCCGTCAGCAGCCGTCCCAAGAGTTTCCCGACAGCGAGTCCAAAGTCTCCGTAAGCCCGCGCAGTTTGGTCTTCAGCACGGACCGGGCTTTGCTGTTGTCCAGCACCAGATCCGCCGGGCGCGGTGGATTCGTCGGCACGTCGCGCGTGCTTTTCGCTTCGATTGTCGTTGTGGGCCAGCCGAAACGCCGCGCGATCCGCATCCCGATCTCGTAGCGGCTCAACCGTTCCGGGCCGACCAGATGAAACACGCCGGTGTGCTGCGAGTCCGCCAGTTCCAGCATCGCCGCGGCCAGGTTGCACGCGGCGATCGGGCAACGGAACTCATCCACGAACAGCTTCACCGCGCGCCCTTCCCGCAGCGCCGCGCCGAGTTTCTCGTCCAAGCTGCGGTTGCCGCGCGGACTCGGCCCGTATATCAGCGACGTGCGCGCGATCAACCAAGCGTCGCAGCCGGCGCGCACGATCTGTTCCGCGTCGAGCTTCGTCTGTCCATAGAGACTGAGCGGACAGGGCGGGTCGTCCTCGGCGTAAGGCGCGCCCTTGCGTCCGTCGAAGATCAGGTCGGTGGAGACAAACAACATCTTCGCGCCGAGCCGGCGGGCGGATTGCGCGAGCGTGGCGGTGGCGTCCACATTCACCCGGCGCGCGAGGTCCGGTTCGCGCTGGGCGCGGTCGGCGTCCGCCAGCGCGGCACAGTGGACGATGAGGTCGGGGCGGAAATCGTCGAGCCTCGACCGCACGGCCGCGGCATCGGCAAGATCGAGCGGTTCGAGGCGGCCGGGAATATCCGGCGGTCGAAAATTTTGGAAGAGGCCGAGCGTATTGAATCGCCCGGCCGCCTGGCGCGCGACATGCGAGCCAAGCAACCCGCTGGCCCCCGTCACCAGGAGTTTCTTCAAGCGGCGGGCTTGGCGGCGGCGGCGGCAGCCGCCGGCTTCGCGCCGGATTTCTTCGTGGCGCGTTGTTTGAGCGCCTGCTTCTTGCGCTTGATATAAGCCTTGCGGCGACGTTGTTTGATAACCTTGTTGTATTGCTGACTCATAGGGCGCGCGGACTGTAGGTGAAGCCGCGCGCCTTGCCAAGCGAATTGAGCGGGCATGATTGGGAACTGCGCCATTGCGGCGGGCATTGCGGGCGCTTAGACTCGCCGCACCGTGATACACAAAGGAGCTTCGCGATGAAAAACTGGCTCGGTATTTGGCTGGCAGTGGCGGCGATGGCGACACAGGTGTGGGCACAGTCCACACAGGCGATCCCGTTCAAGTCCGCGCACTGGCGATGCAAGATCAACGCCAGCGACATGTCCATTCCCTCCGAGACGTGGTTTCGCGCGCCGGGCCAGTTTCGCACCGTTACCACCGTGGCTGGCCACGACATGATCAGCCTCGTCAACGGCAACGACATCTACATCTTCCAGCCGGGCGCCACCACCGGCATGAAGCTCGACCGTGCCACCGTCCGCCAGCAGGCCAAGGGCGTCGAAAGCGACGAACTCCTCCAACAAATGCAGCGGTGGAAAGCCACCGGCCGGAAGCTCGGCTCCGAGACGCTTGCCGGCCGCGAGTGCGACATCTACGAAATCAACGAGACCGTCAACGGCCAGGCCACCAAAGGCAAGGTCTGGCTCTGGACGAAGAACGGTTTTCCGCTGCGCACCGTGCTGCAGATCGGCAGCCTCGCCGCCGAGATGACGATGAGCGAGGTGGAACTGGACGTTCCGCTGGCCGACGAGATGTTTCAGGTGCCGCCCAACATGCAGTTCCAAGACCTTGGCGCGTTGATGAAAGTTCTGCCTCAGTTGCAGCAACTCCAGCAGGTGCCCGGCCTGTCGGGGCGAAAACCATGAGGAGCACAGGCGCTTGAGCACAGGTCGAACATCGCGGGTAACACACTGTCTCGCGCTGCTATTGGTGTGCGCGGCGCCCGCCGCTCGCGCCGCCGGGCCGTGGACGCAGGCGGAACTGCGCCGGTTGGGGCGCGACCTCGGCGAGTATGTCACTGCTCACCACATCCAGCGCAATCCGAAGTCGCCGCAGGACGGCATGGTCTGCAAATGGTATCGCGCTCGCGACGGTCGTTGGGTGTCAGACACCGGCCGTAATATGCTCGGCGATGGCGCGTGGTTCGCTGACGCGCTCTGCCTCTACTACCGCGCCACGCGCGAGCCGTGGGCGCTCAGCGTCCTGCAAAAATATCCGCTGCCGTTTTACGAAAGAGTTCTGACCAACAGCGACAACCTTTTCGGCGTCAGCAAAGGCATCTGTCCGCTGTGGTGGAACGACGGGACCGCCATCGCGCGCGCCGGCCCCGCAGTCAAAGGTTTCCCGAAACCGCCGCGCATGACCAGCAACGCGCTGGCGTTGGACCTCGCCGCGATGCTGATGAGCGCCGGCCTGTTGTGCCGGGATGTCGAGACTGCAACCGCCGCCACCTGCCTGCTTCGCGGCGACCGCGAGTGCTACGACGACCCGACTGTGCCGCTCCCGCTGGGTGTCGCCGTCGCCATGCTCGCCAACGACGAGATGCTCCAGACGCGCTGTCTGCCGCTGATACCGTGGCAAAACTACGACGGCCCCGCCGGCGCGCTGGCCGATGCGCTCTGCCACAACCGCACCAACAGCGCGCCCGCCGCGCTGGAGGAAGCGATGCTCAACTATCGGATGCACACGCTTGCGCAGCCGTTGCAGCCGCTCGGTGCGAACTTCGCCAAGAACTTCATCGCGACGGTTTACTCGTCGCTGCGGCTGGCCGATCTCTGGCACGACAACGACCCGCGCCAGCCGGGCCTGACGCCGTTCGATGACGCCGCGCTCACCGTCGGCGAGAAGCTCGCGTTCTACCGTTCCGACAAACCTGCCCTGCCGCTTGGCACGCGTCACGGCCCGATGTTGCTTTGCGGCGCGGCTATCGCGCTGCAACTGATGGAGGCGTTTCCCGCCGCCTGGGAAGGCTGGTATCGCCAGCTCCACGCCGCCGACGCGCGCGTGAGCGAAAAGTTCGCCGATCTGCCGGCGCTCGCCAAGAGCGGTCCCGTCGAGATGGCGTGGACCACATCGAGCCTCCTCATCCGCGCGCGCGGGCCGTTGAAACTGTTGCTGGCCTCCGCAACGCCCGGCGATGACGCGAGCGCGACCGTGTCGCTTGACGCCGCCGGCCGCGCAACGGCTGCAAGCGGCCATCGCGCCGCGCTGCGAATTATTACCACGCGACAAGCAGACGGCCGCGTGGAACTGGAAATTCCGTTTACGATGGCGAAGTCGCAGAAGCGCTGGCTGAACGCCGTCGAGGACAGCCGCTGGATTGCAAAGCTCGACGGTGGCGCGCCGTTTGGCTTGTTGTTCCTAAGCCGGTCGGAGACGGTGCGCGCGCGGCTGGCGCTGGAGCTGTCCGATGGTTTGCGCTACTGGCAAAAGCTGTTCAACGACAAAGGCTGCGTGCCGGCCACCATCGCCACCGGCAAATTGCCAGCGACTGCCGGCGACGAACTCAGCGACGCTGCCGGCTACGCGTTCCTCATCGCTGCGATTGGCGAGTATTCCGTCTGGCTCAACGGCGAGCGCGACTGGGAGCTTGCGCTGAAGGTCCAGGCGAAACCGTAGCCCGGCTCCGCAGCCAAAGTGGGACAGGCATCTTGCCTGTCCATTCATAAATGGATGGACAGGCGGGACGTCTATCCTACTCTCCGCTCCGCCGATTGTTGTATTTGGGCCATTGACCGGCCACAACATCCATCCTAAGTTGCCGCCGTTCTTCGATAGAAATTGTGGCAAAAATTTCCGGGCAATCATTCGCGGGCTACGAAATCCTCGCCAAGCTTGGCGAGGGCGGTTTCGGCGCTGTCTATAAGGCCCGTCAGCCCAACCTCAACCGCCTCGTCGCGCTTAAGATCCTCGCGCCGCATCTGGCCGCCGATGCCGAGTTCGTCGCCCGCTTCAAACGCGAAGCTACTCTGGCTGCCAGCTTCAATCATGCCAATCTGGTGCTGGTTTTTGCCGCGGGCGAAAGCGATGGCAGCCACTACATAGCGATGGAATTTGTCGAAGGCGAAACCCTCCGCCACCGCATTGAGAACCACGGCCGGCTCGAACCCCGCGAGGCCATCGCCATCGCCGTCTATGTCGCCCAAGCCCTCCAGTATGCCTGGAATAAATCCCGCCTCATCCATCGAGACATCAAGCCCGACAACATTTACCTTTCCCAAACCGGCGAAGTGAAGGTGGGTGACCTCGGCTTGGCCAAGAACGTGGGGCAGGCCACGGCGGGCATGACCGCCACCGGCATGATGATGGGATCGCCTCACTACATCAGCCCCGAACAAGCCAGCGCGAAGAAAGACATAGACTTCCGCGCCGACATCTACAGCCTCGGCTGCACGCTCTATCACATGCTGACGGGCCGGCCGCCCTACGAGGGCAACGACCCGATGGTGGTGATGGGCCTCCACGTCAACGCCGCGCCGCCGGCGATGTTCAAGACGTGGCCGCAGTGCCCGATGCCGCTGGCGTTGCTGGTGGGCAAGATGTTGAAAAAGAATCCGCGCGAGCGCCAGCAGAGCTATGAGGAACTGATCGCCGAGTTGACTGCCGTGCATGAGAAGATCGCGGCGATGCAGGCGGCAGCCGCCGCGCCGCCGTCGGGCACGATTACGTTCCTGTTCACGGACATCGAGGGCAGTTCGCAGCTTTGGGAGCAACATCCGGAGGCGATGGCGCTCGCGCTGGAGCGGCACAACCAACTCCTGCGCCGGGCGGTCGAGTCCCACGGTGGTTTTGTGTTCAAGACCGTCGGCGACGCCTTTTGCGTGGCGTTCACCTCCGCGCCCAACGCGATGGCGGCGGCATTGGCGGGGCAGCGGGCGCTGTCGGCCGAGCCGTGGGGCGAGACCGGGCCGTTGCGGGTGCGGATGGGGTTGCACACGGGCGTGGCGGAAGCGAGGGATGGCGATTACTTCGGGCCGACGCTGAACCGGGTCGCGCGTGTGCTGTCGGCGGGCCACGGCGGACAGATTCTGCTGTCGCAGGCCGCCGAGCAACTCGTGCGAGACCACTTGGCCGAAGGCGTGAGCCTGGGCGACCTGGGCGAGCGTTCGCTGAAAAATCTTGCGCGCAGCGAGCGTATCTTCCAGATCAACCTTCCCGACCTGCCAACGCAATTCCCGACCCTGCGCGCGGCGGCCACACCTTCACCGGCCCGTCGCCGCCGCCAGATGATGATCTACGGCGGCGCGGGCGCCGCAGCCGTGCTGTTGCTCGGCGGCGGTGTGATGTGGTGGACACATGGTGTGGGCTTTGTGCCCCCACCGGGCGCCGTCTCGCCCACAGCAACGGCTTCAATCCAAAAACCGAAATCCGAAATCCGAAATCCCCCAGCCGCCTACCCGCAGCCGCGCGCGTGGATTGACGCCACTGCTGATGTTCGGAGTGAGGGTTTGAAGGCAGGCAATCTGGTCGTTGATGGCGAGTGGATGACTGCCAGTAAGACGTCTTACGCCACACTGGGGGGCGGCCGGAGTTTTCGCGACAGTGCAGTTAGAGTCGTGTTTTCAAATCAGGCATTTCTTTATTTGCGTCGTGACGCGTCCAACAAGAAATGCAGAGGCTTCGTGACGGACAAGGGCGCAAGGATTAGCTTATTGGCCGCGGCGATCCGCCAGAGCGTTACTCTGAAGGATAATGTTGGGTTGGGCGCCGGCTACGTTGCGGATGCCGAGCACGAACTCGTCTTCGCCGCTCAGGGAGACAAGCTCAGCCTGTGGCTGGATGGCAAGGAGGTGGCAACAGTCAGGGATGAAACGCTGACGGCAGGCACAATGGAACTGTCCTTGCCTGTGGACGAAAAGACCAAGCCGTCCCGCATTAAGAAGGTCGAATACGGCGAACTGGAAGCTCCCGCCTACCCGCAGCCGCGCGCGTGGATTGACGCCACCGACGAAGTTCGGACCGCCGGCTTGAAGGCTGGCTCGTTGGTGGCCGAGGGCGATTGGTTGAAGTTGAAGTCCACGAAGGAACTGACCTTCAGCGTGGCAGGCGGCCTGTCGCTCCGCAATCCCATCCTGCGCGTCCTCTTCTCCGGTCACGTCGGCCTCGGCGTGCGCCGCGTGCAGAAGGACGGCCAGGATTCGCGCTACTCCACCGGCATCGGCCAAGGCCACGCGGCCATCTTTCTCACCGGCCCGACCACATCGAAGCTCACCGACCGGAAGCTGGATTCGCCTGATCGCCTCGACGGGGAGCACGAAGCCGTGTTCGCGGCGCAGGGCGATACGCTGACCCTGTGGCTGGATGGCAAGGTTGTGGCCACCGCGCACGACAGCACGCTCTCCGCAGGCTCGCTCTCAGTAGGTCTCTACAAGGGCCGTTCCCTGGGCGATGGCCGCATCAAGAAAGTCGAATACGGCGAACTCGACGCAGCACACGCGGGAGCCGACGCCGCCTTCCTCGCCGAAGTCGCCGCGCTGCCGGCGGAGGAACAGGTCGCGCGCGTCGTGGCGAAGTTGAAGGAACTCAATCCGGGCTTTGATGGCAAAGAGACACACTACGTGGACAAGAAGAATGGAACGGTCACCGTCCTGAGGTTGTCACCCGGTGTCGCGGCGCAGGTGACGGACATCTCGCCCGTGGCGGCGTTGAAGGACTTGCGCCAGTTCACATGTGGGAGCAGGACCGCTGAAACGAGCAGCAGTCCACTGTCTGACCTCACACCGTTACGCGGCCTGCGACTTAACTACCTGAGCATTGACCGCACGCAAGTCAGCGACCTCTCGCCGTTACGCGGGATGCCACTCGAAAAGTTCTCATGTGCTTTGACAAAGGTGAGTGACCTCACGCCGCTGGAGGGTATGCGGTTAAAGATCCTCACGATTTATTCTACCAAGGTTACCAGTCTGGCGCCTCTCCGTGGCATGGCCTTGGAAACCCTGAGCATGGCTGGTGTGCCTGTCAGCGACCTTTCAGTGTTACAAGGCGTGCCGCTCAAGGAACTCAGGTGTGCCTTCAAGCCGGAGCGCGACGGTGCGATCCTCCGCTCGATCAAGACGCTGGAGAGGATCAACGGACTGTCCGCGGCGGAGTTTTGGAGACAGGTGGAGGCGGGAAAGATACCGGGGCCCGGGGGTGCCACGGGCTCAAGCGATGAAGCCCAACCCGACGACGGGGCCGTCAGCAAGCCCGCCGTGCCGGTGAGCGACGCCAACTCGCTGGCCAACCCGAAAGCTGGCGAGGCGCGCCTGCTGGACCTCGGCGGCGGCGTGGCGTTGGAGCTGGTCGGCATCCCGCCCGGCGAGTTCATGATGGGCAGCACGAAGGAGGAACAGGCGTGGGCGGTGGCCAACAGGCTGAAGGAAGAAGAAGCGAAGCGCGAGGGGGAAGCGCCGCGCAAGACGAGGATCAAGGAAGGCTTCTGGCTGGGGCGCACCGAGGTGACGGTGGGCCAGTGGAAGCAGTTTGTCAAAGAGACAAACTACGTGACCGATGGCGAGAAGAAAGGTAAGTCGTCTGTGTATCAAGGGCCGGGGAAGCTGTATGCGCTGATGAAAGGCAAGAGTTGGCGTGATCCAAACTTTGGGTTTGAGTTGCGGGACGATCACCCGGTGTGCTGTGTGAGTTGGAATGACGCGATGGCGTTTTGCGAATGGACGACGGAGCGCGAGCGCAAAGCAGGCCGACTGGCGGCTGGCCAAGGGGTGCGGCTGCCGACGGAGGCGGAGTGGGAGTATGCGTGCCGTGCGGGGACGCAGACGAAGTTCTGGTGGGGTGAGAGCAAGGAAGATGGCAAGGACCGGTTGAACTTGTCGGGGAAGGACGACGGGTTTGAGTTTGTCGCTCCGGTGGACAGTTACGGCGCGCGCGGTCGGAATGGCCTTGGTTTGGCGGACATGCTGGGCAATGTGTGTGAGTGGTGCTTGGATGAATACGATGCGAAGCAGGCGCACGAAGAGTGCTATAAAGGCAATCCCGGCGCGCGGGTGTTGCGGGGCGGGTCGTTCCACTACGTTACCGCTTACTGTCGGTGTGCCTCCCGCACCAACCTCTACCCGGCCCAATCGCATGGCCTCTACGGCTTTCGGGTGTGTGTGGGTTTGGCGCGCTGAGGCGAGGAAGGGACGCGCGGAGTGGGAGAGGCGGCAGATGGCAGATGGAAGTTGGGAGTTTGGGTCCGGCGGTAAATGCGAAACGGCGACCTTGATGATTTCGCTGGGCGGGCGCTCCGATGGCGTTGGGGGTGTCCGAAGCGATTTATCCCATCAGAACGTGGACAACCTCCGCTTTTGGCAAAAAACCATGTTTTGAGGCTGGAATTGCGCGTTTTTGTGCCGAAAAACCCGTCCAAAGGCCAAACTGTCTATTTTTTGCTCCAAAAAATCGGCCGTGACGCCTCCTCGCGTATTTCTGGCTCCCAAAAACCGGCGGCGAGCGCTCCTCGCGAGTTTTTTGGAGCAAAAAAACCGCGGTGAGGCGTTTTTGCGGAATTTTGGCTCCGCAAAACCCACCGTGACGCCTCCTCGCGGTTTTTGGGGAGCAAAAAAACGGCCGTGACGCGTTTTCACGGAGTTTTGGCTCCGCAAAATCGTCGGCGACGCCTCCCGGCGGATTTTTTGGAGCAAAAAAACGGCGTCGCCGGCTACCGCTCCGGTTTGGGGGAGGTATGGTTCGGCGGCGGGGCCAGTCAGATATCGCCGGCTGACGGGCTGTGTTCGTCGAGGAACTTCCTCAACTCCACCGCCGTCTTGCCGCCGAAGCCGTGCACCGCCGCGATCTCCTCGACGGTCGCGGCGCGCAGGCGTTTCACCGAGCCGAAGGTCTTCAGCAACAACTGCTTCTTCTTCCCGCCGATGCCGGGGAAGTCGTCCAGGATGCTCTCAGCGATGCGTTGTTTGCGAAGCTGGAAGTGATACTTCTGCGCGAACCGGTGCGCCTCGTCGCGGATGCGCCGGACCAGCCGCAGCGCGGGCGAGTTGTCTGGCAGGCGGACGGGGTCGGCGCGGTCGGGCAGAAAAATCTCCTCGTGCTCCTTCGCCAAACCGAACACCGGCAGCGACGGCAGGCCGAGCTGGATGAGCGCGGCGCGGGCGTAGTCGAGCTGGCCCTTGCCGCCGTCAATCAACACCGCGTCCGGCAGCGCGCCGCCTTCGTCCAGGATGCGCCGGTAGCGGCGGCCGACGATCTCGCGGATGCTGGCGAAGTCGTCCACGCCCTCGACGGTCTTGATGCGGAAGTGGCGGTAGTTGTCCTTGTCGGGCCGCGCGTTCTTGAAGCGCACCATCGAGCCGACGCTGTGCGTGCCGCTGATGTGGCTGATGTCGAAACCCTCGATGACGCGCGGCGGCGCCGGCAGGCCGAGCACGCCGCGCAGTTCGTCCAGCTCGGTTGGGACATCAATCGCGTTCGGCAAATCGCGCGTAAACTTCCGCGTCTTCACCGACACGGTGTCCTGCAAACCCTCCAGCACGTCGCGCAACTCCGCGGCCTTCTCGAACTCCATCGCGGTGGCGGCGTCCTGCATTTCCCTCTCGATCTCACCGAGATACTCCTTGTGCTGGCCTTCCAAGAAAGAACACGCCTGCTCGACGCGCTGGCGGTATTGGTCCGTCGTGCAATCGCTCAGCCGCGCCGGCACTTGAAAGCTGGTGTATTTCCGCTCGCGTTCCGTCGGCGCTCCGCGGCCGAAGGTCAGCACGCCGTATTTCTTCCGCATGAAAGTGACGGTCTTGCGCAGCGCCGTCGCGTGGACATACGGCCCGAAATAACGCGCGCCGTCGTCCTTCTTGATCCGCGCGAACCGAAACCGCGGCCAGTCCTCGCGCGGGTCCACCTTCAGGAGAAGGAACCGCTTGTCGTCGCGGAAGCTGACGTTGTAGCGCGGCTTGAACTCCTTGATGAGCTTGCCTTCGAGCAGCAGCGCCTCCGGCTCGTTGTGGACGACGTGAAACTCGAAGCTCTCGATGGAATCCACCAGCGCCTTGAACTTCCGGTCCCACGTCTGGCTGCGCGACGGCTGGAAATACGTCCGCAGCCGCCGGCGCAGACTGGACGCCTTGCCGACGTAGATCACCTTGCCCAGCCGGTCGCGGAAGATATAGACGCCCGGCTTGTTCGGCACATCGGGCAGCTTGGCTTTGAGTTGGTCGGAGACTGCCATGCAACATCAACCGTGTCGGTGGCCGTGAAGGATGGCCAGCACTTCCTCTCGGGCCAGCAAAAACGCCGCCGCGAAATAGACCGCCACGCCAACGGCGATCGGGCCGAACACCAGTGCGAGGTTGTGCATAAGTGTGGTGGGCGACAGCCAGCCGGCCAGCCAGTGGTGTGTGCCCCAACAAGCCGCCGCCATGATGAGCGCCGCGAGCGCGATGCGGGCTGCGGTCGCCGCCAGCGTGCTGCCGTGCAACATGCCGACGCGGCGGCGCAACAGGATGAAGAGGACCGTGGCGTTGAACATCGCCGAAAGCGAGTTGGCCAGCGCCAGCCCGCCTTCCTTCAGCGGCCACATCAAGAAGAGCGAGAAAATGACGTTCACCACCATCGAAACCACCGCGGCATACATCGGCGTCCGGGTGTCTTTCAACGCATAGAACCCGCGCGCGATGATGCTCGTGCTGGAGTAGAACGAGAGGCCGAGCGCCGAGAATTGCAGCGCGAACGCGCAGTGCCGCGTGCTCTCGGCGTCGAACCGGCCGCGCTCGAACAGCAGGCGCACGATCGGCTCGCCGAGCACGATCAAGCCGACCGTCGCCGGCACGGTGATGACCATCAGGAACCGCAGCGCGCGCCCCAGTTCGACGCGGAATTCCTCCATCGCCCCGCGCGCGACGATGGCCGAGAGCGCCGGCAGCATGTAGGTGGCCAGCGACACGCCGAACACGCCCTGCGGCAGTTCCATCAACCGGTCGGCGTTGTTGAGTGCGGCGGGCACGTAGTCGCCGACGAAAAAGCCAAGCGTGCGCGCGACGATGACGTTGATCTGATAGGCGACCACGCCGATGACGCTCGGCGCGAACAGCGTTCCCACGTGCCGCAGAGTTTCATCGTGCCAGTTCAACGACCAGCGCGGACGCCAACCTTCGCGCCAGAGCTGCGGCAACTGGTAAGCAAGCTGCACGATGCCGCCAAGCAACACGCCAACAGCCAGGCCCATCACCTGCGTTTCGAGCGTCTTGCCAAACTGCGGGCAGATGACGAACACCGACGAGATGAGGACGATGTTCATGAGCACCGGCGAAAACGCCGGCACGAAGAAATGACGCATCGAGTTGAGCACGCCCATCGCCAGCCCCGCGAGACAGATGAAAATCATGTAGGGGAACATCGTCGCCGTCAGCCGGAGGATGAGCCGATGGGCTTCATTCAGGTCGGCCAAGGCCAGAGTGAGGCACAGGCCGCCAACGACCAACGCGGCGATAGCCACCAGAGCGACGGTGACGGCCGATGCCACCGAGTTCGCGGCACGCCATGCCGCCTCCTTGCCTTCCTTGTGCAGCCGCTCCGTGAACAACGGCACGAACGCCGCGCTCAGCGCGCCCTCGCCGAGCAGGCGGCGGAACATGTTCGGAATCGTAAACGCGTAGAAAAACGCCGACGCCACCAGCCCCTGTCCCATGAAGCTGGCGAAAACCATCTCTCGCACCAACCCCAACACACGGCTGGTCATCGTCGCGACGCTCAGCGCTCCGGTGGAACGGACCATGGAGGAAGGCGGAGTGGTGGGCTGGTGGAGCAATGGAGTATTGGGTTTGGCGGATTGTTCCATTACTCCATCACTCCAAAACTCCAGGTTCCGCTTACCGCCGCCGGCGGCCCATCGTGCGCATCCGCTTCTCGGCCTCCGGGTCGAGCAGCGTCGTGTATTTGTAGGGGAAGTTGTCGATCTTCACGCGCGGGACGCTTGCGCCGATGAAAAACTCGATCGCATGAACCTGCTTCTTGTCATCGGCGGTCATGATCGTGAACGCGTTACCGGTGGCCAGCGCGCGGCCCGTGCGGCCGATGCGGTGGACGTAATCCTCGGCGTGCTGCGGCATGTCGTAGTTGATGACGTGGCTGATGTCCTCGATGTCCAGCCCGCGGGCGGCGATGTCGGTGGCCACCAGCACCTCGAAACGGCCGTCACGGAAACCGCGCAACGCCTGCTCCCGCTCGCTCTGTGTGCGGTTGGAATGCAACACCGCCACCAGATGGCCGCTGCGATGCAACATCGCCGCGACGTGGTCCGCGCGATCCTTGGTCCGGCAGAAGACGAGCACCGAGTCGTATTCCGTGCGCTCGAGCAGCTCGATGACCAGCTCGTCGCGCTGGTCGTCGGCTACGGGATAAAGCGCGTGCCGGATGGTTTCAGCGGGCCGGCGGCGGCCGATTTCGATCGTTTCGGGATTCTTCAACGCCCATTGCGCCAGCGTCGCGATCTCCGGCGGCACAGTGGCCGAGAACAGCATCGTCTGCCGGCGCGCCGGGCAGCGATCAATGATCCGCTTCACGTCAGGCAGGAAACCCATGTCCAGCATCCGGTCGGCCTCGTCGAGGATCAGGAATTCGATGTGATCGAGCTTGCAGCGGCCCTGCTCCATGTGATCGAGCAACCGCCCCGGCGTGGCGACAACGATGTCCACTCCCTCGCGCAGCGCTTTTTCCTGTGCGCCGTAACCGACGCCGCCGTAAATGACCACAGCGCGCAAGTCGGTAAACCGGCCATAGTCGCGGAACGCCGTCTCCACCTGCGCCGCCAATTCGCGCGTCGGCTCCAGGATCAACGCCCGCAGTTTGCCGTGCTGGCCGAGCTTGGTGATGATGGGCAGCGCGAACGCCGCGGTCTTTCCGGTGCCGGTCTGCGCGCTGCCGATGATGTCGCGGCCTGCGAGGACCAGCGGGATTGCGCGCAACTGAATCGGCGTCGGGTCGGTATAACCCGCCGCCTTGACGCCTTGGAGGGCGCCATGTGATAGACCGAGTTTTGAAAAAGGCATGGGGGGAAGATAGAGGAACAATGACGGCAGGGACAGGCGAAAAACACGGGATATGGAAGGATATCTGCAATCGCGCCTTGCGCGTCATGTTTCCCGTTGCTTTCAAAACCGGTGGCTTCCATATTTCGAGCGATGGCGTTGGAAACGAAACCGTGGGGCTTGCGCGCGCTGGCACTGGTCAGCGGGGCAATCCTTCTGTCCTGGTCGCTCGGCACTCTGGTGGCGCTGGCGGCGTTCAAGCTGCACTGGATCGCGAAAAGCGACCTCTTGATGGCCGAGGCGGTCGTGATGGGCTTCACCTTCGACGCGGCCGGCCTGATCTTCATCGGCATCTATTTGCGAAAGCGGGGCGTGGCGCTGGCCGACGCGTTCGGACTGAAGCGCGGTCCACTCGGTCCCTCGATGGGTCGTGCCGTCATGCTGTGTCTGCTTGTGATCCCGGTCGTCTATGCGGCCATGTTCATCTGGCAGGCCGTGCTGCTGGCTTTTGGCATTACGCCAGAGGAGCAGGACATTCTGAAAATGATTCGTGGGGCGAAAAACCCGCTGCTGCGCGGCTACCTGCTCGCGCTCGCCGTCGGGCTGGCACCGGTGTTCGAGGAAACGTTTTTCCGCGGCTTCATGTATCCAGCGCTGAAACAGCGGCTCGGCATCGTCGGCGGGCTGGCGGTGGTTTCGCTGGTGTTCGCGTCGGTCCACCTCAACCTGAACGCCTTCGTGCCTGTGTTTGTGCTCGGGGCAATGCTGGGTCTTGCCTACGAGCTGACCGGCACGATTTTGGTGCCCATCACCATTCACGCGCTGTTCAACACCGCCAACCTCATCCTCTTGTTGTTCCTGCCCGAGCCATGAAGACGACTCTTCGCCAACTTGGTGAGCGCGGCCTGATCGCGCTGTTGAAACGGCAGCTTCCGCGTGGGCGCGGCGTGCGGGTCGGCATCGGCGACGACTGCGCTGCCGTGCAAATCGGCCGCGGTGCAGGTGGGCGGCTGTTGCTGCTAAAAACCGACGCTGTCGTCGAAGGCGTTCACTTCGACAAGCGCGCCACGTCGTTCCAGATCGGCTGGAAGGCGATGGCGCGTCCGCTGAGCGACTTCGCGGCGATGGCCGGCCGGCCGCGTTGGGCGCTCGTCACGACCGGATTGCGCGGGGAGATGCCAGTGCGGTTCGTCCGGGAGGTTTATCGCGGGCTGGCGGCGGCGGCGAAGAAGTTCGGCGTCGTCATCGTCGGCGGCGAAACCGTGCGAACGCCGGACCGGTTTTGGCTGAGCGTTGCGCTGACCGGCGAGGTGGAGCCGCAGGCGATGCGGCTGCGCTCCGGCGCGCGTCCCAACGATGCGATCTTCGTCACCGGTTCGCTCGGCGGCTCCATCGCCAGCAAGCATCTGAAATTCACGCCTCGCCTCGCCGAAGCGAAATGGCTGGCGAAACAAGGTTGCGTTGGCGCGATGATTGACATCAGCGACGGGCTCGCGCGTGACCTCGGCCACATCTGCCGCGAAAGCGGCGTCAGCGCGTGTTTGTGGAAGTCGGCGATTCCCATCGCGCCGGCGGCCGGTGGCTCGCTCCAACGCGCGCTCCATGATGGCGAGGATTTCGAACTGCTGTTCACTGTGCCATCGGCGCGGGCGGCAAAACTGAAGCATGCCTGGCGCAAGAAGTTCCCGCGTTTGCGGCTTAGCTTGATCGGCTTTGTCCTTTGCGGCAAAGGCATCCGACTGATAGACGCGGGCCGATGGCAACATCTCGATGAAGACGGCTACGACCACTTCCAACCACGTCACGCGTAGCGTCGAGGAAACCGTCTCGCTCGGCGAACAGTTGGCGTCCTCGTTGCCAGCCGGCACGGTCGTCGCGCTCAGCGGCGATCTCGGCGCGGGCAAGACGGCGCTTACCAAAGGCATCGCGCGTGGCTTGGGCGTTGAGGACACGATCACCAGTCCCACGTTCACGCTCGTCAACGAGCACGCCGCCCGCAACGACCGCCGACTCTATCACGTGGACCTCTACCGCTTGGACCAACCACAGCAAGCGGTCGAGATTGGCATCGAGGAGGAGCTCGCGCCCGACGGTTGGACAATCATTGAATGGGCTGAGAAGCTCGGCGACGTTCTGCCGGCAAGCGCGGTGCGCATCCACATCGAGATCGTCGGCGAGAATGAGCGGCGGATCAGCGTGACAGAAGGCAGACACCCATGATCACGCTTGCTCTCGACACTTCCGGTCCCGTCGGCTCGGTTGCTCTGCGACGTGGCGGGCGCTTGCTCGGCGAGCGCACGCTCGACACGCATCATCACCACTCGGCGTTGCTGCTGCCGACGATTGACGAGATGCTGCGGACGCACGGGCTGGCGCCGCGCGACGTGGAGTTGTGGGCCGTCGGGCTGGGGCCGGGCAGCTACACCGGCATCCGCGTCGGCATCGCCGCGGCAAAAGGTTTCTCGCTGGCACACGGCCGGCCGTTGGCAGGCGCGGGCAGCGTGGAGGCGCTGGCATTGGAGCATGGCACCGACGGCGCGGTGGCGGTTGTTGTGGATGCGCGGCGGGAGGAGATTTATTTCTCGCTGACGGTTGCCGCCCGGCCGCTCGTGCCGCTGCAAATCGTTTCACTCGACGCGCTGGCGGGGTTGGTGACGCAACCGGCGCTTCTTGTCGGGCCGGAGATCAAGCGCTACGAGCCGGAGATCGCAAAGCGGCTCGGCTCGCTGGCGCGGTTTCCGAAAGACAACATCCATCCGCGCGCGGCGTTCGTCGGCGAGCTGGCGGAGCGGCGGCTCGCACAACGGGGTAGGGGCGATGAGAAGGTGGAGCCAATCTATTTGAGAGAGACGAGCTTTAAGAAAGTGAAGAGTTAAGAGTTGGGAGATTGCATTCCCTCATTCTTCATTCTTAACTGCTCCGATGAACCCAACTGAACTTTATCGCACGTGGGTCGAGGTCAGTTTCGACGCGCTGCGGAACAACCTGGCGTGGATTCGCCACCGGGTCGGGCCGCGCGTGAAGATTCTGGCGGTGGTGAAAGCCGACGCTTACGGGCACGGCCTGCCGCAGATCGCCGGCGCGCTGATGCACGGCGGCGTGGACATCTTCGGCGTGGCAACGTTGAACGAGGCGCTTGGCGTGCGCGCGGTCGGCGCGGGCTGGCCGATCCTGCTGCTCGGCTCCAGCCTGCCCGCCGAGGTGGAAACGGCGGTGCGGCACAACATTATGCCGACGATCAGTTCGCTCGACGAAGCGCGCCGGTTTCAGCGCGAGGCGGCGCGGCAGCGGAAGACGCTCGCGGTCCACGTGAAGGTGGACACAGGCATGGGGCGGCTCGGTTTCTGGCACGAAGAAGCAGTCGGGCCGATCCGGCGCATCGCAGCGATGTCGAATCTGCGGTTGCAGGGGATTTACACGCACTTTCCATCGGCGGAGGACGACGCAACGTTTTCGTTGGAGCAGGTGGAGAAGTTTCGCGTCGTCGTGCGGCAGGTTGGCGTGCGGATTTCGTTGCGGCATGCGGACAACTCAGCCGGCGTGCTGAACGTTCACGCGGGCAGTCAGCGGCTGGGCTCGCCGTTTAATGTGGTGCGGCCCGGCCTGATGATGTATGGCATCGTCCCTCCAGGTTTGCCGCCGGTGCCGCAACTACAGCCGACGCTGAGGTTCAAGAGTCGCGTCATTTTGGTGAAGCGCATCGCGGCGGGCCGCAGCATCAGCTATGGCCGGACGTTTGTCGCGCAGCGGCCGATGCGCGTGGCCATCGTCGGCGCGGGCTACGGTGATGGCTACTCGCGCGATCTCTCCAACCGCGGCGAGGTGCTCATTCGCGGCCGCCGTTGTCCCGTGCTGGGCCGCGTGACGATGGACCAGACGATCGCGGACGTGAGCGACGCGCGGTTCCGCAACCTGAGCGCGGGCGAGGAAGTGGTGCTTGTCGGCAGGCAGGGCCGCGATTGCATCACGGCGGTGGAACTGGCGGCGTGGGCGGGCACGATTCCTTGGGAAGCGATGACTTCGATCACGAAGCGCGTGCCGCGGGTTTACACCGGCGCGGCAACGTGACGGCCCTCTGTCAATTGCCACCAAATTTATAGAACCCCACCCGCGCGTTGCCACTCTCGGCGACCCAGAGCTTCTGCTCGACGAGGTCGAAGACGAGGCCCGTTGGGGTGTCGAGGCCGGCATTGGCGGCTTGCGGCTCGCAGGACTCGATGTCCGGCTGGCCGATGACCGCGGCGACGCGCAACGGTTCGGCGGAACGGCCGCTGTAGCCGACAATGCGATGGTTGCCGGCGTCGGTGACGAACATCCACGAGTCGAATTCGTCGAGCGTGATGTCGGTGGGCGCTCGCAGGCCTTCGGCGCCGCCGGCGGCTTCAGCGAGGTTGAAATCCTCCTGACCAAACACCGCGTAGGCGCTGGCGCCAGTCAACGGTGCGTTGCCGTCGAAGACCACGACGCGGTTGTTGCCGGTGTCGGCGACGTAGAGTTGGTTGTTGCCGTCCACGGCCACGCCCGACGGCGCGCGCAACGCGGTCGCGGACGTGCCCGGCTCGTAGCCCAGGAAATCCTCCTGCCCGACAACAGCGACGGCGGCGGGAAGATGAGCGAGTTTCTCCACGGCGAAGAGCAATACGCGGTGATTGAGCGAGTCGGCGACAAAGAGCCTGTTGCCATCAACGCTGAGTGCCAGCCCGGCCGGCCCTGCCAGACCACGTGGGCCGCAACGCGCCTCGGCCAGGCCGAAGCCGCTCTGGCCGATGACGAAATCCGCCGGCAGGAGATTCTTCAGAACATGCGTGTCGAAGAACAGAACGCGGTTGTTGAGGAAATCGCTGACCCACAGGCCGTCGCGCACCGCGTCGTAGGCGATGCCGTTGGGAAATGCCAGGCCGCAACCGTTTGGCGTCGGTTCGCCGGTGGCGTTCATCGCCACGGACTGCGCGTCCGGCTGGCCGATGATCGCGAGCGGCGCGGGGCCGAGCGTGCCGGCGCTGATGTCATAGACGAGCACGCGGTTGTTGGCGGAGTCGCAGAGGAACATTCGGTCGTGGGCGAGGTCGAGCGCCATCGGACCGCCGGAGAAACTGTCCACGCCCGGCGGCGGGTTGCTGGGGCCGAACGCGCGGGCGATGTCCAGCCCGGCGAGCGCGACCACCAACAGCGAAATGAGAATTTGGCGTTTCAAATAAACGATCTCCAGCGCCGCGCAGTGTAGAGATTGCAGCCACGGCGGTCAAGCGCGCGGCGGAAAAGCGCGGCGGATCAAACGATTTGCGTCACTTTGCCTTTTTCACCTGCTCGATGGCGAAGCGGAAGATGGAGTGCAATAGCATCGGCGAACTGTCTGGATCCAACAGCAGGCCACTCCAGATGTAGAGCAGCTTACCGCCGGCGAGGTCGCCTTTGAGCCACTCGATGTAAGCGGCGGCGTCACCGTGGTCGTTGCTGCGCTCGTCGCTCACGCCGTAGAGCGACAGGTAGCGCACGACGTGACGGTCCATTTCCTCGTCGGTGATCGTGCGCAACCGCAGGTCGCCGGTGGTGGGAAAGACAAGCTGCCACGGCGCGTTGGGCAGCACGCGCTGCGAGACGATATGGTCCAAGCGGAACGTGTGCTCCTGCGGCGGTTTCTCAAAAATGTTTTTCAGCGTCACGCCGAGTTGTGGCAATAACGGCTGGGGGGTGTTTACCTCCGTGTGTTTCGGATCGCGGAGGTCTTCGCCGTAGTAGAACGGGAACGGCTCACGACAGAGGCAGATGACAAGACCACCGCTCTTCAGGTAGTTCACCAGCGAGGCGCGACCGTCGCCGTCGGTGCGAACACTGAACGGATAACGCTCGCCGCCAAGATTCAGCGCCACCGGGTAGCGACTGGCGTTGAGCCGGCCCGGCTCCACCATCTGCTGTGGCGTAAGGGCGTCGACCTTCGCCAGCAGACCGGAGCGCAAGGCAAAACGATTCGCCGACCCGCGCGGGTCCGTCGGCAGCAACGCGATGCGGCCCGCCGGCAGTTTCGCCAACTCCGTCCGCAGCGAGTCCATTTCGGTCTGCGCTTTCAGTTCCGCCCGCCAGGCTTCGATGCCGGCGTTGACGGCGGCGGTCGTGACGGGCAGCGTCTTCGGATCGCCGCGATGCAGCGTCATGCCGAAGAGCAGCGCGTTGCGCGCGGAGATGCGCTCGACGGTGCGCAGCGACGGAATATTCACGGAAGCGAGCAGCAGGCGCTTCTTGAAGATCGCCGGCCACGGTTGCCACACCAGCGCCGGCTCGGCGCTGACGAGGGTGGTGGTGCCGTTGTCCATCGCGAGGCTGAACCACGCGTCCTTCTGCGTCGCCGCATACGCCAGGAACAGCGTCGCCGGTCCCTCGATGCCCTGTTGGAGCTTGATCGGCGCACGACGCGCGATTTTGCCGTCGGCGGCGTTTGGTGGCGTCAGCCAGAACGGTGCACCGAACGCCCATCGAATGCCACCCGGCAACCCTGCCCACGAATCGAGCTTTGCCCAATCCGCCTCCAGCTTCGTGTCGCACTCCAGCGGCAGCAACTCGAACTCACCAGTGTCGCCGCTGACCGTTCCGAGTTTCAGCAGAAACTCCTGGTTCTTGTCGCGGACAACTTTCGTGTCTAGTTCCTGTTCCAGCAACCGCGCGACGGCCAGCGGCGGCGCGTCGGGCTTCGGTTCGCCAACGATGATTGTGTCGCCGTCGCGAAGGTCGCGGATGTAAAGCGACGCGGGCGCTTGGGGCGGCCGGCGCACATCGCCTTCGAGCCGGATCTTGCCGCGCTGCACGACGACCTGTTTCGCGGCGAGGTTCACCTGCGGATAGCTCAGCGCGATGTCGAACGGCGTCTTCCGATCGCTCGCGACGCGGAACGAGAAATCACCGGCGCTCGCGCTGCTCATGCTTGCGCTGCGATACTCCGTCACGTCGAACCGCTCCGCTGTCTTCACGCACGCCAGCACCGCGCGGTCGCCGCAGACCACGCGCGTCACAGCGTTGCTGATCGGCCAGGCGTAAAGCAGGTCGTTGGCCCAGCCGAAGTCGGAGCGAACGCCGTCACCGGGGCCGCAGCCGGAGTAAACGCCCCAGCCTTCGGTGAACGCATTGCGGTCGTAATCAGCCAGCGACAGTTTTTCCGTGTCGCGGTAGAGCAGGTTCCAGCGATCGAGCGCGCCGCGTAGCATGTAGCCGAGCCGGGCGTCGCCGCTGTGGACATAGACCTGCGCCAGCACGTCGAGGAACCACGCGACCTCGTTGGAGCACGGCGCGCCGGCCCAGTTCTGGCCGCTGTTCGGCTCCATAAGGAACGTCGGGTCATCGTTGTCGGTCACGTCGTTGTCGGCGGCCCACGCGGCGAGGTAGCGGTAGGCGATGGAGACGGCCAGATCGAGCGCGGCCCGCGCCCGCTCGGCGCGCTCCGGCGTGTTGCGGAACGTGAAGTGATAGTCGAGCAGGAAGACCGCCGGCAGTGTCGCGCCGATGGCGAACGGGCTGGCTGGCACGTCGGCAAACTCGTTGCGCGACCAGACAAAATGCTTCGCCCAGTTGAAGACGCCATCAATGAACGGCAGCAGCTTCGCCGCCTCGTCGGAATTCGTCGCATGCTCGTGCCGCCACACGTCCACCATCGCGATACCGACAGCGAACCCGTTCGCGTTGTGCAGCGTGCGGACCGGCTCGCCGCCCCACTTGTCGTTCCAGCGTCCCTCGATGGGTTTCTCCCAGAAGACGCACTGCTCGCCGCCGGCCTCGAACGTCTTCGCGTGAGCCATCAGGTAATCAAGGTCTTCTCTCAGCCCCGCGAATGCCTTCGTGTCGTAGCGCGAGTAGGCAGCCTCCACCGGCGACTCGGCATACCAGTTCCAACCGCCGACCTCGACCGTGCCAGCAACCTCAAACGTGCCGTCCTTCTCGTGGCGCGTCAGCAACCGCGGCGGCAGCAGCGACGGCCAATCGTTCAGCCGCGTCGCGCCTGGCATGTAGCCGACATTGGGCGTGTGCGGCACGCGCGGGGCGTGGTCCACATAACGTTCCTGGAAAAACTCGTGCAGACGGCGGTTGGGGTCCGACGTGTCCGGCAGGTCGAGGCTCCAGAACAAATCCGCGCGCGACGCCACATGGCAGTGACGTTCCGGATACACGAGCTTCCGGTAACTCTCCGTGCTGTGCGGATAACAGAGCGCAACGAACTGTTCCGCATCACCCTGCTTGCAGTAGTAAGCCGTGCTCACCTCGCGCTCCGAGTTGTCCGTCACGCGCGCGCCTTGGAAAACGAGGCCGGCGTAATGCTTCGCCGCGGGCGCCCACAACCCGACCGCCGGCATCGGCGAACCGCCCAGCGCGCACACGTAGCTCCAGTTCCGCGAAAACTCGCTCGCCACCGAGCCGCCGTAGGCCACGTCCTGCTGCAACACAAACGGATCACTCTTCGGCGTCGCCATCAGCCAGCCGCGCTGATGCCACACCTCCGCCTCCGGCATTGAGATCGTCAAAAAATGAAACGGAGTCGGTCCACCGAAAAACCGCTCCCATTCCTCCTTGCTAAACGACCCCACCGCCAGGTCAAACGCCACTTGCGGATACGCGTCCTCGCCGCGTAGCGTCACGCTGATGAAATCGTGTTCGCCAAGCGTCATCCCCGTGCCGAGCCTGGCGCGCAGGTTCACGAACCGCAGCGTTTGCACCGCCACACCGTCCACCTTACGCCGCTCCACATCCATGCGGTCCGCGTAAATCGCATCACGCGACGACAACCGTAGCGGCGCGATCAATCGCCCGCTGGCGCGTTCCAGCACATCCGCGCCAAGCCACATCCCCTCATGGCCGACGAGGCGGACCACGACGCGGCTGTTCTGAATTTCTTCACCGCGGAGCTGGCAGTTCGACAGCCAGACCGCGATCAGGATCAACCAAGCCAATCGCAAATTCACATGAAGTTCTCCGAATTCAACACCGCCTACGCCAAAGCGTTGCGCTCCGCACCATACCGCAACTGCTCCGGCAATTGCACGCAGGGAAAACACAGGCTGTGCACTGTCCGTTTACGCCGGCAGTCAATCCGTGTATTCCTTCACCTGACACTGCGATGAACCGCGCCGAATTCCGCGCCGCGTCGTCACTTGCTGGGGGCGGGTTCTCTTTGGATGAGGGTGCCAGTGGTGTCGGAGGGGGTGACAAGGATGGAATGGCCGTCGGCGAAGGCGATGCGCGCGGCGAGAGTGGTGGTTTGCTCGACACTGCGAACCGTCGGCGGCGCGCCTTTAGCGGAGGGGGCGAGGACGAAGAGGAAGGTGACGACTCCTTTGCCTGACTTGGCGTAGATGGCGGTGGGGATGGCGCGCCACGGCTGGCTGGCCCAGCCTTGGACGGGCGCGTCTTCCTTGCCTTTGACGTTGGTGACAGTGAGGCCGCTATCGGCGGGCGGGAGGATGGCGAGGCCATCGGTGCGGACGGCCTTGGTCGCCTCGTCTGTGGCGGCTTCGGCGGCGTCGAGGTGGAAAAGGGCTTCGTAACGATGCTCGCGGTCGTCGCGCGAGGTGAGGGTGTCCATGACGACGAAAACCTTTTCCGGTTTCACGAAGATGATGCGGCGCTGGTGGATGACGGCGATGGTCTTGCCTGGCCCGTAGCCGTCCGCGTAGGTGCCGACGGCGCAGTCCATCTCTGGCGTGGAGAACCAGCGTGTGTCGTTGGCCGGCGGCGCGGGCGTAGTCCACGGCCGCGGCCAGAAGTAGGTTTCCTTCCTGCCGTGCCGATTCTGGTTCTGGCCGTCCACCATGACGGTGTTGTGGCCGGCGGTGCTAAGGACGTAGCGACGCCAGCGGGAGCTGTCGTAGGCAAAGTTGCCGGGATCGAGGAGGAGCTGCCGGCCGTGAGACCAGAGGACAAAGTGAAGCTTGTCCTCGTGCTGGTGGCCAAAGCCGAACGGGCCGGCATCGAACAGCAGGTAAGTCGCGTCCTTGTCCCAGCCGGAGCGCATGACGTAGTGGCCGACATAGGGAAACGCGTGCGAGGTCTCCGCCGGCGCACGGCCGCTCTTGCCGCCGGTGGCGACAAACTGGAAGTCCTGCCGCTGCGGGAAGAGCTTGAAGCCGGTGGCCAGTTCTTTGCGGATGTCGGTGTTGTTGGAGTCGTTGAGGCCGGGGATCTGGCCGTTGGGCATGGAGGCGTAGAGAAGGTAGTTGAACATCTTCTCCATCTTCGCGAGGAAGTCGGCGGGCACTTCGCCGCGCGAGCCGTTGAGATCGGCCAGTTCCAGAATGCCGGCGAACTCGCGGACGACCCAGCAATTATAACCGGCGGCGAGTTCGTATTCCATGCCGTCGGGATAGACCTCGTCGTCGAGTTGTTTGTAGAGCCGCTCCAGCGCGATGCGCCGCCACTCGCGCGCCTGCCGGAACTCCGGGAACAACACGCCGGCGGTGTAGAGGCCGTTGGGCTCGGCGGTGAGCCAGTTGCCGAGGGATGGCCAGCGCACGAGATGGCGCGCCTGTTCGTAAACAGCTTTGAACATCGCGCAGATCGCGTCGTCGCTGAACGCCGTCGAGCCGAGGCATCGGTAGAGTGCGTGCGGCCACGTGTCGGCGAGCCGGATGCCGGTGGTCAGCGTTTGCCACGCCTTGCAGCCGTTCGGCATCCCGTTGCCGGAGCCGATCAGTGGGGCGGGATTCGACGCCGTCCAGTCGAGGATTTCGTCGGCGATCTCCTTCGCGTATTTATCCTGGCCCGTCTCCCAGTAAGCGTCCGCGAGCGTCCTGAAATGGAAGTGCCGGTTAAGCGACTCGTTCCAGAGATGCGTGCGCGCCTCGCCCTCGGTTGGGTTGGCCGTCCAGTCAATCTTCGCGCCGAAATCGAGCGTGCCTTTCTGCCCCGGCCCTTTCGGGTAATCGAACCTGTGCTGGAGAACCTTCTCCGCGGCGGCGACGCTGCGCGCACGGCTTTTCGGGTCGCGGAAGGCCGGCTGGCGCCAGTCGAAAAACCAGCGCGGCGTGGTGCGCTGGCGCAGATATTTGGCGAGCGCGGCCTTCGCGGCGGCGATGTGGCCGGCCTTGAAACTTTTCTTCACCGCGGCCAACGCCGGCAGATCGAGGTTGAGGCTCACGAACAAATCCGCGTCCGTCATCCATTGGCCGCGGCCAACGCTGGCGAGCAACTCCACGCCATCGAGCCGCACCACGGCCGCCGGGTCCGGCGTGTTACCGTAGCCCGACGCGGTGAAGCGGATGCCGCCGATCCGGTTCCAACCGAGCGGCTGGCGCGCCACGCCGAGTTCATTGAACGGCAGGACGAACCGTTTCCAGCCGGTCCAGTCGAGTGTGATCTGGCAGCTGTAGTAGTCCGATCCTTCGGATTTTGGATTCTCGGAAGGGAACGCGATGACGACTTTCGATCTGGTGGCCTTCTCTGAATGCATCCAGAACGCGACGGCGGCAAACTTCGACCAGTCTTGCGGCGTGGCGAAGGTGCAATTCAGACCGCTGTTCTGGCCGTGCCTCCAGCAAACTGACTGCGGCCAGACATTGCGGATGGTTTCGTCCGGAGTGCCGCCCTTCCACGCGCCCGGCCCGAACGGCGACGGCTCAGCGGCAAACCCCATCGCCGCAAGAACCAACAAGGCAAACAACATCGGTCTCATGATTGGTTTCAGGAGGTTTTACCTCAGCGACAGGCCATTGGCGGTGCGGCGGCAGCGGTGGCGCGGTCGCGCTGTAGCTAGAGTTTGAAGCCCGGATCCACCTTGCGGATGTTCTCGGCGACAGCTTCGAGATACGGATTCTTGCCCGAGCCGAGCGGGCGCTCCAGGAACCGATGAACGCTGCCCCATTGCACCGTGAGCATCCGCATGACGTGGCCGCGAAAGAACTGCGGTGTCTTGGCGCGCATGTCTTCGGCGCTGTGGTAAACAGCCAGCATTTCGGCCGCCGGCCCCTGCCGTTGCACACACTCCTGAAACTCTTCGAAAAGGTTTCCGAGTTCGTTTAGGTAATTCGGCGCGGCCATCTGACCCAACAGGTCCGCCGTGCCGAGCGCGAAGGCAATCATCTGTTCCAGCTCGGACTGGAACGCAATCTTGCTCATGTTCACGAAGAAACCGGTGGAATGAATCATGTGTCCCACCGCCGCCCGGTCGCCGGACGGGTAGCCGCGACTTCGCAAGTAGCGATTGGCAAACTCCACGCTGCGGTTCACGTGAGTGAGCGTGTATTTCGCGCCAGTGCCGTCGGTGTCACCGCGTTGCTTGAGGTAGCCCGTGTCATGCATCAGCACCGCGTGTATACCGAGCGTGAAGCTGTGCGGAGTCAGCGTCATCCCATCGGGCGCCCTCTCCATGCCATCGAGCAATTGGACCATCGCTATCGTCGCCTGCAACGTGTGCTCAGAGTCGTGATAACGCATGTCGCACGACTGGTAGCCGGGAAAGCGTCCCGCGAAAAGCTGCTCGATGTCCGCGAACGTCTGGTGGATCGGGGCAAAGTCCGCGTCCGGGAAAAGCCGCCGGAAGACACCTTCCGCCTCGCGCTCCACCGCGCCCCAGTCCTGAGTGTTGATGTCTGGAAACATGTCGTTCCTTGAACCGGGCAAAAAGATACACAGTGCCGCGAACGAAAGACAATCCATTTCAGAGCGGGCACTCTGTCGAAATCCCTCTCTGTCAAAACCCGCCTTGCCAGCGGCCATCGGCGCGGTATGATGCGCGCACAAATTCCATGCCTCGCATCCTGCTTCCACTCACACTGCTCGCCTGCTGCGCCGCCGCCTTCGGCCAGTCGCCCGCCGCGAGTTTCACCATCCAATTGCCGCCGTCCCTTGCGATCGAGCCGGGCAGCGCAGCCGACGTCAGCGCGCTGGCGGAGCGGCCGACCGGCGCGGGCCGGCCTGCGGGAATCCACGCCTTTCTGAAAACGGCGCAGGACCGGTTCGAGTTTCAAGATGGCCAAGCCATCCGCCTCTGGGGCCTCAACTGGCCGCCAGACCAGCCGATGCCCGCCAGCGACACCGCCGTTTTCCTCGCGAGGCGTCTCGTCCAGCAAGGCTTCAACGTCGTCCGCCTTCCGTTGCCCGCGGCGGACAACGCGCAGGCGCGCGGCGATTTTGAGCAGTTCACAGGCTGTCTGCGCAACCAAGGCATCTACCTCGACCTCGTGTTGCCCGGCGACACCGACCTGCGCGCGCGCACCAACCGCATTACGCAAGTCGCGCCGCGTGACGATGCCGGCATCGCGTTGATGGAGGTCGTCGGCCCGCCACAAGCCGCCGCCGAGCTGCGCCACCGCGAACCGTGCGTGCCGCTCACCGCCACCGGGCCGATGCAAACCGTCGGCGACATCACAGCGCGGCAGGCGACGGATTTTCTTTCGCAAACCGCCACGTGGGAGCGCGGCGTGCCGATGGTGAAAAGCCCGCAGACGGTCTTCGGCCCGATGAGCTTTGGCGCGCTGGCCAACCGGCCGTTGCTGATCGGCGCATGGTCCGTCGTCGCGGCAAATCCGTTCCGCGCGGAGCTGCCGCTCTGGGTCGCCGCGGTCGCGAGCTTTCAGGGTTGGGCTGGCGTGTGTGTGACTCACGACCGGCGCGCTGCCGCTTCGCCTGCCGCGCCGATGGACGTCGTCACCTGGGCTTGGGCGCCGGCGTGCGCGCTGATGTTCCAACGCGGCGACGCCGCGCCAGCCAAGAGCAAGATGCTGTTCCGTCTCGATCCGTCCGCGCCAACGAGCGGCGCGGACGAAGCGGTTGCCGCCATTGCCAACATCGGCATGACGCGGTTTTCCTGCGAGGCGACGCTCACCAATACGCTCGGTTGGCTTGTCCTCAGCAGCGGCGGACTGCCCGGCGTCGCCACGATCAACCCCCGCATCTCCGACACCGGCGAGATTGTCCATGATTGGCAGAACGGCCGGGTGAGAATTGACACGCCACGCACGCAAGCCGTCATCGGCTTCTTTGAAAACAAGCCCGTCGAAACCCGCGACATGCGGCTCACGCTCGCCAACGGCGCTTTTGCTGCCGTCGCACTCACCAGCCTTGACGGCGAGCCGTTGTCGAAAAGCCAGCGCGTCCTGCTCACCGCCACCGGCCGCGCCGATCCATCCGGCGCGCCGCGGCTGGAACCGGTGGCCGGCGAGGTCACGCTGCGCCCGCTCGCGCCGAGCCAGCGCGACCGGAAAATTTTCGCGCTCGACCTGACCGGTCATCGGTTGAAGGAAGTGCCGCTGGTCGAGCGCGGCTTTAAGTTGCAACCGGAGTTGAACGCCGCGTGGTATGAAATTATCGCCGATTCCGCCCTGCTGAAGCCGGCGAGCGAGGAAAAAGTGAAGAGTGAGAAGTGAGTTGGTGCTGAACTCTTCACCTCCGTTAGCTTGCCTGCGAGCTTCCAAGACGCTACTAGTTCCCGTCCATGCAACGCTGCCGATTCGCCATCTTTGTCCTGGTGCTATCCGCTGCCGTGCTCGCCGCCGGCGGCGACGCGGACCGCGAGGCGCGCCACCTGCACCACATTAAGCAACTCACCTTCGACGGCTCGCGCAGCGGCGAGGGCTACTTTTCGCCCGATGGCAACCGCATCGTCTTCCAGAGCACGCGCGCGCCGTTGAAACCGGGCGAGGCGGAGAACCCGTTCTACCAGATCTTCACGATGGACCTCCGCAACGGCGAACTGGGGCGGATCAGCCCCGGTGTTGGCAAGACCACCTGCTCATTCTTCCGCCCCGACGGCAAACGTGTGCTGTTCGCCTCGACGCATCTCGACTCCGACGCGCTCAAGAAGCAGCGCGACGAGATTGAGTTTCTGAAGAGCGGCAAGGAGCGGCGCTACTCGTGGGACTTCGACGACAGCTACGACATCTTCGATTGCAAGCCCGAGGGCAGCAACTTGCGCCGACTCACCGACGCAAAAGGCTATGACGCCGAGGCCGCTTACTCGCCCGACGGCAAACGCATCTGCTTCTGCTCCGCGCGCGCCGGCGACCGCGAGATCTACGTGATGGATGCCGACGGCAAGAACCAGCACCGCGTCACGGTGGACCCCGGCTACGACGGCGGGCCGTTCTTCTCGCCGGACGGCAAATGGATCGTCTATCGCCACTTCACGTCGGACGACACGAAAGCGGAAATCATGATGGTCCGCCCCGACGGGAGCGATAAACACCAAGTCACGAAGCTCGGCGCGATGAGCTGGTCGCCATATTTTCACCCGGGCGGCGAGTGGATCGTGTTCTGTTCGAACAAGGACGGTGGTTTTGGGAACTTCGAGCTTTACCTCGTCCGGCCCGACGGCGCGCAATTGACACGGCTGACCTATCGTGATGGTTTCGACGGCTTGCCGGTCTTCTCGCCCGATGGTCGGAAGTTGATGTGGACTTCGACGCGCGCCGGCGGCAAGTCCCAGCTTTTCATCGCCGACTTTGCCGAGCCGTGGACGGAGAAGAAGGCGGAAAACGGAAAGCGGAAGGCGGAAAAGAAAACAGCGTTCGATCCGGCGGCCATCCAGAAGGAAATCGCCTACCTCGCCTCGCCGACGCTCGAAGGCCGCAAGACCGCCTCGCCCGGCGAGCGCAAGGCGGCGGCGTTTATTGAGAAAAACTTCCGCGCCGGAGGCTTGCGCGATGTGACGCGGCAACCATTCGAGTTCCAGTCTGGCGTCGGCCTCGGCCCGAACAATTCTTTCGAGGCGGCGCTCGGCGCGGAGAAGGCCGGCGGCGCGGTGGACGCGGATTTCGTGCCACTGGCGCTCTCGGCCAACGGCGAGGTCGAAGGCGAGGTGGTGTTCGCCGGCTACGGCATTGTCACGCAGGGCTACGACTCGTTCGCCCACCTCGACGTGAAGGACAAGATCGTGCTCGTGCTGCGTTTCCAGCCGGAAGCCGCGTCGGAGAAAGAGCAGGAGCGGCTGCGTCACTTTGCGCCGCTGCGGATGAAGGCGATGACGGCGCGCGAGCGCGGCGCGAAGGCGTTGCTCGTGACGACCGGGCCAAGTTCGTTGCCGCGCGACCAACTTATCTCGCGCGGCGGCGACGGCAGCTTCGCCGACAGCGGCATCGTCGCGGCGCAGATCACGCGCAAGCTGGCGGAGCGGATGTTCGCCGCCGCTGGCAAAGACCTGAAGGCGACGCAAGACGCGCTCGACAAGCTGGAAACACAGGGCGGTTTCGCGATGACCGGCGTGCGCGTGAAGCTGCGCGTGGAATTGCGAAAACAGACCGCGACCGGTCACAATGTTTTCGCCTCCGTCCACGCCGGCGCGCGCGACCGGACCAACGAAACCGTTGTGGTCGGCGCGCACTACGATCACCTCGGCTACGGCGGCGAGAATTCGCTCGGCGCGGGTTTTGAGGAGATTCATCCCGGCGCCGATGACAACGCCAGCGGCACCACTGGCGTGCTGGAGCTGGCGCGTTACTTCGGCAAGCGCACGAAGTCACTGCGGCGCGACGTTCTCTTCGCGTGCTTCAGTGGCGAGGAACTCGGCGTCCTCGGCTCGTCGGCGTTCTGCAGGAAACCGCCCGTGCCGATGTCGAACGTCGTCGCGATGATAAACATGGACATGGTCGGCCGGCTGACGGAGCGGCGCCTCGCCGTTCAGGGCGTTGGTTCGGCCGCCATCTGGCCGCAGCTGTTCGAGCGGTTCGCCGCCAGCCTGCCGCTCTGCGTGACGCTCAGCAACGACCCGTATTTGCCGACCGATTCGTCCACGTTCTACCAAGCAGGCGTGCCGGCGCTGAACTTCTTCACTGGCTCGCATCGCGACTACCATCGCCCCACCGACACCGCCGACAAGATCAACGCCGTCGGCGAAGCCGACGTGCTGGAACTGGTGCGGCGCGTTGTCGAAGACCTTGCCACGCGCCCCGACCGGCCGCGCTTCGAGAAAGTCGCCGAGCGTTCGGCGATGGGCGTAGGGCGCGGGACGTTGCGCGCCTATCTCGGCACGATTCCTGATTACAACGAGGGCGATCATCCAGGCGTGAAACTCAGTGGCACGCGCCCCGGCAGCCCGGCTGAAAAAGGCGGCTTGCGCGCGGGCGACGTGATCGTGAAGTTCAGCGGCAAACAAATCCGGAACATCTACGATTACACCTATGCGCTCGACGGCGCGAAGATCGGCCAGCCGGTGGAGATCGTCGTGCAACGTGACGGCAAGAACGTGACACTGAAGGTGACGCCGGAACAACGGAAGTGACGGCGGCACGCAGCCGACAGACTGAGTTGACAACGGCGCGGCAGTTTCGCACGCTCAGCCGGCGCGAATGCCGCGCTGATTGGAGCGACTCATGGCGACTGTGCAAATCCGGAAGATGACCAAGGCGGACCGCGTTGAAGTCAGCGAGCTGATTCACTTCTCCACCAACCACTGGTATCAAACCCACGGCCGCGCGCCGATCTTCAGCGGCGGACCGGCGCTGACCGAAGTGTTCTTCGACGTTTACGAAGCGCTCGATCCCGGCTGCGGCGTGGTGGCCGTTCATCCCAACGGCCGGCTCATCGGTTCGTGCTTCTATCATCCGCGCGAGACGCACGTTTCGCTCGGCATCATGAACTCGCATCCAAGCTACGCCGGCTGCGGCATGGCGCGCGCGCTGTTGGAGTGGATCATCCGGTTCGCGGAGCGCGAGGGGAAACCAGTGCGGCTCGTCAGCAGCGCGATGAACCTCGATTCGTTCTCGCTCTACACGCGGGCGGGCTTCGTTCCGCGCTGCGCGTATCAGGACATGTTCCTGCCGGTGCCAAAGGGCGGACTGAAGGCCCGGCCGCCCGGCGTCAAACGCGTCCGACCCGCGCGGCTCGACGACGTGCCAGCCATCGGGCAACTGGAGTTAGAGGTAGCGGGCATCCGGCGTGAGAAGGATTACCGCTACTTCATCAAGAACCGCCCCGGCTTCTGGCATGCATCGGTTATTGAAGGCGACGGTGGGCGGATTGAAGGCTTCTGCGCGTCCTCGGCGCATGCGGCCCTCAACATGGTCGGGCCGGGCTTCGCGCGCGGTCCGCAGGAGGCGGCTGCGTTGTTGTGGACCGAACTCGACCGCCATCGCGGCCGGACGCCGGTGTTTCTCGTGCCGGTGGATTGCGCGACGCTGGTGCAGACGGCCTACGCTTGGGGCGCCCGGAACTGCGAGCTGCATTTCAGCCAGGTTCGTGGAGCGTTCCAGCCTTTCCGCGGCGTGAACCTCCCCACGTTCCTGCCTGAGACAGCATGAGGTTGCTACTGAGCGGCGACGGCGACAGTCATCTGGATTTTCATCACGACGTGTCGCTCTCCGGACATTCTGTCGCGTTTCAGCAAAGATCACCTCTGCGTAATTACGAACGGGATGGCCGGTAGCGTGGCGGGCGAGTGCTGACCCGACGGCGGGGCCTTCCCTACCGAGGTGGTGATGGTCAGGCTGCCTTTCTGGCCGGGCTTCACTTTCGCGTCGCACTGGAGCACGATCTCGCCGCCGTCGCGGGAGGGCGAAACCTTTTTGATGGTCAGGCCCTCCGGCGCGTTGCTCAGTTCGAGGCGAGCTTTGTTGGAGAACATAGCTGGCGGCGCGACAATCCGCACCCGGGCCGTGCCGCCGGCGGGAATCTTGACGGGCAGGTCACCGAGGATCCTTGGCGGACCTGCGATCTTGTAGCTTCCGGTCATCGCCAGTTTCAGTTCGTTGGCTGGAACGAGATGGCGGTATTCGAACGCCTGCATCATGTCTTCCGCGGGCAGGGCCAGATGGGAAACCTCGCGGCCTTGGATCGTCGCGCGACCTTCGAGCTTGAGGACGGCGGGCAGCGTTTCAATCGTCGGCTGGACAGTGAGCGTCAGCCGCGCCACGGCTTGGGTGGCCGGCACGTCGGCGGCGCTGAGCTTGAATCCTTCGGGCGCGTCCTTCAACGAGAGCGCAATGTCGCCAGCGAAGCCGTCTTTGCGCAACGCATACACAGTGAGCGGGACGGCCTTGCCGGCGCGCGCGCTCACGCTGGCGGGCACGATACGCAAGTCAAAATCCGGCCGCGGGGCGCTGATGCGCAGGCGATAGGAGTGCTCCGGACCGCCTTTGTGCTGCGCGTCGCTCAGATGGAGGTAATAAGTGCCGTTGGTGGGCAGCGTGGCTTGCAGATACGAATCGGCTTGATGCGTCGTCAGCCCCGCGCCCTTGTCCGCGTGGTCGTCGTTGAACGCGATCTGGTTGCCGGAGGCATCGGTCAATTTGAGCACGGAGTCGAGCGGCGAGTTCAGCCGGCGCGCCATGACTTCGGCAACGATTTGGTCGCCAGCGCGGCCCTCGAAGCAAAACACGTCGGCGTCTTCCGGCAAATCAATGCGGCCGTTGATGATGACGGGCAGCGTAATGCGACGCGCGGTTTCCGGCGTGTTGTTGGGTTCATCTTCCAGACGCTCCGGCAACGTGTCCACCGCGAACGGCACGAAGTTGGAAATATGTCCGTCCTTGCGCACGGAGAGTTGATGAATGCCCGGCGCCTTGTCTTTGCCTTCCACAACAAGTTTGGAATCGGGCAGGTTCCAGCCCATCGCTTCGACGGTGGTCTGCGCGCCAGCGGGGCCGCCGAGCGGGAAGATGCCCGTCACGAACGGCAGTTCGCCGACGGTGATGCGATAGACGAAGTCCTCGCGACCGCGGTAAAGCGAGTCCTTGATTGCGATGACGTATTCGCCGTCGTCGGGAACATCAAGGTGGAGCACGGGGTCGGGATTGAAACGGAACGAGTCGGCGTAGGCCAGTTCCTTGCCGGCCGCGTTGCGGAGCGAGAGCGTAGCCTGAAACCAGCCGGGCACGGCGTCGGAGATGTAGGGAATCAGTTGCCGCGCGCTGACAGCGATGACAATCCGCTGACCTTTCTTAGCCGCGAACCGGTAGCTGTTGACCTCGCCGGGCAAGACCTGTCCGTTGATGGTCGCGGGCAGCGCGACGGTCATCTCCGTCTTCGGGTTGCTGGTCTGCGGTCGCTCGCGGGATTTCTCGATGACGCTCTTAACCTGCGTGACCGTTTCCGAGGCGACTTCAGAAAACTCCGTCACTTGGCCGACGTGGAACGCAAGCGGATTGGACATGCCCGACTGGCCGGCGACTCTGATCTCACGTGGGCCGGGTTCCGCGTCCGCAGCCAACGTCACTTGTGCGACAAGAATGTCCGCCAGCGCGGGCGTGGGAGCTTTTCGGATGGCGCCGGCAGGCTTGCGCACGAGAGCGGCGAGCTTCTGCTTCGTTTCCGACAGCAACTTTCCGTCTTCGGGCGTCCACGCAGCCCCACTCGGCGCGTTCGCCGCAGCTTGCGGCTTCTCCTTTCCACCGCGTTGTTTGGCGGGCTTCCCGGCTTGAGGAGCGGCTAGCCGTTTCGCTTCCAGCGCATCCACCTTTGCCTTCAGTTCCAGATACTCGCGAAACTCCTGCGGCGTCAGCGGCCGGGCGCGTTCGAGCATGACGGCCTGGACGCCACTGCCGGAGACAAACACCTCCTTGAGATCCTTCAGCCTCTGACCGCCGATGACCACTTGGAAGGTCGTGCCTTGCTGGCCGCCGGCGGGATAGACGTAGCCAATCCGCGGGGCGGGTTGCTGCGCGTGCAAGGCCGGCGTCATCGCCATGGAAGCCACCAGCCAAAGAACCGCCTGCCATTGAATCAGACTCATAGAGTGCTCCGTGGGTTACGTGAGTGATTGTATTTCAACACGAATGAAACACCGATACAACCTCGGCGTTTCCCCAACTCGCTCGCTTCTCACGTCGCCCAACGCGGCAGGTGCTTCCACATGTCGCGGAGTTGGCGGTTGGCGTGACGGTAATCGGGACAGTGGCTCGCCACGAGCGCCCAGAATCGCCGGGAGTGGTTCATCTCTGCGAGATGGCAGAGTTCGTGGACGAGCACGTAGTCCGCTAGCTCCGGCGACAGAAACAGCAGCTTGGCGTTGAGCGAGATAGTTTTGTGCCGCGAGCAGCTTCCCCAGCGCGACCGTTGCCGCCGGATGCTAATGCGCTGGCAGTGAAGCCCCGTCCGCTGACTGACGCCGTGCAACAGTGGTGGCAAATGCTCGCGCGCTTGTGTCATGAGCCAGCGGGCCAGCGCTGCGCGGCAGGCTTTCTCGTTGCTGATGCGGCCGATGATCCGCAGGCAATCCGCGCCGGCGTCGCGAACCATCACGCGCCGCGAGGCTGTCTCAACGGCTTCCACCCGCCAGACGCGACTGATTACCGGCAGTTCAACCTTCGCCGGCAACTGCCACGGTTGCGGCGGGCCGAAAATCTTCAGGTGCGCCGCCAAGCGGTCGAGCGCGGCGCGAATCCAGCGTTGCTTGCGCCGCAGCACGTCTGGCACCACTGACGGGTCGTAGCCTTTCGGCAGGACCACCTCCAAGCCGTGCTGCAACGTCACGCGCAGCCCAACGCAGCGGGCGCGGGCGCTCTCGCGTAGCCGGTAGGCAAACGGCGCGTTATCGAAGGGAAATTCCGGTTGCATCGCGGGGTCAGCGGACCGGCGCCAGCGGAATCCGGATGTTGAAGGAGTGCTCGCGCTTCTTGTCCACGTCGCACGCGAACATGAGGACGACGGGCCGGTCGTTCTCGAAGTAAAGCTGGGGGCGCTCCAGCGAGTGGAGCTTCTGTTTCCCGCCGCCTTCCCACGCGATCTCCGTCGTCGCCACAAGCGGATGCGGCGCCAGCTTCCAGTCGAAGCCGTCGTCGGACACGAACAGCGCGGTGGACTTGCCCGCGCCGGTGAAGTGGCCGGCATTGTCCTTCACGATCGCCCAGTAGCGGCCGTCCGTCGACCAGATGAACGGGTCCTCGGCGGCGAACGCCACGCCTTCCTTCGCGAAGACGGGCGTCGGGTATTTCTTGAACGGCCCGGTCGGCGAGTCGCTCGTGGCCACGCAATGCAGCACCGGCCCGCCGAACGGCAGCTTGTTCTTGTCGGCGACGGCTTTATAGACCATCAGGTAACCGCCGCCGGGCCGCGCGGTAACAGTCGGGTTGGCGCAGCAGAGCGCATCGAAGAAACCCGGAGTCGGCGCGATGACCGGCTTGTCGAGGCGCTTCCACGGCCCGTCAGGAGAGTCCGCCACTGCGACGCCGATGCGCTGGTTGTTGCGGTGCGTCCAGTTCAGCGTCTTCATCGCCGCGCCGTCGCCGGTGTTGCCCATGTAGTAGATGTAATACTTCTTGCCGAACTTGAGGACGGTGGGATTGTGCGTGCAGAGGCCGTCCCAGAACTCCTTGCCGCGCGCCGGCAACGCCACGTCCTTGTGCCGGAACGGCCCCAGCGGCGAGTCGCCGACGGCGTGCGCGACCTCTGAGTGCGTCACCCATGCGTTGTGGCCAAGTTTGCGCGGCCAGCGGGAGTAGAAGAGGTGGCACTTGCCGTCGTCGCCTTTCACCATCGTGCCGCACCAGATGTAGTAATCGGGATCGCTGAACTTCGCCGCCGCTGGCACGGGCCGGAGCATGGCGTTGAAATCGAGGCCCGCCGCTGGCTTCGCGTCGCGCCGCTGATAGACGCGCACGTAATCCACATCCATGCTCGTGCCGTCAATCTTGTCGGTGACGGGGCCGGCCCACTTGATGATCGCCGAACTGAGCCAGACCGGCGCGTGGCCGCGAGCGACGGTGTTGGTCTCGCGGCGGATCTCCCTGCCGTCGAAATACCAGGCCAGTTCCTTCGCGTTCCACTCAAAGCCGTAAACGTGGAACTCCTTGGCGAGGTCGCAACCCTCTGCGCGCCACTTCTTGCTCTTGGCCCAGTGCTTGCCGGACCAGTTGTGGATGTTCATGTTCACCGAGTCGGGCGAGTGGCCTTCGTTGATGTCTAGTTCGAAGCGGCCTGGCGCGTTGCCCGGCAGGCGGTTCATGATCCAGAACGAATTGTTCAGCCCCGTCGCCGCGCCGTAGCGATAACGGCACTCGAAGTAGCCGTAGCAGAACTGCCGCGTGGTCCACATGCTGCCGGAGGTCCAATCCTGCCCGCCGCGCTTCTCCTTCTTGTTGAGCAGGCGGCAGAAACCGTTTTCGACGACGACGTTCTCGCGCCATCGGCTGCAAAGGATGTGGCCGCTGGGGCCGTTCTGAAAATCCCAGTTCTTGTCGAGGTCGGCGGTCGCGCCGTCGAACTCGTCGCTGAAGACCAACTCCCATTCCGCACCCTTGGGCGGCTCAGCCGAAGCGATGCCGGCAGCGATGATAACAAGCAAGAGCGATATCCAAACTTTCATTCTTGGTTTCCAATAAAACACGCACACCAAGCGCGTCGAAGGCGTCCAATCTTCCTGCGAATCCCCGCCGCGTGATGTCGCCCGCTACAGCTCGAGCGTCATCCCTTCGGCACAGGCGAAACACTCAATGTTGCTGCGGGCCTCGCGGATGCGCTCGCGGCAAACCTCGACCTGCCGGTCGAGGTCGTCGTCGGTGCGGTCGGGGTCGTGGTGAAAGAGGCCGAGGCGTTTGACGCCAGCGGCGATGGCCAAATCCACGGTATCAGCATAAGTGGAGTGGCCCCATCCGCGGGTGCGCTGGTATTCCGTGTCGGTGTATTGCGCATCGTGGATAAGGAGGTCTGCGCCACGGCAAAACTCAACGTAAGCTGCGCGGTCCAGCCCGCCCTCGTGCTGGAAACCAAGTTCGTTGTCGGGGAAGAATACGAAAGCCTTTCCTTTTTCGACGAACTTGAAACCATAGCCGCCGTTGGGATGATTCAGCGGTGCAGGCGAGACTTCCATGCCGTCGAAGCGGCAGGGGCCGGGTTCCTGATGCGGTCGTTCGCAGCAGAAATCGAACTGCGCCTTCAACAGGCTGAAGTCCACCGGAAAGAACGGCGCTTTCATCTGGCGGCTGAGATACCGCTTGATGGAATCCTGCGCGTGCGGGCCGCCGCAGAAAATGATGTGGTAGTTGGGGAAATACGCCGGCTCGAAGAACGGAAAACCGACCAGATGGTCCCAATGCGAGTGACTGAAGAAGAAGCGGATGTGCGAAATCTTTTTCTCGCGGCGCAACGCCTTGCCAAGCAGACGCACGCCGGAACCGGCGTCCACGACAATGTTTTGGCCGGCGGCCTCACCGTCAGCGGTCCGGATTTCCACGCACGTCGTGTTGCCGCCGTAGCGCAACGTTGTCGCCCCCGGCGTAGTGATCGAACCGCGACAGCCCCAGATCTTGATTTTCATAGGTTGATGTAGGTGCTGATTCTACCGGTGGTCAACGAACACTTCCACTCAAACCAGCAATGCCAATAGCACCGCCGCGACGCCGGCCAGACCTGCGCCGGTGTTGAATGCCACCGTCACGCCGAACTGCGTCCAGAGCCAGCCCATCAACAGGCTCGCTGGCAGCGCGCCGAAACCAATGGCGGCGTTGTAGAGGCCGAACGCGCGGCCGCGTTGTTCGCTCGGAAAGAAATCTGCCACGATGGCCCGCTCTGCTGCCTCCGTCATGCCGAAGAAGAACCCGTAGGCGATGAACAGCCCCCAGATGTGCCACGCCTCGCTCGCCGCGCCGAAGCCGACATAGACAGCCGCGTAAACAATCCAGCCGCCGACGATCAACGCCTTGCGGCCGATCCGGTCGCTGAGCGCGCCCGCCGGCAGGCTGCTGCACATCTTCACGATGTGCAACGCCACCCAGAGCAGCGGCAACATCGCGTCGGCGATGCCGAGATCCTTGGCGCGCAGGATGAGGAACGCATCGCTGGAGTTGCCCAGCGTAAACAGAAACAGGAGAGCGAGGTATCGCTTGAACTTCGGCGTCGCGACAAACGGCGCGGCGTGGCTCTTCACGTCGCGCGCCGGCGCCACTTCCTTCGCGCCGAACGCCAGCACCGCCACGGCAAACACCATCGGCACGGCGGCGACCCAGAAAATCATGCGGTAATCGGTCGTCACCCACGTCAGCAGCGCGAACGCGATCAGCGGGCCGACGATCGCGCCGGCGTGGTCCATCGAGCGTTGCAGGCCGAACGCCGCGCCGCGCCGGTCCGCCGGCACAGAGTCCGCCAGCAGCGCGTCGCGCGGCGCGGTGCGGATGCCTTTGCCGATGCGATCAATGAACCGCGCCGCCAGCACGTGCCAACCGACAGCGGCGAGCGCGACCATCGGTCGCGTGAGACCGCTGAGCGCGTAGCCGCCCACCGCGAACGGTTTGCGCTTGGCCATCTTGTCCGACCACCAGCCGGAGACGATCTTGAGCAAGCTCGCCGTGCTCTCGGCGATGCCCTCGACCATGCCGACAAACGTCATGCTCGCGCCGAGCGTTGTCGTCAGGAACACCGGCAGCAGCGGATAGATGATCTCGCTGGACACGTCGGTGAAAAAGCTCGTCCAACCGAGCGCCCAAACGTTGCGGTGAAAACTGAAACGGGATACTGACATCGCACGCAACATAGCACGGGCGCCGGCTGTTGCCAGTTACGGCCATGTGACAGGTTCAAACAAGAATCAGAACGTCAGCTTGACGCCGCCGTAGAAGTTGCGCCGGGACGCCGGGTCAATGCCATCGCTGCGGACGCGCGAGTAGTAGTCTTCGTCGAGGATGTTAGTGATGCCGCCGATAACGCTGACGTAGTCCTTGTAAACACGGACCTCGGCGGTCAGGTCCCACACGATGTAGGAGGGCACGCGGTCAGTGCCGACGGTGCCAGCTAGATTGCTATCCTGCCAGTAGTGGTCGGCGACGAACACGCCGGTCAGGGCGACCTTGGCGCGGTTCTTCCATCGCCAGATGGCGCCGGTCTTGACGATGTATTCGGGAGCGTAGGCCGGCGTCCGGCCGTTTTGCGGGCCGCCAGTGAACTCCGCCTCCAGCAACGAGACGTTGCCGAAGAGGCTCAGGCTGCCGAACCGCTCGGCGTGCCGGGTGTCGGCCCAGTGGTCGAAGAGGCTGATGACGTCGGTGGCAATCATGGCTTCCCAGCCGTAGAACTCCGCGCGGCCAGAGTTGACGCGCTCGTTGTTGCCGCCGGCGAAGGTGAGGGTCTCGATGCGGTTGTTCCAGTCAATGTAGAAGACGCTGGTGTCGTAGAAGAGCCACGGTGTCGGCGTGCCGCGGACGCCGAGTTCGTAGGTCCAGGTTTCGCCGACGCCGAGAGATGACGCCGGCTGCTGGGTGTTGCTGGTCGGGTTGACGAGGTCTTCGTAGCGCGGCGGCTGGTAGCCTTGCGAGATGTTGGCGTAGAGGAGGTCTTTCGTTGTCACGTCGTAAGTCAGCCCCACGCCGACCAGCGGCACGGCGTCGCTGAACTCCACGTCCTGCAACGGGCGGGTGACCTCGACGTTGTAGTTCTCGGTGGACCGCATTTCGATCGTCTCGACGCGCACGGCCGGGATGACTGCGAAGCGGCCAAACTGGAAACGGTTCTCGGCGAAGAACGCGCCGTAGAGCGTGTGGTTGTCGAGTTCGAACCGGTCGTCGCCAGTGGTCGCGGTGAGGTCGCTGTTGCGCTGGCGCGAGCGCGGGTTGTCGGAGCCGTAACAAGTGAAACCGCCGGTGAGCGTTTGCCGGTTGTCCCAAGCTTCCCAGTAGTGCCGCACGCGCGCATCGGCGCCGCCGAAGTAGGACTCGCGGTCGTCGAGGTTGGTGAACGTGCCCGCGGCGAGCTGGCGCCGGCTGAAACGGTCCACATAGCCGCCCCAGCTTTTCACTTCCAGCAACGTGTCGGGGGAGAGTTCGTTTTCGTAGCCGAGCGTGGGCACGTAACGCTCGAACCAAATCCGGTCGAACGGCCGCGTAGTTTGGTCGCGGTCGGCGGCGTATTGGGCGGCGGTGAGCCGGCCCGCCTCGCCGCTCTCGGACTCATAGCCTGAGAAGGTGAAGAACCAGCGCGACTGCTCGGTCTGGTGGAACAGCAGCTTCACGTCGCCGGTGTCCACGCGGTAGTCGCTGTTTTGGCGCGGGCCGTCGGCCTGGCGGTGTTGGAAGTTGCCGAGATAGCCGAACGGCCAGACCGTGCCGCTGAGTTCGCTGAACGTGGAGTAAAGCCCCTCCGAGCCGCCCACGTGCAGCGTGCTGAAGGCGAGCGCCTTGTCGCGCGGCGGCAGCGAGGTGACGTAGTTCACGACCGGGCCGGGCTGCGGCCCGTAGAGCAACGCCGAGCCGCCGCGGATCAGCTCGATGCGCTGCACGGACTCCAGCGGCGGGCTGTAATAGATGTTCGGATCGCCGAACAGGCTGTTGCTGATCGGCACGCCGTCCTTGAGCATGAGCATGAACGCCGACTCGTGCGGGTCGCCGAGGCCGCGGTAGTTGATGTTGATGTGGCTGGGAATGGTCATCTCCGAGACGAGCAGGCCGGGAAGTTCGGCGAAGGCCTGCCGCTGGTTGTTGTTGATGACGGGCGGGAGTTTTTCCAGGTCGGCGACGGAGGTTTTCTTGCCGGCGTAAATGGCGGCATCCTTCACGTCGGGCAGGTATGGCTTGGTTTCCTGCGGCCCTGTCGCAACCGGCGGGCGGGCGGGAGCGTCTTTGATTTCTGCCAGCGAGGCGGACCCGGCTTCCTCTTTGTCCTTGCCTTCAGCCGCCAACGAGGATGCGACCGCCATCAGGCCCATGATGCCGATTTCCAACAACCATCTGCGTTTCGTCAAACCGTCTCCTCTGTTCCTGGATTCTGTGTGTTCGCATGGTTTCGTCGAAAGACAAACCATCCGCTATGAAGATATACGCAGGGCATGAGCCGGACGGGACATCGCCGGGCGTTTTTCTGGACTTGGCGCAGTTGTGCAGCCGAACGCGCCAAGCGCTCGGATGCTGCCGGCTGAACGCTAGCGCGTTCAGCTACCTGTTCTGCATGGCAGTGATCTTCTTGGGGGCCGGATCACTTGGCGTCCTTCTTCTCGGCTGACGCCGGACTCGAAACCTTCAGCGTCACCGGCAGGCCCTTGTCGGGAGCGACGAGAAAGTTCTTGGCCACATACGCCAGCGCGACAGGCTTGGCGGGATCGGTGATGGGGACTCTCATTAGGACCGTGCTGTTCGCGGGCAGAATGATCGTGCGGGGTTGAGGAGATTGATTGGGTTGGGGCGGGTCGGTCGGCTCCAGGCAGATGTCGGCGTGGCAATTGTTCCGCACCTCCACATACATGCTGGTCTTCGACCGCACGTTGGGTTTGCTGACCTGGACGCACGCGTCGAAGAACCAGCGCAGCAGTTTCTCCCGGCCAATCAACTGGTCCTTGAACCACACGATGGTCCGCCCGGCCACCAGCGCCTCCTTGATGCCGGCGAGCGTCGCTTCCCGCGCGAAAACCAACGTCATTGTGCGGTGATCCAGCGAGGAGCTTTCCTTCCGAAGGTCCGGGTCATGGATGTCGGAGTTCCCCAGCATCGTCAGGTTCTTCTCTAGGCACCACCTGTGGGCTGTGGGGTAATACTCGTCGCCGTTCGCCACCTCCATTCCCTGAAGCCACTTCTTGTCATACATCGTTTGATGCACATCGAGCCATCGGCCTTTCTCCTCGCCCTTCCAGCCCTGGTGGTTCCAAAACACGAAAGCTTCCTGCTGGTTCGCCTCCTTGACCGCGTCGAGGAACTCCGGAGTCTCCAGCGGCTTGATGTCGTTGAGGAAGATGGCATTGAAGTGGCCCGGCGGCGTGTCGCGCGTGAGTTCGGCGGCGCGGATGAGTAGGAGGTTGTGGGACCGGGCTGCGCTCTCTGCCAACTCGAACGAGCGGGGATGCTTCGTCGGCACGTCAGTCTTGTGCGGCTGGTATTCGATGTGGTCGGTGATCGCGATGGCGTCGAGTCCCTGCCGCCACGTCTCGTTCACACGGATGGTGGGCCAGACGTTCCCGTCCGAGAAGACGGTGTGCATGTGGAAGTCACAGGCCAGGGTTTTGTAGCCCGACAGAGTGGGGAAATGGATGTCACGGCGAACCTCCAGTTGGGCCGACCAGCAGATAGCCGGGAGGATCGTCATTAGCACGAGGGGAAGAATTCGCGGTTTGTTCATGACTTTGATTCTCATGGCGTCATCATACATACGTCGAGAGCCGGCGGGAAGAGACAAGCTGCGTCACTCTTTGCGAACCCACCTCTGCGCAGAGGTTGTTCCTTGCGTCGTCGCGGGCATCCCAATAAAGTTGGCGCCCATGACAGAGGTCGAGTGCGCCGACGAAGCGCTGATGCGCCGGTTCCAGGAAACTATGGACGAAGGGGTCTTCCGCCTTCTGGCGTCGCGGCACTACGAAGCGGCGCTGCGCCTCGCGGAAAGGCGCGTCGGCAACCACAGCACGGCCCAGGACGCTGTGCAGGAAGCTTTGATCCGCGTGGTGCGTTATCGCAGACATTATCATCCATCGCGACCCTTCGCCCCGTGGTTTCACACGATCCTCCGCAACGTCTGCACGGATATGCTGCGACAGGAAGCGCGGCGGAGGAATTCCCTCCAGAGTCTGTCAGAGACAGTGCCGCCGCTGCCCGTGGCTGATCCGCGGCAGGAGAAGCTTGTCGAATTGCTGGCCGGCTTGTCGGGAGGCAATGCCCAGCTTCTCAAGTTGCGCTACGTCTGCGGCCTGTCGCTGGGGGAACTCGCGGTTCAATGCCAGTCATCGCAGGAAGCCGTGAAGAAAAGGATTCAGCGGCTCATTCAGCGGCTGAGGGGATAGCCAGTTCTTGTCCCGTTGTTCTGCCTTGAAACGTATAAGGTTGTAGAAGAGCAGATCACACATCGCCATGAACGACCCGCACGACAATGGATTAGACAGAATCTGGCCGCGCGTAAGCGCGGAGATTGAGTCCGAGCGACGGAAAGCAGTCCGGCAGCAGAAAGCTTTGCGTCGAACGGTCATTGGCGGCGGCGCGTTGGCGACCATGGGCCTTGTGTGGGCGGTCGTGGCGAGGACCTGGCTGCCTGTGGCGGACGAGCGCGGCGTGTCCGACTCATGGCAACTGGCGGACGTCAGTCTTTCAGCCGACAACCGCAGCGAGTATCCGCTCGTTCGAGGCCAGCGCATCTTTGCTGTGCACCACGGTGACGGCGGGCAACACGTCGTCTGCATCGGGAAACTCACCGGCAGCATCCTCTGGGAAAGCGAGTCGCAGTTTCGGGAATGCCGCCTCGCCGCCGATGAACGCCGCGTCTATGTGCTGCGCGCCGACAGCCCGGAGTGGCAATGCGCAGCGTTGGACGCGACGAGCGGGAAGTTGCTTTGGTCCCGCGCCGATGAGTTTTCCGCGACGCAGCCACCGTTGACGTTCACCGTCCTGCGCGCCGGTGTTTGTTCGACGCGGAAGGGCGGGCTGGTTTTGCGCAACTGCGAAACCGGCGAGCCGAAGTGGCGCACGCCGTTTAACTCGAACGAAATCCTTTCAACACCGGTGGAACACGGCGGGGTTGTCTTCACCGCATCGCGGAGCAAACTCTACGCGCTCAACTCCGGCACCGGCGAACGTCTTTGGAGCCGGGTGTTGGAGAACAACTCCGCCGCCTTTGCTCCCTTTCCGCCGCTCTTGAAGGCATCAGCCGGCAAGCTCTTGGTTGCGTTTCGGAGAGCGGTCGCGGGAGGCGTTTTGCAGTGTGTTGACCCGAACACGCGGGAAATCCTCTGGGCGCGCGAGACGTCGGCCCCGATCAACCTGGACGCTGACGCGGAGCATGTTTACCTCCGGTCGCAGGCGCTCGGCGCTTACGATGTGCGCACAGGCGCGCTGCTGTGGACGGCCAAGGTTGGCGGATGCGGTCCTCTTGCGTTTCAGGACGGCCGCGTCTATTTGGCGGACCCGAAAGGCCGCTACGGTTTGTTGGCGCTGGACGCACGCGTGGGCAAGCCGGTATGGCACTATTCCACCGTGGCATCCTGCGGCGGGATCGTTATCAGCGGGAAAGTCGGATTCGTGAGCGGCGTTGACGGCCGGTTGCGCGCTGTCGTTTTGGATTCCGAAAAGAAACGCGGGGTTTGGCAATACCTGTGACCTCCGCCAGCCGCCGGGTGCCAAGAGGATGAGCGAATGCATCCCCCGCTGGGGCAACATCGGCAAGAGCTTGGGGCGTTGCACTGCGGCGGCGAGTTGGGCTGGAGGTTTCTTCACTGGGTTCCCGGTAAAAACCACTCTTGAAAGTCCGGCGAACTTCGTATCTAGTAGCCGCCCCTGCCTCGGCGGTTTGGCAGAGGAGTTAAAACGTCATCAAGAAAGGAACAGCTTCCAAATGAAGTCCAGCGTCAAGAATCCGTGGATCGGCACTTTCCCAAAAATCGGTATTCGCCCCACCATTGACGGCCGGCGCAAGGGCGTGCGCGAATCGCTCGAAGGCCAGGTCATGGCAATGGCCAAGACCGCCGCGAAGTTCCTTTCAGCCAACCTGCGCTATCCGAACGGCAGGCAGGTCCAGTGCGTGATCGCGGATTCCTGTATCGGCGGCGTCGCCGAGGCGGCGGCCTGCGCGGAGAAGTTCGCGCGCGAGGGCGTCGGCGTGTCGCTCACCGTCACGCCCTGCTGGTGCTACGGCAGCGAGACGATGGACATGGACCCGCTCATGCCCAAGGCGGTCTGGGGCTTCAACGGCACCGAGCGGCCCGGCGCGGTTTATCTCGCCGCCGTGCTCGCCGGCCACAACCAGAAGGGCCTGCCGGCGTTCGGCATCTACGGGCGCGACGTGCAGGACGCGGGCGATTCCAACATCCCCGCCGACGTGCAGGAAAAATTGCTGCGGTTCGCCAAGGCGGGCCTCGCCGTCGCCACGATGCGCGGCAAGAGCTACCTCTCCGTCGGCGGCGTCTCGATGGGCATCGCCGGCTCCATCGTGGATCAGCCGTTCTTCGAGGACTATCTCGGCATCCGCGTCGAGTGCGTGGACATGACCGAACTGGTCCGCCGCATCGAAGAGAAGATTTTCGATCCAGCCGAGTTCAGGCGCGCGCTGACGTGGACGAACGCCAAGTGCAAGGAAGGCAAGGACTGCAATCCCGAAAAACAGCGCCGTTCGGCCGAGGCGAAGCAGAAGGAATGGGAGACCGTCGTCAAAATGACGATGATCGTCCGCGATCTCATGATCGGCAACCCGCGCCTCGGCAAGCTCGGCTTCGGCGAGGAAGCGCTCGGCCACAACGCCATCCTCGGCGGCTTCCAGGGCCAGCGCCACTGGACCGACCACTTCCCGAACGGCGACTTCCTCGAAGCCATCCTCAACTCCTCGTTCGACTGGAACGGCATCCGCCAGCCGATGATGGTCGCCACCGAGAACGACAGCCTCAACGGCGCGTGCATGCTCTTCGGCTACCTGCTCACCAACACCGCGCAGATTTTCGCCGACGTGCGCACGTTCTGGAGCGCCGACGCCGTCGAACGCGCCACCGGACACAAGCTGGAAGGTGACAGCGCCAACGGGCTGATTCACCTCATCAACTCCGGCGCCGCCACACTCGACGGCACCGGCGAGCAGATGATTGATGGCAAGCCGGCGATGAAGCCGTTCTGGCAAATCACCGACGCCGAAGCCGAGGCGTGCCTCGCCGCGACGAGTTGGCCGTCAGCCGTGTATGAGTATTTCCGGGGTGGCGGTTTCTCCTCGTGCTATCTCTCGCGCGGCGGCATGCCGATGACCATGAGCCGCATCAGCCTCGTCAAGGGCCTCGGCCCCGTGCTGCAACTCGCCGAAGGCTGGTCGGTCGAGATTCCGGCGAAGGTCCATCAGACCCTCGTCGAGCGCACCAACGAAACCTGGCCGACCACGTGGTTCGTGCCGCGTCTGACCGGCTCCGGCGCGTTCCGCGATGTCTATAGCGTCATGAACAACTGGAGCGCCAATCACGGCGCGATCAGCTACGGCCAC
>JAPLTX010000007.1 GCA_026397915.1 Verrucomicrobiota bacterium
CCGCGCCGGATGGAACGTCGCTGGGCTGGGAGGAGTTCGAGTTGCACAAACTCGCCGCCGGCGCGCCGCAACCCACGGTGTTTCTCGATGCGCACAACCGGACCCTCGTGAACGGCAAGCCGTTCTTTCCGCTCGGCTGGTATTTCGGGCCGGGGCCGACGACCAAGAACTTCGAGGAGCATCTCGACCGCGTCGCGGCCAGTCCGTTCAACACGATCATGTGCTACGGCATCAACGTCGGCGGCGTAGAGAAGGTCCGCACCTATCTCGACGCTCTCGCCGCGCGCAAGCTGAAGATCATCTACTCGATCAAGGACGTTTTCGCTGGCACGGGAGGGTATTACGAGCCGGTGCTCGGCTTCCGCGGCGAGGAGACCATCGTGCGCGGCATCGTCCCGCTCTTCCGCGATCATCCAGCGCTGCTCGCATGGTATCTGAACGACGAGCTGCCGCTGACGATGCGCGACCGGCTCGACGCGCGCCAGCGGCTCGTGCGGCAGCTCGACCCGAATCATCCGCCGTGGGCCGTGCTTTATCAGGTGGATGAGTTTTGCGGCTACCTCAACTCCGCTGACGTTCTGGGCGCCGACCCGTATCCCGTGACCGACCGGCCTGTGACGATGGTGTCGGACTGGATGCGAAAATGCTCGGCGGTATCGGACGGATTGCGGCCGTTGTGGATGGTGCCGCAGGCGATGGACTGGGCGTGTTACCGCAAGGAGCACGCCGACAAATTTCGCGCGCCGACGCTCGACGAGGAACTGGTGATGACCTACCTCTGCCTCATCCACGGCGCAAGCGGCCTCATCTACTACAGTTACTTCGATTTGCAGCGCGACCGGCTCGGCCTCGACAAACGCTGGGCCGACATGCTCGTTGTCGGCAACGAGGTAAAGCAACTCTTTCCCGCGCTGCTCTCTGCCGCGAAGCCGCCGAAACTTGACGTGAAAGCGAGCCGCGACGCCGTGCAGTTTGCCGCGCGAGCCGACGACGCCGGCCGCCGCTATGTCCTGTTGGCCAACCCGGACTCGAAGGAACCCGCCACCGCAAGCATTGCCGTGCCGGCTCGCGCCAAGCTGCAACTCCTCCAACGCGGCCAGATCAAACCGATGACCGCGGCAAACGGCCGTTGCGAGATCGCGCTGGAGCCGATGAGTGCCGCGACGCTGATTGTGAAGTAGATCCGGCGGTCGGCGAGCGACTCACCGGTAAATGTCCACGAGGAAAACGACGGCTTCGCCTTTGCCGGTGTTGACGATGGCGTGCGGCACGTCGGCGCGGTAGGTGGCGGAATCGCCGGGTGCCAGTTCCTCCGCGTCGCTGGCGGACTCGACCCGGACGCGGCCCTTCTGGACGGTCAGGAACTCGCGCGTGCCCTCGAAGTGTGGGCTGCTGCGTAACGCCCCGCCTTCTGCGAGGCACACTTCGTAAAACTCCACATCCTTCTCCAGGTTCAGCGGCGAGAGCGTTCGGATGCGACAGTTCTTGTCGGAGCGGTAGTGATAAGCGCGGTCCTCGGCACGGATGACCTCGACCGCCGATGTCGCGCCGGGCGTTTCCACCAGCGCACCGAGCGTCATGCCGAAGGCGCGGGCGATGCGGAACGCGACGGCGAGCGTTGGATTGGCCTTGGCGCGCTCGATCTGGCTGAGCATGGAGCGGCTGACGCCGGAGGCCTTGGCCAGCGCGTCGAGCGACCAGCCGCGATCGGCGCGGAGCTGCTTCAGGCGGCGGCAGAGATGGCCGCTGACCGGATCGGCAACCGGGGTCGGTTTGGGTCTGACGGAGGAGGGCTTGATCATGGCGTCAATATATTGGAAATAGTTCTTGCATCATGGAGTCTCGCGTGTTCAATATGCTGCACGTGATTCCGTGATGTTGGACATAGTGCAGACAAGCGGCCGGCTTGGCAACCCTTTTTCCTGCCGGCACAACCGGAGGTTGAACAATGAAGGCATTGGTAAAACGACAATCGGCGCCGGGACTCTGGCTGGAGGATGTGCCGGAGCCGGAGATCGGCCTGAACGACGTGCTGATCCACGTGGATCGCACCGGCATCTGTGGCACCGATCTCCATATCTATAATTGGGACGCCTGGGCGCAGAAGACCATTCCTGTGCCGCTGGTGGTCGGGCACGAGTTTGTCGGTGAGATCGTCGAGGTCGGCTCGAACGTAAAGGATTTCTTTCCCGGCCAGATCGTCAGTGGCGAGGGGCATGTGGTCTGCGGCAGATGCCGCAACTGTCTCGCCGGCCGGCGGCATCTCTGCGCGGACACCAAGGGCATCGGCGTCAACCGGCCCGGCGCGTTCGCCGAGTATCTGTCGCTTCCAATGACCAACGTCTGGGTCCACAGCGAAAGCATTGACCGCGACGTCGCCTCCATCTTCGATCCGTTCGGCAACGCGGTGCATACAGCGCTGTCGTTCCCGGTGCTCGGCGAGGACGTGCTCGTCACCGGCGCGGGGCCGATCGGCATCATGGCCGCAGCGGTGGCACGGCATGCAGGAGCGCGGCACGTCGTGATTACCGACGTAAACCCGTGGCGTTTGGAGTTGGCGCGGAAGATGGGCGTGACGCTGGCGGTGAACCCACGCGAGCGCAGTCTGAAGGACGCGCAGAAACAGCTTGGCATGAAGGAAGGATTCGATGTCGGGCTGGAGATGTCGGGCAACGCGGCGGCGTTCCGCGACATGCTGGCGAACATGAGCCACGGCGCGAGAATCGCGGTGCTCGGCATTCCGCCCGAGGCGATGGCGATTGACTGGAATACGGTCATTTTCAACATGCTCACCATCAAGGGCATCTATGGCCGCGAAATGTATGAGACGTGGTATAAGATGACCGTCATGCTGGAAAGCGGCCTCGATATCCGGCCGGTCATCACGCACCGGTTTCATTACACGGAGTTTGAAAAAGGTTTTGAGGTGATGAACAGCGGCCAGTCGGGCAAAGTTGTGTTGAATTGGAAATGATGAATGGAGTGTCGCCATGAACCTGCCATCGCCCCAACTGCTGCTGGAGCACTTCGGCGTCTTCGTGTCCGCCATCACCGGCGTGCTGGCGGCGCGGGGCAAGAAGATTGATTTGTTCGGCGTGCTGGTGCTGGCGCTGGTGACGGCGTTTGGCGGCGGCACCGTGCGCGACGTGCTTGTTGGCGATCTGCCGGTGGTCTGGCTGCGGGGACCGGGGCTGCTGATCAACGCGACGGTGGCGGCGCTGGTGACGTTCTTCGTGGCGCGCTTCTGCAAACTGCCCCACCGCGCGCTGCTGGTGGCGGACGCGTTGGCGCTGGCGTTCTTCACGATGCTCGGCACGCAAAAAGGCGTGGCGCTTCATTTCTCGCCGCCGGTGGCGGTATTGCTCGGCGTGGTCACCGGCGTGGCCGGTGGCATCGCGCGCGACATACTTGTTGGTGAAATGCCGATGGTGTTCCGGCCGGAGATCCGTCTTTACGCGACAGCGTCGTTGTGCGGCGCAGTGGCGTGCATGACGCTGCACGGCCTGGGAGTTGGCGGTTTGCTGGTGACGGTGGCCGGCGCGAGCTTGGTGCTGGCGTTGCGCCTGGCTGCAATTTACTGGAAACTTTCCCTGCCGGTGTTTGAGGCGCGGTGAAAACCTTTTGCGTCCGGCGCCGGAATCACGGATAATGAGTCGGGTCGAGGCAAAAATGATGAATACAAAGCGGCGATTTTTACGCGGCGGTTTCACGCTGGTGGAACTGCTGGTGGTGATGACGATCATGGGTATTTTGGGGGCCTTGTTGTTCCCGGCGCTCACGGGCGGCAAGAGGAAGGCCGACCAAGTGATTTGCACGAGCAACATGAACCAGCTCTGTAAATTCATCAGCCAGTATGCCCGCGACAAAGAAGTTTATCCCGAAAGCAGCCGTTGGATGGGGACATCCAGCGTTGAGGACGGCCCGCTCGGCCGATACACGAAGGAGCAAAAGATCTACGTCTGCCCAGCCGACACGCAGTTGAAGGACACGTTGAAGAGGCACAGCACGCAGCGGCTGACGAGCTATGCTTACAACAGTTGGTTCGATCGCAAACCCTACAGCACCTCGGTGGACATGTCACGAGCGGTGCTTTTCATGGAACCGCGCGTGGGCAGCGGCGGAACCATGCAAACGACCTTTCAAGGCGTCGGCGCGCCCCGCCTTACCGACCGACACAACGGCGGCGGCTTGGTCGCCTATGGTGACGCACACGTGGAGTTTTTCAACCAGCAGCGTTTTCAGAAGAACAAAGACATCATCTTCGAAGTAACGCGCTGAGCCAGCCCCGGGGAAGTTGATACGAAGGGCTGGATGCCGTGCTAGCGGTTCGCGGCTTTCCTGTAAGTTTCAATGCCCGCCATGACGGCCGCAGCCAGTCTGTCGCGGTGAGATGACTGGCTGATCAGCCGAGCGTCGGACACGTTGGAAAGAAACCCACTCTCAACCAGCACGCCAGGACACGTCTGGTCTTTGAGCACCTCAAAACGCGCCCGCTTCACGCCGCGCTCCACCGTGCCCGTCCGCGCGACGAGACTCTGTTGGATGCAGTGCGCCAACACTACATTGTCGTTGTCAAAGCGATTGCCAGCAAAGGTCAGAAAATCCGTGGCGCTCAACGCCGCACTCTTGGTGGAGGTGGACTGCGCGCCCGACGGCGTCAGGCAAAATGTTTCCGCCCCACGCGGCTCCGTGGACGGGGCGGAGGAATTAAAATGCATGCTCACAAACAAGTCCGCCTTCCGCGCCCGTGCGAACGCCGAGCGAGAATCCAGCGACACCTCACGGTCGTCGTTGCGCGTGAGCAACACGTTGTAGCCCTTCTGTGCCAGCAACCCACGCAGCCGTTTGGCCAGATCGAGCGTCAGCGTTTTCTCCAACAGCCCGTTCTGCGCGTGTGCGCCTTGGTCCGGCCCACCATGCCCCGGATCGAGCACAATCGTGCGCAACGGCCATGCGGCCGCCAACCCCGTGCGCCGCAGCAGCGGGTCGAGTGTCTTGACCACATCAATCGCCGGCAACCACACCTGCTGGCTGTGCAAAGCCAGCGGCGCGCTCAGCCAGTATTTCACTCCCTGCACCTCCGCCTCGCGGCTGTCCACCGTGAGCCGCACCCGCACCTGCGACGACGTCAGCATGACCGTTCGATTGCGGCTCACCTGTCCCTTTAACCCAAACACCTTCATCACGTCCCCCATCGCCACGTATTCGCGGCCGTAAACGTGACGGGTCTTGAGCACAATAGATTGCGCCAGTCCAGCCCACGCGCCAATCGCGCAAGCGGCCCACACGCCCATCAACCCCAATGGCAGCCGGTATCTCATGCTTCGCCTAAAACTCTACTTTGTTCCAGATACCTGATAACTCCGGCCATTTCAAGATGGAACGCAAGCCGCGCCATTCACCGACAAATGATCATCCTCCGGCACCCGGCTTTGTGCTATCCTCCGAGGCAATGTAAAAGGAGGACTTCATCATGAAACTGACCTACTGGAGTCATTCGTGTTTTCTGCTGGAGACCGGCTCGCATCGGCTCGTGATTGATCCGTTTCTGACCGGCAACCCAAAGGCGCCGATCAAAGCCGACGCCGTGAAGTGCGATTTCGTGCTCGTCTCGCACGGCCACAACGACCACGTCGGTGACGCCGTTGCTATCGCCCGTCGCAACAACGCCACGATCATCGCCAACTACGAGATCGCCACTTTCTGCGGCCAGCAGGGCGCAAACGTCCATCCGCTGCACATCGGCGGCAGCCACCTGTTCCCGTTCGGCCGCGTCAAGCTCACCATCGCCCACCACGGCTCCGGCTACCAGACCGACACCGGCTTCCTCTACATGGGCAACCCCACCGGCATACTCATCACCGCCGAGGAAAAAACCGTTTATCACGCCGGCGACACCGGCTTGTTTCTCGACATGCAGCTTATCGGCCGGCTAAACCGCATTGACGTGGCGTTGTTGCCCATCGGCGACAACTTCACCATGGGCGTGGAAGACGCCGTCGAAGCCGTCACGATGCTCAAGCCGCAAACCGTCGTCCCGATGCACTACGACACGTTTGATGTGATTCACGCCGATCCCGCCGAGTTTGCGCGCAAGGCCGCCACTGTTGGCGCTCGCGTCAGGCCGCTCCGCATCGGTGAAAGTCTTGAGTTCTGACAAATCGCTGCCGAAAAAACTCTTCGCGGATTGAAGAACGTGATTGACCCACGAGCGGAATCGTGTAGATTGTTCCGCAGTGAGCGCGGGCTCACACAAATTTCGCGGCGGTCCAGATCCAAAAGATGGGCTTGCCGCGGTGAAGGTTCGGGCGACCTTAGGGTCGCCTGAACCGTTTTTGGCCCCTTGACTTGGCCCGCCTCTCCTTTAAGCTGCCGCCACTCATGAGTTCCATCGTTCACGTCGCGCTTGGCGAGCGCAGCTACGACATCCTGATCCGCGACGGCCTGCTCGGCCAGTTGCCGGAGTTGCTGCGGCCCCTCAAGCTTGGCCGCTGCTGCGCCATTCTCACCGACGCTACTGTAAGCCCGCGCTACGCCACCGCTGTTCGCGACGCGCTCACCGCGGCGGCTTGGAGCGTCAGTGTCCACACCGTGCCAAGCGGCGAAAGCTCCAAGTCGCTCAGCGTCGCTGGGAAGCTTTACGAGGAACTTGCCGAAGCGCGGCTGAACCGTCGCTCGTTCGTGCTGGCGCTCGGCGGTGGCGTCGTGGGCGATCTCGCGGGCTTCATCGCGGCGACCTTCCTGCGCGGAGTGGATTTCGTGCAAGTGCCGACGACATTGTTGGCGATGGTGGACAGTTCTGTCGGCGGCAAAGTGGCGATCAACCTGCCGCAGGGGAAAAATCTCGTCGGCGCGTTCTACCAGCCTCGAATCGTCGTGGCCGACACCGCCACGCTGGCGTCGCTGCCGGAACGCGAGTTTCGCGCCGGCGTCGCCGAGGTCATCAAGTATGGCGTCATCTACGACGCCGTTCTCTTCGCCGAACTGGAGCGGGAGCTGCCGGCGCTCATGGCCAAGGATGCAGCGGTGCTGGGGCGCGTCATTGCCCGTTGCTGCGAGATCAAGGCCGACGTCGTTTCCAAGGACGAACGCGAGAGTGGGCTGCGCGAGATTCTCAACTTCGGCCACACCGTCGGCCACGCTATCGAGGCCGTGACCGAATACGGCACCTATCTGCACGGCGAGGCTATTGCCATCGGCATGGTGGCGGCGGCGCGGTTGTCGCAGAAGCACGGCGGCCTTGCGGAAGCGGACGTGGCTCGCATCGAGGCGCTGCTGCGCCGCGCCGGTTTTGATCTTCAGCCGCCCGATGTGTCGTTTGATCAACTGCTCGATGCGATGCGCTCGGACAAGAAGGCGCGCGACGGCGGGCTGCGCTTCGTGCTTGCGCGCCGCATCGGCGAGGTTTTCTCCAGCGACGCAGTGAGCGAATCGGATATCAAGGAGGTTCTCCATGTCAGCCGTCGGTGAATCCATCGTCCGCGAGTTCTTTGAGTTGAACGGTTTCCTGGTCTGCCAGCACCGCAAATACGCCGTCATGGCGCGCGCGAAAACCGCTGACGAGGAAATTGATTTCCTCGTTCACAACCCCCACGCCGATCCCGCCGCCGGCCCGCCCAACTTCATCATCGGTTCCGATGACTTGAAACGCGTGGCGCGTGCCATCGTGGTCGTCAAGCCGTGGCACACCGAGCGATTTGGTCCATCGGTCGTCTCGAAAACACAATTGCTGAAGTTCGTCGAGAAGCGTTCGCTCGACGCTGCCGACCGCCGGCTTGGTCACGACGGACCGCTGCTGAAGCTGCTGGTGTTGCCGGATCTGCCGGCCAGCGAATCGCTCAAGTCGAAGACCATCGAGCTACTCCGCGCCGCCGGCGTGGACGCCGTTATCATTTTCCGGATGATGCTGCTGGAGTTGATCGGTTCGGTGGAGGTCAACCGCAACTACGCCAAGAGCGACCTGCTGCAAATCATCCGCTTGCTGAAGCTCTACCACTTGCTCAAAAGCCCGCAGCTCGATCTGTTCGCGCGCAAGAGAGGCCAGAAGCCGGAAACCAGCAGTCAGTAGTCATCTTTCATCACCATGAACTCGCGCGAAGCTTACATCGCGCTCAACATGATTGACCATGTGGGGCCGGTGCGCGTGAAGCGGCTGCTGGACCGCTTCGGCCAGCCGCAGGCCATCCTCGCCGCCAGCGCGAAGGAGTTGACACAGGTGGAGGGCGTCGGGCCGGAAGTGGCGAAAGCCATTACCAGCTGGCAGTCGCAGGTGGACCTCGACGCCGAGTTGAAACGCATCGCCGACTTCGGCGCGCGCGTGCTGACGCTCGACGATCCGGATTATCCGGCCAACCTCCGCGAGATTTACGATCCGCCGCTCGCGCTCTACGTGAAGGGCACGCTGGAGCCGCGCGACAAACACGCTGTCGCCATCGTTGGCTCGCGGCAGACGACTTACTACGGTTTGGAAAGCGCGCGCAAGCTCGCCTACCAACTCGCCTACGCCGGCATGACCGTCGTCAGCGGCCTGGCCCGCGGCATTGACAGCGCTGCGCATCAAGGCGCACTGGCCGCCAACGGCCGCACACTGGCTGTGCTCGGCACCGGCCTCGACATTGTCTATCCGCCGGAGAATGGCGCGCTCTACGAGAAGATCGCCAGCGGTGGCGGCGCGATCATGACGCAGTTCCCGTTCGGCGTGCGGCCCGATACACAGCATTTCCCGCTGCGCAACCGCATCGTCAGCGGCCTGTCGCTCGGCATCATCGTCGTCGAGGCGGGCGTCCCCAGCGGCGCGCTCATCACGGCGAACATGGCGCTCGACCAGGGCCGCCAGGTCTTTGCGGTGCCGGGCAAAATTGATTCGCCGCAGTCGAAAGGCTGCCACCGCCTCATCAAGAGCGGCGCAAAACTCGTCGAGGATGCCGAGGATGTGCTCTCTGAGTTTGAGGATTTGTTCCCGAAATCATCGCGGCCGGACGCCCCGCCGGCGGATGCGCCAACGCTGGAACTGTCCGAGGCCGAGCAGAAAGTTTTCGACGCGATGGGCGACGACGAGACCGACCTCGATCACGTCATCCGGCAAAGCGGATTGACAAGCGCGGAGGTTTTCGCCACGTTGCTGCGCCTTGAAATGAGGCGGCTGGTCCGGCAACTGCCGGGCAAGCGCTTCGTTCGGGTCAAAGCATGAGCGCAAAAAACCTTGTCATCGTCGAGTCGCCCGCCAAGGCGAAGACCATCAACAAGTATCTGGGCCGCGACTATGTCGTGAAGGCCTCGATGGGACACGTCCGCGACCTGCCCAGCACCGGCCTGTGCGTGGACATCAAGAATGACTTTGAGCCGACCTACGAGGTCTCGCCCAAGAAGAAACAGGTGGTCGCCGAGTTGAAGAAGGCGGCCGAATCCGCCGAAACCGTTTTCCTCGCGCCTGACCCTGACCGCGAAGGCGAGGCGATTGCGTGGCATCTCCGCGAACTGCTCGCAAAGGGCAAGCGCGACCACAAGCGGTTCCGCCGCGTCGCGTTCAATGAAATCACCAAGAACGCCGTGCAGCAGGCATTCCTGCAACCGGGCGACATCGAGATGTCGCGCGTGGACAGCCAGCAGGCGCGGCGAGTTCTCGACCGCATCGTCGGCTACCAGATCAGCCCGCTGCTCTGGCGTCGCGTCCGCGGCGCGCGCAGCGCCGGTCGCGTGCAGAGCGTTGCGGTGCGGCTCATCGTGGATCGCGAGCGGGAGATTCGCGCGTTCGTGCCGAAGGAATACTGGTCGGTCGAGGCGGAACTGTGCAAGCTCGTGGATCCGCGCATGCCGTTCCACACCCGGCTGGTCCGCATCAACGACGACAAGCTGATTGACGTTGAGAAAGGTCTGTTCCTGCTCGGCAACCAGGGCGCCGCCGACGCGGCGAAGGCCGAACTGGAAGGCGCGGCGTGGAAGGTCGAGAAGGTGGACGAGCAGCCGCGCAAGCGGAACCCGTTCCCGCCGTTCATGACCAGCACGCTCCAACGCGCCGCCTCCACCAACCTGCGCCTCGGCACCGACCAGACGATGCGCATCGCGCAGCAACTTTACGAAGGTGTTGATGTCGGCGAAGAAGGCTCGGTCGGTCTCATCACCTACATGCGCACCGATTCGCTGACGGTCTCGCGCGACGCGCAGGCCGAGACGCTCGCTTATATCCGCGAGGCGTTCGGAGCGGAATATGCGCCAGAAACGCCAAACTTCTACCGCTCGCGCGAGACGGCGCAGGGCGCGCATGAAGCGATCCGACCCACCTCGGTCCGGCGGACGCCGGAGAGCGTGGCGCAGTATCTGGACCGCCAGCAGCTTGCGCTTTACACGCTGATCTGGAAACGGTTTGTCGCGAGCCAGATGGCGCCGGCGCAGTTGCTCGTGAAGAGCGTGGACATCCTCGCCCGCAACGAACGCGTCGCCACGCCGCGTGACTTCTGGTTCCGCGCCAGCACCACACAGGTCACGTTTCCCGGCTTTCTCAAAGTCCACGGCGTCGAGGAAGGCGACGAGGACAAGATGGCGGAGGAAGTTGGCGAGGCAATTCCGCCGCTGACCGCCGCCGAGATGCTGGAACTGCTTAACCTGAAACAGGAGCAGCATTTCACCGAGCCGCCGCCGCGCTACTCCGAGGCAACCCTGATCAAGGTGTTGGAGGAGCTCGGCATCGGCCGTCCCAGCACCTATGCGCCGACCATCTCGACGATCCAGAAGCGCGAATACGTCGAGAAGGACAAAGGCCGCCTCAAGCCGACGGAGCTTGGCGAGACGACGATAGACCTGCTGGTAAAGTGGTTTCCCGACCTGCTCGACGTGAAGTTCACCGCGCAGATGGAGGAGCAACTCGACGAAGTGGAATCGGGCAAGATCGAATGGCACGAACTGCTCAAGCGGTTCTACAAGGATTTCAAACCGGCACTCGCCAAGGCCAACGAAACCAGGAAGCCGGAGAAGACCAGCCTCAAGTGCCAGGACTGCGGCGCGCCGATGGTCATCAAGCATGGCCGCAATGGCGAGTTCCTGACCTGCTCGAAATACCCGAAGTGCAAGAACGCCGGTGACTTCACCCGCGACGAGGCCGGCGCCATCCACATCAAGGAGTTGGAGAAGCTTCACATCCTGTGCGAGAAGTGTGGCCAGCCGATGACCGTGCGCAACGCGCCCACCGGCGAGTTCCTTGCGTGCTCGGAGTATCCGAAGTGCAAGAACACGATGAACTTCACCCGCGGCGAGGACGGCGAAATTCATGCCAAAGTGCCGGAGAAAACCGGCGCCGTGTGCCCCAAGTGCGGCGAACCGATGATCGTCAAGAGCGGCAAAGCCGGCGAGTTCCTTGCGTGCTCGGCGTATCCGAAGTGCAAGAGCACGCTGAACTTCACGCGCGACGCCACCGGCGTCATCGTGCCGGAGAAGAAGGAAGCGACCGGCATCAAGTGCGAGAAGTGCGGTTCGGACATGGTCATCAAGTCCAGCCGCCGCGGGCCGTTCCTGGCGTGCCCGGGTTACCCGAAATGCCGCAACGCGATGAGCTTCACCCGTGACGAGAGTGGCAAGATCATCCCGAAACCGCGCGCCGAGTCGCTGATCAAGGTGGATGAGAAATGTGACAAATGCGGTGCGCCGATGGCCATCAAGAGCATGCGACGCGTATCGTTCCTCGCCTGCACCGCGTATCCGAAGTGCAAAAACACCAAGCCGATGTCGGACAAGTTAAAGGAAGAACTCGCCGCCGTCCGCGCCACGATTGCCGCCAGCCAGCCCCAGACCGAAGCTGCGCCGGCTGCCAGGCCGAAACCGGTGTTGACGAAAATCGAGTGCGAGAAATGCGGCCAACCGATGGCGATCCGGCAGGGACCACGCGGACAATTCCTCGGCTGCACCGGCTATCCGAAATGCCGCAACGCAAAGCCAGTGCCGGCCAACGTCGAACTCGCGCCCGAAGCGCCCACGGTCGAACTTGCCGCCCACGGGCCGGTGGAAGCGACGGCAGAACAACTGAAGCAGAAGAAAGCCGAAGCAACGGCTCAAGTCGCCGCGCCCAGTCCGCAATTGCCGGCGACGACCGACGAGAAGTGCGAAAAATGCGGTGCGCCGATGACCGTCCGCAGCGGGCGGTTTGGGCCGTTCCTGGCGTGCTCGGCCTACCCGAAGTGCAAAACCACGAAAAAACTTCCGCCGCCGCCGGCGTAGCCGCTGCGCGCGACGAACTGGTCCACGACTTCCTGCAATACCTGCAGGCCGAGCGCAATGCATCGGCCCTCACCCTGCGCAACTACGAACAGTGCCTCCGCGAATTCCGCGTCTGGATGGCGGAAGGTGGAACGTTGAGCGTGAAGCGTGGAGCGTCGAGTGTTGGCGGTCCAAGACCAGCGGAGCAAAAACCTCCGACGCCCCGCACATCCGCACACGCCCCACACTCCACGCCCCACGTCCCACGTCCTTTGGACTGGCGCGCCATCGAGCCGTTCCAGTGTCGGCGCTACCTGATGGCGCTAATGCAGGCGGGGCTGAAACGAGCGACGGTGGCGTTACGCATCGCCAGCCTGCGGTCGTTCTATCGTTTCCTCATGCGGCGCGGCATCGTGAAAGACAACCCGCTCAGCGGCCTCATCATGCCGAAGCGCGAGAAACGCCTTCCGCGATTCCTGACGCTGCATCAAGTCAACGATCTGCTCAACGCGCCGCTAAAGATTGCCGAGCCTGCACCCGATGACAAGAAGCGCGGCCCTGGCCGTCCGCCCGCGCCGCACGTGCCGTGGCGCGACAAAGCCATCCTCGAAACGCTCTACAGCGCCGGCCTGCGCGTCCACGAAATCTGCAACCTCAACCGTGGCCACATTGATCTGCTCAGCGAGGTCGTCATCGTGCGCGGCAAGGGTGGCAAGGAGCGGCTTTGTCCCGTCGGCCGGCCCGCGCTCGACGCGATCGAGGTTTACTGGTCCAAACTGCCGCCGCAGGCCCCGCACGGTCGCGACGTGCCGGCGTTTCTCGACAGCCACTTGCGCCGCCTCAAACCACACGAAGTCCAGCGCAAAATGAAAACCTACCTGAAGATGGCCGGCATCGGCGCGGACCTGACGCCGCATAAGTTGCGCCACAGCTTCGCCACGCACCTGCTCGACGCCGGCGCCGACCTGCGCAGCGTGCAGGAGCTGCTCGGCCACTCCAGTCTCTCCACGACACAGGTTTACACCCACGTCACCTCCGCGCGCCTCAAACAGGTTTACGACAAAACGCATCCGCGGGCGTGAACTGAGCAGCGGAGTGATGGAGTGTGGAGTAATGGGGACGGAAGCCGCCCGCCGAACGCTAAACACGTGAAAGTCGAACGAATCCGTTTTCTTTAACGCTTCTTCGTGTGTTTAGCGGGCAGAGTCCCTATCCGCAAAACTTTTGCTGGACGCTCCCTCTCTCGCCAGCCAACATTCACGCCATGCAAGTCAACCTTACCGATCTCATCACCGACGCGAGCCGTGTCATCGCCAGCGTGCTCAACCACGAAACCGCCATCCGCGCCAGCGGCGATGCGATGACGCGCGCGCTGCGGGCAGGCGGGAAGATACTCACCGCCGGCAACGGTGGTTCCGCCGCCGACGCGATGCACCTCGCCGAGGAACTCGTCGGCCGCTACAAGGGCAACCGCCGTGCGCTGGCCGCCGTCGCCCTCAACAGCGACGCCACCGCGCTGACGTGCATCGCCAACGATTTCTCATTCAACGAGATATACTCCCGCCAGATCGAGGCGCTCGGCCGAAAAGGCGACGTGCTCGTGGTGTTTTCCACCAGCGGCAACTCGTCGAACATTCTCAACGCCCTCGCCGCCGCCAAAACATGCGGCATGGTCACCGTCGCGATGCTCGGCAAGAGCGGCGGCAAGGCCGCAGGCCGCGCCGATCACGAAATTATCATCGCCAGCCAGGACGGCGCGCGCGTTCAGGAAGCCCACACGCTCATCCTGCATCTGTGGTTGGAGTTGATCGAAGCGGCGCTGGAATAAAGTTTCCTATTGCTGCTGCCGGCAGGTGTCAGGTCATCCACAGTTGCGCAGCATGGCGCACGCAGCAACAGCAGGGCGATCTCAACCCAGCCTCCGTCATCAACCGTAATAAAACCGGCGGGCAAGATGCCCGCGCTCCCAGGCGGCTTAACCTCCGCCGTAGGACTTGCGGTATTTGACCTTTTCTTCGGGCGGCGGGCCGGCGGGCGCGGGTGGCGTGGCGGGTTTATCGGCGGCTGGCGCTGATGTTGGCGCGGGAGCTTCCGGCTGCGGGGCAGGCGCGGCGGGTTGCGCGGCTTCGGGCGCAGGCGGCGGCGCTTCGGCGCCGGCCTTGCGGGCGACCTCCACAAAGATGATGTGAAGTTGGTCGAGGCTGCTCTTGATGATCTGGTCTTCGTGCGCGTTGCGGTTGCCGGTGGTCTTGGCTTCCAACATGCCCAGCATGTCCACAAAGGCGGCAGCGGCTTCGAGATCGGGCGGCGGCGGTTGCTGGCCTTCGGGGGCGAGTTTACCCATCGCGAGCAGGGCGTTGGTGGAAATCATCCGCACGAGCATGTAGAACAGCTCGGTGTCGTGCTGCTCAGCCATGGGGTCTTGTTGTTGAACTTCAGCCATAATTCCTTTCCTGTTTCTACTTCGGCCGCACGATGGCGATGGCGGCGGCGTTGCCGAAATATTTGCGCGCAACGCGCTGGATGTCGGCGGCGGTCACGGCGTCGTATCGTTTCTCGTAATCCTTGTAGAACTTGTAACCGAGTCCGTATAGCTCGTCGAGGGCGATCTCGCCGGCAAGCTCGGCATTGGATTGGAAGGCGATCTTCTTCTCGCTGATCAGCTTGGCCTTGGCACGGGCCATCTCGTCGGCGGAAAGACCGGCTTCGCGGACCTTGCCGATCTCCTTGATTAGCTCCGCTTCGGCGAGTTTGGCTTTCGCCGGGTCGGTGCCGATGTAGAAGAGGAAGTAACCGGGATCGAGCCCGACGAGCTGGCTGGAGCCGGTGTAGTAGCAGAGCGCCAACTCGTCGCGCAGTCGCCGGAACAGCGGCGAACTGAGGCCGCTGAGTCCTTCCTGGATCACATCCAGCACGAAACGGTCGGCGCTGGAGACAGTCACGCCCTGGTAGCCGATGAAGATCACGGCCTGCTCGCGCTGCGCGATTTCCTCCGTGCGCACGACGCTCGTCAACAGGGCGGCGGGCGGGTTCTTTGGCAACACGTCGCCGGCGCGGCTCCGCTTGAGCTTGCCGAATGTTTTCTCAACGGCCTTGCGCACGTCGTCGGCCTTCACGTTGCCGCAGACGGCCAGCACCATGTTGCCCGGCACGACGAGCCGGGCGTGATGAGCGACGAGGTCCGCGCGCGTGAGCTTTGCGACACTGGTCTCGGTGCCGTTGCTGGTCATGTGGTAGGGGTGCGCGCCAAAGAGCGCGCGGCGCATCAGCTTTGACGCCATCGCGGTTGGCTTTTCCTTCTCGCTCTTGATCGCGCCAAGCTGGATTTGTTTTTCGCGGATGACAGCTTCTTCGGGAAACGCCGGGTGGAGCCAGACATCGGCGAGCACGTCGAGCGCTTTGGCGAAGTCCGCGTTCAGGGCCTCGACGGTAATGCCGAAGCTGTTGTTGCCGCCGCTGGCGCTGATGGAGCCGCCGCCGCTCTCGATCTCGTCGGCAATCTGCTCGGCGGAGCGCGAGCCGGTGCCTTTGAGCAGCAGCCGCGACATCAGCGCGGTGACGCCGTTGTTCGCTTCGGTCTCCGCCAGCAAGCCGCCTTTGCAGGTGGCGTAAAAACTCACGAACGGCAGCCGCCGGTCCTCGCGCACGAGCAGCCACAGACCGTTGGGAAGTTCGAACCGCTTCACCTCGATCTCGCCGCGCTCAGCCTTCGCGCGGGCGAGTTTGCCGAGCGTGCCAGGCGGGTTGACGCTGACAACGGAGAGGTTGTCATCGCGGAGATACTTGCGAGCCACCTGCTGGAGGTCGGCGGTGGTGATCTTGGCGACGCGCTCCAGATAGCGGCGCGTGAACTCCAGGTCGCCGGCTACGGTTTCGTTCACGCCGATGTCGGACGCCTGGCCGGCCATCGTCTTGAGACTGGCGAACTGGGCGGCAAGCGCCAGCTTCTTGGCTTTGTCCAACTCGCTGGCCGAGACCGGCTTGGCCGTGAGCTTCGCGATCTCCGCCAGCGCTTCCTTCTCCGTCGCGGCGCGTTTGCCAGGTTCGAGCGTGGTCGCCACGAGGAACAACCCCGGATAGTTTGGCGTATAGGACGACGCGCTGACCGACTGGACCAAGCTCTTGCGGTCACGGAGCTGCTGGTAAAGACGCGAACTCTTGCCGTGGCCGGCGATGTAGGCCAGCAGGTCGAGCGCGACCGCGTCGGGATGCCGCGCGTCGCAGATATGCCAGGCGAAGCAGAGACGAGAAAGGTTGATGGGACGCTCCTCGTGCGCCTCACGGCGGCCGAGTTGCGCCGACTCCTCCGGGATGTAAACCGGAGCGACGGCACATCGCTGGAAGGACTTGAAGGTTTCGCGCACGCGCGCCTCGACCTTCGTCGCATCGAAGTCGCCGACGACGACAAAAACCATGTTGTCGGGCGAGTAACGCGACTTGTAGTAGCGGTAGGCGTCCTCGCGCGTCAGGCGGCGGTATATTTCCTCGTAGCCGATGATCGGGTGGCGATATGGATGCGTGGTGTAGGCGGTGTTCCAGAGCAACAACGACGTCATGCGGTCGGGATCGTCGCGATTCATCGCCAGCTCGCGGAGGATCACCTGCTGCTCTTTCTTGTATTCGTCCTCCGGCAGCGTCGAGTGCATGATCGAGTCGGCGATCACGTCAATCGCCGTGTCGAGACCGCTGGTGGTGCCGGGCTTGCTGCCGTCCACAGGAATGTCAATCTGATACACCGTCCGCTCGTAGCTGGTGTAGGCGTTCATGTGGCCGCCCTTGTCAGCGACCTCCTGCGCGATGCGACCGACACCGCGTTTCTCGGTGCCCTTGAACAGCATGTGCTCAAGGATGTGCGAGAGGCCCGCACCCATCTGCGAGCCTTCGTGAATGCTGCCGGTCTTCACCCACATCTGCACGCTGGCCACCGGCGCGCTGTGGTCTTCGCGCAACAACACGATCATCCCGTTGTCTAGCACGGCACGGCGCACGGAACCGCCGTCGAGCGCGCTCAAGTCGAGTTTCAGGTCTTTGGCGTTGGCAGTCATGGCGGTCATGGTAAGAAGCAGGCCGAGAAGACAGAGCGTATGTTTCATGGGTGATTGGACAACGGAACCTCGACAAACGTTAGCGGGCAGGCGCTAAACCGTTTCCTTTGGCTTCTCTTTGTGCGCCGTCGGCCGCGGTTTGTGCGCGGCGGGTTTCTTCGACGGCAGGAACGGCTTCACGAACATGTCATCAAAATGGTAGCCGCCGCTGAAATCCTCCTTGCAGTCCTTCTCGGTCTTGCCGAGCAGGCCGGCGTTGATCATATTGAACACAAGCTCGCCGAAATCTTCGCACCGCGTGATGCCCCAGTATTCCAACACTGTCTTCGCGAGCGGGCCGTATTGCTGGAGCGCGAACTGGCCGATGCCCTGCACCAATTCCTGCCCGGTCACGTGACGCTCCTTGACCGGCCCGTGCGACGGTTTCTTGAACATCTTCAGCGAGAAATCCAATGCTTCGCGGATGAAGTAGTAAGCGTCCTCCGCATAGCGCGAATCCTCCGCGCGGATTTTTTCAATCGCTTCAGCGAAACTTAGTTTTTGCATGGCTACTTCTTTTGTGACTGCAAGTTGCTGCTCTCGGCGGCAACCGGCTGCGGTTGCGCGCGGCTCTCACGCCAATACTTTACCGCCGCGCCCAGCGCCAACACCAATGCTGCGGCGATCACCACAGCGCGTTCTTTCGGCGTCAGACTGAAACAACCTTTGATGTAATCCCACTCCGGGCGACTCATCAGCGCCTCCGCGTTCTGCGCGGGCGACGAACACCGTCACGCCGCGACAATATTGACTAACTTGTCAGGCACCACAACCACTTTGCGCACCGTCTTGCCGGTTGTGTGCTGTCGGACTTTGTCGTTGGCCAGCGCGACCTTCTCCAACTCGGCCTGGCTCAGGCCGGCGGCGACTTTGACACGGTCGCGCAGCTTGCCGTTCACTTGGAATACAACCTCGACTTCCTTCGCCACCAGCAACGCTGAATCGTAAGCCGGCCAGGGCGCATACGCAACCGACTCCTGATGGCCGAGCAACTGCCAGAGCTGCTCGCCGAGATGCGGCGCGAACGGCGCCGTCAGCAACAAGAACTGCTCCGCCATTCGCTTTGGGAACGACCGGCCGGCCGCGATGCCGCGCATGACTTCGTTCACGCACTCCATCATCCGCGAGATGGCGGTGTTGAAACCCATCGCATCCAGATCGTCCGTCACCGCCTTGATCGTCGCATGGAGGAGCTTCAGTTGATCCGGCGTCGGCTCCACGTCGCGGATCGCAGGCGAGAGCTTCACCGCCGCGAGCGCCTGCTCCGCCGGCGTGCCCGCCGCCACCGCCTGCTCGAACTCTTCCATCGAGTTCTCGTCCACGAACAGCCGCCACACGCGGCCGAGGAAACGATGCACGCCTTGGATGCCCTCGGTGCTCCACGGCTTCGTGTCCGCCAGCGGCCCCATGAACATCTCGTAGAGCCGCATCGAGTCCGCGCCGAACTCGCGCACGACCTCGTCGGGATTGATGACGTTGCCGCGGCTCTTGGACATCTTCTGGCCGTCCTCGCCGAGGATCATGCCTTGGTTGACGAGCTTCAGGAACGGCTCCGGCGTCGAGACGTGGCCGAGGTCGAACAGCACCTTGTGCCAGAACCGCGCGTAAAGCAGATGCAGCACCGCGTGCTCCGCGCCGCCGACGTAGAGGTCCACCGGCATCCAATATTTCTCTTTGTCCTTCGCGACGAACGCCTGCGGATTCTTCGGGTCAATGAACCGCAGGTAATACCAGCACGAACCGGCCCATTGCGGCATCGTGTTGGTCTCGCGCATGGCCGGCCCGCCACACGTCGGGCAGGTGGCCTTCAACCATTCCGTCGCCTTCGCCAGCGGCGGCTCGCCGCTCGCCGGCGGCGTGTAATCCTTCATCTCCGGCAGCATCAGTGGCAACGCCGTCTCCGGCAACGGCACCACGCCGCACTTCGCGCAATGCACCACGGGAATCGGCTCGCCCCAGTAGCGTTGCCGCGAGAACAGCCAGTCGCGGAGCTTGTAGTTGATTGCCTTCTTGCCAAGGCCGCGCTCTTCAAGCCATGCCGTGATCTTCCGTTTAGCTTCCGGCGTCGGCAGGCCGGTGATGAGGCCGGAATTGACAGAATATCCTTCCCCTGACTCGCAGGCATTTATAAACGCAAAGACGGAAGTCTCCACACCGTCAATGACGGTTTTGAATTCCGTCGGCAAACCAACTGCGTAGCCGAACTTCGGGTCGTGCTGACGAGCTTTCACCATCTCTCGGTAAGCCACCACTGGTTTGATAGGTAAATCGAACTGTTTGGCGAATTCGAAATCCCGCTCATCGTGCGCCGGCACGGCCATGATTGCGCCGGTGCCGTAGCTGATCATCACGTAGTCGGCGATCCAGATCGGAATCTTCTCGCCGTTGACCGGGTTGACCGCGTAAGCGCCGGTAAAGACGCCGGTCTTTTCTTTCGCCAGGTCAGTGCGGTCGAGTTCGCTCTTCTTCGACGCGGCCTCGCGGTAGGCGTTCACCGCCGCGCGCTGCGCATCGGTTGTCACTTTCTCGACGAGCGGATGCTCCGGCGCGAGCACCATGTAGGTCGCACCGAAGAGCGTGTCGGGGCGCGTCGTGAAGACAGTGATTTGAGATTCGGAATTTGAGATTTGAAATACAACTTCCGCACCTTCGCTGCGGCCGATCCAGTTCCGTTGCATTTCCTTGATGGACTCGGTCCAGTCCACCAGCTTCAGGTCTTCCAGCAACCGGTCGGCGTAGGCGGTGATCTTCAGCAGCCACTGCCGCATCGGCCGGCGCACGACGTTGCTGTGGCCCTTGCGGTCGCACTTGCCGTCCTTCACTTCTTCGTTGGCGAGCACGGCTTTGCAGCCTTCACACCACCACACCGGCACTTCGCGCTCGTAGGCGAGACCTTTTTTGAAAAGCTGGAGGAATATCCACTGCGTCCACTTGAAGTATTCCGGGTCGGTCGTGTCCACCTCGCGGTCCCAGTCGTAGCTGAACCCGAGCATCTGGATTTGCCGCTTGAAGGTGGCGATGTTCTTCGCCGTCGTCTGGGCCGGATGCGTGCCGGTTTCGATGGCATATTGCTCGGCAGGCAGGCCGAACGCGTCCCAGCCCATCGGGTGGAGGACGTTGAAGCCGCGCATCCGCTTGTAGCGCGCGAGAATGTCGGTGGCGGTGTAGCCTTCCGGGTGGCCGACGTGCAGACCCGCGCCGCTCGGATACGGGAACATGTCGAGGATGTAGAACTTCGGCTTCGCGCCGCCGTCGCTGGCGCGGAAGGTTTTGTTCGCCTCCCAGTGGCCCTGCCACTTCGGCTCGATGAGGTCGAACGGGTATTGTTTGCGCGTTGTTGCCATAAATGAAATAGGGGCGGACTATATCGGCAGCAACCGGAGGCGACAAGCGCGGAAGCGGTTTGAAACGGCGGGGGGCCGGCGGTTCCAGTTTAGCCGGCGGAAGGCGATGATGACTGAGACGGACCGAGGTTCTTCGGCAGGATCACGAAGAAAACGGTGCCGTTCTCCTGGCTGCTGGTGAAACCCGCCTTGCCCTTGAGATACCGCTCCGTCAGCAGTTTGACACTGTAGGTGCCCAAGCCGCGTCCCGATCCCTTGGTGGAGAAGGATCGGTTGAAGACTTGAAGCTGCACTTCGGGCGGCATGAACGCCGGATTGTGGACCCAGAATCGGACGGCGTCGCCTTCCTCGGCGCAGCCGGCGGTCACGGTCTGGCCGGGCCGCGAGGCTTCGAGGGCGTTCTTGATCAGGTTCCCCGCCACGCGCCGCAGCAAGCGCAGGTCGGTCGTCATCTCCAGCGAAACGGACTCTGGAGCGAGGCGCAGGGCGCGATTTTCAGCGACCGGATGTTTTGCATAAAGCTGAAGCACTCGTTCGAGGGCCTCGCGGCATTTCAACGGCCGCGAGTCCACCGGCAGCTCATTGTTCTCCGCCGCGATGAGGTCTCTCTGGGCCAGGATTTCTTCGAGGACGTAATGCACGCCGGCGCGGAGCTGCTCTATCTGCTCGTGGAGGGTGGGCGGGACTTGCTGGTCGAGTTGGAGGACGCGGCCCTCCAGCCCCCCGGCGGAGTTGATGACGTCGTGGAAGAAAATCCGCTCCAGCGCGCGCCGCCGTTTCTCGTGGCTGATGTCGGTGATGGCCACAAGCGAGAACGCCTCGCCTTCCACCGTCAGCGGAGTGCCGGCCACCAGCAGGTCCAGCGATTCCTCCTCCGAGCGGAAGACGCGAACCATGCGGCACTCCTGGCAGTCTTTTCTGCCGGCCAGGCTGGCGAGGATGGTTTTGACGGCGCCGCATTCCGTGCAAAACGAAGTTGTGCCACAGCCGTTGCGCTCATCGGGATGAGTGCAGCCCAGCGCTTCGCCCGGTCGTTTGCCCAGGAGGTCTTTAAGGTCTGTGCCCGGCACCAACTCCTGCACGTTCTTGCTGGCGAAGACGACTTGCCGCTGCTGGTTTAGGATCAGGACGTAGTTCAGGACTGAATTAAGCAGCTCGGCAATCAACGGTTGCCGGGCCAGCATGGCGGCCTGGCGTTGGACCGTCTCCATCGGTGCTCGCTCGGCTGGAGCAAACTCAGTCGTCAGAGGAATGGGTTGTGACGGGGCCATGCTCTCCTCCAAATGAATGTTCGGTTGCCATTCGCGCCATGTTCTAACCGAAACCTGCCAGTTTCTCAATAGCCGAACTATTTCCGCGTGCCACAAGCAGGCGGCTTTGGGCTGGATTCCAGCGCGTGCGTTGGCCAAAGTGCGCGGTGCGGGGTCGTGACGACGACCTCGGACATTTCTCTGAGTCAACGAAAGGCAACGCGCTATGAACAAGATCAATCGTCGGATGTTTCTCGGCACGGCGGGAGCCGTCGCCCTCACTTCCATCATCGGCCGAGCAGCGGAAAGCGCGGCGGAGGGGAAGAAACTCAAAGTCGGCGTCATCGGCTGCGGTTGGTATGGCATGGTGGACGCCAAGGCCGCGTTGAAGGTCGGCGGTGTCGAGGTTGTTGCGTTGTGCGACGTGGACAGTGAGCATCTTGCCAAGAGCGCCGACGAGATCGAGAAACTTCAAGGCAAACGCCCGCAGACGTTCAAGCTCTACGAAGATTTGCTGAAAACGCCCGGTTTGGAAATTGTAATCATCGCCACGCCGCCGCACTGGCACGCGCTGCAATTCATCGCTGCGTTGGAGAAGGGTCTCGACATCTATTGCGAGAAGCCGCTGGCCTACGACATCCGCGAAGGCCGTGCGATGGTGGACGCGGCAAAGAAGAGCGGGCGCATCGTGCAGATTGGTTTCCAACGACGCCAGGCCGCCGCGGTCGTCGAGGCGCGTAAGTATCTTCAGGAGGGCAACGCCGGCCGCATCATCTGCGCCGAGGCCCAAATTCATTACACGGCCGGCCTCAAGGACCCCACGCCGCAAGCGCCGCCGTCGTCGCTGGACTGGGACCTCTGGTGCGGGCCGGGGCCGAAGATTCCCTACAGCCCGCAGGTCGGCCACTTCGCGTGGCGTTTGGAGAAGACCAGCGGCCACGGCCATCTCGTGGACTGGGGCATCCATCTGATTGACGCCACGCGCTGGATTCTCGGCGAGACGACACCGCGCACGGTCACCGCCGCCGGTGGCATCTATTACTTCAAAGGCAAGATCACCACGCCCGACGTGCTGACGGCGCACTTCGAGTTTGAAAAGTGTCCCGTCACGTGGCGGCACCGCATTTGGGGTGCAGCAGAATACGCGCCGGAAGTTTCCAACGGTATTTTCTTCTACGGCGAGAAGGAAACGGTCTTCGTCACTGACGCCAAATGGATCGTCATCCCGCGCGGCAAAGGCAAGGAGCACAAAGTGAACGAAGCCAAGTCCGACGCTGGCACGCTGCACATAGCTGACTTTCTCGCCGCCGTGCGGAGCCGCAAACAACCCTCCTGCCAGATCGAGGACGCATATCAATCCACCACCACCGTGAAGCTGGCGATGATTGCCTACGACTCTGGCGCAAGAATCACTTGGGACGCCGCTGCCGAGCAAATCGCCGGCAACGCCGCTGCGGCCAAATTACTCAAGCGCGACTACCGCGCACCCTGGCAACATCCGTGGCGCGGTTGAAAGCTGGTTTCATACGCTCACAGAATCATGAAGTCTGTCACCACCATCCTCATCGCATTCCTCGCCGTGTCGGCGTGCGCGGCGGACTGGCAAAAAGAGCTTTCGCCGCCGCAGCCGGGATCATTTCCGCCGTTGCGTCCTGTGCGCGCAAGTTACACTTTCGGCTGGAGCGTGTTCACGGCGGCCGCGGCGACTGCGGAGATTTCCAGGACCAACGAGTTGCTGCGGCTTGACGTGAAAGGCGGCACCGTCGGTGTAGTGCGGGGCTTGTGGCGCATGGACGCGGAGAGCACGGCGCTCTGGCAACCCGCCACGTTGAAGCCGGTAAGCCACGTCGTCACCGAGGTGTTCCAAAACAAGACCGTCAAACTCCGGCTCGACTTCGACGCCAACGGCGTGACACAGACGCGGACGACCCGGAGCGATGAGACGCCTAACCCGAAACGCCTGAATTTCCCGAACCTCCTCGACATGCCCACGGCGCTGCTGTGGTTGCGCAGTCAACAATTGCGGGCCGGCGAGACGTATCGTTGCCTGACGATCCCGGACACGTCGGCCTATCTTACGGAACTGAAGATCGTCGGCCAGGAGCAGCTCGATGTCGCCGGCAAATGCCGCGCCACGATCAAGGTGCTACTGCGGGCGCGCGAGGTGAACGACAAACTCGAACTGGTGCCGTCGAAGCGGTTCAAGGAGGCGTTCGCGTGGTTCTCCAACGACAACGACCGGTTGTTGTTGAGGGTGAAGGCCAAGGTGTTCGTCGGCAGCGTTTGGATGGAACTGGACAAGGTGGAATTTCCCGGCGGCTCCGGTTGACCGCCCGTCGCGTCGCAGTTCGACGGAGAATGCCCGCCTCAGGGCGGGTTTCGGTTTTCGGGCTCAACCGCGTTCGCCGCCGGATCGGCTCGCAACATCCAACCCGCCATCAGAAACGCCGGCCATGCCACCGCCGCGACGTAGAGGTCGAAGTCCACCAAGTTGTGTCCCGTCCACGCTGCTAGGCCGACCCATGTTGCCCAAGCCAGCGGGTCGAACGGCCCTGCACGCAATCGCCGTGCGCCGCGCCACAACGCGCCGATCCACAACGCCGCAAAACTGGCGAAACCGACAACGCCGGAGTCGGTCCATTGTTGCAAGAGGTTGTTATGCGCGAGCAGCGTGGATTCCGCGCCCGACCGCCTGCGCTCGACGTAGCGTTTGCCGAATGTGCCCGGCCCGCCGCCAAGCCACGGCTGCTCCACGATCATCTCCACGCCCGCCCGCCAGTAATCACCACGGGCCTCCAGCGTTTCCATGCCGCGCCGCGCGCCTTTCATGCCGAAAAAAACCGTGCCGACCGCCAGCAGCGCCACCAGCGCGCCGACACGCCACTGCCAGTTCACGCGCGCGCAAAACGCCAAGCCGCCCGCCAACGCCAGCGCCAGCATCGCGAAGCCGCCCTTCGACTGCGTCAACAACAGACACCCCAACACCACCGCCGCGAACGCCGCCGTCAGCACGGCAATCACCACGCTCACGAGGCGCTCGCCGCCTTCCATCCGCTCGCGCAGAAACCGCCACAGCCAGCAGCACGCCGGCGCGACGATCAGGATGAGGTAGCCGGCGAGTGTGTTCGGGTAAAAGAAAGTCCCAAACACGCGGCCCTGCGCCAGCTTGCCTTGGACTGCGGCGAGATTGGCGCGAACTTCCGGCGACACACTCCCCGGCTGCTCCTGCGCGTAGCGCAAGGCTTCCTCGAAGCCGCCGAAATGCTGGTGGAGCGCCACCGCGCACACGAGCGCCGTCGCCGCCGTAAGCGCACCGAGCACGGTCCAGTAGCGTTTATTGCTCTCCGCAGGCCACCAGCCGATAAAAAAGAAAACCGTCGCCACGCTGAAGAATGCCGCCACCAACCACGCGCGCGCCGGCCATGGACTCACGCTTGCCGACAGCCATTGCGACGCGAACCAGACCAGCGCCAGCCATGCCCAACCGCCCAACGACACGCCGCGTTGACGCCACGCCGCGACGATGGCCACGGTGGCCCAGACGAAGGCGAATACGACGGCGAGTTCCAACGGCCAGCGGGAAAGACACCAGTCGGCAAGGTTTGCAGGACGATCCGGCAGAAGGACAAGCCCGCCGAACTTTACCGGCAGCAGGAAGACCAGCATCCACAACGCTCCGTGGATCGCGCGCATCATCCACGTCGTTGTCATGCGCGCACGCTCCACACCCCGCGCTTCACGTCACCACCACCGCTGGCACGGTCAGGCCGCTGAGCCGCAACAGTGCCACCTCCAGCGCCAGCGCTTCGTTCACGTTGCGCTCCAATTGCTCCTGCAGCGTCTCGATCGCTTCGAGGTTTGCCAGCGCCCGCTCGCGCGTTTGTGATCCGGCCAGCTTCCGCAGCGCGTCGCCGCGGTCGCGATGGAACAACAGCGCCGCGTCGCCGCCCTCGATGCAGACGAGCACGTCGCGCAGCAGCCACTCCAGCGTCGTCAATGCCGCGGCGCGCTGCCGCCGGTATTCGGCCGATGCTTGCGCTTCCATCTCCTCTTCCTTCTTCTCCAACCACTTGGGGTCGGCTGTTTCGCGGTAGCGGTCGAGCTGCGCCGCTTGCTCGACCTGCTCCTCAACCCGCTTCTTCTCCGCGTCGAGAAACACGCGCATCGAGTCGAACAACTTATACGCCTTCAGCACCGAGCCGCCGCCGCCGAGCAAGGCCAGCAAGCCGTCCGCCAGCGGCGCGTGCGCTGCCACTGGCTCGCGCGCCGCCGCCGCGCCGAACTGCACGCGCTGGCAGCGCGACTGGACTGTTTCGAGCAACTGCTCCGGCGTCGCCGACAGCAGCAGCAACAGTGAGCGATCCGGCGGCTCTTCCAAAGTTTTCAAAAATGAGTTCGCCGCTTCGCGACCGAGCCGGTCCGCCTCGACGATGACACCGACCTTCATTCGGCCGAGCGACGGTTTCAGGTGAAGCGACTTTTCCAAATCCCGCGTCTGTTCAATGTCAATGCGACGTGATTTCGATTCCGGCCGGATCCACTGCACATCGGGATGTTGTCCGCCGGGCGGCGTAGCGGCGTCAATCTTGCGGCACGAATCGCAACGGTCACAAGCGCCCTGTTTCGTCGGCGATTCGCAGTTGACGGCCTTGGCCAGTTCGCGCGCGGCCAGTTCCATGTCTCCCATCGCGTCCCCGGCAAACAGGTAGGCGTGCGCGAGCCGTCCGTTGGCGAGGCTGCGCTGGAGAACCGCGGCGACGGCGGGCTGTGATGCGGCCAGTTGCTTAAACGACATGCTTCACATACTCCCAGACGGCAGTCTCCACGTCGGTGATGGAGCGGCGCGCGTCCACCACCTTGAAGCGCCTTGGTTCCGACTTGGCCAGTTGCAGGAAGCCCAACAGAACCTTTCCATGAAACTCGTCCGACTCCGCCTCAAAACGATCCTCCTCGCCGCCGACCGGCCGCACGCGCCGCATCGTCCGCCGCCGACCTTCAGCCACCGGCAGCACGAGGAGCAATGTCATTTGCGGCACGCAATCGCCCACCGCAATGTAATGTGCCGAAGCGACAAACCTCGGATCGAGGCCGCGGACGATCCCCTGATACACCGTCGTGGAATCCAGAAACCGGTCCGACAACACCACCGCGCCCTCCGCCAACGCCGGCCGGATCACCTTGCGCACCAGCTCGGCGCGCGCGGCGGAGAACAGCAACATCTCCGACTCCGCGCACATGCCGTGGCCGGCGGGACTGTGTTTGAGCAGATGGCGGATGGCCTCGCCGAGATCGGTGCCGCCGGGTTCACGCGTCTGGACCACCTTGCGGCCTATCGCCTCCAGTCGTTTGGCAAGCCGTCGGATTTGGGTGCTCTTGCCGCAACCCTCGCCGCCTTCAAAGCTGATGAATACGCCGCTCATAGTGCGGAGCCTAGAAACAACCGCCGGCACTGTCAACGCCGCATCCGCCGCATCCGCCGCCGCGCGGAACGGACTCATTCTCCGCTCGCACCTGAAAAACGAAACCCCCTCGCCGCTTACGCGACGAGGGGGCAGTTACGCACAAAGTCAGTTACACCTTCTGCACGTTCTGGGCCTTCGGGCCTTTGTCGGTGTTGATCTGCTCGAACGACACCGCATCGCCCTCATTGAGAGTTTTGAAGCCCTGCCCGACGATATTCGTGTGGTGCACGAACACGTCCGAGCCGCCCTGAATCTCGATAAACCCGTAACCTTTCTTATTGTCAAACCACTTTACTTTGCCAGTTGCCATGAAACTTAAATCTCCTTCCTTCCAAGTTCACTTGTCGGCTCGCCCGGCGGGCCGGATAAACAAAAATCACGAAGCTCGGTTCCTGTCTCTCGGCGCCGGCGCTTCGTGACTGATGCAGCCCATCGAAAACTCGCACGACAAACTTCGAAACAACGGCGCGGAGTTAAGCAAAACGCCACCAAAGCGTCAAAATAATTTTGAGAATTTTGAAAGCCGGCGCGAGCTTCTCGCGCGCGGTCGGAGTTGTCCGGCCAGTTTGCGCGCGGCGCGCTCAACAGCTTATTTGCGCCGCCACAGCGCCCTGAGGCCGGTAACAACAAGGCCAAGCGTAATGGCAATCCAAATAGCTTGCGTGAGCCACACGGAGCCGGCGGGCGCGCTGAAGCTGAAGACGACGCGATGGTCGCCGGCGGGCAACGCCACGGCGCGCATGATATAGTTGGCGCGCAGTATCTTGGCCGGCGCGTCATCCACGGTTGCCGACCAGCCGTTATCGAAACGATCGTTGAGCATCAGGATGCCGGGTGTCTTGAGACTGGTTTTCAGCGAGACGCGCATCGGTCTGAACTGCACCAGTTCGACGGCTGTAGAGGAGGGGGCGCTGGCATCGGCGGTGATGCCGGGATCGGCGTCGAGCAACAGCGTGGTGTGCGGGTCAAACTTCGGGTCCGTCAGCCGCGCTAGCAGTTTCTCGTTGTCCGTGACGATTTCCCAGCGGTGCAGCACCAGCGCCCGTGGCAGGGCGCGGGTGCATTCAAAGAGCGCCTGTTTGCCGAAATAATCGAACTCCATCACAACATTGATGAACTTGTCGGCACCGAGCTGCTTGAAAGACTGTTGGGCGGCCTCCTTCGGGCCGAGGATGTATTTGACGGAACAGAGTTCCCACTTGCGAAGCGGGTCGCGGTCCACCGCGCCGAAGAACGCCGTGTAGTCCGCCGGCGGCCGCGACGCGGCGGGGATGTCAATCGAGTCAATGTCGTAGTAAGGCAGCAGCAGGCTCAGCCAGTTGTTGTAAAAGCTGGCGCGAGTGAGGAACGCCACGCGGGGCCGGCCGGTGTCGGCGCGGAGTCGCTGGAAGACGGCGTTGTCGGCGTAATCCTGGACCGGTGATCGGTAGTCCATGAAATGGCTGCTGGCCTGCCATTGCTCAACGTAGAGAATGAGCGCCAGCCCGCCGCAGCAACCCCATCGCAACAACGGTTTGGCCGCGCCGTTGAGCCAGAGCAGGTTGACCATCATCGCGCCGGCCAGCATCGCGACCACGAAGAAGTGGAACATGGCCTGACTCGGTTGAGCGGCCATGGTCTGGGAAGCTTTCTCGCCAGTGACAGGATTGGGCGGCACGAACATGTCGTAGCCGCCGTTGGCGAAAAACTGCGTGCGGCTGTCCACGCTGACCGCGAGGATGACCATCCAGAGCAGCGAAATGCCGAGCACAGCCGCTAACGCAATGAGAAAGTATTTGGTCAGCCGATTCATGGACATTACCGATCCGCGCTGCGCGATTTTCGACCCACGCTTGGCGGCTCCGTTTCGCGCCAGAGCCGGTCCATGCCGAAGGCCGCCAGCGCCCCCAGCGCGGGCGTGAGAAGCACCAGAAGCTTATTCGGGTTACGCATCGAACCGAACAACGGCAGCGAATGTAGCAGCCGAAACGGCGGCGGGAAAAACCTGCCGAAACTGGCCACCAACACCACCGCCGCCAACGCCGTCCAAAAAATGATCGTGGGCCCGTGGCGACGGAACCACGCGTCACGCCAATCGTTTCGTGGTTCGGCATCCGCAGGCCGGGTTTCGCGCGCGAACAAAGCGGCGATTGCCAGCAAGACCGCCATCAAGGTGACGGTGCCGTGAAAATCGCCGTTGAAGCGGAAGTTCCAGAACTGAAGAAGCTGGCTGGCTTGGGCTGGATTGGCAGCGTTGGCAGCCTTGATCAAATCGGCAGGCGTGGTAAACGGATCGAACTGCGGGTTGCGCCCCAGCGCGCCCCAGTAAGGCGCTTGCGGGTCCTGAGTCTTCCAACCGTGATAGCCGGGCGCAAAGAGGTCCACCACTTCGCTGGGCGGATAGCTCCACTGGGTGGCCCACTGCCAGTTCTGCTCGCTGGTGTCGCCCTCTTGCGTGCCTGGAACGTCACTGACCAGCCCGACGCCAAACAGGCTGCGCACGATGGGGAAGGCGACGACCGCGCTCGCGACTATCAACAACATGAACCCCAAAACCCAATTCCGCCGCGTGTGGTCATCCACCTCCAGCCAGCGTCGTCCCGCATAGAACAGAAACCAAGCCGCGATCAGTAGCGCCATCAGCGCGCCACTGTCTATCGCTCCTTGCAGCGACAGACCGAGCGCAACGCCAGCCCAAGCGAAGTCCGACCAGCGTGTCGTCTGCAAAGCGCGCGTCAGGCACAACAGCGTCAGCATGGCGAAAGTAGTCATCTCGAATTTGCCGATGTGCCCTGGCAGGATATAGGTCAGATACGAACCCGCAAAAGTCATCACCAGGCTGCCAAAGAACGCCGCGAACTCGCTTAGTTCCAACCGGCGCAACCAATAAAACGACAACAGCGCCGCCGCCATGACATGAAACACGTAGATCAGCCGCGCGAACGACTCCAGCGGCATGAAGTAAAGCAGGAACCATGTCGGCGTGGCGGGATAGGCTTGAGGTGTTCCCAGCCAATGAATGCAATCCCAGCCACTGATCAACCCGCCGGGAAAAATCGCCTTCGCCCTTTTTAGTGTCATCAACGAGGCGTCGTTGGACATGAGAATCTGATCCGTAGCGAAACACCGCCAGAAAAAGATCGTGACCAACGCCACCAGCGCCGCCGGCCAGACCCACGAAGGGAGGCCGTCGCTGCGCGATGAAGAACGATTTGATTTCTGCATGTTTGTGCGTTGCGCGACCACTACCGGCGATCCGGCGCAATTGAGCGGTGAGTATGCCTCGGTGCTTCGGAAAAGCAAGTGGTGACATCGTCAGTTCTCGCCGAGCGTCTTGACTCCGCCGCGCGGAATGCTAGGCTCCATACGAGGTTAAAATCATGTTTCAAATCATCTTCAACCCGACAAGCGCTGCGGATCTGGCGAAGCTGCCGAAGGAAAAACAATTGCTGTTGATGGGCCGATTCGACGAAGTGCCAAAGGACCTCGCCACCGATGACACCGCCAAATACGGCCGGTTCGCCCGCGAGGGCCGGCACCTCTACCGCTTGCGCGAGGGCGACTACCGCATCTATTTCGAGCGCGCCGCGGAAGGCATCGTCGTGCACCGCATCCTAAACAAGAACACGCTCAAGGATTTCCTGTTTCGCTCCAAGCTCGGCGTCGGCGAGGAAACCGAACTGGAGAAACGGCCCGAATTCTGGCAGATGATCGGCGAGGCGGGAAGAAAGTAGGCTCCGCTGCCGCTGGCGGCTGACTCACTCGGACTTGAAGTAGTTTTGCATCTTCGGCGTGATGGGGCGGCCGAGTTTTTCCAATACTTGCAGCATGTCTTCCCAGATAGCGCGGCGGTTTTGCAGCGTGTAGGCGCGCAGCACGTAGGCCGGATGGTAGGTGGGCATCAGGGGAATCTTGCGGTAGAGCAACCAGTGCCCGCGCAGTTTCGTGATACCCGTCGCAATCTCCGGCATCAGCCCGCGCATCGCCACGGCGCCGAGCGCGACGATCACTTTCGGCTGAATGATGTCAATCTGCGCTTGAAGCCACGGCAGGCATGTTTTCATTTCGTCGCCGGTCGGCTGGCGGTTGCCGCTCTCGCCTGCGGGCATGTTCGGGCGGCACTTCAGCACGTTGCCAATGTAAATCTCACTGCGCTTGTAGCCCATCGTCTCGATGATCTTGGTGAGCAACTGGCCGGCACGGCCGACAAACGGTTCGCCTTTCGCGTCTTCGTCCGCTCCCGGCGCTTCGCCAACAAACATCAGTTCCGCCTCCGGATCGCCGACGCCGAAGACAACCTGCGTGCGGGAGGCGGCGAGATGCTTGCACTTCACGCACACCAGCGCTTGCTGGCGCAGTGAACCGAGTTTCTCGGTTTTGGTTGTCCCGGCAACTTGGATCCGTTCGGCAAACATGTCAGCTGCTTCGGCAAAAGGCGCCGGCGCCAACACCGCACTTGTGACAGGTTTCGCTGCCGCTTCCACTGTCGGAGGCGTGGCAACGGGCCGGCCCAACGCGTCCAGCGTTTCGCGGCGCACGGGCACGTGCGTGACACCGGCGCGCTTGAGGTCTTCCAGATGACGAATGGTGGCGTCGAGCGCCTCGTGAAACTGGCTCATAGAATTCCGTTCTTACGCACTACGCTTTGCGTCCCTTTTGCAACTTTCTAATTGTCGGATCAACGCCGCCATATCCTGCGGAAGCGGTGCGGCGAACTCCAGCCGTTTGTGGGTGCGCGGGTGGTCGAAAGCAAGTGTTTGTGCATGGAGCATCTGGCGGCCGGCTTGTTTCGCCAACGGATGTTTGCGGGTGCCGCCGTAAACCTTGTCACCGACGATCGGATGACCCATCGCGGCGAGGTGGACGCGAATCTGGTGAGTGCGTCCGGTATGCAGCGTGCAACGCAGCAGGGTAACCTCGCCAAGAGGTTTAATGACTTCGAACTCAGTGATCGCCTCGCGTCCGCCGTGGCTGACGACGCGCATCTTCTTGCGATCGCTCGCGCTACGACCGATGGCTCCCTCAATGAAACCACTGTTCCGCCGCGGCACGCCCCACACCAGCGCCAGATAGTGTTTGGCAACGGTGCGCGCTTTGAACTGCTCTTGCAGGTCGCGGTGCGCCCGGTCGCGCTTCGCTGCCACGAGGCAGCCGCTGGTGTCGCCATCAAGCCGGTGGACGATACCCGGCCGCTCGACGCCGCCGATGCCGCTGAGTTGACCACGGCAATGGTGCAACAGCGCGTTCACCAGCGTGTGCGCGCGGTGGCCCGCCGCCGGATGCACCACCAAGCCCGGTGGCTTGTTGACGACGATCAGGTCGGCATCTTCGTAGAGCACGTCGAGTGGAATCGCTTCGGGCGCCACCTCGCTCGGCGACGGCGGCGGGATAACGACCTCGACAACATCACCGGGTTGGACCGGATGGTTGGGTTTGGGATTTTGGATTTTGGATTTTGGATTTTGGATTTGCACGCAACCGTCGCGGATCAGCTTTTGCAGAAAGGCGCGCGAGCGGGCGGGCAACTGGCCGTGCAGCCAGATATCGAGCCGCTGCCCGGCGGCTTCGGCGCCGGCGGTGAACTTCAGCCGCTGCTCGTTTTGTTTCGTCCCCATTTCGGCCAATCCAAAATCCAGAGTTACTTCGCCTCGCGTTTGCGCGGCAACCGCCACAGGAAGATCGCCGCCGCGACCAGCCAGAGCATCGCGGTGACCTGAGAGTTGGTGAGATGGCCCGGCCAATGGCGCGGGTTGTCGCCGCGGATGAACTCAATGCTGAACCGCATCACGGCGTAGAGAATTGCGTAGATCCAAAACACTTGGCCGTCGAACTTGCGGCGCGGGTAGAACCACGACAGTGCGGCGCAGAACGCGAGGTTGGCAGCGGCTTCGTAAAGCTGCGTCGGATGTGCCCCGTGGGGATAAGTCGGATGGGACGCCGGATAATGCACCGCCCACGGCAGCCCCGTTGGCTCACCGTAACAACAACCTTCCGCGAAGCAGCCGAGCCGGCCAAACGCGTGCCCCAGCGGCAACGCCGGCGTAAACAGGTCCGCCATCCGCCAGTGCTGGATGCCGTGCCGTCGCGCATACCAAATTGTGACCACGACCGCACAGATAAAACCGCCGTAGAAAACGAATCCGCTGCGCAGGGCGTTAAAACCTTCGCGGCTGAAGTTGCGCTGAAAATCCTGCCAGTAGGCAATGATGTAGAACAGTTTGCCGCCAAGCATCCCGAAGATGAGCAAGTAGAGCGACAGGTCGAAAATCAGCTCGGTAGGGATGTTTTGCTGACGCGCACGCCAGGCGGTCATCCAGATGCCCGCAAGAAAACCGCAAGCGACAAAGATGCCATACCAGTGGACAACGAAACTGCCATATTGAAACGCTATCGGATGCACAACGCTTACATAGCAGAAGGCGACGCCAGGCGAAAGAAGGAATGCTCCGGTCTTCCGTCGGCTCTATAGTGGCGCAAGAGATGATTCGCGGCGAAGGAACGAACGGCGTCATTGCGCCGATGTTTGCAAACTGGTAACCATTTCCCCGCAACTGCCATGAACCAGACCAAGCAGATCGAAAGGAGACCCATGCAACACTCCCGCCGCACGTTTTTGAAGATCTCCGCCGCGACTGGACTGGCGCTGGCTGCGCCGGCCATCTTCGGTCAGTCGCCCGAAGAAAAACACCACGTTGCGCTCATTGGTTGCGGCTGGTATGGGACGAGTGATCTGTTGCGGCTCATCCAAGTCGCGCCGGTGGAGGTCGTCGCGCTCTGCGATCCCGACCGCAACATGCTTGCCGCCACCAGCAAACTGGTGTGTCAGCGACAGAGGTTGTCGAAACCTCCCCGCACCTACAACGACTACCGCGAGTTGCTCAATCAGAAGAACTTTGACCTCGTGCTCATCGGGACGCCCGATCACTGGCACGCGTTGCAAATGATCGCCGCTGTCGAGGCGGGCGCCGATGTTTATGTGCAGAAACCGATCAGCGTGGATGTCCTTGAAGGCGAGGCGATGGTCGCTGCAGCCCGCAAACACAGGCGCGTGGTGCAGGTCGGCACTCAGCGCAAGAGCACGCCGCATCTGATCGAAGCGAAACAAAAAGTCGTCGAAGCCGGTCTGCTCGGAAAGGTCGCTCACGTGGACATGTGCTGCTACTTCCACATGCGGGCCAATGGCAACCCGCCCGTAGAACCGGTGCCGGACTTCTTTGACTACGAGATGTGGACCGGGCCGGCGCCATTGCGACCGTATGATGGACTGCCGCACAAGCGTTGGTGGCGGACCTTCATGGAATACGGCAACGGCATCGTGGGCGACATGTGCGTCCACATGTTCGACACCGCGCGCTGGATGCTCGACTTGGGTTGGCCCAAGCGCGTCACCTCGTCGGGTGGCATCTTCGTGCAGAAGGAGGGCAAGTCCAACATCAGCGACACGCAGACGGCCACGTTCGAATACGACGACCTCACGGTGACCTGGCAACACCGCTCGTGGGGCGCGCCGGCCGATCCGGACTATCCGTGGGCGCTGACTCTTTACGGCGACAAGGGTATGCTCAAGGCGAGCACCATGCGCGCAGACTTCATCCCGCAGGACAAGAAGGCCAGCCCAATCCACTTCGACTGTCTCTACGAACGCGAGAAACATCCCGAAGACGTGACTGAGAAAGGCATTGAGCTGAACGCCGCGCCCGCCACGCGTCGGCACATGCGAAATTTCCTAGCCGCCATCGAGAAACGCAGCCGACCCGTCGCGGACATTGAGGAGGGCCACATCTCCACCGCCAGTTGCATCCTCGCCAACGTCGCCATGAAACTTGGCCGTCCGCTGGCCTACGACCCGAAAAAGTGCGAAATCACCGGCGACGCCGAGGCCACCAAGCTTCTGCGCCGCTCCTATCGCGCCCCGTGGCAACGCCCCATGTCATGAACACCAAGCGAAGCCTCTCACCCACTCAACATAAACGAGGAATCATGAACAAACGCAATTTCACAACCTTCCCGGCGCTGGTTACAGTGGCGCTGTCACTCTTCCTGTGCGGTTCGGTCGCGGACGCAGCGGATCGCCGGCCCGACATCGTCTTCATCCTCGCTGACGACCTCGGCATCAATGACCTCGGCTGTTACGGACGTCGCGAGCACCACACGCCGCACCTTGACGCGATGGCGGCGGCAGGCACGCGGTTCACGTCCGCCTACTGCGCGCAGCCGATCTGCTCGCCGTCGCGCGCAGCGATCATGACGGGCAAGAATCCCGCGCGGCTACACCTGACGACCTATCTGCCGGGCAGGCCGGATTGTCCGTCGCAAAAGCTTCTGCATCCCATCATCCGACAACAACTGCCGTTGGAGGAAAAGACGCTGCCGGAATACCTGAAGGAAACCGGCTACATCTCGGCCTGCATCGGTAAGTGGCATCTCGGCGGCAAGGGCTTTGGGCCGGCCGAGCAAGGCTTCGACGTGGTTCACGCCGGTCGGCCCAACACGACGCCGTCCGAGACCGAGGGCGGCAAGGGCGAATACGACCTCACCGCGCACGCGATGCAGTTTATCGAAGAGAACCGCGACCGGCCGTTCTTCCTTTACCTCGCCCACAACACGCCGCACATTCCCTACACGGCCAAGGAGCCGCTTGTCGCGAAGAACAACAAGGCGTTCGAGCCGGTCTATGCCGCCGTCATCGAAACACTCGACGACACCGTCGGTTTGCTGCTCGCCAAGCTCGACGCGCTCGGCCTCGCCAAGAACACTCTCGTCGTCTTCACCTCTGACAACGGCGGCCTGCACGTGCCCGAAGGTCCGCACGAGAAAATCACGCACAACACACCGTATCGCGCCGGCAAAGGCTTCCTCCACGAGGGTGGCCTGCGCATCCCGCTCATCGTCCGCTGGCCGGGCCGCGTGCCGTCGGGCCGCGTCGTGAACGCGCCGGTGGTGAACAGCGATTGGGTGCTGACGCTGGCGGCAGTGTGCGGTCTGCCTGTGCCGTCGGGCCTCGACGGCGTGAGCCTCGCGTCGCTGCTGACCGGCGGCGAAGCGCCAAAGCGGCCGTTCTTCTGGCATTTTCCGCATTACACCAACCAAGGCAGTCAGCCCGAAGGCGCCGTGCGCGAAGGCGACTGGAAGCTTATTGAATACTATGAAGGCAGCGTCGAGTTGTTCAACATCGCGAATGACATTGGCGAGAAGAACAACCTCGCCGCGACTGAGCCGGAGCGCGTCAAGCAACTCCGCGCCAAGCTCAACGCGTGGCGCGATGCGACCGGCGTGCAGACCAACACGCCGAACCCCAAGTTCGACGCCGCGTTGCACCGCGCGCTTTACGAGGACATGGACGTGTCCCGCTACAACGCCTCCACCGCCGATGCCGCTGAGTTCGCCCGCGTGCTGGAGTGGCGCAAGCAGATGAACGCCGTCGTGCCCAAACCGCCCCAACAGGCGAAGAAGGGGAAGTCCAAACGTTGAACAACGAAGACCGCGAAGCCGCGTCGGAAAAATACCAGCAACCGTTGGCTTCCATGTAGCGCCGCGAACGAACGAAGGCGTAGGATGTGTGCGTAATTCGAACTATCGGCAGAACTGTGAAGCGCATATTCAACAGCCAACCAGGAGCCACTCGACCATGAGCACCGTCTGCAACCGCAGGGATTTCATCAAGACCGCCGCTGTCAGCACTGCAGCCACCGCCATGACGGCGCGCAGCTACGCCCGCGTCACGGGCGCCAACGAGCGCATCCGCCTTGGCCAGATCGGCTGCGGCGGGCGCGGCCGGCTCGCGCACATGGCGGGCATCCACAAGCATGACAAGGCACAAAACGTCGAGTATGTGGCGGTGAGCGACCCGTGGCGCGTTGCGCGCGAGCAGGCCGCCGCGCTCTGCAAGGAATGGTATGGCACCGACGTGAAGCAGTTCTCCAGCTATCGTGACGTGCTGGCGTGCAAGGACGTTGACGCGGTGCTCATCGCCTCGCCCGACCACCATCACTCCACGCATCTCGAAGCCACCGCCAAAGTGAAGAAGCATGTTTACGTCGAGAAACCGATGGCGCGCAACATGACGGAACTTTGCCGCGCCGTGGACGCCGTCAAAGCAGCGGGCATCGTCGTGCAGGTCGGCACGCAAATCCGCAGTCTCTCCACCAGCACCGGCTGCAACGAATTGTGGAAGTCGGGCATCCTTGGCAAGGCGTCGCGCATTGAGCAGTGCCGCAACGGCGAGAAGCCCTACTGGTATCATTACGTCAAGGACATCAAGAAAGAGGACGTGGACTGGGACGAGTTCCTCGGCAACGCGCCGAAGCGGCCGTTCGACCCCAGCCTCATCTCCGGCTGGTATGGCTACCTCGACTACACCGACGGCCCTGTGGCCAATCTCGGCTGCCACTTCATTGACCTCTATAACTACATCACCGGCGTGCAGTTCCCGAAGAGCTGCGTCTGCAATGGCGGCGTGTTCACGTGGAAGGACGAGCACAAGTTCACCTGCCCCGACCACGTTGAGGCGCTCTGGGTTTATCCGGAGGGCTTCATGGTGGCCTATTCGAGCAACTTCGGAAACTCGGGTGGCAACCGCCACCGTTTCTTTTGCGAGAAGGGTCAGTTGATCATGGATAACTGGAGCGCGCCGACCTACAGCGCCGAGGGCGGCCCGAAACGCGATGGCAGCATCCGTGGCATCACTCCGGTCAAACCAATCGAGACCCCCGACCACTTCCTCGACTGGTTGCAATGCCTGCGCACCGGCAAGGCCACTCGCGCGCCGATCGAGGCGGGCTATCTTCACTCCGTCACATGCCTGATGGCCGTGGAATCGTTCAAGTTCGGCCGCCGCACGACCTACGACCACACCAAACGCGCCATCCTGAAAGCCTAGCCCAAAACCGGAGATCATCAGCCATGAACACAGATTGTAATCGCAGGGATTTCATCAAGACCGCCGCCGTCACCGCGACGGCCACCTCCATGACCGCTCGCAGCTACGCGCGCGTCATGGGAGCCAACGAGCGCATCCGCATCGCCCAGATCGGCTGCGGTGGGCGCGGCCGGCAGGCGCACATGGAGGGCGTGCACAAGCACGACAAGGCCGAGAACGTTGAGTATGTGGCGGTGTCCGATCCATGGCGGCTCGCGCGCGAAGAAGCCGCCGCGATGTGCAAAGCGTGGTATGGCACCGACGTGAAACAGTTCGTCAGCTACCGTGACGTGCTGGCGCGCGAGGACGTTGACGCCGTCATGATCGCCTCGCTCGACCACCATCACGCGACGCAACTCGAAGCCACCGCCAAGGCCAAGAAACACGTCTATGTCGAGAAGCCGATGGCGCGCAACATGGCGGAGCTTTGCAGCGCCGTGGACGCAGTGAAGGCGGCGGGCATCGTCGTGCAGGTCGGCACGCAGACGCGCAGTCTGCCAAGCAGCACCGGTTGCCGCGAATTGTGGAAATCCGGCATCCTCGGCAAGGCGTCCCGCATCGAGCAATGCCGCAACGGTGAGAAACCTTACTGGTATGGGTTCGTCAAGGCCCACCTTCCGAAGTCCTCCGTGGTGAGGAAAGAGGACGTTGATTGGGACGAGTTTCTGATGAACGCCCCGAAGCGGCCGTTCGACGCCGAGGTTTACACCGGCTGGTATGGCTATCTCGACTACACCGACGGTCCCATCGCGAACCTCGGCTGTCACTTCATTGACCTCTACAACTACATCACCGGCGTGCAGTTCCCGAAGAGCTGCGTCTGCAACGGTGGTGTGTTCACGTGGAAGGACGAGCACAAGTTCACCTGTCCCGATCACGTCGAGGCGCTCTGGGTCTATCCGGAAGACTTCATGGTGGCCTACTCGAGCAACTTCGGCAACGGAAGCGGCAGCCGCCACCGTTACTTCTGCGAAAAAGGCCAGTTGAACCTCGACAACTGGGGCGCGCCAACCTACAGCGCCGAGGGCGGCCCAAAACGCGATGGCAATATTCGCGGTGTCAACGAGGTCAAACCGATCGAGACGCCCGACCATTTCCAGGACTGGCTGCAGTGCATGCGCACCGGCAAGCCGACGCGCGCACCCATCGAGGCGGGCTATTTGCACTCCGTCACGTGCCTGATGGCTGTGGAGTCGTTCAAATTCGGCCGGCGCACGACCTACGACCACAAAACGCGCACCATCCGCAAAGCTTAGGTGGTCAACGGGCCGTCAAACGCCGCCAGTTCGCGGAGCGCGGCCCGATCCGAGAGCACTCGGAGCTTCAACGCGTAACGCCGGCTTTCGCCGGGTTGGAGGTATTGCTCCGCGCGCGGGTCTTTGTCGCGCGCCTTGCCCAGAAGCGACCCGAAGAACGGCTCCAAGCCGGTGACATACGATCCGCGCGGGCCGTAATGCTGCCAGTTCGCCAGCCGCGGCAGCGCTTTCGCCGGATACGTAATCTCGACAGCCAGCTTCAGGCGCTCGTTGAGCAAGCCGACGCGACAAATGCCGCACTTGTCAGGGGTCACATCCACGATTAGTCCGCGCTCGCCAAAACCGGCGTGTCCGGGCAGCGGTTCGGGCGCGCGCTTGAGCCGGTTCATCCGCACGCTGTCCATCGGCTGGATGATATCCTGACCAGCCGGCGGCGGGACGACCCAATACTTTGCCTTGCCGCGATAGATAAACCGCGCGCCCTTGTCGAGCAGCGGATAACCGAGGTTGCAGTGGTAGAGCCAGTGATGCGCCGAACACGTGTTAGCACGGTTGGTAACTTCGTCTTCGATGATGATCTCCGGTTCGCCGAGCGTGCAGCGAATCGTTCGTCGCACTTCCATCACAGGTCCGAACATCCGGCTGTCGCGCGTGACGAGGCTGATCTGCATGTCGAGCCGGCCACGATGTGGATCGGGATTGATGAGCTGCTCGACTGCTGCGGGAACGTTCGAGTAATGACCGTGCAAGCTCGTCTTCACGCCGTCTTCCTCACGCGGGCCGCCCATATATTGTGGGCCGCAGGTCGTCACCAATCCGCCCGCCCAGCCGTAAATCCATTCGATACCCGTCTGGTGCGCGTGGTTCGGCGGCACGAGACCATTCGGCGTTAGATACGCCAGCGCGTGCTGGTTGAAGCGCGCGTCCACGATGTCGCCGCCACGGTCGAGTGCAACAGTGAATCGCAGTCCCGCGCCGGTATCCACGAGCGCAACGCGTCCGCCTAGCCCGCCGAGCGGATGGCTGTCGAGCGTGCCGGTGCGGATGCCGCCGACTTGGTGGATGTTCTCGAACTTGCTGGTGTCAAACGTGATTGCGCTGGAAGACGGTTTGGTAGCCATGCCGCGCAGTTTACCCGTTTTGCGCCGGAGGCAAAGCGAGAAATCTCAACGTCACTTCTCAACGTAGAATCGACGAAAGGCGGATGGGCTTGCCGGGACGTGCGCCGGTCAGCGAGCCGTTGCGAATGACTGCGGTTCCGTTTACGAAGACGTCACTGAAACCCACTGCATAGGCGCGCGGCTTCTCGAAGGTCGCGCGGTCAGCGACTTGGGTGGGATCGAAGACGACGACATCAGCCGCGCAACCCGGCTTGAGTTCGCCGCGACGGTCGAGGCGGAAAGCTCGCGCGGGCAGCGAAGTCATTTTGCGAACGGCTTCCTCGATGGTAAGCAGCTTCAGTTCGCGCACGTAGCGGCCGAGCACGCGGGCGTTGTTGCCGCAACTGCGCGGGTGCGTCAGTTCGTCCGAAGGCGCACGCGGGCCGCCGTCGCTGGCCACCATCGTGAACGGATGGCGGAGAAAGCAGCGGACATCAGGCTCATTCATGCCGTGGAAGATGGCGGTGGCGCCGCCGTGGCGTTCGAGGTCGAGAACGAGTTCGATCTGGTCGTTGAGCGAGTCGGAACCGTGCCGGAGCTTGGCGGCCTGCGGCACGGTCTTGCCGCTGAGCGCGTTGTCGTGGCGGCAGTTAGCAATGAAGACGTAACCGTAATCGCTGCGCAAGCTCCGCTTCAACGTCTCCTTCATCTCCGCGACGATGAGCCGCTTCTGTTCAGGGTCGCCAATGCGCTCGATAAACTTCTTGGTGCCGCCCTCGCGGGCCTTGTCGGGAACCAGCCGGCTCAAGCCGGTGCTGGAGGCGGTATAGACGTATTGGTCGTGGGCGATGTCCAGTCCCTCGGCCCGCGCCTTGTCGAGCACCGCCAGCACTGCGTCGGCTTTGTTCCACGCTTTCGGCCCGGCAAGTTTGATGTGCGAGATTTGTGAGCGAACCTTCGCCTCGCGCGCGACGCGGCAGAGTTCATCGAGGGCCTCGAAGATTCGCTCCGTCTCGTGGCGGATGTGGCTGACGTAGAGGCCACCGTGGGCGGCGGCGACTTTGGCCAGTTCCACGATCTCGTCGGTCTTCGTAAAAGTGCCGGGCAGGTAGATCAATCCCGTGCTGAGGCCGACAGCACCTTCCTTCATCGCCTGCTCCACCATCGCCTTCATCCTGGCGAGTTCGTCGGCTGTGGGAGGACGGTCAAAGCTGCCGCCCATGGCTTTCGTGCGGATGGAGTTGTGGCCGATGAGCGAGGCGACGTTGAGTGTGACGTTGGTGGCTTCGAGTTCCGCGAAGAACTTGGTGATGTCGGTGCGCGAGCCGCCGCAGTTGCCAGTCACGACGGTCGTGACGCCCATACGCAGGAAGTTTTCGGCGTCGCGGTGTTTGAGGATGTCCTCGGAATGCGTGTGAACGTCAATGAACCCCGGCGCGACGACCTTGCCGCGTGCATCGAGTTCGGATGCGCCAATGCCCGAAACCTTGCCAACAGCGGCGATGCGACCGTCTTTTATGGCAAGGTCGCCGGCAATGGCCGGCTTCCCAGAGCCGTCCACGATGCGGCCGTTGCGCAGCACGAAGTCGTAATCCGCCGCCGCCACGGAGAGCGTCGCGATCAGGAGAGCGGTGAAGGCATGGATGGCATTCATGGTTGCAATGGCGGCCGATAGACGCGAATCGCGGCGATGGGAACGGGGCCGTCACCGTTGGGCACGAGCCGCAAGGTGTGGCGGGCGTTCGCCAGCCCTTGCGCCAGCGTCGCCGCGTATTCCTTTGCCGCGTCGGCGGTCTTGGGCGCGGCATACGTGTCCGTGAACAGCGGCTTCACCTCCCACGTGACCTCGTAGTCTTTCGGCAACGCCATCTTCCGGTAGCGCAACGCGCCGATGATGGACCACATTTTCGGTTCGATCACCACGCGGCCCGAATTGGAGACAAACCGCTTCGTGAGATCGCCCTGGCCGTCCGGGCCGGTCTTTGAGCCGATGACCTCGAAGCGCAGGATGTTCTTCGCCACGTCGCATTCGAGAATCTTCGCCGTCCACTTTTCCAGCATGAGCGGTTTTTCGCAATCAATCCGGTTGATCGCAGGCCACCAGACGCCTGGCGAGGCTTTGGGGCGCGCGTGGTAGTAAAGCTCCGGGAACTGCGAGGGCGGCTTGCCGTCAATCAACACCTTCGCCGTGCCCGGCGCCGCGTGGCCGGTGTGCGCCGCGATCACGTCCACGCGATTGCCCTCGAACACAAGTTCGACGTTGCCGCCCGCGACCGGGATGTCGCGCACCAGGTTCTTCCAAGGCTCTTGGGAAAACTTCGGGTCGTAACGCAGGTAAGGCATCACCAGCTTCTCGATCAGGAAGCCGCCGAGCTTGTTCGGGTGAACGCTGTCGCCGAGCGTGTCCTTCGGGAAGAGGTTGTTGGCTTTCAGATACTGGCGGAGCGGCTCGCGGACCTCGGCCAGTTCGCAGCCATACTTCACTGCCAGTTCGCGAATCAGCTTCGATTGCCGCTCGTCGTCTTCGGCCAGCTTCTTCGTGGCCGGGTCGTCCGGCGAACCATCGCGCGGATGCTCCTTGCCCCAACGGAAATGCGGTGTGCGGATGAGAATCTCCGCCGTGGTGCGCTGGCGCGTCCGGGCTACGATCTGCTCCAGTTCGCCGCCCTCGACGCCGCCATAGACGTGGAAAATCATCAGATCAGGATAGAACGGGTAGAGATCATACTCCGCAGTGTTGATCAACGCGGGCGCGGTATAGCCGCCGATGGCGCGGTTCTCGATCTCCAAGTCGGCGTTCGGATAAGCCTTCCGCAGATTGTCGGCGACGGCTTTGGACCACGGCCCGGCGGTCACCGACTGGCCGTAGAACAGGACGCGGACGCGGTTGCGCTTTTGCGGCGTGCTGGTCGCCAGTAGCGTCATCGTCTGCTGAATCTTCGCGCCCAACTCGAAGAGATTGGGCGGCGGAGGCGGCAGTTTGAACGACTCTTCCGACACAGCGCGACTGGTTGCGGCCAACAACGCGAGGAAAGCGATCGAGGCGATTCGTCGATGGTTCATGGGCAATTGTTGTTTGCTGCGGGTTCGCAACTCCACGTATAAGCGCGCTTCGGCACGTCTTGGCCGTCACACTCCAATTCCGGCGTCACGAACATCGTCGTGCGGCGGCGGGCGCTGCGCTTGAGCGGCACCAGTTCCTGCGCGAGGTCGCTCCGCTGAGTGAACAGCCGCCAGCGATCCATGCGACCGAAAAAGAAGTCGCGGAGCGTGCGCCTCTCGGTGTCGGTCAGACCAGGCACCATGCTGGCAACTTCGCTGTAGGTGACATCCACCGGCATCCAGCCGTAATGCGGAAAGTAAACTTCAGCCCAAACGTGATCGTTCTTCATGCCGGGCGGAAAGATCGGGCCGTTGTGAACGCGCGCCGGGATGCCCACGCTCCGGCAGAGAGCCGCATAAAAGACCGATTGAATGACGCAGTCGCCGATACGTCGCTGCCGCACTTCCTCGGAGGCACAGCCATAGGTGAACGTCGCGTCGCGCCAGCACCAAACGTAGTTGTATTTCACATTGTCGCAGACCCAGTCGTAGAGCAGCCGCGCCTTGCGGCAGGGGTTGCTCTCACGGCCGACCACCGAACGCGCAAGCTCGCGCAACGGCTTGGTGAGCGCCATCTGTTGCTCGGAGCGCGTGAAGCGCCGGTAAAGTTCGCTCTGCGTGTCGTAAGGAGGAATCGCGTCCGGCGCGATCTGGAAATCGGTATGGAAAGCATCGAAGGCTGTCTTCATCTCGATGACAAGGTCGTCTTTCTCCGGCCGTGGCGCTTCGAGGTAAGCGATACCGACTTGCGCTTCCACGTCCGGGCAGGATTTCAACGCGCCCGCCGGCTGCACTGACACGGTGCGGATGTTCTGGGTGGCGGGCGTCAGCAGCGGATACGGGAACCACGCGCGCACCAGCCGGCCCGGCGGCAGGTCGGCCTGCTTCACCACGAGCTTGGTGGAAAAGATAAACCGCACCGGGTCCACGTAGTGCTGTGGCGCGCCGCCCGCCGCGCGAAGGCGGTCGAGTTTGGCCGACTCGTCGAGAAAAATCTGGGCGAACTTCTGGAAGCCTTTCGCTGCCGATTCATTGCGGGCCATGAGCGCCGTGTCGAAGAACTGGAGGTTGGTGACGTTGGTGTTGTAGTAGAGCTTCTTGCCGTCCACTTTCCACGAGAGCAGCCACCCGCGCCGATCCCATTCGGCAGATTCCGATGGCTGGAAACCGCGGTAGGTCTTCGCCAGTTGTTCGCGCAACTGCTCTTTGCTCCAGCAGAATCTGCCCTTCATGTCCCCGATGCGCAGCAGTCCTTGCTGGGCGTCGCGCCGCAGCCGCCACGACTGTTTGCCGTCGCAACACTGCAGCAAATCGTGGTAGATGGTTTCGGCGCGGGCGAATTCACGCGCTTCCTCCAACTTGAGCGCCTTACGGTAAAGTCCCGACAGCGACGACGAGGCCGCCGGTTGTTCAGCGGCAAATGCAGGGACGGTTGTAAGGAGGCAGATGCAAGTCAGAGCGACGGCGCGAATCGTGATCGGCTTCATGGGAGTGCCAGCGTCCTTTCGCCTATCCCTACAACGTTTCGCCCGGCCTCTGCAACTCGATAAGGCCCCCGTCACGTGCCGATACACACATATTTCTTTGCGCGCATTTCCATGTTGCCGAGACGGACGGATATGGTAGAGTCCAACCGGTTCCCTCGGTTGGGAATGCATAGTTAACAACCAGCAACCACTAGGAAACACATGACACGACTGCTGAGTCCATTGGTCGCCGTCGCGCTGGTCGTGGGGTGCTTGGTCGCCACAGAGTTGGCGCCCACCGCCTCCGCAGCCGATGCGGCGAACGGTCGTGTGTATCTGATCGGTATCCCTGGAGCCACGTGAGGGAGTTGTCCTGCGATCGTCCGTGAGGCGATCTCATCCCTGCCCGGCGTGGCCGAGGTCAAGTTCGATCATGATACACTGACGGCCACCGTCACCATGAAGGACGATAAGTGCGAGATCACCAAGAAGGATGCCAACAAGGCTCTGACTGCCAAGGGTGACCGCTACAAAATCGGTTCCTTCAAAGCAAAGAAGTAACCTGCGGGTGGGTTAGATTGAGCCGGAGGCGGCGTGAGTCGCCTCCGGCTTTTCTTTGGCCTCCAGCTCTGCGGTTTTGCGATCAGTCGCCATTGATCGCGCCGTCGTTTTCCCTACGGTCCTTCGGGAGCATTTTTCAGCCGCCGCCGTCCAATGCGGTGTATGAAAACTTGGATCAAGCTCCTCACCCTGTTCGGAATCGCCAGTGCCGCCCTCGCCGACGGCCTCATCGTCGTCCACACGCCGACGCACGTGCCGCACGGCCACTACGCGTTCGCGCCGCTGGAGGTCGCCTACCATCACGTCAACGTCAAGATTGACGGACAGGTCGCCACCACCGCCATTGACCAGGAGTTCTACAACCCCAACCCGCAGCGCCTCGAAGGCACCTATCTCTTCCCCGTGCCGAAGGGCGCGCAGGTCAACAAGTTCACCATGGAAATTGGCGGCCGGCAGGTCGAAGCCGAGTTGATGTCCGCCGACAAGGCCCGCCGCATCTACGAGGACATCGTCCGCAAGATGCGCGACCCGGCGCTGCTGGAGTATGCCGGCCGTGACCTGTTCAAAGTGCGCATTTTCCCGATCGAGCCGCACAGTCGCAAACGTATCACGCTCTCCTATTCGCAGGTGCTGCGCGCCGACAGCGGCCTCGTCAGCTACGTCTATCCGCTCAACACGGAAAAATTCTCCGCCGCGCCGATCAAGACTGTCAGCGTGAAGGTTGAACTGGCGACCAAGCGCCCGCTCAAGACGATCTACTCGCCCAGCCACAATGTTGAGATTCGCCGCCACGGTGCGACCCGCGCCACCGTCGGCTTCGAATCGAGGAACGTGCGGCCCGACACGGATCTTCAGGTCGTCTTCTCGACCGAGGACGCCGACGTGGGTGTCAACCTGATGACCTACAGGAACGGCGATGGCGACGGCTACTTCCTGCTGCTCGCGTCGCCCGGCGCGGACATCAAGAGCGGCCGGATCGTGCCGAAGGACGTCGCGTTCGTGCTCGACACCTCCGGCTCGATGGCGGGCAACAAGCTCGCGCAAGCCAAGAAAGCCCTCCAGTTCTGCGTCGAGAACCTCAACGACAGCGACCGCTTCGAGTTGATCCGCTTCTCGACCGAGGCCGAGCCGCTCTTCGACAAGCTCGTCAAGGCGACCGAGGAAAACCGCCAGCGCGCAGCCGATTTCATCAAGGGCCTGAAGCCCATCGGCGGCACGGCCATTGAGGAGGCGTTGCGCAAGGCGCTGGAGTTGCGTCCCGACCGCTCCGACCGTCCCTACGTCGTCATCTTTCTCACCGACGGCCAGCCCACGGTTGGCGTCACTGACGGGAAGCAAATCCTCTCCACCGTCCGGCGCGTCGGCGGCAACACGCGCGTCTTCTGCTTCGGCATCGGCACCGACGTGAACACCCACTTGCTCGATGAAATTACTGACGCGACGCGCGCGTTCAGCCAGTATGTATTGCCCGATGAAGACATTGAGCTGAAGGTCTCCAGCTTCTTCACCAAGATCAAAGAACCCGTGCTTGCTAATCCCACGCTGCGCTTCAGCGGCGACATCAGGCCCGGCAAGATGTATCCGTCGCCGTTGCCCGATCTGTTCAAGGGCGAGCAACTCATCGTCGTCGGGCGCTACAGCGGCGACGGCCGCGCCGCCGTCACCATCGAAGGCACCGTCAACGGCGTCGTGAAGAAATTCACCGACGAGGTGCAGTTTCCGTCGCGCGACACCGAGCACGACTTCATCCCGCGCCTCTGGGCCACACGGCGCATCGGCTTCCTGCTCGACGAGATTCGCCTCCACGGCGAGAACCGCGAACTGCGCGACGAGGTGACCGACTTGGCGCGCCAATACGGCATCGTCACACCTTACAGCGCTTATCTCATCGTCGAGGACGAGTCGCGCCGCAACGTGCCCATGCCGATGCGCTCGTTGCAGACCTTTGATGCCGACCGCGAGGCGCGCGGAGCCATGGACAAGGCGTGGAGCAGACTCAACGCGGACGTGTCCGGCGGCCAGGCTGTCTTCGGCGCGCGCAGTTCTTCCGCGTTCAAGCTGGCACCCAACGCCGCCGATGCGATTGCCGTCGGGAAAGACGAAGCGCAGCAGAGCGTCGTCGTGGCCAGTCCAATGCCCGCCGAAGCGAGCACCCGCGTCGCCCAGTATGCGCAGCAACAACGCTTCGTCCACGGTCGCGCCTTCTTCCAGAACGGCAACCAGTGGATTGACTCCAACGTCCAGGCGATGCCGAACGCGCGGCGCGTGCAGGTGAAGTTCAACTCGCAGGACTACTTCGACCTGGTTGCAAAGCATCCGCGCGCGCTGCCGTGGTTCGCCGTCGGCCGCAACGTGCAGGTCGCGTTGGACAACACAGTTTACGAAGTCACGGAATAACAACCCGCCACGGAGTGGCGGGCTACGACCAATGAAAGGAACACCATGAAGACAAACACTCTCATCCTCACCCTCGCTCTCGCCGCCGGCCTCGCTTGCAACGCGTTCGCCAAGAGCGCGCCGGAGAAGGAACGGCCGATTGACCTCGTCATCTGCCTCGACACGAGCGGCTCGATGAGCGGCTTGATCAACGCCGCCAAACAGAAGCTCTGGGACATCGTCAACGAACTCGCCACGGCGAAGCCCAAGCCGCACCTGCGCGTGGCGCTCTACGCCTACGGCACGCCGGGCTTCGGCGCGGAGACTGGTTACGTCCGCAAACAGATTGACCTCACCGACGACCTCGACGCGGTCTATGGGAAACTCACCGCGCTCGTCACCAATGGCGGCGACGAATACGTCGCCCGCGTCGTGCGCACGAGCGTGCTGGAGCAGCCGTGGAGCGGCGAGAAAAACGCGCTCAAGATCATCGTCGTCGCGGGCAACGAGCCGGCGACGCAGGACCGCCAATTCACGACCGCCGACGTCTGCAAGGACGCCATCACGCGCGGCATCATCGTCAACGCCATCTACTGCGGCTCGCCGGCCAACGGCGAAGCCGACGGCTGGCGTGACGTGGCGCGCGCGGCGGACGGGCAGTTTGCCAGCATTGACCAGGACCGCGGCACCATCGTTGTGAGCACGCCGTTCGACCAGAAGCTCGCGGCGCTCGGCGGCGAGATCAACCGGACCTATCTCGCCTTTGGTGCCCGCGCCACCGAAGGCCAAAACATGCAGAACGCCGCCGACATGAGCGCCGCGGCGGCCAGCCCGGCGGTCTTCGCAAGCCGCGCCGTCGCCAAAGCCGGCGGCCAGTATCGCAACGCGTCCTGGGACCTTGTGGACGCGATGGGTCAGAAGGACTTCGACCTGGCGAAGATGAAAGAAGACGAACTACCCGCCGAGATGAAGCCCATGACGCTCGACCAACGCCGCGCCCACCTCGACGCGATGGCCAAGAAGCGCGCCGACGTGCAGCAGGAGATCAACCAACTCAACGTGCAGCGCCAGAAATTCATCGCCGAGGAAATGAAGAAGGGCGGCAAGTCCACCGACAAGGCATTCGACGCCGCCATGCTCCGCGCCATCCGCGAGCAAGCCGTGCGCAAGAGCTTCGCGTTCGAGAAATAGAGGGAGCGGGGCTGGAGGACCGGTTACTTCCTCCAGCTCCGTTCGATTTCCTCGAGTGACTGGCCCTTGGTTTCCGGCACGGCGCGCCAGACCAGCAGCACCAGCACAACGCAGAAGCCGGCATAGACGTAGAACGGGAAGGCGTGGTTGAACTCGCGCACGAACCACGATTCCTTCGCGTCGAGCAGCGGGAAAGTCTGCGTGACGATGTAGTCGGCCAACCAGAGGAAAAACGTCGCCAAGCCCAGCGCGCGGCCACGGATCGCCGTTGGATAGATTTCCGCGAGGATGACCCATGTCACGGGGCCGACCGACAGGCCGAAGCAGGCAATGTAGAGAACGATGAACAGCAACATCCAGCCGCCCGCCGCCGCTGGGTCGCTCATCGTTTGCGCGAGCGCGCCCATCGCCAGCAGGCTCACGCCCATGCCCGACGCGCCGATGAGCATCAGCGGTTTGCGGCCCCACTGGTCCACCGTCGCGATGGCAATGAGCGTGAAGAGCACGCCGGAACCGTTGATGATCATCTGCTGGAGCAGGCCCGCGTCCACACCGGTCGAGGAGCTGAGGTTTTTGAAAATCGTCGCACCGAAATACATGAAGACGTTGATGCCGGTGACTTGCTGCAAGATCGCCAGCGCAACGCCGATGACCAGCGGCCGGCGCAGTTGGTGCGAGAACACCTCGCCCCATGTGCCGCGTTCCTGCGCCAGCGCCGCGCGGATGCTCGCACTCTCCATCTCTGCAAACGCCCCGCCGCCGACGCGCCGCAGGATGGCCAGCGCCGTGTCGTCGCGGCGTTGCTCGATGAGCCAGCGCGGGCTTTCAGGTATCGCCAGCAGCAGCGCCGCGAAAACCACCGCCGGCGCGATGCCGGTGCCGAACATCCAGCGCCAGCCGCTCTGGATGAGCCACGCCTGGTCGCCGCAGCCGGCGATGTAGTAGTTAATGAATGAAGTCGTCGCGATGCCGCCGACGATGGCGATCTGGTTGACCGCCACCATTCGCCCGCGAATTCGTGCTGGCGTGATTTCGGCGATATACATCGGCGTGGAGATCGAAGCGATGCCGATGCCGACGCCACCGAGGACGCGGAACACGATGAACGTCCAGATGTCGTGCGGCAACGCCGTGCCGATGGCCGACGCGAGAAACATTGCCGCCGCGAGAAACATTGCGCACTTGCGCCCAAACCGGTCCGACAGCGGACCGACGATCAGCACGCCCGCCGCACAGCCGATGAGCACGCAGCCCGACGCCCAGCCTTTCATGAAGTCGCTGAGGCCGAAGCGCGCCGTCAGCGGCTCGATGGCCCCGGAGATGACACCAGTGTCGTAGCCGAAGAGCAATCCGCCGAGCGTGGCAACGAAGCAAACGAGAACCACGTAGGCGGCAGAGTAGTCCTCTCGCTCCGCGAGAGGCACATTGTGTTGTTTCATATTTCGTCCGCATTCTAGCGGTTTACGCGCCCTACGGGAACAGCCAAACGGCCAATTCATTGAACAGAATGCCAGCCATGCGATGACGGATTTCAGATCGAGCGCGCACGCCGGTCAGATGACAGGTTGAAAACCTGCCCCACTTTGGTTGAAGATGTTCAACAATGAATAACGATGTATTGACCCAGCGCCTGCGGGCGGCTGCGGAGTTGTTGGAGGCGATAGCCAAAGACCGCAGTCTGCTTGCACAGGTTGCAGACAGGGAAAGGGAACGCCTGCTGAAGGCAGCCGGCGAAATCTCGCGGCCGGATGCCATCGCGCGCCGTCAGTTGGTCAAGGTAAGGCAGCGTCTGCGCCGCGCCGCAAAGATCCAGCGTGACCAGGACGTGCTTAACAAGACCGGCATCCGCAAGCTGCGGCGCAAGTCGGTGTTTACGACGCCAAATTATCACCCGCCGGCCGGGTTCAAGCAGGAGGAAGTGGAAACTGACCCGGACTTTCGCGAGGTCGTCGAGCCGCAGAACTGCTACATCTGCAAACGCGATTACACCACCATCCACCATTTCTATGACCAGCTTTGCCCGGATTGCGCGGCAGTGAATTTGCAGAAGCGGACCGAGATGACTGATCTGAGCGGACGCGTTGCGTTGCTGACCGGTGGACGCGTCAAGATTGGCTACCAAGCCGGGATCAAGTTGTTGCGGGCTGGCGCGCAACTCATTGTTTCCACGCGCTTCCCGCGCGACGCGGCGGCGCGTTATGCCAAGGAGCCGGATTTCGGGCAGTGGGGGCATCGCTTGGAGATCTTCGGGCTGGATTTGCGTCACACGCCGAGCGTCGAGGCGTTCTGCCGGCATTTGATGACGACCCGCAACCGGCTCGATTTCATCATCAACAATGCCTGTCAGACCGTGCGGCGACCGCCGGAGTTCTACGCGCACATGATGGTTGGTGAATCCGGACCGATGGACGCAATACCGGAAGACGCGCGGCGCTTGCTTGGCGCTTACGAGGGATTGCGCGGTTATCACTTGCTGCCTACGGGCGAGACGGCGTTGCGTGAGCGCGGTGTGCCGCCGGCCGTGGGCATCACGCACGCGGCGGCGCTTTCGCAGGTGCCACTGTCGCCGGCGGAACTCGCGGCGCACCGCGATTTGTTTCCGGAGGGCAAACTCGACCAGGATTTGCAGCAGGTGGATTTGCGTGACCGGAACTCCTGGCGGCTGATGATGGCGGAAGTTCCCTCCGTGGAACTGCTGGAGGTGCATTTGGTGAACGCGGTCGCGCCGTTTGTGCTGAACGCCCGCTTGAAGCCGTTGATGCTGCGAGCGCCGGAGCGCGACAAGCACATCGTGAACGTCTCGGCGGTGGAGGGCCAGTTTTACCGGCCTTCCAAGACCACGCGCCATCCGCACACAAACATGGCGAAAGCGGCGTTGAACATGATGACACGCACCTCGGCGGCCGATTATCACACCGACGGCATCCACATGAACAGTGTGGATACCGGATGGGTCACCGACGAAGATCCGGCACAGATCGCGGAGCGGAAGAAACACGAGCATCGTTTTCACCCGCCGCTGGACATCGTGGATGGCGCGGCGCGGATCGCGGATCCGATCATCAGTGGCTTTAACACCGGCGAGCACGTCTGGGGAAAATTTCTGAAGGATTATCAGCCGACGGATTGGTAGAATGTCCAAGCAGTCGGCGAATGTCCGCGGGTGGTCCCTCACGGAGCGTCGGGACCCACGTCAATCGAAGTCAGCGGCCCGCGTTTGACAGGATCCTTGCTGAATTCCTCGGCCCCAATGTCCCGCCGACCAATTCGGGCACGGCCAAACACGTCTTCGGCAATCACCGGGGAGACTTCGACCGCGGCGTCAATTGCGGTGCTCGAATCCGTCAGACGCCAAAGGCCCAGGCCATCCTCCGCCCGACGCAGGCGGGGATCCTCAAAGCGAAACCAGCTTGCCCATGCCTCGCTGGGAACAGGTCCGCAAACGTATCCGAGGTTGCCATGCGCCCGCAGGTTGCGGACAAGCTCGAGGTTCACGAGGGGCAAGGATTGGGGCTTGGTGCGAACGACCATGTTGTTGACGAAGGTGCAGTCGGTCGGAATACACGTTCGCTCTTTGTCCTTCTTGAAACCGAACTAGAGCGGCGCGCAGTCAATCCACGTGTTGAAGGCGATCCAACACCGCGTGGGCGGAACCGATGTCATGTCGTCGTATTTCTTGCCAACGTTCTCGGTGGTGGACGTGTCGAGCGTGCCGGGAATCAGCGCGAGGGGCGCCTCATGCCGCTTGCCGGTCAGGCCGAGGAAGTAGTTGTTGAAGACGCGGTGCTCGAATCCGTAAAGCTTGACGCCGCCGCGCCGCCAATCGTCGCCCCGCCGCGATGTTCTGCCCGCAGAACGATCGGCGCCTCCACCGTGCCGTGTTTGCCCTCGATGCGTATCGGCCGCGTCGTCTCGTAAGTGCCATCAGCCACCAGCACCGTCGCGCCCGGCTCCAGCCCGCGTATCGCCTCTTGAAGCTCGGCCAACGAGCCGACGGTCAACGACGCGCTCGCCGAAGCTTCGACAGCGATACCTTGTGCGAGCAGGAGGGTGATGAAGACGCAGTTCATCGCTTTGCGTTCGGTTTCTTTCGACCGTGCTTACTTCCCCGAAATCGCCAGCAGGCTCCGTTGTGTGGGCAGATACAACACACCGTCCGCCGCTGTCGGTGTGATCGGCGCTGTTTGCAGCTTCGTTCGCGACAGCACCTCCAGCGTCCTTCCCGCCTTCAACACCCACAAAGCGCCCGATTCGGTGCCGATATAAACCTTCCCGTCCGCGACGAACGGCGACGCGCACCACGTCCGGCCGCCGAGCGGATGCACCCAGCACCGTTCGCCTTTCACCGCGTCGAAACAATGCGCGTTGCCCGGCGTGTCCACGATGTAGAGCAGCCCGTCCGCTACCGCCGGCGTCGCCAGCGTCCGCTCCACCAGCGTCGAGTCCCAGACCTTCTTCCCCGTCGCGGCGTCTACGCACGACAGGCAACCCTGACCGTCGCCATGCACCGGACTTTGCCCGATTGCCACGTAAACACGGCCGTTCCAAAACAGCGGCGAGCCGATGATCTCGCTCGGCCCGTCCGGGCGGCGTTTCCTATGCGTCGAATACGGCACCGGCACGCCGTTGCGCATCCGGTATCCCGGCGGATTGCAGTCGTAGGACCAGACTTTCTTCAAAACCTGCACGCCGTCGCGCGACGCCGAAGGCAACTCGAACGCATACAGCACTCCATCCCCGCCGCCGAAGAACACCAGCGTGCGCCCGTTCACCTTGCCCGCGATGGGCGACGACCAGTTGCAGTGGAACAACCGTTCACCGATTCGCTCCCCGTCGCGCGCGACGAGCCGGCCTGTTTTCTTGTCGAGCGCGATCAATGTCGGCGCCTGCGGTGACGGCACCTTGTCGTGGCGGTCGTCCAGTCCGTTCGACGTGCAGGCAAAGATCAAATCGCCGACGATCAGCGGCGTGCTCCCGCAGACATCGTGCGGCACCACGCCAAGCTCCTTGATGAAATCATACCGCCACACCACCGCGCCGTTGTTCCGATCCACGCACAACACCTCGCCGCGGTTGCCGACCACGAACACCCGCCCTCCGTCCACCTGCGGCTTGGAACAAATCCCGCACTTCCACTGGTCGAAATGAAATGGCGGCGTCACGCCCTCCATGTAGCGCGGACTCGGCGTCTCCCAGATCAACTTGCCCGTCGCCTGCTCCACGCACATCAACACGCCGCCGCCGGTTGGCTCGTAGCCGGGTCGTTGCACCGCGCTGTCGTCCGTAGCCAGAAACATCCTGCCGCGGTCAATCGTCGGGATCGAGTATTGATGTGCGCCGAGTTTGATCTCCCACAGCGGCGTTGCCCCGCCTGGATCCGCCGGCAACTCCCTGCCTTGGATGGCGAGCGACACCAACAGGAGGGCGGCGAAGAAGAGAATCCGCCTGTTCATCGTCATTCCCTTCCTGTCACCACATCTTGAGCTTGAGTTGGCCGGCACCGGGATTTTCAAACGGGCCGGCTGTCGGTGATGTCTTGCTGCGTCGCTTGCCGAAGTAATCGCCGTCAACCTTCAGCGGTGAGCCGTTGGGGTTCACGTAGCGAACGTCGGGAATTTTGGCTTTGCCCAACAGTTCGGTGGTTACAAGCTTCGTCGTGGCCTTTGACAGCGACGCAGGGAGCGTCAGGTGGAGATGCGGTTGGCCGGCTTCCTCTACGAGCTTGAAGTCAAACGCTTCTGATAACGTGAGCGGATTCGCCTCCTTGCCGTAAGGCCGCGCGCCGTTGAAATAGACGTTGCCGCCGGTCTGGAGCGGAAACTCGCGACTGTCGTAAACCCAGAGGCCAAACCCAACGGAGCGTGGCGCGGCTTTCTTTGCCTTCGGCGCGACTGCCGGAGTTTCGGCCGCGCCGACGAAGATGTTGTTGTAGAAGCGGTCATCGCCACCCTTGGTGTTGACGAGGCCGGCGACCTTCGTTGAATGCTCGGGATGAAAAGGCGTGGCGCGGCGCGGCTCGGGCTGGCTGATGATTTTGCCGGTGATCAGGTTGTGAGCGTAAGCGCCGCCTTCGGAGACGTCCAACAAAGTAGTGGCGGACAGGAAGATGTTGTTGTCCACGACGAACGGGCCGTGGTTCACCTCGACGAACAAGTCCTCACGGTCGTTGTCGTGGAAGAGGTTTTGCGTGACGCGCGTGCCTTGCGCCATCCAGTCGAGCCACAGACCGCGCGTGGTGCGGTAGATGTGGTTGCGGCTAATCTCAGTGTCAATGGCGGCGTGGAACTTGATGCCCGCCATCTCCGCGCCAGTGAAGAGCCGCCGGACGTGGATGTCGTGGATGATGTTGCCGGTGACGGTGCTGAACGAACAGCCGAGGCTGCCGACGATGCCGGCCTGTTCGCAATGCGAGACAGTGTTGTTGCGGACAATGTGGTGGCCAATGTTCTCCTTCGTCCACGCGATGGGATGGGCGTGGGCGCGCTCGATGGTCTTGACGTAGCCTTCGGCGGAGTTGGCGGAAGTATTGTCGAACTCGTCGCCATGTTTGCCCAGCGCGATGCCGGAGCAGATCGAGTGGCTGACCGTATTGCTCTCAATGATCCAGCCTTTGCTCCAATGCGTGCCGATCAGGCCGATCTGTTCCGCCGTCGGCGGCGCCCACGGCGTGGCGGCGTGGCGCATCGTGAAGCCGCGCACGGTGATGAAGTTCCGGCCCGGTTTGTCGGGATAGAAGACGGTGCGGCGCACGTTGATCTCCACCAATTGCTCGTTCGGGTTGACACCCTTGAACTGCGCCCAGATCGTCGTGTTCTCGCTCTCGACTTTGCCGAACCACAGCGGTGTCTCAGCGACCGGTTTCATCACGTCATCCAACTTCGCCGCCTCGGTTAGCCACTCACCATTGAGATAGACCGCGCCGGTGTGATGCTCCCGGCCCTTGGGATTGAACCAGTCGCCGCGGATGAGATCGCTATAGGGATTGAAGCCACCGAAGAACGAATTCGGCAGCGTCACCTTCCAGACATCGTCCTGAACCTTCGTCCAATTCTTGACGACCTCCGAGCCTTTGATCTCCACCTTCTCGCCCGGCGCGGCCTGATAGACGATGCGTTTCTTGTCGGACGTGCCGCCGCGCGGTGGATTGATGCGTTCGCGATAAACGCCCTCATGCACAGTGACGACATCACCCGGCTGCGCAAGCTCGGCAGCGCGCTGGATGGTGCGTAGAGGCGTGGATTTCGTCGCAGGGTTGGTGTCGTTGCCTGCAACGGTAACATGCAGCTCTTTCGCTTGAGCGACAACCGCGAGGGTAATGATGGTTACGAATGTTGTGGTTGCTGTTCTCATCTCTTTCCTTTCTTGCGGGCTGCCGCCTTTGCGCGCGCCTCAAACACAGGGTTTTCGGTGCCGGTAAGCGTGGCGATTGTGCCCTGGATGCACCAGCGGGCATACATCTGTTTCACGCCGGGCAACGCAGTCTGTATGGCTGGCAGCGCTGGGCGGCTCTTTTCGCCGAGCAGTTGCAGCGTCCGTGCTGCGTAGAGCACCGCGAGTTCATCGTCCGTCGCAAGCATTCCCGCGAGCCGGTCGAGCGCCGCGTGATCATCGCATTGCGCCACCAGCACGCCTGCGGCTTCGATTCGCACCGGTAACGATTCGTCGGCGAGAGCTTTCTTGAGCGCGTCCTTTGCAGCGGCGGCTTCACGGCCGGCGGCACGCAACCCGATTGCAGCCCAATAGCGCACGGTCGGATCAGAATCGCCGAGGCACCGGGCAAATTCCTCAACCTGTCCCGGCAGGCCGACGCGCCATGCGGTGTCGAGCACGCGAGCCAGCGGGAAATATTCTTCTTCGCGCGCCAGTTCGACCAACGGCTTCTTCGTCTGCTCGCAGAGCTTCGTTGCCTGCCACTCGTGGATCAGGCCGACATCGCGCGCCTCAGTCTGCCAATCGCGCAGCGCCTTGCGGAGGCGTTCCAGCACCGGCCGGTATTCCGAATCGCTGGCGACGTTCTTCACTTGCCACGGGTCTTTTTCCGTGTCGTAGAGAGCCTCGGCGGGTTTCGTCGGCGCGGCGTAGGAAAGCTGCGCAGCGTTGAGTTTGCCCGCGGCGGCGAGCTTGGCGATCTCGCGGCGGAGTTCGAGTTGGTCGGAGTAGGCCTCCGGCTGGTTCCACGAGAGGTCGGGCATGAAGTTACGGATGTAGAGGTAGCGTTTATCGCGGACGGAACGGGCCAGTTCGAGCACTTCGTCCACGCGGTCGCGCGCGCCGAAGACGTAGTCACGCGGCGAGACGGCGGCTTTGCCGAGGAACGCGCGACCTTGCATGTGCGGCGGGACGGGGAGTTCGAGGAGGCTAAGTAGCGTCGGGCCGAGATCCATCAGGGTCACGAGTCGGTCGCAGGTGCCGCCGGGCGCGGCGGGGGCAAGGTGGCGGTATTTTTCGGGGAAGTAAATCACGAGCGGGATTTTCAGACCGGTGTCCCAGATGGTGCGTTTGCCGCGCGGGATGCCCTGGCCGTGGTCGGGCCAGAAGAAGACGATGGTGTCGTCTTTCAAGCCGTCACTTTCCAGTTCCGCCAGGATTCTGGCGACGTGTTTGTCCACGGCGGTAATGCAATCGTGGACGCGCGCCATCGTGCGGCGGGCGGTCGGCGTGTCGGGGTAATACGGCGGCACGGGCGCGGTGGCCGGGTCGTGCCGCTCGGCGGGGTCGAGTTTGGGCGGGGTGCTCTCGAAGACTTGGCCCTGGTGCGTTTCGGTGAGGTTGAACACGGCGAAGAACGATTGGCCGGGTTTGCGGTTGCGCCAGTGGGCCTTGCCGCTGGATTCATCCCACGACTCGGCAATGATGCGTTGTTCGGCGCTGGTGTTGTAATCGGTCTTGACCCTGTTGCTGCAATAGTAGCCGGCCTGGCGCAGGTAGGTGGGGAAGCCCTTGATCGTGTCGGGCACGGCGAAGTGCGAGCGGAGCCGTTGCGTGCCGTAGGAGGTCGCGTAAGTGCCGGTGATGATCGCGAAGCGCGACGGTGAACAGACCGGCGCTGTGACGTAGGCGTTGTTGAAATAGACGCCGCGTTGAGCCAGCGCATCGAGGTTCGGCGTGCGCGCGTATTTCTCGCCGCAAAAGCCCAGCCACGGCGAGGTGTCTTCGCAGGAGATCCAGAGGATGTTTGGACACGCCGCATCGCTGGCGTGCGATGTGGCCAGCGACGCCAGCATGAGCGCGGCGAGACTGCGGATTATTTTGTTCATCTGAGCTTACCGGGCCGAGTCCTTGATGGCCTTGAACATCGCCAGCAGGTTCGCGGCGGGGGTCGGGCCTTGGATGTTGTGGACGGTGTCGAAGACGAAACCGCCACCTTCGCCGAAAATCTCGATCCGCTCGCGCACCTCGCGATAAACCTCGTCGGGCGTGCCGAATGGCAGTGTCTGCTGCGTGTTCGCGCCGCCGCCCCAGAAGGTCAGGTGTTTGCCGAACTCCTTCTTGAGCGTCCGCGCGTCCATGCAGGCGGCGGAGCATTGGACCGGGTTGAGAATGTCGAAACCGGCCTCGATGAAATCCGGCAGCAGGTCGAAGACGGAGCCGCAAGAGTGGATGAAGGTCTTCCACGAAGACTTCGCGTGGACGAGGTCGTTGACGCGCTTGTGGAACGGTTTAAACAACTCGCGGTAAGCCTGCGGCGCGATGAACGGCCCGCGCTGTGTGCCGAAATCGGTGCCCGTCAAAAACACCGCCTGCACGCGGTTGCCGAGCACCGGAATGAGTTTCTCCAGGTTCTTCAGCGCGATCTCGCACTGCTTTTCGAAGATGGCGAGCACGTAGTCCTTGCGGACGGCGGTGGAGACATACCACTCCTCAATGTCGCGGATGCCTTTGGGGTGCTTCATCCACGGCGCGGGCACGAGCGCAATGTCGCCGAACGCCGCGCCGGGCATCGTGAGGATGATGCCGCGTTTGCCGTCGTCAAGCGCCTTGATGCGCTGGCGATACCACGCGAGGTTCGCGTCGGTAAACTCGGCGAATTCTTCGAGGTTGTCGGCGGGGTTGAGCTTGTCCTCGTCCACCGGCGGCTGGCGGATGATCGAATCGAAGAAGAACGCGCCCTTCGGCATGTGGCCGCTCGGCGGCGCGCTGGTGTCGCCTTCGGGATAGATCACGAAACCACCGTCGTCCGCTTTCGTGACGTTGAACTTCTCCGGCACTAGCGCCTCCGTGCCGTCGAAGAGCGTGAACGGTTTCCAGTCGGCGTTTTCAAATCCAAACATCGTCGCGCGCGGCCTCAACCCGATGACGTCAATACCGAGCGCGTCGCACAACTCGTCGTCCACTTCGCCAAGCATCTGGTAAGGCTCGACGACTTTGACGCGGTAGCTCTCGTCGCCGAGCGCCGCGCGTCGCAGCCGTGTGACGGCCGAGACGTGGATGCCTGTGACCGCCGTGCCGCCGATGTCCACAGGAACGCGGTCGGGTTGTTGGTGATTGAGCGCCTTCTGGAGTCGTTCGCGCGAGGTCATAGTGGCGCCATCCTACGCAACCGCGGCGCAGTTTCAATACCTCGTTGAGCGGTCGCAGCGTCGGCTCCAACCACTCTATCCCTCCGCCCGTTTTCGTTCCAGCGTGTCGCTGAGCTGGTAGCTCGCGCCGATCTTGGTTTTGAACTCGACCAGCTTGTCGCCGAGGCGGACTTTGCAGAGGCGACCGAGCTTGGACCGGACTGTCGCCTCGGCGAGCGCGCCGTCTTTCCAGACGATGTCCACTTCGAAACCGCCGCGGGCGCAGAGGCCCTTGACGCTGCCGGCCGGCCACGCGGCGGGCAACGCCGGCAGCAGGTTGATCTCGCCGCCGTGCGATTGCAGCAGCATCTCGGCGATGCCGGCGCACGCGCCGAAGTTGCCGTCAATCTGGAATGGCGGAAGATCGTTGAGAAGGTTCGGCATCGTGGAGCGGCGCAGCAGCGTGATGAGGCTGTCGTGCGCTTTGTTGCCGTCGGCCAGCCGCGCCCAGAGGTTGACGAGCCACGCGCGGCTCCAGCCGCTGAACGTGCCGCCGCCGGTCACGCGGCGCTCCAGCGTCTTGCGCGCGGTGGTCGCCCACTCGCGCGTGCCGTGGACGGTGATCTGGCTGCCGGGATGCAGCGCGAAGAGATGTGAGAAGTGGCGATGATTTGGCTCGACCTCCTCGTATTCCTCCGCCCACTCCATGAACCGGCCGTCCTTGCCGGCGCGATGCCCGCGCAGCCGGCCACGTGCGGCGTTGATCTTTTGCAGGAACGCTTTGTCCGGCCCCCTGTCGGCGGTGAGCAACTGGCCCGCCTCGACGAGTGCGTTAAACAACTCGCGCACGATCTGTATGTCCACCGACGGCCCCATGCAGAGGAAGCCAATGTAGCCGTTCGGCATCCGATACGCGTTCTGTGGCGAGCACGACGGCCCCGTGACGAGGCGGCCGCTCGCGTCCTCCACCAGATACTCCAGCAGAAATTCCGCCGCTTCCTTCATCACCGGCCAGGCGCGGTCGCGAAGAAACGCCGTGTCGCCGCTGAAGAGGTAGCGTTCCCAGAAATGAAGCGAGAGCCACGCCGCGCCCATCGGCCAAAGGCTAAACCTCACCGAATCGCCCGACGGCGCCGTGTCGCCCCACAGCTCCGTCGCGCCATGCGCCACGAAGCCGCGGCAACCATACATCCGCCGCGCCGTCTCGCGGCCCGACGGTCGCATCCGGTCCACGTGATCGAACAACGGCCCGTGGCACTCGGCGAGGTTGCACGACTCGGCGGGCCAGTAGTTCATCTGCGTGTTGACGTCGAGCGTGTATTTGCTTTCCCACGGCGGCGTCATGCTGTCGTTCCAGAGACCCTGGAGATTCGCCGGCAGCGAACCGGGCCGGCTCGACGCGATAAGCAGGTAACGACCGAACTGGAAATAGAGCGCCGTCAGCGCCGCGTCCTGGCCGCCGGCTCGAAACGCCTCGACGCGCTTGTCGGTCGGCACGTTCGACTTGTCGGGGCCACCGAGGTCGAGCGCGACGCGAGAGAAAAGCCGCCGGTGATCATCGCTGTGCTCGTCGCGGAGGCGCGTGTAGGGTTTTGCCGCCGCCTTCGCAAGCTGCTGTTCGCAAAGCTGGCGCGGTTCAGGCGCGCGGAACGTCGTGTTCGCCGCCAGCAGCAGCGTCACCGCGTCGGCGCGTTCGACGATGACATTGTCGCCGAGCACGCGGGTCACGCCGCCTTCGGCGACCGCCTTCAGCAGAGCGCAATATCGCACACCGTCGGGGCCGCACTGGCCCTGCATGAACACCGTATCGCCACCCACCACGCCTGTGGCGCTCTCGAACGGCCGGCGGCTGAGGTTTGCCGAGAGCGAAATCTGTCCGGGATGGTCGCTGGCAAGCCGCACTGCCACCACCTGATCCACGGCGCTCGCAAATATCTCGCGAACGAACCGCACGCCGCGCAGCGAGTAGCTCACACGCGCTACGCCGGTGGCGAGGTCCAGCTCGCGGCGGTAGTCCACAATGCCCTTGTGCGGCAGCAACGCGGTCTCATCCACGCCGCGGCCGAAGAGGTAAAGGTTCAAGTCGCCGAGCGGCTGATACGGCGACTGATGGCGTGGAGCCGCCTGCATCCCGTGCTCGGCGAGAAACTCCGCCTGCGCGACCTTGCCCTCAAACAGCAACCGCCGCACTTCCGGCAACGTCTTGAGCGCGTCGGAATTGATGCGGTCGCGCGACCCGCCGTGCCACATCGAGTCTTCGTTAAGCAAGATGCGCTCCTGGTCAATCTTCCCAAAGATCATCGCGCCGAGCCGGCCATTGCCAACCGGCAAAGCTTCCGGCCATTTGATCGCCGGCCTATCATACCAAAGTTTCATTCAACCTTTCGTTGGAAGCCTTGCCCGCCAGAGGCGCGAACGGCGCGCAAGGAACGGACCGGGCGGGTCCTAGTCGCGGAAGTTCTGGAATTGCAGCGCCACGGGAAACTCGTGTCCGCGCACGGCCGCCATCACCGCCTGCAATTCGTCACGGCTCTTGCCAGTCACGCGGATCTGCTGGTCTTGAATCTGCGTCGTGACCTTGTGCTTCCCGTCGCGAATGAAGGTGGTGATCTGCTTGGCCATCTCCGTCTCGATCCCCTGTTTGATCTTGATGGACTGCCGCGCGTGGCCGAGCGGCGAAATGTCGGGATCGCCCTGGTCGAGACTCTTGAGGCTGATGTTGCGCTTGGCGAGCTTGCCAAGGACGATTTCGGAAAGACCTCTGATCTTAAACTCATCCTCAGCGGAGAGCTTGATCTCGTCCTTTTCGAGGAGGATCTCCGCCTTGCTCCCCTTGTAGTCGAAGCGGTTGGCCAATTCTTTCTTGGCGATGTTGACGGCGTTCTCGATCTCCATCGAGCTGACCTGGCTGACAATATCGAATGAAGGCATGACGGCATGTTAATTCGATGCGGGAAAAATGGAAGGTTTTTGAGTGGCGAAGGCGTAAATCGTAGTTGCGCGCCGCGCAGCGTTCGGGTTGTATCGGCGGTTCCGTGACTATGAACAAAAGCGCGCTTATCAAGAAGATCATCGCCGACCTCGAAGGGAAGCTGGCACTCTACGCCAAAGCGGCCCGCACCGCGCGTGACGAAGCCACGGACGACCAGAGCAAGGCCGAGGACAAATACGACACCCGCGGGTTGGAGGCGTCGTATCTGGCGCGCGGCCAATCCATGCACGCCGCGGAAACCGAACAGGCCCTCGAACAGTTCCAGCGGCTCGTCGTGCACGCCTTCAAGCCGAAGGAGCCGATAGACGTCGGCGCGCTGGTCGAGTTGGAGAGCAAAGACGGGCGGACGTTTTACTTCATCGGCCCATGCGCCGGCGGAACGGAGATTGTTCACGAGAAGAAAGAGGTGCTGGTCATCACGCCGCAGTCGCCACTGGGCCAGCAACTCGTAGGCAAGAAGCAGGGCAATCGTTTGAAGATCAAGATCGGCCGGTTGCCGGACGATTATCAGGTGGTCGCGGTGTCCTAGCGCGCACTGGCGAATGGCTCCAGCGCCATCGGTTCGTCGTGACCGAGGAACGTCTCGCAAACGCGGAAGAAATCCGCCTTCGTCGCCACGCGACAGATGTCGTTCAAAAACCTCCCGCTCGGCTCCACGCCGACGCCAAGAAACCCCAGATACTTCTTCATGGCATGCACCTGCGTTGCCTCGCGCACGCCGGGCAGGACAATCGCTTCGTAGAGCGCATACACATAAGCCAGCACATCGCGACCGCGCGGCTGAAAGACCGGCTTGCCGCGAAGGTGCTGGCGGATTTGCTGAAACAGCCACGGGTTACGAACCGCCCCGCGCCCGAGCATCAGCCCGCGCGCGCCGGTAAGCTTCAACACGTCCCCCGCTTTCCGCGCCGAGTTGATGTCGCCGTTGGCCAGCACCGGACACGGCATCGCCGCCACGGCACGCGCGATGAAATCGTAATGCACCTCGCCGCCATACCTCTCGGCGACAGTGCGTCCGTGCACCACGAGCAGGTCGAGCGAGTGTTTCGCAAAGATCGGCAGCAGTTCATCGAACACCGCCGGATCGTCGAAACCGATCCGGGTCTTGACTGTGAGCTTGGTTTGCACCGCGTCGCGCAACGCGCCGAGGATGGCATCCACCCGCGCCGGCTCGCGCAGCAATCCTCCGCCGGCGCTCTTGCGGTAAACCACCGGCATGGGACAGCCGAGGTTCAAGTCCACCGCAGCGATCGGATGCCGCTGCAGTTCGCGCGCCGTGCGGACGAGCGCTGGAATGTTGTTGCCGACCAACTGCGCTACGACGGGGCGGCCGGTGGGGTTGCGGTTAATGGCGTCGAGAATCCATTTCTCCGGGCGCGAATCGCGGTGGACGCGGAAATACTCAGTGAAATAGACGTCCGCGCCGCCATAGACGGCCATCAGCTTCCAGAACGGCAGCGTGGTAATGTCCTGCATCGGCGCGAGCGCGAGCATCGGCGCGCCACCGCGGAGCATGGCGTCAAATTGGGTCCGGCAATCCATCGCATCAACCTTTGACAGGAACCACCGGTTTTCGCAACGCCACCTTTTTTCTGTTCACGCGCCCGACGGATTGGATAGGGTGACGCAATAGAAAGACCGCTATGAACGACAAATTGAGCCGCAGAGGATTCATTCAAAATTCTGTTCTCGCCACCACAGTTGCCGCCGCGACCGGAATGCCCGCGCGCACCGGTGCAGCCGAGAACAAACCCGCCGCACCGGCGTCGAAGCCGCTGCTGCCGACGGGCAAGATCGGCAACTTGCAATTCACCCGGCTCATTCTCGGCGGCAACCTGCTGACCCGTTACAATCACGCCCGCGACCTCGGCTACGTCAACAAGCTGGTCCGCTCTTACAACACCGACGCCAAGGTTCGCGAGACGGTCGAACTGGCCGAGGCGAACGGCATCAACACACTCTCGGTGAACGTCACACCGGCCGTCTGCAAGACACTCAACGATCACCGAAAGAACGGTGGCAAGATGCAGTGGATTTTGTATTCCACTCACAACATCGAGGACATCGCAGGTTACGACGCGCAGATTCGGCAGATGGTGGATGACGGGAGCGAGGCGATTTACATCTGGGGCGTTCACTGCGACAAGTATCTCGCCGATGGAAAGTTCAGCGTGATCGCCAAGACACTCGAACGCATCAAGCTCCACAACGTGCCGTGCGGCATCGGCGCCCACGATCTGGCCGTCGTGCAGCAGTGCGAGAAGGACAAGCTGCCGGCGGATTTCTACATCAAGACGCTGCACCATCATCGTTATCCGACCGCGCCGCGCACCGGCGAAGCCGCACGCAACACGTCGGAAGTTCCCGGTTACTGGTGCCGCAATCCCGAAGAGACCGTCGCGTTCATGAAGACGGTCGAGAAACCGTGGATCGCATTCAAGGTGATGGCGGCGGGTGCGATTCCGCCAAAGAATGCCTTCCCCTACGCGTTCAGCAGCGGCGGCGATTTCGTCCTGGCCGGCATGTTCGACTTCGATGTTGCGGAAGATTGCGAAATCGCCCGCACCGCGGTGGCACAAGCGCAGGGCCGCGCCCGTCCGTGGCGGGCGTGACGGCTACGCCGGTTTGATACGCGCGGCTTCCATCGGAGCGATGACCCACCAGCGGAAGTAGATCAGCATCGCGACGAAGCCAATCGTCATTGCCGGACGCAAGAACAGCGCAAGCTCGTTGCCGAACGCGGGCCGCAACAAGGGAGCCAGCAGACCGGTTGCAAGGCAGACACATGCCCAGCCCCATCCAAGGTGACGCGTTTGAGGTTCGTTCCAAGCCCAAACCGCCCACCAACCAAACGCCGGAGCAACGATCACGTAACTGTTGGCCTCGGTCATCGGATTGAACAGCATGAGATAGGAGGTCGCAAGCCCATGAAGCCACATCGCGCGAACCGGATCGGCCAGCCGGCGCGCGCCCAACCACCAGACGCCCAAGATCGCGCCGCCCGCAGCCACACGCAGCCATTTCGAGACCCCCGCGTGCAACTCGCCGCCAAAAGTCCGGACGATGCCGCTGAGATCCGCATACCAGTGACCCGTCACCGCCGCGCACGTTCCGAAATGTTCAAAGGCTTCGCGGTGCTGACCAATCACGTAGGCCGGACTGCCAAAAAGGAAAGGTAAACCTGCGAGAGCCGCAATCCCTAACGCAATGCGCCAGCGCAACGGTGAGTAAACGACTGCCGCAAGGAGTATCAGCACAATGCCGAATTGTTTTACCGCCACCGCCAGCACCATGAAGGCCGCCGCAGCCCACCATTGTCGGGGCAACAAGCACGCCACCGCCTGCAACGTGAGCGCGGCAAACGCAACATTCGCCTGGCCGTTGCGCAGCGCTCCCAAGGTCAGCGGCATAGCCAGCAGCGTAATCAACAAGAACGTGCGTGGTGCTTCATTGCCAAACTGCTGTCGCGACAGCCGCCAAATTCCACCCACCAGCAAACCCACCGAAACGAAGCGCCAAAGCAAATCACCGACAGGCGACGGCAGGAGATGGAACGGCATGAACAAGATGGCAAACTGTGGCAGGTAATGGTAGGACCAGCCGGTGTAGAGACTTTGTTGCGCCCACCAGTTCTCCACGGCTTGATGATAGACAGAAACCACCGACCGGTGCGAGGGGTCGCGGATGACCATGCCCGCTATGACCAGCAACGGCACGATCCACATCGCGAGCGCCAGCCATGTTTGCGCGCGAGGATTCTCAAACCACCGGCTTGGCTTTGCTTCGGCTTTCAGCACCATGGAACGAATCCTCACCCTAAATCTTGCTCGTTTGCAACTGAAGAACAAAACTTCGGTCCTCCCACCAGTTCGCACGCCCGCTGCCGCAACAACGCATTACTTCGTCGCCGATGGGGCTGCTTGGCCACCAGCAGGGGTCTTCGCTGCCGGCACAGTTGATTCGACAGCGGCAGGAATCCTCGCCACCGGCTTGAATTTGAACTTCTGCCCGCCGAGGCTGGCCTCATACATCAGTCCACCCCTGGCCAGCGTGAACACCGCCACGCCAAGCTGGTATTTGGCGTTGCTCGACGCGCCCTCCGCCGCCGCCACCGCGCTCACTTGCGCGCTGAACGCCAGCTCGCTCTTCTTGAACGAGTCGAGCGCCTCCTGCGTCTCGAAGAAGATCAACTCCGCATACGACTGCCCTCCCAATGCCAGGCCGATCGTCACCTGCGTCAACGACGCCGTGCCGACCAGCGCGCCCTTCTCATACACGCAGCCGCCGCCGTGCGCCGCGCCGATGCCGATGGCGCCCTTGGTCACGTCGGGAAACACCGCGTAGCCAACCGCGCTCTCCAGAAACTTCTGCAGGCCGGGATCGGCTTTCAAGAACAGCGCGATGGCAGCCTGCGACTCCTTGGGTCCATCCGCCGCCAGCGTGCGGTCCGTGCCGGCCAAGGTGAGGATCAACACCGCCGTCACCCAAACTTTTATGTTCTTCATGATGCTTTCTCCCTGTTTTTTCTGTCGTTCTGCTTTCTTATGATCGCTGCTTCCGCGGCCAACTACGCCGAAAACTAGGCCCACGTGGCGCTGCGAGCAACAACAAGTTCCGCCGACGTCTTGCGAATTGCATATACTTGATGTGGCGTTGCGGCAGCGAGGCAGGTAGGATGCGGCGGCAACAGGGAACAGGCATGAGCCAGACACTGAACAAGAAGCAGATGGACGCCATCCTCCACAGCGACTTGCACGATCCGTTCGGCGTGCTTGGCGCGCATGTGGTCACGTTGCGCGGGCAGAAGCAGGTGGCGATCCGGGCGTTCCTGCGCGACGCGAAAGAGGTCGTGGCGGCCGAACTCGACGGCGAGCGCCGCGCGTGGCCGATGAAGCGCACGCATGAGCACGGCTTGTTTGAGTTGTTGATTCCCGACCAGCAGCAACTGTTCCGCTACGAACTGCGCATCACGGATTTCCGCGGCGGGCAGCGCGTGACTCGCGATCCGTATTCGTTCTGGCCGGTGCTCGGGGAGCTGGACCTGCATTTATTCAACGAGGGAAATCATCTGCGGCTCTGGGAGAAGCTCGGCGCGCACTTGATGACGGTGGACGGCGTTAGCGGGGTGCATTTCGCGATCTGGGCGCCGAACGCGCAGCGCGTGAGCCTGGTGGGCGACTTCAACGGCTGGGACGGGCGCTGGCATCCGATGCGCGCGCTCGGCGCGTCGGGCGTGTGGGAGTTGTTCGTGCCGGGACTGAAGGCCGGTGACAAATACAAGTTTGAGATCAAGACGAAGGAAGGCCATCTGCGGCTGAAGACGGACCCGCTGGCGTTCTTCCACGAGGTGCGGCCCTCGACGTCGTCCATCGTCTGGGACATCAACCGCTACAAGTGGCAGGACGGGGAATGGATGGAGAAGCGTGCAAAGACGATGCTGCTGGACAAACCGGTGAGCATCTATGAAGTCCACCTCGGCTCGTGGCGGCGCGGCCCGCACAACGAGTTCCTGAGTTATCGGGAGCTGGCGGAGCAACTGATTGATTACGTGGTGGAGATGGGCTACACGCACATCGAGCTACTGCCGGTGGCGGAGCATCCGTTCGACGGCTCGTGGGGCTACCAGGTGACCGGCTACTACGCGCCGACGAGCAGGTTCGGCACGCCGGAAGACTTTATGTTCTTCGTGGACCGCTGCCACCAGCGCGGCATCGGCGTCATCGTGGACTGGGTGCCGGCGCATTTCCCGAAGGACGACTTCGCGCTGCGGTGGTTTGACGGCACGGCGCTTTACGAGCATGCCGACCCGCGCAAAGGCGAGCACCAGGACTGGGGCACGATGATCTTCAACTACGGCCGCCACGAGGTGCGAAACTTCCTCGTCGCCAACGCGCTGTTCTGGTTTGACCGCTATCACATTGACGGTCTGCGCGTGGATGCGGTCGCCTCGATGCTCTATCTCGACTACTCGCGCAAGGCCGGTGAGTGGATTCCGAACCAATACGGCGGCAACGAGAACCTCGAAGCGATCGCGTTCATGAAGCGCACGAACGAGGTCGTCTATGGCCAGTTCCCCGGCGTGATGATGATCGCGGAGGAATCCACGGCGTTCAGCGGCGTCTCGAAGCCGGTCTATCTCGGCGGCCTCGGCTTCGGCTTCAAGTGGAACATGGGCTGGATGCACGACGTGCTCGACTACTTCGCCAAGGAGCCGATCTACCGCCGCTTCCACCAGAACAACCTGACGTTTGGCCTGGTCTATGCGTTCTTCGAGAACTTCGTGCTGGTGCTTTCGCACGACGAGGTGGTTCACGGCAAATGCAGTCTGATCAGCAAAATGCCCGGCGACGACTGGCAGAAGTTCGCCAACCTGCGGCTGCTGCTGGCGTTCATGACGGCGCATCCCGGCAAGAAGATGCTCTTCATGGGCGGCGAACTGGGCCAGTGGAAGGAATGGGACGCCGCCAACAGTATTGACTGGCACTTGCTCGACTTCGACCGGCACAAGGCCCTCCAGCGTGCCGTCAAGGACCTGAACCACTTCTACCGTGCCGAGCCAGCGCTGTGGGAGCAGGATCACACACATCAGGGTTTCGAGTGGATTGATTTCCACGACGCTGACAGCAGCGTGGTGACGTTCCTGCGGCGCTCGAAATCCGGTGGCGAGCCGGTCATCTGCGTCTTCAACTTCACACCGGTGGTTCGCAAGAACTACCGCGTCGGCGTGCCCGACGGCGGCTTCTACAGGGAGATGTTCAACACCGACGCGGGATTCTATGGCGGCAGCGACGTGGGCAACGCGGGTGGCGTCGTGGCCGAGCCGGTGCCGCAAGCCGGCCGCCCGCATTCGATCAAGGTGACGCTGCCGCCGCTCGGCGCGCTGATGTTCAAACACTCCGGCCTTCCCACCCTGCCGGCACCAGCGGCGCCGCCGAAGCCTACGGAATCCAGCGATGCCCCTTAACGAACGGCTCGTCTTCCTCAGGCAGTTTGTCCGCAACTTCGCGCACACTGGCGCTGTCACTGCCAGCTCGCGGTTTCTCGCGAAGGCCATCACCGACCACGTCCGCCCGGGCCACGCGCCGGTGAAGATTCTCGAAGTCGGCGCAGGCACCGGCGCGTTCACACAGCGACTCGTGAAACTGCTGCGTCCCGGTGACAAGCTCGTCGTTTACGAGATCAACCAGGAATTCGCCGACCTGCTGCGGAAACGTTTCGGCGGCAACCCGCAGGTGGAGATCGTTTGCGCGCCGATCCAGACCATCGAACTCAAACCGACGTTCGACTTCATCGTCGCCGGCCTGCCGTTGAACAACTTCCCGCCCGAACTGGTCCGCGAGATTCTCGAAACGCTCCGCGGCGTCGCCAAGCCCGGCGCGACCGCCAGCTACTTCGAATACGCCGCCATCCGCCGGCTCAAGTCGCCGTTCGTCGGCAAAACCGAGCGCGAACGCCTCCGCCGCGTCGCCGCCGTCATGGCCGAGTTTCTGCACCATCATCACATCCGCAGCCGCTTCGTCCTCTTCAACGTCCCGCCCGCCTTCGCGCGGCAGTTGAAGTTCCACTGAGCGACCTGCGCGAGCTTGAAAGCTCCCGTCACTCAGGTAAGTTTGCCGCAACCCAGGTGCAACATGAAAACGAAACACTTTGGCGGGTTTCTTTTAATCGCGTGTCTCGCGGTAGCCTGCGGCTGCGGCCGGCAGGACGCCCCCCGTGCCGCAAAGTCAGCGCCGCCGCCAGCCGCCGCTGACACAAGCGACTGGCCGATGTTCCGCGGCAACCCGCAACTGACCGGCGTCGCAGCCGGCTCGCTTGCGCCAAAGCTGAAGCTCGCGTGGACGTTCAAGGCCGAAGACTCCGTTGAATCGTCGGCGGCCATCGTTGGCAACACGGTATTCATAGGCTCCGACAGCAACGCCCTACACGCGCTCGACCTCGCCACCGGCAAGCTGCGCTGGACCTATCGCGCTCCGGGCGCGGTGAAGGCGTCGCCGGCCGTGCGCGACGGCGTGGTGTTTGTCGGCGACGACAGCGGCATGTTTCACGCCGTGAACGCCGCGACCGGCCACACTAACTGGACGTTCGAGGCCGGAAGCGAAATCATCTCGTCGGCGAATTGCGTCGGCGACCGCGTGCTTTTCGGGTGCTACGACGAGAATCTCTACTGTCTGAACGCCGCCGACGGAAAGCTGGCGTGGAAGTTCCAAACAGCCGGCCGCGTTCATGCGACGCCGGCGGTCGCGGACGGCAAGACATTCATTTCCGGCTGCGACGGCTTCCTGCGCGCGATTGACGTGGCCACCGGCAAGGAGGTCTCGAACTGTGAGCTGGGTTCCTACGCCGCAGCCTCGCCGGCCATCGCTGGCGCGCGCGCGTTTCTCGGCACGCTCGGCGACCAGTTTGTCTGCGTCAACTGGCAGACCGCGAAGATGGAGTGGCAATACGCGCCGAAAGACCAGGAGGTTCAGTTCTACTCGTCGGCGGCGGTGGCGGGCGACCGCGTGGTGGTCGGCGCCCGTGACAAGCACGTGCATTGCTTCAACGCCACGAGCGGCGCGGAGGTCTGGAGTTTCGAGACGAAGTCAAAGGTGGAATCGTCGCCGTTGATCGTTGGCGGGCGTGTGTTCGTCGGCTCGCATGACGGTAACCTCTACGAACTGGACCTGAAGACCGGGGAGAAGCGCTGGCAGTTCGCTGCGGGCGCGGCGGTTGACTCTTCGCCCGTGGCGGCGCGCGGGAGGCTTGTGGTTGCCTCGGGGGATGGCAGCGTCTATTGTTTCGCCCCTGCCGCGGCGGAATGATGATGGAAACCGGCGCGGCGCTGCACAATGTCAGACGAACTTGTTTTCATGATGGGAAACTTTGCGGCGCGGTTTCCCACAGACCGGCGCTACACGCCCAACCACATGTGGCTGGGCGCGCAAGGAACCGCCATGCGGTTCGGCCTCTCGGCCTACGCGATCCGGCTGTTGCGCGAGATTTATTTTCTGGAATGGTCCGTGGACGCAGGCGCAACGGTCCGTCAAAAAGACGAAATTGGCGCGGTCGAAAGCTCCAAGGCCGTTGCCGCGCTCTACGCGCCCGCCGACGGGACGATCACGCGCTTCAACGCCGACGCGCTCGCCGACCCGTCCGCGATCAACAAGGATGGCTACGGCGCTGGCTGGCTGTTCGAGATGACGGGCAACGCCAACGACGCGATGGAGCCAGCAGAGTATCTCCGCTATCTGGAAACAAGTTGGACCAAAGCGCAGGCGTTGCTGAAAGGACAGGCGGCGTAATGAGCTTGCTCACCGTCCTCCTCTTCCAATCGCCCGACCGCGCCCCCCGCCGCCTCGCGTTGGAGGAGAGCATCCTCGCCGTGCTCGCCCAGGAACCGGACATCGCCGTGGCCGCGATGCCGCCTCTCTACGACCTCACCGACTCCAACGCCGACCTCGCGTCACTGCGCGCGCTCACCGATCCGCTCGCCGCACTTGCGTGGCTCTATCCTCGTGCCATCCACTGGACGCTCCATCAAAGAGGCATCAAGGGCCGCGTCGGCAAAACACAACTCGACCGCGGAGGAGAATCGGCCAGTCCTAAAGACCAAACTCCCAAAGACGCCGCGGACGCACCGGCTCGGATGATCTGGTCGTTGGACCTGCGCGACGGTGATACCGCCGCGATGCACGTCGCAGAAATCCAGCGCATCCTTCAGGAAGTTCGGACAACCGAACCGCGTTCGCTCGCTTCTCCGCCAATCCAAAATCCAAAATCCAGAATCCAGAATCCTCCGCCTTCCCGCTGGTATCCCGTCATTGATTTCGCCCGCTGCAACCACTGCATGGAGTGCATTGATTTCTGCCTCTTCGGCGTTTATGGCGTGGACGACGACGCGCACCTCGTCGTGGAGAGTCCCGACAACTGCAAACCCGGCTGTCCCGCGTGCAGCCGCGTCTGTCCGGAGAATGCCATCTTTTTCCCGATGCACCGCGCGCCTTCCATCGCCGGCGCGCCGGGTGCGGGCCCCGACGCGCGCAAGCTCGACCTCTCGGAACTCTTCGGCGCGCCCGCCGCTGTCCAACTTGCCGACGACGAGCGCAACGCGGCGCTGGCTGGTGCCGGCAAGGAAACAAAGCCAAAGGACGATCTCGACAAGCTGATGGACGCACTGGATGACGCAAAGCTGTAGAAGTGGCGCAAGCTTCCAGCTTGCGAACCTATTGATCAACCGATGACCACGCCAACCACCAAGCCTGCCTCACAACGCGACGGCTTCCCTATCGTCCTCACAGCCGACCGCACGCTGATGGCGGACTACCCGACATTGTTCGACGGCATCATGGGCACGGTGCAGACCAACGTGGTGCCGGAGTTCATCATGCGGCGGTTCCTCTCGCCGCCCGTGCCGACCGCCGGGCCGCGGGCGCGAAAAGCGCCGCTAGGTCTGCGCCGTATCGAAGCCAGCCTGCTGCGCGGCGGGTTTTCACCGAACGACGTCGTCATCGTGCCGCCGGAAAACCTCACCGTCGTCGTTGGTCGCGACACACGCGTCGTCGCTGTCGCTTCGGGCGATCCGTTCGGCCTCGGCATGAGTAACACCACCATGACCGACATGGCCGGCGGCCGGCTCTACACCGAGTTGTGGTTCGAGGCGCTGCTGCGGCAGGTGAAGGAATTGAAACAGCGGTTCGGCTTCCGCGTCGTCACCGGTGGCGCGGGCGCGTGGCAGTTCGCTCAGCGCGAGGAACAGCGCGCCGCGCTCGGCGTGGACACGGTGGTCAGCGGCTACGCCGAGGGCGTGGTGCCGGAATTGTTCCGCAAACTCGCCGGTGGCGGCGATGCGCCAGCGTTCGTTCATGCCGACACGCCGGCCGCGGCGGACATTCCCGCCATCGCCGGGCCAACTTCGATGGGTGTCGCCGAGATCAGCCGCGGCTGCGGCAAGGGTTGCGACTTCTGCACCGTTGCGACCGAGCCGATGGCGCATCTACCGGAGGAGACCATTCTCGCCGACGTGCAGACCAACCTCGACGGTGGCGTGGACAACATCGTGCTCATCAGCGAGGATTTCTTTCGTTACGGCACGCCGAACCACGTCAATGGTGTCAACGTGCCCGCGGTCAAGTCGCTCGTCCGAAAAGTCCGCGACCTGCGCGGCCTGCGGCTCATCCAACTCGACCACGCCAATATCATCTCCGCCGCGCGCTTCAGCGACGATGACCTGCGCGAGGTTTACTCCATCATGACCGAGGGGCAGCACCACCATTACTTCTGGTTTAACCTCGGTGTCGAGACCGCGAGCGGCGAATTGCTGGAGCGAAACACTCGCGGCGGCAAGATCCGCCCGTGGAAGACGGACGAGTGGAGCGACCTCTGCGAGGACACCTGCCGCCGCGTCGTGCGGGCCGGCTTCTTCCCGTTCATCAGCGTCATCCTCGGCCTGCCCGGCGAAACGCCGGATGACGTGCGCAAGACCGTCCGGCTGATCGAGCGTCTCTACCACGAGAAGCTCTGCGTCTTTCCGATCTTCCACGCGCCGGTGTTGCCGGAGCACGGCAAGCCTTTCACCATTGCCGATATGACGCCCGACCATTGGCGGCTCTTCCGTCTCGGCTACGAACTGAACTTCAAATGGATTCCCAAGATGTATTGGGACAACCAAGTTGGCGCTGGCTCCAACATTGGCAAACGGTTGTTCATCCAAGTGACCGGCCGGCTCCAATCTTTGCAGTGGCGGGCGAAGTTTGCGTGGGGCGCGAAGAAGTTGTGGGAGCCGAAACCCAAACGCGGGACAGCAGTGTGAGTGACGAAATCTCCAATGCCGAAATCGCCCGCTGTCACCGGGCAGCGCGCGCAGCGTTGCTGGCCGAGCGTAACGCTGAAGGTTTCTGGCCGGGCGAACTCTCCACCTCCGCTCTCTCGACCGCGACGGCGGTCTGCGCGCTGGCGAGTGTCTCCAAAAACTCTGCGCTAATCCACAACGGCCTTCGCTACCTCGCCGAACATCAGAACAGCGACGGTGGCTGGGGCGACACGCCGAAGAGCCGCAGCAACATTTCCACCACGATGCTCACGCGCGCCGCGTTCCACATCGCCGGCGCGGCGGACGAATACCGCCGCTGTCTCGACCGCGCCAACGATCACGTCCAGCGCGCCGGTGGCATCGCGGCAGTGCGCGCCCGCTACGGCAAGGACAAGACGTTTGCCGTGCCGATCCTGATGACGTGCGCGCTGGCCGGCCTTGCCGACTGGAGCGAAGTGGACGCGCTGCCGTTCGAGCTGGCCTGCGTGCCGACGCGGTTCTTCGCGGCGCTGCGATTGCCGGTGGTGAGTTACGCGCTGCCGGCGCTCATCGCCATCGGCCAGGCGCGCTTCGCGAAGCGTCCGCCGCGAAACCTACTGGCGCGCGCCATGCGGTCGGCATCGGTCGAAAAAAGTTTGCGCGTGCTGGAGGCGATTCAGCCCAGCAGCGGCGGGTTTCTGGAGGCGACGCCGCTGACCAGCTTCGTGACGATGGCGCTGGCCGCATGCGGTCGCGCTGAGCATCCGGTCGCGCGGAAAGCCGTCGAGTTTCTCATGAACTCCGTGCGACCCGACGGCAGTTGGCCGATTGATAGCAACCTCTCCTGTTGGCTGACCACGTTAACGGTGAATGCGTTGGATGGCGATCTGGCTGCGACAACACCTGGGAGCGCGGGCATCCTGCCCGCCGAACGCGAGAGGGCGGCGAGTGACGCAGCCGACGGTCGTTCCGGCATTTCTTGCGCTTCTCTTTCGCACTCGGCGGGCAGGATGCCCGCGCTCCCAAGGACGATTACTCGCGACTGGATTCTCTCGTGCCAGTTCCGCGAGGTTCATCCTTACACCAATGCCGCGCCGGGCGGCTGGGGCTGGACGCATTTGCCCGGCAGCGTGCCCGACGCCGATGACACGGCCGGCGCTTTGCTGGCTCTGAGCCGACTGCCTCTCAACGACGCCTCGCGCGATGCGGCGCAGCGCGGCGTGCGGTGGTTGCTGGATCTGCAGAACAGTGACGGTGGCTGGCCGACGTTCTGTCGCGGCTGGACAAACCTGCCGTTCGACCGCAGCGGCGCAGACCTGACCGCGCATGTGATCCGCGCACTGGCAGCATGGCGCAGGCCTGTAGCGGCGGTCTCTGACCGCCGTTCGTCGGCAGGCCAAGACCCGGCGGTCAGAGACCGCCGCTACAGCGAAGCCGTTGACCACGCCATCGCGGCGGGTTTCGGCTATCTGGCGCGCGAGCAGCGGGCGGACGGTTCGTGGTTACCGCTGTGGTTCGGCAACGAACACGTGGCCGGCGACGAGAATCCGGTATACGGCACGGCGCGCGTGCTACTGGCGTATGAGGCGCTCGGCTTGAATGATGACGCGGCGGCACGGCGCGGACGTGCTTGGTTGCTTGCGGCACAGAACGACAACGACGGCTGGGGCGGAGCGAAGGGCGCGCCGTCGAGCGTCGAGGAAACGGCGCTGGCGGTTTCGGCGCTGTGCGGGTGCAGTGATGGCAAGACCGCAGTCCGGCGCGGCTTGCACTGGCTTGCGGCACAGCTCGAAGCGGGCGCGCTCGGCGAACCGTCCCCAATCGGGTTTTACTTTGCCAAACTCTGGTATTTTGAGAAGCTCTATCCGTTGATTTTTACGGCCGAGGCGTTTCGACTGGCGGCGGCCGGCGAGGCGACAAATAAAACGGATGCGCGAAAACCGATGACAGGTTAGGATGCGGGCAACAAATTCTATGGCGACCGGAACAGAGAATGTCTCATCGGCCGGCCCGGCGCGGGTCAGACACCGCGAACCGGAAGCGCACGACTTGAGCACGGCGCATCTGAAGCTGATCCCGCCGGCAAAGGAACTGCGGCTGAAGATCCGCTTGGAGGCCGTGCGCGTGGCGGCAAACCTCGACCGGTCACGTCCGCTGACGAAGGAACTGTTGCGGGGCCACGCCGAGCAACTGATGCGGGCAGCGGGACTGCCGCCGGGTTATCTCGGCTTCACGATGGTCGCGATCAGCAACGAATTCTGGCGCGAGCAGTTCATGGCGGTGGATTTCAAGCGGCGGCTGCTGCTGTTGCCGCATTGCCTCAAGCATTCCGAAACCTGCCCGGCTGATTACGACGCCGCAGGATTGAACTGCACCGGTTGCGGCGGCTGCGTGATCGCAGACTTCAAGCTCACCGCGGACGAACTCGGCTATAAGGTGCTCGTGGCCGAAGGGACGCCAGCGATGTTGAAAGTCCTTACCTGCGGTGAAGTGGACGCGGTGCTCGGCATTGCCTGCCTGAACGCGTTGGAGCGCGCTTTTGACAAGGTTCTCAAGGTCGGCGTGCCGTCGCTGGCGGTGCCGCTATTATCGAACGATTGCGCGGCGACGACAGTGGACATTGACTGGGTCAACGAAGCGGTAAAACTCCGAGCCACCGCCGCGCCGAAACGCACACGCACCTACCTGCCGCTATTGCGCGCCGCTAACGAAATGTTTGCGGACTCGCAACTCAACGCGCTCGCGCCGCGCAGCCGTGGCGCGACAACTGCTGACGCAACCGACCCCATCGCGGCGACGGAATCGCTCGGCTACGACTGGATCGCCACGGGCGGCAAGCGGTTCCGGCCGTTCATCACGCTGGCGGCTTACGATGCGATGAACGGCGGCAAGAACGTCCGGCCCGCGGACATGAGCACGCCCGTGGAACTTCCGGCTGCGGTCAGACGCGTGGCGATGGCGATGGAGGTTTTTCACAAAGCATCGCTGTTGCACGACGACATCGAGGATGATGACACGTATCGCTACGGTCGCGAGACGCTCCACCGCCGCCACGGCGTGCCAACCGCGATCAACGTCGGCGACTATCTGATTGGCCTTGGCTACCGGCTCGTCAGTCGCGAGGCAAAAGCGCTCGGCGCGGAAGCGGTGACCGACATCCTCGAACGACTGTCGCAAGCGCACGAGAAGCTCGCCGAAGGCCAAGGTGCAGAACTGTTCTGGCGCGACGGCGGCAACAAGGAAATCAAGCCGCTGGATGCGCTGAAGATTTACGCCCTCAAGACCGCGCCAGCGTTCGAGGCCGCGCTCTACGCCGGCATGCGGCTGGCCGGCCCCGCCGCTGCCCACGAGCCGCTCATTGCCGAGTTCTCGCGGAACCTCGGCGTCGCCTACCAGATCATCAACGATCTGGAAGACTGGGACGGAGACGACGACAACAAACTCGTGCGCGGCCAAGACGTGCTGAGCGCGCGGCCGACGTTGCTGCTGGCGCTGGCGCTGGAAACGGCAACGCCGGCACAGAAACGCGAATTGCACGAGATTCTTGGCGACAAGGAGAAGTGCGAGTGTGCGATCCATCGCGTGCGGCAGATTTACGCCTCCCACCAGGTTTTCGAGCAAGCCGAGACGATGGTGCGGAAATACCGCGAACGCTGCGAGACCGTCGCCAACGGCACGACGCCCGATGCTTTGCGCGAGCTGTTGACCTTCTTCGTGAACACCATGCTCGAACGCGACCTGCCGCCGTTGCCGGCCGGGCAGTGAAGCGGCTTGTGCGGCAGCGCTGCTGACCGATGAAGATCGCCTACATCGCAGCCGGAGCAGCGGGGATGTATTGCGGGGCGTGCATCCACGACAACACGCTCGCTGCCGCGCTCGTGCAACTCGGCCACGACGTGCCGCTCATCCCAACCTACACACCGACGCGCACCGACGAAGCGAACGTAAGCCTGCCGCGCGTTTTCTTCGGCGGCATCAACGTCTTCCTCCAGCAGAAGTTCGCGCTGTTTCGCCACACGCCATGGTGGCTGGATCGCGTATTCGATTCGCCAGCATTGCTGCGCCTGGCGTCGCGTCTCGCAAGCCGCACGAACCCGGCGGAATTAGGCGCGCTGACGGTTTCGATGCTGCGCGGCGAGGAGGGCAATCAACGGAAGGAACTGCGGAAACTCATCGCATGGCTCAAAGAAGAGGTCCGGCCTCAGATCGTCTGTCTCACCAACGCGCTGCTGGTTGGCATGGCGCGCGAGATCAAGCGAGAGCTGCAAGTGCCGATCGTCTGCGGCCTGCCGGGCGAGGATATTTTTCTCGACGGCCTGCCGGAACCTTCGCAATCGGAAGCGCGCACCCTGCTGCGCGAGCAATGCCGCGACGTGGACGGTTTCATCGCTATGAGCCGTTACTACGGTGACTTCATGGCGGATTATCTTGGTGTGCCGCGCGAACGTATCCATGTCGTCCGGCCCGGCCTCAATTTCGAAGGCTTCGGGGAAATGCGGAGTGCGGAGTGCGGAGTGCGGAATGAACCGATCGTCATCGGGTATTTCGCGCGCATCGCGCCGGAGAAGGGGCTGCATCTGCTTGGCGAAGCCTACCGTCTTCTGCGGCAGATACCGGGCGTCGGGCCAACGCGGCTGCGGGCCGGCGGCTATCTCGGCGAAGCAGGTCGCGCGTATCTGAAGAAGATCCAGCACGACATGGCGGCATGGGGGCTGGCGGAGCAGTTCGAATACGTCGGCGAGTTGGACCGAGCGGGCAAGATCGAGTTTCTGCGGAGCCTCGACGTATTCTCGATGCCGACGACCTATCGCGAGCCGAAGGGACTTCCGGTGCTGGAGGCGCTGGCTTGCGGCACGCCGTTTGTGCAGCCGGAGCACGGCGTGTTCCCTGAGTTTGCGCAAGCAACCGGCGGCGGTGTGCTGGTGAAGCCGAACGATCCGCAGGCGCTCGCCGAAGGTCTGGCGCGGTTGGCGGAAGATTCCAAACTGCGCGAAGAATTGGGCCGGCGCGGTCGCGAGGCGGTGCATCGCAATTTCGGCGACGCGCGGATGGCGGAACAGACGCTGGAGGTGTTCCGGCGTTTTCTGGCGAAGCAATAGTTGGAATCCGCGGTGGGTTTGGCGCTAATCTGGCGGCGATGTTCGAGTTCACCTATCTGGAGCGATTGCACCTGCGGCTGGCGGGCGGCGTGGCCGGCCTGCCCGCCGAGCGTATCGCGATGTGCCGTGAGTTTCTGGAGTCGCGCCAGCGGGCCGACGGCGGGTTTGCCGGACGCCAGGGGGAATCGGACCTTTACTACACGGGATTTGCACTGCGCGGGCTGGCGATCGCCGGCGTTCTCACGCGCGAGGTGTGCGAACGGGCAGCGGCTTTTGTCAAGCCACGAATTGGCCAACCGGCGAGCGTCATAGATGTTGTCTCGCTACTCTACGCGGGCCGTCTGATTCAAATGGCGGGCGGGCCGGATGTGCTGGGTGACCAACCGGCGGACTGGACGGGACGTGTGGCGGCGGCGGTGGAGGCGCATCTCAGTCCCGACGGCGGTTATGCGAAGAAAGCCGGCGCGGCAATGGGCAGCACTTATCACACGTTTCTGGCGGCGGTGGTTTACGAGATGATCCAGCAGCCACTACCGGAGCCGACGCGGATCGTCGGGTTTCTGAAAGGCCGCCTGCGCGACGACGGAGGGTTTGTGGAGTTGCCAGTGATGAAACGCAGCGGCGCAAATCCAACGGCAGCGGCGGTAGCGCTGACGCAGATGTTGGGAGACGACGCTTTAGCGCGAGGCGCGGCGGACGCGCTGGCCGGGCTGCAGTCGCAAGCCGAAGGCGGCTTCTGCGCCAACCGCGCCATGCCGGTGGCAGACCTGCTCTCAACATTCACGGCGCTGGTGACGATGCTGGACCTCAGCGCGATGGATTGTGTGGATCGCAAGGCGGCGCGCAAGTTTGTGGAATCACTCGCGATGCCGTCGGGTGGATTTCGCGCAGGCGTGTGGGACGATCAAGCTGACGTGGAATACACGTTCTACGGTCTTGGCTCACTGGCGTTGCTGGCCGGCGCTTCGGCTTAAGTAATCCCGCCGCAAACCGTCAGGTGGTTTACTCGCGCGCGTCTTTCGATTCCAGCTTCTGCCAGAGCGCGCCGTAGGCTGCGATGACCGCGAAGCAGAGCATTGGCACGGCGAAGCCGATCTTCATGCCGCCCTTGTCGGCGATCCAACCCATGAACGGCGTCATGATGGCGCCGCCGACGATGGACATCACCAGCACGGACGAACCGAGCTTGGTGTGCTCGCCGAGACCGCGGATGCTCAACGCGAAGATGGTCGGGAACATGATGGACATGAAGAAGAAGCTGGCCATGAGACATCCCACGCCAAACCAGCCGCCGCCGGCCATCGCCACCACCATCAAGATCGCGTTGATCACCGCGTAAACGGACAGGGCCTTGTGAGGTTTCATTAGTCCGACCACGGCGCTGCCGGTAAACCGGCCGAACGTGAACAGGGCAAACGCAATCGTTTGCAGTTTGCCGCCAGCCTGATCGCTCATGCCCTGGATGTTCACGACGGCGTAGTTGATGAAGAAGCTGAAGATGCCGGTCTGCGCCGCGACATAGAGGAACTGCGACAGCACGCCGAAGGTGAAATGCGTTCGCTTGGCAAGCGGTTTGGTGCTCTTGCCTTCCGCTTCCCCCTTGAACTCCTCCGTCGCGTGCAGGTCCGGAACGTTGGAGAAAATGAAACAGATCAACAGGATGGCCACGGCGATGCCGATGCCGAGGTAGGGAATGTAGAGCTTCTCGTTGCTGACGTTAACCTCTTGCGTGGCGGATAGGATGATGATGCTGCCGATGAACATGCCGGAAATCCAGCCGACACCATTGCAGGTTTGGGCGAGGTTGATGCGCGTGGCGCCGCTCTCCGGCGGGCCGAGGACGGTGGTGTAGGGATTGGCGATGGTTTCGAGGCAGGCCAGGCCCGTGGCGATCAGGAACAGGCCCGCCAGGAATGCACCGTAGGTGTTGATCTGCGTCGCCGGGATAAACCAGAACGCGCCCGCGGCGGTGAGCGCAAGCCCGATGATGATGCCGCTCTTGTAACCAAACCGCCGTGCGAACATGCCCGCCGGCAGGGCCATCAGGAAGTAGCCCATGTAGAACGCATTCTGGACGAAGCCCGACTGGAATTTTGTGATCTTCAGCGAGTTCTGGAAGTGCTTGTTCAGGTTGTCGAGCAACCCGCTACAAAAGCCCCACAACAAAAAGAGCGAGCAAACCAGGATGAACGTGACGACGTAGTTCTTCCCATCCGCGGTGCGGAAGAGGTTCGCAAGGCCTTTGGGTTGGTTTCCCGCCGTGGCGGAAGCGCGGGACATCGGTGAAGGTGGTATGGCTGCCATAATGGCCGTGTCTGGTAGCAAGGCACACCAAGCGAAGCAAGCAAATGTTGCGGCACAAAAAGCCGCCTAGAACGCATACCGCACGCCGATCCTCGTGAGGTGCCGCTCATACTCACGGCCCGCAGTGGAGGGCACCTCGCTGTTGGTGCCGTCGTAGGTGTAGCGCAGTTCCGCGCTGAGGTGTTTGTTGAACTGGTAGGTCAGCGCGGCGGTGGGCGTGTAGATGCCGTCGTTGCGAACCACCGGCGCGTAGTCCGCCAGATAGCTGGCGAACCCCAGGCTTCCGCTCAGCGCGCTGGAGAACTTGTGGTTCCACGCTGCCTCGCAAAGGAACTCTTGCAGTTGGTTGCAGCCCGTGTAAGCGGGCCGCGTGTAGCGTTTGGCCGAGAGTATCACCGCGTCGGCTTTGCCCAGCGTCAGCGTCGCGGCGAAATCCACAAAAAGCTGGTCCTGTTTCCGCTCGAAGCCCGCCGCGACGTTCGGCCCAAAGCGGCGGAGTTCCGGACCGGCCAACAGCGAGAACTTCAACCACGGCAGCGGGCTGCCTTCAGCGCCAAAAAGAGGCCGGTGGTAGTCGTTCGAATACTCCGGGTTGCCCAGATACGATTCTTGGTCTTGATGTCCATAGCGATAGCCGATCACCACGTAGGTTTTCTCAAAAACCTTGTAACCGATGTCCACGCCGCCGTTCATGTCGTCGCGGTCGGCATAGTTCAGATAACCCGTTGCGGTGCTGCGGTGATCGGTTTTGTAGTCGTTCAGATACCACGCGCCCACCGGCCGGATGAACCAATCGCCAATCGGGTATTGGAGCTTGAAGCTTTCCCTGAGGTTCACCGCCGCGCGCCGGTCGCGAACGGGAATGCCGCCGATGGCTGGCGCGCCGCCGGGGCCGGTGAACGTCGGCCCGGTCGTGCTGCCGTCAATCCACGTCACCGAGTTCAGCACCTCGTAGCTGGCGTCGCCGAGCTTGCCGTCGAAGTTCAGGTTGCCGCGGTGGTCGTTGTGGTTCTCCGTCGGCTCGGAATGATAACGCACGATCTCCGGCGAATAGTTGGCGGACATCATCAACTCCGACCCCGGTTCCCACTCCACGCCGACGAACGGCGCCACCGCGGTGACGAGCGATTGGCGATGCGCAATGCCGGTCACATCCTGAAGGAAGACATTGCTGTCGAAAGACTCGCTCGCGGTGACACTGGCGCTGGGACGCCACTCGCGGCGCTTCGCAGGCGCGGCGGATTCGATGATCGCCGGGCTTGCCGGGGATTGCGCGCGGCTGACGGCGACTGTTGCCGACAGCAACAGCGCCAAACCGACCCCTGCGCCGATCTGGACCGCAAAAGTCATTCTGAAAGTTCTTTGTCGCCTTCCATCCATAAAAATCAAACGACTATCTTGCAGCCACAGACGGAGGTCTGACTACACGGATATTGCCAAGTAATTGCCGCGCCTTGACGCGTCGTTTTGGGGAAAAGACGTGTCACCATCCTTGTGCGCCGACGTTTTGCCGTGCTCGTTGCCGCTTTAGGCTGCCTGGGTTTCACTGCCGTTGACGCTGCCTGCCGCTTTGCCTACACTGCGGCCCCATGAACGCCCTTTACTTCGGCGACAACCTCCACGTCCTTCGCGACCACATCCGGGACGAGTCCGTGGACCTCATCTACCTCGACCCGCCCTTCAACTCCAAGCGCGACTACAACCTCCTCTTCAAGTCCCCGGTAGGGACGCACCGCCGGGGCGTCCGCTCCGACGACGGCGCGCCCAGCGGTCGCGCCCTACCCCAGAATTACAGCGAGGCCCAGATCACCGCCTTCGAGGACTCCTGGCATTGGGCCGAGCAGGCCGAGCGCGAGTTCGACGACATCATCCACGGCCCCAACACCGACCTCGCCCAGATGATGAAGGCCCTCCGCTCCTTCCTCGGCGAGAACGACATGATGGCCTACCTCACCATGATGGCCAACCGCCTCCTCCAGCTCCACCGCGTCCTCAAACCCTCAGGCTCCCTCTACCTCCACTGCGACTTAGAAGGACCGCTCAAGACTTAGGAATCAGATGGAAGAAGTCGCGCAAGATACAGAATTCCTAAACGGGAAATGCCCAAGCTGTCAGGGGCATTTCGAGTTTCCAAAACACGGTCTTGGCCAAACCGTTGAGTGTCCACACTGTCGAGCACTCATCACCCTCCTCGAACAGAAGGAAGAAACAATTACACCTCCTGTTCTCAAGAAACCAGACGTGACGATAGACTACTTCAAGACGTCAGACGGCGAAATCTTAGGACATTGTGCAAAGTCGCCGAATCGACAATTTCGTCTTGTTTGGTGTGACCAGTGGGCAGCCGGGCATTCACGAACGAAGGGTCCTTTCTACCTCTTCCACGGCGAAACTGAGGTGTGTAAGGGGCAGCTTCAACGGCCTAACGATGGCCAAGTGACGGACACCGGTTCATTTATCTTGTGCGACTGGCTTTTCACTCAGAATCTCTCTTCCGTCTTCTACGCATTTAATAATCGTGGCGAAATTCTCATCGAAAGAAAGCTACGCGCCAACCTTTACAACGCTGCGATTTCGCCAGATGGTCTATTTGCGGCTTGCCAAACCGCCGTCAACAAACAAAGCCCGCAGGGCGATCTCTTGACGCTTTTCGACCTCGCGTCTAGAAAGGAGATTTGGCACGTCCATCCACCATTCTGGCCGGAGGTTTACGAGTTCAATTCGCAGACATTGGAGCTGACGATTCGTGGTAGCTCTTCAGTCTACAGATCTTGCACCTTCACCATGACTCCTGCACCAAAACGATGAGCGCAAGACAGTTTATAGATTCTGCTTCTGCCATTGACGGGCTGAAGTTCTTCCGGGACGTGGACAAGAAGGACGCGCGGAAGATCGTGGTGAGCGTGAAGGGCGGGGAGAACCTGAAGGCGGACGACGTGCGGTCGGTGATGGCGGTGCGGGAGCGGGAGGGGGCGGAGATGGCGCTCTTCATCTCGCTGACGGAGCCGACGAAGGGGATGCTGGCGGACGCGGCGAGCGCGGGCCTCTACGAAAGCCCGAACGGGAAGAAGTATCCGCGCGTGCAGTTGCTGACAATCGAGGGGCTGCTGAACAAGACGCAGCGGGCGGAGCATCCCGACTACGAGCCGGACTTGAACTTCAAGAAGGCGAAGGCGGAGGCGTCGGGGGAGCAGAAGACGTTGTTGTGAAACCGCCTGACTACATACTCCCGGTTTTTGCGCTGGAGGCCACCGCGACGTGGGGCGACCTCGTCAATGAGGCCGAGGCGGTGGTGAATTATGAGGCGAAGGAGCTGGGCTACGCGCTTCCGTTGATTTTGTTTTCGCCGATGACGAAGCCGGCCAACCCGGACTGCATGGAGCCGATGGAGACGCCGCCGGAGAACCTGTTCGTCATCTCCATCGAGCGCGACATGGACGCCCTGGTCCTGAAGGCGCTGGAGGAGGCGCGGCGGGTCCTCGGCGAGGTGGTGCCCGCACCCGTGCAATCGGGCGTCGCCATCAACTACGAACTGCCGCTGGCGGATATTTTCGAACAGATGCGAAAGGTGGGAGTGCAAACAGACTGGTGCGAGAGCAGCAACAAGGTTGACGCCTCGTATTTTTTCCTGCTTGGCGGCGCGGCGGTGGAGGCTTTCTGCGATGGACTGTGGGACGCCGCCGGGCTGCGATACTGACGGCGGGGCGCGGCCCGCGAAGATGGAACCATGAGCACAGAAGACTTTTCAACGTGGACGTTACGGCAGTTGTTCGAGCGGCTGTGGGAGAACAACGCCCTTGTTGAGAAGAACGACAAGCGCGGTTTGCCGGTGGGTGATTTGTTGGATGAGGGCGACCGCATCCTCGCGGCGATAGACAAACAGATGGAGCCGTTCAAGGGGACGGCGATGTATGATGAGTATTGGAGGGTGCGGCAGGTCAAAGGCGAGTTGCCGAAAATGCCGCCGGGCTTTGATCCGCGCTGGCAGTAGGCGCAAGCAGGAGACGCTGTTATGAAACCGACTCAGAACACCGTGCCGGTGTTTGCGCTCGATCCGGCCACCACGTGGGACGATTTGAACAACGACATGGAAGCTGTCGTGCGTTACCAGCAAACCGAACGCGGCAAAATCCTGCCGCTGTTCTGTTTCGCGCCGATGACCGAACCGGCCAACCCGGATGTCTGGGAGCCGATGAAGACGCTGCCGGAGAACCTGCTGGTCGTTTCCATCGAACGCCACATTGATGCCAAAATCCTGAAGGCGCTCGAACTGGCGCGGGCCGCCGTGGGCGAGGTCGTGCAAGCTTCCCCCGACTCGCCCGTCGGCATCAACTACGAGCTGCCGCTGTCGGATATTTACGAGCAGATGAGCGACGCGGGAGTGAGCGCATGCAGTAGCGTGCATCCCGACAAGGATGACCCCTCCTTTTTCTTCCTGCGCGGCAGCGACACTGTAATCGCCTTCGACGAGGAGCTGCGCAACGTCACCCAACCAAAACCCTGACCCGCGCCGCTGCTGCCAGCGACGCCGAAGCAACGGGGCCGGCGCGCTGCCGCCGCCCCGGCGGTCCAGCGCCCCAGCCGGGGCCGCACGCCGGGCCTGCCCGCCGCCCCGCCGCCGGCATAGCCCTCCGCGTTTTGGCCTGGATATAATGCTTGCGCCTGCTGAAGGAGTTCTCTAAGAAACGGGTCAGGCAGGATTTGGATGTGAGAGCTTCCTCAACAGTCCCGCAGATGGCTGGCGGCACCCGGACCGTCCTTTGGAGCAACACTCCAGAGGCTGCACTCGCGGCAGGTGTTTCTCTTTCCCCGCTGTCTTCGCATTCTTCCGCCGCCGGCGCATCGCGTCGCGGGCCAAGGTCTGTCTCTCGCGCGTCATGGGGTGTTTCCCTTGTCGCATGGGGTGTTTCTCCTGCGAAAAGGGATGCATCCCGCGCCGTATGGGATGCGCCCCATGCCACAGGGGACGCGTCCCGCGCCGTAGGAGATGCTTCCCGCGTTATAAGGGATGCGCCCCGTGTAGCAAGGGATGCGTCCCATGCCGCTGGAGATGCACCCCGTATCGCAAGGGATGCGTCCCATGTCGCAAGGGATGCGTCCCGTGCCGCAGGGGATGCGCCCCATGTCGCAGGAGATGCATCCCTTTTTGCGTGGGATGCAGCCCTTATCACAAGAAACTCTCCATTTAGGCCAGAATCAACCGCCCAAACCGCCGCCAAGCAGGAGCGAACCGATGAGATATAACGTTTATTTCCCCAGCCGCGCCGCCGACCAAGTCGTCTGGTTGGAGAACTGGCACAACAAGATCGCCGGCTATGCCACCCCGCTCGGTTTGACCTCCGAGGAGGTGGCCGCCACCATCGCCGACGCCCGCTGGATGATCTATCTGATCGAGTCCTGGCTCGGCGCC
>JAPLTX010000027.1 GCA_026397915.1 Verrucomicrobiota bacterium
CCCGACGCGTCACCTTCTTCTTCCCGGCATATTCCGACTGCGCAAAACTCATTTGTTGCTTCATGGCCCCACTTTAGCAAAACCCTTCTCCGGCGACTTTTCATTTCGGCAGCCAAACTGATTAAATCAGCGATTCCCTAACTTGCCGAGTCGCCCGTTTCAGTCTGGCGCGGACCAGCCGGAGGTGCTCCCTTGGCAGGCACGACCGCCGCCGATCCCGACGCTGTGGCTAAGGGGTAAATCGCACCTTCAAAACCGATGAGTTGAATGCCGAGCTCTTGGAGGAGCTGTTTCACTCGCGGACTGAGCAACGCGGCAGTCTCGGCGGCGTGGTCGTAGTCGGGCTGCCAACGTTGAAGGATTGGATCGTCATCTGCGCCGGGATGGAAGTAAATTTCCGTCACGCCTTCCCCGATCTGCCGAAGCACCCGCAGCAAATACGTCTCATCGAGATGACCAGTCTGCAGCAGGCCGTAAATCGCATCCGGATGGCGGAATCCGGCGCGTTTTATCTTCGCCTGCAAACCGGCACTCAACACCCAGAAGAATAATCCCCGCGCCAGCTTGCGCGCGAAAAACCGCCGGTCGAGCAGCAGCGATCTGAAATTCTGGCGAGGCACGCGCAGGAAACGGATGCCATGCTCGCGGCCGAGCTGGGCGATGATCGGAAACACCACCGGATGCGCGTGCAGGTGCATGTGAGTGTTGATGTGCGCCGGTCGCAGACCGGTGGCTAGAAACTTCGCCATCTGCGCCCGCAACTCCCTTTCGATTTGCCGGCGGACGCCGGGAACAACGAAAAGTTTCAAGCCGAAGACGAACGGGTTGTTATGGAAATTGCCGTCCGCGTCGGTCAGCGCCGGGATTTCCACATGCGGCAACACCGCCCGTCCTTGGAGCAGACACAGGTGGACGCCAACGCTCAGTTTCGGCGTCTGTCGGGCTTGTTCGGCAGCGTATTCAAAATCGAATCCGCACGGCATCAGGCTGGCACTGGTGAGAAAGCCCTCGCGACGGGCACGGATGATGGCCTCGTTCACTGTCCGGCTGTAGCCGAAGTCGTCGCCGGTAATAATCAGTTGTTTCATCGAACGCGGACTGCTCGTCCTTGTTGCATATCCAGCACCACCGGCGGCGGGTTCGTCGAGCGAAAACGAAAAGCCATTGCCTGCACGCCGCCGGAGTCCGCGCGGGTCACTTCGGCGGCGAACCTCGGCGTGTCCACGCGCGCTCCCTGTCGCTGCACTTCAGCGGCTGCCGGATAAACCTCCTCGATCAGACTGCGCATGAACCTGCCGCCCTCAACGCTCACCCGCAGCGTATCCGCCGCGTCCCATCGCGTCTCGATCTGCGTCTGGCCGATGTGATCGGGCAGGCACTTGCTGAAAAATTTCACCAGCGTTTCCGGCGGCTGTATGGAATCGAAAGGCAGCACTTTCGGGCGGATAGTCAACACCTGCACGTCGAGTGTCGGGTCCTGGTAGAGCAGCGGGAGCATGAACTCCATTCCGAACGCCGGCGGCCAGAGGTTCAACAGGTAGAGCGACGAGCCGTGCGGCGGCATCGGCACCTCCTGCCGGATATCCGCAATTTGCTGGCGCACGAGACTGGCGGGAAAACCCCACATGAAATTCAGGAACATCGTGACCATGCCATAGCTCGCCACCACGACACCGACCGTCGCCATCGCCAGCCCGCGGCGCGACAGGTTCAGGCGCGACCAACGCTGCGCCAGCCAGCCGGTGTCGTCTGCGCGTTGCAGCAGCGCGCCGAGCATCAGGCAAAAACCGAGCGACGGCACATAAAGAAACCGCTGCGCCACCAGAATCGGAAACGTCGGCGCCAGCGTTAGCAGGGTGAACAACAGAAAGAAACTCCAGCCGCGCAGGCTATGCATCAACCGACGCGTTCCGACCCAAATCGCTGTCAGCACCGCTGTGCACACTCCCGTCACCAGCAGCACGCCCGCTTTCTGGATCAACTCGCTCGGATCAATCGGGAACAAAGGAAACGGGACGAGCAGGTGCAGCAGCTCGTAAGAGATGTTGAAGAGGACAAACGGCACGAACGTCGCCGAAAACGGGCTGTGCATGTATTGGCCACCTTCGTTCATCGCTGAGATGCCGGCAAACGATCTGATGTGCATCAGCAGATAGGCCGCCGCAATCATCCAGAACACCGCGTGCCGCGCCATCAACTCACCGAACCGCGGTCGTCGCTCGCTGGCGACGTGGGCGCGGTAAAACTCATAAACCAGAATGACCGCGGGCAAGATGATCGCCGATTCCTTCGAGCAGAGCGCCGCCACAAAAGCGACGACCGCGCCCGCGTATTGCCAAGGCCGACGTTGCCGCAACCACCATCCAAATGCCGCGAACGAGGCCATGAAAAAACAGCCCATCGCCACGTCGGCGTTGGCCGCCACCCATTGCACAGCCTCGGCGTGGCTCGGATGCGCCGCAAACATCAGCGCCACCGCCACCGCCACCCATCGGCGCGAGAACATCAGCCGCGCGATGGCAAACACCGCGAGCGACGCCAACGCGTGCAGCGCGACGTTGACCAGATGATAGCCCCACGCTTCAAGGCCAAACGCCGCGCCCGCCAGTTTGTAGATCAACGTCACCATCGGGCGGAAGAACCCCTCGCCGTGGACGTAGTGCAACCGTTGCCCGTTGAACCAGTAAGCCTTGAAATCGTCGCCGTTGTATTGCCACGGCTGCAGCAGCGCCGACCACGGCCGGTTTGCCGCCTCGTGCAGGTGCCAGAAATCGTCAATCAGAAAATAGTTGCTGAGCGAGTTGAAGTAGGTAGCCATCACCACCAGCACAATCGCCAACGAGGCCCAGCGTTTTGACCGCGCGCTGCGTTCGGCAAAGCGCCCGACGATCCACCGCGCGCCAGCCGTGCGCGGCCTCCGGCCGACGGTTGTTGAAAGCTGCCTTTTCTCTAAACGAACGCTCGGTGATGTCATCCCACGTTCTTTCTGCCGTTGGATACTAGAAAAGCCACACTCTTCTTGCCAAGCGCAATGTAACAAGAACGTAACGCAGCTTGGAAAATGAACACCGCTTGCGTCGCCGCTTCGCGCCTTTATAGCGTCAGGAAGTTCTTCAGCAGCTTCTTGCCTTCGGTGGTCAGCACGCTCTCGGGATGGAACTGCACGCCCCAGATCGGAAACTGCTTGTGGCGCAGGCCCATGATTTCGCCTTCGGGCCGCGTTTCGGCGGTGATCTCCAAGCAATTCGGCAGCGTCTCGCGCTTCACCACGAGCGAGTGGTAGCGCGTCGCCTCGAATGGGTTCGCCAAGCCCTGGAACAGGAACCGGCCGTCGTGATGGATTGGCGAAGTTTTGCCGTGCATCATGCGGTAGTTGCGGATGACTTCGCCGCCAAATGCGTAGCCAATGCTCTGGTGGCCGAGACATACGCCAAACGTCGGAATGGTCGGGCCAAGTTGGCGGATCACTTCCACCGAGACGCCCGCCTGGGCCGGCGAGCACGGGCCGGGCGAGACGAGAATGCGCGCTGGTTTCAACGCCCGCACGTCGCTGAGCGTGACTTCGTCGTTGCGGACGATCTTCATCTCCACGCTCATCTCGCCCAGATACTGAACGAGGTTGTAGGTGAAGGAATCGTAGTTATCTATCACCAGCAACATGGTTCCTCACTTTCGAAAACTCTCCGCTAACGCAATGGCCTTCCGCAGTGCCATGGACTTGTTCACGGTTTCTTGAAACTCATTCTCCGGCGTGCTGTCGTCCACGATGCCGCCGCCGGCCTGGACATAGACGCGACCGCCTTTGAGCAACGCGGTGCGCAGCGTGATGCAACAGTCAAGGTTGCCATTGAAACTAAAGTAGCCGACCGCGCCGGCGTAAGGGCCGCGCTGGCTGGCCTCCTGCTCGGCGATGATCTGCATCGCGCGGATTTTCGGCGCGCCGCTGACTGTGCCCGCCGGAAACGTCGCGCGCATCAGGTCATAGACGGTGCGGTCTTTTTGGAGGTTACCCTCAACTTGGCTGACGATGTGCATCACGTGGCTGTAGCGCTCGATGATCATGAACTCCTCGACATGCACGCTGCCGAAGTCGCACACGCGGCCGATGTCGTTGCGGGCGAGATCCACCAGCATCAGGTGCTCGGCGCGCTCTTTTTCATCGGCGAGCAAGTCTTTTTCAAGCGCGAGGTCTTCGGCGGGCGTCACGCCGCGTTTGCGTGTGCCCGCGATCGGGCGAATCTCGACGTGGCCGTCCTCGCAACGCACATGCACCTCCGGCGACGCGCCGACGAGCGAGAAGTCGCCAAGTTCGAGGATGAACATGTAAGGCGAGGGATTGACGCTGCGGAGCGCGCGGTAAACATCGAGCGGCTTTGAGCGCACCTTCGTGGAAAATCGCTGGCTCAGCACGACTTGGATGATGTCGCCGGATTTGATGTATTCCTTCGCCTTGCGCACCATCGCCTGGTAACGCTCGACGGTCATGTTGCTATCCACCGGCAACGGCGGCGCGTCATGCCGCAACTCGACGTGCCGGGCCGGCAGCGGCCGGCGCAGCCGCGCGATGATGGCGGCGATGCGGCGGCAGGCTTTGTCGTAGGCGACATCGGCGTTGCCGGTGACGTGGGCATTGGAGACAACCTTGATGGTCTGGCGGACGCGGTCGAAGATGACGATGGTGTCGGTCAGCATCAGATACATCGGCGGCGTGCCAAGGTCGTCCTGTTTCGGACGCGGCACCACCGGTTCAACGTGATGGATGAACTCGTAGCCGAGAAACCCGACCGCGCCGCCGCTGAACCGCGGCAGTTCCGGTAGCGCCACCGGCCGGTAGCGTGCCATTACTTTTTCCACGACCTCCAGCGGGTCGCGCTTGAACTTGATGCGTGTGGTCTTGCGGCCTTCGCGCACGACGACGGCGCCGCCGTCCTGCACCAGCGTGATGCCCGGGTCCGCGCCGATGAACGAATAGCGGCTGATGTGCTCGCCGCCCTCGACGGACTCGAACAGGAACGCCGGACCTTTGCCGCGCAGTTTTTGGTAGGCCGAAACGGGCGTCTCCAAGTCGGCCAGCAACTCGCAGTAAACCGGAATGAGGTTGCCGCGGCTCGCTAAACTGCGAAACTCACTTTTCGTCGGATAATACATGTCTCGCTCTTCGGTAATAATGCGTCGAATGAACCGCAATCGCCAAACCAAAACCTACAATGCCTCCGCCGACCGCCTGCACCAGCAGGTCGTTCGTCAGCAGCGCCAACGCGATGCCGACCGCTCCGTAGAGCAGCCCTTGCGCCCAGACGCAACCAAGCACCAGCCGTTTGTTGGCGCGGCAGAACAACGCCTCCAGATGGTCGCGGTATTCATACTCGCCCATCGTCCGCGACACCCACGCCGCCTGAAAATTCCGCGCCGCCACCAGCACGCTCGTCACGCTGATCAACACGGCCAGAAACGGTATCACCGCCGCCACCAGACAGACGAGCAGGTTCACCGCCAGCCCGCCTCGCCAGCCCAACCGCCGCGCGATCGGGTTCGCCTCCAGCAACAAACTCGGCGTCGCGATCCACGTGCTCAGAAAATCCAGCCCACGCGCGACCATCAACAACGTCAGCCCGGCCCAGTAGGCCGGTCCGAACGGCGGTGCGTATAACTCACTCATTGGAGTAAGGAGTGATGGAGTAATGGAACGGAGGAGCAAGGATTCTGTTCATCATCCCAATACTCCAACACTCCAATCGTCACTTCTTCCCATACACCTTCGCCGGGTCGAACAGCCTCGGCTCGCCCAGATCCGCCAGGCTGCCATCGGCCTTCAACTCGCGGAAGAAACAGCTCTTGTAACCCTCGTGGCACGCCGCGCCGACCTGCTCGACCTCGATGAGCACCGTGTCGCAATCGCAGTCCGTCGTCACGCGTTTGACGGTCTGGATGTTGCCGCTGGACTCGCCCTTGAGCCAATACTTCTGCCGCGAACGGCTCCAGAACCATGTCTTGCCGGTCTCCAGCGTCTTCGCAAGCGACGACGCGTTCATGTAGGCCACCATCAGCACGCGGCCTGTGCCGCTTTCCTGGATGACAGCAGGAATCAGCCCATTGGAGTCGAACTTCAGTTTGTCAGATGCCGGTTCAGTCATTGTCTTTTTCCTTTCAAAGCCGCACACAAATTCCTTTGGATTGCAAAAACCGCTTCACGTCCGCCACGGTGTATTCGCCGAAGTGAAACACCGACGCCGCCAGCACCGCGTCGGCCTTGCCGCGCTGCAACACGTCCGCCATGTGCTCCAGTGTGCCCGCGCCGCCGCTGGCGAGAGGTCAGTAAAATCTCACCCGCGCCAAGCGACACAACGCGCTGCACCCACTCGATCGCGTCAATGCCCGTTGGCTTGCGGCCGCCGTGGGTGTAAACCTCCCACCGCTGCGGCGACGAGTTCGGCACGCGGCGCGCGTCCACCGCCACCACAATGCACTGGCTGCCGAACCGCTCCGCGCCCGCGCGCACCACGTCGGGGTTTTGCACGGCGGCGGTGTTCAGTGAAGTCTTGTCCGCGCCGGCCTTGAGCATCGCGCGCACATCCTCGACGGTGCGGATGCCGCCGCCAACCGTGAGCGGCATGAAACACTCGCTCGCGGTGCGCTGCACCACATCAATCATCGTCGGCCGGCCGTCGCTACTGGCGGTGATGTCCAGAAACACCAGCTCATCGGCGCCCTGCCGGTCGTATTCGCGGGCACACTCCACCGGATCGCCCGCGTCGCGCAGGTTGAGGAACTTCGTTCCCTTCACCACGCGTCCGCCGGTGACGTCCAGGCACGGTATGATGCGTTTGGCTAACATGCTTCGTTGAAATAAAAAACCCGATGACTTGCACAAATCATCGGGTCCTCAAGCGCAGCGCAACGGTAGCGCGATCAGGGCTTGAGGCCCAATCCATGCCACCACCAATGCTGCGTCGTCTTGTTCATTGCGCCCGCAGTCTAGCCGCGGTCGCAGCGAACGCAAGCGGTTTTTCGCCGCCCGCGGCGGGGATTGCCGGCCAACTGCCGGCAGTGGGACTATTGTCACTTGAATCCGCGAACCGCGAAGAACACACCCACCAAGGCCACTGCGAGGCAACAGAGGTTCAAACCCAGAGCCACGCTGCCCAACACCAAGCCGGTCGTCGCGACACCCCGGTTGGTGATGTTGCGCGGACGTCGGCCCACTGCGCCAAACACAATGGACACGACGGATAGGACGAACGACAGACTGCCGCAGATCAAAATGGTGAAGCCTAGAACCACATCTATCTCATTGCCGACCTTGTGAGTTCCCCCCTGTCGGAGCAGCGTCGTGCATAAACCCGCCACCCAGATCAGCAGAAAAAACACCAACGCCAGGATGCCGCACCAAAGTCCGGCTCTGGCTTGTTTGGCGAGCGTAGCGGAATTGGCGGGGGGTGTTGTCGTCTCGGATGGGGATGTCATAGCGCCGCCTCATACTACCACCCCCCGCCCGAGGCAAGACGAAATCGCTCGCGAAACCGCCGTTCTGTTTCGCCGCTCGACGCGGCGGCACAGTTCTGGTATCAATCTCGCCTGACCGGAGGCATCGAAACATCGAAAGCAAGGAAGCCCACATGAGCACCCCAGCATCACCTTCATTCAAAATCGTCGGCGGAGACGGCAAGGAATACGGCCCGATTGATCTCACCACTCTTCAGCAATGGGCGCGCGAGGGCCGTGTCGCCGGCTCCACACAAGTGTGGGACTCGCGCACCGGCAACTGGCAGCCCGCCGCGCAAATTGCGGAGCTGGCCGCCGCCTTCAGCGCCCCGCCACCCGCGCCTGCTGCTGCCGCGCCATCTGCCGAATCCGCGACTGCACCTGCGCCGGGCGTCGAACTCGCTGAGCAGATTCTCCAGCGCGGCTACACGGTCGCCTTCGGCGACTGGCTCCGCCAGGGATGGGATTTCTTCAAGGCCAATATGGGCTTCGCACTCGGCGTTTGCTGGATCGTCTTTGGTTTGTCGTTTGGCGCCAGCGCAATCGGGATGATCCCGTGTTTCGGCGCCGTGGTGCAACTGGCCTTCAACCTCGTCGTCCAGCCGGTGCTGATCGGTGGGGTGTGGTATGTGCTGCTGCAACGGCGACGCGGGCAGCCTGCGACGATTGGTGGCGTCTTCGATGGATTCAAGCTGTTCTTCGCCCAGAGCATCTTGGTGAACCTCATCATGGGGCTGATCATCTTGGCGACGGTGATACCGGGCGCGATCGTCGCGGGAATTGGCGGCGTCGCGATGAAATCGCAGGAGGTTATCGGCGTGCTGTTGATCGCCGTCGGCGTGCTCCTCGCACTGGTTCCGGTGTTCTACCTCAGCATCTGCTACGCGTTCGCGATGCCGCTGGTCGCGGACCGGCGAATGCAGTTCTGGCCGGCGCTGGAAACCAGCCGTCGCGTGGTGGCCAGACACTGGTTCGCCATCTTCGCCTACAGTTTCGTGGTGGGGCTACTGAGCCTGGCGGGCCTGCTCGCTTGCATCGTCGGAATCATCTTCACGCTGCCCATGTGTTTCTGCATGTTTGTCGTCGCTTACGACAACATCTTTGGCCGTCCAGCCTGACAAGCAACCAGCCAAACCATCTCAACGACGATGACGAACGCAACACCTGTTTCCTTTCGCATTATCGGCGGCGACGGGCAGGAATATGGACCGACTGACCTCGCCACGCTCCAGCAATGGGCGCGCGAGGGACGGGTGGCCGGCTCGACGCGCGTCTGGGATTCCCGTCTCGGCGACTGGCAACCTGCCGCGCGGATTCCCGAACTGGCCGAGGTTCTCGGAATCGCACCCGCGCCGCCTGCTGTCGGCCCGGCGATGTCTGCCATAGCGCCACGCACAAACACGCTCGCGGTGTGGAGCCTCTCGCTGGCAGTCGTCGGGCTGAGCTGTTGCGGATGTCTCTCCATCCCGGCGATCTTCCTCGGAGCTGTTTCGTTATCTCAAATCAAAGTTCGTGGCGAAGGCGGCCGCGCGCTGGCCATCGCCGGCATCGCCATCGGCATCTTCTCCCTCTTGCTGAGCGCGCTGTGCGGGTTGTTGTGGACCATCTTCAGGTTACGTCTGGTAAACTTCAGCACATGAGCGAACTACCATCCATTTCCTACCGCGTCCGCGGCAGCGATCAGCGGGAATACGGACCCGTGGACTTCACCACGCTGGAGCGATGGACGCGCGAAGCGCGCGTAACGAAAGGGACAGCCGTTTGGTCGCAGACGGACAACCAGTGGCGCGCGGCGGGAGAGCGGCGCGAGCTGGACGCGGCGTTCGCGACGTGGCTCGAAGCGGGCGCGCCGCCGATTATTGGCCCACCAGTGAACGCGCAGGCGATCTGGAGCTTCGTGCTGGCGCAGTTCGGCTTGTGCTGCGGCTTCTTCGGAATACCGGCGGTCATTTGTGGCTTCATCTCGCTCTCGCAGATTCGCAAGCGGCGCGAGCGAGGTCGGGCCTTGGCGGTCAGCGGAATCATCCTCGGCTTTGCGGGGTTGGCGTTGGGCGTGTTGACGCTTCTCTACCTCTGGCTGATGGCGAACCTGCCGCCGGAAGTGTTGCAGGAAGTGATTCCGCCGGAGTTGCGGCCGATGCTGGAACCACTGTTGCGTCCGCGATGATGCAGAAAATGCTCAACGAGCATATAAAGCAGTTGCAGGCCATGCAGCCGAAGTAGCGCGAGCATCTCCGCGGCTGCAGTTCCAACTTTCCTTCTTGTGACCGCCGCCCCTGCTGGCTACGCTCAACGGCCGTGGCAGCAACGATCACAATCCTTGGCAGCGGCTCATCCGGCAACTGCGTGTTCATCGAAACGCCGCGGTTGCGGCTGCTCATTGACGCTGGTTTCAGCGGTAAACAGATCGCGATGCGGCTCGCCACCATCGGACGCAAACTCGAAGAGGTGAACGCGGTGTTGCTGACGCACGAGCACCACGATCACACGCAGGGGTTGCCTGTGCTCTGCAAGCGGTTCGAGATTCCCGTTTATGCCAACCGTCTCACCGCCGAGGCCGTGCAGGAGGAGATGCCGGATTTGAAGCTGTGGAAGGTTTTCCAGACGGGCCACGCTTTCGAGTTGGGCGACTTGCTGGTGGAAAGCTTCACCGTGCCGCACGACGCACACGACCCGGTCGGCTTCCTGCTGCGGCACGAGTCCGGCAATATCGGCGTCCTGACCGATCTGGGCCACTGCACCCGGCTGGTGATCGAGCGGGTAAGACCTGCCAACGTCCTCATGCTGGAGACCAATCACGACCTGCGCTTGTTGCAGAACGACACCGTCCGGCCGTGGTCAACCAAACAGCGCATCCTCTCGCGGTTCGGCCATCTCTCCAATGAGGCCGCCGCCGAAGCCGCCGCGCAGATCGCGCACGACGGTTTGCGGCACGTGTTCCTCGGTCATCTCAGCCGCGACTGCAACCGTCCGGAGCTGGCCCATCGCGCCGTGACGACCGCCCTCCACAACGCCGGCGCGCGCCATGTCCACGTTCACACAACCTCGCAACACGCGCCCAACCCGACGCTGCATATCGGCGCCACGCCCAACGCGCAGCCGCAGCCCATCGCTGTAGCAGCGGGCAGTTTGTAAGAGCGGCGACGCAGAGAGCGCCAACCCACAAGCCTGCTAAGCGTTCCACATCGCAGCCGGGAGGCAAACGCAAGGCGCGCCCGTTTATCCTGAAACCGCGGGGACGCTTGCCAATTATTTCTTGCCTGCGCGGAAGTTGCCAATCGCTTCGCTGGTGCGGAGTGCGCGGTTGTAGATGCGTAGCGAGCGCACAGCGGGCGCGATTTTCAACGTCGCGGCACCGGTCGGCGTGCGCAGGTTCGGGCTGAAGCGACCCCAACCGAACTGGCGCTCGTCGCCGCCGTCGCAAAGCACGCCGTTGACGACGAAGGTGATGATCTTCGGGCCGCCGTCCACGGTGATGACGACGTGTTGCGGCTTGCCAAGCTTGACCACGCCTTTGTCGCTGTCCCACGACGACTCGCTGCGGCCGTCGTTGAGCGCAATCTGGATCGTGCCGGCATCGGTGGTCGAGACGAGGATGCCTTTGCCGGATTCGTCGCGACTGTCGAGAATGGCTTGGCCGGGCTTGAGCGAATCGAGTTGGAGCCAGAGGTCGAGGCTGAAGCCGGCGCGCGCGTCCTTGCAACCGTGATCGGCGCGTTTGGTGTCGCGGAAGTTCAACACCGGCAGCTTCGGCATCGGCGCTTCCTTCGGCATCGGTTTGCCCGCCGGCAGGTTGAGCGACAGGCTGTTGGTCGCGACGGTTTTGCTGGAGAACTGGTTGAACAGTCCGTTGACCAGCGCCGCCGGGATTTCGTGGACGCGGCCAACGTTCTTCTGCGTCTCGGTAACGTAGAACTTGCCGCCGTCCTCGACGAGATCGGGATAGCTCATGCGGATATACGGGTCGTCGTCATAGAGCACGATTTCCGGCTGCGACCACTGGATGCACTTGCCTTGCGGCGTGTCCACCTCGCGACCGGCCATGAGCCAGGCGGGGTTGCGGTCGTCGTAAGGATTGGCACCGCCCCAGTCGGCGGACATCTTCCCGACGAACACGCCGCCGTGGTTGTGGAACCAGTAGAGGAGCTTCCCGTTGGAGCAGTTCCACGCGAAGTTGGCCGCGCGCGGATGCTTCACGCGCCGGCCGCCGGGCGTGTAGGTCTTGTAGGCGGGCGGCGTCCACTTGTGGCCGCCATCACGGCTGTAGGCGATGGTGGGCCAGCCGTCCACGGTGCGATAGACGCAGTAGAGCGAACCGTCGCTGAGCTTGACGATGCTCTGCTCCTCTGCCACGCGGCCGCCGCCAGCCGGCGTGCGCAGGCCAATGTCGCCGTCGGGCAGCGTCTCGAACGTAATCTTCTCCGGATCGCGCTCGGTGAGGATGTTCTTGCTCTTGAAGAACGCGCCCTCGGACTGCGCAAAGAATCCGTTGCCCATCGCGCCGACCTTGTGCATCACCATAACTGCCGCGTCGCCAAGGATCAGGGGGCGGCCGACGTTCCAGAAGAAGCGCAGCTTGCCGCCATAGACATTGTTACGGTCGCACTCGAACTCGCGCAGCGGCACATCGTATCGCTTCGCCGACCACGTGCGGCCGTGGTCGTCGCTGTATTTGAAGACGTAATGGCCGAGCGAGTCCACACGCTTATAGACGCCCTTATCTTCGCGCTTCACTTCGGGCACGCGGTCGGTGTTGTGGTTGTAGAAGGCGTAGATGCGGCCGTAAGGCACCTTCAGCAACACCGCGTAGCTCGCCTCCGGGCCGTCAGTCGGCTCGATGGACACAATTTTCTCCCACGTCCGCCCTTTGTCGGTGCTGCGCATTGAGACGACGTGCTGGCCGCCCGCACCCTCCACGCCAACGCCAGTGGTCATCACGCACAGCCACGCGCCGTCATCGGTCTTCACGATGTAAGGCTGGTCGGCGTAGCCCTCGCTGGGGATGTTCCAACCGTTGCTGATGTGGCGCGGGTCGGGTATGGCGCTGGGCGGCGCATTCTTCTTGGGTTGCTCCGCGCCGATGACGGTGATTGCCGCGCTGCAAAGCGCGCCGATGAGTATGGATGTGATGTGTGTATTCATGGCTCCTTGTTGGTTAAATGGGATTGGAAAGCATGCTGTTGAGCTACGAAACTCCATAGTGTCAGTCAGTCTGTCGCCGAATCGAAAACCGGCCGCTGTGGGTCAATCAAGCCCCAACAGACAACGCCAAGCAAGAACAACCCGCCCATCAGATAGAGCGGCAGATCCCAGCTTTTGAACCACTCGACCGAGTAGGCCACGATCAGCGGGCACAGCAGGCTGCCGATCTGGCCGGAGGTGTTCATGGCAGCGCTGACGACGCCCGCGTGGTTGCGTCCCATCTCGATTGCCGTGCTCCATGACGCGCCGAGCGTGAACATGCTCGCCGCGGTGGCCAGCGCGATCATCATCGCGGAAAGCATCGGACTGGCCGCAGCCGCCGCAACAATGAGCGCCGCGCCCGCGATCAGGTAAGCCACAGCGCCGACGCCGCACCGGCCCATCCGCAGGCCGAACCGCGCGGCCACCCAGTCCGTCGTCACGCCGCCGAAAAGGTCGCTCGCAACACTGAGGAGCAGCGGCAGTCCCGCCAGAAAACCCAGCATCGTCGCATCGAAGGATCCTTTCTCTTGCAGATACGTAGGCAGCCAGGTGATGCAGAAGTAGAACGAGAAGCTGTTCGGGAAATACATCACGCAAAGCGCCAGCATGTTCGGGCTGCCCAGCAGCCGCCGCCAATACGCCCAACCCGCCGTGTGCACGCCGTCCGCCCGCCGATCAGACACGATCAGTTCCAGTTCCGCCGCGTTGACTCCCAGATGCTCGGAGGGATCGTCGCGGAACCAGCGATACCAGACCAGCGCCCAGAGAAAGCCGATCATCCCGAAACCGACGAAAATCATGCGCCAGTGCAGATACGGCAGCAGCGCGACCACCAGCAACGGCGTCACGCCACCCGCCAGATGCGCGCCGATGAAGAAGATGCCCTGGATGGTCCCGCGTTCGCGGCGCGGAATCCATCGCGAGAACGTCCGCGCCACGCCCGGCCAAGCGCCCGCCTCGCCCACCCCGAACAGGAACCGCAGCACGAGCAGCGAGGCGTAGTTGAACGACGCCGCCGTGGCGATGGTGAAGCTCGACCACCAGAGCACGATGCGCGTAAGCACCCGCCGCGTCCCCTGACGATCAGCCCACCACGCCGTGGGAATTTCGAAGATCGCGTAGGCCATCGCGAACGCTGAGAACACCCAGCCCATCTGCACCTTCGACAGCCCGAGGTCGCGCATGATGTCCGGCGCCAGCTTCGAGATGCACACGCGGTCCAGGTAGGTCACCATCGCCAGCAGCACCGCCATCGCCACGACCTTGTAGCGGACGTGAGTCGGCCGGATTGAGGTCACGCCGAAAACCTCCGCGCCTCGTCCAGCACTGTGAGGTAGTTGTCGGCAGGGATGTAACTGGTAACCCAGTTGCCGAGGCCGAGACAGTAGCCGCCGCCGGGCTGGCAAACATCGAGCGTCTCGCGCACGCGCTGACGGATGGCTGCTTCGTCGGCACGCGCGATGAAATCCACATCCAAGCCACCCAGCAATGCCACGCGTTGGCCCCAGCGCCGCTTGGCCTCCGTCACCGTCACGACCGTGTCCTCGAACGAATGCTTCGCGTCAATCTTCACGTCGTCAATCAGCGCGTCCATGATTGCGTCGGCCTTGCCGCAGCAGTGGAAGAAGAACAGTTTGCCGCGCTCGTGCGCGTGCGCCGACATCCGCCGGTGCCACGGCAGGAATTTCTCCACGATTGTCTGCGGCGCGAACATCGTCGCCGTCTTGTAGGCGTAGTCGTCGGCCGCATACACCGCGAACACGCGGCGGAAGTCGCATAGGCCGCGCGTGAGCGCCATGTGAAACTCGCCAACACGCCGGATGACCTCGTCCACGAACGCCGGGTCTTCGTGAAGCTTGAAGCAGAACGTTTCAAAGCCGAGCAGTTCGCGCACGACCTCCCAGACCTTCACGACGTGGATGATGCCCATGTCCGGCGGCAGGTTTCGCTCATACCATTCCAACTCGGCCCAGTTGATCGCTTCGGGCCTGGGCCAGTCGTATTTCTCGATGTCCTCCCACGTCTGGATCGGCCCGGCGTGTTCCTCGCCCCACGTGATGCCGCGCGAGCCGGCGACGGCGAACTCCGCCCCCGGCAACCAGACGCGGAGCAGTTCGCTGCCAATGAACCGCTGCACGGCCACGTCCCGCTGCCACCCAAACTCCGGCGTGCCGCGCGGCGCTCGGATGGACTGCGCCAGGCCGAAGCGGCGGTCGAGTTCATCTTTGACTTCCTCGGCGACGCCATGCTCGAAGATATGGACCCGCGCCGGTTCCTTCTGCCGCAGCAGATTCAACCGCAGCGCATCAAGGTCGAGTGTGACGGGCGGAAGGTTCATTATTTCCACAATGGCATGTGATCAGGAACTTGTGGCTGCCTATTTCCCTTTGGTTGCAAGTTCCACCGAGAATTCGTCCGCACTGGCCCACCCCATGCCGATTCTCAACCGGAGCGGGCCGGTCGCGGACGCACCGGAGGCGATACGGACCGGCACGAAACGCATCCAACGGCCTCCCGGAGCGAGAATATCATCTGGTTTGGCTGGAACGACGCCCTGGTCTTCGGCGAGCACCGAGCCGCCCTCTTGCAAGATTCTCACCGACCAGCGCAGCTCCGCCCCCGGCAAGGCTTGCCGCCGGTAGGTGTTGTTGTCGAGAGCCAGTGTGACCGGCACGATCAATGGGACGGCGTCTGACCGGGCCGGGGCCGACAAATCCAGTTCGGGAGCCACGGCGGCGCTGTAGAGAAATCCGTCGCGGGCAACCTGCCAAGGACGAGGTTCCGTGCGGGATGACGATTTGGATTGCATCATCGTCATGGCAACGACAGCGCCGATGGCGATCAGCAGGAACCTGCTTGCCCATTTGATCACGGCGACTCCTCCTTCTTCGTCAGCCCGAAGATGCGCGAGATGCTGGCCGCATCAGGCGACGACAGGTTGATCAGGCCGTCGGCGAATTCCTGCGTGTCGCCAGCCAGAAAGGAGGCCAGCCTGTCGGCAGACTTGCCGTGCATGGAATCGGCCAAGGCGTCTTTAAGCAGCGTGAAGAAACGATCCATCGGACCAGCCGGGTCAAACCGTCGGTGCATCAGGTCTCCGTAATCCTTCAGCCGCTGCAATGCGGCCAGATAACAGGTGCAGTCTGCAACAACCTCCTGAACGTCTTCGAGCGGTTCCTTGAACCAGGTGCGCCAGCCCTTTGTGGCTTCGGCTTTGTCGAGAACCCTCTCCAGTTCCTCCACCGCGCGCGCCTGTGCAGCCGCGATGACATGGTGACGGCACGCTTCCTTGAGTTGCGTCTCCAATTCGTGAATGGCCCGGCGGCACGCTTTGATCTCCTCGCGTTTCCCGGCATTGATCTGTCCCAGCCGTTTGTTTTCCTCCATCAACGCAGCCGCTTCGGCAACGGCGGTGTTCAGTTTGGCGCGGACGGTCGAAATCCGCCGTGATTCGGTTTGCAGGTTTCTGCGCACTGACCGGAGTTGCTCCTCCGTTACGCTCGACACCTCGACTACCCGCAGTATGGGCGACGGCGGCGCCACCTTCAGCCCCGACCCGGAGTTGACGGTGTTCTTGTAGCGTTCCTGCCGCTGCTGGTCGGAACGCGTGGCTCCCGGAAACCAACGATCCACGACCGGTTCCAGCCCCTTGCCAGAGAGGAGATAGCCTGCATCCGGAGTTCCCGGACGGACAAAAATCGGGGGCCGCAATGAGCGCGCCGGTCCGGGCAGTTGCCCGCTATCGAACAGTTTTTGCAGCCGGCCCATCAAAGCCTCACGCCGCTCGGTGGCGCGTTGGCCACGCGCCGCCGCCCGCGCTCTTGCCTGCGGAAGAATTTGCTCGCGCAACTCGCGCTGCCGGGCAAACTCCCGAAGCTCCGCCACCAACATGTCTTGCAGCTCCTTCCGCTCGCCGCTCCAACGAGACATGCTGCCGATGGCTGACTGCTGATCATTCAACTGTTTCTGCATCTCATCCGCATGACTGGCGATGCGGCAGATCTCCCGGAGGGTCGCATTGGCCTGCTTCAGCCGGGTCTCTTCAGTCATCCTCTGCTTCTCCCGCTCCAACCGGTTCAGTTGCTCCTGCAGCTCTCGAATCTTCGCCTCCGTCTCCTGGGCGTTTGGCGTGACGGGCAGTCCCACCGGCTGTGGAATGGATGGTGGGGCGCTTCTCACCCAACAGTCGCAGTTCTCATCTGAGGGCATCCAGCGTTTGCACTTGTCACAATACTTCCTGAACTCTGTGATCTCTCCCGCCCAACTCGTCGCCGCCAGGAACACTGCCATGAGCAGCCACGCAGTCCTCACGCTTCGCATGAGGATCCGGTTGTGGCCAGACGGCGTTATGTTCATGTCCGATTGCCTCTCACGATTACCGTAGCCGCCCGCCTTGCCGTGGTTGGCGCGTGAAGACGCGAAGTGTGGTGTCAGCAAGTTTGTTGCTCGCTGCGAGCCGGCGCAAAACGGCGTCGAGTCCGAAGCGAACATGCTCGCGCATCTTGCGGTCAGCCGCATCGGGATTGCCGCCCGTCAGCGCCGCGGCGAGGTCGCGGTGCCAGCGCTTCGGCGACTGGTGGAAATCAGCGGCGCTGTTGTAGAGCCAGTTCAGGACGAGGATGTGGCTCTTCTCAATCGCGCGCAGCAACTCCGGGCAGCCGGCGCATTCGGCGATACGATGATGCAACGCCAAGTGCGCGCGGGAGGCCGCCTGCGTGTCGTGCTTAGGGTTCGCATAGAACGCGTCCAATTCCGCGGCCATCGCCTGCACTTCCTCGCGTTCGCTGGCGGCCGCCTTTTCGGCAAACAGCCGCGCCGCCTGCGTCTCCAGCGCCTCGCGCACAACATAATGACCGCGGATGTCCTGGCTGGTCGGCATCCGCACCATCGTGCCGGAACGCGGCCGGCTCTCGACGAGACCGTCGCTTTCGAGTTGTTTCAACGCGTGGGCCACCGGCAGCAGGCTCATGTCGAGTTGGCCAGCAAACTGGCGACCGGAAATCGGCGCGCCCAGCGGTAGATCGCCGCTGAGGATGGCGGAACGGATACGCTCGTAAGCCTGCGAGGTGAGACTGCCGACAGCCGAGCGGAGCCGCGCGCCTTTGGCGGACTTGGAAGGTTTGGAAAACATCGTTGACATGCTAGGAGGCGGTCGGCATAAGTCAACGGCAAACTGACATATCAGTGATAGGCAGTTGAACCAAGCAGACATTTCAACCATGAACTCCGTCGAACGTGTCCATACCGCCCTTAAACTCGGCCAGCCTGACCGCGTGCCGGTGCTGGAGTTTGTCGTGGATGAAAAAGTCGCCCGCGCCGCCGTGCCGGGCTGCCGCGATGTCGCCGATTGCATGGACCGGCTCGACATGGACGGCGTCGGCTGCGGCGCGCTGTTCCAGAAGGTGCGCGACAACCCGGACGGTTCCTACACCGACGAATGGGGCGTGAGCTACCTGCCCGGCCCCGAAGCGGTGGCGCATCCGTTGCGCGGGCCGATCGCGACGCTGGAGGACGCGCGCACCTACACACCGCCCAATCCCGACGCGCCGCACCGGCTCGGCAAATTGCCCGACCTCGTCGCGCGCTACAAAGGCAAACGCGCCATCTGCTTCCACCATCGCGCCGCGTTCATGTGGTCGGCCTACCTCATGGGCCTCGACAACATGCTGATGAACCTCATCGCCGAGCCGGAACTGGTCACGCTGACGATGGAGAAAGTGCTGCGCTGCAACATGCGCATCGTCCAGCGCGCCATCCAGGCTGGCGCGGAGGTCATCATCCTCGGCGACGATTACGCCGGCAACCACGGCCCGATGATGAGTCCCGAACTGTTCCGCCAGTTCATCCTGCCGCCGCTGAAGAAGATGATCGCGATGATCCACGACGAAGGCGCGTTCTGCATCAAGCACTCCGACGGCGACCTTTACCCGATCCTCGACATGATCGTCTCGGCCGGTCCCGACGGCATCAACCCCATCGAGCCGGTCGCCGGCATGGAGTTGAAGAAGGTCAAGCAGCTCGTCGGCGACAAAGTCTGTCTGACCGGCAACATTGACTGCGCGCACCTGTTGCCGCACGGCACGCCGGAGCAAGTGCGCGAGGCCGTGCGCCAAGCCATCGCCGACGCCGCACCCGGTGGCGGCTACATCCTTTGCTCGTCGAACAGCATCCACTCCTCCTGCAACCCGCAGAACTTTGTCGCGATGGTGCGGGCGTGCCATGAGTTCGGGAAGTATTAGACCTTATGCTCCTGCGTTGAAACCGAATTTCCAACCGCCTCAGGTCGGCAGGGTTTTTCTCAACGTAGGCCTCGAAAACGCGTTCAGCGGCTTGGGCGAGCATGCTCGTCAGTTTGCTTTGGCGAATTTTTGAATGCGCTCGCCGGCCTTGATGAAGCGCGCCAATGCCTGCTTAAGCGCGAAACAATAAGGATCAAGCTGCACATTTGCACCGCCGTTGAGAGCTGCTTCCGCATCTCGGATGCTGCGCAGTCGCTTGCGCGCCTCTTTCAGTGACAGACTACGCATCGTGCCAAGAACGGACTCGATCTCACGACCACGCAGCGCGGTGAGAAGTTTGTGGTCGAGCTTCAGCTTTTCTATCGTTCTGGCGGCCGCATGGTCTGCCGGATTGGCCGGTGTGATTTCACCGCGCTGATTAAACACGAATCGAGCCTCGCAACCGTTGCTTAATGGCGAGACGAACATCGCCACCTCTGCACGGCTGGGCCAGCTTCCCTTCGCGTGCGCTCCATATTGGCCACTCGGCCCGTTCGGCTGTGGCCAGCAAGCCATCATGTTGTCATACGCCACATCTTGTCCGCGTTCGCAATATGCCTGCGGAAGCAAGTGCTCCACATGTGCCGAGCCGCTATCAATCTTCCGTCCCGTGTAGGCACACAACCCACCCTGTTCAGCGAGCAATGACTCCAAGAGTGGCCCAACCACGTCGGGCGATTGGCGCAGCGTGTCGTAGCCGTAATTGATTCCTCCCCCGGCGGGATCGGCCTGATGTGCCGCACGCCATTCCCTCAGTTCCGCCGGTTCTTCGCGCTTCTCAATCTTTCTCATGCGCCAGCGCTTCCAAGTTCCGGATACTTCCCTCCAACCGGGCGACTTCGCCTTCCTCGCCGTCAACTCGCTTGCGCAGTTTCTGAAGTTCCCGCTTGGCTGCCTCCAAATCACCCTCCTCCAGCGCATCCTCAACCGCGTGAATCATGTCCGTTGCTGGCTCACTCCGCTGCCGCGCGTCCATGACGTGCTCCAGAATCCAGTTGGAATCCGCGCCGTAGGCGACTGGCGGCGTCTGTGAGCCGCTCGACACAAGCGCATGAACCGACTCGCGTGGCACTTCGCCGATGATTTGCGGCGAGTGCGAGGTGCAGAAAAACTGAATCTTGGGAAAGGTGCGCTGCAAGTCGGCCACCACCCGCCGCTGCCACCTTGGATGCAGGTGCAGGTCCAACTCGTCAATCAGGACCACTCCAGGCGTTTCTGCTATGGCCCGGTCGCCCATTGGCGAGTTCAGCAGCGCCGCCTTGATTGCAATGTCGCCCACCATTGCCACCATGTTCCTTTGGCCATCGCTCAACTGGTCAAAAGCGTGAATCTCGCGATTCGTAAACTCAACCAGCACTTGTTCCTGCTTGGCGGAAAACCAGATTCGCTTCCCATCTTCCAGACAGCCGACAACGGCCTTCTTGACCGCGGTGCAAATCGGCGGCTCCGCGGCCTCTTGGAAAGCGATCCATTCTTGGCGGCTCAGCCATTTCATGAAATCCGCCGGGCTGCAACGCGGATCCACGCTGTTCCTGTAGCCGTCGAAACGCGAAGGCTTGCTCCGCTTGTCCTTCAGTTCCTTCCGGATATCGCGCGGAATGTCCCAAAGCCGCCCTGTGCCGTAGTAGGAAATCAAAGGTAAAACCACGTTCGTGTCAGTCCCGCTGCGAATGGCCTGCGCTTGCGCTTCTGCGATCTCGCGGATGCCCGACGCCTCCTTGGTTGTGGTGCGTCCTTTTCGGCCACGCAACGCCCGCTCCCATTGCAGGGATTCGCCATTGACGATCCCTCGCGCAAAAACCGCCGTTTGCTCGACTTCCTCAAAACGAAAGTCTCCGTTCGACCCTTGCACACGGACTCTCACATCCTTCGCCAGCAGATGTCGCTTGTCGAACCCACGAATTCCCAGTAGCCACGACCCCGCCGCGACCGCCAAAGCTTCAAGGAGCGAGGTCTTGCCCGCACCATTGTCGCCGACGATGAGGTTGAACTGGGACGGGAACCTAAACTCCGCTTGCTCGAAGCAACGAAAGCCCGTCAATGTAAGTTCATCAATACGCATGACGGCTTCTTTCTACCCCGAAACCGAGGCATTCGCACGTTAATCTTGCCGGTGAGGTTGGCAGTAATGAGGGTGGTGTGGTGTTCCTGCAACCGTTCCATCCCGCCCCCATGTTGTTGCGAAGCCTATCTGCGGCGGGCCAGAGCTTGGTCTCGAAGTCAAGTCGCTCTTTACTATTGTCAGGGTGCTTCGCTCTCGTAGCCATTGTCGTAACTTCTGATGCGACAGAGTGTATGGCGGAGAGGAAGACGCGGCAAGCATTCTGGGGATGAAGCCGAAGGACGGAAAGCGCGGCCAAGGATTTTCTTGTGGCGCGCGGACGGCGGGCGGTGGCACGCTGCGCGTGATGACTACTATGAAACACATCCTCACTCTCCTCCTCACCGCTCACGTTGCAGTTGCTGCCGCGGCGGAAACCAAATTCCAGATCACCACCTTCGCCGGCACGGGCGAGAAGGGTTTCAGCGGCGATGGCGGGCCGGCGACGAAGGCGACGTTGAACCAGCCGTTCGGCATCGTGCGCGGGCCGGATCGCGCGCTCTACATTTGCGACACGGCAAACCACGCCATCCGTCGCGTGGCGGCCGACGGCACGATCACGACGGTCGCAGGCTGCGGCAGGAAAGGCTACTCGGGTGACGGCGGCCCCGCGACCAAGGCGGAGATTTTCGAGCCATATGAGATCCGCTTCGACCGCGCAGGCAACATGTTCTTCGTCGAGATGCGCAACAACATCGTCCGCCGCGTGGACGCTCGGACACGGATCATCTCGACCGTAGCGGGCACGGGCAAGGCCGGCTTCAGCGGCGACGGCGGCCCCGCGACGAAGGCGGAGATGAAGTCGCCGCACAGCATCCAGTTCGGTCCCGATGGCGCGCTCTACATCTGCGACATCGGCAATCACCGCATCCGCAAAGTGGACATGAGGACGGGTCTCATCACGACGTTCGCGGGGACCGGCGAGAAAGCCGCCACGCCCGACGGCGCGAAGATCGCCGGCACGCCGTTGAACGGGCCGCGCGCGATTGACTTCGATGCGCGGGGCGACATGTGGCTGGCGTTGCGCGAGGGCAACAAGGTGTTCCGGCTCGACATGAAGGCCGGCCGCATCCATCACGTCGCCGGCACGGGCAAGAACGGCTTCACCGGCAACGGTGGCCCCGCGAAGCTCGCGACGCTCTCCGGCCCGAAGGGCATCGCCGTCGCGCCGAACGGTAACGTCTATCTCGCCGACACGGAGAGCCACAGCGTCCGCATGATTGACGTGAAGACAGGCAAGCTGGAGTTGGTGGCCGGCACGGGCGAAAAAGGCGACGGCCCCGACGGCGACCCGCGCGCGTGCAAGATGAACCGCTTGCACGGCGTCTTCGTGGACGCCGACAGCGCGGTGTTCATCGGCGACACCAACACGCATCGCGTGCGGGTGATTCGGGCAAGAAAGTGAAGCGCTTTGGGAACAACGCAATGAAACCCACTTTCGCTCTCATCATCGCCCTGCTGCTGGTGCCGCTGGCCGCGCTCCACGCCACCGACATCGAACTCACCGAGACGCTCCAGCTCCCCGAGTGCCACAGCATCGGCTGGGTCAACGCTTGGGTGAAGGCCAGCCCGCAGGCGAGGGGCCAAAAAGGTTGGGATGGCATCCTCGATGAAACCAAGTGGGGAGTTCCGTCACCGCAGCAACTCGTCGCGCGAAACTGGGACTGGAAGCTCACCGATGAGCAATGGCAGCAGGCCGTGAAGCAAAAAGGCGAAGGCAAAAAGGAAGACGTGAAGTTTGATCTCTGGCTGCCCGGCGACATCCCGCAGGCGAAAGGCATCGTCGTCATCTCCGGCCACGGCAGCGGCGAGGGCCTCTACCGGCATCCCGAACTCCGCAAGCTCGCCCGCGAACTGCATCTGGCGATCTTCAAGTTCATCGGCAATCCCATGCAACGCGGCTTCTGGCCGAAGAGCCTGCTCTACGAGCGCCTGGAAGCCTTCGCGGAAAAATCGAGGCACCCCGAACTCGAACACGCTCCGCTGTTCCTCTACGGTCACTCGAATGGCACCGGCTTCTCCGCGATCTTCCCCGCCACCGAAAGCGCCCGCGTCTGGGCGTGGGTGTCCATGCGACCCGGAATCACTTTTCAAGTTTATCACCCCGGCGCGGCGCAGATTCCCGGCCTGGTCATCTTCGGCGAGGACGATCAATTCCTTGCCCGGCCCTCCAAAGCGGAGAACTTGGCCGTCGTGGAAGTGATGCGAAAGAAACACGGTGCGATCTGGAACTACGCCGTCGAACCCAAGACCGGCCACGGTCCCGGCGAGAAAACCTGGCCGCTGGTCTTCTCCTTCCTGCGGCACAGCTTCGCCGCGCGCGTGCCTGCCAATGCCGATCCTCGCAAAGGCCCAGTGAAACTGACCGCGCCCCAACCCGAAAGCGGCCATCTTGGCCAGAACTGGGACGTCACCAAGGGCGGCTACCAAGCCCTGCCGGTCGCCCCCTTTGCCAGTTTCACCGGAGACAAATCCACCGCCTCGTGGCTCATCAACGCCGCCTACGCCGCCGACTGGCAGGCGTTTCAGCGCGATGGCCAAGTCCGGAAACCCTGAGACCCTTCACCATGAACCTTCGTATTCTCTGCACCACCCTGTTGCTGGCACCGCTGGCCGGATCGCTCAGCGCCCAGACGAAAGCACCGGCCAAACCAGACCCGAACTTCATCGCCTCGCCTGCCGAACTGAAGGCGCGCATCCCGAAACAGCTTCGCATCACCAAACCCGACTACGTCGTCTTCGTGCCGGAGGTCACGGACGCAGGAGTGAACGATACCGGCAACGAGCATTTCCTTGTATTCGACGGGCCGGATGGCTCGATCATGGCGGTGTGGACGCAAAGTTCCGCCGAAGCGCAGCCGGACCAGCACATCGCGTTCGTGCGCAGCACCGACGAGGGCGTGACGTGGTCGAAGCCGCGCATCATCGCGGGGCCGAAGAAGCCGGGCGACGGCCACATCGCAAGCTGGGCCTATCCGCTGGTGAGCAAGTCAGGGCGCATCTACGTGCTCTACAGCCAGCACATCGGCAGACACGACGCGTTCGTCCATTGCACCGGCTGGCTGCACGGCATCCACAGCGACGACAACGGCGCCACGTGGTCGAAACCCCAAAACATTCCCGTCGCGCGCAGCATCAACGACAACCCCGATCCCACCATGCCGCCGAACATGCTCTGCTGGCAGAAACCGCTGCGGCTCGGCAAGGACGGCAAATACTTTGCCGGCTTCACGCGCTGGACCAGTTTCGATGTGCGCAAGAATCCCACGAAGTCGTGGATCTCCGCCGACACGCGGGTCGAGTTCATGCGCTTCGAGAATGTGGACGACAACCCGGATGTGAAAGACCTGAAGATCAGTTGGTTCGCGGCGAACGAAAAGGCGCTCGCCGTGCCGTTCCCCGGCCACCCGGAAGTGAGCGCCTGCCAGGAGCCGACCGTCGTGAAGCTGCCGGACGGCCGACTCTTCTGCGTGATGCGCACCGCGTCGGGCAGCCCGTTCTGGAGCGTGAGCAGCGATGTCGGCGAAACGTGGACGCAACCGCGCCGTCTCCTGCGCAAGGACGGCGGCGAACCGCTGCTGCATCCGCTCTCGCCCTGCCCGATGTATGACGTGGGCGGCAACGAGGCCGGCAGCGGACGTTACGCGCTTTTCATCCACAACCACGACGGCCACTACAAGAACTACGGGCCTACGGACTCCAACTTTCATCGCCGCCCGATTCATCTCGTGCCCGGCCGTTTCCAGCCCGGCGCTGACCAGCCGGTTTGGTTCGACGAGCCGAAGTTCTTCATGGACCACGATGGCGTCAGCCTCGGCAAACCCGGCACCAATGGCCGGCTCGATCTCGCGCTCTACTCCAGCTTCACCGTCCGCAAGGGCAAGCCGGTGCTCTGGTATCCGGAACGGAAGTTCTTCCTCCTCGGCCGCATCATTGGCAAGGAATGGTTCGTCCCCACAGCCGACCCGGCGACCGATTGGAAGCGCAGCAAGCCCGACGTGACCGTTTATCTGCCGAAGGAGGGCGAGCATCACGACGGCGACAACGAGATGTTCATCGTGTTCAAGGCGCCCAAGAGCGATGAGTTGCTCGGCATGTGGACGCAGAGCAGCGTTGAGGGCCGCGGCGACAACCGCATCATGCTGGCCCGCAGCAGCGACGGCCGGCGTTGGTCGCAGCCGCAACGCATCATCGGCACGACGCCGGGGACGAAGGAACCGCAGGCGAGTTGGGGCGTGCCCATCGTCGCGCGGACGGGGCGCATCTATTGCGTCTATTTGAAGGAGCAACCTCGTGCCGAAGCCGGGCAGAAGCAGGAGTCGGGCGGCATGGGCTGCCTCACCAGCGACGACAACGGCACGACCTGGACGCCGGGCGCCGACATTCCGATGCCCCGGAACCGGTTCGATCATCCCGACCCGGCGATCCCCAAGAGCTACTGGCTTTGGACGACCACGACGCGCGACCGGCACGGGCGGCATTTGCTCGGTTACACCACGACGACCAGCCAGGCGGTCAAGAAATGGCCGTCGAAGTTCTGGGTCCACAAGGACAGCCGCTGCGCGTTCGCGCGTTTCGAGAACATTGACGCCGGGCCGGACCCGAAAGACCTGAAGGTCACATGGTTGCCGACGGACCGCGAGGGCCTGGAGGTTCCGAATCGCGTCTTCCCCGACATGTCGGTCGCGCAGGAACCTTGCGTGGTGTTACTGCCCGACGGCCGGCTGCTCGTGGCGACGCGGACGATGGCGGGCGCGATTTGGTATAGCGTGTCCGACGACGACGGCGCGACGTGGCGGAAACCGGAACCGCTGCGTTACCAGGACGGCGGCAAACCCATCGCGCAACCACTCGCCCCAGCGCCGATCTACCCGCTCGCCGACGGCCGGTTCCTGCTCGTATTCCACAACAACGACGGCACGCACGGCGGCTACAGCCAGTGGAAGACGAAATGGAATGGAAACCAAGCCAACTACATCCGCAACCCCGCGTTCATTGCCGTGGGCGAATTCCGGCCCAAGGCGCACCAGCCGATCTGGTTCAGCGCGCCGAAGCAGATCCTCGACACGCAAGGCGTCATCGTCGGCCCGAAGAAAACCGCTGAGATCGCCACCTATCCGAGCCTCACCGAATGGCACGGCCAGCGCGTCCTCTGGTATCCCGACCGCAAATACTACCTCCTCGGCAAATACCTGCCGGATGCGTTGCTCGCCGGCATGAAGGCGCCGACTGCAACGGAGTGATGATGGTATGAAACGATTCTTCCTGCTCAGCGCGCTCCTCGGTGCTTTCTGTTTTCAAGCTGCCGCCGACAATGGCACAAACGAGCGTCGCTATGACTTCTACCAGCCGCAGGTGAAGCACGTCGTCATCCACGAGGGCAAGCTGGCGGAGGGTCACTACGCCTACAACCACATGGCGTCGGTGGAGTGGTTTGACGGGCGGTTTCATGCGGTGTGGGGCGCGCACGCAGAAACGCATCTGGAGGGCAAGCCGGGCCAGGTCAACGTGTGGGCCACGAGCGCCGACTTCGAGCAATGGAGCGCGCCGCAGAAGCTCGCGCACACCGAGCCGGGCGCGTTGCCGACCGACCCGCAATGCGTCCAGTGGCAGCCGAACCTGCTCAACTACCGCGACCGCCGGCTTTGGTGCGTCTGGTCGTTCAACAGCAAGAACCCCGACCTCGACGGTCTCTACCTGAGCACGTTGGAGAAAGGCAGCCTCGACTGGCGTCACCGCCGCATCCAGCGACGGCAGGATGTCAACGGCAAGCCGTGCGCGATCTTTGCCAGTCAGAACCCGGTGCTCCTCGCATCGGGCCGCGTGCTCGCGCCGGTGACGCTTACGCGGCGCGATCCGAAGCACGACGCAGGCGGCGGCCACACGACAGGCGACGTGGTGTTGCGATGGAACGCCTGCTTCTACACTGACGACGACGGTGCGACGTGGCATTGCTCCAACCCGATCAGCTCAGTGGACGAAGCCGAGGGACAGTGGGAGCCGTTTTTCTACGAGCAGAGCGACGGTCGCATTCGTGCCTTCATGCGCAACTTCACCAAGGGCATCCCGCACGGCACGATGTGGCGGCTGACGACCGTCGGCACGGGCGCGGCGAAGGGCACGCCGGTGAATTTCCCGAACGACCCGGTCTATTCGTTCATGGAGACCGTCAACTGCCGCCCGCAAATCTTCCGGCTCGACGGCGGGCGCTACTGCCTCTTGCAGCAGGACGCGTTCGTGAACCATCGCGACTACTCGACGCGGCTGAACGTCGCGCTGCACTTCAGCCGCAGCGGCGCGGGTGATTTCGTGGCCGGGCCGCCCTTGTCGCGGCCGGGCGTCATCAGCGCCTACCCGCAAGGCGTCGCACACGCCGGCAACATCTATCTCGCCTACACTTCCGGCCCCGGCGACCAGTCGCGCGGCATCGAAGGCGCCATCGTCACGCCCGCGCCGCGCGCCGACCGCTACTACGTTTGGCCGCGCTCGAAGGAACTCATCAAGATGCAGGACGAGAAGGACGCCGCCGGCAAGAAGAAGGTCATCCGCACCAACCCCGACTCGCGCACCGCCCTACCGCGGGTGAAGACCGTGGAGCAACGCAAGACGATCCAGTTCAGCGCGCGCGCCAGCGCTGGCGTGGACATTGACCCGGTGGATTTCGCCGTCGGCCAATCGCTGGAATTCCGGTTCGAGACGAAAGTGTTGCGGCTCCAGCCCGTCGGCAGGCTGGTCTTCTGCTCACTTGGCGACCGCATTCCCATCCGGCTCGGCATACCCGCGAACCGCCCCGGCAAGCTCTACGCCTACACACGCAACCAATGGGAACCGGTCTGCGACTTCCCGATGCAGCAATGGCACTCGGTGCGCGTCACCGTGCGCGGCGCGGACTTCTCCGTCGCCGTGGACAACCAACCGCCGAAAACGTTCCCGAACCCGATTATGAACCCCACGCCGCGCCTCTACCTCGGCGACGGCTTCGAAGTGGACTACATCTACAGCCTCTCCGGCTCCGAGTTCCTCGTGGACATCGGCTCGCTGCGGAGCCGAGTCTTGTAGTCCTCACGCTCCTGGTGAGGTATAAGAAGCGGAGCATCTCGCGGAGCGTGATGACTACTATGATCTCGGCTGCTTGCAGGAAACTGGTTGTCTTGTTGCTTCTGCCGCTCGTTGCGTTCGGCGCCTGCGCGGGAGCAGCCGACTGCGACCGCGGCAAACTCACCCGCGCGCCGTTGAGAGAGCTTCTGTCGGCGGTGGCCACCAATTCCGCGCTCGCGGAGGTTCGCGCGAAGTTCATCGCCGAGGCGAAGCACGACGCAAGAAAGCCTGTGCTGCGCCGGCCGCACACTCTTGAGGAGCTTCGGAAGTGGCGCGTGACGCTGAAATACAAGACGCGTCCGCCCCACATGTCGGCGCTTCCCGACAAGGAGTGGGAAATCTTCTGCCTCTCGCAGGGCGACAACAACGCCGGCGGTCTGCTCAAAGTCGAGTTGCCTCGTCTCGCGGCGGCGGCCACGCTCACGGGCGACGCGAAGCTGTTTGAGCGCGTCTGCGCACAGCTCGCCGAACTGGCGACGTGGACTCCGCTGGAGCGGCGCGGCTGGTCGTTGAACAACTCCAAGCCCCGCTACAAAGGCGACGACGGTGCGTGGCTCGGCACCGGCTGGCTGGTGCGGGCGATTGCGGATACGGTGGACCTGCTCCCGCCCGACAAGATTTCGCCGGACCTGCGCGCGGCGTTGAAATCGCGGATGGCCGACGAGCTGGCCTTGATGGAGAAGGATTGGGCGACGAAACGGCCGTGGTATGTCCGCAGCCAGGCCGCGCACAGTAACCAGTGGATTCTGCCGAACGAGGCTCTCGTCCGCGCCTGCCTGTTCCTCGGTGTGGACCGGCATCGCGCGACCTACGAGGGCGGGATTGCGCGCTTGCTCCGGTCCATGGACGTGCAGGGCACGGACGGCGAGTTCGTCGAGGGCCTGCGCTATTCCGGCTTGTCGCTGGAGAGCCTCTACTCCATCGCGCGCGCGACGGCGCGGACCGGTGACAACCGTCTGCTCGCGCATCCGTTCCTGCAAAAGTTCCCGACGTGGCTCGTCCATCATTTCCAGCCCGGCGGATTCCTCATCAACGCGTTTGATTCGCCGGGCAGTTCGCACGGAAACCTCTCGCGCGACCAGAACCTGCTCGCGACCGCAGCGTTTGTGACCGGCAATCCGCACGCGCTGTGGGGCCTGCGCACGCGCGCCGGTTTTGGCGAAACGCTCGACGCGATCCTCGCGGCGAACATCCCGGCTTCGCGGGCGAGCGCACCACCGCTCTTCGCGAGCTACACGAAGGCGACGCGGCTGAACTGGCGCAGCAGTTGGGACGACGACACGGCGACCGGCCTCTGGTTGCGCGGCGGCCACGCGACGGATTTCCACGACCACATGGATCGCGGCCACGTGAACTTCATCATCGGCCGGCGCGCGTTGCTGATCGAAGCCGGCACGCTCAACTACGCCGTGCCGAACAACGCAACTCACCTGCGCAACGTTGCCGGTCATAATGTCTTGCAGGTCGGCGACGCCGCTCCTGAGAAGCTCACGCCGGCGTTACTGGTAAACGCTGGCCAAGTCCTCACGATGAAGCGCCGCGCCGCGCCAATAACTGTTGAGCGAATGGATGACTCCGGTGGTGCGGCTTCCGTGGACGTTTCTGGTTGCTATGAGTCAGTCACCAAATGGAAGCGGCGCGTGGAATGGAACCGAAGCTCCGTGACCATCGAAGACGAGGTCGAACTGAAGCAGCCCGACATCGTGCAGTTCCGCTGGCACCTCGGCGTGCCGGCCGACGCGCCGAATCGCACCAGCGCAAGCCAGATTACGGCGGGCGACGTATCGGTCACCTACACCGCAGACCAAACCGTCGCGGGCCGCATTGAATCCATGCCCGACGCGACGCTCGCGCCCAAAGAGATCACACAGCACGCGTGCGTCGTGCTGCGCACCGACCAGCCAGTTCAGCGGTTGAAACTGAAGACACAGGTGAAGCTCATCAACGCCGCGTCCAAATGATTGGTAAGGGTTTTGCGCTTGCACGATATACAGTGACGGCGACAATGCCGGCGATGTTCAGGCGAGCCATGTTCAAAGCATCTGTCGTGCTCGTTGCGTTGTTGTCGTGCGCAGGCAACGGCTCGGCGGAGGAGCGGCTGCCGGGGATTGTGTTTGTGTCGGATGACATTTTGGGGCCGCATCACTTGTGGGAGGGTCGGCCGGGGACGGCGCACTGGAAAGAGGGTTATATCTACCACCGCGCGACTTCCTCGCATCCGTTGGAACGGACGACGACGCCTTCGCGGCCCGGGCGCAACCTCTACACGCTCATTCCGGCGCGGCCGGACGGCACGCTGCGGCGCATCACGCATCTGACCGAAGGCGAGGTCTTCGATCCGGAACCCTCCTACGACGGCCGCAAGATACTGTTCAGCATGCGCCGCGACGGCGAGGATTGGTTCCATCTCTACGAGATCGGCGCCGACGGCATGAACCTCGTGCAGTTGACCGACGGGCCGTTCAACGACGTTTCGGGCGTGTATCTACCGGACGGACGGATCGTCTTCGTCAGCGACCGCAACGGCTACCTAGAGGAATATCACGAGGAGCGGACGGAGACGCTTTGGATCATGGAGGCCAACGGGAAGGGGATGCAGCAACTCACGTTCAATCCCGGCACGGTGTTCGATCCCACGGTGCTGCAGGACGGCCGGATTCTGTTCACGCTGTGGGACACGTTTCATCTGAACATTCCGCCGCTCGACAAGCACGAGAACTACCTGATGACCATCCGCCCCGACGGCACCGATGAGAGCCATTTCTTCGGCATCGGCGGGTATCGGTTCTACAACCGCGAGCGGCACTCCGGGTTGTCCTACACGCAGGCGGGCGAGATGCCCGACGGGACGCTGCTGGTGCTGTCGGAATTGGGGCCGTGCATCCTAGATGTGCGGCGAGGACTCACTCCGGCGGCGGCGCTCTCGCCAGTGTTCCCGTGCGCGACCACGATTCAACTCGGTGGCGCGACCCATCGCGTCCATCTCTCGCCGGCGGGATCAAGAACCACGCCGTATCCGCTACCCGACGGGCGGTTCCTGTTTTCGGCGACGCAGCCGGGCGCGCGCGATCTGGGCATCTATGTGGCCGACCCGAAAACGCGCGAGGTCCAACTGGTGTTCAATCGGCCCAACTCCGTTGAGTTCGATGCGCGCCCCATTCTTCTGGAGCGCCCGCGGCCGGCGACGCTCGCGCCCAAAGGGCCGTTCGCCAGCGCGGCGAAAAACTCCGCGCTCGTGCAGGTCACGGGCCGTTGCCGCATGGCGATCTTCAATGCCCGTCGCTCCGATAATCCACACGTCGCGGCAGTGCTGGGCAAGGTTCGTTACTACCGTGTGATCGAAGCGCTGCCGACTGCTGTGACTTCTGCGAGCCACACGAGTCTCGCGACGCGCACACTGGGCGTCGTGCCCGTGCTGCCGGATGGCTCGGCATACTTCGAAGCGCCGGCGGACACGGGCTTGTTCGTGGAGCCGTTGGACGCGGCCCAGCGGCGGATTGCGTTCGATTGGAACTACCCGGTCACGTCGGTGCCGGTCGGCTCGCAGCAGAGCGTGATCGAGATGTCCTATGTCACCTCTCGCCCCGGCGAGACGAAGACGTGCCAGGGCTGCCACGCGCCGCAGGATGAAGCGCCTGCGCACGCGGTGTCGCTCTCCCCTGTCGCCCGCGATCCCGTCCAGATCGAACGCGACGTCACCGACATCCTTTATCGGCGCAACGAACCGGAGGAGTATCGCTGTCAGGCGCGCGTGGGCGAGGATGCGACCTGCCGCCCGTGGCTGCACAGCCCGGACGCGGAGTTGCGGCGGCTGGGTTGCGAAGCGTTGATGGCGATGGAGGATGGCGCGCGACAGGATGCTGGCGCCATTGCCCGGTTGCTCGCGGACGAAGCGGTCGAGGTGCGTCGCGCCGCCGCGCTGGCCCTGACCCGCCTCGGCACACCGGACACGGCGCCCGCGCTCTGCAAGGCACTCAACGGTGCGGACTGGCAGGTCCGATTTCATGCGATGACCGCGTTGGAGACGATCACTGCTTGTGTGCCGCCACCGGGGTCGTCGCTGGATGTTAGCGCGAAGTTCTATGCGAAGTTGCTTGCCGACGTCGGCGGTGCGCAGGGGCTGGCAAGGCTGATTGGCAAAGGCCCGGTCGCGCTGTGCGACCATGGGCAGTCGTCGGGCGGTGACTTGCAAGGCCGCTGGCTCGAAGCGGTCGGTCGCTTGGGAACAGCCGCGCCGGATTCCGCACGACAGGTCGTGCGCGCGGCGTTGCAGGTTCCATTGCCGCCGCCGGTAAACTTCGAGCCGGTGGAGGGCAAGCGGCATGACATGACGGGGCGTCCACCGCCATTGGGCGCAATCCGCGCGGCGGGCTGGCTTCACGACGGGGCGTCGGTGCCGTTGTTGGTTCCCTGGTTGTCGCGGCCGGAGTTTCAAGACCATGCGTTTGAAGCGGCACTCGCTTTGGGGCGGGTTGGGACGCCGCAGGGCGTCGAAGCGTTGTGGCGGATGGTCCATGAGATGGTTCCCAAACGGCCCAGCTACTTGTCGCGCTACTTCCAGCACGGGCCGCGGCCCGAGGAATACGCATGGTTGCACGGTCTCATCCTGGCCGGCGCGAAACCCGCGCTGAAGGACGTGCCGATGCTGATCGGCCTGTTGCCCGGCACGTTTCTGGAAAAGCCCCGCTATGAAGACCGACTCCGGCCCGAGTCGCAACGCGTGCTGCTGGTTCGTCTCCTGTTGGAGAAAGCGGGACTGCGGCGGCAGGCGGTTGCGTTGCTCGCTGGCGTGCTGCGCGGTGATGCCGCGTCGGAGCAGGATCCGCTCTACGTGAAGCTGCGCGAAGGCATCAATCTGGAACGTCCTTTTAGCGAACATGGCCATCCGTTTCCAGTGGTGAAGCGGATTGAACCGGAGCAGGCGCTCTGGCTTTTGGGCTGCCTCGCCGTTGAGCCATCGGAAGTGCCCGACGAGTTGGTTGCGCCCTATCTCGCCAGCAAGAACTGGCGGGAGCGGATAGACACGGCCGTGCTCCTGCACCGGCTTGGTTTCGGTTCCAAGGCCACCGCCGTGCTCCGCGAGGAAGCCACCAAACCCTACGACTTCAAGGAGATCACGTCTATCGGCAAGGGCCGGTTCGATACGAACTTTCGCGACAAGTGCTACCTCGTCATGGCGCTGGCCCGGCACGCCGGGGATGTGGCGCAGTTGCGGACATTCGCCGACCCAAAGACGCGCTACCGTGACGTGCGCTACGGCCTGGCAGTGGGACTCGGAACCCGCGGCAAGACCGACGGGATTGACCTGCTGGTCGAGATCGCCACTCGCGACCCGATCTCCGTGGTGCGACGGCAGGCGTTAGAATCGCTCCGCTTCATTCAGCAATCCCAACGCATCGCCGGCCACCGCGTGCCAGAGATCACGCTGCCCCCGCCGATGCCCTACGAAGCATGGTATCCCCCGCGCGGTTTGAAGTGGCCGGGGCCGGTTGTGGAAACGCGGCCGGATCGTGCATCGCCGGAAGCGCCGAGTCTCGTGTCGCTCGAACGCGACATCGCCGAAGGTCTCAAGAAGGATCACTATCGCAACTTGAACAATGGAAACAACCAAGCACCCGGCGCCACACGGATGATGGTTACTGGCATTCATTCGTTGGACCGTGCAGTCGCTGCATTATCTGCGCTCTATCCCGACGCCGCGGCACCGACGTTGCAGCGCCTGCTGGACTCACCCTACCCGTTCGCCAATTACCTCGCCTTGCGGGAACTGCTTTCGGGCAAACACACCGAGTTGAACGATCTGCTGCTCAAGAAGCTGGATGTCTACGCGAAAAACGCCGATACGGTCGGCTTCTACTGGACGTGCGAGGCCATTGCGCAGCGTCACGTGGCCGATGCGATTCCGGTGCTGGCGCGATATGCCCAAGTGGAAAATTTTTCCGGCATGCACGGCCCGTTGGGAATGGGGCTGGGTTACCCGGCGGCTAAAGCCATCGCTCGCCTCGCCCAAAACATCGAGCATCCCGAAGTGCGTCGTCTGCTGGCCAGCGACAACATCTGGCTCCGCGCCGCAACTCTGGCCGGCCTGACCGAAGCCCGCGCGCCGGGCATCGAGACCCTGCTCGCCCGCGTGCTCGACGAGCATCCGCCGACGCTCGTGGCGGACCAAGCGGCCGTGGGCTTGCGGACCTTGCGCGCATCGCGCCAAACTGCGTTGTTGCCGCGGTGACCGTCACGGAGAACACAAAGATGATGATGTCAATATCACGACGAAGTTTCTGTCGGCTTGTGGCAGCGGTTGGGATGGTCCTGTTGCAGGCTGGCGCTGCCAGCAAAGCGGCGGAGTTCGACGAAGCGGCAGGGATGACGTTGTTCGCGTTTGATTCGGCGGCGATTCCTTTTTCGCAAAACCTCCGGCTGGAGATGCGGTCGCCCACGCGGCATCCGGCCAACCCGGTGTTGCAGCGCGGCAAGCCGGGCACGCCGGATGCCTTCGGAGTGCAGTTCTATGGATCGGTCATTCGCGAGGGCGGCAGGTTCCGCATGTGGTATGTCGCTTTTGACGATGACACCGCGAACAAGGTGGCCTCGGCACGGTGGCGCGCGGCTTATGCCGAGAGCCGGGACGGTTTGCACTGGACCAAACCTAATCTCGGCCTCGTCGAGTATCGCGGGAACAAGAACAATAACCTCATCCTCACCAATCCCGCGCCGCTGGGCTTCGTCAATCTGAAGGTGCTGGCCGATCCAGACGATCCAAACCCAGAGCGCCGCTACAAGATTTCCACGCACGTCTATTTCCGCCACAACACGCGGCTCGGCTCGCTGGCGCCGTTTGCGAGCACGGATGGTTTGCGATGGACACTGCTCACCGCGGCAAAGCCCGTGAAGGCGGAGCTGCGCAAGAAAGACCTCGTGCTGCCCGCTGTTCACTTCGAGCCGTGCGGCGGCCTGTATAAATGGAATGGGATGTTTTACGCCTGCGGCCAGAACGGCATGAACGCTACGCGCCCGTATCACGGTCGTGTGGTGCGCATGTATCGTTCGCCGGACTTTGTGAACTGGTCGCACACCAGCAGCATTGGCTTTGTTCGCACCGCGCAGCACACGCTGCTCGGTTCCGGACGGAGTCTCGAGGGCGAACAGGCGCATGAAGGCGTGAGCGTCTGGAACCGCGGCAACGTGTTGCTCGGTCTGTATGGCCGCTGGCACGGAGCCAAGGAGTGGAAGGACATCACGATTGATCTCGGATTCGTCGTCAGCAACGACGGTATCAACTTCCGCGAGCCGGCGCACGAGTGGACGTTCCTCAAGCGCGGCGAAGACGGCGCGTGGGACCAGGGCGGCCTCTTGCAAGGTCAGGGCTTCGAGAACATCGGCAACGAAACCTTCATCTACTATGGCGCATGGGACCCGAGGCAGCATGGAAAGAAGCCCGAACGCGGCGGTGTCGGCATCGCCACGCTCCCGCGCGACCGTTTCGGCGACCTCGTGGTGGAAGAGGCTGGCAAAGGCCCGGGTGCTTACCAACTTCCCGTCATCCAGAGTGAGTTCGTCACCGCGGCCGTTCCGACAAAGGCCGGCGTCGCCCACCGATTCTATCTGAATGCCGACGGACTCAGCGCGCAGGCAAACCTGAAGATCGAACTGCTGGACAACCACGAGCGTCCGTTGCCCGGCTTCTCCGGCAAAGCCGCCGCCATCGTCCGTCAAAGCGGTTTCCACACGCCGATCTCGTGGAACAGGCAAGAAGCCATCGCCGGCCTGCCGGACCGTATCCGCCTCAAAGTGACGTTTGAGGGCGAACAAAAGACGAAGATTCGTTTTAGCGCTCTCTACGTGCAGCCCGCTGGGGCCATGCAACAATGATACGAGAAACTGTTTCCCGCCTTTGAAAACAGCGCCGCCCGCGCCTCGAAGTCCAACACCGAAGCTCTCCGGCGGGATTCTGGCGGCGCACCGCATTGCGAGCGATCGTGTCGCCCATTATTCTCTTTACGTTCCCTGCCATGACTGGGCACCGTTCCTCGCCATGTTCAATCGAACCCAGACCATGCTGACTCGCTCCGCAGTCTTGGCCGCCGGGCTGTTCCTCACTGGCGCCGCGCAGGCCGCACTCCATGACCGGGGAGGCGGCCTGCTTTACGACGACGTGCTCGATGTCACTTGGCTCCAGGATGCCAACTACGCCAAGAGCAGCGGCTACCATCCCACCGGCAAGATGAGTTGGGCCGAGGCCAACAAGTGGGTGAGCACGCTGGTCTATCACGATCCGGCCAGAAACGTGGACCACACCGGCTGGCGTTTGCCGAAGGTGGAGCCGTCGGATGGCAAAAGCTTCAATCATACGTTCAAACTCGATGGAACCACCGACGAGGGTTACAACATCACCAGCACGCGCTCCGAGTTCTCCTACATGTATTACGTGAACCTGCGCTTGGACGGCTGGTGGACGAAGGACGGCAAACACCCGGCGACCTTCGGCGTGATGAAAAGTTGGACTGCCGTGTGGAATGGACAGGCGGACATCGGTCTGGTGAAAAACCTCCAGACGGACGGCTACTACTGCGGATCGCCCGGCCAGCCGTTTCCATCTCCTGCCGTCTGGGTCTTCACCACCGCCGAAGGCAACCAGCGCGACGGCCTGCGCCGTCCCGATGCCGGTTTCGCGTGGGCAGTCCACGACGGCGACATCGCTGCCGGCGTGAAGAAGCCATCGGCCAAGCAACCCGCAATCACCGCAACCACGACCGTCCCATCTCGCGCCGGTGCTGCGCACGGCGAACTCTACGACATGGGCGGCGGCCTTCTCTATGACGCAGTGCTCGATGTCACATGGCTGCAGGACGCCGACTACGCGCGCACCAGCGGCTTCAAGCCGAACGGCAAAATGCCCTGGGCCGATGCGGTCAAGTGGGTTAGCGAACTCGTGTATCATGACCCCGTCCGCAACGTGGATATTCGAGGCTGGCGGCTGCCGAAAGTCGGACCGGTTGCCGGTGACAAGATCAACGGCCGCTTCTGCTTTGATGGCACCAGCGACGAAGGTTACAACATCACCAGCCCCCGCTCAGAGCTGGCCTACATGTTCTATGTGAACTTGGGCCTCAAAGGCTACTACTCGTCCACAGGCGACATCCAGACGGCGGAGTGTGGCGCCGCGGGCAATGGCAAGGCCGGATTCACCGCGAACGTCGGCTTGGTGAAAAACCTCAAGTCCCATATCTACTGGAGCGGCTCCTCTGTCGAGCCTTACACCGACCGCAACGCTTGGATCTTTGACACCACCTTTGGCTACCAGAACTTCTACAACAAAAACGACATGCTCAGCCCATGGCCTGTTCACGATGGCAACGTCGCTGGCGTGTCACCCAAGCCGTCGAAGCAGACCGCTGGCACACGTCCCGTCATCACCATCGTCTCGGCAAGCGAGGCGAAGGCGCTCGACACCTACAAGGACAACATCGCAGGCATCCGGGTCGAACTCCCGCTTGATGAAACCGTCACCCCTGAGGCCAAGGCGCACATGACCAAGGCCATCGAAGACGTCGTCAAAACACCGGGCCTCATCGCTTTCTGGGTGTTTGGCGAAAACCCCGGCTCACCACGGCAATCCATCATCGTGGGCGCACCGTTGCCTCTGGAGGAGGTCGGTGGCCCCATCACGCGGATCAAAGGCGGCTCTTTCTCCGGGTCGTCCGTGCGGTTTGATGGCTCGCACTACCTCCGACTCCCGCGCGCAAAGATCGGCGCGCTCGACATCAGCGGCAAGGACGCCCAGGTCAGCATGTTTGCCGTCGTGAAACTCGATGAAATCGGCAAGTGGGGCGGCACCATCGCCGGCATCTGGAGCGAGGGCAAAGGCGCCAACGACGACACCGGCACCCGCCAGTATGCCATGCTCTACAACATGCCCACCTACGGCGGCATGAGACAACTCACCCCGCACATCTCCGCCGAGGGCGGCGTCACCCGCCGCGCAGACGGCAGCGCCCTGCCGTGGTGCGTGGACTACGCCGCACCGCGCAGCGAACTCCCCGTCGGCAAATGGGTCACGCTCGGCTTCACCTACGACGGCAAGTTCATCCGCGCCTACATGGACGGCGTCATGGAGGAACGCGCCGTTGATCCCGTGAAAGACAAACGCACCGATCCCTACTTCACCACCGAAGGCCCCAACGGCGGCCATCGCGGCATGAACCCCTACTACCACGGACGCGGCATCTTCCGCTACGACCCCAAGCTGCACGCGGAATCGAAGCCCAAAGGCCCTGCCGATTTCACCGTGGGCGCGCGCTACGCCGGCGGCAGCATGTTGGGCGAAGCCCTCAAAGGCCGCATGGCCGGCCTCGCCGTCTTCAACCGTGCGTTGACCGCGGACGAAATGAAACGTCTCCACGCCGCCGCGCGGCTCAGCAGCCTGAGGTAATCTGTGGCCGGACCAGCAGCGATGGTCGGAGATCGAAACGTAACTTGGTCCGCATGGGTTGCCGCTCCGTCAAACTGGTTCGGTCACGGGTCGGGCGCGAAGACTGTTGGGCAGAGGGAAGCCCTCGGCAATGCGGGCGCTGCCCCTGTGCAAGGAGCGACGGCGGAGCGGGGACTTCGCCCTTGTGCGGCGGGGCTGACGACCTACAATGCCGCCGAAAAAGCGATGGGCAGACAAGAGTGTCCGGCCTACGAAGTGTTCAATTTGCCATGAATACGTTGAAGAGAAGCCTTCTCAGCATCACCACTGTCGCCTGCTGCGCCAGCAGTATGACTCTCGCCGCCGACCCGCTGCCGATCTACCAGCCGAAGGTGAAGCTCGCGGACATCTACTTCCACCATCCCGGCGCGAAGCCGGCGCTGAAATACAACCACGACGTGGACATCGTGAAGTTCAAGGGGAAGTTCTTCGCCGCGTGGAACGCCAACGAGTCGCACGGCGAGGATGTGCCGGGCCAATACAACTTCCTCAGCGTCAGCGACGACTTCGAGCATTGGTCGGCGCCCGTGCGGCTCTTCACGCGCGACGCGGCGGCGGAGAACCCCGTCGAGACCGACAACCAGTGGCAGCCGATCTTCATCAACTACCGCGACGAAACGCTGTTCTGCGCGTGGTGCGACTACAACGCCCGCAAAACCTACATCGCCACCTCCACCGACGGCGTCCGCTGGCGCAATCGCGAAGTGCCCACCGCGCCGCCGTCGCTCGCGGGCCAGGTCGTCGGCTTCCCGACCAACCACGGCCTGCTCACCAGCAAGGGCGTGATGATGTTCCCGTGCAGCCTGCCGATGGTCGAGGCGAAGTGCATCGTCGGCCACACGCGCTACGCCGGCGTGTTGCTCAGCGCCGACGGCGGCAAGACGTGGACGTGGAGCGAGCCGATCGAGGCGTTGCCGTGGTCGAAGCTCGGCGAGAAACCGGTGGAGTTCGGCGGCGAACTCGTCACCATCTGGGAGCCGATGCTGTTCGAGCAAGCCGATGGCAAGATCGGCCTGCTCATCCGCAACTCCACCGCGCAGGACAACCCGGAGCGCGCCGAGAAACCGCACCGCATGTTGCTCTATGCCACCAGCAGCGACCACGGCCGCACGTGGACCAAGGCCCGCTCCGTCGAGGTGGACACGATCTGTTCGCGCAACTACGCCGTCTCCGGCGCCAGCGCCAACTGTAGCGGCGGTCTGCGACCGCCAACTGGTGCGGCTGATTCGATCGGCGGTCATAGACCGCCGCTACATGGCACGCGCGACAGCCTGTTGATGGTGATGAACGACAACAACGTGCGCATCCCAGAGCGCATCAGCCGCGATCGCTACTTCCTCTCGCTCTACTGCTCGCCGGTCTGCGACCCTGACCTGCTGCTACCCGGCCCCGTCGTGCAGCCGGAGGGCGGCACGGCGTTCTACCCGAACGGCTTCGTCGCCGCCGGCAAGCTCTACGTCGCCTACACCTATCCGCGCGGCATCCATTGCAGCGTCATCGAGCCGCTGCCGGATTTCACGCGGCCATTTCTGTTGCCGCGCGAGAGCCGCGCCGGCCTGAAGATCGAGAACGGCATCGCGCACTTCGCGCAGCGCCAATCAAGCCTCGGCCTCGTGCTGACGGAGAAACTGACGCGTCAGCCGAAACTGCGCCTCGTGTTCGACCTGAACATAAGCCGCTACACCGGCCTCGACTGGCCCGTGCTGACACTCGGCGGCAAGATGCGCGCCGGCACCGCCATTCGCGCCATCTACAACGAGCAGTCCAAGACCGACGTATTCCAAGTCGCCGTCGGTGGCAACAAATGGGCCGACATCGCGCCGTTCAAGATGAATGAGTGGAACCATTTCGAGGTCGAGCTGACGACCGAAGGTTTCTCCGTCTCCGCCAACAATTCCCCCGCCCAGTCGCTAAAGAAACCTCTCCTCCGCAAAATCTGCTTCGGCGGCCTCTACGTCGCCCCCCAATGGCCGATGGGCACAAGCCATTCCAGCGACATGCGCCTGAAGCTCGACTCCATCCACGTTGAGTAACTTGCGAGTTTCCGATTGCATCCGCCGTCCGGCAGACAAGAGAGCGGCCTTCAAGCCAGCGTCTGCCCACGGAAGGCAGCGATTAGCCGTTCCAGTTCTCGATCCGGAGTTGCACCGGAAAGAGGCCGGCTTGGAAGACTTTTTCCGCAGCTTCAGTGACGCGCGTCATACCTGAGCGGCTGTCGTTCGTCACGAGCACCAGGTTCTGGGCCATTGCAACACTGGCGATGATGAGGTCTGGTTCATCAATGCCAAGCTCCTCGCCTGTAACCTTGTCGCAGAGTTGCTCTGGGTGGTATTCGGTCCACACCACCCGCTTGCCCTTGGGGCGATTTTTTCCGTGCATTCGCCACAGTTCCGCACGCACAACAGCATACGGCTGAATGCAGTTCTCATCGAACGGTAACTGATCGAATCGGCGGATGAACTGACGCAGTTCCTCGCGCTTCTCCGGTTTGACGTTCGCAGCGCGTGCCATGCCGAACTCGATCTCTGCAACCGCCATGGTCGGCAACAACACGAATTGCGGGCTTGCCTGTTGGAAGTGTTGTCGCACGGACGCATGGCTTGCGTGGTTGGCATCGGCCAGCGCGCAAATCACGTTTGTGTCCAGCAGGTAGGCGTCGCTCATGGAATCACGAAACGTCTTCAAGGGCAGCGGTCAGTTCTTCATCCCTCAGTTCCGGCAGATGCGGAACAATTTGCTGCGGACGGCTAGCTTGAAATGAGGGTGAGATAAAGCGCCAAAGCGGAATGTTTGGTCCAAACTCCGCAGGGAAGTAATCCCCGAAATCGAATGGCACGGGACGGCGTTCACCACGGAAAAAGTCGAGGAGTTTTCGCTCCAGCCACGGCGGCAAGCCGTAGCCTCTGAGGATCAGGGCGTCCATCTGGAGCAGGATTCGTCTCGCTCGATCTTCCCACGAGCCGCCGCCCCAAAGTTCAAGGCGCGATTCTGGTCCCGCGCTCAAAGCTCCCATGTAGTCGTCCACCAGACCTTCGAGCATCACCATGTCGTTGGGCGACAACGATGGTATGGGGCAATCTTTGAGTGTCGTTTTGCGAACATCGCGTTTGCCTTCTCTGCCCGCAACAAAGGCTGAAAACACAGGCGAGTTGAGCAGAGCGGCCAAGGCACGAATTCCCCAACCGTTCGTTGGCCACAGGCAATGATATCGTTGAGTGCAAACGAGACCGACAGCATCAGGCGCCGCTGCTAGACGCCACGCGCCGCGCGCTTTGGTGGCTGCGTTCGCGATCACCTTGGGTTGTTCCCAAGGAAAATCCCAAGCGTTTCTTCGGCGGAACTTCGGGTCAGGATTTAGCCAGCATGGTTTGGACAATGAAAACGCCTGAAAGCCTTCCTCAACGTTTCTCAGGCCGCGCAGCCATCCCGCCTTCACTCTCGTCGACAGATACTTTTCTTCGTCGAAAGGCGGCTGCCATTCCACCCCGCGGTGAATCTCTGTCACCGAGGCAAGTTTTGGCAGATGAGCAAGGTGTTCCCACACTTCCTGCAAAACGGGGACGTGGAGACCTGCTGTCGCCTGCGCAGGCGACATCGTCGCCTCGTCTTGCCGTGTCACAGCTCCGCGATCAAGAAACTGCGAGAGGTTGGACTTCAGCACTTCGCGGAAATGCACCTGAATCCGATCGTGTTTGATCGGTGAGTGCGCCAAGACTAGCGCCGTGTCCACTTCGGCATGGCGGAAGACCTTGTCTGGCAGCGCCACCAGTTCAACGGCGGCGAATCGTTCCGCTAATTGCCGCCGCACTTCACGGTAACTGATTCCATCCACAAAGGGGCGCGGCAGAACAAAGCCGATCATGGCTTCGCGGTGGCTGTATTGGAGCACCCGCCGCAGCACTTCCAGCGGCTTTGATGTGCCGACGGCTGAACCATACTTGTGCCGTTCCGACTTGTTGAAGTCTTCAAAAGGCGGATTGCAGAGAACCACACGTGCACGGCCCAGCCCCTCGGAGAACTTGCGCGATGTAAACACATCAGCGTCTTGCAGGTTCCAGCCGTTAGGATTCGGGAAGTCTGCAAGGGTGAGACAGAGTTTGCTGACTTCGCGGGCAAAGGCGTCCTGCTCGAAGCCGAAGAGACGCTTAACGAAATAACGGTGTCGCTCGCTGTCATCCCAATCGGGGCCGAGCAACTCGCGCAACCGCTTCAGCGCCGAAACCATGAAGACGCCGGAACCTGAACATGGCTCCGCAACCACACGCTCTAATTCTGGAATCCGCTCTATAGGGAGGTGTTCCACTACGTAGCGAGCAATGCGTCGAGGAGTGCCGTGAATGCCGTATTGTTTGCGAAGCTCGTCGTCAACTAACGTGTCCTCAGCGATAAGCGCAAGAGCATCCACGGAGAGGTTCTGGAACCCCAGCTTTGTCCAAAGCGCATCGGCCACGGCCTGCTGTGTGTCGTGGTCGCCGAGGTAATTGAGCGGCTCGTTGTAGAAGCTACAAACTTTGTGAAGGACCTCTCGTGCATCAGAAGTAGCATCAAACTGAAGAAAGCCTGCGACCTTGCGGTCATGAAACACTTTTCCTGCAACCAGCCGAAACACGAGGCGGTAGAGGGCTTCAGGATCGGGTTTCTGACCTGTTTGTTTTCGGTAGGTCCGTTGTCCCGCCACGAGAGCCTCGCGGAGCAGTCGGTCGAGCTTGCCACTGATTTCGTCCTCCAAAGCCGGAATGAGGCCAAAATCAACCCAGTCTAGTTCGGCGGGGCCGACCGGCTTGCCGATGTTTTTTGCTCGCAATGCCTCGGCAGGACTCCACTTCTGCCGGATGCTGCTGAAGAAGCGGTCCATCGCAGCCGCCGGAATACGTCCACAGGATGGGCGGGTTGTGCTCTCATCCCGGCCGATGCTCCAAGGCACGATGCCATCCTCTTGAACTTCGATGGCAAACGGTGCGCCAAGCGCGCGGTAACGCAGGGGGCTGCCGGTGTCGCCCGTGAGAAAGACGCCGATGCACGCTGAATCGTAATCAAAGGGGGTGCGGCCGAAAGCGGCGGCGGGAATCCTAGAGGCACCAGAAACGCTGGAAAACCAGTCGGTGAACTCGTAATCGCGCTGAAGCAACGCGTCGCGATACCCCAACCGCCCGATGCCGCTCACGACGGCATCGAAAACACGCTGTTGTCGGTTGCTCAGTAGCACATCGGGTATCAAGACACGCTAATTCTTACCCCTTCAGACCCGCTCAAGCAATGTTTGAGATGATTGGTTTGAAGCTGCGCATGATTGTAGCAAAGCCTGCTGCGACGCCGGGGTGTTTTGGACTTGCTAGGTTGGGAAGTGCTGGCAGGCTACGCATCAAGATGACGCCAAGAACTTCCGCCTTATGAACTCCATCCAATCGCGTCGAGTAGCCTGTGTCTTGCGCTGATTCGACGACGGCTATGAGCACAATCAAGATTGCCCGCAGAAGGTTCATCCAAAACACCGCAGCCGCGGGCGCGGCATTCTTGGCGTCGCGCCGCTTTGTTTTCGGTGGAGAACTCGCGGAGGCCGGCTCTCTTCGGACGGCGATGGACCGCGCGGCGAAGTGTTGCCTCGCTTGGCTGAACCCCGAGCAGGAGTTCCTGCCAACAGGTAGCTACGAGGTGGCGCACGACACGGGCCGTTGGTGGGATGCCATGCTGCGGTTCGAAGCCGCAACGGGCACGCGGATTCCCGCGCACGCCGACACCGCGATGATGAGGAATCTCCGGACGCTGACCGACAATCCCGCCGCGCTCCTCATGAACACGGCGCGCCTGCCCGGACCACCGGAGAAGATCAAAGTCAATCCGCACAATCTCCGTGAGTCCATGCTGGCCTACACGACGCTCGCGCGGTATCGGAGAAGTGATTGGGCGCGGCAGCAAGGACGCAAGCTTGTCGAAACGATTTACAAGCTGCTCGATCCAGACGGCCAGTTGAACTACGAGAAACTGGCCGGGATCGCTGGCGGACCGCTCTCCACTGACCGGCTGATGGTGCAGCGTTCGCCTGCGGGCCAGTGGTTCAATGCCACGGCAACCACAGGCCGCGCCATCGAGGCCATCGTCTGGTTTCACGAAGCGACCGGCGATGCGCTCGCGATGGAGCTTGCGAAACGGCTCGCCGAAGTGCATCTGCGGCATGTGATCGCTCCGACGGGTAACGTGCGCGATGAGTTGCGGGATCCGAACCACGTCGGCCACACGCACTCCTATTGCGGCACCCTCCGCGGCCTCCTGCTCTACGGCCTCGCGAGCGGCAACAAGCAGTATGCGGATGCCGTGGCCGCCCACCTATCGCAAAGGTCTCTGGGGCGCCGCCATCACCCACTCCGGCTGGACGCCGCACGATCAGGGTAAGATTCGCTTCCCGGACAAGGATGGCGATCCCATCGGCGAACATGCGAGCTGCGGCGATGTCGCACAGATTGCGCTATGGCTCGCACTGCGCGCAGGGCAGACGGACTTGCTCGATGATGTGGAGCGCCTGATCCGCGCGCGCCTGCTGCCATCGCAGATCGTGAATCCCAAGAATCCGCGCAGCGACGGAGCGTGGGGCGTTTATTCGCATCCTTTCGGCTATGGAGCCATCCTGGATGTGTTCGCGGCCGTGCTCCATTCTCTCGCCGACTTTCATCAGCACATCGTCACGACCTCGGCGAATGGCGTCATCTCAGTGAACCTGCATTTTGATATCGCCACGCCTGCCCTTATGGTGCGATCGAAGCGCGGCACGAACGCCACGTTGCTCATCACGCCGAAGCAACGCTGCGCCCTGCGCATCCGTGTTCCGGCGTGGGCGGCGCGCGAGTCCGTGCGACTGGCCATTGCTGACAAGCCGCTGCCTTTGCGCTGGGAAGGCTCCTTCCTCATCATCGCCAGGAACGATGTCACTGTCGGCAGCATCATCACACTACAACACGATCTGCCTCAACGGCAGACCGTCGAGGAAATGCCCATCAGCCATCGCAAGTTCAACCTGACCTGGCGTGGCGATGAGGTCGTCTCGTGTGATCCCAAGGTGCCAATCTATCCGGAAAAGAAACCGTTGTGATTTCAAATCCCATGCCCGCGAAACACCTCCTCATCCTTTCCGCCCTGAACACCGTGCGCGATTCGATCGCGGGCGCTCTACGAGATTGAACGCTAGACAAATCCGCCGGAGTATTGTCGAATCGCCGTTCATCAAAGGAGACAACGTCAAATGCACCGTTTCATCTGGATACTCGCGATCATTCTGCTGTGCGGCCATTCCGCCATCGCTGTCGAAAAACCGCTCGTCGCCTTTGACTTCGACGACGGGCTGAAAAATGCCGGCACGCTCGGCGGCGCGGGGAAGTTCAAGGTCTATGCGGCTGGCGAGGAGGCGGGCTTCGATCTGGGGCCGTTCGGCCGCTGTCTGGACCTGACGGCGGCATCGCGTCATGGCGGTGCGGGCGCGAAGGAGCCGCCGGCAGGCAGCGCAGTGGTGTTCCGGCACGAGGCGCTCGACAAGCTCGACACATTCACCATCACGCTTTGGTCACGCCAAAGCCCGCTGGCGCATGGGTCGAGCGCGCGACTGTTGTCCAAGGACGGCGCGTGGGACTTGTTGCCCGCGGCGGGCGGAGTGGCGCTCGCACTGGGACCGGGAGCCAGCAAGGCGTCGTATAACCTTGTCGGCAAGACGCGGGAGAAACTGGAGGACCGTTGGCGATTCACGGCGGTTGTCGTCGGCCCGGAGAGCGTGCGCGCTTACGCCGGCGGCCTAGGCCAGCCGCTGGTGTTGTGCGCTGAGAAACCGCGCACCGAACACAAAGCCGCCGCGCGCGGCGATCTGCTGCTCGGCACGTTCGGCGGCATCCGGCCGTTCAACGGCTGGCTCGACCGCGTGCGCGTCTTCGGCGAGGCGCTCGACGAGAAAGCCGTTCGCGAAATCTTCGACGCCGACGTTGCCAGCGCGAAGCAGACAAAGCCGCCGCAGGTGTTCGACCTCGCGCGGCCGGCGGCGAAGACGCACCGGTTTCAGTTGAAGCGGTCGGACATTCCGTTCTCGACACGCTGGCAGAAGAACAAGCAGGCACCGGCCATCATGGAGTCGTTCCACACGACGCAGTGTCTGTGGGTTTATGGCACGCAGACGAACTTCATCCAGCAGATCAAGGGCATGGGCATCGGCTACCAAGGCACACTCAACGGCCTCCAAGGCCAGGAGCACTCGACGACGAACCGGTTCGCGCGCGGCGATTCGTCGGGCCGGCACGAGGATCTCGACGGCAACAAGAACACGCCGCACTGGATGGTGACGTTTGGGCCGAAGACGTTCACGGGTTGCTGCAACCATCCCGCGTTCCGCAAGCTGTTCTTCGAGGCGGCCAAGCGCCACTTGGACGCCGGCGTGGACATGCTGCACGTGGACGATTGGGCGATGAACGCGAGCTGGGTGCTCAACGGCGCTGCCTGTTTCTGCGAGCATTGCCGCGCCGGGTTTCGTGAGTGGCTCCAGAAACACTGCACGCCGGAGGCGCTGCACAAGCTCGGCGTCGCCGACATCGCGACGTTCGACTATCGCGAGCACCTGAAGCGCAACGGCGTGCCGGACGCGGCGGCTTACAAGGAAAAGTTCCGCGAGTTGCCGTTGACGCCGCAGTTCACGGACTTCCAGGTGGAGAGCATGAGGACGTTCTTCCGCGAGTTCCGTAAGCGGTTGGACGAATGGTCGCCGAAGCAATACATCCCGGTTTCGGTCAACGCGCTGCTCATCAACCTTCACGCCCACCATAACCTCTGCGGCGTTGACGTGGTGGATTTCTTCACCGGCGAGTCGTCGCAGAACAGCGACTACCAGACCGAGGCTGAATACGTGTTCGCCGCGAAAGCTGCGGAGGCGTTCGGCATGTCGCAGGTGGTCTCGCCCATCCCGCGCAGCACGGCCCGCACGCGCGCGGCGCTCGCCACGACATACGCGCTGGGCCAGCTCCACCTCGTGCCGTGGGACATCTACATGGGCAGCGACGCGACCGGCATCCAGCCGCGTTACTTCGGCACGCGCGAGCAATACGGTGACCTCTACGACTTCATCCACGAGCACAAGGCGCTCTTCGACGACCATGAGTCCGCCGCTGAGATCGCCGTGCTCGCCAACGCCGACGCGCCCGGCAAAGGTTCGCTCTCGCAGTTCTGCAAACATCTCACGCGGCAGCAGATTCCGTTTCACCTGATCCTCGGCGCGAGCCAATACGCCCGCGTGCCGGTGCGCGCCGCCGACTTGCGCGCCGTGCGGGTGCTGGTGGAGTTCAGCGCAGCCGATTCATTCTGCGACGAGGACCGGAAGACGATCCGGGCCGCGCGAGAGTCAGGCACGGTGCGGTTTGTTCCGCCGACGGCCGACCTCACGGCAGTCACAAAACTGCGCGGCATGGAGTTGCTGCGTGTCGAAGCGCCCGAAGGCGTCTATGCCTTCCCGCGGGTAAACCGCGCGAAATGTTCGGCGGCAATCCACGTGGTCAACTGGAACCTCGCCGCCAACGGCGAGCGCGCGGAGCTTTACCGGAACGTGACGTTGACGCTGCTGCAACCGCAACGCTGGGGCAAAATCGCCTCGGCGACGTGGCTCCAGCCTGGCCGGAAGCCCGTCACGCTCAAAACCGAACGCCACGACGACTGTGTGCGCCTGACGTTACCGCAGATCGAAACGTGGGGCGTGGTGGAGATCAAGTGAGGGACTTTGTTGCGGTGGATTGAAGTGGACGCGAGACAATAACAACTGGCAAGAAGAGTGTATGAGCAAGACCAAGGATAAGATTCGCAAAGGCCAGCCGGCGATTGGCGGCTGGATCATGACGGGCAATCCCGCTGTCACCGAAATCATGGCCGAGGAGGGCTTCGACTTTCTCGTCGCTGACATGGAACACACGCCGATCAACGTCGAGACTTTCTATCACATGGCGCTGGCCGTGAAAGGCACCGGCTGTGAGTTAATGGCTCGTCTGCCGGCGTGCGACATGGTGCTCGCCAAGCAGGTGCTCGACATGGGCGCGGCGGGCATCATCGTGCCGTCGGTGAACACGCCCGCCGAGGCAGCGCAGACGGTGGCGATTGCGAAGTATCCGCCCGACGGCATCCGCGGCGCGGCGCTCTGCCGTGCGACCGGTTTCGGCCGGCGCTTCGACGACTATTACAGCAACCACAACCGCGAGGTGCTCGTGGTGGCGATGATCGAGCACATCAGCGCGGTCAAGCAGGTGGACGCGATTCTGGCGACGCCGGGTCTCGATGCGATTCTGATCGGCCCATATGATCTGTCGGCCTCGATGGGAATTCCCGGCCAGTTGCAGCATCCCGACGTGCTCGCGGCGCAGCAGGTCATCCTCGCCGCCTGCCGCAAGCACAAGGTCGCGCCGGGCATCCATGTCGCGCCGGTGGATCCTGCCGATGTGGCCAACCGCCTCTCGCAAGGGTTTCTCTTCGTGCCGTGCGGCATAGACACGTCGTTTGTGCGCGAAGGGTGCAAGACGATGTTGAAAGCGCGCAAGACGTAAGCATGGAAACAGTTCTAATCACGGAATTGGAGTTTCGGAAGGCTGAGAGCGTTTTCCACGAAGCGAAGGATGTGCGTTGCGAGCCAGCGCCGGTGGATGAAGCTGCGTTGGCCGAGGCGGTTGTCTCGCGTAGCGCACGCGCGGTTATCGTCGGCGTGGCACCGTATCGCGATGCGTTGTATGAGGCGCTCGGGAAGAAGAACGGAGCGATTATCGCCCGCTTCGGCGTCGGCCATGACAGCATCAACAAGCCGCTCGCCCGACAGCATGGCATCGTCGTCACCAACACGCCCGGAGTGCTCGACATCAGCGTCGCGGAGCACACGATCTGGTTGATGGGCTGTCTGGCGCGGAAGATCGTCCGGCTTGAGACGAAGCTGCGCGCTGGCGAGTTTGCCGGTGAGGTTGGCATGGAGCTGCGCGGCAAGACGCTCGGCGTGCTCGGCTTTGGCGGCATCGGTCGCAGCGCCGCCGCCATCGCGCACTTTGGTTTCGGCATGAAGGTCATTGCTTGCAATCGAAGCATGCCCGCTGAGCCACCAACGCGTTTCGGTGCCGATCGATTTACGACCAACGTTGAGGAGCTTTTCCGCGCTTCCGATGTTATCAGCGTTCACTTGCCGGCGAACGCGAGCACACAGCGGTTTGTCAACGCGACGCGGCTGGCTTGGCTCAAGCCTGGCGCGATGCTCGTGAACACCGCCCGCGGCGCGGTGCTCGACGAGGAGGCGCTCTACGATGCGCTCGTCGCCGGCCGGCTCACGGGCGCGGCGCTGGACGTGTTCGAGCGCGAACCGTATGCGCCCGCCCATCCGGACAAGGACCTGCGCAAGCTGGAGAACGTCGTTCTCACACCGCACGTCGGCTCCAACACCCGCGAAGCCAACCGCCGGATGGCGGAATCGGCCTTGGAAAACGTCCGCTGTTTCCTTGCAGGCAAACTCGACCGGCTGGCGCGCGTGGATCAACCCTGACCGCAAAACACCGTGAACCCGACTCATCCCACACACGTCCGCTATAAGGTGATCGCGTTTGCGGTTGCGCTCGCCGCCGTCACTTATCTGGACCGCGCGTGCATCGGCACGCTCGCGCCGGACATCATGCGCGACTTGGGCCTGAGCAAGGACCAGATGAGCTGGGTCTATAGCGCGTTCGCACTGGCCTACGCGTTGTTTGAAATCCCGACCGCATGGTGGGCCGACCGCCGTGGCACGCGTAACGTGCTGACCCGGATTGTGCTCTGGTGGTCGAGCTTCACGATGCTCACGGCGGCGGCGTTCAACTTCGTATCGCTCATCGTGACGCGATTCCTCTTCGGCATCGGCGAGGCGGGCGCTTGGCCGAGCGTCGCACGAACGTTCTCGCGCTGGGTGCCGAAGTCGGAGCGCGGCACGGTGCAAGGCATCTTTTTCAGCGGTGCGCACTTGGCGGGCGGCGTGACGCCAATGATTGTCGTGGCGCTGACGCAGACGCTCCACTTGAGTTGGCGGATGGTGTTTGTGTTATTCGGGCTGGTGGGCGTGGTCTGGGCGGCGGCATGGTATCGCTGGTTCCGCAACGATCCGAGCGAGCACGGGCAGGTAAATGCAGCGGAGCTGGAGAAGATCGCGTCAGAGCGCGAGCCGTCCAATGGCCATCATGAGGGCTGGGCATATTGGAAGCGGTTGCTCGGCCATCGCAACACGCTGCCGCTTTGCCTCATGTATTTTCCGAACAGCTACGCCTTCTACTTCTGCATCACCTGGCTGCCGACGTATCTGAAGGAGAGGCACGGGCTGGATGCGATGCAACTCGGCCTCTTCTCCGGCCTGCCGCTGATCCTGAGCGTGGCGGGCGATTTGTTTGGCGGCGTGGCCACCGATATGGTGACGAAACGCTTCGGCTTGCGTGTCGGCCGCTGCGGCGTCGGCGCGTTCGCCTATGTGCTGGCCGGCACCGCGATGATTCTCGCGGGTGTTGTGCATCAACCCATGCTAGCCGCGACGCTGATTGCGCTGGCGGTCGCCGCGAGCATGTTCACACTCGGCGCGTCGTGGAGCACCTGCCTCGACATCGGCGGCAATCACGCGGGCGTCGTCAGCGCCGCGATGAACACCTCCGGCGCGCTCAGCTCCGTCATCAGCCCGCTGATGGTGACGTGGCTGCTGAGCAGCTTCGGCGACTGGAACGCGCCGTTATATGTGATGGGCGGCCTCTTTCTCGTCGGCGCCGTTTGCTGGGGCTTCATCAATCCCCACAAGCGCATCTTCGACTGACGGCACCCGGCACAACCGCCACCCGCCTCCGCTAGAACGTCGTGATGTCGCCGAAAGCGTCGGTGATCTCCTTGCGGTTGCCGGCGGCGTCATACTGATAAAGTTTTCCCGGTTCCTCGGTGCGCGCCGTCTTGTGTGCGCCGTCGCAACGCGGTTGGCTCTTCGACAACCCGCATTGGCAAATCCAAACCGGCTGTCCGCCGGGAATCTCGATTTTCAGAGGACCGGTCTGCGTGCGTTTCACAATGCGTGCCATGGTTTTGATCTCCTCTTTGGTTGTTACGTTTGCGCGACTCTAGCCCATTTTTGTGGAGCGTCAAAACGGCGGGAACAAAACGCTTCACGGCTGCGGCGTTTTCTGCTAAACGCCCACAGTAATGGCCACACTGCAATCCATCGCCAACGTCAAGGAATTGGAAGACCTGCTCAGTCAACCCACGGACGGCGTCATCAAAACTCTCGACCGGCTTGAAGGCGACATCATCGTGCTCGGCGTTGCCGGCAAGATGGGGCCGACCTTGGCGCGCATGGCTCGGCGGGCATCGGAAGCGGCTGGAGTGCGCCGGCGCGTCATCGGCGTGGCACGGTTCTCGGACGCGCGACAACAGACCGAACTCCAGTCCCACGGCGTCGAAACAATCCGCTGCGATCTGCTCGACGAAGCGACGGTGGCCGCGCTGCCTGACGCGCCCAACGTCGTCTTCATGGCTGGCATGAAATTCGGTTCCACCGGGCAGGAAGCCCTGACGTGGGCAATGAACTGCCATCTGCCAGCCATCATCTGCAAGAGATACCCGCGCAGCCGCATCGTTGCGTTCTCCACCGGCAACGTCTATGGCCTCACATCAGCAGCGGACGGTGGCTCGCTGGAAACCGACGCACCCAACCCAGTCGGCGACTACGCGATGAGCTGTCTGGGCCGCGAGCGCATCTTCGAGCATTTCAGCCGGCGGCTTGGCATCCCGATGGCGATGATCCGGCTCAACTACGCCTGCGAACTGCGTTATGGTGTGCTGGTGGACATCGCGCGGCGCGTGTGGTCCGGCGAAACCGTGGACTGCGCGATGGGCCACCTCAACACCATCTGGCAGACCGACGCCAACGCGATGACCTTGCAGGCGTTCGATTACGTCGCGTCGCCGCCGCTGCTGCTGAATGTGACTGGCCCGGAGAAGCTGAGCGTCCGCGACATGGCGACGAAGTTCGGCGTGCTGATGAACAAGCGCGTCAACGTCAGCGGCTCGGAGTCGCCGACGGCGCTGCTCGCTAACGCGGCGCAGGTGTTGCGGCTGTTCGGGCCGCCACGCGTGAGCGTGGAGCAGATGCTCCGCTGGATTGCTGACTGGGTGATGCGCGGCGGAGCGAGTCTTGGCAAGCCGACCCACTTTGAGTCGAGAGACGGGAAGTTCTAACGACATGACAGCGTCAATGAATCCCCAAATCCGAACTATCTTGCAGCGCGGCGTGGTCATTCCCGCGTGCCCGCTGGCGTTGACGGCGCGATGCACGCTCGACGAGCGCCGGCAACGGGCGGTGCTGCGCTACTACAACGCGGCGGGTGCGGGCGGTGTCGCCGTGGGTGTCCACACCACACAGTTCGGCATCCGCGATCCAAAGATTGGGTTGTTCGAGCCGGTCCTGAAACTCGCTGCCGAGGAAATGAACCGCGCCGACGCACAGCGCAGCGAGCCGCTCATTCGCGTCGCCGGCATTTGCGGTCGCACACAACAAGCGGTGGCGGAAGCGACGCTCGCGCGGCGGTTGGGTTATCACGCCGGCCTGCTGAGCCTCGCTGCGATGAAAGATGCGGGTGATGACGAACTGCTTGCGCACTGCCGCGCGGTGGCGGAGGTCATTCCCGTGGTGGGCTTCTATCTGCAAGCCGCTGTCGGCGGAAGGGTGCTGCCGTATTCATTCTGGAGGCGGTTCGCGGAGATCGAGAATGTCATGGCCATCAAGATGGCGCCGTTCAATCGTTACCAGACCGTGGACGTCATGCGGGCGGTTGCCGAGTCGGGTCGCAACGACATCGCGCTCTACACCGGCAACGACGACAACATCGTGATGGACTTGCTGACGCCTTACCGGTTCCGCGCCGGCGAGAAGACCGTGGAACGCCGCATCGTCGGCGGACTGCTCGGCCATTGGGCAGTCTGGACGCGCAAGGCGGTGGAACTGCTGGAAGAATGCCATCGGATCGTCCGCGACGGCGGCGCGGTTTCGGTGGAGATGCTGCGGCGCAACATTGAGGTGACCGACAGCAACGCCGCCTTCTTCGACGCAGCCAACAGTTTCGCCGGCTGCATCGCCGGTCTGCACGAAGTGCTGCGTCGGCAGGGGCTGCTGGAGGGACTATGGTGCCTCGACCCAAACGAAACACTCAGCGCCGGCCAAGCGGCGGAGATTGACCGCGTCTATCGCGCCTATCCGCACCTGAACGACGACGACTTCGTCCGCGAGCACCGCGACGAGTGGCTGGGGGGCTGAGAGTCACGGGCAATTCCGATCTCCGGTTCCAAGCACGCACCACTGTGTGACCTTGGCTGGGAGCGGCGGTGTCCTCACCGCCGCACCGTTGTTCTGATGAGGACCGTGCGGCGGTGAGGACACCGCCGCTCCCAGTTACTGGTTCTCCCTGCAACGTAAGATTCACGGAAGAGCGGAGCGTCAAGGCAGAGTCACCGCATCACCAGCAGCGTCGCCACGCCGACGACGGTCGTGACGATGGTGATGGGGATGCCGAGGCGGGCGTAGTCCCAGAAGCCGACCTCGATGTGCGGCTTGGCGGACTCGACGACGATGACATTGGCGACAGAGCCGAGGATCGTCAAGTTGCCGGCGAACGTCGTGCTGAGCGCCAGCACCTTCCACATCAGCTCCGGCTCGACGAAGTTCCGCATCCATTGGCCGGCGACGAGCACGAACGGGACGTTGGAGAAGATGTTGGAGCCGGCCACCGAGAACCACGTCAGGTTCCATGCCTGCGCCGTGGCTGTTTCGCCGAAGACGCCGCGCAGCGACTGGTAAATTGCCTCCGGCAGATTCGTCTCGCGCAGACCTTCGACGACGACAAAAAGCGCGGCGAAGAACAGCAGCAGATGCCAGTCCACTAGCTTCAGCACCTCGTGCGTGTCCACACGCGCCAGCACCATCGCCACCGATGCGCCTGCCAGGGCGATCCATGCGACATTCAGCCCGAAATGCCGGCGGATCGGCGCGTCGAAGAAGAAAGCGACCGTCACCAATGCAAGACAGGCCAGCGTCTTTGCCAGCAGCGGCCGGTTCACCTTCGCGAGCGCGAGGTCGGCAATCTCGATGCGCGCGCCCGCCAGCACGCGGCGGAATCCCCACGACAGGATGAAGTAGTCCAAGGTCAGGCAGATCAGCGCCGCTGGCGCGAGGCCCAGCAAGAACCGCGCGTAGGGAATGCCGGAGAGGTTGCCAATGATCATATTCTGCGGATTGCCGGTGAGAGTCATGACGCTGCCGATGTTCGCGGACGTGGCCAGCGCCATCAGGTATGGCAAGAGCGGCAGCCGCCCGCGCACAATCATGGTGACGACCAGCGGCGTCATCATCAGGCAGATGGTGTCGTTGACCAACAGCGCTGAAAGAATGCCCGACGCGAAGACCAGCATCAGCAGCAGCCGTTGCGGCGTGCGCGCCCGCAGCAGAATCCAGTCCGCCGCCAGCTCGAAGAATCCCGCCAGTTGCAGATACGAGGACAGCAGCATCATGCCGAGCAGCAGCACGATGGTGTTCCAGTCCACGGCCCGATAGGCGTCCTCGATGCGCATGACGCCAAAGACAACCATCGCCACCGCGCCGAGCAGCGCCGACGCCGGCCGGTTCAGGCGAAAGACCTTCAATCGCCGCGTGCTGATAAGCGTGTAGGTCACCGCGAAGATTGCAATGGCAATCCAGTGTTGGTTGGCATTGGGCAACATGGTTGCCAAGATTAACGCGAAGCGGCCAGGTTCGCACGGAGAGTTTCTCCTTCATGCTTCGCGCCTTCGCCCTCTTGTGTCATTGGCACCGGCAGGCTAGGATTATTCCATGCCGATTTACGAATACGTCTGTAAACAGTGCAACAAACAGTTTGAGCTTCTGGTCCACGGCTCGACGACGCCGGAGTGTCCGTCGTGCAAGAGTAAGAAACTGGAGAAGCAGCTTTCGGTTTTCGCGGTGAGTAACAGTCCGGGAGGTTCCGGCGGCGGCGACCTGCCGGAAGCCTGCCGTTCATGCAGCAATCCCGGCGGGCCGGGGGCGTGCGGGATGCGGTAACAGGCCGGTCGGGGCGGATCACTTCTTTCCAGCGCGGTTTACGTCGGAGGGCGGGGGAAGCAGCTTGGTGTAGGAATCCAGCTTCGCCTTGTCGCCGAGGCTGACGGCGAGCGTGGCGGCATTTTTTACCAACGACCGGCAACCTTCGTAGCTTGGGTATTTGCGGATCAGACCATCGAGAACGGCGAGCGCATCGGCCGGTTTGTTGAGCGTCAACAGAAGGTCGGCGAGGCTGTTGGAGACGCGGACGATGTCGTAGGTATTCCGGTAGCCGGATCGGGCGCGTCCGTAGGCAGCGACGGCTTCCTGCGAGCTGTGGAGTTGAGCGCAGAGGTCGCCGATTTTTTCATCAAGGACCGGGCTGCGTAATGCGACGTTCTTCTCGGCGAGATAGCTGGCGGCTTCCGATTCCTTGCCGGCGACGATGAACGTGTTGGCCTTGCGCAGATACGCCCAAGGCAGGTCGGGATGGCGGGTCGCTTCGAGACGATCGGCTTGCTCGTTGGCGGTGAACGGACACGGCCGGTAGAGCGGATCGCCAACAACCGTCTGCTGCCATGAGAGCGCCGGCGTGGCGGCGTAAGCCGATTCGGCGAAGTTGTGACCACTGAGAAGCCGCTCGAAGAAAATCTGCGAGTTGAGGACGAGTTGGAGGTAAGGCTCATAGACGTTGCCCACGCTGGCGCCTGCGCCGCGAGCGAGACTCGGGCCAACCCAGCCGGAGTTCATGGTGGCGGCGCTGAAGGAATGGATGTGATGGACGACAGCACCCGGGCGGAAGCGGAAGTCTGGCCGTCGAAACGGCCCCTCCAGCCCGCCTGCATACCAACCGGCGTAGAGCGCGACATCTGTCATCGGATAGTCAGCAGGAAAAACTTCTTCCTTTTCGTCGAGGACAGATTCGAATCCGGCACGGCGCGCGGCCTGGTGCGCGGCGCGCAGGTAGTCGTCGGCGGCTTTGTGTCCCGGATCCTGTATGCCGCGCGCGTCGAAATAAACGCGTCCGAGCAACCCGGTGGTTTCGACCGCCAGCGCCCGGTCCACCAACGCGCGAGCCACAGTAACGCTCGGTCCGTCCAGTCGCGCCACCATCATCATGTGCCGGCTCGCGGGCGGGAAGAACTCCATTTTGTAAAACGGATTGCCACGCGGCCCGGCCAACATGATGTGGCCCGACGGCAGCACGGCCAGTTCGCTGTCCACGGCGGCTTCGTTGCGTCGGAACACCGACCGCATCGAATCCGCTGCCTTCTCTTGCAGCGTCGGGTCGGACGCGATCTTCAGCGGCACGCCCCAACAAAGCACCAGCAACCAACAGTCGTTGCGTTTGACGGCGCCTTTCTCGTCACGCGCCAGCCAGCCGCGTTCTTCGAGGCAATGCTCGATCGGGTCGCGGAGCGTCTCGTTGAATTGCAGCCGTGAAATCTCCATGGTCTGCGGGCAGTTCACCAGGAGGATGCGATTGGTAGCGACACTGCGGCGCTCGGCGTAGTAGCGCGCCAGCGCGACGGAATCGGGAAGGGTTTTGTTGGCGACGATGAGCAGCCGTTCGGTCCAGTCCTCCGCGGCGCGAGCCGCCCAAGGCAGAAAAATCAGGCTCAACACGACCAGCAGGCGCCAACTTCGGTGGGTTGCAGAGGAAGGCATGGCGTCCGTTCAGACTTCGACGACCAACCCGTCGTAAGCCAGCCGCACGTTGGGCGGCAGTTCGCGCTCGACGGTGGCGTGATCGAGTTCATGGCAGATGTGAGTGAACCAGACGCGCCCCGGCCGCAATTCGGCAACAACGGCGAGCGCCTCGCTGAGGTTCATATGATACGGATGCGGCCGGTAGCGCAACGCATCCAGCACCAGCACCGGCACGTTTCGCAGACGGTCTAGCGCTGCCGGCGGGACGGCTTTGCAGTCGGTGGCATAGGCGAAGCGCGGCCCGGTGTCGTCCTCGAAGAGGAACGCGTGGACGGTGCATTGGCCGTGCGGCAGCTTCAGCGCCGTGACACGAGTGGAACTGATCTGAAAAGGCACGAGCGGCTCGAACGAATGACCGTCAATCATCGGCCAGCCCGGCTCGCGCAACGCGGGATCGAACGCGTGGGGGAAAATGCGGCCGAGCGTTTCCATATCCTGCCGGCCCGCGTAGAGCGGCAGCACGCAGCCACCGTGGCAGAACCGCCGCACGTCGTCGAGGCCAAGGACGTGATCGGCGTGCGTGTGGGTGACGAGCACCGCGTCGAGCCGGCGCACGTTGTTGGCAAGGCACTGGCTGCGAAAATCCGGCGTGGTGTCCACGACGATATGAGCGTCGTCGGTCTCGACCATGATGCTGGGCCGAAACCGCTTGTTACGCGGGTCGGCCGAGACGCAAACCGCGCAGTCGCAAGCAATCATCGGCACTCCTTGCGACGTGCCGGAGCCAAGAAAGCGAATTTGCATGGTGTGACTCAAACCGTGAAGCGACGCTAAAGTTACGGAGCCTGACTGTCAAGAATGCAGCCGACAACGAAAACGACGCATACATCGAAAACGGCAGTCTCAAGTTCGGGCGCGAAGGCGTTGCGAAACTCCGGTCATTGAAGGGTTTGAATGCGGCGGTCTATCCCTGCTAGAGTCGGCGTGTGCGATGAGCCAGGAAAATCACGACAGCCATTCAGAAAAGAGAGGCGACGCAAAGCAGAAAGCAAGGCTCGTCGAGCCGGACGGAGCGTCGGCGGGCTTATGTTTGTGGACGTGGCTGGGCCGCCCTCGCGCTTGGAGCGCGGCGCAGGTCATGGCGCTGGCGACGCTGGCGTGTCTTGCTGCGGCGCTGCTCACGGTCTTGCTGGCCCCTGCCACCGTTGGTGTGCCCATGGCCTGGGCATTGGCTGCGTTAGCCTACCTGTTGCTCGGTTTTATCCTCAGCCGCGAAGTCGTTCGGTCTTTCCGCTGTGAATACCCTCATGAAGCAAGCGTCATGAATGAAAACCTTCTGAAATCAGAGAAGTCTTCCGCAGCACCCGAACTATCGCCAGGAATTGCCGGTCAAGGGAAGAACTCAGAGGCCGTCAGGTCGTCCGTGTTATTCTGGAGCACGATCCTCATGACGGCTGTGCTTTTCTATGTGATGTTTCTCGACAAGTTGTTGATCGTCGAAGATGTAAACATGGAGGCGATGGACATGCCGCTAACCGTGGCGCACTTGGAGCGGGCGAGAGAAAAGGGCGTTTCCGCTCACAACTATTTCAATGCGGACCCGATCTGGAACAACCTCAAACAGGAGAACCCGCATGGTGCGTTTGCTTACTTCGGTAAGCGTTTTCAGTTCGAGTTCTTCGCGTTTCAAGCGCCGCTGCTGAGCGCGCTCTACGTGCCGTTCGTGAAGCTGGCGGGCGTCGGTGCGAAGACGGTGGCATTGTATTCCACGTTCTTCGCGTGGCTGGCTTGGATGCTGATGGGCTTGCTGGCTTGGCAGATGTTTGGACGCTGGTGCGCGCTGCTGGCGATGCTGCTGTTGATCTCCAGCTTGGGGTGGCTGATTCACACGAAGATCGCTTACACGGCGTGGATGCCGTCGGCAGTCATGGTCAACGCCTTGGCGCTGGCCGGCTGTTTGTATCTGCAGCGGCCACGGCACTGGCCGCTCGTGGTGATGGGCTGCCTGGTCGGCGGGATGTATATGGTCGGCTGGGTGGTGCATGTCTTCGGCAGCTTAATGGTTGGGTTAATGATCGTCATCGGGGGACCTCGACACATCCGCAAGACCGCGACGGATGTGGGCGTTGCGGTCGTGGCGGCGGCCGGCGCGATCTTCGCAGTGACGGCGGCCTATGCGCTTTATCATCATTCGACCTTCGCCGAGATCCACACAACGATCTGGGCGGCGTTGTTCGGGCGCTTCTCCCAAGGCTCGGTGCCGGGCCATGAACTCTCACTCGCCGGCAAACTCGCCTACGCCTTTCGCTGCATGTTTGTGGACATGCGCACGATGGATCACATGGACAAGTGCCTCGAGGGACATCCGGCGGTGCCTTTGCTCTTCAGTGTCTTGTTTGGCCTCGGCCTGCTCTACTCGATCAAGCAACGCAGCGCAGGTGACAAGGTGCTGCTGATCTGGCTGGTAAGCGTCTTCGGCGTGCTCGGTTCGTTTCTTACGTTCACGCATCGTTACGCGCTGCTGGCGCTGCCGGCGATGAGCATCGTTGCGGCGCGCGGCGTGGCGGGCATTGCCGGCGACCTATGGCGCTGGCAAGGCCGGCTGGCGCGCGCGGCGTTTGGGGTGGGAGTGGCGGTGTTGCTAGCGCTGACGCTGGCACAAACGCACCGGTGGTTTTATGTGGACTACATGCTGAACAAGCCACCCGTTTTCGAAGTGGATCGCATGCGTGGCCACGCCTCACTTGCCGATTGGCTCAGCAAGACCGGTTCGTCTCGCGACACGCTGGTGGTGCTGGGAGATCCGATCATGTTTCCGCACACCAGTTTTCTCTTCGACACGTTTGGACAGAATTACAGGTTCATGTATTGGTCGAACCGGTTCAGGACCGATTCGACGCCAGTTCAAGTGCAGGAGTGGGAGCAGAAACAGCTCACGGAGCATCGCCGGATCGTGTATGCGTTTTCGACTGTGCTGCTGGGCGATTCGCAAACGGGCACAATCACAAATGATTGGCGGCCTTTCTTGGCGGCACACACGGGACTGAGGCCCGCGTGGACTTACTCGTATGCCGGCCGACCGCCTTCGATCCTCGTGTTTGAAGTCTCCCGTTCACAGTAAGGCGCACGCGAGCGACGCAACTGTTCTGAGTGCGGTTGAGTAAGAAGCTACTTGATCCAATAGGATCTCCCAATAGTTGGCGAGATTCTTCAACGCGGCGGGCGGTTCCTCGCAGTAGAACTTGACGTGGCCGCTGTGGATGCTAAAAAGTTGGCCTGCAACCGGTCGCGGAGTTTGGACTGGCAGACCGTCCAAGTGTCATTATATTCAGGGGGATGATTCCAAGACCACAAACTGATATGAAAATAATCCTGATTGTTCCGGCGTGGTGTGAAGAGTTTGGCGCGCTTTCTCGCACTGCGAAGAAGGCTGCGTCATTCCCGCCGCTGAACGTCGGCATCGTGGGAATGCTCTAAATGAATGTCACCTTCATCAACCTGCGCCATAACATCTACGATCTGCACGGCATCTATTCACTTGCCGGATCGCTGCGGGAGTGCGACGTGCGAGTGAACTATGCCGATGCCAGCCGAGATTCGGGACTTACCATTGAGCGCATGAAAGCCAACCCTCCATCGGTCGTGTGCTACTCGGCGATGGAATGCGACGTGCCGCGTTACATCGAATTCGACAGGGCGCTAAAATCCTCGCTTCCAAAGGTTGTCTCAGTCATTGGCGGTGCCGGGCCGACGTTTCACCCGGAGCAGACCAAGGACAGCACCATTAATGCTTATTGCATTGGTGAGGGCGAAAAAAGCTTGGCCGGTTTTTGCTTAAACGGATTCAAACAGTTCGGAAACATACGCAAGCACGGCGAACCGATGCCTAACTTGATGCCACTGGCAGACCTCGACAGCCTACCGTTCCCAGACCGGATGCCGGTCTACGACGTTGACGCGCTATTGCGCTATGCTCCGAAGAAACAGTTTATGAGTGGTCGTGGCTGCCCGTTCACCTGCACTTACTGCCACAATCGCAGGTTCAATGCGATGTTCGGACTGAAGATACGAAAGAAGTCCGTGGATTATCTGATAGAAGAAATTCTAAGCGTGCGAATTGACTACGGTTTGAGCGAACTGGAGTTTCAGGACGATCAGTTCATCGCAGACAGGAAGTGGCTTGCCGAGTTCGCGGAGAAGTATGCCATACGAATCGGCCTGCCATACACCTGCAACGCCAGCGCTCCACTGGTCAATGACGACGTTGCATTTATGCTGAAGGAGTCCGGCTGTGTCGGCGTGTGCTGGTCAATCGAGAGCGGAGTGGATTCCATTCGCCGCCATGTTCTTAATCGCAGGATGAGCAACGAAGACATTCTTGGTTGTGCGGAATCCCTGCGGAAACACGGCATCTGGTCCCGCATCGGGAACCTTATCGGTCTGCCCGGAGAGACTCCAGACGACATGTTCAAGACGCTGGAGTTGAATATTGCCTGCCGACCTTATCTTGCAGTAGCCAACATCTTTGCGCCGTATCCCGGCCTAAAGATCACGAGGGACGCAATCGAGCAGGGCATCTACACGCCGGGAAAGCCGTTACCACATACTGTCTTCCAGCGAAGCTTGCTGAACTTCAGCGCGAAGGAACACGAATTCATTGTGAAGTTGATGCTGCTGTTCGGATTGCTGGTAAGGTGGCCGAGGCTGTATCAGTATCCGGTGCTGCGCAGGTTCATGTTCGGGCTGCCCGTCCTTGTATTGCGCCTGTTGCGTGAGGTGATGTATTTGAAATGGATGTCAAAGGTGCACTCTGGCGAAACCGGACTAGCACACAAACTCAAGGTGTTTTGGAGATATTTAGCATCACCTCGTTGATTCCAATGAAACAAACAACACGATGGTATGAACGAAGATGGGTAGAAATAGTGCTTGTGTTGGGCATCATTGTGGGCGCGTCTTTTTTCGCGTTCTGGAGGGTGGATAGTTTTTCAGGAGGATTGCACTGGGAGAACTACGACCACGCTTTCTGCGCGGGCCTTGTTGATTCTGGCCGCGTATCGGCGCAGGACATGTGGAGGACGATTGGCAAGGGTTACGCTTCAACGGTGGTCCAGTGCGCGGTCTTGTCTGTTCTGAACATGGGCTGGGGAGCTTCGGGCATTGTGTTCCTGAATTGTCTGGTGGCCGTGTGGACGGTCACTTTCACTTACATCCTGGCGCGGTTGTGCTTTGGCCGGATGGCCGGCATTGCAGCGGCGACGTTGCTGTTGGGTTGTCCGGCGTTCATCACCCACACGTTTTGCGGTTACTACGCAGCGCTCTTGAACGCGGCGGCAGCGGTTCCTTGTGTCTTGCTGTTCGTGTTGGCTCACAGGACACGGAATCCGCTCTATCTCTTGGGAGCCTCATATCTGCTGTCGTGGTCATATCTGTTCGCGTATGTGAGCTTTCCGGTTCTGATGCTAGCGATCATCTTCGCCCTTTTGGTGGCGTCGGCTTTCCAGCGCCGAGTTCTTCTGGGCGTTCGCTGGTATCTTGCGGCCATGACAGTCCTTGTCGTTTCGATCCTTGCCAATGGCGCGCTGGTATCGGTCTACTACTGTGGACAGGATCCGCTGTTCGTCGTGCGAAGCATCGAGTCACAGAGCACCGGAATACTTGGGCCCATATGGCAGTTGTTGGACAGTGGCAATAGTGCAAGTCAAGCGGGCGGCCCGACTAAACTGCAACCACAACAAGTCCTGGCCAACGTGCTGAATATGATTGTCGAGACTTTTGTTGGAGCCAGTCCGGCATACAAGACGTTTGTGCCATCCATTCCCGCAGCGGTTTGGCCCTTTGACCACCTCGGCGCAAACCTTCCGGGGACGCCCGCACTTTGCTTTCCTATGACGATTCTGTTGATTGCCGGAGTGATCGGCACGCTCGTTGTCAGGAGGTTTGACTTGATGGTGGTCGCGCTCGTTTGGTCTGTGCTGTTGCTCATCGTCAGTCTGGCTCTTTCGTTTCACACGCGGCGGCTTGTGATTGTAGCGCCCTTCATGGCAACGACCGCGGCGTTCGGTCTGTCGTGGTTGGTCACGCTACTTTTCAGGAATTGGCCCCACACGAGACAAAGCCTGATCGTGCTGCTTCCAATGGCCGTCCTAGCGTATGCGGCTCACGACATCAAATCGCGATTCAGCCAACATCTGCGGACATTGCAATACGACTGCAACGCTGAGGTTGGACAATTCATCTCTCAGAATTTGGACGCAACGAAAGACGTGCTGGTGCTTCTGGATAAGTCGGTGATGTTCCCCTCGGCATTGTATTGTGAGACCGGCTTCCGCCCATACCGGTTTGCCGTTATGAGCGAGTTCTACTTTCCAGTCCTACTCGCATCCGGCGACGGGAATCTAGTGCCACTACAAGAAACTTATTCGTGTGAACTCCATCACATGGGTCACATGCTGCGATACTGCAACATGCAGTTCCCCTCAGTGCCGTTTGATTTACGCCCCGATGCACGAGATGCCGCATGGCAGCAGTTTCATGCGCTACTCCTTTCCGAGAATCAGAAGGGACATCAACTCTACCTCTTGGCATCGCTGGCGGAGGAGAAGAGCCTTGAGGCGGGATCTCAATACCTATACCAGTTCTTGCTGACCGAACTGGAGCGAAGAAAGGTTGGCCTGCAACCAGTTGCCGAGTTCGGGCGCCAGCCGACGGGTCATCCCCACGCCATCGTATTTAAGCTCTCGCTACCGGCCGGCTGAGAAACGCACGCATTAACTGCGAAGGGTGGTTGTGCTCTGCTGCAGCCAGCAGTTCCGTGAACTTTCAGTGAAAATCGTCAACCACCCGCCCGTCGGGCAGGCGAATTCGCTTGCGGGAAAGCTTGATCCGCGGCGGCGCAACGAAAACCTCCCAGATTTCCAGAACCTGCTACAGGAAGGATTGGTGTGTCGATCATCGTTTCGGTCTGGTCGTTTACTTCCACCAGAAAACCTCGCGGATGACTTGGAACATATAGGCCGCACCCCAGCGGACGACCTGGAGCTTGGCCTTGCCGCCAATGCGGGGCGGTTCGTCGCCGGGAATTTCGCCGACTTTCAGACGGCGCTTGAGCGCGCGCACTGAAAGCAACGGCTCCCAACTGATCCGCGTATGGAACAATCGTTCCGGCGTGGCGTGGGACTCTTCCTTGTCCAGATCCAGCTCGCTGACTAGGTTCGTTCTATAGGCACGATACATCACCATCGAGTCGGTCAGGTGACCGCCATGTAGGACATTGATGGCGGTGGTAAAAAGCCAGTTGCCGAAACCGGTGATCCACGAATCGTCCTGGCTCTTGGCCGGCGGCAGGTAGCGCGAAACAATCACCATGTCGTAGCCCTCGCGCATCTTCTCAATCAGCGGCGGGATCAACTCGGCGACGGAGTTGCCGTCAGGACTGAACGTGATGACGACGTCACCTTTAATCAATGGCCACACCTCGTTGTAACCCTGTCGCAGACCGCGCTCTTTCTGCACATAGACTTCATAGCCATTGGCGCGGGCCCACTCGGCAGTGCCGTCGGTTGAGTTGCCGTCCAAGAACAAGATCTGGTCACACCATTCCCGTTTGATCTGCGGCATGATGGCTTTCATGCCATTGATTTCGTTGAGCGTGAGAATGAGCAGTGTTGTTTTCAAAATGGTTCCGGCCGTTGAAGCTAGGCGTTGTGCCGTTCGAGCTTATGCGAGGCCATCTCGCGGATGTGCTCCACGGTGTCGGGACCGAATCTTTTCTGAATCATGTCCAGATATGCCGGGCTGTTGAAATAAACCTGAAACGCGCGGTCTCGGAAACGAATGACCTCCGACGCGGGCAGGTGCTTGGTAGGTAGCGGCAGCATGTCCGCCGAGTGTTGCGAATAGCCCGTCCACGTCTTCGGCAACGGCCAGCCTTCGTGGACGGCGGTGCTGTAGAGCTGCGAGCCGGGATAGGCCATCGCGCAATAGAAGTTGGCAAACTCGGCGTTGAGCGCCAACGCCATGTCCAGCGTCTCCTGCATCGTCTGGAAATCGTCCTCGGGCAGGCCGAAGATATAATTCGCTATGACGTTGATGCCGGCGTCGCGCACGCGGTTGATGGTCTTGAAAATCTCCGGCTGGCCGTAGCCCTTCTGCACGTCGTCGCGGACACGCTCGCTGGCCGCTTCGACTCCGAAGGCGAGCCATAGGATGCCGGCGCGCTGGAGCTTCTCGATCATGTTCTCGCGCACGGTGTCCACGCGGGCATAGGCCCAGATGTTGAAGTCCAGCCCGCGCTCGATGATGCCGTCGCAGATGCCCTCGACGTGGCCGGGCTTGAGCACGAACAACTCGTCGGCAAATTTCACGTTGCGCACGCCATACTTCGTTGCGAGCAACTCCAGGTCGTCCACGATCCGCTTGGGACTCCAAAGCCGGTAGCTGTTGGCGCTTTCCTTGAGGCCGATGACTTTCTCACCGCTCTTGAACGGCGCTTGGATGCAGCAGAAGGAGCAATGATAGGGGCAGCCGAGCGTGGTGTAGATGGTCGCGTAAGGCTGGCGTTGGAGGTGGCCGAAGCAATGCCAGTTGTGCGCGCGGTAGAGCTGCATCGGCAGCAGGTCCCACGCGATGCCAGGCATCTCCTCGTCTAGGCTCCGCAGCAGCGGCGCCGCCGTCTTACTGTGGCACAAATCGCCGTTGTCGCGATACCAGAGGTCGGGAACTTTGCTCCACTGCGGCGCGGGCGATCGGAGCGCTTCCAGCAGCGCCGTCATCGTGAAGAGACCCTCGCCGTTGCTGACGAAATCGGTTTTCTCCTCGCGCATCGTCCGCTCCGGCAGCGAGGCGACGTGGCCGCCGACCATGAGCACAGGCGTTTCGGGAGAAGTGGCCTTGAGGGCCGCACAACAATGGCCCGCCGCCGTCATGTTCTGCGTCGAAGCAGACGGTTGGTGGCCATAGACCACTACGGCCGTCAACCGTGGGTTCATCTCCGCCACGCGCGCCGCCGTTTCTTCTGCCGAAAGATGCTCGCCGCCTGCGTCCACGATGGCGACCGAAAACCCCTTCACCCGCACGAAGCTGGCCATCAAGCCCGCCCAGACCGGCGGCTCGATCGCGCTCAGTTCTTTGCCCAGAGTCTGGTAAACTCCGGCGCGGTCGCCTGGGTTCACCAGCACGAGGTCAATTTGGTGTTGCTTGGCCATTAGAACAAACTTCTACAATCTCCATACCACATCAGCAAGCGGGCTGCATGGATTTTTCAGAGCGCGTTGATCAGCGCGCACAGCTTCTGAATTTTCGTTTTCTCCAGCGTCGGGTAATTGCCGATGTAGCAGCCGTGGAAATGGACGTGCTCGACGTTTGGATATTTTTCGCACTCCTCGTCGCCGACGATGCGGCGGAGGTAAGGCTGGCGCAGTTGATTGCCGCCACCGGACAGGCCGCGCCGGAACTCCACGCCGTGCGCCCGCAACGCCGCTTCCACGCGGCCCCACAACGCCGCGTCCGGCTCCCGCAGCACCAGCGTGAAGGCGTAGTTGCTGCTGCCCTCCACGGCGAAGTCGGTCTGGAACTTCGCCGGATCGAGGCCGGCTAGGAACAGCCGCAGGTTCTCGCGCCGGGCCTCGTTGTTGGTGTCGAGGCGCTTGAGTTGCGCGCGGCCGAGCACGCCCATCAACTCGGTTGGCCGGACGTTGTAGCCGGGAAACGCGAAGATGAAATCTGGTGTCAGGTCGGGACGCGCCTCGGCGTATTGCTGCCGGCGCGCCTCGCTGGTGGACTCGCGCACCATGCCGTGCGAACGAAGCATCCGCACCGTCTCATACAGCCCCTCGTCATTGGTGCAAATCATCCCGCCCTCGATCGTGCTCATGTGGTGGGCGAAGTAGAACGAGAAGTTGGAGACCAGCCCGAAGCTGCCGACCTTGCGGCCGTTGAACGTCGCGCCGTGCGACTCACAGCAGTCCTCGATGAGCGGCACGTTGCGCGCCGCCAGCCCGTCGAGCAATGGTTGCGTGAGCGCGTTGTAGCCAAGGATGTGCGTGAGGAAGACCGCGCGGGTGTCGCGGGTGACTTCCCGCAACACCTGCTCGGCGTCCATGCCGAGCGTGCGGCGGTCAATGTCCACGAAGACGGGATCGAATCCGTTCTGGAGCACCGAGGTAATGTCCGACACCCACGTCAGCGGCGGCACGATAACTTCGCCGCCGCCGAACTGTTCGCGCAGCGCCGCCATCGTCAGCAGATTGGCGGAAGCGCCGCTGTTGACCAACACGCTGTATTTTACGCCGAGCCACTCGGACCATTCGCGCTCGAAGGCGCGCACCTGCTCGCCGTGCGTCAGGCGCGGCTGGGGCTGTTGCAGGTAGGCGATCAGGGCGTCAAGGTCCCCGCGAGTTATGTTATCGTCCATCAACGGCCAGTTCAGGGATTCTGCGGTAGTCATAGCGTTAGTTCTCGGAATCAGGCTGCGTTCGCCTTGGCAACGGCCTGAAGAATGCTTTCTTCATCCATGCCGGCCAGCTTGTGCAACAACGAGCGGTTGCCCACATCGTAAATAAAACGATCGTCCACGCCGAGCGCACGCACCGGGATCGCCGCGCCGCGCTGGGCCAGCAGGCCCACGATCAGGGCGTCGAGGCCGCCCCGGTGGATGAAACCTTCCTCGACGGTCACGATCTGCCGGTATTGTTTCAGCACACCGAAGAGTCGTTCCTCGTCCAGCGGCTTGAAGGAAAACAGATCCACCAAGCCGATCGGCACGGTCGCCTGCGCCAGCGCCCGCCGCGCTACCTGTGTCATGAAACCGGTGGCGACGACGCATGTGCCGCCGCCTTGGGCGAGTTCGTGGAAGCCATCCTCCAAACTAACGGCGGCGTCCTCCGCGTAAATCTGGGGGACGGGCTTGCTGTCGAGCCGGATGTATTTGGGCTTGTTGACGTGCAACGACCGTTCCGCAAAACGGGACGCCGTCACCCAGTCGCCCGGCGAGAGCACTTCCATGTTGGGCAGCAACCGCATCAGGGTAATGTCTTCAAGGCAATGGTGACTCGGCCCGGACACGTCGTAGCTGAAACCGGCGCCAACGCCGACGATGTTGACGTTGAGCGGTCTCAACTGCGCCGCCATGGACAGGTTCGTCCGGATTTGCTCATAGCAACGCATCGTCATGAACCCAGCGATGCCGTAGGCGTAGGCGGTGAAGCCTTCCAGCGCCAGGCCGGTCGCCACATTGACCGCGTTCTGCTCGGCGATGCCGACGTTGACGAACCGGTCTTTGAACTCCGAGCGGATCTTGTCGAGCGTCGGCGCGCCGAAATCGTCGGTCACGATGAACACCTTCTCGCCCTCCTTCAATGCCGCGTAGAGCCGGCCGAGGAAGACGTCGCGCATGGTCATGGATTGCGGCGAATTCATTGCTTGCCTCCGATGGCCGCAGCGACCTGTTCCTGGTTGAGTGTCTTCACGTGGCAGAGCGCATTGTTCTCCAACTGTGGCACGCCCCGGCCCTTGATCGTCCGCGCCACGATGGCCTGCGGCCGGGCGGAACCGGATTGGCGGCAGTTCGACAAAGCTTGGTGGACGGCGGCAATGTCATGGCCGTCCACCGTGACCGCGTCCCACTGGAACTCACGCAACTTCCGGTCCAGCGGGTCGAGGTTGATGATGTTGCGGCAGTAGTCAAGCATCGCGATGCCGTTGCAGTCCGCGATGAGGACCAGATTATTCAAGCCCTGCTGGCCGGCGAACATCACCGCCTCCCAGACGGAGCCTTCGCAGAGTTCGCCGTCGCCCACGACCACATAGACGAACGCGTCGGAACGCTTTTGCTTCAATGCCAGCGCCATGCCGCAGGCCACGCCAAGGCCATGACCGAGCGAGCCGTTGGTGGTTTCGATGCCGGGGATGTTCGCGTCGGGAATGCCGCCGAGGCGCGACCCCGCCTTGCAGACGCCCGCCAACTCCTCACGGCCGATGAATCCCACGTCGGCCAGAATCGGGTAGATCGAAACGCAGCCGTGGCCTTTGCTGGCGATGAAACGGTCGCGGCCTTCCCACTGCGGGTTGCGCGGGTCGAACCGCAGCACGTTGCCGTAGTAGAGCGTGGTCAGGATTTCCACCGGCGACAACGACGACGCAACGCGCGTTTCCGGAGCCGTGCCGTGAATCTTCAGCGTCTCGCGCCAGACCCACGCAGCCTTTTCTTTCAGGCGACCCAGCAGTGCCGCGGCGACGGTTTGTTTCGATTCGTTTGACATAGAAGCCTGTTTACTTACGCGACGACTCCCACTCCAACAAGCTTCGATACGTTGCCTGTAGGCCGCTCTCGAACGAAGTCGCCGGACGCCAGCCCATCGCCAGCAGCCGGCTCGAATCAAGCCGCTTCAACGGCGCGCCGTCCGGCTTGGAGGTATCGAAGCGCAGTTCGCCCGTGTAGCCCACGACCCGCCGGATGGTTTCGGCGGCTTCGCGGATGGAAATGTCCGTGCCGCCGCCGAGGTTGATCGGCTCGGCGTCGTCGTAGCTGTCCATCACGAAGATGCACGCATCGGCGACATCGTCGGCGTAGATGAACTCGCGCCGCGGCTGGCCCGTGCCCCAGACCTCGACGCTGCCCGCGCCGCTCTTTTTCGCTTCGTGCATCTTGAGCATGAGCGCCGGCACCACGTGGGAATCCTCGGCGTTGAACTTGCAGCCCGGCCCGAACACGTCGGCGGGAATGCCGCTGATGAAATGCGCGCCGTGCTGCCGGCGGTAAGCTTGGCAAAGCGTGATGCCGGCCATCTTGGCCATCGCATACGGCCCGCTGGTGGGTTCCATCGGGCCGGCCATCAGCGACGCGACGCTCATCGGCTGGGGACACTGTCTCGGATAAACACAGGAGCTGGCCAGATAAAGCAGCTTGGCGACGCCATGCCGGTGAGCGCTGGCGATAACGTTCGAGATCACTTGCAGGTTGTTCAACATCAGGTCGGCCGGATACTTCTGGTTGGCGCTGATGCCGCCCGACCTGCCGGCGGCCACGAAAACGCAGGCTGGTTTGGTCCGCGCGAGAAAACTCTCCACAGCGGCGGCGTCTGTCACGTCCGGCGCGTCGGCCCCCGTGCCAACGATATGGGCGCAGCCTTTGCGGCGCAGTTGGCCAATGATGGCACTGCCGATGAGCGTGTCGGCGCCGGCAACGAAGATGGTGGCCTGCAAATTCAAGGGGGGAACGTAGCTAGGATTGCGGGGACGTCAACTCACGAAACGCCTGAAGCGATTGGTTGGCGCGGGCGTTTTCGGCAGCGGAGTAGTCCACCTCGTGGCTCAGGAAAATGATCTGGCTGCCGTTGAACTCGAACTCAAACGGCACGTGGAGCAGCTTGTTGAGCCGCTCGCGGATGGCCTCGTGCCGGGACGGCGGCGCGAACAACAGCATAAAACCGCCACCGCCCGCGCCGATCAGCTTGCCGCCGAGGGCGCCGGCGTCGCGCGCGGCTTCGTAGATGTCGTTCACGTCGGAGTTGGTGACGTGGGCGCTGAGGCTGCGCTTGGCCTGCCAAGCTTCGTGGAGCAGTTCGCCGAACTTCGTCAGGTCCTCGCCACCGTTCAGAATCGAGAGACTCTCGTCCACCATCTCGCGCAGGCGGTGGAGCTGCCGCTTCTTCTCGCCAATCTGATCCACGTAACTCTTGGCGACGTGGGCCGCTGTGCGTTTGATGCCGGTGTAGAAAAGCATCAAGTGCGCGTTCAACTCGTGAATGCTGTCGTGTGCCAGCGCGACAGGGCGCGCAGTGATTTCACCGTTGGGATGGAACGTGACATAGTTGAACCCGCCGTAGGCCGCCAGCGCCTGATCTTGCGAACCGACCGTCTCCTTGACCATCTCTTGCTCGATGTGGATGCTCTCCATCGCTAGTTGATGTTTGCTCGGCATCCGCCCCTTGAGCGCGTAGAGCGCGTTCAGCAACCCCACCGTGAAGGCGCTGCTGGATCCCATGCCGCTGCGGGCCGGCAGGTCGCCATCGTGGTGAATCTCCACGCCGCGCTCCATCTTCATGAACCGCAGCACTTCACGGGCAGCCGGATGCGTGATCTCCTCGATCGTATGGCAGTTCTCGATTTTCGAATAGACCAGCCGATACCGGTGCTCGAAAAACGGCGGCAAGTAGCGGCAGGTCAGGTAGCAGTATTTGTCAATGGTCGTCGCCAGCACCGCCCCGCCGTGCTCGCGAGACCACGTCGGGTAGTCCGTGCCGCCGCCGAAGAACGAGATGCGAAATGGAGTTCTACTGACAATCATGGGAACATCTTCTGCGCCGCAGCGTATGATTCCGGTGTGCCGATATCAAGGAACTTCCCCGCCGTCGGGAATGCGCACAGCCCGCGCCCGATCCACGCCGGAAACGTCTCCCGCTCCAGCGAAACCGGCCGTTCTGCCGGGATACCCTCCAGCAATGCCCGCCCCAGCAGGTAAATCCCCGCGTTGATCCAGCCCGGCCCGGCCGACGCGCCTTTCTCCACAAAGCTGCCGATCGCGCCGCTCTGGTCGAAACTGACGCGCCCGCTCTGGCTTGTGTCGGCCACCTCGCGGACCACCATCGAACCGCTGGCGTGGCGCTCGCGATGCGCCTTCCAGAACGCCACCAAGTCCGTCTCGCAATAAGAATCGCCGTTCATCGTCAGCACGGGATCGGACTCCAGCAGCGGCAGCGCGTTGCGCAACGCGCCGGCCGTGCCGAGCGGCCCGGGTTCGGGCGAATACCGCAGGCTCATGCCGCGATACTCGTTGCCGGCCATCTCCGCGACCTGTCCCGCCTTGTAGCCCGTGCAGATCACCACGCGCCGCAAGCCCGCATCCGCCAGTTGGTCCAACAACCGCATCAGGAATGGCCGCCCCGCCACGGAAGCGACAACCTTCTGCCGATCAGCCACCACAGCGCGGAGACGTGTGCCTTGGCCGCCGGCAAGAATCGCGGCGGTGATGTTGTGGAGGCCGTCAGACATTCGAGAACTGGTTCCGGCGAATCACTTGGTAGGCCTTCAGCAACTCGCGCAGGCCGTCATCAAGACCAACAGCCGGCTTGTAACCGGTCGCCTCGATCCGGGCGTTGCTAACGATGTAGTTGCGCTGGTCCGGGTCCTTGCCCACCTCGGAAATCAGAAACGTAAACCGCGGCACGTGCCGCTGAATCGCCTGGCAGAGTTCCCACTTGCTGAGGTTGGCTTCACTGAGGCCGACGTTGTAGGGACGGCCTTTCATCTTATCGTAGTTCTTCATCGCGTGCATGAACGCCGCCGACGCGTCCTGCACGTGCAGGTAGTTGCGCTTGAAGTGCGCCTCGAACAGCACCACAAAGCCGTCGTTGACCGCGCGGTAGGTGAAGTCGTTCACCAGCAGATCCAGCCGCATCCGCGGGCTGGCGCCGAAGACCGTCGCGAACCGGAACGTCAGGCAGCCGCGCTCCAGCAGGTAGCTCTCCGCCTCCACCTTCAATTGCCCGTAGAGCGACACCGGCCGCAGCGGGGTTTCCTCGTCACACTCGATCCCGTCTTGACCGATCCCGTAGCCGCTGTTGGTGCATGGATAAATCACCATCTGCTCGCGGCTCTTCATGTCGGCGATGGCCTTGATCACGTCCCGGTTGACCGCCGTCGCTGTGATCGGTTCGCGGGCACAGAGCGGCGCGCCCGTCAGGCAGGCCAGTGGCACGATCGCATCGGCCTTCCGCACCAGGTCGCCCAGCACGCGCGCATCGCGGACATCACCGCGAATGATCGTCAGACGCGGATTGCAGCAGCAATCCAGCAGCGACGTTTGCTGATACAAAAAACTGTCCAGCACCGTCACCTCATGCCCCTCGCCGAGAAGCTTCGGCACGAGGATGGAACCGATATAACCTGCTCCGCCAGTAACCAGAATTTTCATGATGCGCAATCTTCTCAAACCAACGAACACCTTCCAGCCTCTTCGTGAGGCCGTTTTTGGGAAAAATCATCGTAGTGAAACCAAGGCTGGAGAATCAAGGGATTTTACCGGTTTCTCCGCCGCCCAAGCGATGATGCAAGCCCGCTGCCCTAAGCGGGCGGGCTGCCGGTGACAATCGCCATGTCGGGGACGTAGCCTACAACAACCTTGTCACCGCTCAACCAGCGCGTCATAATCCGCGCCGCAAACTCACGGAGGAAACCATGAACCGAGTCAGCCTCTCCGCCTTCGCCGCCGCACTGCTGCTGACCAATCCTGAAGAGACGACGGCCCAGCAACAGGACCGGAACGTGGCCAAGGAAATGATTGCCAAAGGCGAAGTTGTTCCGATCACAGCGAAGAGGGAAGAGGGGTATGTGATTGGCCGGCTGCCGGCAAGATCGGTCATCTATCTTCAGTATGCTAAAGGCCGGTGGAAAGCGTGGGGCCAACTCGCGACGGCCTGCCCTGATGATCCGAAAGCCGAGCGTGGCGATCTCAACCGTTTGGCGATCGCCGAGGTTTTGCGAACTGGCAAGCAACATGTCCTCGCTGTCGTTCCTCCGGAGACAAGAACGCAACCATTCTCCTACGTCTTGCGCCACGACACAGAGAAAGTCGTGCTGCGAATCAACGATAACGACAGTGACTTTGCCAGGAATCCTGATGCGGGAGTGGAGTATTGCCTCTATGTGCAAACGCCCACGGGCCGTTTTGCGCTCCCTCCGCCGGTTATCGGTTCGAAACGAGAACCCGGCAAACCCAGGACCGACAATCGCGCCTCCAATGAAGACAAGCAACAACCGGCGCGGGTGGCCGGCGTCGCTGACCGCGAACTTCAAAGAGGCTCAAAGTCCTTGGCCCGCAACCAAGCCAGTATCAAAGGCCTTTTCGTTATCCGCACGTCGGCCGGACTGCGTGTGGGCGGCGCGCAGGACATCATCGCCACCGCCGAGCGCACCAGCAGCAACCGCGAGACAATCTGCGACTTCGTCACCGACGTTGCCAAGGACACGCAGATTTCGATGGAGGAAGCGGAGCGGTTGCTGAAGGTGCGCTATCCGGCCTGGCAGGCGGGTTACAAGATTCGCTTCAGCTACTCCAACAAATACACCAAGCAAGCGGGCGGCTCGGCCGGCGGCGCGTTCTCCGTGCTGCTGCTGTCGCTGTTGGACGGGATGCAGATTGACCCCGGCTTCGGCATGACCGGCGACGTGACGGTGGACGGGAAGATTCGCGAAGTGGGGGCGGTGGCAGAGAAGCTTCGTGGAGCGCTGCTGGACAAGTGCAAGATCATCGCCATCCCTGAGGCGAACAAGGAAAACCTCAGCGACCTCGCCGTCCTTTACTCGCCCACGATGCTCTGGAGCATGCAAATCCTCTCCATCGCGACGCTGGACGACGCGGCGGTGGTGGCTCGCGTGGACCGCGCGCCGAATCTGGCCAAGGCGATGGAACTGTTCGGACAAGTGCAACGGTCGCTGAGCGCGAGCGCGACGGCATATGCGCTGCGCAACGCGGCAATCCTCCAAACGTTGCAGCAGGTGTTGCAGCTTGCGCCGAACCACTCGTCCGCGGAGTTCATGATGCGCGCGGCGAATAACCAGTTGCCAACGACGCTGAGTCTGGGCGGTTCGTTGGATGAGATCTGGGCGGCGGCGGGACCGTTGCTGGGTTTCCTCTTCACGGACTACAAGGAGCCGCAGAAGTCGAAACGGTATTACTTCGAGAAGGTGCCAAGCGGGGCGTTCAAGGCGGCGATGGAGCGGCTAAACTGGTTGCAGATGCGGCTGCATCCGAAGGCACTGGACCTGAAGACGGCGATGAGCGACTACATGGTGAGCCTCGACCAACTGCACCGGCAATCGGCGTTTTCCGCAGGCACGCTGAGGCTGCATCTGGCGAAACGGGACAAGGTGTTGAGCGAGGCGCATCTGCTTGGCACCGACCGCAAGGCGCTGGAAGAGATGATGCACTGAACGCGGTTCACCGCAGTTCTGCGCAGGCGTGCCGGTTTTTGGGACGCGGATGGATAATCCGCTGGCTGAATCTGCGGAAAGCGTTTACGAAATAGCGGCGTGAAATTGCCGACGGTGTCCATTTCTTCATCTGCTGCATCGCCTCCGCCCGGACGCGAGGTGAAGAGTCTTCGCGACCTCTCTCCACAACAATGGAAGAGTGGCATTGCGGCCTGGCTTGGCTGGCTCTTTGACGGGCTGGACATGCACCTCTACACGCTCGTAGCCGCGCCATTCGTGATGCAGTTGCTCAACGCGGCCAGCACGGCGGACGCGGCGGTGAAGGAGAAGAGTTCGTGGATTCAGGCGGCGTTTCTCATCGGCTGGGCGCTGGGCGGCGGTTTCTTCGGCCGGCTCGGCGACCGGTTGGGCCGCAGCCGCGCGTTGTGCCTGACGATTCTCACTTACGCGGCGTTCACGGGCCTGTCGGCGTTCGTGCAGACGTGGTGGCAGTTGATGATCTTCCGCTTTCTGGCGGCGCTCGGCATCGGCGGCGAATGGGCCATCGGTTCGTCGTTGTTGTCGGAGACGTGGCCGAGGCACTGGCGGCCGTGGATCGCCGCGGTGCTGCAGACGGGCGGGAACATCGGCATCCTCGGCGCGTGCGCGGCGGTCTATCTGATGGCGGGCATCAACCCGCGCTACGTCTTCCTCGTTGGCATCCTGCCGGCGTTGCTGACGTTCTGGATACGGCGGCAGGTGCCGGAACCGGAGGAATGGCACGCCGCGAAGAAGCGCGCGGGGCACGCTGAGCCGGGCGTGGCGGACTTGTTTCGCGGCGAGGTGCGGCGGACTACGCTGCTGACGATGGCTGTCTGCGCATGCTCGCTAACGGCGTGGTGGGCGTTCCTGTTCTGGCAGCCGCAGCATCTGCGCAACCTGCCAGAACTGGCGACGTGGACCGCGGCGGAGCGGGATCAGTTGGTGAGTCGGACGTTCTTCTTCGTGATTCTCACGTCGGTGGCCGGCAACTTTTTCGCCGCGATGCTGGCGAAATGGCTCGGCTATCGGCGCGGCATCCTGCTGCTGTTCGTCGGGTTTTTTGCGGCGATGTGCAGCACGTTCCTACAGACACCGCACTGGCAGGCACTGGTCTGGTTCTGGTTCCCGGCGGTGGGTTTTTTCTCCGGCGTGTTCGGCCTCTTCACGATGTATATGCCGCCGCTGTTTCCGACGCTGCTGCGCACGACCGGCGCGGGTTTCTGCTACAACATCGGCCGCGTCACGGCGGCGTTCGGCACGGTGTTTTTCGGTCTGTTCTCGCAGGTCGGCAACTTCCGGCTGGCGCTGCTCTACGCCAGCTTCCTGTTCGTGCCAGCCATCGCCGTCGCGCTGGTCCTGCCGGAGCCGCGCGCGCTCTACGAAGCCGCACCGGTGGACCAGCCGGTGGATTGACCGAGAAGGTTGGAAACGCCGCTGAACTCTGCTAGATATATTCTTCTGACTAATACGACTGACGCAAAGGCAAGATTTGATCACGACACCCATTGACCTCGAACACCTCGCCCACGGTGTGCGGCACGCGGCGTGGGTGGCTGTGGACACCGAAGCCGACAGCCGGCATTGCTACTTTGAGAAACTCTGCCGGATGCAGGTCAGCCATCCTCAGGGCGACTATCTGGTGGACACGCTGGCTGGGATGGACCTGTCGCCGTTGATGAAGGCGTTCGACGGCAAGGAACTGATTCTTCACGGCGCCGATTTCGACCTGCGCATCCTGCGGCGGACAGTCGGTTTTGTGCCGGCGGCCGTTTTCGATACCGACATCGCCGCGCGGCTGCTCGGCGTGCAACAGACCGGTTTCGGCGCGCTGGTTGAAAAACATTTCAGCGTTCACCTGGAAAAGGCGTCGCAGAAAGCCGACTGGGCGCTACGGCCGTTGCCGGAGAAGATGCTCAAATACGCCATCGCCGACACGCACTACCTCAAACCGCTTTCCGACATCCTGCGCGCCGAACTGGTGCGGTTGGGCCGGCTCGAATGGCTCCAGCAATGTTGCGCCGACCTCATCGAGCGAAGCGCCATCACTCGCGAACGCGACCCGCAGACGGAGTGGCGGGTGAAAGGCTGGGCCGTCCTGGGCGACGCGGGTCTGGCCGTGCTGCGCGAACTGTGGCATTGGCGGGAGGCGGAAGCTCAGGCCGTGGATCGGCCGCCGTTCCACATCCTCAACAACGAGCGCCTCATCGTGATCGCCGATCTCGCGTCACACCGGAAGGAGTTTCATCAAGTGATTCCGCCTCGCATGTCGCCGCCGCGGCGACATCGGTTGCTGGACGCCGTTCATCGCGGCCAGAACGTCAGTCCGGCAGACTATCCGTTCCTGCCGAAGCACGCGCGCACCAAGCCCGACTTCCAAGCGATGCGCCGCGCCGCCGCCATCAAATCCGTGCGCGACGCTCACGCAAAGGAACTCGGCATTGACCCGTCGCTCATCGCCAGCCGCGCGACGATCGAGTCGCTCGCGCGTGACCACGAGGGAACACTCCCCAGCGTTATGCCGTGGCAGCGAAAGCTGTTGAAGATGGAGTGAAGGAACGGTCGCGGCTATGAGCTTTGCTCCGCCGGTTCGCGACCGAGTGTTTCAATGCGGGCGCGAAGTGCGGCGGTGATGCGCTCGTGCGGTTCAGTGCCAACCCCCTGCCGCTCCAGCTCGCGCGGGTCGAGCGGTCTTCCGAAGACTACTGTGATCCGCTTCAGCCGCGGCAGCGCGCGCCCCACTGGTAACGCACCGTAGCTGCCGTGAATGAACACCGGCACTACCGGCGCCGGAATTCGATGCAACAGAATGCCGATGCCGGGCCGGAACGGCAACAGCCGGCCGCTGGCGGAACGTTCACCTTCCGGAAACAAGACAAGGTTCTTCCCGCGCCGCAGCACCGCCGCGCAGAACGCAAGGCTGGAGACGACGCCGCGCTCCGGGTCAATCGGCACGACCTGGCACAGCCGGCTGCCGAAACGGGCGAAAGCGTTGCCGAACGCCACGCCCGTCCAGCCGGCCCAGTAGGTCTGTCGCTGCACGCGCCGATGCAGTGCCGCCGCGACGGCGAACGGGTCGAGATAGCTGGCGTGGTTCGGCGCGAGCACGAACGCCCCGCTCGCCGGCAGGTTTTCGACGCCCACCGCGCGCACGCAGAACACGCTGCGCATGACGAGGCGGTTAAACTCGAACCACATCGCGCTCCACGCCAGAGTGAGCGGGCCGAGCGGCTGAATCCATTGCTTCTGCTCGTCGGTGAGTTTCTTCTCAGGCTCGTCCAGCGGGTCGCTCAGCGGCGCGCGCTGGCCGGCGGCGGACGCAGCGGCGACTTCGCGCAGCAGGTCGCGCACCGTCTGGATGCGGGCGATGGCGTTCTCGTTCAACTCGACGCCCGTGAGCTGGCCGATCGTCAGCGTCAGATTCAGCCACGCCATCGAATCCACGCCGAGGTCGAGCTGCGGGCTGGTATCGGGTGTGAGGCGTTTGTCGGGATGGCGCACCGCGAGCCATTGCCAGACGGCGCTCGCGGCGGCGTTCTCCAGCAGCGCGCGGTCTTCGGGCGACATCTGCTCCAACGCCATGACACCGCCCTTTACCTCGCCGGGCTTCAACGTCGCCTTCGCCTCGCGGTATTGCTCCGCGAGCTTGTGACGGCGGAGTTTGCCAAGCCGCGTGCGCTCCAACGGCTCGCCGGCGATGACGTAGTCAGTGATGCGCTGGTAGGACGGGAGTTTCGCGGAACGTTCCTCGACCGCCTTGCGGATCGCGGCGGCGATGTGGTTGCCGTTCCGTGCGGGAATCTTCGCCGGGTCAGGCACGATCACCGCGACAAGCCTGCCTGCGACCTGCAACACGCCGATCTCGCGAATGACGCCGCTGGCGAGGTAGGCATCCTCGACCGTTTCGGGGTCAATGTTCTTGCCGCTTTCAGCGACGATCATCGTCGAGAGCCGGCCGAGGACATACACGAAGCCGTCGTCGTCGCGATAGCCGAGATCGCCCGTGCGAAACCAGCCGTCGGCGGTGAACGCCTTGCGCGTATCATCGGGCAGATGCCGATAACCACTGAAAACATTCGGTCCGCGCGCGAGAATCTCGCCCCGCTCGCCCGGCTTGGCGCCGCGGCGCTCGCGTGACGAACGTGGCGGCGTTTCAGCGTCGGTTTCGCCGGGCTGCGCGTCCGGATCAATGCAGATTTCCACGCCGTGAACCGGCTGGCCGGCGCTGGCAAGCCTGCCGCTGCCGGGCGAATTGATCGTCAGCAGCGGCGCGGTCTCGGTGAGGCCGTAGCCGATGGCGACCTGCCAGCCAAGGTCCTCCAATTTTGCCGCCAGCCCGGCGTCGAGCGCCGCGCCGCCGGACGTCGCGATACGCAGCGACGGCGCGAGCTGCTCGTGAAGCGACCGCAACAATGATTTGCCGGCGCGGACGCCGAGGTTCCGGCGCAGCCAGCAACTCACGCCGAGCAGCGCGTTGAACAGCGTGGCGGGAACGCGGCCGGCGGATTCGACGCGCGTCTTGATGCCCGTCCAAAGCGCGCTGTAGAGCCGCGGCACGCCCATCATTATCGTCACATCGCCCTCGCGCAGCGCGCGGGCGAGTTGCGGGCCGGTCAGCGCGTGCGGCAGGACGATGGTCGCGCCGACCGCCATCATCGCCAGCAAGCCAATCACGAACGGATAGACATGATGAAACGGCAACGGCAGCAGCACGCGGTCGCCGGCAAACGCGAGGTTCACCTCGACGATCATGTTCAACTGGTGCGCCACGTTCGCGTGAGTCAGCGGCACGCCCTTGGGCGCGCCGGTGGTGCCGGAGGTGTAGAAGAGCGTCGCGGGATCGCCCGGCTCGACTTGCGGAAGCACAGTGGCTTTATCCGACAACAACCGCTGCCAGCTCCGCTCGTCGTCCTTCGCGGCGTCGAGGAGGAGAAGCTTCGGGCTAGGTTTGAGATCGAGCTTCGCAATCCGCGTCGCCCCGTCGGCGCTGGTGAAGACGAGGCGCGCTTCGCTGTCGGCGAGACAGTGGGCAAGCGACTTGTCGGCGAGTTGCGCGTCCAGCGGCACGGCCACACCACCGGCCGCCATCACCGCCAGCGCAGCGACGATCCACTCCGGCCGGTTCTCCGCCAGCAGGACGACATGGTCGCCGCGCCGCACGCCGGCCTCCACCAGTCCGCGCGCCAGCCGCTCGGCGTTGTCCGCCAACTTTGTGCAGGTCCAGCGCTCTGCGCCGGTCTCTTGCAGCGCCAACACGGCGGTCGCATCTGCGCGCCCCGACAGAACGTCGAGCAGTTCTGCCGCTGTTCGTAGCGCCGCGCGTGGAGGTTGTGAGTGCGATGTCATGATGCGGCGCGCCCGGCGCGTCCAGCGGTCCAACCTTGCCTCGAAACGCCGTGCTTTTCAACGGTGACCGGGAGTGTTCCCAACTGAATCGTGGCGAAGTGTGCCATCAAGCTGCTATCGTCGTTGCACTGAATTCATGAAACACTTTGTTATCCATACCGATGGCGCGTGCGAAGGCAATCCGGGCCCTGGCGGCTGGGCGGCTGTCCTGCGCTGCGACGGTCAAGCTCGCGAGATTGCCGGCGGCGAACCCGCCACCACCAACAATCGCATGGAACTCCAGGCCGCCATTGCCGCTCTGAGCACCGTCGAGGAACCTTGCGAGATCGAGTTCTTCACTGACTCCGAATACCTCCGCAAAGGCATCACCCAATGGCTGCGGCTCTGGAAGGCCAGAGGCTGGCGCACCGTCAGCCGCCAGCCCGTGAAGAACGACGACCTCTGGCGCCAGCTCGACCGACTGGCCGCGCCCCACCGCATCACATGGAAATGGCTCAAAGGCCATGCCGGTCACGCCGAGAACGAACGCTGCGACCACCTCGCCGGCTTGGAGATCGCGAAACTCCGCCAGCGTCACACACCGCAACAGCTCGCCGCCCTAAAGGCCGGGTTCGGCGCCGCCAGATCCCCCCTCAACGTTCAAGGTCAGCTCTTCTGAAAACTGATGGCTCTGCCGGCTTGGATCTTAACCAACGATGTAATGGGAGCGGTCCTCACCCCGCCCCTCTCCCCGTCTGACGGGGAGAGGGAGAAGTGCCACTTGCTGTTGTGCGTCTCACAGACTGGTGGCCGCGTTCGCACCAGAGCAAAATGATTTCCTCTCCCCATTCGATGGGGAGAGAGCAAGGGTGAGGGGCCACGGCGACCGCATGGACACGGCTTAATGGCTGAAACCTATTACCGCTTCGACAGCAGCAGTCCGTCGAGGCCGAAGTAGTAGCCTTTGGAGGCGCCATTCTTGCCGCGGCCCTTGAAGGTCAGCGTGTGCTTGCCGGCGTCGAGCTTCTGCGGCGAGAAGACGTGTTCCTGGACGGTGATGCCGGCGTTGTAAAGGTCTTGCGGCTTGCTGCCGATCGGCTTGCCGTCCAGCAAAACCTGATAGCTGCCATAGTCGGACGCGTGTGTCAGCAGCAGGATCAGTTCGTAGTTGCCCGCTTCTTTCACGTCGAAGCTCAGCGTCATCTCCTGGTCGGCTTTCGTCGGGAGCCACCAGAGATGCTCGCCGCCGCTGGCGGAGCCGATGTTCTGCGTGCGTAGTTTGCCTTCGGTGGCCTTCGCGGTTGGCAGCAACGACTCGCCTTCGATGATCTTGGTGTAGTCGTGGTAAAGCCGCGCGTGGCCGGCGGGCATCGGCTCGAACGGCTTGTGCGGCTCGGTCTGATACCAGAACGCCACCGATGACAGATCGTCCGCGCGCTCGTCGAAGCCGGACTTCGTCCCGTCGGGCCGGACCGCGACGCCCTTGTGCTCGATCTCTAACCGCAGCGATTTTTTGAACGCGACCGGGTCGGGAATGTGCCAGCGATAAACGCTCGTGCGATGGCCGGTGTCACTGCCCTCGACCAGCGGCGCGCCGTAATACGCGCCGGCTTGCTGGCGGAAACCCCAGCCGTCGCAGAAATAATCCTCCGTGCCGGTGCCGCGCAGGCTTGGCTCCTTCTCGCCGTCAATGAAGAAGAAATCGTCACCCTCGCCCCACCACGATGGCGTGAGCTGGCGGCAATTCATGACCGTGCCGACGTAGTGGCCGCGGCCGGTGATGTCGGCGATGAGATAGTTGCGCCCGGCGACGGCGGGAAACTCTTGCCGATACATCGCGTGGAAATAAGCGGTGTTGCTGTTGAGGCGCGGCAGTTTGCGCCAGTCAATGTAGTAGTAAAACGCGTTGCACTGCTGGTGGCCTTCGTTGGTGACGGTGATGCGCGCCGACTTCTTGAACGGCATCGGCCAGTAACAGTTGCGGCCTTTGCCGTTGGAACTGACGCGCACCGGCAGCGAATCGAACGGCACATCCAGTCCGTGGCCGATTCCGAAGAAATCGCCGACGGGGCACTCGACCGACGGCGTTTTTTCGCCGTCCCAATACATCCGCAGCACCAGCAGCCGCGGATAGCCGCGCTCCTTGTCGCTGATCGTGAACCAGATGTGGGCGATCTCGCCGGGGCCGGACACGTCGGCGAGCGTGAGCGTGCCACCGGGCGCGATGGGCCGCGCGTCGCCATTGCCGTTTTTCCAATTCGGGTCCGACGACGACGCGCGCATCGTGCGGTAGCTCTTCAGCGTCGCCAGATCGGGGAACGCGCTGTCGAGATTCTGTTGGGCATGGAGCGAAGTCAGCGGCAGCAGGGCCGCCAGCGGGATGAGGATTCGAGACAAGCAAGTCATGGTGTTTCTCCTTTCGTGCGACGGGCTGGTGTTTATCACGGGAGACGCCGTTCTGGCGACAAGGGAATGAGCGCGGGCATTCCCTCCCGGAGTTGCATCCTTGCAACGGCTCATTATACTGCGGGCCGCTGTTGACGACGGAAACTTTTTGCAGCAAGCAACGCAACCAACACCGGAGACCAACTCATGTCAGCCACCTTGAAATTCCTCGCCTTCGACCTCGGCGCCGAGAGCGGCCGCGGCGTGATCGGACATTTTGACGGCGCGAAGCTGCGCCTTGAGGACGTGCACCGCTTCCCCAACGGCGGCGTGCGCTGCGGCGACACGCTCTATTGGAACACCTTCCGGCTCTGGACCGAGATCAAGCACGCCGCCACGCTCGCCGCCAAGCAGCACGGCGCGGACCTCGCCGGCATCGGCGTGGACACGTGGGGCGTGGACTTCGGCCTGCTCGACCGCAACGGCGAACTCATCGGCGCGCCGGTCTGCTACCGCGACCCGCGCAACGGCCCCGCGATGGCCGCCGCGCTCCGCAAGGTGCCGCGCAAGGAGATCTACGCCAGCACCGGCCTCCAGTTCATGCAGTTCAACACCCTCTTCCAGCTTTACGCGCTCGCGCGGAAAAAATCGCCGCAGCTCGACGGCGCGGCGACGTTCCTGATGATGCCCGACCTCTTCAACTACTGGTTCTCCGGCAAGAAGGTCTGCGAATACAGCATCGCCAGCACCACGCAGTTCCTCAATGCCCGCAAGAAGACGTGGGACACCGCCCTGCTGAAGAAGCTCGGCATCCCCACGCGCCTCCTGCCGAAGATCGTCAAGTCCGGCACCGTCCTCGGCCCGCTCCTCAAGAGCGTGCGCGAGGAAACCGGCCTCGGCCCCGTGCCGGTCATCGCCATCGGCTGCCACGACACCGCCAGCGCCGTCGCCGCCGTGCCCGCGCGCGGCCGCGACCATTGCTACATCAGCAGCGGCACGTGGTCCCTCATGGGCGCGGAGCTGGACGCCCCGCTCATCAACGACAAGACTGCCGGCTACAACTTCACCAACGAAGGCGGCGTCTGCGGCACCGTGCGGTTCCTCAAGAACATCATGGGCCTCTGGCTCGTGCAGGAATGCCGCCGCTCGTGGGAACGCGCCGGCGAGAAGCTGCACTACAACGAGATCATGGAGGCGGCCGCCAGCGCCCCGTCCCTCGTCTCCATCGTCGAGCCGGACCACAAGGAATTTCTCGCCCCCGCCGACATGCCCGTGGCGATCCAGGACTTCTGCAAGCGCACCGGCCAGCCCGTGCCGCAGGACAAGGGCGCCATCGCCCGCTGCGCGCTGGAGAGCCTGGCGTTGAAGTATCGCTGGACGCTGGAGCGCATCGAGGAATGCCGCGGCCGTGGCATCTCCGTTATCCACATCGTGGGCGGCGGCACGCAGAACACGCTGCTCAACCAGCTCGCCGCCGACGCCACCGGCCGCACCGTCATCACCGGCCCCATCGAGGGCACCGCCATCGGCAACATCCTCATGCAGGCCATCGCCCGCCGGGAAATCAAGAGCCTCGACGAAGCCCGCGAGGTCGTGCGCCAATCGTTCCCCGTCTTCACCTACGAGCCGTCCAGCGACCGCGCCAAGTGGGACGACGCCTACGCTCGTTACCTCGAAGTCAGCAAAGCCGCCACCGCGTTCTGATAACCGGATCACATGAATCCTTCAACACTCGCTCTGGTCCTGCTCTGCATCAGCCTCGCGATTCCACAGGCGGGTCATTCTCTCCTCAATGCCGCCGAGAGCACTGGTCAGGTGTCTGCGGTTGCCGCGTCCACGGCTGTTCAGCAGTGGGTGGAACATGGACGCGCTTGGCTGGCAAAGAACAAATACGCGGAGGCGATTCAGTGCTTCGACAAGGCCGCCGCCTCCGCCACGGACCCGGCGGCCTCTCTCGAACCCCGGCGGCTTTCGACGGAGGCCCACGCTGCATGGCTGCAATCCCTGCAAATGACCCGGTATCAAGTTTCGGGCCAAGTCGCTTCCGCGAAAGAAAAGCTGGGCCAGATCGAACAGGAGGTGGCCCAGGCAAAACAAGCCTTGGCCGATTTGGCGACGCAGCAAAAGCAGGCGATCAGCAGTCACGGTAAAATCCGCGTGGATTCCATTGCGCAAGCCAATCGGAACACCCACGAACTCAAAATCCTGAGCGGCGCGACGGCGATCAACAACCAAACCAAGCTCATTGCCACGCTCAATCAGCAATTGAATTCATTGGAGGTCCAGATCAACAGCGTCCTGGCGAGCATGCCTACGCCCACAATCCTCAGGATCACGCAAGCACGATACGGACAGAAGGACGTGACGGGGGCAGTCCAGGAACTGGCGCACGGTGACCGGGCCACTATCTGCGCCTCCGCAAAAACTTTTGGATTGCAGCAAGAACAGCCTCCCGATGCCACGCTCAACATCTCCTACGAACTGCGTGGAGAGAAGAAAGAGATCAGTGTCCCGCAAGGATGGACGGTGAAGCTTCCGAGTGCGCAGTTGATATCGCCTCCGCTCTCCACAGCCGACCCGCCTTGGTATGAACAGAATGCGATGTGGCTGGTGGGCGGCGTGGTGGCGTTGCTGCTGGTGGTCACGACGTTCTGGCAGCCAAAACCAAAAGAACCGGACAAGAAATGGTGGAACGACGATGACAATAAGACACTGTGAGGTGGTGCGGCAGTCGTTCCCCGTCTTCACCTACGAGCCGTCCAGCGACCGAGCCAAGTGGGACGACGCCTACGCCCGCTATCTCGAAGTCAGCAAAGCCGCCACGGCGTTCTGAGCGCCCGTCGCTTCAACAAACCCACATCTTCCAACTCTTCCGTGCTGGAGGAACTGACGCCGAAGTTGCGTGAACTACGGTGTCGGTTTCGGTGAAACAACATCCTCCGCGCCCCTAACCGCAATTCTTCTCATGTAGAAGAAAGCTTCGCCTCCCACCACAAAACACCAAAGCAAAACGATTAGAGAAGAGCGAGCGGCCGCCTCTTTGTTCGCCCATGCTCTAAAACTTGCCGATCCGTAATGAAATGCCCATTCTGCTGGTATAAGCCGCAAGGGATGGATCTGTTCAATAGCCTCAAGGACTGTCGCATCGAACCTTCTCTCGGCAATTGGGTCGGATCTTGCGTCAGAATACATGGGTCCTTCAAATGTTAGCAGTGGGGGAACGCATTCCCAAAACACGACTGCTGCTATTGAAGCCTCCAACGCCACAAGCGCGGCAAGAGCGGCTAGTTGACCTCTGCGTTGCAGGGCAAGAAACTTGGCTAGGGCGATCCATGGTTTTGTCTGGCTATCAGGGTGTCTAAGCGACGATGCCAACTGGGCCAGCATGGCTAATAGAAATACAAAGCCAAAGCTGACAGACATGATGAAGTAAAACATCGGATTGATCATCACGGGTCTGAAGACGCAATAGTCGGCGCTGATCACAATGTATAGCTGGACGAGCATCACAACAGAAAGCACAACGAGGGTTTTCTTGGTAAACGATAATGGTGGTCTAAACTTGCGTTGGTAAGTTTGAAGCAAAGCATTGATGACTCTTGGTTCCGGTGGAGTTGCTGGTTTTCGAAGCGACGATACCAAGAGGGCGAGCGAGGTAATCAACAACGCAAAGACGAAGCCGATAGCCATGATAAAGTGCGACTCCTCGTCGACGCAGATCCAGCCAACTTCTAGACCGATTATCAAAAGGAATAGGAGAGCAAAAATAACCGCCAAAAACGCCACGAGGAGTTTCTCTGTGAATGATAAACGCCGCCCCATAACCAATCATCCTATCCGCCCGCCAGAGCGACCGCGAACCTTGCGATTGAAGTTTGAAACTTCATAAGCCCACGCGCGGATACTACCATAGCCTTTTCCAAACGCACGTTGAAAGACCCGGAGCGTTGTCATAGCCGGCGAAAGGAAGTTTGGGAAAAGCTCTCAGGCAGTCCAGCCAATTTCCTTCTTGCTCAAACCAGCGGCGATGTTTTAGAGAGGGCGGCGAAGAAACAGGAACGCGCCGCGGGCCGGCGCACGGGTTGGGACTCGGGGCGGGCGGTGGCGGCCAATCAAAGCAAGGAGACAAAGTATGAACGGGGAATCTCATCCTCGAACGTCATCGAAACAACCACCCCTTCGGCAGGAACTCGCCGCGCCGATCTGCATTGCGCTGGGGATAGTGTTCCGCGAGTTGCGGCTGAAGCGCCGCCTGTCCATGTATGCAGTGGCCAAGTTGGCGGGCGTCTCGCGCGAGATGGTGCGCCGCGTGGAGTGCCATCTCTCGAAGCCGTCGCTGGACATGGCGGCGAGGATCGGCAGCGCGTTTGGCCTGCGGATGACGCAGTTGCTGGCGCTGGCCGAGCAACACTGCTGAGCCGCGAGGTGGATCGCGACCTCCGGGCGCGATCGTGATGGGAAATCCAGAGCGCGGGGCTTGGTCGCGCGTCTCGCTTTTCAAGCGCCACGGGCGTCTCCAGGCTGCGGCCACCGCGCCCGGAGGTCGCGGTCCACCCGGCGAACCGATTAGCCTAATGCGGTTGGCGGCGGTTGTGCTTCAATCGCCGCCATGAAGCAGCCGCTGACATGCGTGCGACGAAATCCGGCGAGAGAGACGCCGGATGTTTTGTGCGACGCAGCGCGCGGCGGGGTCTGTCCCGCGCGCAAAAATCCGGTCGCCACGTCAAACCACCCGCACCCCGCGCGGCATGGGGTGCGCCCCGTGCCGCATGGGGCGATTATTCTGCGCGGCGGGGTGCGCCCCGCGTCCCACGGGGCACGCCCCGTGCCGGATGGGCTGCACCCCGAAACGCGCGGGGTGCGCCCCGTGTCGTGCGGGCTTCGCCCCAAGCCGCGCGGGGCGCGCCCCAACTGGCATGGGCTTCACCCCGCGGCGGACGGGGTGCACCCCTTTTGGCGCGGGGCGCACCCCAAACCGCACGGGGCGCACCCCACGGCGCTCGGGGTGTGCCCCATGACGCTACAAATACGTCATTTACGTCGGCGGACGCCTTCCGGCCTGTTTTGAAACCCTGCCACGGCTTTATGCATGAAAACCATCCGATTAGACGCCGGGTTCAAGCTGGACGACAAGAACAGCCGCTGGGGCAACCCCAGCTATCAGCTTGAGCCGGGCGACCCCGGTTACGTGCCAGACTCACCGCAGAGCAATAACCCCCCAAAGAAAGGAAAGAGAGTGAAACGAAACACGTATTATCCAAGCAGAGTCAACGACCAGATTACCTGGTTGGAAAACTTCCGCAACAAACTGTCCGGCTACGCTACCGCGCTCGGTCTCACCACCGAGCAAGTCACCGCCGCCGTCGGCGACGCCCGCTGGTTGATCTATGTCCTCCAGTCCTGGCTCGGCGCGGCGCGCGCGTGGTCGCTGGCCTGCACGGACGCGGCCACGATGGCCCAGAGCGGCGACGGCTCCGCGCTCATGGCGCTGCCGGTCTTCACCGCGCCCACGCCGACCACCGGCGTCGTGGCCGTCAACACCGGCGCGCTCGACCGCATCTTCGCCCTGGCGCAGACCATCAAGGACAGCAGCGGCTACACCGATAGCATCGGCAGCGACCTTGGCATCGTCGGCTCCGAACAGGCCGCGCCGGACTTCACCACGCTCGCGCCGCAGTTCAAGCTCACGCGCGACGCCAACACCGTCATCGTCGGTTGGAACTGGGGCGGCTACGCGGCGTTCCTGGACATGATCGAAATCCAGGTGGACCGCAACGACAGCAAGGGCTGGGTGTTCCTAGCCACCGACACCACCCCCGGCTACACCGACACCGCGCCGCAGCCGAGCACGCCCGTAAAATGGAAATATCGCGCCATCTTCCGCGTCGGCGACCAGCAGGTCGGCCTCTGGAGCGACGAGAAGAGCATCACCGTCGGCGGCTGAGCGGACGGGACTGAAGCTCTCAGCCATCAGCTATCAGCCGTCAGCCAAAAACTGATCGCTGATAGCTGAGGCTGAAAGCTGATAGCTGAACACTGAAAGCTTCCCCCCATGCCCTTCGACCCATCATTCCCACCGGACAACTCCGAGCTTCGTGCGAGCGAATTTCGGGGCCAATTCAACGGCCTCAATGACAAGGTGGAAGAGAAACCCACCACCCAACAAGTCAACGACGCCATCGGCAGCGCCATCAACGGCACGCCGCGCAACGTGGACGGCATCGGCACGCTCGACATCGTCATGAGCGACCCGCCCACCCAAGGCGAAGTCCAACTCCTCCTCGAAAACTACAACGCCCTCATCCGCGCGCTGCGGAGAAATATATGAAGCGGGAAACACTCTGAGTATCTCGTCTCTTCGGCGAATCTCAGACTCACGCTGTTTCGAGGCGGAAGAAGGAAATTTCCGGCGGGCAATTGAACCGCACCGGCGGAGGGATCATGCCAACGCCGCTGTTCACATACATCTGCGTGTCGTCGCGGCAGAACAGACCGTGCGCGTATTTCCGGCCGTAGCGCGACGGGATGATCAGCGGACCGAAGAACGGAAGGCTCACTTGTCCGCCATGAGTGTGGCCCGCCAGAAACAGATGAGCGCCCGGACGGGTCCAGTGCTCGAAAACATACGGGCGGTGCGTCAGCGCCAGCGTGAACGGCGCGTCCACGCCCGCAAACGCCCGCCGCATGTTCGGCCAGCCGCTCCAAGGATCGTCAATGCCGACAATCGGCAGCGGTTCGCCGTTGATGCGAACGGCGGTATGCTCGTCGCGCAGCACCGTGATGCCGACACCGTGGAGGGCGTCGGTCACGGCACGCGCATCGAACCAGCGGTCGTGGTTTCCCAGACACGCGAACGCTCCATAGCGCGCCCGCGCCCGGCCCATGCACGCCGCCACCGCGCGCATCAATTCCGGCGCCCTTCGGCGGTCGCTCATGACCGGCTCCTCCAGCCACCAGAAATCCCAGCCGTAGGTCAGATAGTCGCCGGTGAACACAAACAGGTCCGGCTGCAACGCATTGGCGAGGTCCACGCAGTGGTTCAGATACGCCGCGCTGACGATGTGACTGTGGTGGAGGTCACTCAGTTGCGCAATGGTCAGCCCGTCGAACGCGCGCGGCAGCCCGCGCACCGCCAGACGCAGCCGGTTGACGACGACCCGCCGGGGTTCCACCAGTGTCGCATACCCCGCGCAGCCCAATCCCAAAGCGGTGCCAGACCACAGGAGTGATTTCAGAAATCGACGGCGGTTCAGTGACATGCAAGTTGGACCCTATCGCAAACCGAACCGTTGAACAATCAGCGGCTTTCTCACCGCCCGACGGCTTCAAGGAACTTGCACAGCTTCTGAACGTTTTTGATGAACACCACCGTCTCGACGCGGTCGTCGAACTCCCAGTCGCGCTGTTTGGCGTGGCCTTGGGTGACCCAGCGCCCCTGGCTGTCGAGCGCGGCGATGATTTCCTTCACGGCTGGCGTGAGCGACCGGGCCGATGATGACTTCTTCGTTTTAGTCTCGCGCGTCTTCAAGAACGTCTCGCGGCCGTCGCGTTTCAGTCTCTCGTAGAACGCAATGGCCTTCTCCACGCCATAGTCGCCGCTCCACGAGTAATGCTTCTGGCGCTCCTCGCTGATGTCTTCGAGGCGATAGTAAATCTTCCCGTCGCGGTCGCCGAAGATTTGCTTGTTCGTCTTCAGTTCGTAGTAGCGCGCCCATTTGCCCGGCGCGATGGCGGAACGCTTGAACCACGCGACGGCGGCGGGCAGCGGCTGGAGATATTTCTCGTCGCTGGTTTCGATGAAGAGGTCCATCAGGATGTGCATCGCGCCGACGCTTTCGTTGCCGGTGATCGCCGGCGGCTCGAACGCGCGCGCCCACGCCGGCTCCATCTGGAAGTTGTATTGCTGCGCCCACGCCGGTTGCGGCTCTGGCATCTGGGCGAGGATGAGGAAGTCGCCGCCCTTTTTCGCCGCGGCGAGATACTCCGGCTTGCCAGTGCGATGCCACGCGTCGAGCATTGTCTCGATGCAATCGCGCTGCGTGTTGTCGTTAAGCGTGTAATGAGCGTAGTAGCTCTGCTTGGGATGCTCGCGCGGATAGCTCTCCGGGTAGCGGGCTTTGGTCACGGGACACTCGTCGGCCTTGTGGGGCTGGCCGTTCCACCCCTGCGGCCACGCGCCGTTGGGGTATTGTGCTTCGAGCATCTTCTTCAAGCCGTAGTCAAGCGCCTCGCGGATGCGCGCGTCGCGCTCGCTGGTGTTTTCGCTGGAACCCTTGCTGGCATCGGCAACGGCGAGCAGGAAACGAATCGCGCTCTGGGTGTTGTTGTCGTCGAAGGTGGTGATGTTCCTCTGCTTCGCGAGCTGCTTCGGCAAGAGCTTCCCCTTGTCGCTACGCAGATACGTGCGCTGGTTGTTCGGGTCGAAGTCTATCGAGTAGCCCCATCCGCCCGACTCAAGCTGGCCGCGGGCGAGCGCGTCGGCGGCGGCCTTGGCGGCGTCGAGGTAGCGCGCGTCCTTCGTGGCTTCGTAAGCGCGCAGGAACGCCATGCCCACCGACGGTGTGCCGGGCGGCTGGATCCAGATTTGCGTGGCGGTGGCTTTCACCTCACCGGCGCGGTTCTTGAGGTCGAGCGAGTATTTCCAGAGATAGCCGCCCTCCGTGGAAATCGAGCGCATGTAGGCGGTGGCCTTCTCCAACGCGGCGCGCACCTGCCCGCGCAGATCGCCGTCATCGCCCCAACTGCGATTCGTCGCAAACCCAAGCAGCGCCAGCATCAGCAGTCCGCATCGGAAGGTTCTCATGTCCGCAAAGAATAGCAGACCGCAAACGCCACCCGCCAGCCGCCAGAAGATACTTTTTACTCTGGCTCGGACTTCGCAAGCGCGGCAATATATGTAAGTGGAGCAACCACCGGCAGCGCCAAATCCAGATCGAAGAGGCCAGTAGAAACGATACAGAGAAATGAGGAGAACTCGTCATGGCAACGACATTACGAACATTCACCACCGCCAACCCAACAATCTCGAAGGACATCGCGGTCGCGGGCGATGCTTGGTTTGCCAACTGCGACAAGGCGCAGACGTTCCGCCTGTTTGAAGTGCCGGATCCCGGCGTCGAAGAATGCATTGTGCTTTATCGCGCCAAGCTGAAGACCGAAGGCTTGACGGGCCGGGCTTATCTTGAGATGTGGTGCCGGTTGCCGAGCCGCGGGGAGTTCTTCTCCAGAGGACTCGATCAAGTCGCCACCGGCTCCAACGACTGGGCTTCCAGCGGAATCCCTTTCATCCTGCAGCAAGGCGAGAAGCCCGACCTGATCCGCCTGAACCTCGTCGTCGAAAGCACGGGCTGGCTTTGGAAGAAAGCGGTGGCGGGCAGAATTTGGATCAAAGGTGTGGAGTTGCTCAAAGCGCCGCTCCAATGACGGGTTTGCGCACAACTGATGGAGGAGGGCTTATTTCTTCGGTTCAGTAACGGCAAAGATGGCCCCAAAATGGTTTCCGGGAGGAATGGCGGTTCTTGGATCAACAACCATCTGAGAGAGATCGCCATCGAGGAAAAGAGCGTCGGCGCAGCCTTGAGACCGGAAGAAATCAGCGAACTCGTATAGGTTTGGAAATCGCTGTTGGCCGAACTCGGTGATGGCAAAAAGCACGGTGCCGTCCTTCTTGATGCCAACCCCGTTGCGATGCAGGTGATAAAGAGAAGTTGGTCGGAAGGCTGGATGGGTGCGACCATTTCGGAGAAGCAGAGGACCGGACTGTATAGCAATGCGCGGAGTGGACTTCTGCGCAGCATACTCCAACGTTGAGACAACACGAGCCGCGCCAGACTCAACGTAAAAAACACCGTTGGGTTTCAAGTAGAAGTTGCCGCTGCCATCTGCCGTGTTGAGAGGACGCAAACTCTTGCCTTCAATGATGACAAGGCCGGCGGGCATGCCGCCCTCCTGGAAAATACCGGCGTTCATCATGAATCGAACGTTCTTGGCCCGCTTGTCCAACGCTGATTGGAGGGAACTAAACTGGCGAAATGGTTTGCCCTCCGTATTAAGCCAAAAGAGTTCAATCTGGTTTGGCGATGCTGTGAACGTCTGGAATATCGTTCCGTTCCGCACGACGGTCGCGACTTGAGCGGTTGCAGATATTGCGACACAACCGGCGAGGATAAACAACCAACACGCTTTGCTCATTCAGCCTTTCATCTTCGGAATCAAAATCCTTGTTGGAGTCCAACCGATTACCGTCCAACAACAAGCTCGACGCACACCAACTCGTTTTCGTTGCGCGCGAACACACAGCGGCCGGCAAACGCCGGATGCGCCCACGTCTTGCCGATGATCTTCGTCCGCGATTGCTCGTGGTAGCCGGCCGGGTTCAGCCGCGCGAGGATGAGTTCGCCGTTGGCATTGAGGATGATGGCGCGGTCGGCGTCGTTCAGCCAGACGAGGCTCGCCTGCGGGTCGCGGCTCTTCGGCGTCATCAGGTTCGCGTCGTCCCAGAGCTTCCGCCCCGTCTTCAACTCGAAGCACGTCAGGCCGCAGGTCTTGTCGAGCAGATAGACATGGCCAGCCTGATAGAGAGGTTGCGACATCTCTCCCCGCAAGAACTGGTTTTCCTCCCAGAGCAGCTTTGCGTCGGACGGTCTCGGCCCGAGTTGAACGGCCTTCGAGCCTTCCCAGTAGCCGGCGACGAAGACGATGCCTTCCTGGAAGATCGGCGAGGCAATCGAGACGCCGTAGGTGACCTTGTAGGGCACGGCCCAGAGCGGCCTGCCGTCGCGCGGGTCGAGGCCGCGGATGTTCTCCGGCGTCCAACAGACGAGTTGCGGCCGGCCGGCGTGCTGGATGAGGATCGGCGTGCAGTAGCCGGCGCGGTCCGGCACGCTACGCCAGACTTCCTTGCCGGTCTTGCTGTCGAGCGCAACGAAGCTGCCGTCGGGTTGTGCGCCGATGTGGACGATCACCAGGTTGCCAAAGACGAACGGCGACGCTGCGAAACCCCACATTGGGATGCGCGCGCCGCACTCCGCCACCGCGTCTTTCGTCCACAGCAACTTGCCGCTCGCCGCGTCGAGGCAGCACACGCGGCCGAGCGCGCCGAGCGAGAACACGCGGCCGTCGTGAATCGTCGGCGCGGCGCGAGGGCCGTTGCCGTGCTGGAGCTTCCCGTAGGCCGCCGGATACGTGTGCGTCCACAACAGCTTGCCGGTCGTCGCGTCGAAACAGAGCACGCGCTCGGTTTCCTCCGGTTCTTTCTGCCGGTCCATCGTGCAGGCGCGTCCGTCGGCCACGACCACGCCTGCGTCGCCACCACCAACCGGTTGACGCCACACCTGCCGCAGCCCCGCGTCGGGCCATTTCTCCGGCAGCTTCGGCGCGTTCCAGGTCCCGTCGTCGCGCGGCCCACGCCACCGCGGCCAGTCCTCGGCACGCGCCGGCGTCGTCGCGACGCCATAGGCCAGCGACACCAGCGCCAGAGCGAGCGCAAGGCAACGGTTGGAAATCGGCGTCGTCATATTGGAACCAGCGCGACGCAGTTATAGCACATCGCGGTGTTTGCCGCCGCTCTGGATTGACGAAGCGAGACACGATGGCCGCGTGGTGCTATCCTTGGCGCGACATGAACGCTCCGTTGCCCGCTGCCATCGCTGTGCGCGAAGTGCTGCACGGCGGCGGCGCGCGCTACGAACTGCCACGACGCCCGCTCGGCTCGCTGCGGTTCATCGGCTTGGTGCCGCTGGGCTTCGGCGCGGGCTTCAGTCTCTTCGCGGTTATCTGGATGATAGCGGCGTCGCTCGACGGCAATCTTTTTGGTTTCCTGTTCGCGCTCTTTGGCCTGCCGTTTTTCTTTGCCGGTATTCCGCCGATGGCGGTCGGTTTGTTCGTGCTCATCGGGCGGTGCGAGATCGAACTGCGCGATGGCGTGTTGCACACGACGGAGCGCGCAGGAATATTCCGCTGGTCGCGCCGCCAGCCTGCGGATGCCATCAGGCAATTCAACGTCCGCGTTTCGGATCCGGCGACCGCGCCAAGTTTCCTCGGCAGCCTCGCGGCGTTGGATGCGGCCTGTGGCAAACCGAAGCCGTTTCTCATCGCGCTTGGTTATCCACGCGAGTGGTTACAGGCGCTTGGCAATGATCTGGCCCGCCGTTGCAACCTTGCCACACCGGGGCGCGTGCTCACGGCGGACAAGCTCACCGTCGAAACCGTCACCGAGCCGTTGCGTCAGTCCGAACCACTCGCGCAGGAGGAGAACCTGAACCAGCCCGCCGGCAGCGTCGTAACGCTGGAACCGCAAGCGGATGGTTTCACGCTCGCCGTCCCGCCCGCCGGCATCTGGCGTAGCAACAAGGGCCTCGTGATCTTCGGCGTGATTTGGTGGTCGGTCGTCGCGGCGATTACGGGGTGGCTCGCGTTGTTCATCGTTGGCGTTGCTGGCGTGCTGGCCTTGGCGGCCAGACTGGGCCGGCGGCGGGCAACGATCCAAGCAACCACAAACCGCCTGTGCATTGTGTATGTCGGCTTTCTCCGGGTGCGCACAATGGAATGGCCGCGTGACGGGCTTGCCGCGATTTGCGTCGGCCCCAGCGGGGTGGAAGTCAACCACAAGCCGGTGATGGAGCTACAGGTTCACCCGCGCGCCGGCCGGAAATTCGGTCTCCTCGCCGACCGCGATGTCGCCGAGCTGCAATGGATCGCCGCCGTCCTGCGCCAGGCGCTCGGCGTGTCGCCCACGCCGCCAGTTACGGTAGCGGGCGGCCCTCGTAGAAACGGCTGAGCGCGCGGACGCGGCGGACCTGGTAGGCGACGACGAAACCAATGATGGCCAGTGCCACCACGAAAATGGCGTGCCAGTTCCACTGGCCTTGTCCGTTGCCACGACAGTAGTTGTCGAACACCAGTGTGCTGTAAACGAGCGCCGCCATGACTGTCGTGAATGCCACCAGCGGCACGCGAAACCACAAGCCCGATGCCACCACCAGCATCGGGTAACCGACGATCAGCGGGCTGAGGAACGCGTCATCCACTTTCAGCACCGCCGTGAGCAGCAGCACGTCGGCGCCGGCCCAGACGAATCGCGCGATACCAGCCCGGCGTTCGTTCCGCAGAAACCATTGGCAGGCGACCGACACCAGCATCCAGACCGCCAGCACCGTCATCACATTGACGTGCAGTTCCAGTGGGACGTTGTGGACGGCCGAGTATTTCACTTGGGCGACTACCGCGCAAATGGCGAGGCCGATCAGCCGCGACGCCAACGCCGGTTCGCGCCGCGCCCAACGCCGCGCTTGGTGCCATGCGCCTTGCGGCCGCGCCTCCACCGTCTCACCTTTCAGAAAACGCTCCAGGTCGTCGGCCAGCGCCGCCGCGGATGGATAACGCGCGTCAGGAGATTTTTCCAGGCAGCGCAGGCAGACCAGCTCCAGTTCGCGCGGCACGCGCGGATTCACGACACGCAACAGCGTCGGTTCGCTCTCGATCACCTGCACCAGCGTGTCGAGCGGTGACTCGGCGCGGAACGGCGGCCGGCCGGCGAGCAGTTCGTAGAGGATTGCGCCGAGGCTGTAAACGTCGCTGCGCGGCCCAACCTCCGTCGTGCGCCCTGCTGCCTGCTCCGGCGGCATGTAGCTCGGTGTGCCGGCGATGACGCCGGACTGCGTGACCTGACTCTGCGCGTCGAGCAGCTTCGCGAGGCCGAAATCGGTGACGAACGGCTGGCCTTTCTCGTCGAGCAGGATATTCGACGGTTTTAGGTCGCGATGAACGATGCCTTGCGAGTGCAGATGCTCGACAGCGCGGGCGACGGTGCGGACCAGTCGCGCCGCCTCCGCCGGATCGAGCGGCCCGCGTTGCGCCAGCGCCGCGAGGTTGGAACCGGCGACGTATTCCATCGCGAAGTAGTGCTGGCCGTGAATCTCACCGGCTTCGTGGATGCGCACGATGTTTGGATGCTGCAACCGCGCCGCTGCGCGCGACTCGGCCACGAACCGGCGCACGATCTCCGGCGACGCAAGCTGGCCGGTCAGGATGATTTTCACTGCAACGATGCGGTCGAGGTCTTTCTGGCGCGCCTTGTAAACCACGCCCATGCCACCGCGGCCGATCTCGCCGATGAGTTCGTAGCGGCCGAAGTCAGCGAGTGGTTTTGCTCCCGGCGCACCCGATCCGGCGCTGGCGCTCGAATCAATTGTTTCTGCGTGGGCGCTGGACGGTGGCGGTGCGAGCTGATCGAGCGCTTCGAGACAGTCGAGCATCCCCGCCATCTCCGGATGCCGCGCGACGAACGACGCGCGATCCGGCTTGCGCCCCGCCTGCAACTCCGCCAGATAGCTGTCGAGCGCGGCAGCGTGGGCGTCGTCGTTGCCGTTCGGTTCAGCCGCCACGTTTCATCTCCTCCTGCAATTTCTTTACCGCGCGCATCCAAAGCATTTGCGCCGCAGGACGCGAGCGGTTCATGCGTTGCGCGACCTCCTCGAACGGCAGCCGCTCCAAGTTGCGCAGGACGATGATCTCCTGGTAATCCGGCTCCAGCCGCGTGAGCGCGTCGGCGATCTGAATCTCGCGCTCCAGCCGCATGATTTGTTGCGTCGGCGTTTCGCCGGTGTCACGCGGTTCGAGGCCGGCGGCGAGCGATGAGTGATCCGGCAGCGGCGCGAGCGGAACTTCCAGCCGCTGCTGGCGCTTGTCGGTGCCGCGATAGCGCCGGACGAAATCGGCGGCGTTGCGGGAGAGGATTTGCCGGAGCCACGCGAGCCACTCGGCTTCGGTCGTGCCGCGGAACTGCCGGAGGTCACGGTTCGCCTCCATGAGCGTCTCTTGCACGAGGTCGGAGGCGTCAGCCTTGGCGCGGAGCCAGCTCTCGACCTGCGCCCGCGCGACGACGGCAAGGTAGTTGCGGCAGCGCGCGAAAAGCTCGTTCGCCGCGCGCTCATCGCCGGTCCGCGCGCGCGCCAGCAGATCTGTCACGGAGATGTCGTTCGTCGCTGCCATGACTCACCGCCACTGTGTTACATCAGGCGGTTTACTGCACCTGATCCAGTGGAACCAAAAGCATCATCGGAGTTCAAACCATGAATCACAACGAAAAACCTCACGGTTGTCGGACTAGTTCGAGGGCGCTGAGGTTTTTCACCGTCACGGCGTAGCCGGCGGGTGTCGTGAGTTGGTAGAGGAGCTTGCCGCCGTCTTTGCGCCAGCGCAGCGTTACCGGGCCGTCCGGCGTTGGGCGAACGCCTTCGCACCAATCGAGCTTCAGGTCGCTGAAGCGCAGCGCGACGGTTTTCCTCACCGAGTCCACGTCGCGCAAGCCGAGCACGTCCCGGTAGAGCACATGGACGCCGCAGTGCGAAGCGAAGCCGTGGTTGCAGCTCGCCTGTGTGCCGTCGTGCTCCCAGAGCGTGCCGGTGCGATCCGCCATGTAGAGGTGGTAGGCGAGCGACTCGTCGAGCAGTTGCTGGCAGAGGCCGTTGCGCGAGAGCAGTTCCAGCCGCAGCACGTTGCCGATGAACGCATTCGCCGGATGCACATCGGCGTGCGCCTGGGTCTGCTTGCGCTGCGGGCCGAAGTCAGTCACGAGTGTCCGCCAGAGCTTCGCGTGCGACTGCGGCGTGGCCACGTCGAAGAAGAAGGCGAAGTATTGGCAAACCTCCGTGCGGTTGCGCGTGACGGCGAGCTTGCCATCCTTGCGCACGGCGTTGTCCACAAAGAACTCGCCGTCGAACGATTGCTTGCGAACGGTCTCGCGGATGCGCCCGGCCTCGCGCGCCATCTCATCAACGCCATACATCCGCGCCGCAGCGGCCATCGCGGCGGCGTAGAGCATGTTCGACGGGTAGTTCACGTCCTGCACGAAGCTGTTGGCTTTGGACCACTCGACGAAGACCCAGCTCGGCAGCTTCTCCAGCAAGCCGTCCTCGTTGCGGTATTGCTTGAAGAACTCGAACAGCTTCAGCACGCGCCCGCGCAGGGCGTCCACGAGCGCGCGGTCGCCGCTGCGGGCGAGGTATTCGTCCAGTTCCACAACGAACCAGAGCGCCCAGTTCGGGATGAACTGGCCATTGTAGTGGTCGGCTGGGTAGCACATCGGCAACATGCCATCCGGCAGATGCGCGAACTTCGGCGGCAACTGGAAGTTTTCCAGGAAGCAGCGCTCGATCCGCGTGTCGCCGCAGAGGTCGAGCGCGACGCGCGACGTGAAGAAGCTGTCGCAGAGCCAGCCCGCCCGCTCGCGCGACGGGCAGTCCATGAAGATGTCGAGCGCGTTCTGACGGAACGTCTCGCGGCCGGCCGCGAAGAGGCGATTGAACCGCTCGTCGCTCGCCGCGAACTGCGCCTGCCCGACACCGGCGGAGGCCAACTCGCGCAGCCAGAGCCGCTCCACGACGCAGTCGCCGCCGAGCGACATCAGCTTCAGGTAGCGGAGCGTATAAGGCTCGAACGACTCCAGTTCGTAGCTGCCCGGCTCCAGTTCCCAGACGACGGCGTTGACACAACCCAACCGTTTGAAGTCCACGTCGCCGTTGGAGAGAATCTCGTCGAAGGCGAGCACGAGCCGCGTCTTGCTGCGGCAGTTGACGCGCGTGCCGATGAAGCCGGTGAGGTTGCACCCGAAGTCCGCGATCTCGTAGCTGCCCGCGCGTAACGACAGCGACTGGCCGGGCGCGTAAGGCTGGTTGATCGGCGTGCTGCTGGCGTTGGCGACGCTCTGCAATTCCAGCGACGGAATCGTCTCCAGTTCCTTTTCGAGATAACCGCCGAGCTTCGGGCCAATGCCGGTCAACGAGCGGTCCTTCCAGGGCTTTGCCACCGTGATGCCGGTTCGCAACTCGCCGCCCGACACCCGCCACGACGGCTGGCGCAGCGCGTAATCCGGTTGCGCGATCCGCCGGGGCAGCAACGCCTTTGCCGGCATCACCGCGCACTTCACCGTCTTCATGTCCACGACCGGGCACCGTCGCCAGGCATCGCCGCCCGGCGCGAGACGATAAACCTCCGTAAACGGCCGCTGGAAACTGTAGCGTTGCACCTTCTGCACGCGCTCGCGCAGCACCGTCGCCTCGAAAGCCCGCCCCGCGCCGCCGGTGCTCACCAGCGCGCGGCCGTCTGCCACTACCTCGGCTTGCAGAAACGACGGCTGGTCGAGCAGGTAGAAGCTGTTCACGTTGTAGCCGGCGACCTCGATCGCAACGAGGTTCGCGCCGGGCTTGAGCCGGCTGGTGATGTCGAGTTCGTCCACGCGATAGAAGCCGTGCGCCGCGCGGGCCGGCCCGTGCGCGAGGAACTCGCCGTTCAGCCAGACCCGATACAACGTCGAGCCTGTGGCGCGCAGCCACACGCGCCCCTTGGCCGGCGCTTGGAAGCTGGCGCGGAATCCGACAAACAGGTTCTTTTCCGTCTCGCGTCCCTTCGGCCAGATTGGTCTGGCCGCGACAAACGATGGCGCGGTTGCGTCGCCGGCCGCAGCGGACAACGAGCATGATATGGACGTGACCAGAGAGGAGGCCAACGCGAAGTATCGTAAGATGCCAAGCTTCATGCTCCATCGAATACCCGCCCGCCTTTGCCAAGTCAATCCGACGGAAGACGGGGGAGGCGCGAAACAAGCCGGCCGGAAACGACAGGCAGATTAAGCTTGCCGTTTTTTCGTTTTCGTTAAGGCTAGCGCATGGCAACCTGCGGAATCCAATGAAGGCTTCATCCAAAGCCGGCGAAAGCGTTTTGCGAGAGACTCCTTCGTCTCGACCGAACCGGGCAGCCTTCAAGATTAAAAAGGGGTTTTCCAGACGCAAGCGAGCCGAGGAGGCAGTGCGCCGCACCGAAACCCACCTGGCCGCCGCGCAACGGATCGCGCACGTGGGCAGTTGGGAGGCGGAGTTGCGAAACCCGGATGACTTCTCACAGAATTCGCTGTGGTGGTCGGATGAAACGTTCCGCATTTTCGGTTACGAGCCGGGCGCGGTGCAGGTGACACATGAATTGTTTGGCAACGCCATTGCGCCGGAAGATCGGGCCAAGGTGTGGGCCGAAGTCCAAACGGCGCTGCGCGAGCATAAACGCTATGATGTTGAACACCGCATTCTGCGCCCCGACGGGGCGGCGCGCATCGTCCACGAATATGCCGAGGTCGTTTGTGATTCTGTGACGGGCCGGCCCACGCGGTTCATCGGCACGGTCCAGGACATCACCGAGCGCAAGCAGGCGGAGGAACTGCTGAAGGAATCATCCCGAGTCATCCAGGATCTATATGACAACGCGCCGTGCGGCTATCACTCGCTGGACAAAGAGGGCGTTTTCATCCGGATCAATGACACCGAACTCAAGTGGATCGGGTATGAGCGGGAGGAGGTCGTCGGGAAGATGAAACTAACCGACCTGCTCACGCCCGCGGGCTTGCAGGTTTACGAGCGGACGTTTCCCGTGCTGAAGGAGCGCGGGTGGGTCAGCGACATCGAGACGGAGTTGATTCGGAAGGATGGCGCGGTGCTGCCGGTGTTGCTGAACTCGACGGCCATCCAGGACGACAAGGGCAACTTTGTGGCGAGCCGGACTACGCTGTTCGACATCACCGACCGCAAGCGGGTTGAGGCGGCGTTGCGCGAGAGTGAGGAGAAGTTCCAACGAATCGCCGCGCACATTGAGGATGCGATCTACAGCGTGGATGCGCGGACGCATGAGTTTCGCTACCTCAGCCCGGCGTTTGAAAAGATGTTCGGATACACCTTGGAAGACATTCAGAACATGGGAGGGCGCGTCGCTTTCTTGTCACGGGTGATCTACAAGGGGAGGTTTGACGAGCAGAAGAGACGGTTTGAGCAGTTGAAACTGCAGCGGGCGGACAGGGTCGCGATTCGTGACGAAGAATGGTGGCGCTGCAAAGACGGAACTCTGAAGTGCATCGAAGACCGCTGGATGCCGGTTTGCGAGGAGGGGCGTCTGGTGAGCACGGATGGTGTGCTGAGCGACGTCACCGAGCGCAAGCGGGTTGAGGAGGCGTTACGGACGAGCGAAGCTCGCCTGATTGAAGCCCAGCGCATCGGACACATCGGCAGTTGGGAGGCGGACCTCGTCACCAGCAAGCTGATCTGGACGGATGAGATCTATCGCATTTTCGAGGTGGACCACGGGGTTCCCGGTGCATTGTATGAGGTGTTTCGGAAGGCGGTCCACCCGGAAGACAGGGAAATGGTTCAACAGGCCTTCGATGATTCAGTCAACAACAAGATCCCCTACGATATCACGCATCGTCTGCTCATGCCGGATGGTCGGATGAAACATGTCCGCGAGCGGGCGGAAACCTTCTATGATTCGCAAGGTCGGCCCATTCGATCCGCGGGCACCGTGCAGGACATTACCGAACAAAAACGGGCGGAGGATGCGATCCGGGCTTCTCTCAAGGAGAAGACCGTCCTCTTGAAAGAGGTGCATCACCGCGTGAAGAACAACCTTCAAATCGTGATCAGCCTCCTGAACCTCCAGGCCGTGCGCATCAAGAACCCGGAAGCGCTCGATGCCATGCAGGAAACCGCCAATCGGGTCCGCTCGATGGCTTTATTGCACGAAACGCTTTACCTTTCGCAAAGCTTGGCGCGAGTGAACTTCGCCCACTACATCGAGGACATATGCAGCCACCTCTTCCGCTCCTACGGCCAGAGGGCGGCGCACATCAAGCTGGAACCGCATTTGGAGAACGTCACGATTGACCTGGACCAGACGGTTTCGTGCGGCCTCATCATCAATGAGTTGGTTTCCAATGCGCTGAAACATGCCTTTCCCGATGGGCGATCAGGACGGATTGCGGTCGAGTTGCAGGCGACGCAGGAGGGCCAGATTGTCCTGAAAGTTGCCGATGACGGTGTGGGCTTGCCGCCCGGACTGGATGTCCACCAGACTGGAACCTTGGGTCATCAGTTGGTGTTCATGCTGGTGGAGAAGTTGCGCGGCACCGTGGATGTGACGCAAAATCATGGGACTGTCTTTCGGATCGCATTTCAGGCAAAATACGGAGAAGAACGTTTATGAACGAGCATCCGCGAGTTTTGGTTGTTGAAGACGAGCCTATCGTGGCGGCCGACCTGAAGGTGCGTCTGGACATGCTTGGCTGCAAGGTGGTTGGCTCGGCGGCCAGTGGCGAGAAAGCGTTGGTGCTGGCGGGACAACTGTTGCCCGACTTGGTGCTGATGGACATACGGTTGGAAGGGGCGATGGATGGCATCGAGGCGGCGCAGCAGATGCGGCAGCGGTGGCATCTGGCGGTGGTGTATCTGACGGCCTACGCGGATGACACGACGGTGGAGCGGGCCAAGGTGACAGAGCCTTTCGGTTACATCCTCAAACCGTTCAAAGACCGGGAACTGAAGACGGTCATCGAAATGGCGCTCTACAAACATCACGCGGAAGAAGAAATCCGCCGGCTGAACGAGACGCTGGAGCAGCGCGTCCTCGAACGCACATCAGAGCTTCAAAACGCAGTAAAGGAGATTGAATCTTTCTCCTACTCGGTTTCGCACGATCTGCGGGCACCGCTGCGGGCGATGGATGGTTTCAGCAAGGCATTGCTTGATGACTGGGGCGACAAGTTCGACCAACAGGCCAAGGACTACCTTCAACGCATCCGGGCGGCGGCCCAGCGCATGGGCCAGTTGATAGACGGCCTGTTGGCGTTGTCCCACACGTCGCGCCGGGAAATGCGCCGGGAGAAGATCAACCTGAGCGCGCTGGCGCAGGCGATCGTGGCGGAGCTTCGCGAGCGCGAATCCAAGCGCCAGATCGAGTTCCACTGCCAGACCGGGCTGGAAGTCACCGGCGATGAGCGTCTGCTGCGGGTGGCTTTGGAAAACCTGCTGGGCAATGCATGGAAGTTCACAGGCAAGCAGTCCAATGCTTGCATCGAGTTTGGTGTCTCGCGTCAGGCGGAAGGCCAGGCCGAGTATTTCGTCCGTGACAATGGCGCGGGCTTCGAGATGGCGTATGCGGACAAACTGTTTGGCGCGTTCCAGCGATTGCATACGACCAGCGAGTTTCCCGGTTCCGGTATCGGGTTGGCCACGGTGCAACGCATCATTCACCGGCACGGCGGAAAGGTGCGGGCAGAGGGCGACATGGGGAGAGGAGCGACGTTTTTCTTCACATTGCCAACGCCAGCGTGACGGACAGGAAGGAGCAAACATCATGAAAGGCACAACGATCCTTTTGGTTGAGGACACCGCTGATGATGAATACCTCGTCAAACGCGTGTTCACCAAGATCAACCTCATCAACAACCTCTTTGTGGTGAGGGACGGGGCAGAAGCTCTGGACTACCTCTTCGGCACCGGCGCCCACGCCAACCGCGATACGACACAGATGCCCGCGGTCGTTTTCCTGGACTTGAAGCTGCCCAAGATATCGGGACTGGAGGTGCTCCGCCGCATCCGCGCGGATGAGCGAACCAAGCTTCTGCCCGTCGTCATTCTTTCTTCTTCGCAAGAAGAGCAAGACCTGATTCAAAGCTACAGCCTGGGTGCGAACAGCTACGTTCGCAAACCTGTGGACTTCACCGAATTCACGGAAGCCGTTCAACAACTGGGTTTCTACTGGCTGTTGCTGAATGAGCTGCCGTTGCCAAGGAGGAGAGAATAGCGTCCCGGCGGACAAGGAGAGCCGTGGAAACGTTCCCCGTTACAACAAGGCGGCAATACCGTCGGCCGGTTGTGGATACTGAGGAGGTTGGACTATGAGAAGCATCGCCATGCGGTTTCTCCTGCCTTTTGGCATCGTCGCCATCCTGTTCTCGATCTTTATTTTTCGCGAAACTTATATAACGAGCCAGCGTCACGCCAACGATTTGATCGGCCAGCAGGCGGCGATGGCCATGGAGTTCAACTTGGCTATCCGGGAGTATGTGGCCGAGACAATCCATCCGGCCATCCAGGACATCGTGGGCAAGAAGGAGTTCATTCCCGAGATGATGTCTCCGATGTTCGTCTCGCGGAGCGTCTTCGAAAGAGTCCAGAAAAAGTTTCCCGGCTACGTCGTTCGTTTCGTCTCCGACAAGCCGCGCAATCCCGTCAATCAGGCCACTCCGGAAGAACTGCGAATCATTGATTTCTTCCGCCGGAACCCTCAGGCCAGCCAGAAGACCGAGCAAATTCAGATCAACGGCCAGCGCTACGTCGCACAGTTCAAGGTCCGGCGGATGAAGACGGACTGTATGCGTTGCCACGGCGACCCGAAGGACGCGCCAGCCGCGCTGGTGAAGCAATATGGCGCGACGGCGGGTTTTTACCGGCAGGTGGGAGATGTGGCGGGGTTGGATACGGTCGCGATTCCCGTTGAGACAGTGGCTGTGGCCATGGCGTCCGAGATGAGCTGGAAACAGATGATCATGGGCTTGTGGCTGACCTTCCTTTTCGGGTTGATCATCATTGTGTTCCACTTGGTTGTGTCGCGGCGTTTGCAGACCATGGCGCGGCACATCCGGGAGATTGCTGCCAAGTCCGAAATCTCGCGGATGACGCCGCTGGAGATACAGGAGCATGACGAGATTGACGTGCTGAGTGTCGCCTTCGACAAACTTTTTGAACAGTTGCGGGCGATGCATGCCTCGCTCGAACAGCGTGTCATGGAGCGCACCGCCGATCTGGCGCGGGCCAACGAGGGATTGAAACAAGAGATTGCCGATCGCCAGCGGGCCGAGGAAGCATTGCGGCAGTCGGAAGAGAAGTTCCGCAGTATCGTGGAATCTTCACCCGCGGCAATGCACTTCTACCGCCTTGAATCCGACACGCGCCTGGTGCTCACCGGAACGAATCCGGCCGCTGAACGCATCATCGGCAGCGAACCCCGAAGTCTGATCGGGAAAACGATCGAGGACGTGTTCCCCAACCTCCGGGACACGGAAGTCCTTGAAATCCATCGCAAGGTGGCCCGGGGCGACCTGGGTCCGCAGGCTTTCGAGATGCCCTACAAGGACGAGCGTGTTTTCGGGTTTTACGACGTGCGCGTTTTTCGGACGGGCGCGGGCGTCATCGCGTCCATCCTGGTGGACATCACCGAGCGCAAGCAGGCGGAGCAGGAATTGCGGGCCTACAGCCATCGCCTGGCGCTGGCCACCGAGGCCGCGGTGATGGGCGTCTGGGAATGGGATGTCATCTCCAACGCGGTCACATGGGACGACCGGATGTTCGAGATGTATGGCCTTCTCATGGCAGAACCCATGACCTACCCGCGATGGGCGGAAATGATCCATGCGGAAGACGTGACTCAAGTCGAACGCCAGATGCGCCGGGCCGTCACAGAGAAGAAGGCTGGATACTTCAACTTCCGCATCATCCGCGCGAGCGACGGCACGGTCCGCCACATCCAGGCGGCCGCGAGCGTGATCGCCGACGAGAAAGGACAGGTCACCAACGTCGTGGGCGTGAACTTCGACATCACCGGCCGTAAGCTGGCGGAGGAGGAAATCCGCAAACTCAACACGGAACTGGAGCAGCGCGTGGCGGATCGCACCATCCAACTTGCCGTCGCCAACCGGGAACTGGAAAGCTTCGCCTACTCGGTGTCACACGACCTGACGGCGCCGCTGCGTGGCATTGACGGCTGGAGCCTGGCGCTATTGGAGGACTACCACGACAAGCTGGACGAGCGGGCGCGGCAACACCTGAGCCGTATCCGCGCCGAAACGCAGCGCATGGGCCAGTTGATTGACGACCTGCTAAAGCTATCGCGCGTGACTCGCGCCGAGATGCGGCCGAACCCCATGGACCTGACCGGACTTGCGGAGAACATCGCCCTCCGGTTGCAGGAAGACTTTCCGCATCGGCAACTGGAGTTTGTCATTCAGCCGGGACTGGCCGACGAGGGCGACGAGCGGTTGATGAGAATTGCGCTGACCAATCTGCTGGGCAACGCTGTCAAGTTTACCAGCAAGCGGCCCACGGCGCGGATCGAGTTCGGCATGACGTATGTGAAGGACCGCCCGGCCTATTTCGTGCGTGACAATGGCGCGGGTTTTGATATGGCTTTCGCCAAGAAACTGTTTGGCGCGTTTCAACGCATTCACAAAGCCTCGGAGTTCCCAGGCACGGGCATTGGACTGGCCACCGTGCAGCGCATCATTCAGCGCCACGGCGGCCGGATATGGGCCGAAGCGCAGGTGAATCAGGGCGCGACTTTCTATTTCACGCTGGATGAAGCGTCATGAGTGACACGTCAGAAACCATCTTGCTGGTCGAGGATAACCCGAGCGATGTCGCCCTGACCCAGCGGGCGTTGCAACGGGCCAGCATCGCCAGCAAACTCGTGGTGGTCGAGGATGGCCAGGAGGCGCTGGATTACCTGTTCGGAGGCGGCATGCACGCCGGGCGTGACGTGTCCCAACTGCCCGCCCTGATTCTGCTCGATCTCAAGATGCCCAAAGTGGACGGCCTGGAGGTCTTGCGCCGGATCCGCGCCAACAAGCACACCCGCCGTCTGCCCGTGATCATCCTCACCTCCTCGAAGGAAGAACAGGATGTGGCGGCCGCCTACGATCTTGGTGTCAACAGCTACATCCGCAAACAGGTGGATTTTGTGCAATTCGACACCGCCATGAAACTGCTGGGCGCGTATTGGCAGGGCCTGAACGAGCCGCCGCCGAAAGTGAGGTCGCAGTGACCAAGCCGCTCAGCCTCTTGATGATCGAAGACTCGGAGAGCGACGCGGACCTGGTGGTTCGCAAGTTGCAGAAGGCGGGCTACGAGGTGCGTTCGGAACGGGTGGAAGACGCCGACGAGATGCGGGCAGCGCTGATCCGGCAATCGTGGGACATCATCATTTGTGACTACTCCCTGCCACAGTTTGACGCCCCTTCCGCGCTCGCGCTGTTGCAAAAGGCCGAACTGGACATCCCGTTTCTGATTGTTTCCGGCGCCATTGGCGAAGACACCGCCGTGACGATGATGAAGGCGGGCGCGCACGACTATCTGATGAAGAGCAATCTGACCCGCCTCGTGCCCGCCGTGGAGCGGGAAATACGAGAGGCGCAGATGCGGAGGGAACGCCGGGTGGCCGAAGGAGTCATCTCGCGGCTGGCGGCCATCGTCGAGTCGTCGGAAGACGCCATCATCGGAACGACGCTTGATGGCATTGTCGTGAATTGGAATCCGGGGGCGGAGAAGCTCTACGGTTACACGGCGGCGGAGATCGTCGGATGTCCCATTTCCGTTTTGGTTCCGGCGGACCGGCCTAACGAACTGCCGCAGATACTGGACAAGATCAAGCGAGGAGAGGTCGTCACCCACCTGGAGACCAAGCGACGGAAGAAGGACGGGAAGATCATTGATGTGTCCGTCACCATCTCGCCGATCAGGAATGCTGCGGGCGAGATCGTGGGTGCGTCCAGCATTGCGCGCGACATTACCGAGCGCAAGCGGGCGGAACATGACATCCTTCAAGCCAAAGAGGATTGGGAACGGACGTTCGACGCGGTGCCGGACCTTGTCGCGATCCTCGACAACGAGTATCGGATTGTTCGCGCCAACAGGTCCATGGCGGCCAAGTTGGGCCTGACGCTGAACAAATGCATCGGGCAGACGTGCCATTCGCTTGTCCATGGGGTGGAAGATCCGCCAGAGTTCTGCCCGCACCGGCTATTGCTTGCGGATGGTCTTGAGCACTCCGCAGAAACTCATGAGAGTCGGCTGAATGGTGATTTCCTCGAAACGGTGTCGCCCCTGCGCGATTCGGAAGGGAAACTCATCGGGAGCGTCCACATCGCCCGCGACATCACCGAGCGCAAGCAGCGAGAGCAGGCGCTCAGTCATTCCGTTTCGCTCCTGCAAGCCACCCTGGAATCCACAGCGGACGGGATTTTGGTGGTGGATCCCCAAGGGCGGATTGTGGATTTCAATGAACGGTTCATTCGCATGTGGCGGGTTCCAAAGGACCTCATTCCTGAGTGGAGAAACCGCGATCTGATGACTGCCGGCCGTGATCAACAGGCGATCCAATTGATGTTGGGTCAACTGAAAGACCCGGAAGGCTTCATCGCCAAAGTGCAGAAGCTCTATGCCCATCCGGAGGTCACCGGATTTGACGTGCTGGAATTTAAGGATGGCAGGGTTTTTGAACGCTATTCCCTGCCGCAATGCATCGAGGGCCGGCCGGTGGGCCGGGTGTGGAGTTTTCGAGATGTGACCGGGCGCAAGCTGGCAGAGGAAGCGCTGCGGACCAGCGAAGAGCGATACCGCCTGCTCTTTAACAGCAGCTATGACGCGGTGTTTGTTGCCGAGGGGCCGGGTGACAGTGGATTGCCGGGCAGAATCATCGAAGTCAACGACGTAGCCTGCCAGCGCCTGGGCTACAGCCGCGAGGAGCTTGTCCAGAAAAACCTCTCCGATATTGATGCTCCTGAATTCATCCCTCTCGTCCCGGCGATCATGGAGAAACTCAAGGAGAAGAAGCACGCCCTTTGGGAAGGCATGCACGTCGCCAAGGATGGGCGAAAGATTCCGGTTGAAATCAGCGCTGACGTGTTTGAACTGAACGGCAAACAAACCATCCTGTCCGACTGCCGGGACATCAGCGAGCGCAAGCAGGCAGAGGAAAAACTTCGCGAAAGCGAGGAGCGATTCCGCCAGATTTTCGAAGAAGGTCCGAGCGGCATGGCTATTGTGGGCGCGGACTTTCGCTACATCCAGGCTAACGCCGCATTCTGCGAAATGTTGGGTTATACCGAGGAAGAACTCGCCTCCCTTACCGCCAAGGATATTACCCATCCGGAGCACCTCAAACAGGATGCGGAGTCTGTCGAGAAGCTCTTGCGCGGTAATGTTTCGGTGTATCGCACAGAGAAACGATACATCCGAAAGGACAAAGAAATTGTGTGGTGCTCGGCTGTGGCCACCGTCATTCGTGACAAACAGGGACGGGCGATGTATTACCTCGTGATGGTTCAGGACATCACGGAACGCAAGCGGGTGGAGGCAGGGCTGGCCCGGGAACGGAGCCTCCTCAACAGCCTGATCACGACCATCCCCGACAACATTTACTTCAAGGACATGGAGTGCCGATTCGTGCGGATCAATGAGGCAATGAGCCGGTCGTTCGGCCTGCGCGATCCCAGTGAAGCGGTGGGCAAGACGGACGCCGATTTCTTTGCGTCGGAGCACGCGCGCGAGGCGCTGGAAGATGAACGCCGCGTGATAGCCCGTGGTGAGTCCATGTTGGGCAAGGAGGAGAAGGAAATCTGGCCGGATGGCCGTGTGACTTGGGTGTCCACCACCAAGGTGCCGTTGCGTGACAAGACGGGGAAGATTACCGGCCTCGTCGGCGTTTCACGCGACATCACCGCCCACAAACGGGCAGAGGAAGAGATTAGGGCTTCCTTGGAGGAGAAAACCGTTCTCCTGAAGGAAGTGCACCACCGCGTGAAGAACAACCTCCAGATCGTGATCAGCCTCCTGAACCTCCAGGCGGTCCGCACCAAGAACACGGCGGCGCTCGACACCTTGCAGGAAACCGGCAATCGTGTCCGCTCCATGGCCCTGCTGCACGAGACGCTTTATCGGTCGCAAAACCTGGCGCACGTGAATTTCGCCAGCTACATCGAAAATATTTGCAGCCACCTCTTCCGTTCCTACGGGCCGAAGGCGACGCACATCAAGCTGCGGCCTCATCTGGAGGAGGTTGCGATTGATCTGGACCGCGCGGTTTCGTGCGGCCTCATCATCAACGAATTGGTTTCCAACGCGCTCAAACACGCGTTTCCCAGCGGGCGGGCGGGGCGGATCGAGGTTGAACTGCGGATGACGCCGCAGGAGCAGATCGTTCTGAGGGTCGCCGACGATGGCGTGGGCTTGCCGTCAGAGTTGGACATTCACCAAACCGGAACTTTGGGTCACCAGTTAGTGTTTATGCTGGTGGAGAAGCTGCGCGGTGTTCTTGAAGTGACACGAGATCCGGGTGTAGCCTTTCACATCACGTTTCAAGCCAAGCAGGGAGAGTAACATTTATGAATAGTCATCCCCGAATTCTAGTTGTTGAAGACGAGCCTATCGTGGCGGCCGACCTGAAGGTGCGGCTGGACCTGCTCGGCTGCCAGGTCGTCGGCTCAGCGCCCAGCGGCGAGAAGGCGTTGACGCTGGCCGGCCAATTGCGACCTGACTTGGTGCTGATGGACATACGGTTGGAAGGCGCGATGGACGGCATCGAAGCCGCACAGCAGGTTCGTCAGCGGTGGCATTTGCCAGTGGTCTATCTGACGGCCTACGCGGATGACACGACGCTGCAACGGGCAAAGGTAACAGAGCCGTTCGGCTACATCCTCAAACCGTTCGAGGATCGGGAACTGAAGACCGTCATCGAAATGGCGCTCTACAAACACCAGGCGGAGGAGAAACTGCAAAAGTCGGAGGAGAAGTTCTCCAAAGCGTTCCAAGCCAGCCCGACGATCATGACCATCGTCTCGTTGAAGGACCGGCGCTATATCGAGGTGAACAAAGCCTTCGAGCAATACACCGGCTACACCCGCGACGAGGTGGTTGGACACACGACCTCGGAGGTGGAGTTGTGGGCCAATCCGCAGGAGTTGGAGCAGGCTTTCCGGAAACTGATCACCGAGGGAAGCTATCGCGACGTGGAAGCCCGGTTCCGATCCAAGAGCGCGGAGGCGCATATTGCGCGGCTGTCGGCAGAGATGATCGAGTTCGGAGGCGAGCGCTGCATCCTCACCGTTGCCGAGGACATCACCGACCGCAAACGAACGGAGGAGGAGCTGAACCAGCACCGCGACCATCTCGAAGAAATGGTGAAAGAGCGCACGGCCGAATTGGAAGCGTTCTACAGGGCCATGATCGGACGCGAGGAACGCGTGATCGAGTTGAAGGAAGAAGTAAACCGGCTTTGCACCGAAATGAACCGCCCGGCCGCGTATCCTCCGGTCTGGCGGCGGGACAATGCGGCAGGAGGCGCGCCCAGCGCGCCCGGCAAGGTGTAGGCCAACGGAGACACGATGGCTTTGAACGGAAACATGGAACGGCACTTCGACGATCGCGCAAGTGATCCGGAGAAGTCCCGCCGGATTGCCCTCAGCATGATGCAGGATGCGGACACGCAGCGGCAGCGGGCTGAGAAAGCTCTGAAGAAGCTGGAGGAGTCCATCCAACAACTCGAAGAAGCCAAGCGCTCGGCCGAGGCGGCCAATCGCGCCAAGAGCGTGTTCCTGGCGAACATGTCGCACGAGATCCGCACGCCGATGAACGCCATCCTCGGCTTTTCCCAGTTGATGCAGCGCGATCCGGCCCTCACGCCACCGCAGCGGCAGCACCTCGACACCATCAACCGCAGCGGCGAGCATCTGCTGGCGCTGATCAACGACATTCTGGAAGTCTCCCGGATCGAAGCCGGTCGCACGACCTTGAACCCGACGACCTTCGACCTGCACGCGCTGCTTCAGGACGTGGAGATGATGTTCCGTTTGCGGACCGACGACAAACAACTGCGCCTCTCCATCGAGCGCGTCGGCGAGGTGTTGCGCTATGTGGTAACCGATGAGAGCAAGTTGCGCCAGGTGCTGATCAACCTGCTGGGCAACGCCGTCAAGTTCACTGAAAAAGGCGACATCACGTTGCGCGTGATGACGCAAGCAACGGAGGGTGGCCCTCTGCACTTGAAGGTGGAGGTCGAGGACACCGGGCCGGGCATCACGTCGGAGGAGATGGAACGGTTGTTCGACCCCTTCGAGCAGACCGGCGCCGGACGCCGCGCCGGCAGCGGCACGGGTCTGGGTCTGGCCATCAGCCGGGAATTCGTCCGGCTGATGGGCGGCGACATCGTGGTGACCAGCCAGCCCGGCACGGGCAGCGTTTTTCGATTCGATGTGGCCATTGCCAAAGGGGAATCATCGGCGGTCGGCCGCAAGACCGCCTTGCGTCAGGTTCTGAAACTGCAGCCCGGCCAGCGCCAGTATCGCGTGCTGATCGCCGACGACGTCGAGGACAACCGCGTCCTGCTCCACAATCTGCTCGAAAGCGTTGGGTTTGAAACGGCGCAGGCAGCCGACGGCCAGGAAGCGTTGCGCCAATACGAACTCTGGCGGCCCGACCTCATTCTTCTGGACCTGCGCATGCCGGTTCTGGACGGGTATGAAGTCATCCGCCGCATCCGCTCCCAACCGGAGGCCTCGCCGGTGAAGATCATCGTCGTCACGGCCAGCGCCTTTCAGGAAAGCCGCAAGATGATTCTGGCAGCCGGCGCCGACGATTTCATCATCAAACCCTACCGCGAGGCAATGCTGCTGGAAACCATCCGCGAGTTTCTCGGCGTCAAGTATGTCTATGCCGATAGAACCACCGCGGCTGCCGCGCCTGCGCTTGGCGCTGCAACGAAGATCAACCGTTCCGCGCTGGCCGCTCTGCCGAGCGATCTGATTGACGCGATGCGCGGCGCTGCCACCAATGCCGATCTCGACCGCCTGCTGGAACTGATCGCCCGGATCGAGTCGCGCGATGCTGTTCTGGCGCACGCGTTGCGGCAGTTGATGGAACGATTCGATTACGCGAAACTACTTCGGCTCCTGCAACCGGAAATAAACTGACAAACAATGCAACCGTCTCCGTCTCCCGTCACTGCGCCGAGTATCCTGATCGTGGATGATACTCCGGAGAACCTGCAACTGCTGAACGGCATGCTCAAGAGCCGCGGCTATAAAGCGCGACCCGTCCCCAGCGGCGAAATGGCGCTGCGGGCCGCCAAGAGCGACCCTCCCGATCTCGTCCTGCTCGACATCAACATGCCGGAGATGAACGGTTACGAAGTCTGCCGCCGACTCAAAGCCGATCCGCAGCTCGCTTCCATTCCCGTCATCTTCATCAGCGCCTTGAACGAAACCATGGACAAGGTCAAGGCATTCGGCCTCGGCGGCGTGGACTACGTCACCAAGCCGTTCCAGTTTGAGGAAGTCCATGCCCGCGTCGAGACCCACCTCAAGCTCCGCCAGCTCCAGAAGGAACTCGAACGCCAGAACCAGCAGCTCAAGGAAAGCTACGACCGTCTCCGCGAACTCGAAACCCTCCGCGACAACCTCGTTCACCTCGTCGTCCACGACCTGCGTTCGCCCCTCGCGATGATGGCGGGCTACGTGGACCTTATCAAAGTCAAGATTGCCGCCAAGCTCAACGCGTCGGAAGTCGGCTACATTGACGTCGTCGGCAAACACACTGCCAAGCTTCTCGACATGGTCACCACCCTGCTGGATGTCAGCCGCATGGAAGCGGGCCAGATGCCGTTGAACCGCCAGGCGTGCGATCTGGCCGGTGTCGCCAAGGAAGTCGTGGACTCCTTCAGCGTCCTCGCAGGCCGGCGCCAACTCAGCATCGAATCACTGTCCGGCCCGCTCAGCATTCACGCGGACAAAGACGTCCTCCAGCGCGTCATCGCCAACCTGGTTGGCAACGCCGTCAAGTTCACTCCCGACGGCGGACGGATCAGCGTCACCATCAGCCGCAAAGACTTGATGGCGCGCGTGGCCGTGACGGATTCCGGTCCCGGTATTCCGACCGAGTATCACACGAAAGTCTTCGAGAAGTTCGGCCAAGTGGACAAACAGGCGCGCAGGCATTCCACCGGCCTGGGCCTGACCTTCTGCAAACTCGCCGTCCACGCCCACGGCGGCGAGATCGGCGTCGAAAGCGAGGTTGGCAAAGGCAGCACCTTCTGGTTTGCCTTGCCGCTGCGGTAAGCCGGAGACGGCGCGCATGAAAACTCTCCCGACGCGCGCGACGCTGGGGCTGCTCGGCGGGATCTATATCGCGGCGGGCGCGATGAAAATCGCCGACCCGACGGCGTTCGCCCGCGCGATCACGGACTACGACTTGCTGCCTGAAACGTTCGTGCCGGCAGTGGCGGTGTTGTTGCCGTGGTGGGAGGTTGTCGCCGGCGCGCTGGCGGTCATCGGGCGGTGGCGCGGTGGCGCGCTGGCGTTGATGGCAGGCATGTCGGCAGTCTTTCTGGCGGCGGGCGTAGTGACACTGGCGCGCGGCTTGTCGCCGGAGTGCGGCTGTTTCGGGCCGCTCAGCGGCCGTCTGGGCGCGACCACGCTGTTGGTGGAACTGGCGGTGCTGGCAGCAGGCGTCTGGTTGTTCCGTGTGGAGACGCGCGACCAAGCCGGTTGATTGTTTTGTCCGCCGTCAAGCAACCGCCTTCTTGCCCCGTTGCGTTGACATGCTGCGGCAGGGCCGATACATTGCATCCACTCACTTATGATTGGCGCCTCGATACCAGATTTTACGCGGGAAGATCCGTGGCGGATTTTCCGCATCATGGCGGAGTTTGTGGATTCGTTCGAGTCCATGAACAAGATCGGGCCGGCGGTGACGGTGTTCGGCTCGGCGCGCACCAAGCGCGGCGACCCGATGTATCGCAAGGCGGTGCAGACGGGGCGGCTGCTGGTGGAGAGTGGTTTCGCGGTCATCACCGGCGGCGGGCCGGGCATCATGGAGGCGGCCAACAAAGGCGCGAGCGAAGCCGGTGGTGTCTCCGTGGGACTGAACATCCAGTTGCCGTCGGAGCAGAAGCCGAACCCCTACATCAACCACCCGCTCGATTTTCGGTATTTCTTCACGCGCAAGGTCTGCTTCGTGAAATACGCCAGCGCGTTCGTGCTTTTCCCCGGCGGTTTCGGCACGCTGGACGAGTATTTCGAGGCCATCACGCTGATCCAGACGCATCGGATCGAGCGGTTTCCCGTTGTCATGATCGGACGCGATTACTGGGGCGGACTCGTGGATTGGATGAAGGAAGCGATGGAGAAACCGAAGCGCATCGCACCGGAGGATCTGGACATCTTCGTTTGCGTGGACGAACCGAAGGCGGCGGTGGATTACATCCGGCACTGGCGCGCCCAACACGACGCGGAGGAACGAAAGAAAATGACATGATCGTTCGCTATCACGTCACGCGCCTCGATAACTCCCTGCTGGTTGCCACCGCCGAAATGCCCTCCATGCAAAGCGTGGCGCTCGGCGTGTGGGTTGGCGTCGGCGGGCGGCATGAACCGGCCCGGATATGCGGCGTCAGCCATTTCATCGAGCACATGCTCTTCAAAGGCACGCGCCGCCGCAGCGCGAAGCAGATCAGCGAGGAGGTCGAGGGCATTGGCGGCTACCTCAACGCCTTCACCAGCGAGGAACACACCTGCTACTTCGCCAAAGCCAGCGCCGACAAACTCGACCTGCTCCTCGACGTGTTGATGGACATCTATCTGGAGCCGCGGTTCGACACGACCGAGCTGGAAAAGGAACGCGGCGTCATCAAGGAAGAAATCCAGATGTATCTGGACCGGCCGGACCAGCACGTGCACGAGATTCTGAACGAGACGCTCTGGCCGCGCCAGCCGTTGGGCAAGGCGCTGACCGGCACGCTCAAGAGCATGGACGCCATCTCGCGCCGCGACATGCTCGACTACAAGGCGCGGCACTACGTCGGCAACAACACGATCATTGCCGCCGCCGGCCCGCTGGAGCACGCGCGCTTGCTGGAGGCGGTGCGGCCGTTGGCAAAACGCGTCCGCGCGGGCCGCAGCAACCGGTTCCTGCCCGCGCGCATGGGCGGACGCGGCCCCGTCGTGCGGCTCGTGACCAAGGAAACCGAGCAGAGCCACCTCGCGCTCGGCCTGCACAGTTTTTCCCGCGCTGACGACCGGCGCTATGCGCTGAAGCTGCTCAACGTGATCTTTGGCGAAAACATGAGCAGCCGGCTGTTCCAAGTCGTGCGCGAACGGCACGGCTTGGCGTATTCCATCCAGAGCTCGCTCAACTACTTCGCCGACGCCGGCGCGATGATCGTCTCGGCGGGCCTCGACAACAAGCGCCTCGCGAAGGCGCTGCGATTGACGGTGCGCGAACTGGCCCGCGCTGCCGCCAAGCCGCCGTCGGCCGGCGAGATGCGCCGCGCCAAGGACTACGCCATCGGCCAGATGCGGCTCGCACTGGAGAGCACGAGCAACCAGATGATGTGGGCCGGTGAACACCTGCTCGGCTTCCGGAAGATTTTTGAACCGGAGGAAGTGGTGAACCGCGTCCAACAAGTCACGGCGTCGGAAGTCCACACCATCGCCCGCGATCTGTTCCGCGCGTCGCGCCTGCGCCTGGCCGTGATCGGCCCGACGAAGGACGCGAAAGGCATTGAGCGGGAACTGAAACAGTTGTAGCGCGGCGCGGCGCAGTGGAAAGCTGCCGCAAAAACGGGATTGTCGGGGTCGACACACTTTCGAGCTTGCTTGATTTGGGCGGGAGACCTTAACTAGCCGCAGAACCAAGCCAACGAGGTTACTATGGACAAAGTCTTCTTGGTCTATCTCATCTGTTTCGGGGTCGGGTTGCTTTTCACCATCGTCAGTGCTTTCATGGCGGACGTGTTTGGCGGGCACGATGGGCATGTGGATGTGGGCGGGGCCGAAGGCATCGGAGCCGAAGGTCACGCCGAAGCGGGCTTTGGCACGCACGACATGCCCGGCTTCTCGCCCGTCAGCCCCACCACGATCGCTTCGTTCATCACGGCGTTCGGCGGCATCGGGATGGTCCTCTCGAAGATCGAGGCGACCAGTTCGGTCTTGATCAGCGCGCCGGTGGCCGCGCTGGGCGGGTTTGCTATTGCAACGCTCGTGTTTTGGCTCTTCCGCGCGGTGTTCCGCCGCACTCAAGGCTCCAGCGAATCAAAGATCGCCCAGGTGATCGGCCTGACGGCCACGGTTGTCACGCCGATTGCCGCCAACGGCGTCGGTGAGATCGCCTACATTCACAGCGGCAGCCGCTATACCGCGCCGGCCCGCAGCGAAGGTGGCGCGGCGTTCGCTAACGGACAGACCGTGAAGATCATCCGCATCGTCGGCACGCAGTTTTACGTCGCCGCCTCTTGACCCAGATTTTTTACCTCCCATCCACTCATTGAAACAACGCTCAACTCAAGGAAAGCCGAGAATATGATTCCAACACTTGCCGCCATGTTGCCGGAAGGCGCGGGCTTCGCTGCCGTCGCCATCGTCGGGCTGGTCATCGTCATCTTTGTCTTTGGCACCGTCTGGGCCAGCCGCTACACGAAGGTCGGCCCGAACGAGGTGATGGTCATCTCCGGCCGCAAGTATCGCGTGACGGACCCCGGCGGCACGGTCAGCCACCGCGGCTTCCGCATCGTCAAGGGCGGCGGCACGTTCATCATCCCCGTCATCGAGAAAGCCGACGTGCTCTCGCTGGAGTTGCTCACCATAGACGTGCAGACGCCGGAGGTTTACACGAGCAAGGGCGTGCCGGTGAAGGTGGACGGCGTGGCGCAGATCAAGGTCAAGGGCGACGACGTCTCCATCGCCACCGCCGCGGAGCAATTCCTGAGCAAACGCACCGAGGACATCAAGAACATCGCGATGCAGACGCTGGAGGGTCACTTGCGCGCCATTCTCGGCACGATGACGGTGGAGGAAATCTACCAGAATCGCGACGCGTTCGCGTCGAAGGTGCAGGAGGTGGCTGCGGGCGATATGGCGAACATGGGCCTCGGCATCGTCAGCTTCACCATCCGTGACATCCGCGACACGCAGGGCTACCTCGACGCGCTCGGCAAACCGCGCATCGCGCAGGTGAAACGCGATGCCATCATCGCGCAGGCCGAAGCCGACCGTGACTCGATGATCCGGTCCGCGCAAGCTCAACAGGCCGGCCAGGAGGCTAAGTTTGCCGCCGACAGCAAGATCGCCGAAGCACAACGCGACTACCAATCCAACGTTGCCATGTATCAGGCCGTGGTGAACCAGAAGAAAGCCGAGGCCGACCTCGCCTACGATTTGCAGAAGTTCAAAACCGGCCAGTTGGTGAAAGCCGAGGAAGTGCAGGTCAGCATCATCGAGAAACAGAAGCAGATCGAGCTGCAGCAGCAGGAAATCCAGCGCAAGCAGAAAGAGCTTGAAGCGACGGTGCAGAAGCCGGCCGACGCCGAACGCTACAAGGTTGAGACGCTCGCCAATGCGAAGAAGTTCCAACTCGAAACCGAGGCCGCCGGCGCCGCGTCCGCCACGAAGGCGACCGGTTTCGCCAGCGCCGACGTCGTCAAGGCCACTGGTATCGCCGAGGCCGACGCGAACAAAGCGCGCGGTCTCGCCCAAGCCGATGTCATCGAGGCGCAAGGCAAGGCGACCGCCGAGGCGATGCGCTTCAAAGCGGAGTCGTTCAAGCAATACAACGAAGCCGCCGTCATCCAGATGATCGTCGAAATCCTCCCGACCGTGGCCGGCAAGATCTCTGAGCCTTTGGCCAAGACCGAGAAGATAGTCATCATCAACGCCGGCAACGGCCCAGGCGGCGGCGCGAGCAAACTCACCGGCGACGTGACCACCATCATGAGCCAGTTGCCGCCCGTCATCGAGAGCCTCACCGGCGTTAAGTTCGAGAAGCTGCTCGAACAGGTGCCGGCGCTGAGGAAGGCGATGGAGAAGGACGAGAGCGGGAAGAAGGCGAGTTGAGCAGTCGCTGAGGACGCGCCAACACCATGCGTCTCTTCGAAGCCATTCTGGATGCCAACCACCGCGCCGCGGCCGGCGATAAGAGCGCCGGTGTGCATGTGGCGGACTTCGCAGACGCGCTGCCCGTGGTGGCGCTGACGTGCATTGACCCGCGCCTGAACCCGCTGATGCCGGAGGTGCTCGGATTGCCGGAGGAACAGTTCATCTGGCTGCGCAACGCGGGCAACATCATCACCGGTTCCATGAGCAGCACGATCCGCTCGTTGGCGCTGGCTTGCGTGGTGAAAGGCGGGAAGGAAATTGCCGTCATCGGTCACACCGATTGCCGCGCCGGCCAGACTACCGTGCTGCAACTCACTGAACGCTTCGCCGCACTCGGCGTGAACCGATCAAAGCTGCCGGACAATATCGTCGAGTTCTTCGGCGTCTTCGCCAGTGAGCGCCAGAACGTGCTGAAGGCCGTGGATTTCATCCGTCACAGCCCGATCATCGGGCCGAAGACTCCGGTGCATGGACTGCTGGTGGACATCCAGTCGGGCCGGTTGGAGTGGTTGGTGAACGGCTATCAGGCACTCGACGCGGCCGCTGCGCGTTTTGCCGAAGCCATCAACGTGCAAAACCCGACGATGCAAACCGCCTTCGCGTCGCCGGAGCCTGACGGCGGCGAGAAGAAGCCGTCCGAAACCAAGATTGGCGAAGCGGAGTCGGTCATGGGTTGGTCGGTAAAGGACGCCAAGGTCGTCGAGGTGCCGACCCCCGAAACGCCGCCGAAAGTCCGGTTGGTGGAAGAAAAATCTGCTCACGCCTCCGCGAAACGTCCGCCGGTGATTTCCCCGTTCAGAAACAGACCTCGGCGCAACTTCTAGCGCGAGTCTGGTTCAGTCCGTCTTCGTCGGTTGCGGTGGCTGCTTAATCTGCACTACAGGGAACGGAAAGTGGATCTTCAATTCGTCGTCGAGGTGGACTTCGACCCAATAGACGCCGGGCCGCTCGAACTGCACGCCACCGAAGAGCGTGACGTTGGTAACGCTGACGTGTTCGTCGGCGAGCTGGAACGTGCAGTCGGACTCGCGCAGCACCGTGACTTCGTCGGTCGTCAGCAGGCGGACCCGCTGCGTGAACTGGCCGCGCCCGGCGCACCAGCGCACCCAGATGAACAGCTTGAACGCCGTGACGGGAAACTGCGGCGACTGGAGGCAATTGACGACGCCGACGAGTGTCTGGCTGGCGGGGTTCATCTCCTGCCGGACATCTTCGCAGACGAGCACGGCCTGGAGATCGGGGATGTTCTTGTCGGTCATAAGTCCTCGTCGGTTTAGTAGGTGAGCTTCAAACTCAGGAACACGGTGTTGTCGAGCGGCTGGTTTGGCACAGCGGGCAGCGTGTAAACCTTCAGGCTGTAGCCAATCTGCGCGCTCAAATCCTCGCGCAGTTGATAGCTCGGCGCGAGCTGAAACTGCCAGAACTCGTTGCGCATCGGCTGGCTGGCGGCGAGCGCGCCGTTTCGCCCGGCGAACTCCAGCGCGGCGGAGGTATCCAACTGGAGATTCGGCATCACGCGCTGGCTCAAGCGCGAGTAGTAAGCTTCGCTCATCTCCTCGTAGAAGTCCGGCTGGTAACTTTCCTGAATCGCCTGACGGCGACCGACGGTCAACGTCGCATCGTATGGCAGCGCGTAGCTCAGGTTCAGGTCGTGGCTGGGATTGGTCATCCGTTTGCCGGCGAACTCTTCGCGCAATTCGGTGCCGACGCTCGCGGCGGCTTTGAGCTTGCCGGTCAGTTGCTGCTCGACGCCGAACGACGCGATGTCGGCGCGGTAACTGGAGGCGGCCGTTGTGTAGTCCACCTGCTGGCTCTGCAACCCGCTGGTGAGTTTGGTGCGACTGGTCAGTTGCCAGTCGGCGTCCAGCCCGATGCTGCTTGCGGCGCGGTCCATCGCCGTCGCCTGCGCGCGCTCCTGATGGTTCCACATCGTGTGCGAGTAGAACGGCTTCAGCGCCCAGTCGTCCGTGCCGGCATAGACCGCGCGCGTGGTGAGGTTGTTCACGGCCAGGCTGCCCTGGGCGACACCGGTTTCGGTGAGCGGACGTTCCTGCGGAAACCGCAGCGAGCCGTCCACCTGCAACGCCAGGTCGCGCGCCACCGGACGCTCGTAGATGGCGCTGAAGACATCTTCGCCGGCATCGCGCTGGCCGCGGGCAATCGCCTCCGGACCGGGCGTCGGCACGCTTTTGGTGTAGTTCACGTCCAGGTTGTCGAGCGGCTTGAGGCGCGGCGCGGAGTCCGTCTGTTGCGCAGAGGTAATGAAGTCTGAAAACTTGAAGGGCGGCGGAGCGGTTGGCAGCGGCGGCTCCGCGAGGGCAAGCGATGCCGCCGCCGTGAGCAACCATCCGCCCAGCCACAGCCACCGACCGCAACGCTTCCAACATGGACTTTGCTTTTGCACTGCCGCTTGGATTCTTACCCAAGACCGCCGCGCTGTAAAGCGGTCCGGCGCACTAAGAAATTGCCACAAGCGCGAAGCGGGGGTAATGTTCCGTAGTTTCGTATGACTGCCGCGACCATCAACCAAGCTCCTCGCGAAACCGGCGCGCTCCAGCCGGAAACCCTCGCGCGCGACCGGGCGGACGGCTACGAGCGACTGATCCGCTATGTCCGCGAGAGCGGAGCGTCGGTGGAAACACTCGATGCGGATCGCGAGCGTCGCTTGCGGCAGACGGTGGCTCATTACCGCCGATTCCTCGCCGAGTTGCTGAGCTGGCCACAGTTCCGCCAGAGCGTCCTGATCGAAATGCAGTTGCGCGACCTGCGTGGCGGCCGCCAGGGCGTGAGCGCGGAACAGGCGATCCAGTCGCTGCTGGTGGAGCACCAGAAGGACGTGCTGCTCGGCGTGCTGGAAAGTTTCACCGGCAACATCACCGCCCGACAAGCACGGCATATCTTGTTCCAGTTTGGCGCGGAAGACGACATCCCCGCCGCGCGCCGGCGCTGGTTGCTGCCGAACGAGTTGGTGGCGTTGTTCGACAAGCTCAGACTGCACATCAAGCGCGACTATCCGCGCTACAAGGCGGCGCAGACGGATTTGTTTTTCGCACAGGTGCGCCTCGTCTATGACCTCGCGGGTCGGATGGCGTCGGGGCCGGACCAGTTTCACGACGCGTTCCAGGAGGGCTGTGTGGCGCTGCTCCACGCCATTGACAAGACCGCCAACACCACCGGCTGCCGGCTTTCGACCTGCGCACAGGAATGGATTCGAGGCGCGATGCTTCGCTTTCTGCAAGGCCAGCGCGCGCCGGTGCATGTGCCCGTGAACGCGCTGCCACGGCTGCGCAAGTTGGAAGTGATGCCGCAACGCGTGCCGCTGGAAACCGCGTGGGCGGACGGCGTCGAGGCGCACGACGAGCGGTTTGTGCATCCGGCGGAGACGCTGGCGCGGCAAGAAATCCGCCCGTTGCTGGAGCGGCTTTTTGAGTGCCTGACGGATAAGCAACGACAAGTGATCGTGCTCCGTTATGGCCTCAACGTCGCCGGCGTGGCGCATTCGCTCGAAGAGACCGCGCGGCTTATCGGCATCAGTTTCCAAGAGGTGGACCGCCGCGAAAAGCGCGCCATCGAGCGCGTCCAGACCTGCGGCTCCCGCGAATTGTTGCGCGAACTGGCATTGTGTCTGGCATGACCATTTGAGATTTCAAGTCCGAGATTTCAGATGAGCCAGACACCCTCCACTCAACGCAAGTTCCGCCTCGGCGTGCTCGGCTCCGGCAGCGGCACCAACTGCCAGGCGTTGCTCGACGCCTGCGCCCAACCCGGCTTCCCCGCCGAGATTGCCGTCATCATCAGCGACGTCGAAAACGCGAAGATCCTCGACCGCGCGCGGCAGGCCGGCATCGAGGCACTCTACATTCCGCCAGGCAAGTTCCGCACCAAACTGGAACCGGACGTGGAACAGCGTTACGTCGCCGCCTTGCGCGAGCGCGGCGCGGAACTGGTCTGCCTCGCCGGTTTCATGCGCGTGTTGAAGGACGACTTCCTGAAGGCGTTTCCCGGCCGCGTCATCAACATCCACCCCGCGCTGTTGCCGGCGTTCCCCGGTTTGCAGTCGTGGAAGCAGGCGCTCGACTACGGCGCGAAGGTGGCTGGCTGCACGGTGCACTTCGTGGACGCCGGCGTGGACAGCGGCCCGATCATCGTCCAAGCCGCCGTGCCGGTGCTCGACAGCGACACGGCGCAAACACTGCACGCCCGCATCCAAATCGAGGAGCACCGCATTTATCCCGAAGCCGTGCGGTTGATCGCCGAAAACCGGCTGCGCATCGAAGTCCGGCGCGTGTTGCGTTGTGAGTAGGAAGAAACCCGCGCCACCGAAGGTCCGCCGGCTCTGGAACATCAAGCCGGTAGAGCGCATCAAACCAAGCGTGAAGGTTTACTCGCGCAAGAAACTCCAGACGCCGTCAGCAGATAATGGTGTCTGCTAGCGCCAAGGCAGTTACTCTTCCAGCGTTGTTAGATCACCTTCAGGCAGTCCTTGGGCTCGTGCTTTGAGAACGCGGCGCATGATTTTTCCGCTGCGCGTCTTTGGCAGTTGCTTGACGAATGTGATCTTCTCCGGCTTGGCGATCGGCCCCATCTCGTGGCCGACATGGACCTTGAGTTCCTCGGCCAGCGCCTCACTCGGCTCGTGGCCCGCTTTGAGCATGACGTAGGTGTGAATCGCGTGACCTTTGATTTCGTGCGGCAAGCCGATGGCAGCGGCTTCGGCAACGGCAGGGTGGCTGACGAGCGCACTTTCAACCTCCGCAGTGCCAAGACGGTAGCCGGACACCTTGATGACGTCATCCACGCGGCCGATGACCCAGAAGTAGCCGTCGGCGTCTTTGCGCGCGCTGTCGCCGGTAAAGTAAACGCCGGGATATTTGGTCCAGTATTGCTGGACGTAGCGCTCCGGGTCTTTGTAGATGGTGCGCATCATCGCGGGCCAAGGGGTCTTGAGCACCAAGAAACCTTCTTCGCCAGGCGCGACCGGTTTGCCGGCCTCGTCGTAAACGTCGGCCTCGATGCCGGGAAACGGCTTGCCGGCGCTGCCGGGCTTGAGTGGCGTCACGGGCAGCGGCGTGATTGCGAACATGCCGGTTTCGGTCTGCCACCACGTATCAATGATGGGGCACTTGCTCTTGCCAATGACGCGGTGATACCAGCGCCAGGCTTCGGGATTGATCGGCTCGCCCACGGAGCCGAGCACGCGCAGCGAGGCGAGATCGTGACGGTTGGGCCACGCCTCGCCGAAACGCATAAGGCCGCGGATGGCCGTTGGCGCGGTGTAGAAAACGTTGATGCCGTATTTTTCGACCATGCTCCACCAACGATTCGGGTAGGGAAAGGTTGGCGCTCCTTCATACATGAAACTGGTCGCGCCGAGCAGCAACGGCCCATAGACGATATACGAATGGCCCGTGATCCAACCCGGATCTGCCGTGCACCACCAGCGGTCTTCCTCCTTCAAATCGAACGCCCATTGAAGCGTCGTGGCGACGCCGACCATGTAGCCACCGTGCGTGTGCAGAATGGCCTTGGGTTTGCCCGTCGTGCCGGAGGTGTAGAGCAGGAAGAGCGGATCCTCGGCATCCATGACCTCGGTGCCGTTGCGGGTGACGCCGGCGACCGGCTTCGCGACAGGCAAGCCCATCAAATCGTCATACCAATAGTCGCGCCCCGCTTCCATCTGCACGCCCTGACCCGTGCGCTTGATGACGATGACGTGCTCGACGGTGGCGCAACGCTTCAGCGCTTCGTCCACGATGTTCTTCAACTCGACGATCTTGCCGTTCATCCAACTGCCGTCGCAGGTGATGACGACATTCGACTGGCTGTCTTCAATGCGGCCGTGCAGCGCCTCGACAGAGAATCCGCCATACACCACCGAGTGCACCGCACCGATCTTGGCGCAGGCGAGCATGGCGATGGGCAACTCGGGCACGCGGCCCATGTAGATCGTCACGCGGTCGCCTTTCTTGACGCCCATGCTCCGCAGGACGTTGGCGAACTTGCACACCTCACGGTTGAGCGCGTGGTAGCTGAATGTGCGCACCTCGCCCTTCTCGCCCTCCCAGATCAGCGCAAGTTTGTTGCGCCGCCAGCCTTTGATGTGACGGTCGAGACAGTTGTAAGCGATGTTCGTCCGCGCGCCGACGAACCACTTGAAGAACGGTTTGTTCGAGTCGTCCAGCACCTTGTCCCACGGCTTGAACCATTCAAACTCCTGCGCGCGTTCGGCCCAAAAACCTTCCAGGTCGTGGCTGGCCTTGCGCGTCATCTCGTCGCCATCTTTGACACAGGCGGCGGCGATCATTTCAGGCGAGGGGTGATAAATGTCCGGCTGGGTTCCGTTTGCCATCGTTCGGTTCCTTTCCATCTGTTGCTTCACGCTTCGATTCACCGGACAGCGCGGCCGACGCGGCGGCTGCCCTGGTTGCAATCCGGCTACTATAGTTCTTCATTCGCACTACGCAAATTTGGCCGCCAGTTTTTTTCAGCTTCCCACACCGTGCCGGTCCGCCGCCAAGCGCCGGCGCGACAAATCGCTCGCGTTCTTTCCGGCGCGGTGTTTGATTTGGCTTGAGTTGAGACGGCACGATGGAACCAAGCAATGACCTGGAGTTGATGCTGCGTGTGCGCGACGGCCAGGACGCCGGCGCGTTTGAGGAACTCATGCGGCGATACCAGCGGCCGCTGGTTGGATTCCTCATGCGCCTGACCGGCAACCTGGACGCGGCACAAGACCTCGCCGAGGAGACTTTCGTCCGCGTCTGGCAATCCGCGCCTCGCTACCGGCCATCGGCCAAGTTCACAACGTGGTTATTCACCATCGCCTCTCGTCTGGCCACCGATCACGCCCGCCGCGCGCAGGTGCGACGCTCCGTGCCGCTCGACGCGCCAATCGCGGACGACGAGCGCACGCTCGCCGACTCGCTGGCGGACTCCAGCCCGGCGGCGGACCAGCGGGTGGCACGCGAGCAAACCGCCGCGTTGGTGCGCGCGGCGATGTTGGAATTGCCGCTGGAACAGCGCACCGCGCTGGCGCTCTGCGAGTTTGAAGACCTCAGCTACGCCGACGCCGCGCAAGTGATGGGCTGCTCGGTAAAATCCGTCGAACTGAGGATTTACCGGGCAAAACAAAAGCTTCGCGAGAAGTTGCGGTGCTTGTTGTAAGTGGAGCCACTCACGTCGCTGTCGGCGGCGGCGGGCGCGTTTGGCTATTGCGCTGCGGGTGACACTTCGTGCTCGTGTTTCTCCCACTCGACGAACTGGTGGCTGAGTTCTTCCCATTTCTTGCGCGGGGGACGCGGGCCTTTGACCCATTCCACCTGGCGACCGCGCCAGAGTGAGTAAATGGCCGGCACGATTTCCAACGTGAGAATGGTAGATGTGATCAGGCCGCCGATCATGGGAGCGGCGATGCGCTGGATGGCTTCGGCGCCGGCGCCATGCGCCCAGAGAGCAGGGACGAGGCCAAGGGTGATCATGGAGACAGTCATCAGCTTGGGGCGAACGCGCTGCACGGCGCCGTAGGTGATGGACTCAAATAGATCGTGCTGCGTCTTCATGCGACCCGCCTGTTGATAGGCGTGAAAAGCCTCATCGAGGTAGATGATCATAACGGTGCCGGTCTGGGCAGCGAGGCCGGCGAGCGCGATGATGCCAACCCAGACGGCGATGCTGAGATTGTAGTCAAGCAACCACAACAGCCAGATGCTGCCGGTCATGGCAAAGGGAATGGACAGCAGGATGATGAAGGTTTCGGCCACGCTCTTGAAATTCATGTAGAGCAGCACAAAGATGAGCGCCAGCGTCACCGGCACGACGACCTTGAGGCGTTCCCGCACACGAAGCATGTGTTCGTATTGGCCAGACCACTCGAACCGATAGCCCGCGGGCAACAGCCCGGCCTTCTCAATTTTCTCCGACACGAGTTTCTTGGCCTCATCAACGTAGCCGCCGATGTCGCGGCCGGCCATGTCCACATAGACCCAGCCGGTGAGCGCGCCGTTTTCGTTGCGAATGACCGGCGGGCCGCGGGTAACGCGGATGTCCGCCAGTTGGCCCAGCGGGATTTGCTGGATCGTGTTCGCGCTCCCCGCCATGCCACCCGCCCCGGCCTCGCCCAAGCGAGCAGACATGACGGGCACGAGCACGCGCTTGAGTTTGTCCACGCTGTCCCGCAGTTCGCGACTGTAGCGGACGTTGATGGTGTAACGCTCGCGGCCCTCAATGGTGCGGGCAACGGCCATGCCGCCAATCGAGGTCTCGACTTGCATGAGCACGTCCTCGACGTTCAAGCCATAACGCGCGATTTCCGCGCGGTTGGGCGTGATGCCGAGGTAGTAGCCGCCGGTGGTGCGCTCGGCAAACACGCTGCGGGTGCCGGGAACCTCGCGCATCACGGATTCGAGATGCTCCCCCAATTTCCGAATCTGTTCCAAATCAGGGCCAAAAATCTTGATGCCAATCGGCGTGCGGATGCCGGTGGTGAGCATGTCAATGCGGCCTTTGATCGGCATGGTCCAGGCGTTGACCTGGCCTGGGATTTGCAGTGCCTCGTCCATTTCGGTAATCAACTCATCCCACGTCATTGGGCGCGCGTCGGGCCAAATTCTGCGCAAGCTCTTCTGTGTCCATTCGGGCGCCCAGGACGAATACCAGCGCGGGTTGGGAACGTGCCGCCATTGCTTCTCGGGCTTCAACTGCACGACGGTTTCGAACATTTCCAAGGGGGCGGGATCGGTGGCGGTTTCGGAACGGCCCGCCTTCCCATGGACGGTGAGCACCTCGGGGAACTGCTTGAGAATGCGGTCCTGAATCTGCATCAGCCGAGTGGCCTCGGTGATGGACATGGTCGGCATGGAGGTTGGCATGTAGAGGATCGTGCCTTCGTTGAGCGGGGGCATGAATTCGGAGCCGAGCTTTTTGTAGATGGGGTAGGAGGAAGCCACCGCCACCACGGCGATGGCGATGGACAAGATGCGCCGGGTCATCAACATACTGACCCACGGGTAGTAGAGCGTGTGAAGCAATCGGCTGATGGGGTGTTTGTGTTCAGGAATGACCTTCGCGCCGGTCATCAAGACAATGAGCGCCGGGCCGATGGTGATCGAGAGAAACGCCGCCCACGCCATCACGAAGGTCTTGGTGAAGGCCAGCGGTTTGAAGAGCCGCCCTTCCTGCGATTCCAGGGTGAACACCGGCATGAAGCTGACCGTGATGACCAGCAGGGCGAAGAACAGCGGCTTGCCGAGCTGTTTGCACGCCTTGATGATGACTTCCTGCTTCTCTTTGCGACTCAAACCCGGTGGGGCATGCTCCAAATGTTTGTGGACGTTCTCCACCATCACCACGGCTTCGTCGCAGAGAGCGCCGATGGCGATGGCGATGCCGGCCAGCGACATGATGTTGGCTGTCAGTCCCATGAAATACATTGGGATGAACGCCAAGGCCACGGCGATGGGCAGCGTGATGATGGCCCGCGCCGCGCCGCCGAAGTCGAGCAGGAACACGATGACGATGATTGAGACGATGATGGACTCCTCAATGATCGTCCGGGTGAGCGTCTGGATGGAGCGGTTGATAAGGTCGGAGCGGTCGTAGGTGGTGACGATCTCCACGCCTTCCGGCAGCGACGGCTTGACCTCTTCCAGCTTGGCCTTAATGCGGTCAATGACCTGCAGGACGTTTTGCCCGAAGCGCACCACCACGATGCCGCCGGTGGTTTCCCCTTCACCGTTGAAGTCGCCCGCGCCGCGCCGCATCTCCGGGCCGAAGGCTATGTTGCGCGCCACGTCCTTCAACAGGACGGGAGTGCCCCGCGCGTCGGCACCCACCACCACAAGGCGCAAATCGTCCAGAGATTGAATGTAGCCTCTGCCGCGCACGAGGTAGGTGGTGCCGTTCTGCTCGAGTTCGCGTCCGCCCACGTCGTTGTTGGCGCTGCGGATGGCGGAGACGACCTTGCTGATCGGAACGTTGTAGGCCAGCAGTTTGTCGGGATCTATCTCCACTTGATACTGCTTCTCGAAACCGCCAATCGTGGCGACCTCGGCGACGCCTTCCACGCTCTGTATCCAGTAGCGCAAGTGCCAGTGTTGAAACGAGCGCAGGTCCGCCAGGTCGCGCTTGCCGCTTCTGTCCACCAAGGCGTATTGGAAACCCCAGCCGACACCGGTGGCATCCGGGCCCAACGTGGGAGTGACGCCCGGCGGCAGGTTGCCGGCCAGACCTTGCATGTATTCCAGCACGCGCGACCGCGCCCAATAGATGTCCGTGCCGTCCTTGAAGATCACATACACGAACGAGTAGCCGAAGAAGGAATAACCACGCACCGTGCGAACGTTGGGCGCGCTGATGAGCTTGGTGACGATGGGATAGGTGATCTGGTCTTCCATCAGACTCGGACTGCGGCCCTCCCATTGGCTGAAGACGATCACCTGCACGTCGGTCAGGTCGGGAATGGCATCCAGCGGCGTATTGCGCAGGCAATAGACGCCGCCAAGCGTGAGCGCACCCACCAACATGAAGACCATGAACTTGTTGCGCGCGCTCCACTCGATGATGCGTTCGATGAGCGAGTCTTTGTGAGGCGATGGCGTCATGGCATCCTCACCGCGCTTTCTTGATCTCGCCGCACTCCAACATTTCCTTGCCGTAATAAGGGTTCCTGATTTTCCGATCCGTTTGCAGCCAGCCGGCCTTGGCCATGTCGCAGTAGGCTTCGAAGTATTGGTCGGTCTGCACCTTCGCTTGGTCGAGGTATTGAATCAGCGAAGCACTGAGCAACTTGAAGCGATCACGGGTGGTCGCAATGTCTTTGGCGTTGGCCACCGCGCCGGCTTGCGAGGCGATTGCGGCGGACAGCCTCTTCATCGGATCGTCGGCGACAAGCTTCGCGATGGTTTGCGCGGCCTCGGCCACACCGGCGAGGCTGTCGCCGGCCAACTCGGTTTGGATTTTCGCGTAGTGCGCGAGCACGCTCGGAATCGGTTCCACCGGTAGTTTGGGTGCGGCGGCGCTGTGCTGATGGCCGGCGCCCATCCCCGCAATGGCGGCCTTGAGCTGGCTCTCGGAATCCACGAGGAACAACGCGCGCGTCACAACTTTCTCGCCTTCCTTCACGCCGTCGAGCACTTCGTAGTAGTCATCCGTCTTCGCGCCGACTTTCAGTTCGCGCGGCTCCAGGTGCTGGTCTTTGCCGTCAACGAACGCAACGAACCGCTGGCCCGTGTCAATCACCGCGCTGGCCGGAATGAGCACCTTCGGGCCGAGCGGGACTTGAACCTCGACGCTGGCCCACATGTCCGGACGCAGCAGGTGGTCGGGATTGTCTAGTTCCAAGCGGACGCGGCCACGCCGCGTCTGGGGGTCAATGTGCGGGTAGAGAAACGTGATTGGCGCTGTGAAAGTCTTGTTGCCCAAGGAGGAGAACATGATGGTGGCTTGCAAGCCCAGCTTCATCAGCGGCAGATCCGGCTCGAAGACCCAGGCATCAATCCAAAGATGGGAAAGGTCGGCCACTTCGTAGAGCGACTCGCCTGCCATGAAAGCCTTGCCCTCGACGGCCATCTTGGCCACAACATGGCCGGCAAACGGGGCGCGAAAGAGCATCTCATCGCCGGGTGTGCCCCGTTGCTCCAATGCGCGGATCTCCGCCTCGCCAATTTCCCACAGTTCGAGGCGCCGGCGTGCGGAGTTCAGCAAATTCGTGGCAGAGTTACGCTGGTCTGCGGACGCATCCGCCTTCAACTGCTGGAAGCTGCGCCAGGCGATCAGATACTCGTTCTCGGTTGCGAACAACTCCGGGCTATACACCGTGAACAGCGGCTGGCCTTTCTCGACGGGCGCGCCGGTGAAGTTGACGTGCAGCTTGCGCACCCAGCCGCCGAAACGCGGAGCCACTCGGGCATAGCGGGTTTCGTCGTGCACCACCACGGCGGTGGTGCGGACGGTCTGCGCGAGGTCGCGCTTCTCGACCTTCGCGAGCGTCAGCCCAATCACCTGCCGCTTGTCAGGCGAGAGACTGATGCTGATCCGGCCCGGCACGCCGTGGCTTTCGTGCTCACTGACCGCGCCAGCAGCCGCCTTGTCGTCTTTGATCAGAACCAGCTTCATGCCGCAGATGGGGCAGTCGCCCGGCTTGTCGGCAACGTAGGTCGGGTGCATCGGGCAATGGTATTTCTGCTTGGCTTGAGCGCCGCTGTGGCCTTCGTGTCCGTCGCCGGAACGGTTGCAGCCAACCAGCCCCGCACCGCCAACAGCCAGCAGCACACTCATGAAGAGAAGAAGAATTCGATTTCGCATAGGTCAGCTCAAAAGGGTTGGGTGTAAGAAATCATTTCTTTTTCATCGGCGGAGCGACGATGGACGGAACTGGCTGGGTTGTGGTCAATATCGGCGCGCCCGTCGGGGGCACGCCGACAATCAGCAACGACAGTTCCGCCAGCACCAGTTCGCGCCGGGTGCGCGCGTCCACATTCGCCAGCTCGAATCCCAGAAGCGACCGCTCGGCGTCCAGCAAGTTGATGAAGTCCACCTTGCTGACACTGTAACCGGACCGGGCCACTTCGAGGGCTTGCCGCGCCTTGGGCAGGAGCGATTCCGTGAGCAGCTTCATATTGCGCGTGGCCTCGCGATACATGAACGACTTGTCAGCAAACTCCACCGCAAGCTGGATCTGCTCGGCCGAAAGCCGCGCCTCGGCGGAACGTTTACCTGCTTGCGCCTCGGCGATCATCGCGGCAATCTTGTCCCGCCGGATCGGCAGCGTCATCGCGAACTGCGGCCGGACCATCACCGGCGCGGCCTTCGCGTCGGCCTCCACACCCACGTCGAAATCCGGCACGCGCGCTTTGTAGGCCAGCCGCAGCGCGGCGTCCGCCTGGCGCACTTCGGCCTCCATTGCCTTGAGCCGTGGATTGCGCGCAAAGGCGGCGGCCAGCAACTGGCCGGAGGTCAGGTCGAGCGGTGTGGATTCAAATCGTGACGGCATCGTCGGGTCGGGTTGGTCGGCCATCAGACCCAGTGCAGCCTTGAATTGGGCCAACAGTGGATTGCGCGAGTCTTCGAGGTTGGCGACCTCGGTGGCGAGGCGATCCCGCTCGATTTGCGCGCGGAGGACGTCCTGCAACGTGACCTTGCCGACTTCGTTTTGCGCACGGGCGATCTTCTCCAGATCCGTCAGCAGGTCGAGTATCTCGCGGTTGACGCGAATCTTGTCGCTAAGGAAATGGAGTTGATAGTAGGCACGCTTGAAGGCGAAGGCGCTTTGCAGGACGCTGGTCTCGAACCCGAAATACTTCGCCTGGCTCTCTGCCGACGCCACCTCGGCACGCAAGCCCAGCTTGCCGGGACCGGGCAATTCCTGCATCAGGCCGGGCATCACCGATGTGATCACGTTGGCGATGTCGGTCTGGAACGTCAGCCGCGGATCGGGCAGCGATCGGCCCTGTGTAATCCGCTCCACCGACGAGAGCCAGTTGAAGTAGGCCGCCTCGATTTGCGGCTGGTTGAGCATCGCGTAGCGCAGAAAGTCCGCCAACGTCGAGTTCACAGACAACTGCGGCAGCGGCGGACGCTGGCCCTGCGGGCGATAAGCGTCGGCAACGACCGCGACATCCTGCCGCATGGCACGCTCGCCCTGCGTTGGCTTGCCAGCGCAGCCCGCAAAGAACGACCCCGCCACCACCAAGCTGACGATGAGAGCAAACGGTTTCATGGACGGCCGGCGGGATGGTGCGGGCACTTCGGACAGGCACAGAACTTGCCGGCGATCAACCCGATGTAGCGGCGTTGCTGCTCTGGCGTCAGAATGGACTTGATGCAAAACAGATGCCGCACCGTCTCGCGCTCCGAGGCGGCTTGCGCGGCCTGCATTTTGCCGAGCAGCTCTTCCACCTTCGGCGTGATGCTGTTGGCGCGTTGCAGTTCCTCGCCGAGCGCCATCCGCGCGGCGCAAAGGTCGGCGCAGTGGCTATCGCACTTGCTGCTGAACTCCTTGTCGAGCGACGCGAGTTGTGTTTGCTGCGCCAGCGTCAGTTGCATTTCCTTGGCAAGCCAGTCGCTGGCGCACGGCGTGGGCTGGCACATCCACAGCGCCGCCGAGCCTGCGACGCCCAGGCCGACAATAATCAAGGCGATGATCCAGTATTTCTTCATGGTTGGTTTCGAGCGCTGGTTCAAGTCCACCAGACCCTCTTCGGGCGTGTTCGATTGCTCTTTCATTGCAACCCCAAGTAACCGGCGGTGAGCGAACCCGCCGGGAAGTTGTCGAGTTGGTTCAAGCCGATGGAGGCAAAGAGTTGTTGCTTCGCCACGGCATCGGCGCGTTGGTGGGCGAGGCCGCCCGTGACTGCCAACATCGTGACTGCCGTGGCGCAGGCCGCGCTAAGCAGCCAAGCCGGGCGCGGCCACCAACCCCAAGTCGGGGCGGGACGCTTGCGATCGGCGGCGCGGATACGGTTCCAGACGCGTTGTTCGAAGCCGGGCCGCGGCTCGTCGGCAACGGTCCACCGGCCGAGCACGGCGTCAAGGCGTTGGAGTTGATCGCGTTCGGCGCGGCAGGCCGGGCAGTTCTCGAGGTGCGCGGCGAGACGGCACGCGCGGCGCGGCGACAGTTGGCCAGCGCGGAATGCGCTCAGATGGCGTTGGACACGTTTGCAGTTCATGGTCACGCAATAGAACGCGCCGCGCCGCAAAAACCCTCGCGAGAAGTTTGCTGTCCGACGAAAACAAAAAACGGGAGGCTGCCTGCGCAACCTCCCGTTTCGGGAAACCGGTTTTCGGTTTAGAAGAAGTGCGTAATGCCGGCGGTGCTCATAATGTCGTTCAGGCCGGGGTTGGGACTGGTCAGACCGGCGTTGGACATGTGGTGCCAGCGGGCTTGGATGATCAACGCCCAGTCGTCAACGAAGAAATACTGGCAACCGGCGCCGATTTGGGTGATGAACTCGAAGTCGCTTTGGCACTCGTGGATGCCCCACTGGTTCATGCTCAACCCCAAGCCCAACTCGACAAACGGCACGAAGCGGGTGCCCGTGATGAAGTTGTGCTTGTAGTTCAACGCGAGACCTTCCGTGCCGCCGTGAACGGCGCCCTTGACGCCCATGCCGAAAAGGCCTTCGATAACCACCTCGCCGTTGCCTTTGAGGAATCCGCCGCATACGTCCTCGCCGATCAGGTCGGTGAACACGTAACCGTAGCGCGGATTGGCGAACGCGAAGCCGTAGTTGTTCTGGGTGCCACCCATGCGGATGGTGGCAGCATAGCCGGCTTGGAAGCCGATTTCCTTCGCGCCCGCGCGCATCGGACCACCGACTTCTCCCTCCCACGGCCCGCGGTTCTCGGTCACATAGATGTGTGCGTCCCTTTGGAGCACCTGAATCGCCTCCACCTTGTCAGGCGCCGGCGGGTTCGGGTCGCGGGAAATGAGCGCCGGTTGCTCCGCCAGTGCCGCCACCGCGCAGCACTGGACCGCCACCACAAAAACTGCCAATCGAGTTTTATAATTCAACATGATCGCTATCCTCCGACTCGACGGCCACCGAACAACGCCGTCGCACAAACAATACCGGATTGCATACTGTGAAAGTCCGGGAGGGAGGTCAACTATTTTCTTAGTTTGAAGCCGAACGCGCGATTACGTTGGGCTGCCATTGGCGTTTGAGATGTTGACACAGTGGTGGATGACGTAGGAGAAATTCCCCGTGAGAACCTCCGCGCCTCTCATGTCCGGCTGCGCACTGCTGCTGAGGGCTGGGATCGCCGTGTCGGCAAACTGGATCACGTCGCCGCCGAACCACAGGCGGAGGTAAAGGGTTTATGATCACACGACGGGAATTTGTGAGACGAACAGCGGGCACCGCGTTGCTGGCCGGCGTTGCAGAGGGGACCGTGCAGCGAACGCTGGCAGCCGCGCCGAGGACGGTGTGCGGTGTGCGCGCGCTGAAAAAGTCGGCGGCGATTGCGATGTGGGATTTCTCGTGGGCGCTGCGGCACGATCCGGGCTGCGAGTTTGCCGACTGGGACAAGGTGCTCGACAGCCTCGTCGAGCGCGGCTACAACGCCATCCGTTTCGATGTGTTCCCGCCACTCGTCGCGACCGGCCCCGACGGGCGCGTGAACGATTCGCACTACTTCCCCAAGAACGGCAAGAAACCGGTTATGTGGGGTAATCAATTCACGACGACGCTCCATCCGCGCCAGGCGCTGAAGGAATTCATTCCGCGCTGCCTCGACCGCGGCATCCTGCTGGGATTATCCACGTGGTTCTTCGGGCCGGGCGTGGAAAAGGTCGAGGGTCTCGACAGTTTCGTGCGCGTGTGGGACGAAACGCTGCGGTTTCTCAAGGATAACGACCTGCTCCACAATATCTATTACGTCGACCTGCTCAACGAGTATCCGCTCTTCAGCGGCTTCAAGTGGTTGCGAGGCCAGATGGATGGCGACATCAAGGTGCGCGGCGAAAAGGCAAAGGCCGACGGCGTCCACGAATGGAAGGAGAAGGCTGGCAACTATAACAACGAAACTTCGCGCAAGTTCTACACCGGTTTCGCCAACGACGCCATCACTCGCCTACAGGTGAAGTGGCCGAGCCTGGATTTCCTGTTCTCGCTCACCTTCAACGGCTCCGCCGACTGGCGTGTGATGGCGCCGACGAAGATCGCCGCGCTCGATGCGCACTACTGGTTCGTCATGAATCCGTTGCTCTCCGCCAAGGCCGGCTATTGGGAGAACATCCACAAGCTGGCCGACAGTGACACCGAGTTCCCGAAGGTGCAGGAGGCGTTGTTGAAAAACTGGACGATGCACAAGCCGGAGCTGATTGAGTGGATGGACCAGCAAATGGCGGAAGTCGCCACACTGGGCCGCAAACACAACAAACCCATCGGCAACACCGAAGGCTGGGGCATCATCAACTGGCTCGATCATCCGTCGCTGACGTGGGACATTATCAAGGAAGCCGCCGAAATCTGTGTAGGCCTTGGCCGCAAGCACGGCTACCGATTCAACTGCACGTCAAACTTCACCCACCCACAGTTTCCGCGCCTCTGGGCTGACGTGGCGTGGCACAAACAGATGACGGCGAAGATTCGGGGATGACTTGGCACACTCGAACCTTGAGTATTATCCCCCACAAGAATAAAGATGCCCTCCCATGAATGAGAACATACCTCGCTCTGTCTCCCGTCGCGAGTTCCTCACAAACACCAGCCGCCTTGCAGCGGTTTCCGCACTAGCGGGCGTGGCACTACCGCATGTCCACGCGGCTGGCGGCGACGCGATCCAAGTGGCCTTGATCGGTTGCGGCGGGCGCGGCACTGGCGCGGTCGGCAACGCGCTCGCGACCCGGAGCGGCCCTATCAAGCTGGTCGCGATGGCCGACGTTTTTGAGGAACGACTCCAGCGCAGCTACGACGCCCTGAAGAAATCGGCAACCAACGTGCCCGCCACGATGAATGCAGCGAGCGCTGATCGCCAAGTAGGCGGGTTCAGCGCCGCGCAGGTTGACGTGCCACCCGATCGGCGCTTCCTCGGCTTCGACGCGCATCAAAAGGCGATGGATTGCTTGAAGCCGGGTGACGTCGCCATCCTCACCACGCCCGTCGCATTCCGCTGGGTGCATTTCAAATACGCCATCGCCAAAGGCCTCAACGTCTTCATGGAAAAGCCGGTCACGGTGGACGGCCCCACCACACGCAAGATGCTCCAGCTCGGCGAGGAGTCGGTAAAGAAAAACCTCAAGGTCGGCGTGGGGTTGATGTGCCGCCACTGCAAGGCCCGATGGGCGCTCTACGACCGCATCAAGTCCGGCCAGATCGGCGACCTTATGACGCTGCGAAGCTACCGGCTCGTCAGCCCGGCCGGCAACGTCGGTCTGCGGCCGGACGGCATCAGCGAGTTGCTTTACCAGATCCAGAAATACCTCGGCTTCATGTGGGCCAGCGGTGGCGTGTTCCACGATTACGTCGCACACAACGTTGACGAGTGTTGCTGGATGAAAGACGCGTGGCCCGTGAAAGCCCATGGCCTAGGTGGCCGTTGCCATCGAGGCAACGCCATTGACCAGAACTTCGACAACTACTCCATCGAATACACGTTCGCCGACGGCGCGAAGCTCTTTCTCAACTCGCGCTACACGGCCCGCTGCCACAGCGAGTTCGCCAGCTACGCCCACGGCACCAAGGGCGCGGCCGTCATCTCCACCTACATGCACACGCCCGCCAAATGCCGCATCTACAAGAGCCAGACGATGGCCGACGCCGACCTCGTGTGGGCGTTCCCGCAACCGGAGCCGAATCCCTACCAACTGGAGTGGGACCACCTGATCGAGGCCATCCGTCAGGACAAACCCTACAACGAGGTCAAGCGCGGCACCGAAGCCAGCCTCGTCGTCCTCATGGGCCGTATGGCCGTCCACACCGGCCAGATCGTCACCTTCGACCAGATGCTCAACCACGAACACGAGTTCGCGCCGCAGGTGGCGCAGCTCACCAAGGATTCACCCGCGCCGCTGCAAGCCGGCGCCGACGGCAGGTATCCCATGCCCGAGCCGGGATTCAAGAAACTGGAGTTTTGACAAGCCCGACTGCTGCGTGGTAGCCGGAAATAATGACGAGGAACCAACGAATGAAAAAGACCACTTTGCTTTGTGTGCTGGCCATGTCGGCAGCGGCGAGTTTTTGCGCTGTGGCGGATGCGGCTACCAAGCGGCTGAACATCGTCTTCTGCTTCGCCGACGACTGGGGGCGCTACGCGAACTGCTACACGGCGATCGAAACGCGGCCGTCCATCAACCAGGTTCTCAAGACGCCGGTCATTGACCGCGTGGCGCGCGAGGGCGTGCTGTTCAAGAACGCGTTCGTCACCGCGCCGAGTTGCACGCCGTGCCGCAGCTCGCTGCTGTCGGGGCAGTATTTCTTCCGCACACGGCGCGGCGCGATCCTGCAGGGCGCGCAGTGGGACGCGAGCATTCCGAGCTATCCGCTGTTGCTGCGCGACGCGGGCTATCACATCGGCAAGAGCCACAAAGTCTGGAGTCCCGGCACACCTACCGATGCGCCCTACGGCGGCCAGCAATATGCCTACGAAAAGGCAGGCCGCGATTTCTGCGACTTCTCCGAGAACGCGACGAAGCTGGTGCAGGGCGGCATGACGTTCGAGGCGGCGAAGCAAAAGATTCTGGCTCAGGTGCGCGACAACTTCGATGCGTTCCTCGCCGACCGCAAACCCGGCCAGCCGTTCTGCTACTGGTTCGGCCCGACGCTCACACATCGCGCCTACGAGAAGGATTCCGGCAAGGCGCTCTGGGGCATCGAGCCAGATTCAGTGAAAGGAAAGCTACCGAAGCTCATGCCCGACGTGCCGGAGGTGCGCGCCGATGTCACCGACTACATGGGCGAGATCCAGGCGTGGGACGCCGGCGTCGGCGTGCTGCTCCAGAAACTCGAAACCATCGGCGAGTTGGATAACACGCTCGTTGTCATCAGTGGCGACCACGGCATGCCCGGCGTGCCCGGCGGCAAATGCAACCTCTACGATTTCGGCGTCGGCGTGGCGCTCGTCGCGCGTGTGCCCGGCGGCAAAGGAGGCCGCGTGGTGGATGACTTCGTGAACTTGATGGACCTCGCGCCGACGTTCCTCGAAGCCGGCGGCCTCAAGCCGCCCGACGTGATGACCGGCCGCGGTTTCATGAACATCCTGCGCTCGGCAAAATCCGGCCTTGTGGATCCGTCACGCACGTGGGTGGTCACGGGTCGCGAGCGCCACGTCGCTGCCGCGCGCGAGGGTAACCTGCCGTATCCGCACCGCGCGCTGCGCACGGAGAACTTCCTCTACGTCCGCAATTTCGCGCCCGACCGCTGGCCGATGGGCAAGCCGAACTTCACCAGCCGGGCCGATCTGCCATCTGCCGACGCGCTGGAGCACAACACCTTCATCGCCTTCGCCGACATGGACGCCAGCCCGACGAAAGCGTGGCTGGTCAGCCAATACGCGTTGCCGGAGTGGCAATGGCACTACGACTACGCCTTCGCGAAGCGTCCTGCCGAGCAACTCTTCGACCTCCACAAAGACCCCGACCAGACCGTCAACGTCGCCGACGATCCCGCCTATGCCGACACGAAGCGCGAGATGGCTGCGCGTCTCGTGAAGATTCTCACCGAAGCCAACGACCCGCGTGTCATCGGCGACGGCCAGACGTTCGAGCGCTCTCCCTTCACCGACCCGGAGCCAATCCGCCCCGGCAAGAAAGGCGGCAAGAAGAGAGCAAAGTGAATCGTCGAGAATTCCTGAGATCGTCCGCGGCTGCGGCTATCACCGCGGCCACATCGCGGAGCGCGCTCGCTGTCGAGTCGCCCATTGATTTGTCGGCCGACCACCGTGACGCGGTGCGGCGGCGGAAGCGGCGCATCGTCATCCAGCACGACGTTCATTGGGTGATGCTCAACTACGGGAAGCTGCACCCGGACGGCGGCGCGGCGTTCGCACCTTTTCGCGACGCGGTGTTTTCGTATGTGGACGAGCCGGGCAGTCAGATTGATGCGATCTGGTGGGACATCGGCGGCTGCGCGACCGGCGCGGCTTATCCGAGCAAGGTGGTGTCGCGAGAGGCCGCGCCGCTGGTGCAGCAATGGCTTCGCGAAGGTTTGGATTGGGTCGCGGAACTGGTGAAGGAAACGCGCCGGCGCAAACGGGAGGTGTTTTGGAACCACCGCATCAGCGAGGTGGACATCCTGCCCGGCGGCGGCCACTCGAAACAGCCTGACCCGCTCAAGCTGGCGCATCCCAACTGGGTCGTGCCGGTGTCGTGGTGGCCGCACGGCATGTGGAACCTCACGGCGGAAGGCTTGCGGGAACACAAGGTGGCGCTGCTACGCGAACTGGCGACACGCTACGATCTGGACGGGATTCAAATTGATTTCGCCCGCCACGTCCCGATTCTGCCGGTAGGCCGGCAGTGGGAACTCCGCGGCCACGTCACGCAGTTCATGCGCATGGTGCGCCGAATGTTGCTGGAGGTCGCGCAGCAGCGGGGACGGCCGTTCCTGCTGGCGGCAAGAGTGCCGCAAACACTCGATGGCTGCCGCGCAGACGGCTTCGACGTGAAGACATGGGCGCAGCAGCGTCTCGTGGACGTGCTGACGCTCGGCTCGCGCACGATGGATGTGGATGTCGAGGGCTTGCGTGGCGCGGTCGGCCGCGCGGTGCAGCTTCAGCCGTGCTTCGATGATCACCACGCCACCGACGGCTATCGCTACGCTTCCATCGAGTTCTTGCGCGGCGTGTTTGCCAACCACTTCCAGCGCGGCGCGGACAGTGTGGTGGCGTTCAACTGGGCCATCGGCACGCCGGAAGTGGCGCGGTTGGTCGGCGGGGAAATCGCGCCGCTCACGCATCAGGCCGCGTTCAAGGAAGTCGGCGACCCGCGCACGCTGGCGGGCAAGGACAAGATGTTCGCCGTCGAGCGCCGCGGCGGCTATCCGTGGGCCGAGGGCTTCTTCAACCGCAACGATACCGCGCCACTGCCCGCGCCGCTCCCTGACGACGGCCGGCCTGCCGAATTCGTGTTGCGCATCAGCGACTCTCCCGACGCCGCGAACGCAAGCGTCACGTTGCGTTGCGTCTTGTTCCGCGCGACAGAGAAGGACGACTTCGCCATCCGCATGAACGATGTGCCGCTGGCCATCGCCCTGCGCGACGCCGAGTGGAAAGACGCGCAGATTTTCTCGCCCGCGCGGCAACCCGCGTCCGGCGGCAAGGGCCAATACCGGGTCAACCCAAAGCAGCGGCTGCTCCGGCTGGATTGCCCCGTTCCGCGCGAAGTCTGGCGGCGCGGCCCCAATCGCGTCGAAATCCGCGTCGCCGCGCGCGGCGCTTCGCCAACCGGCGATTCCATCCAACTTGAAAAGCTCGAGGCGCATCTGTGTTTCCACTAAGGACAACAACTATGAACGCAACAACCATCACTCGCAGGGAATTCCTCCGGCACAGCGCCATCGTGGCCGCGCCATTCATCGTGCCGGCGACCGTCTTCGGCGCCAACGAACGCATCGGCATCGCCGTCATCGGGCCGGGCCGGCAGGGCGGCGGCTTGCTCGCGTCGGCGGGCCGCTCGAAGGACGCGCGCATCGTCGCCCTTGCCGACGTGAACCTCGTCCGCGCGCGCGAACGGGCGAAGTCCTACAAGGCGGAAGTCTTCAAGGACTACCGAAAGTTGCTGGAGCGAAAAGACGTGGACGCCGTCATTACCGCGACGCCGGAGCATTGGCGGGCGCTCACTTGCATCCACGCCTGCCAAGCCGGCAAAGACGTGTATGCCGAGAATTGGGACCCGGTAAAGGAGGTTTTCCCAGACGACGCTGACGCGAACCAATATCTCGACCGCGCGCGCCGGAAGCCGTATGAACTGCCGGAGACGATTTGATTTGATTCCCGATGAAAACGAAACACTTCCCTGTCATCGTAGTAGCCGCGTTGTTTGCTGTCTGGGCCAACGCCGCCGAGAAACCAAAAGCCCCCAAGAAACCTGCCGCGCCGGTCGTGCAGCCGGAGGAGGTTGTTCATCCGCCGTTGCGCGCCGGATCGTCGAAAGCCGGTGTCGAGCCGCGCATCGTCCTGAAGAACGACGAGGCCGCCAGCCGCGTCAGCATCATTGTGGACGGCGCGGAGGCGTTCGCCTATCGCTACAGCAAGGACCTCGGCTTTCCGCGGCTTTATCCGATCTGGAGTCCGTCCGGCAAAGTCATGACCGTGCAGGAAGCGCCGCCGTATCCGCATCACCAGTCGTTCTGGTTTGCCGACACGGTGCAGCTCGAAGGCCAGCGCAAGGCGAGTTTCTACGGCGCGATTTACAGCCGCCAGGACAAGAAGGATCCCAAGTCGCCATTCAAGGACCAGATCGTCCACGCGGAGTTTCTGCCGGAGAAACAACTTGCGCCCGACCAGCTTGAGACGGGCATGAGGCTTGTCTGGCAGATTGACCAGAAGGTGCCGGTGCTCGACCAGGAGCAACGCGTCCGCATCGTCGCGCTCGGCGACGGCCAATACTTCCTCGACATCCGTTACCGCGTCACCGCCAGCTACGGCGACGTGCATTTCGTCAGCGACGCCGTCCACTACGCCTGGCCCTACGTCCGGATGCACCCGCAGTTCTCCGTCAACAGCGGCGGCCAGATCACCAACTCCGAGGGCGGCATCAACCAAAAGGAGACGTGCAGCAAGGAGGCGCACTGGGTTGATTACTCGAACACCGTCAGCGGCGCGGCGGAAGGCTTGGCCATCTTCAGCCACAGCGAGAATGAGTATCCGCACCAATGGCTGACGCGCGATTACGGCACGTTCGGTCCGCGCCGCCCCGACGCGCTGAGCGGCAAGCCGTTCACGCTGGCGAAAGGCAAGACGATGGAGCGCCGCGTCGGCGTGCTCGTCCACAAAGGCGACGTGAAGGCCGGCAAGGTGGTCGAGCGTTACGCGGCGTATGTCGCCGGCAAGCTGTGAGGCCCCGCGGCTCCATGAAACTTGGTCTCGGCCTCTACCGCCACCAACTCAACGCGGAGCATTACCAGTTCGCGAAGCAATGCGGCTGCACGCATATCGTCGCGCATCTGGTTGACTACTTCCGCTCCTCGCGCAGCAACAAGCCCGGAGACCAGCCCGTCGGCGACGACACCGGCTGGGGACTCGCCGGCGACCCAGACAAGCTCTGGACGTTCGAGGAACTCGACGCGCTGAAGAAGGAGATCAACGCCGCCGGGTTGGAACTGGAAGCCATCGAGAATTTCGATCCGGCGCACTGGCACGACGTGTTGCTCGACGGGCCGGAGAAAGCGCAGCAACTGGAGAACCTCAAGACGATCATCCGCAACGTCGGCCGCGCGGGCATTCCGGTGTTCGGCTACAACTTCTCCATCGCCGGCGTCGCCGGACGCGTGAAAGGCAACTTCGCGCGCGGCGGCACCGAAGCTGTCGGCATGGACGGCCCGCTCGACAAGCCGATGCCGAACGGAATGGTCTGGAACATGGTCTATGACAAAGACGCGCCGTCCGGCACGGTGCCGACCGCAACGCCGGAGCAACTCTGGCAGCGGTTGAAGGATTTTCTCGACGCGCTGCTGCCGGTGGCCGAGGAAGCCGGCGTAACGCTGGCGGCGCATCCGGACGATCCGCCACTGCCGACGGTGCGCGGCCAGCCGCGACTGGTTTATCAGCCGCGGTTTTACCAGAAGCTGCTCGACCTGCGGCCCAGCCCGCGCAACGCGCTGGAATTCTGCCTCGGCAGTCTCGCGGAGATGACGGAGGGCGACATCTACGACGTGGTGGACACCTACAGCCGGCAAGGCAAGCTGGCCTACGTGCATTTCCGAAACGTGCGCGGCAAGGCACCGCACTACAAGGAGACGTTCATTGACGAAGGTGACATGGACATGTTGCGAGTGCTGAGCATCCTGAAGCGCAACGGTTACAACGGCGTGCTGGTTCCCGACCACGCGCCCCAAATGGCCTGCGCCGCGCCGTGGCACGCCGGGATGGCGTTTGCGCTCGGCTACATGAAGGCGGCGATGCAGGTCTTGGAGTCGGAATAGCTGGGAGAGGCGGCATCTCGCCGCCTCCTGCCTGATGATGAGAAACAACGTCACAAATCAAAATGAGGCGGCGGGGACGCCGCCTCTCCCAGCTAAAGCTTGCGGTTCTGACACACCCCAATTCCTCAATCCGTTCGAGAAAATTCAGATCACTCAGAACCGACTGCCTCACTGGCAGCAGGATGGCGTTACGTATTTCGTCACGTTTCGGCTGGCGGATTCCATTCCTGCGGACAAGCTGGCCCGGTGGAAAAGCGAACGCGAGGTCTGGATGCGCCTTCATCCGCCGCCTTGGACAGCGCAGGTCGAACGCGATTATCTCGAACGCTTCGCCCACACTACGGAGTGCTGGCTCGACAAAGGTTACGGCGCGTGCCTGCTGCGAGCGGGCGAGCCGCAACGCATCGTTGCCAACGCCCTCGCTCATTTCGAAGGCCAGCGCCATCACAGCCACGCCTGGGTGGCGATGCCGAACCACATCCACGCGTTGTTCTCATTGATCGAGGGCTGCCAGTTGGAAACCTTGATTCAAAGTTGGAAAGGTTTCACGGCGCATGAAATCAATCGCGTCACCGGTCGCGCCGGGACATTGTGGGAACGCGACTATTTTGACCGGTTGGTTCGTGACTCGAAGCATTTCTGGAACTGCGTGCGCTATATCCGCCGCAACCCATTGAAAGCAAAACTGCAACCCGGCCAATATGTGCTGTTCGAAAGCAATTTCGTTCTCGGTGTGTTGAATCAACAACTGTAATTGAAACCTTTAGCTGGGAGAGGCGGCTTTCCAGCCGCCTCACCACGGCACAAAATGAAACGGCAGCGTGATGATGAATCCGTTCGCGAAAAACCAAGACAAGGCGGCTGGAAAGACGCCTCTCCCAGCTACGTCATGAACGCCACAATCCCACAAACCCCGACGCGACGCGGCGGCTTTCGCTGGACGATTTGCGCGCTGTTGTTTGCCGCTACGACCATCAACTACATGGACCGCCAGATTCTCGGCATCCTGGCGTCCACGTTGCAGACGGAGTTCGGCTGGAACGAAATCGAATACGGCCACATCGTCACCGCGTTTCAGGCCGCCTATGCCATCGGCATGGCGCTGTTCGGGCGCGTGATTGATCTCATTGGCACCAAGCACGGCTACTCGCTGGCGATGGCGCTCTGGAGCCTGGCGGCGATGGCCCATGCGTTGGCGCGGTCAGCGTTCGGCTTCGGCGCCGCGCGGTTCGCGCTGGGCTTCGGCGAGGCTGGCAACTTCCCCGCCGCGGTCAAGGCGGTGGCGGAGTGGTTCCCTCGACGCGAACGCGCACTGGCGACGGGCCTGTTCAACGCCGGCTCCAATATCGGCGCGGTCATCGCCCCGGCGGTGGTGCCGTGGCTGACGTTGCGCTACGGCTGGCAGGCGGCGTTTATCGTGGTCGGCGCGGTTGGGTTCATCTGGATGGGGTTTTGGGCGGTGTTCTATCACGCGCCGCGGTTGTCGCCGCGCGTCTCGCCGGAGGAACTGGCGCTTATCCACAGCGACGCGCCTGAGCCGTCCACCGAAAAAATCCCGTGGCGCAGCCTGCTCCGGCACCGGCAAACATGGGCGTTCATTGTGGGCATCGGGGTTTCGTCGCCGATCTGGTGGTTCTATCTCTACTGGCTGCCGAAGTTTCTGAACCAGCAGTATGGCCTCGACCTTGCCCATCTCGGCCCGCCGCTCATTGTCGTCTATACGATGACCTGCGTGGGCAGCATCGGCGGCGGCTGGTTGTCGTCGCATCTGCTGCGGCGCGGCTGGTCCGTCAACGCCAGCCGCAAGACGGCGATGCTCGTCTGTGCGCTCTGCGTCGTGCCGGTGATGTTCGCCGCGCGCGCCTCCAACGTCTGGCTCGCGACGGCACTCGTCGGCTTGGCGACGGCGGCCCACGCAGGTTGGGCAGCAAATCTCTTCACGATGGTTTCGGACATGTTCCCCAAGCAGGCGGTCGCGTCGGTCGTCGGTTTGGGCGGCATGTTCGGCTCCTGCACGGCGATGTTGTTTTCGGAATCGGCCGGCCTCATTCTCCAAGCGACCGGCAGCTACTGGAGCCTGTTCTTCATCGCCGGCTGCGCGTATCCGCTGGCGCTGGCGGTGATGCACGCGCTGACGCCGCGAATGACGCCGGTGGAATTCCGGCGCGACTAGAAGACCACGACAATGCCGACACAACCTTCCAACATCAGCCGACAGCAGCAAGTGCGGCGCGTGCTCGCCCGCCAGCGGCCCGACCGCATCGTCTATGCGCCGAACTGCTGGCAATGGTTCGCGCACCATCTCAACCACGGCCTGCTCCCGCCGGAACTCGCGCACTGCCGCACGCAGCTCGACCTCATCAAACATCTGGGCCTCGACGTCTTCAGCCGCAACGTCTATTGCGACCAGCAGCATTGCTGGTTCGGTGGCTTGGCCGAGGAAGTCTGGGACGGCGTTGAGGCGCGCGAGGAAGTCCGCATCGAGGGACGCGACCGTGTTATCACCCGGACCTACCGCACGCGGCGCGGCACGCTGACCGAGCGGCAGCGTTACGTCTTCGCCGACTCCACGCTCGTGCAGGAGATCTTCACGCTTGATGACGTGCCGGACCCGCTGGGCACGCTGGAGGAACTGCTGCGGGCGCGTCGCTGGCGTTTCCTGCCGGAGCGATACGCACAGGAACAGGCACGCGTCGGCGACGACGGCTTGGTGGTGGCGGGCGAACTCCACAGCCCGCTCAAGGCGCTGCACTTCCTCGCCGGCGCGGTCAACGCCACCTATCTCATCGCCGACGACGAAGCTCGCGTGCGGGAGCTGCTCGCGCTCCATGAGGCGGCGCAGCTCGACCTCGCGCGCCAGATGGCCGCGGCGGGCGTGCCGGCGATGATGACGATGGACAACCTCGACGCGGCATTTCACACGCCGGCCTACGTCGAGAAGTTCTCCGCGTCGTTCTACGAGAAGGCGAGCCGCATCGCGCACGAGCACGGCAGCACGTTCTTCATCCACGCCTGCGGCCGGCAGCGGGCCAACCTCAAGTTCATTGATTCGCTCGGCGTGGACGGCCTCGAAGGCGTGGCGTTCCCGCCGCTCGGCGACACGCAACTCGACGAAGCAATGCAGTTGACCAGCGACCGGTTCATTATCACCGGCGGCATCAGTGCGATGGAGACGGAAAAGTTCCAAAGCGCCGACGAAGTGCGGCGTTACGTCGAGGATCTGTTCCGGCGGCTGCGGCCCTACGCGCACCGCTTCATGCTGGCGGCAAGCTGCAACACCTCCATCCGCACGCCATGGAAGGCCCTCCAGTGGTTCCGCGATGCGTGGCGGGAATTCGCGGTTGGTTAGAGGGAAGCTCTTATGAATAAGAATCTTTGTTGGACCATCTTGCTGGCGTTGTGCTTCGCGCTGAATGCGGACGCTGCGCCCACTGAGACTGTTGCCATTGTCTCGTCGGAGCGGCTCCCAACTTCCGAACTCGCCAGCTATCTCGGCCGCATCTATCCGCAGACACGCTTTGTGACCGCGAGCAAACTGCCCGTGGCAGGCAAGGCCATTCTGGTCGGCAGCGACGCTTCCGTCAGGTCTTTGATTGCCGACGCCAACCTCTCCGAGCCGGAAAGCTACGCGGTGCGCAGCCAGTCCCGCTGCGATCTGCAACTCGGCGTTATCGCCGGCGCGGACGCTCGCGGCGCGGTGTATGGCGTCTATGCGTTGCTGGAGAAACTCGGTTGCGGCTTCTACCTCTCATGCGACGCCTTGCCCCCAACGCGGACGGAGTCGTTCTCGTTTGATGGCTGGTCGCTGTCGAGCGCGCCGACCGTGCGCGACCGGTTCGTTTTCAACTGGCACAACTTCCTCAGCGGCTGCTCGACGTGGAACCTTGCGGACTGGAATCGTTGGACCGACCAGTCGCAGAAGCAGGGCTACAACGGCATCATGGTCCACGCCTATGGCAACAACCCGATGGTCAGTTTCACACTCAACGGCAAGACCAAGCCCGTCGGTTATCTCTCCACGACCACCAAGGGGCGCGACTGGTCCACGATGCATGTCAACGACGTGCGCCGGCTCTTTGGCGGTGAGGTGTTCAGCGCGCCAGTCTTTGGCGCCGACGCGGCGCAGGTGCTGGACGGCCAGCGCGCCGCCGCGGTGCAGAAGCTCATGCGCGGCGTGTTCGCCCATGCGCAGCAACGAGGAATGGATGTTTACTTTGCCGACGACGTGGACACGATTTCCGCGAACCCGCAGGAGTTGATTCGCACGCTGCCGGAAGACGCACGCTTCCCGATCCAGATGCAGGCCGTGGGCTGGATGGGGCAGGATGCCGGCAAGCTGTGGCTTGCCAACCCCGAGACGCCGGAGGGCTACCGCTACTACAAGGCGCAGGTCACGGCATTGATGAAAGCGTATCCGCAGATTACCTGTCTGGTCGTCTGGTTCCGGCAGGGCGGCACGCCGTGGATGGAGGTCAAGGTCGCCGAGATGCCGACGCGCTGGCAGGAAGAATGGCGGGCCGAGCTCGCACGCACGCCGGAGGCCAAGAAGCTCTGGCACGCACCGCAGATGTTCGCCATCGGCAAGATCGTTCGCGCATTCGACCGCGCGCTGAAAGAACTCGGCCACGACCGCGTGCAACTGGCGTCGGGCACGTGGGACTTCAAGTTCCTCGCGCCGTGCCACCGGTTCTTCCCGCCGCACGTGAAACTGATCGGTCTCGACTACAATGCCCTCCACGGCCGCCCGCAGCTCGGTGATGACGAGTCGCGCCAAGTTATCCGCGATGTGGCGGCGTGTCGTCCGGTGATTCCAGTTATCTGGGCTCACCACGACGACGGCAACTACATCGGCCGGCCCTATACACCGTTCACGAGCTTCGCTACGAAACTCGCCGACGCGAAGGCGAGCGGGTTCGGCATTATCCACTGGACGACGCGGCCGCTGGACCTCTACTTCAAGAGCCACGCCGAGCAGGTTTGGAGCGCCACGAAGGACCGGCCGCTACGCGCGACGTGCGACGACATGGCGACGCGCTTGTTCGGCGCGAACACCCGCGGAGCAATGGGCACGTATCTCGAACGCTGGGTGACTGACGCGCCGAACTTCGCAAGAGAGACGAGCGACTTCTTCATTGATCGTCCGCTGACGAACATCACACAGGTTGTCACCGGCTGCCGCGAGCGGCTCAAGCTCATAGAGCGGGTGGATACTGCGAAGCTCGCGCCGGAACAACGTGACCGCGTGAATTACTTCAAGGGACAGGAAGAGTTCATCGCCACTTTCTTCCAAGCGCATGAGCAGTTCCAGAACGCGCAGGCCGCGCTCAAGAAAGGCGACCTCGCTGCCGCAAGCGCCGCAATGACCGGTTGCCAGCCGGTGCCAGTGATCGAGTGGTTCGCAAAATTCAGTTCGATCGGCTGTATCACGCGCGGAGAGCAGGGCTTGGTGGTTTCGATTAACACGCGCTGGCTGCCGCACATCATGCGCTTGCGCCAGCAACTCGGTTTGGAGCCGGTGCGTTACAACTATGGTCCGACCTCGCACGACCCGCTTGCGCAAGCGCCTGGCCGGTTCACGTTCCATTTCGACGCGAAACGTCGCCTCTGGCAGACGCTCGGCGCGCAGGAGACGGGCGCGCAAACATTCGCGGCACCGAAAACAGCCGACGAGATGTGCCGCAGCGGCATTGAGATCGACAAGCCGATCACGCTGGCGTTGCGACCCATCGCGGGCGCCAAGAAGGACACCGCTACCGTGCCTGCCGGCGATTACCGGTTGCGGCTGCTGATGCTCGACCCGGTGTCGAAGGCGGCGGGGCAGCGCGTGTTCAGCGTGTCGTTGGGCGGCGCGGTCGTGGCAAACCGCGTGGACGTTTTCGCCGAGTCGGGTGGCCAGCGGCGCGTATTAGAGCGTGTGTGGCCGGTGAAGCTGGATCGCCCCGGTTGTGTGACGGTCACGCTGACACCGGTGAAGGGAAAGGTCCTGATCTGTGGCGCGGTGCTGGAACCGGTCTCGGTATCGGTTGCGTCGAAACCTTGAGGCGGACACTTCGCACCGCGCAGTTCTACTGCGGGCCTTCGAGGCGGAAGTCGTCGAAGTAGGCGGTGCCGGTGCCGACCATTTGGAGGAAGAGGTTGAAGGGCAGCGCTTGGCCGCGGCTGGCCTTCGAACCGGGAATGGCGAAGGTGCGCGTGAACTGCTGCCACGACGGTGTCAGGCCCTGCGAGCCGTCCACTTTGTGAACTTCCCACTGGCCGGTGCCGCGGCGGGCGGGATTTTCGATTGCTTCGACCATGCCGAGGAACCAGTTGAGCTTGATGTCCTGGCCGCGGCTCCAGAAGGAGAACGTGTAGTTCTTGCCGATGACGAGCGGGTTGGTAGCGATGCGCAGCCATTTGCCGCCGAGTTCCCACGTGTGCGGCAACCAGTTTTGCAGGCCCCAACCCCAACCGGAGTGGGCTTCCCAAAACATGTTGTAGCCGGGATAGCCGTGACGGTAGGACCATTTCAGGAAGTATTTTCCGCTCTTCGGTTTGACAACTTCACCGCCGGGGCTGGTGTCGGACTGGAGCGCCTCGGGCAGGAAACAGGAATTGGAGTAGAGCGAGTAGGCATAGGCCCAAGCAAGCGGTCGCATGCTGTCTTTCTCGACGTCGGTGCCCATCACGTCTCGCAGCGGCCCCATGACCGGATTGCCTTTCGTGCCTTTGTTCAACGACACTTGGATGCGACCGTCGGGACGGCCGAGGAGCAGGTCGAGAAGGCCGTCTTCGTTCCAGTCGCAGGGACAAGCGAACGTCATTGGCCACAGTTCGATCTCGCCGCGGTGTTTGGTGAGTTGCGGGAAGGCAGCTTCAAGGACGAAACGGTTGAGACGCGCGAGGTCGGGGCCTTGGGGCTGTTTGGCGAGCAGCTCCTTCGCTTCCGGACACAGGACGAGGCCGGCGCAATAGTTGGTGCTGTAGAGGCTCGCGCCTGAAAGAAGTTTGTTGAACCCGATCACGAGCGCGGGCGGCAGCTTCGGCTTGATCACCTTGTTGGTGTTGTGCTCGGTGATCATCGTCATCACGTTGGTTTCCAGCCGTGTGCAGAGGAATTTCGAGAACGGATCCTTGGCCTGCTGGAGCTTCACAACGATGGCGGTCGGGTTTTTCAGGTCGGCCAGACGCACGGCAGGCGAGTCCTCGTGGCCAACGGGAACGTAACCGGTGAAATCAAGCACCGTCGGCGCGGCCTTGCCCAGCAAGGCGGCGACGCCGCCGATGAAGCTCTGGCGCTTGCCGCGAAAAAAGCAGACTCGGCCTTCACGCTCACCCACGATCAAGTCAAGCAAACCGTCGCCATCCCAGTCGCAGGCGGCAGGCGTCAACTGCTCGCGGCCTTCGCCGTAGGCTAGCGGGTATTTGCAGCCGTCCTCGAACTTGGGATTCTGGGCCGAGCCGGTGTTGAGGTAAATCCAGACGCTGTTGGCGGAGTAGGTGCCTTCGCCTACGATAAGGTCGAGTCGGCCGTCGGCATTCCAATCGCAAACCCACGGGGAGGCGTAGTTGCCAATGACGAGCGGTTTCTTGCCGTAGTTGAGCGGTTTGGCGTCAAGGTTGTCGTTGAAATGGCCGTAAACGCCGATGCGCGGCTTGGCCATCGCGGCAGTGAATTTCGGCTCGGCGCGATTGCCGATGTTGAGCACGGCATGGACGTAACCCTCGGAATCACCGATGACGAAGTCCAGCAGGCCGTCGCCGTTCCAATCGCAGACGTTCAGTTTGCAGGAGGCGCCGTAGAAACTGGGGAAGAACTTGCCTGTCTTGAAAACCGGCTTGCCTTTCTCACCGTAGTTCTTAAACCACCAGATGAAACCGTTGGAATCGCCGACGACAAGGTCTTTCTTGCCGTCGCCGTCGAGGTCCACGAAGTTCGGTGAACTCGGAAACGCGATGGAGCTGGCGGTGGCGCCTTCGACGATGATGGACTGGTTGCGCGACTGCACCAACAGCCGGCCGGTGCTGTCCACGCCATCCCACGTGTTCGGCAGCGGCGCGACCAGCTCGAAGTCGGCGTTGACGATGTGGTTGCTACCTGCGCCGTGCAGCGGGACGGCAGCCAGAAAACAGGCGGCCGTGATCAGCGAGAGACAGGCGCGGCGCAGGTTGTGGGGTGGCTTCAGGTGCATGGCTAGCGGACTCCCATGGCGCGCAGGCGGTCGTCGTAGCGGTTCAGGAGGTGGACGACGATGTTGATGCCAAGCTTGTAGGCGTTGACGACCGCCTCGTCGGTGACGTTGCGGTAATGCGTGGCGGTGTAATAGCTGCCGAAGTGCGGCCCCCACTTGTGGTAGCCGTCTCTCGCGCTCGTGCGGTAGAGTTGCCGGTCAATCCGGTCGTTCTCGTCGAGCGCGCTTTCCCAGAAATCGCCGTAGGCGTTCAACGTATAGACCACGGCGATTTCGTTGGCGATGAGGCGAAGCACTTCGATCGGTTCCTGGTAGAAGTTCATTCCCGACGGCAGTCTCCGCAGTGGGTAGAACGAGGACATGATCGGGTGGTCCTCCGGCAGCTTCTCGAAATCGCGGTCGGTCAGCACGCGTTTCATCTCGCGGCGGAAGGCGATGTCGAACCGCGAGCGGCGCCCCGGCAGATCGTTGTCGGCCCAGATCGCGCCGCCGGCATGCAGATACTGGCGCAGGTTCTCTATCTCTTCGTCGGTGAAGGTAAAATCCTTGTGGCCGGTAACGAAAATGAACGGCGGCTTGATGGTGAAGAGGTCTTTGCTGGAGACGACGATCGGTTGCGGCTCGGTCTTTTGTTGGATGCGGTCGCGTGACCAGCGGGCCACCTGCGCGGTCAGGTTCGGCAGCGCCGTCGGGTTGCAGTTCCAGTCGCCGCCCTGATAGACCGCCCAGTAACACGCAAACCTCGCGCGCGTGCTGCGGCCCGAACCACTAACGCCCGCGCCCGCCTGCAGGAAACCGGCGGCGCGAGTAAGTATTTGGCGCAGCTTCAACGTCGGGATGTTGGGTCCGCCATGCCCTGCGTCGAGCGTCATCGTCGGCGCCGTGGAGCGGACTTGGGATTGTTGTTGGATGGCGGTGGCGATCATCGCCGGAGATGTCACTAGTTGGCTGGTCGAGCGGCCGCCGGTGATGGCGCGCGGGTTGTTGCGAATGGAGGGCGACGGGGTGGCCGGGGAGCTGACGTTCTTGAGCGATCGGTCCGGCGACGGAGGGGGCGGTGGTGGCACGTTGGCGGCAGGTGTGACGGGCTGGGGCGCGGTGAACACCGTAATGATGGGTTCGCTGTGCTCGGTCACCGTGTAGGTGCCGAAGATGAGCAGAAAGAGCAAGTGTAGCAGAAGCGCAACAAGATAAAAGGGAAGCGAACGCAAGCGGGTTGCAAACAACCCGGGCAAATCGGTAATTTGTGCAACGGTTATCATGGCATGATGTCAGCCGCGCGTGCGATTTGCTTAGCGTAAAAGCAAACCGGATGCAACAGCGAACTCCCTGAACTCCTTCCACCGGCCCGTCAAGCGTCCGGCGAAGAGAACGGCCTCCGCGCATTCCGGCCAACTCTCGTTTGTTCAAGCATTAGTTGTTCCCGGTCGGAAGAAGTTGTCGCCCAAAAACGTGTTTCCGCCGGCAATCAGGTTTTTATTGGGCCGAGTTCAGGTCAGGGATTAGGTCAGGGATTGAACTTGACGCTACCGGAGAGGGCTTCTACGTTCTCTGGCTCACAGGACGGCCACACCGGTCGTTGTAAGGAGATTCACTATTATGGCAGAAGGTTATTGCGTGAAGTGCAAGGCGAAGAAGGAAATCGTCGAAGCAAAAGAAGTAGTAATGAAGAATGGCCGCAAGGCTCTTCAGGGCAAGTGCCCGACGTGCGGCACGGGAATGTTCAAGATTCTCGGCAAAAGCTAAGCCGGCTTGCGTTGCAGGCGGCTCAAAAGCCGCTACGGCAGTTGCTTGACGCTCCCGATGTCGGACCGTGCTGGACGCCTGCGTCGAGAAAGCGTCTTGGGTTGAGGAAACAATTATGGCTGAAGAACTGGCTTACGTATTAGTCAATCCTTACACGTTGTTCAAGTCACGCACGGGTGGCTTGCTGGCGCGGCTGATGTCGCGAACGGCGTTGGACTTGGTGGCGGCGCGGGTGTTCGCTCCCAGCAAAGAGTTGGTCGAGGAATATGCCAAGACGGTGGTGACGAAAAACGATCCGCAGCCACAGGAGGTGCAGGAGTTGATCCGGCGCTACGTCCTGGAGAACTACATGCCGGAGCCGAAGACCGGCCGGCGCAAGCGGACGCTGGTGCTGTTGTTCCGCGGCGACGATGCGGTGCGTCGCGTGCGCAACGTGGTCGGCAACGTCACGACCGGCCCGGTGCGGGGCGTGGCCATTCGCGACACCTACGGCGACTACGTGCTCGACACGAAGGGCGAGGTGAAGTATTTCGAGCCAGCAGTGTTGGCGGCGCCGACGCAGGAAGAGGCGGCTTTCAAACTCAAGCTCTGGGCGCGCTACTCCGACACCGACGGCGGCTTGGTGGATGACACCATCCAGTATCCTGCCAACGCCAAACCGCAGCGCACGCTGGTGTTGATCAAGCCCGACAATTTCAATTTTCCCAGCGGCCGGCCCGGCAACGTGCTGGACGTGTTCTCCAGCACCGGCCTCTACATCGTCGGCATGAAGGTCCACCAAATGAGCGTGGCGCAGGCCGAGAATTTCTACGGCCCGGTGCGCGAGCAGTTGCTGGCCAAAATGCAGGGTCTGGCGCTGGCGAAGGTGCTGCCGACGGTGGAACAGGCGCTGGAAATGAAACTGCCCGCCGACGCCATCGAGAAGCTCGGCGACCTGCTCGGACCATATTTCGGCGAGGCGCTGTTCCAGCAAATCGTGAAGTTCATGACCGGCATCGCGCCAGCCCAGTGCGATCCGGGCCGCAAAAATGAGCCGGGTCAAGCTAAGTGCATCGCGGTCGTCTATGAAGGCGTGGACGCGGTGCGCAAGATTCGCGAGGTGCTGGGACCGACCGATCCGAAGAAAGCCGGTCCGGGCACCATCCGGCGCGAGTTTGGCCAATCGGTGATGGTTAACGCCGCGCACGCCTCCGATTCGCCGGAGAACGCCATGCGAGAGATTGGCATCATCAATTTCAAGGAAAACAACTTCAAGCGGGTCGTGGAAGAGTTTTACGGCAAGCTCGATTGACCGCGCGGGAGGTTTGGAGGAGGTTCGACGCCATGAAAGACTTCGTTGCGGATCGTTCCAAAGCACTGACGCCTTCGTTGACGCTGGCGGTGGACGCCAAAGCCAAGGCGATGAAAGCCGCCGGCGAGGATGTGTGCGGTTTCGGCGCCGGTGAGCCGGACTTCGACACGCCGCAGCACATCAAAGACGCCGCCGCCGCCGCGTTGGCCCGCGGCATGACCAAATACACGCCATCCAGCGGCACGCCGGAACTGCGCCAGGCCATCGCCGGTAAGCTTGCTCGCAAGAACGGCATTCAATACAAGCCTGCCCAGGTCATTGTCTCCTGCGGCGGCAAACACTCCTGCTTCAACGTCGTCTTCGCCACGTGCAACCCCGGCGACGAGGTCATCATCCCCGCGCCTTTCTGGCTGAGCTATCCGGAAATGGTGAAGATGGCCGCCGCGAAACCGGTGATCCTGCCCACTTCCGACGCGACAGAGTTCAAGATCACGCCGGACCAATTGCGCGCCGCGATCACGCCGCGCACGAAGCTGTTCATCCTCAATTCGCCGTCGAACCCAACCGGCTCGGTCTATACGCGCGCGGAGCTCGAAGCGCTCGGCCGCGTCTGCATCGAGAAGGGGGTGCTGGTGCTCAGCGACGAGATTTACGAAGACCTCATCTACGTTGGCGCGACGCATCACAGCCTCGCGTCGTCCGGGCCGGAGTTCTATGCGCACACCGTCACAGTGATCGGATTCTCGAAGGCCTACTCGATGACCGGCTGGCGGCTTGGCTACCTCGCCGCGCCGGAGCCAATCGCGAAGGCGATTGACGCCATCCAGAGCCACTCGACGTCGAACCCAACCAGTTTCGCCCAAGCCGGCGCGGTGGCAGCGCTCGCCGGTCCGCAGGACCACCTGAAGTTGTGGTTGGAGGAATTCACCAAGCGGCGCAACTACATGCTCCAACGGCTCAACGCAATCCCCGGCGTGTCGTGCATTGACGCCAAGGGCGCGTTCTACCTGCTGCCCAACATTAGCAAACTCGGCCTCGCGCCGATGGAGTTCTCCAAACAACTGCTCGACGAGGAAAAGGTTGCCGTTGTCCCCGGCGAAGCGTTCGGCACCGACCGGCACATCCGGCTTTCCTACGCCAGTTCGATGGCCAACATCGAGAAAGGGCTGGATCGGATCGAGCGGTTCTGCCGCAAGCGCGCATAACCGGTCAGCGGCGGCGCAGTGTCTGCGGGCATGGATGGTTTGGCTAACATCGTTTGCCGCGCTATAGTCAGTTGTCGTTCACTATGAAACTCAGCGCCTCCACGCTTACATTCCGGCGGCTGTCGCTGGCCACAGCGGTGGGTCGCATCCGTCGGCTCGACTTTGATACGCTGGATCTGTGCTGTCTCTTCCCGTCGTATTGTCCGCACTACGATCCCACGGCCTCCAATAACATCAACGTAACGATCATCGAGGACACGCTCGCCGGCCTGCGCGTGGCGACGCTGAACGTTGCCATGGCGCCTTGGAACAGCACCGACCGCATGGTCCGCTCCGCGCAACTGGAGTTTGTTGCCGGTTCGTTGCGCGCCGCCAAGACCCTTCGCGCCCACGCCGTTACCGTGCAAAGCGGCAACAAACCCCGGCTCGACTCCGATTGGAACGGCTCGGCGCTGCTTGTCAGTGAACCGATGCGACAGGCCGCGCGCCACGCCGAATCGTTCGGCGTGAAACTGAGCATCGAAATCCGCGCCGGCATGTTGGTCGAAACCGTCGAGCAGGCCGAGAAGATGCTGGAACTGGTCGCCAGTCCGGCCGTCGGCGTGACCGTGGACACCGGCAGCTTGGCCGCTGCTGGCGTTGACGTTGCCGCGGCCATCGAACGGCTCGGCTCCCGCATCCAGCACGTGCATCTGCGCGATGGCAAACCAGGCAGCCCCATGCTAACGCCCGGCGACGGCACCGTGGATTTCGCCGCCGTCGGTCGCGCGCTCCGAAAAACCGGCTACGACCGCGTTTGCTCCATCGCGCTGGATTGGAGCAAACCGCCCGACGACCCCGCCGAGGAACTCCGCCGCGCCCGCGCCCACATCGCGGAGGCGTTCGAGGTGTCGGCCTGATTCGCGTCCACGCTCCCGCCATGTCCACCCGCCCGGCTTTCAACATAGTTGTGGCCGCGAGCCTTTTCGTCGCCGCTGTCTCGCATTCGGCACAACCGTCTTCGTTGTCGCCCATCGCGCTGGTGGCGTCACCTGACGGTGGCGCTCTCTACGTCGCCTGTGCCACCGGCAACCGCGTCCTCGTGCTCGACATCGCGACCCGCAAAGTGACGCGCTCCATCGAGATGCCGTCCGATCCGACGGGACTATGCCTCTCGGCGGATGGTGTCCGGTTGTTCGTGACGTGCGCCTTCCCGACGAGCCGCGTCTGTGTCGTCGAGACGACGCGCGGCAAGATTGTTGAGGAGTTTCCCGCAGGGCACACCGCGATGGCTCCCGTGCTCTCACCCGACGGCAAGACGCTCTTCGTCTGCAATCGCTTCAACAACGACGTGAGCATGTTTGACCTGGCAACGAAGCAGGAGCGGCGGCGGATTCCGGTCAAGCGCGAACCCGTGGCGGCGGCGATCACGCCCGATGGCAAGCGTCTGCTCGTCGCGAACCACCTCCCCGCCGGTCGCGCGGATGTGGAGCATGTCGCCGCGGTGGTAAGTGTCATTGACACGGAGCGCGGCCAGGTCGTGGACGATCTCTGGCTGCCCAACGGCAGCGGCGCGCTGAACGATCTTCGCGTTTCGCCCGACGGCAAGTTCGCCGTCCTCACTCATCTCATTGGGCGTTTCTGGAGACCGGCGACGCAGATTGAACGCGGCGCGATGAACTCCAACGCCATGACAATCATCGCGCTCGACCACATGGAAGTGCTCAACACCGTGCTGCTCGACGACTGGGACCGCGGCGCGGCCAATCCGTGGGGAGTGGCTTGGAGCGCCAACAATAAAACGCTCGCTATCACCCACGCCAGCACACACGAGGTCAGCGTCATTGATTTCCCAGGGCTGCTCGCGAGGCTGGTGGACATGCCGCCCACGATGCTGCGGGTCAACGTCCCCTATTCTTTTGGCGCGCCTCCGCCGGCCCCGACGGATGCATCCAATGACCCGTCGTTCCTCAGCGGCTTGCGCGACCGCCGGCACCTGCCCGAGGACAACCTCGGTCCGCGTAGCGTGGCGGTGGTTGGGCGGCGCGCTTATGTGGCAAATTATTTTTCCGACACAGTGAACGTGTTGGAACTTGACCGGCTGCAGCCGAAGGTGGAAACGATTCCGCTCGGCCCGAAACCGCGGATGACCGCAGCGCGCCTGGGCGAACTCTACTTTCACGACGCCCGCATCTGCTACCAAGGCTGGCAAAGCTGTTCGAGTTGCCATCCCGGCGACGCGCGCGTGGACGCGTTGAACTGGGACCTGCCCAACGATGGCCTCGGCAATCCGAAAAACACGAAGAGTCTTCTGCTCGCGCATAAGACGCCGCCGGTCATGAGCCTCGGCCAGCGCGAGACGGCCGAGGCCGCGGTGCGCGTCGGCATCCAACGCATTCTGCTCACATTTCAGCCGGCCAGTGTTGCCAAGGCGATGGACACATATCTCAAGTCGCGCAAGCCAGTCCCCAGCCCGCACCTCGCGGACGGCAAATTCTCGCCCGCGGCGCAGCGCGGCGAAAAGTTGTTTCACAGCAAGGAGACCCGGTGCGCGCAATGCCATCCGCCGTTGTTGTTTACGGACCAGCACTCGCACGATGTCGGCACCCGCGGAGCACAGGATCGCGCAACGGACAAGTTTGACACACCGTCGCTGGTTGAACTCTGGCGCACGTCGCCCTATCTCCACGACGGGTCCATTATCACGTTGCGCGACCTGCTGGTCTTCGCCAACCCGGACAACCGCCACGGCAAGACATCGCACCTGACCGCCGACGAGATTCTAGACCTCTGCGAGTATCTACTGTCGCTTTGACCCAGGACGGCGACGCGAAAACGAAGCCCGGCCTGAAGGGCAACCTCATCGTCAGTCTCTCGGTGAAAACAACTCCCAGTTCGGCAAAGGCGGGGCGCAGCCGCAGCAACAACAACAGCAATGTCGTTTCTCCTTCGCCACTCTGCCGACCATCCCCTTTGAGATTGTCCAAAAGTGACGCGCTAAGCGCTGGCGCTGATACCAAGGTGCGATTGCAGGTGGGATGCCAGTGAACTGTTGTGGCTGGAAGCGCGGTTGGAACGCCATCAAGCCTTGAACATGATGGAGACGCGCACGCCGCCTTCCGGGCGATTGCGAAGATTAAGCACGCCGCCATGAAAGCCGATGATGGTTTTGCAAACAGTCAACCCCAAGCCCGTGCCTTTGCCTTCGGCTTTGGTGGTAAAGAACGGTTCGAACACTTTCGGCAGTTTGTCTTCGGGGATACCGGTGCCGGTGTCGTCTATCTCAACTACTACTACGGTGTCGCCCGACCGGAATCGTGAGCGCATCTGAGGATCAAGAACGGTATCCGCTTCAGTTGGATCGAGTTGTTTCGCGCAGGTGCGCACGGTCAACGTGCCGCCGTCGGGCATGGCGTGAATGGCGTTTATGATGAGGTTGATAAACACCTGCTCAACCTTCCGCGCGTCCAGCCGCAGCGCCGGCAAACTGGAAGCCCGCTCAAACACCACCTTGACGTGATCAGTTGCCAGCGCAACGCGCAGCAGCGCCAGGGAACTATCCAGCAGCTTGTGCAAGTCCACCGTTTCCATGACCAGTTCCTGCGCTTTGCCCAAAGAGAGCAGTTCGCCCACGACGCTCGAGGCCCGTGCGACAGCGCGGCTCATGTCGTCCACCACCTGCGCGGTGTCAGGATCTTTGCTGCGGGTCTGATGTGACAGATACTCAAGGCCGAGGCGTATGACACCGAGCGGGTTCTTGACCTCGTGGGCGACACCGGCAGCCAAGCAACCGATGGTTTTCATCTTCTCGGCTTCGATGAGTTGCATTTGAGCCGTCTTAAGACCTTCCATTGCGGCAAGCAGCTCCTGTTGTTTGCGGAGCAGGCTCACGTTGAGTTGACGCAATTGCTCTTCGGCTTGCTTGCGTTCCGTGATGTCTTCCTGCACCGACACATAGTGCGTGATGACACCCTCCGCATTTCTAATGGAGCTTATGATGGCGGTAGCCCAGTAAAGATCACCGTTCTTCTTCTTGTTACAGAATTGCCCCCTCCATTCCCGACCGGCGGAGATAGCACTCCACAACTCGGTGTATTCCTCGCTCGGGGTATGGCCGGACTTCAAAATGCGAACATTCTCGCCGGCGAGTTCCTCCAACGTATAGCCGGTAACTTGGGTGAACTTCGGGTTGACGTATTCGATATCACCTCGGCTGTTGGAGATAAGCACCATGGTTGCGCTTTGCTCCACCACCCGCGACAACATGAGAAGCTGCTCGTCCGCCCGCCTGCGTCCGGTATTGCGGTTCATGCCGAGCAAGCCCACTATCCGGGCGTAATCGTCGCGCAGTGGCACCTTCGCAGTCAACAGGGGTTCGCTTCTGAGTTCTGTTTTCATCTTCCAGCCTTCCTTTTCGTTTTGGCTCTGGCCTCTCCTGTGATCTGTTGATCTCTGCTGAACAGGAGAACTTGCCTCTTCGGCTGGCGCGCCGCGAAATGTTTACCGTAACGGGATTGTTACCTTTCATTTCGGTCAGCGCGGCGCAGTTTGCCCCGAAAGACTCAGGCGGGAGGAAGGTTCCAATCAAAACCGCAGTGTGAACTGTGCAGCAACGAGATGGCCGAAATCGCTGGAGACAGAGTCTTGGTGCTGAAGACTGTATTGCAGCTTGATCTGCGTGTGCGCTGTGAACCGGTAGCCGACTGCGACATCGCTGCGCCAGATATCCTGGCCCCATTGTGCGTAGCCTCCTGCGCCGTCGGGAACGGTGGCGAATAGTTGCTGGTTCCATCGTAGTGCCCCAAAGAACTGCGGGGTGAACTTGTATTTCGCCTCGAGGTAGTAGGCAAACGTGTCGGCGTTGCCTACGCGAGGGACATCGAAGCGCACCTCGTAAAATTCAGCCCAGATCTGCAGATGATGCCACGCGAAACCGATGTCCTGGCCGAGAACCAATTCGTGGTAATCGCCGATGCCGTGGCCGGGGGGAAGAGTCGGTTTGGCCTCGGCGCGAAAGTAAGGGCCGTTGCTCACGGAGACGCCGAGGTTCCACATCTGGTTCGGGCGAAAACCGAGGCGTCCGCTGGCGGTGGGATAATCGAAACCGACCTCAGTAGCGTCCCACGTTTCGGGGCGCGACGAAAGCGCTGCGTTTTTAACCTCGGCGGCGTAGTCGAACTGGCCGAGCCGGCCAGACGTTGAAACGCCGGTTGCATAGCTCGGCCCCCAAATCACGGGGTTATACGCGTATTTTGCAAAGACAAGCCCCCTGGTGAATCTTTTTGCCGACGAGGGCGCTCTGGAATCGTAGATAGCAGTGACGTTCTCGTAAGGCAGCGGTGCCGTGATGAGCGGATTCTCCCACGTTTGGTGCCGCTCAACCCAATTGCCGACGACCGTTGCAAATTTGCCGGCCTGCACATTGAACCGTCCGTCATCCCATGGCGTGACTCGGAGCGCATATTCGTCAAGACGTGCCTCGGCACCACCGTCGCTTGGATCAAAGCCACGGTCCACGCGCGACTGGGCAAAGGCATAAACGTGCGAACCAAGTTGCACATCAAGAAAGAAGGTGAGGCGCGGATTGAAGAGGGCGTTGTCGCTCGCATAGATAAGTCCAGGTGCGGGCTGCTGGAAGTAGTAGCCTTCAAGGTCCATCAGGCCGCTGAGCCGTGCTCGAATGTTATTGTTGAAGCCCGTGACGGTTAGCGCCTCATCAACTTGATCGAGAAAATCCTCGGCGCCGAGCCGACCGGCCGTCAACGCAACCAAAGAGAAACCGAGGACTTGGAGAACCTTCATGCAGGGTCAGCCGTGGTGATGGACGATGGCTTCACAAACCGAAAACGCACCTCGAACTCCGTCCAAGTGTCATCCGAACAGATCAACCGCAAGTCGCCGCCGTGGATGCGGGCGAGTTCCCGGGCGAGGTTCAGGCCCAAGCCGTGGCCGGGAATATTCTCGCCAACGGAGGCGCGATGAAACCGTTCGAAAATGTGCTTCTGCGCCGTGGGCGGGATGGGACGGCCTGTGTTGCCGATGGAAAGGAGCACCTGGTCACCATCTTGCCGGGCCGCCACGCGGACGCGGCCTCCAAGGCGGTTATACTTCCGGGCGTTTTCCAGAAGGTTCCGCACGATGAGCACTGTGTAGCGTTTTTCACCGGCGATGTGGAGCGCGGCAGGAAAGTCCGGTTCGACGGCAAGATCGAGTGCGTTGGGCTGGGCGCCGACGTCATCCAACTCGGCTTCGATGACTTGTGAGAGGTTCACTGGAACAAAATCCAGTTGAAGCCGGCCTGCGTCCATTCGCGAGAGGAGAAGGAGGTCTTCGATAACACTTGTGAGCCGGTAGGTCTGGTGGACCAGCTCGGAAACTTCTTCGCGCATCTCCGGCGCAAGATCTTCCTGTGTGAGCAGTTCTTCGAGGCCAGCACGGAGAACGGTCACCGGGGTCTTCAGTTGGTGCGAGGCGTCGGCGGAAAAACGAACGGATCGTTGCAGTTCCACGTTGGTATGTTCGAGCGCGGCTTCGGCCAGCTTGCGCTGAGCGCGGTTCTCCTCCGAGTCCACCGCAAGTTTTTCCACCGGCACCGAAAGCCGCGCGGAGAAGAAGTGGCTGGCGACAAACCCCACGAGCAACATGAGCGCGCCCGCGCCGAGGATTTGCCAGCGCACTTGCCGCTGTCTTGCGAGCAAATCCGTGAGCGGGAAGATGCACACCTCGTAAGCGGGCGGGTAGAACGAGTCGGGGTTGAGCAACTTATAAAAGAGCAGATGCGGCACCCCATCAACATGGACAGAGAGACTTCCTTCCCCGCAATCCGGAGTCGTGGCAACGCGAGACATTTCGTTGTCGAGCGCCGTTTGCACAGTCTCCCCGAGCGATGATAGATGCAGCCGGCCGTTCACCCAGATGCCTCCCTTGATCCCGTTGGCCTCGCGGTTGCCGACCACTTCAGCGGGCTTGAACCCAAGCACCAACGCGGCGATGACTTCATCCGTCTCGATGGAAATAATCGGCACGGCGATGACCTCGGAAATAGTCTCGCCGGCAATGCCATTGTGTTTTACGAGATAGCCGAGCTGCCGCTCGCGTGGCACTGCTTTCAAGGCAAGTTGCGATTCCTCCTCCCGCCTCAGTTCGCCCACGTCCTTCGGGTTTGGCGGCGAAATCACGGCGCCCTTGAGATCGAGGAAGCGGTAGAATTCCGCGTGAAGCCCATGTGAGACTGACTCCGGGGTGTGATTAGCCGCTTCCATCACGTCACGCAACTCGTCTTTAGCGCTGGGATACAAGAGATCAAGCGCGTTGTCTTCCAGCGCGGCGTGAAGCCGGGGTTTTCGCGCTAGCGCTTGGCACCGCTCTACAAGCGTGGCGTGACGAACCTCCCGGGTGTTGTGCAACGAGGCAAGCTCGCCTTGAAATTCGCGTTGCAAATGGCGCGCCGTTTCGGCAGCAAGGTTGCGCTGCTCGACATAAAGCCCGGAAGCCGTGATTGCCGCAACCACAATCATCATCGCCACCAGCAGCTTCAATCGGAAGCCGGTGCGGACGGGTTTTCTCGGCTCGATCGGGGAAGTCACGGTAAGTTCACGTGGAGCGTTGAGCCGCTCTTGAGTTCTACGGGGATTTCAAGCGTTGTCTTGCTGCTCAACCATGCCTTCAACTTGTAATGACCTGATGGAAGATCGCTCAGCCGAAACCGGCCATCGGTGTCGGTGGTCACGAAATGCGGGGTTTCGAGCACGAGAATCAGCCCGCGCATGTGCTCGTGGATGTCGCACCGCAACGTCACCATCCCGGGCATGTCGAACATCTGCGAGGGAACCGGCTTCTCGTCCGAGCGGTAACGCCCGAGATCAAAGCGCTTCGTCGGCGAGTAGGAGAAAATGTTGTGATAGGTGTTGTCCAGATTCGGAAATTCCACTTTCGTGCCGGCCTGCACTGGCAACAACGGTGGCACGAACATAAGATCCTTCTGGGCCATCTGCGCGATCGGCGGCGTGGTTGGTTTTAGAAACGAACCTTCGAGGTAAACGACGGCGATCGGCGGACTCGGCGCGATTACGCCTCCCTTCGTGACGATCTCGTAGCGTTTGTTCATCACGGGAGCGGAGCGCGCCTTTGGCAATTCCACGCGCCCTTCAATCACCGATTGCGCGCAAGCAACCCCTGCCAGTAAAGCGAACGTTGAAACGAGGAAGAGGCATTGGGGAAAGTTCATCGAAGTAACAAGACTAAGGGTCATCGCGACTCGGTGCGCGAACGGTGTAACCGACGCTTCGGATCGTATGAATGAGCGGCTCAGCAAAGCCGGCGTCCACCTTCTTGCGCAAGCGGGTGATGAAGATCTCCACGGTTCGGGTATCGTATTCGTGGTCGCGTTGCCAAACCCGCTCGCAAAGCTCCGTGCGGGAAAACACGCGCCCCGGTTCCTGCACAAGCACTTGCAACACATCGAACTCGCGTGGGGACAGCGCAATGATCTTGCCCGCGCGAGCGACGCGGCGATTCCGCACGTCCATGTGCAGGTCAGCGACATCGAGCAGGTCGGCAGCAACCGGCGTGGCCGCCCGGCGCCCCAGTGCTTCAACGCGGGCAACCAGTTCCTCCATGGAAAAGGGTTTCGCCAGATAATCATCCGCCCCTGCCTTCAGACCCTTCACGCGGTATCCTACTTCGCCGCGCGCTGTGAGGATGAGGACGCGCGCGGGAGACTTGGACTGGCGAAGCCTCGCGAGCAGGGAAAAGCCGTCGAGACTGGGGAGGTTCAAGTCGAGAACGATGATCTCTGGTGGATGCTCCAGCGCAACCTTCAGCCCTTCGGCGCCATCGTGCTGCGCCACTGCGTCATGTCCGTGCCGCATCAGCGCGCGAGTGACATGCCGGGCAAGCATGGGCTCGTCTTCAATAACAAGGATGCGCATATGCGTGGAAACTGCGCCACAAAACACACGCATTCAAGTGACAAATCAACAATGATACTGAACAACGATCCGTGGTGGATTTTGTTGTAGTCCCAGGCGTCCAGGGTCGCTTTCACGAAGGATACAACCGCAGCAACAACACCCGCGCCGGTTCCCCTGTCGCTACGCTGCCAGCCATTCCCTTCGAGGCCGTTCAGAAATGACGCGCTGAAGCTATGGCCGATCACTGGAACAAGCTTTCAGTTGTTATCTCTTAAAAGAACCCGCGCCTCACACGCGCATCTTCACCGTGGCGGTTCGGCCGGCTTCTGCCTCGATTGTTCATACTTCTCCAGCGCCGCTTTGACTTTCGGATTGTCCCTCGCAGCGACTAGACCCTGCGAGGCGCCATACCAGAGCGCGCGCTCTGCCGGGTTGTCGAGAACGGCGAGGAGGAACGCGATGGCCCGCGTGTTATTCTTCTCAGCAGGCGCTTGAAGCGCAAAGACGGCCGATGATTTGAGGATTCCGTGCTGGTCGTGGTGCAGGAGCATCTGGAGCGCCTCCGCATGGCCGAGAGCCGCGGCGATCCCCAGCGCGTCCGGGGCGAAGGAACTCAGCGGTTTCGTCCCGAGCGACTGCTTCAGCGCCTCGAATGCCTTTGTGTTGCCCTTACCAGCTTGCTCGCCGAGGATGTCGTAGGCCGCGTGCATGAGCGCGAGGTTGGATATGAGCCGGTCCCTTTCCTTGACGTAGTCTATGTCCCGATAAAGTTTTTTAGCGGTGTCGAGCAGTTCGTCGAAAGCTTTCGGGTCGCCCTCAACAATGCGTGTGGCCAGCGTCCGCATGGTCTGTTTGGCGGTGTCGAGGAGCGGATCGGGGGCGGGCGGGGTGCGTTTGATGGGGGGAGCAACAGTCACGGGCGCTGCCCGCCGCGGCGGTGGCCCGCGGCGGCGCCAGTCCTTCACCGGGTATTCGAGCGTTGCGGCAGGGGCTTTGGGGGTCACCCAGATCCGAAGAGGGTTGATGGGGACGCTCGCCAACACCTCGCGAGGGACACGGATGTCAATGCAGCGGCCCAGGATTTTCAGGACACCGCCGGAGTTGTTCACGCTTTCAGAGTGGCTTTCATCACCCTTACGCCGGAGGGTCAGGATGTAGCTCACAAAACTTTGCTTCTTCTGCGTAGCAGTTCGGGTGCCGATGACCTCCCCCACGGAAAGCCTTATCCCTTCTTGGATGTTGAGAGCGCCAATGCTTACGCCCGGGCTGTAGATCATATCTGACGGACTAGGGTCATCCGTGAGCGTGGAATCAGGAAACAGGAGATCCGTTGCGTGAATGAACCTGACGTAGAGAAACACGGAATCGCTGGTGGTCTGCACGCTCCAAGCCGGGTCGCCTGTGGCCACGGCCTCGATTCCTGACCAGTCTTCGCCGCCTTCGATAAATGGCGCGGTGTCCGGCGGCAGCCAGAAGGCTCTGGCGAGGTCGCTTGGCGGACGGTCCTGGACGCGGGTGAGGTGAAGCTTCCATTGACCATCCTCCATCAGGAACAGGTCGAAACAGTAAGCCAGCGCGCCGCGCGAGTCCTTCAACGCGTAATAAACGCCGGCGGTTTTTGATCTCAGGGAAACAGACGAAACATCCGGCGCGTAATTGCGGCTGGGCGGCCTTCGGCGCCATGACGCCTTTTGCTCCTCGGTCATCTGGCCCAGCGATTCCTTGCTGCGCATCTCGAGCGCAACCTTGCCCTTGCCGGCTTTGATGGCCGAATGAAATTTCTCAAAAACTTCTTTGACGGCGGCCTCTCTCGCCTGCACGTCTTCCGGCGATGTGGCCGGGACGACACCCGATTTCATGTCATGCTCAATCTTGTCCCTCTCAGCGCAAAGAGCGTCTTTTCCCAAGACCAGTCTCATGCACGCGCTCTCCATCGTTGGCGCGTGCAAAAACAATCGAACGGTGGTTGCCTCAGGGTTTGGCCCGGAGGTCGTCAATTTCCAATCACATTTGAAAAACGGTCTGACCTTCAGACACTCTTCCCACGATGGGTCCGAGTGCGGATGGCTGTCCATGTTTATGAAGGGTTCGCCGTATTTGGCAATGAGCATTTGCCGGACTTGCCGGAGCTGATGGAGAGGGCGCTGGTCGCGATTAAGCTGGAAGTCCACGAATCCATTGGAGAGCTTGTCATTCACAAAACGCAGAAGCCACCACGCTGCCGGCTTGCCTAGGTAGCCGCCCCCGCGCAAGCTGATCGTTCCGAGGACGCCGCCTTCTTGTTTCTCGAATCTTAGCTGGCGGTTCGAAAGAGCGATCTTCTTGGCCGCTTCCATGGATGTCCCCCATCGGATGCCGATGAAATCATCCACGGTCGCCGAGCGGGATTGCAACGAAGCGCCACAGAGACAGAGAGACAGCAGGACGCTGATGTGGTAGTGCGTTTTCATGGCATTAGAAATCGAATCCGCGCCGGTCTGACTTCATTTTGGGCGGAGGGGGCGGTTTGGTGGAGGCGTAGTCCACGACAATCACCTTGTAGATGCTCAGGCGCGGCAATTTCACCAGCAGCGAATGCTCGCCGGCGCGCCATTCAGGTCGCGCGGCGTCGGCTGAATCCGGATCGAGCGCGGTGATGCCGCGAGGCTTCAGGTCCTGCGGCACCGGCAGGCGCAACATGATGTTCTCTATCGGCGTGGGCGGCGGCGCGCCAACGCCGAGCGGGACGTTGTAGTTGACGATGTGGTAGCAAGCGCGCACATCCCACGTCACGCGGTCGCGACGGGTGAAGGCGTTGACGAAGACGCTCTTCAACTCCGGCCGCTCGTCTTCGTCGAAGACGGAGCCGTTGACGTGGACGTAGTTGGCCAGCCACGATGGCACGGCGTCGGGCGCGGCGAGCGTGGCCATCCGCATCACCAATCCCTTGGCTTGGCCGCGCGACTTGGCCAGCGCTACGAGCGGTGAGTCCTCCGGATGTTCGCCAACCAGCAGCACGCTGCCACCGCCGCGCACCCAGTCGGCGATGATGCCGAGCCGCTTCGGTTCGGAGCGCGTGATTTCCGGCACCACCAGCGCAGGATAGCGGCGGAGGAAGTTGTTGGTGGTGAAGCTCTCCTCGGTGACGTAATCAAAGGGCACGTGCCCGGCGAGCAACTGCGCACCGACCTGCTCAGCGGCGACGACGTGCTTCTTGTTGCCGGCGAGTTTCTGTTCGCTCCAGAAAACCACGCCGATTGCCGCGAACGAATCGTTGCTGCGGTAAAGATCGGCGTTGCGCTCGTAAAAACCGCGCCACTGCTTCAGCACCGCCAAACCGTCGGGAAGCTTGGGCGGGATCAGAAATCCGCCGCCGTTGCCGAACGCCGCCATCTCGGCGCAACCGAGCGCGGCGCTGGCGCGGTTCATCTCGAACTGCGGCTGCGACTTCGGGTAACCGCTGCGCGTAAGGATGATCGGCTTCACCATCTTGCGCACGCACTGGACGAACTTCAGCTCCGTCACGTTGTGGTTGACGTGCTTGCCGTCCGCGAGGCCGGGATGCGTGCCGAACTGGCCTTGGGACTTCTCGAACATCACGTAGTCGCTGTCGGCAAAGACCAGCCGCACCGCTTCGTAGCGATTGTGGCCACCGTTGGGGAAGATTTTGAAACTGCGCGCGGCCTTGTCGCCCTTGCCGGCGCTGGCCGTCGCGCTCACGGCGGCGGTGCGCAGGCGGAGCTGAAACTGGTGCAAGCTCTCCATCCAAAAGCGCTGCGCCTCCTCGTAGAAGCGCGCGTCGCCGCCCGGCACGGCTTGCCTAATGTCGTCGTTCGCAAGGCCGCGCTTCTTCGCCCAGTCGCGGAAAAGTTTCTGGCACTGCTCGCAGTAGCAGCGCTCGGTGGCGCCGTTGTCCACAAACGTGCCGTCGTAGCCGCAGCGGACGAGGAGCTTGACGACGCGCGTCAGCCAGTGCTGCCAGTTCGGGTTGTTGACGCAGGCGGCGTAGCGGTGGTTTGGCTCATAAGCTGGATAGAAGTCGCCGTCGTATTTGTAAAAGCGCTGGAAGTCTCCCTGCGGGTCGAGCTGCAACCACTTCGCCGGGTCGGGCGCGGGGCGCAGGCCGAGCATGAACGGCCCGGAGTATTTCTGCCAGTCGTCGTAGAACGACCAGAAGCCGGTGCGCTTCTGGTGATGGCCCGCGACGGTCATCCCGCAGATGTAAGGCATCACCATCTTCACGCCGGCGTCATGCAGCGCGCGGACCATCGCGGTGAGGTCGCTGACGCGTTGGGTGACTTCGGCGGGCGTCAGGCGCTTGACGTCGTCGCCCTTACCGAACGCCTGGTTCTCGCCGCCGAGCGCGCGGATCGGCCCCCAGTTGTGCGTCATCGGCACGTCCTTGCCGAGGTGCAGCAGTTCTGGCGGCGCGGCGGAGACGCGGGCAAGCCATTCGGCGTCGCCAACGTGGTTGGAGCCGTAGTCGAGCACGTAGGTGATTGGCGGCTCGGTGAGGCCGCTGGCGAGCGGCGCGAGTTGCGTGGCGGTGGCGAGCAAGAGTGTCGTAAGCATAAGCGGCTTTTCCGTTGGCGCATGTCCGGCGCGCTGGCTATTGTCGCAAACAACGATGACGAAGCAAGCCCAAGAACTGACCCTCGCGCAGCGGCACGTGTCGCTGTGGCTGGTCACCGTGCTCCACGCGATCACACACATTTACCAGTTCGCGCTGCTGCCGTTGTATCTGGCGATCCGTGCCGATCTGAAGCTGACCGGCGACTGGCAGGCAACGATGCTGGTAACGGTGCAAGGTGTAGCTTACTACATCGTGAGTCTGCCGGTCGGCATTCTGGCCGACAAGATGAGCCGCAAGAAGCTGCTGGCCATCGGCGCGTTCATGAACGCGCTGGCGATGCTCGGCCTTGCCTACGCGCCGAACTACGGCTGGGCCATTGCGTGGATGGCGGTGGCGGGGTTGTTCGGCAGCTTTTTCCACCCGGCAGCAACGCCGTTGATGGTGGCGCTCTTTCCTGAACGGCCCGGCTGGGCGCTGGGCCGCGCGGCCATCGGTGCGGCGTTCGGGTTCTTCATCGCGCCGTTCTACGCCGGTTGGCGCGCGCAGGCGGCCGGCTGGCGGCAGCCGTGTCTGGAACTGGCCATCGCCGGCGTCGTCGCGGCGGTGCTCTTCCAACTCTTCGCCCGCGAGCCGCACGATGCGCCGCACGCCACCGGGCGCGCAACGGAACACAGCACGCGCAACCAGTGGAAAATGCTGCTGGCGGTAGCGCTGGTGGCGGTGGCGTTCAGCCTGCGCGACTTCGGCGCGAGCGGCATCACGACGTTCAACTCGTTGTTTCTCCAGCGCGGCCTGGGCTTCGACGCGAAAGCGACGGGCGCGATGCTCGGTCTGATGTTCCTGACTGGCATGTTGAGCAACCCGCTGCTCGGCGCGCTCAGCGACAAGCGCCGCTTTCTCGCCTGCACGGTAACGATCCTCTGCACGGCGGCGTTCGCGGTGCTGATCCCGTGGGCGTCGCGCGGGTGGATCTGGCTTGCGCTTTGTCTCTACGGTTTCTTCACGCTGGCGAACTACCCGATGACCGAGGCAGCGCTGATGGAGAGCGTGCCGGACGTGCTGCGCGGGCGGACGTTCGGCGTGTTCATCACCGTCGGCGGCACCATCTCCAGCTTCGCGCATTGGGCGATGGGCAGGGTCGCCGACTCGCTGCAACAGCACGCCGCCGAAACGAACACAGCGCTGGTTGCGGGCGACTTCGCGCCGTGGTATGCGCTGCTGGCCGCGCTGATCGCCGTGAGCGTCATCGGCATCCGCGGCATCCGCTGGCTGCGGAAACTCCAAACAGCGTGATAGCGCGGTAGCACAAGCTGCCTTGGTTGCGTTGTTGCTCTGAAAAAGCGTCGCCGGCAAGGATGCCGGCACTACGGTCATTTCATCTCACTCAACGCCGCCACCAGTTCCGCGCGTCGGGTCGGCGCGAACGCTTCGGGCGGTTGCACGTCGAGGAATTCGAGCCGATGAGCCAGACCGCAGCGGTTCGCAACCTGGATGGCGAGGCCGGGCCGCGCGTTGGCCTCCAGCACGACGGGGCCGACGGTGGCATCGAGCACGAAGTCCACACCGATGTAGCCCATCTCCAGCGCCTCGGCCAGTTTCTGTGCCGCGTCGAGAAGCTTGCCCCAGAACGGAATCTGCAGCCCGTCAATCGTCGCGCCGGTGTCCGGATGCTCGGAGATGACGCGGTCCTTGCAGACGCCGCCGAATGTCTCGCCCGTGCGAAGGTTCACCGCCGCAGCCACCGCGCCTTGGTGGAGGTTGGCGCGACCGCGCGACGCGCGCGTCGGCAGGCGCACCATTGCCATCACCGGCACGCTGCGGTAGAGGACCACGCGGATGTCCGGCGTGCCGCCGACGGCGATTCGCTCGAACGCCGTGTGGCGGATGATGCGCTGCTCGATGATGGCGCGGTCCTGCTGGCCGCCCAGCGAGTAGAGGCCGGAGATGATCGTGGACAGATGGTATCGCATCTCGGCCAGTTCCAGTTCCGCGCCTCCCGATGTGCGAAACTTTTCGTTGTCGTGTTCCGCCACAACAGTGATGCCTCGCCCGCCGCTGCCGCTGGCCGGTTTGATGACAAACTGCGGCCGCTCGCGCACGCAGTCGGGGAAACCACGGATGTCGCCCTCCCTCTCGATAATCGCGTAAGTTTCCGGCACGGGAATGCCGCGCTCCTCGCAGAACTTCTTCGACAACAGCTTGTCGTCCACGCGCGGATAATGCGAGCGCGGGTTGGCCGGCAGGACGAAGTCCGCGTTGCGGCGGTTGATGCCGAGGATGCCGCGCGCGCGCAGCTCGCCCGGCCAGGCCCAGAGGCGTCCCGGTCGCGTTGTCATGGGCGCGGCTCCGTCGGTTTGTGTGCCGGGCCGAAATCGCGAAACCGCAGCAATTCCGTCAGCCGGTAGCCGGTGTAGCGGCCCATGAGAATCAGCACGGCGATGGTGAACAAGTGCGCCTCCGGGAACATGAATAGAAACCGTCCCACCGCCGCCCAGCGCAGCACGAGGTAGCAGCAGAATGCGACGACAACGGTTCCAGCCAGCAACTGGAACGCGAACCCCGTCCCGTCCTCTTCGCTCGTCAGGTAGAACCGCTCGATGGTCATCGTCAGGATCACCATCGGCAACAGCACCGCCTGTGCGCCGGGCGTCAGGCGCAGCATATCCAGCAGCGACACGCAGAAGATGATGCACAACACCACCAGCGTCAGCACCGTGCTCAGCCGCGGCACCATCAGCAGCTTCAGCCGGTCGAGGAACGTGCGGCTCACCAAGCCCGCCAAGAGCACGAGCACGAACACGAAAACACCCGTCCGCCAGTCGGCGAACACGAAGCTCAATGCGATCAGCGTCGGCGTGAACGTGCCGAACGTGCGGATGCCGATGATGGTTCGGAAAAAAGCCGTCACCAAGCCACCGATCGGCAGCAGCAGGATCAGCGACAACACCTCGTGCATCTCCAACGGGAGCCGCGTCAGGTCCGCGAGCGCCACTAGGCTGTGGTGTTTTGAGCGTCCGGCGCCCGGCCCCGGCGGCAATCGCAGCGCAGCGAAGTGCGTCTCCAACCCGCTCCCGCGCGCGACGCGGACGATGTCGCCGCCGTCGCGACGCACGGCGAGATAATTGTAAGGCAACTCGCGCGCAAACCCGTTCTCCGGGTCGAAAGGCTCCCACCGCTTGCCGCTCCAGACTTCGACCCACGTGCGCGGCTCCAGCGGGTCATTCTCTTCCATCACGAAACCCGTCACGAGCCGCGCCGGCGTTTTGTTCGCGCGGCAGAGCGCCACCAGCGCCCGCGCGCGGCCGATGGGCGCGCCGGCCTTCTTCTGGAGTGTGCCAACCGCATCCGTGGGCGCTTCTTCCTCACCCGCCGCGATCTGGTTGTGGCAATACTCGAACATCCGCTGCATCAGATCGCCCGACGGCGGCGTCTCGCGGCGGATGTTCTGGAGCGTCTCAGCCACCACCACGCTGTCCACCTGCACCAGCTTGTCGCTGCGCAGCCACTCTGCCCGCGCCTGCGCGGACAGGCTGGATTCCTGATCGTGGGCGCGGAATCGCCCGCGGCGGCTCAGGTGTATGTCGAACTTCGCCGTCATGTTCTGTTCGCCCGGATACAGCGTCAGCAGGTCAATTCCCCGCGATGCCATCAGCGACGAGCGAAGCCGTTCCGGCTGCAGTTCCGGATGGAGCACGTTCTGCCGAAACACGCGGCAATGCGCCGTGTCGAACGGAAACGCTGCGCTCAGCCGCGCGCCGGCTGTTTCCGTCTGAAACTTCACCGTATAGGTCAACCGCCACAGGCTTTCGCCGCTGGCGAGCTGCAACTCCCGTCGCGTGTAGGCCCGCAGCCCGACCAGGACAATCCCCAGCAACACCAACAGACAAGCCACCCATGGCGTCGCTCTGCGTGCGTTCACGCCATCCTCCTCGCGGCCGACGCGATCAGCGACGGACTGTTGTCATGGTGAAATCTCATTGTTCTCGAACCGCAAATACTAGCCCCCGGAGCGATTTTCCACGAATTTTTTCGTCCCGCAGACCATCCGTAACGGCGATCGTCACCTTGGCGCGCCCAACCTTGCGGCGGCGGTGATGGCGAAGAACGCGGGCTTCGGCTGGAACTGGCGGTCGAAGATCAAGCCGTGGTCGGCCCGCTTCCACGGCCAGTCGTTGAGCCAACTGCGCCCGTCGTGCAACCCCCAGAACGTCACGCGCTCCACGGCGTCCGCGCGTTTGAGCAGAAGCTGAAACAACCGTCCATACTGCTCCGCCTGCCGCCGCAGCACGTCGGGCGGACAACCGTCGGCGTAGGGATTGAGCTTCCTCAACTCCGCTTGGTGTTTGCCGTCGTCCGCCCACCACTGCCCGCGCCGGATGACGCCAAGGTCCAGTTCCGTGATCGCCACCTTCACGCCGAGCTTGCTCACCGCCTCGATGGTCTCCTCGATGTCGCGGAACGGAACACAGTCCAGTTCCCAGTGGCCTTGGATGCCGACGACATGGATCGGCGCGCCGCGGGCCTTGAACTCGCGCAGGAGGCGCAGGAGCTTCGGGCGTTTGTCAGGCGACTCGATCGAGTAGTCGTTATAGACCAACCGCGCCTGCGGATCGGCCTCATGAGCGAAACGAAACGCCTGCTCCACCACATCGTCGCCGACCAACGATTGCCACTTCGACGGACGGAGGAATTCGTCGCCGTCGGAGAGAGCCTCGTTCGCTACATCCCAGCAGGTGATCCTGCCGCGATAACGGCCCGCGACGGCGCGGATGTGCTCTCGCATCCGTTTCAGGACCAACTCACGAGAAGCCGGCTTGTCACCGTCCTTGAAAAACCACTCCGGCGTTTCGTCGTCACGCATCCAGAACAGATTGTGACCAACGATCTTCAGTTGGTTGCTTTCGGCGAACGCAACGAATGCGTCCGGCTTCTCAAAGTTGAACCTGCCCTCACGCCGCTGGACGTGGTGGAGCTTCATATCGTTCTCCGGCGTCACGATACCGAAGTGCCGGCGCAGCAACGCGAGTTCCTCCGGCTGGTAGTTCCCCGGCAACGCGCCCACTGCAACGCCAATGTCGAACCTGCCCTTGAAAACATCCTTCAGTGCCGGGACAGTTTCCGCTTCCGCCGCGCCGGCGAGCGCAACCGCCGTCGTCAGCCAAACCGTTTTCAACCACGCGCCGTCGTTCCAATGGGTCATGGCCGAACTTCATACACGACGACAGGCAGTTTGCCGAGAAATTTGGGAGGAATCGTCTCGCCGTCCACACTGAACTCTGCTAAACAATCCCGCCATGAAACGGAGCCGTCGCATTCTCGGCACGGTCTGCTTCGGCGGTTGGCTTTTCGCCCTTGCGCAAGGCGAGGCGACCCCCGCCGCCGTCATCACCCCCCAGCAAATCGAAGCCGACTGGCTGCATCCGGAGTCGCTCCGTCAGTGCGCGGGCGAAGTCGGCTCTCGCGCCACCGGCAAGATAACGCCGACGCAGGACGCCATCGGTGGTTGCGACGGCGTGAAGGACGGCAAGTGGGGTTTCCACACCGCGTTTGAACAAGACCCGTGGTGGCAGGTGGACCTCGGCAAGGCAATGGCGCTGGAGCGCATCGTGCTCTACAACCGCTGCGACAGTTGCGGCTCGCGCAACTCACGGATTATCGTGTTGCTCTCCGACGACGCGAAGAGTTTTCACCAAGCTTACCAGCACGACGGCAAGACGTTCTTTGGTTTCACAGACAAGAAGCCGCTCGCGGCGCCGTTGAAGGGCGCGACGGCGCGTTACATCCGGCTGCAACTGCGCGGCAAGAGCTACTTCCATCTCGATGAGGTGGAGATTTACGCGACGGGCGACGAGCGCAACATCGCGCTCGGCAGGCCGGCAACGCAGAGCAGCGTCAGCACGTGGTCGGTGGCGCACGCCGCGCAGCCTGCCGTCCCGCCAAGTTACCCGACGGCGAAGGCCATCGAGCGCGGTTTGCGGCTTACGGCAGATTTGCGCGGTCGCGGCGTCGCGGTGGACGACGACGTAAAGGCGCTCCGGCAACTCGGCGATCGGTTGAAGCAACTGCCCGCCGACGCGACCGACGAAATCCGCCAACGGCTCTACCTCGACGCGCGCTGGGCCGCGCGAAAGCTGGCGTTGCGCAATCCGCTGCTCGACTTCAACGCGATCGTGTTTGCGAAGGCTGCGCCGACGCAGTTCCCGCACATGTCGGATCAGTTTTACGGCTGGTGGTCGCGGCCCGGCGGCGGCGTGTTTGTGCTGGAGGACTTCAAAGGTCCACAGCCGAAATTGCGGTGTCTGACCAGCAACATGCCGCCGGGTAGTTTCGTGCGGCCCGAACTCTCCTACGACGGGAAGAAGGTGCTTTTCGCCTACTGCAGATTCTATCCGCATGTTCCCGAACTGAAGGACAAGGTCACCAAGTCGAACCTGCCGGAGGACGCGTTCTATCACATCTATGAGATGAACCTCGATGGCAGCAGGCGGCGGCAGTTGACCCGCGGGCGCTACGACGATTTCGACGCGCGCTACCTGCCCGACGGCGACATCGTGTTCCTCTCGACGCGCAAGGGCACGTTCCTCCAGTGCAGCCAGGCCAACACCGCCGCGACGACGGGCGCGGACCTGCCCGACAGCTACGTGCGTTGCGGCGGCGGCGATTTCCGTCCGGTGCCGGTGTTCACGCTGCACGCGATGGACGCGCGCGGCGGCAGCTTGCGGCCATTGTCGGCGTTTGAGAATTTCGAGTGGACGCCTGCCGTCGCCGCCGACGGCCGTATCCTCTACACGCGGTGGGATTACATTGACCGCTTCAATGGGCCGTTCTTCAGCCTTTGGTCCACCAATCCCGACGGCACCAACCCGCAACTCGTCTATGGCAACTACACCGTCCGCCCGCAGGTCGTCTGTGAAGCCGTGCCAATCCCGAACTCGCCGAAACTCGTCTTCACCGCGTCCGCGCATCACTCGATCATCGGCGGCTCGCTCGTGCTGCTCGACCGCAACCGCGGCACCGAGGAGGCCGCGCCGATCGTGCGACTGACGCCGGAGGTGCCGTTCCCGGAGACGGAGGCAAACGTTGGCTCCTACTACGCCAATCCCTTCCCGCTCGCCGAGGAGCACTATCTCGTCGGCTGGAGCGACCGCAAGCTGCCACCGCATTGCCGTGTGGACAACTCCGAGCAGAATCCCGTCAACGCGATGGGCATCTATCTCTACGACGCGTTCGGCAACCTCAACCTGCTGCATCGCGATCCCGCCATCTCCAGTGGCAGCCCGATTCCGGTCCGCGCTCGGGCGAGGCCGCCGGCGCGCCCCACCACCGTCGCCGCCGCCAGCGCGAGTGAAGGCAGCTTCCTGTTGCAAGACATCTACGAAGGTCTGCCGGGCGTGCCGCGCGGCGCGGTGAAGTGGCTGCGCGTGGTCGGCGTGCCGCCGAAGGTGCAGCCGCACATGAACAAGCCGAATCTCGGCGTGTCGCGCGAAGACCCCGGCAAGTTCCTGCTCGGCACCGTGCCGGTCGAAGCCGACGGCTCCGCTTATTTCCGCGTGCCGAGTGGCATCCCGGTTTTGTTCCAGGCGCTCGACGCCGACGGGCTGGCGTTGCAAACGATGCGAAGTCTCACCTACGTCGTGCCAAACCAAACGCTTTCGTGCGTCGGCTGCCACGAGTCGCGCGACAGCGCGCCGGTCACCGCGCGGTCGTCACCGCTGGCCGCGCGTCGTGCGCCGTCGCGGCTCACGCCCGGCCCGACCGGCTCGTGGCCGTTGCGCTACGATCAACTCGTGCAGCCGGTCTTGGACAAACTCTGTGTCTCCTGCCACCGCCCCGGCAGCGGCGACATCGCGGCGGCGAAGCTCGACCTGACGTCGGCGAAGTCCTACGACAATCTGATCAACTTTGCTGGAAAAGATCTTCACCAGTTGGCATTCGAGAAAGACCGCTCCGCCATCGGCGAGATGCCCGCACGCAAGAGCAAACTGCTCGTGTTGTTCAGGAGCGGCCAAGGCCACCATGACACGAGACTCGACGCCGACAGCCTCAACCGCCTCGCAACGTGGATGGACCTCTACGCGCAACGCCAAGGCCACTTTAGCGACCAGCAGGAACAGCAGCTCCACCAGTTGCGCGAGAAGCTCGCCGCGATGCTGGCACCGTGAGCCTGTTCTCGCCGTCACGGCGAGAACAGGCTGAAGCTCGTCAGTATCGCTAAACACAAGACACCGGCAGTGGATATGACAGTTCATCTTGTAGCCATCACGGGCGGCAGCGGTTCCGGTAAGACGTGGCTTGCCCGCCGCTTGCGTCGACGGCTCGGCTGCAACGCCGGGCTGGTTTCGCTCGACGATTTTTACCGCGACCTCTCCGCGTTGTCCAAACGCGAGCGCGACCGGCGGAACTTTGACAACCCCGCCGCCATCGAGTGGAGCCTGTTCTTGGAAACGCTTGCGCGGATCAAGCGCGGCGCGCCGGCGGTGATTCCGCGTTACGACTTCGCCTCGCACACGCGCCGGCCGCAGCCCAGGTTGTGGATGCCAAAGCCGATCGTGCTGCTGGAAGGGCTTTGGTTGCTGCGCGAGCCACGGGCGCGCCGTCTCTATTCGTTGAGCGTGTATCTCAACATACCCGGCGAGGTGCGTTTGCAGCGGCGCGTAGCGCGGGACCGGAAGGAGCGGAGCCGCAGTCGCGCATCGGTTCTGAGGCAATTCCGCGCGCACGTCCAGCCGATGCATGAGCGGTTCGTGGCACCGCAGGTGCGACACGCGGACATCGTTTTGGATTTGCCGATTGGAGACGTGACTCTTGGCAAATTGGTGGCGATGGTTAAAGAGTTGAACGCCAAGAACAGGATGGTGTCGTGAACCTGGCTCCGAGAATGAACCGATGAAAGCGTTGATCATCTGTCCCGCGGACCGAACGAAAGCTGACTTTCTGGCCAACCATGCGCCGTTGGCTCTGGTGCCTATGTTGGGCCGGAGCTTGCTCGATCTCACGCTGGCACATTTGGCGAACCTCGGCGCAAAGCAGGTTCTCGTGCTCGCGGCAGACCGACCGGAGAAAGTTCGCGCCGCTGTCTCGCAGGGCGAAGCGTGGGGTGTGCGCGTGGAGGTGCATCCGGAACAACACGAGCTGACCATCGCTGAGGCGCGAGCCAAGTATCAGGCAGACGGCCCGGCTGGCTGGTTGCCCGCGCCGCACGACGTCGTCCTACTCGACCGGCTGCCCGGCAGCGAACACGGTTTGTTCGGCAATTACAGTGAGTGGTTCGATGCGCTTCGCGATTTGATGGCTGACGCCGTTCAAGACCGCATCGGAATGCGCGAATTTGCGCCGGGCGTTTTCGTCGGTCTGCGCAGCCAGATTTCGCGGGACGCGCGACTGGAGCCGCCGTGTTGGATCAGCAATTACACGTGGATCGGTTCGGGCGCAAAGATCGGCCCCAACACGATCGTCGAGACCGGCTGTTATGCGGATCAGAACGCCGAAGTGACGGACAGTTTTGTCGGCCCCAACACGTATGTAGGAGCGCTGACCGAGGTGCGAGAGTCGTTCGCATGGGGCCATGGCCTGCTGAAATGGAGAACCGGTGTGTTCAGCGAGGTGACAGACGATTTTCTGTTGTGTGACCTCGCCAGTCGGACCAAGTCGCGGAGGCAACGCCCTGGTTTGTTTGGAAGATCCGCGGCGCTGCTGGCGCTGTTGCTAACGTGGCCGGTGGCAGTCATCGGCTGGCTGCACCATCGTCGTTCAGAGATGCCGTTGTTCACGCCGTGCGTTGGCGTGCGCGCACCAGTGGCGAGCGCAGGCAAGCCGATGGAAACCTACTGCTACTACGAGATGGGCGGGTTCAACGGATCTTGGAAACGGTGGCCGGAGTTGTGGAGCATCGTCTGCGGCCATGCCGCGTGGGTGGGCAACCGCCCTCTGACACCAACTCAAGCCAGAGAGTTGACGAATGATTTCGAGACTCTCTGGCTCGCGGTGCCTCCTGGATTGTTTTCGTTGGCGGACGCGATGGGTTGCCGGGAAGTTTTTAGCGAGGAAGCCAAGGTGCATGCCTGCTTCTATGCCGTTCAACATGGTTGGCGAAAGGATATGGAGATTCTGAGTCGTATCTTCAGGCGTGTGTTTGCTGACGAATCTACATAAGCGGAATGGCAGTCTTTGCGGAATTCTGCAAGCTGTTCACGAATTAGCGCGCGTTCGGCTTCCGCGCCACCGGATGATTTGCTGGACGGCGGACGCACGATGGATACAATCCAGTCGGTGTTGGAGAAGCGCGCGCGGCAGGATGGACAGACGCGCGAGCAGGGAAGAAGCGTCACAGCTAGTGTCGTCAAGCCCGGAAGAATTGTGCATGAAACCAGCGACGGTGAAGCGGAGGTTCGACGGTAATCTCGCCCCCGAAGCCATTCTGGCGCGGTTCCAAGACCGCCTCAAATACTCGCGCGCCAAAGACCTCGCGTCGGCCTCCGACTATGACAAACTTGCGTGTCTGAGCCGCGCCATCCGAGACCTGGCCGTGGACCGGATGCTCGCAACGCAGCAGACCTATTTCAATCGCGACGTGAAACGGGTCTATTACCTTTCGATGGAGTTCCTGATGGGCCGGTTGTTGTCGAACAATGTTATCTCGCTCGGCTTGCGCTCGGTGGTGGAAGAAGCACTTAGCCAGCTCGGCCTCGACTTTGAGCGACTCTGTAACTACGAGCCGGACGCCGGCCTCGGCAACGGCGGCTTGGGCCGGCTGGCGGCGTGTTACCTCGACTCGCTCGCCACGCTCGAATATCCCGCTTACGGCTACGGCATTCGTTACCGGCACGGCATGTTCCGGCAGGAGTTCGACAACGGCTGGCAGATGGAGCGGCCCGACGACTGGCTGAAGTTCGGCAACCCGTGGGAAATCATCCGCCCTGAAGACGCCGTGCCGGTGTTGGTCTATGGCCGCATTGAAAACCTGCCCGCCATCGGCGGCGTGCAGCGGTCGGTGTGGGTGGACTGGCAGATGATCGAAGGCGTGCCCTACGACATCCCGATCATTGGCTGCGGCGTGAACACGGTAAACATCCTACGTCTCTGGAACGCCCGCGCGGCGGAGGGATTCCGGCTCGACGTGTTCAACCAAGGCGATTACGTGCGCGCGGTGGAGGAAAAGAACTGGGCTGAGAACATCAGCAAGGTGCTCTATCCGTCCGAAAACACGCACGCCGGCAAGGAGCTGCGGCTCATCCAGGAGTATTTTCTGGTCGCCTGCTCCGTGCGCGACGCGGTGCGCCGGCACCTGAAGAAGCACGACTCGCTCGACAACTTCGCCGAGAAGAACGCGCTCCAACTCAACGACACCCATCCCGCGCTCGCCGTTGCCGAACTGATGCGCCATTTGCTTGACGAACACGACCTGCCGTGGGAGCGCGCGTGGGAAATCACCGTTGCGTCGCTTGGCTACACCAACCACACGCTGCTGCCGGAGGCGTTGGAAAAGTGGCCCGTGCCGCTGATGGAGCGGGTGTTGCCGCGCCACTTGCAGATCATCTACGACATCAACAGCCGTTTCCTCGAAAGCGTGCGCGTCCGCTATCCCAACGACGACGAGCGCATCCGGCGCGTGTCGTTGGTCGAGGAAGGCGAGGTCAAGCAGGTCCGCATGGCCAACCTCGCCATCGTCGGCAGCCACGCCATCAACGGCGTCGCCCGGCTTCACAGCGACCTGCTGAAAGCGAACCTCGTGCCCGACTTCGCGCAGATGTGGCCGGAGCGGTTCAGCAACAAGACCAACGGTGTCACGCAACGCCGCTGGCTGCTCGCCTGCAACCCCGGCCTGGCCGGGCTCATCACCGAATGCACCGGCGACGGTTGGGTGCGCGACCTCGATGCGTTGCGCGGGCTGGAGCCGTTCGCGGAGAAGGAGCAGTTCCTCCAACGCTTCCTTGTCGTGAAACAGGCGAACAAGCAGCGGCTCGCCGCGCTCATCGCCGAGCGCCACGGCATGGCGGTGGACCCGCAGTCGCTCTTCGACGTGCATGTCAAACGCCTCCACGAATACAAGCGCCAGCTCCTCAACGCGCTGCACATCATCGCGCTCTACCATCGCATCAAGGACAACCCGGCGGGCGACTTCGTGCCGCGCACGTTCATCTTCGGCGCCAAGGCCGCGCCCGGCTATCACATGGCCAAGCGGATCATCAAGTTCATCAATTCCATCGGCGAGGCCCTCGCGCGTGACCCCGACGTGCGCGGCCGAATTCGCGTGGCATTCCTGCCGGACTACTGCGTCTCGCTGGCCGAGGTGATCGTTCCAGCGGCGGACCTCTCCGAGCAAATCTCCACCGCCGGCAAGGAAGCCTCCGGCACCGGCAACATGAAGCTCGCCCTCAACGGAGCGCTGACGATGGGCACCTGGGACGGCGCGAACATCGAGATCGCCGAAGCGGTCGGCCTCGACAACATTTTCATCTTCGGCCACCGTGCCGAGCAGATCGAGGCTATGGCGCGCGACGGCTACCGGCCACTCGAATGGTTGGAGCGCGACGCTGAGTTGCGCCGCGTCGTGGCGAGCATCCGGCAGGGCGTGTTCAACCCCGGCGTGCCCGGCCTGTTCGACGACATCCACCGCGCGCTGACCGAGTGGGGCGACACCTACTTCCATCTGGCGGACTTTCGTAGCTACGCGGATGCCCAGCAACGCGCGGCGGACTTGTTCCGCGACCGGATGGCGTGGGCGCGCAAAGCAGTGCTCAACGTCGCCCGCATGGGCCGTTTCTCCAGCGACCGTTCGATCCGCGAATACGCGCGGGAGATATGGAACCTGCGCCCGGTGCCGGTGAAAGTTGCGGCGGCAAAAACAACGACGTGATACAACCCATAAACGAGATGACCTATGGCAGTGACCTGTGAAAACAAAAACGGTGTCGGCTTGGTGACAGTGACTGGCTCGCTGAACGCACCGGTGGCGAAATCATTCCACAGCCAGTTTGCCGCATGGTTTGAGAGCCAACCCGACGTGAAACAGGTGGTGGTGGATCTCGGTGGCGTTAGTTTCATAGACAGCCTCGGCTTGGGCGCACTCATCAGCGTCTTCAAGCGTGTGGCTGAACGCGACGGCGACATGAGGCTGGTTCGCCCGCAACAAGCCGTGAAGCTGGTGCTGGAGATCACGCGCACCAGCCGGATCCTCCACACCTTCGGCACGATCGAGGATGCGATGAGGGACGCCGGCTGCTGAGCGCCGTCTTTGTGACATCCAAAACGCGCTATGATCGCGAAATGGATGTGCTGCGTATAGCGACAATTACACTTCCTCAGTGACGACAACTATTCTTCCCCGCTGGCGACAATTAGAATTCCCCACCGACGACAATTACAAATCCCCGTTGTTTTGGGGATTGGCCGAGAGTTTGGCCGGGCAGGTCGACAAG
>JAPLTX010000053.1 GCA_026397915.1 Verrucomicrobiota bacterium
GCGCAGATGGTGTATGAGTTGCGCGCAGATGGTGTATGAGTTGCGCGCAGATGGTGTATGAGTTGCGCGCAGATGGTGTATGAGTTGCGCGCAGATGGTGTATGAGTTGCGCGCAGATGGTGTATGAGTTGCGCGCAGATGGTGTATGGGTTGCGCGCAGATGGTGTATGGGTTGCGCGAGGATGGTGTATGGGTGGTGCACAACTGCTACACAAGATTGCAATCCCGAACAATTATGCATGGACCATTGCTGCACACTCCAGGCACCGGAAGTCGCCTGAATTCAGACAATTGCCACCCAAAACCACCCCCAAAACTACCGGCTTGACGTTCCGGGCATGATCTGGCTAAAAATCGCCAAACCATCAACCCAGGAGGCTCCGAAACCATGCCTACATTCAACCCCAACGAACCCGCCACCGACTCCGACCTGAAGTCCGCCCCCGTCCGCGACAACTTCAACGCCCTCAAAGCCGAGATAGACGCCGCGCCCACTACCCAACAAGTCACCGACGCCATCAACAACGCCGTGTCAGACCGCCCCACCACCGGCGCGATGAACGACGCCATCAGCGGCGCCATTAACGGCACGCCGCGCAACGTGGACGGCATCGGCACCCTCGACATCGGCATCAGCGACCCGCCGACCCAAGGCGAAGTGCAGTTGATATTGGATAAGCTCAACGACCTCATCCGCGGCCTGAAGCGGAACATCTGAGGTTGTAGCGTCGGGCGTCTCGCCCGACGGGACCTGTCTGCTACGAAACGGATTCAAACACTGCCACAGCTCGGCCGAGACGGCCGACGCTACACCTGGCGAAGAAAAGGTGGAGCGCGACCTCCGGGCGCGCTAGACTCAGACTCAACAACAACAACCGCGCCCGGAGGGCGCGGTCCACCCTGTTGAGCGGAGATGAAATGGCGGAAGGAAGGCAGACATGAACGACATAGAGCAGTTGCAGAAGTTCATCCGACAGCGAAACTCATGGAAGCTCAGAGACCAATCATTAACCGATTTGCAATTGTTGCGTAAGGAGGAACGAAACAGTTGGGAGTTGTTAATCGTCATCGCTTTTTGGCTTAACACGACTTTATTCAGTTCCTCTACCTGTGAGTTTGTCGTGGGTGGCGTGTTATTATGTTGTGGAATGTCGCTCCTCATATTTGTCATTTGGAGAGCAAGGAAAGTCCAAGCGATATTTGACCAGCACGCCATTCAGTATGCAGAAGATCTCATCAAGCATATCGAAAGGCGAAACAGCGAACAACGCGCCCAGCCGAAATAACGACGTTGGAAGCCGCGCCCGACGCGGCGTCATCATTATCCACCATGATCGCCGCGTGAGGGCACGCGGCCTCCATCACATCCGCCATCCGTGTTTATCTGTGTTCATCCGTGGTGTCGCACGGTCTCGCTTCACGGTTTGTGGAATCGGCTGAGACGATGAACGAGTTGTAGTGTCGGGCGTCTCGCCCGACAGGACTCGTCTGCTGCGGCTCGGCCGAGACGGCCGACGCTACACTTGGCGAAGAAAAGGTGGAGCGCGACCTCCGGGCGCGCTAGACTCGGACTCAACAACAGCCACCGCGCCCGGAGGGCGCGGTCCACCATGCAGGACTCCTGCCTGCCTACGTGGAGAGCCTGCGGCAGACGCTGTGAGGAAGAAGCAAATGAAACACGGATGGACACGGATGGAGAGAGCAAGCGGGAGGGAGCTAGATAATCATGCCGTTGCGTAATCAAACTTTGTCATTGGCTCCGAGGCGGTCACGTCTCGCAGTCACAAGCTTTGTATTGGGAAGCGTCCCTTCGATTTGTATAGTTGCAACCTTTATTCTCTGTGCGTTTTATGAGTCGGGACCGATTGCACGCTTCCTCAATGACAAAGAACAGATTGGCCTGCTCACGTCGTTATTCATAACCGTTGGAATTGCGGGATTCATCGGCGCGGGATTTGGTGTGGCTGCGTTAGTGGCAATCATCCGCAACCGCGGGAAGCTCGTGGGCATAGATATAGCCATCCTCGGCATCTGCATGGGACTGTTTCCGGTAGCTTCTTGGGTTTACAATACGCTGTTTGCCGTGCGGTCGTGCATCAAGTGACTTTATTGAATCGCCGCGTGAGGGCACGCGGCCTCCATTACTTCCGGCATCCGCGTTTATCCGTGGCATCCCACGGTCTCGTCTCACGGCTTGTGGATGCGGCTGAGGCGGGGAACGAGTTGTAGAGTCGGGCGTCTCGCCCGAATATCTTGTCGTGTCGGGGCATCTTGCTCGACCAACTGCCGTCTATTTCTCGGCTGCCGGGTATTGGGATTTCTTCATCAGCCGCAGAATGCCTAGAACGATGAAAACCGGGGCCGAACAGAGAAAGAATAGAGGCATCGTTTGTCCCGCCTCTGCCGTTGACTTTAATATGCCGCCGAAGACAAGAATCATGGCACCGATGATGAGGGTAATAACTGCGTGGCTCTTTGTCTGATAGCGGGCCGCTGAGAGAGTCTTCGCATTATTATCTATCATCTTGTTGAGGAGGTTTACCCGCTCTTCACATGAGCCTTTGCAGGCGAGGCCGTTGGTCAGTGGGGCGGCGCATTCCATGCAGAGACCTTTGGCACAAGACCTACAGATGCCTACGGCGACGCGATCATTATGCTTGAAGCAATTCATATCTAATCACCTTTCCTTGTTTGTTTCGGTGGACATTGGACTGTGTCTACGGCCCTGCGTTAACGCGGGCGTTTTCGGCGACGTAGCGGTAGGCGTAGAGCCAGCCGTTGGCGACATACCAGACATCCTTGCGGTTGGCGACGTGGGCCAGGTGTTGCATCAGCGTCGAGCCTTGCACGCCTTCGATGCCGGGGCGGGGATCATAGACGACGCTGTTGAGGAAACGGTCGGGATGCCAGAGGGCGTAGAAGATGCCGCCGGCGGCGTGGACGCGGTCGAAGCCTTCGTTCAGCTCGGCCACGTCGGCGGCGCAGTAGCGGGCGCGCGGCTCGCGGCGCTGGAGGATGGTGTCGTAGCCCTTGGTGTTCAGGCCGGCGACGCCGTAGAAGCGATGGGCGCTGTTCCACGGGGCGTAGTCGTTGCTGGAGGGGTTGTCGAGCCAGTTGAAGCCGCGCAGGAAGATGAACTCGCCCGCCGCGGTGCGCAGCAGCGTGTCGTCCCCGTAGCCGAAGGTCAGGATGTATTCGACCACATGCTGGCCGTAGGGAATCTTGCGGAGTCGCCGCAGGATATCCTCACGGCAGCCGAGGATCTCATTCTTGTAGCCGTGGATCAGGTAACCGCCTTCCTTGGGATGCGTCCAACCGTGGACGGCCGGCTCCCAACTGGCGTCGCCCCGGTCCAGTTCCGCCTGCATGTTCTGCCAGACGGCGTCGCCGCCCGCGGCGCGGCTGTTGATGGCGACGGAGAGGGGGAGGTGGAACTTGCGGCAGACGTGGACGGAGGCCTGGTAGTTGTCGGACTCGTCGTCGGTGACGCCCTTCCAAGGCGCGCCCGGATGCGCCCAGGGGTTGCAGCCCCAGTTGTCGTTGGAGAGGGTGTAGGTGGCCTTGCGCCCGTCGTAATACTTCGCCACGGAGTCGAACTTCGCCGAGCCGACGCCCGTGAACCGCAGCCGGAGGGTGTTGCCCTGTTTGAATCCGACGGAGACATAGGCGCGCTGAGCCTTCGCATCGAAGCGGACGCACTCGACGCCGTTGAAGAAGTCGGTGGGCTTCTTCTTTTCCAGCGCCATCCAACGGCCCGCGCTGTCGTCGCGCCGCTCGACGCGGGCATTGGGCGATGCGTCGCTCAACTGGAACACGTAGGTGGCGGGATACTGGAAACCGAACTTCTTCTGCATCGCCGGGTCAATCGTGATGACGAAGGTGGTTTCAGCCGCGGCATGAGCGGCAGACATGGCGGTCAGGAGGGTCAGGAGGAAGGCGGCGTATCGTTTCATAGATGTTAGCTCGCTAAACAGTGCATGAGTGATAACACACCGCGTCCAACTTCTGCAACCAAAGCAAACACGCGCGTGATCTTGCGGCGGCTGGCAGCCCGCGATGCTGGAAGGGCGGCGGTCGTTCAGCGGCTGGCGTAAATGAAATGCGCCACGACGATGCCCAGCAGGAGCAAGGCGTCGCCCGCCGCGATCAGAAAACCGCGTTGCAGCGTCGAGCGCGAGGCCACTTTGCCGATGATCGCCGGGATGATCGTCCAGCCGATGGACGCGCAGCCGAACAGCACGCCCACCGCGCGGCCGTGCAACTCGACGGGGAAATGATTGAGCAACACCGCCATCAGGTTCGGGAAGAACGGCCCGTAAAGCAGGCCAGCGAAAAGAAGCAACCCGATCGTCAGCGCCCGCCTGCGCGAGAATACCAGCCCAAGCACTGTCGCGATGCACAGGACTGCGAGCACGATGTGCGAGATGTAGGCGGTGTGGACCGCCTGGTCAACCGACATGTCCGTCGAACCGGCCAGCACGGCCGCGACCAGCCGCGATCCCATGAAGCACAACCAGAAGCCGGAGAGCGTCCAGCCGGCGATGCGCTGGGATTTGTCCGTCGCCTCGCCTTGCGGCGAGAGCGCGGTCACAAAGCTGGTGGTCCACGCCGCGGTGGAGGCTTCGAGCGGCGTCCAGAACATCAACGTCACCGCGCACAACCACATCACTGGATCTGTGATAAGCGTGCCGAAACCAGCGGGGGCGCCCGCCGGCGCGGCCTGCATGTTCACCCACAGCGCGAAGACGGCCGTCGCCGCCGCGACCACGCCGAACGCGGTGAGAGCTTTCGGAAACTTGACGCGCACGATGAGCCACGCCAGCACGGGTGGTGTCAGGAACGCGCCGAGTCCGAAGAAGAAATTCAGGAGGTTGGTGGCCATGAACACGTTCGCGTAGGCTTGGAACATCAGCGCGTTGGCCACGTTGATCATCGCCGCCCAGCCGCCGGACAACATCAGCACAGCCACGACTGCCGTGGAATACTTGCGGGCGCGACTCAGCAGGATGAGCGACGCGGCCACAAGGATCGCGCCCGCGACCCACACGCCTTTGCGTCCCACCGCGTCAGCAAGGAAACCGCTCAGCAGGATGATGGGGCCGACCATCAGGCCGAAAGAAGAGACCAGCCCACCCGCTTTCGCTTCATCCAGTTTCAAGCGGTCGCAGAGCGGCAGCTTCAGTGCCCCGAGCACGGCGTAACACATGCCGGTGACAGGAAGGCTGAATATCATGAAGGCTTGGAGAGAAGACATGGGCGACAGTTTAAGTGTGAAACATGCCGGCCGGCCAGACAAAAGACATGTTCATCCGAAACATTGAACGGCTTTGCCGCTGGACAAGATGATCACAGGAGACACACACAAGTTTCTTCCAAGCCGTTGATCGCCGCAGAGTAATTCTGGATTGCATCATCGGCAATGGTGCGAAGTGGACGGAGCAGCGCAAACACGCTGACGAAGTGTTCAGCCGGTTCCAGCAGGAACTGAAATTGCTCCGCCAGCAACGCGCCACGCGATAAGCGGCGTAACCGGTCGCAAAGCGGCGGGCCGACTAATTATTGGTGGTAATCCCTGCTTGTTCATTCCGCTGCAACCTACCCGGCGCGTCATTCCGCCTTCTTGGAGATCTCGTAGATATGACTACGGCGGACCGCCAGATGGCCGTCGCGGACGGTTATCCTTTGCCCCTCAACGAGGTCGTGCGCGAGATCTCTCTTACCGACCTCGACCTCTCCGTCCTGATAGGCGAAGAGGATCGCGACTTCGGCGCCGTCTGACCACAACACGCCTTGATCGTTAGGGAGCAGCCGCCGGTGCTGCATAAAAGGCACGACCCGATTGAAGGCCGCGTTCCAGCGTGCGATCATCGGCCGGACCTCCGCCGCAAGATATGGTGCGGGCAGGGTCAACGGCGCCTTGTTTGCCAGGAACCGGAAATATCCGTCGTTCTCCAGCACCTTGCCTAGGTTCGTCCAGTAGGTGAACAGCGTGGTCTCGACGGCCATGTCTTCCTGACCCTTGAAGAAGGTTGTTTCGCCGTCGCCCCGCGCGCCGAAAGGCGAGTAGCCTTCGTTAATCACACGCAGACCGATTTGCTGGAACCTTTTCACCATCTCGATGCCGGCGCGGCAATGTTCCACACCCTGCTCGCGTGAATAGTCGAGCGTCAGGAAAGGCATGTCGTTGTAGGAGTCAAGCCACAGGCCGTCCAGTCCGCACGCTTCCTTGACCTCCTTAAGCTTCGCAAGGAAATGTTGCTGTGCCTCCTGCCGCGGCGAAATGGCCGTGATGTGGAAATAGGACATGGTAAAAGGCGAGCCGTCGGCCTTGCGAATGATCCACTCCGGATGTTCCGACAAATGTCGGGAGCAGTTGGCCAGGTGGAACGCCGGATACCATGCGAACACCTCGATGTTCCGGGCGTGTGCGGCATCGCAAAACCGACGTAACGCGGGCCGGCCGCCATACCGCGGCGACACCTCCACCTCGATCGTGCCGCAGCGCGAGTCGTAGGTCACGGTGGACATCGCCTTCACGGTCATGCCTTCAGTCCGGTAACTGATCCACGGACTGCCGATGAGCACGCGTCGGTAGTTCAACTTCGCGCAGAGAGACAAAGTCTCTTCGGCAAACTCGTCGAAGGTTCCTCTTACCTTGAGCTGGTCACGAGGCGCGCAACCGGGCGTCCCTCCATCCACCGGAATGTTCGCCATTGGTAGAACCTCTTCACGCTGGATACCAGCCTGGACTCGAAACCGCTGGCTCTCTTGCAGGAAGATCTCGCACCATAGGTCCTTCTGCTCGGCCACATCCAGCCGGGCACCACAAAGCAGCATCGAAAGCTCGGGCGTGCGCCATTGAGTTGCGCTGGGACAGGTGAACTTGTAGCGCAAGGTCAGCCCTTTGCCCGGTGTAAACTCCGCACCGGAGGAGAACATCTGCGCCAAGGAATCCAAACGTGCCACGAACACTCCGTGGCTCCCGGCTGCAAAATCCACCGGCGACCGCTTGGCCTGCCAGTTGCTGTAGCTGGCCACTGCCGGAAGCCTGCGGGCTTCGCCGGCCTTCTGTCGTGTGTAGAGATCCTGGACGTAATAATGCCAGTCACCTTCGGCCATCGGCAGAACGAGTTCGATCTCCACCGGGAAATCGTTGGTGGACTCCGCAGCCAACCGGATCCCGAACCCAAAGAACTGCCGCCCCACAAGGTTCGTCTCGCAGTGCCGAACGTGCATGGTGAGCGGAAATCGCTTTCCAGAGTTAAGGTCGAGGATCCCAGCCGCCTGCGCGCCATGCGACTGCTCCACCACGTTGCTCCAGGCCAACTCCTTCCACGGTTGCGGGTCGGCAAGTAGGAACCGGTATCGGCAGGAGAAGCTTGAGGCCGACACTCGTGCGCTGACCCGAGCCATCCAGTTTGTGGCAGCCCCCTCGGTCGCTTGAGCGTTTGTCATCAGCGAAAGCCAAGCGACCACTATTGCGGCGATCTCAACACACCATCCAGTCGGCATCTTGTTTGTGATCATTGGCCTCGCTTTTCAAAAACCCAACCCTAATATCCGGACTCGACCTATTCGTTCAAGGTGTGGTTGTCTGGCTGTGCCGCCGCGACTCGACGGGGATCAAAGCTCCGCTTCGAGCTGGCAGGCTAATCCGCAACGGTTGCGGGCGGCTGGCCAGTTGCACGCTCGCCGTTACTGGCTTGGCAGCGTGATTGACGGCAACCAACAACTCGATTTTATCGCCCATAAGCACACTGGTTTCGACATCCTCGTTGTTTGCGCGGGCGTGAGAGGTAACGCCGGTCTTTGCGAGCGCTGCGCGCACCTGCCGCAGAAGGTCCGCGCGTGTCCTTGCGTCCGGCGTCTCGATGGCATCGTGGAACCGTTGTTCGAGGCTGCCGCTGAATCGGATCAAGCGTGGATTGTCCCGCAGTTCATCCGGCAGCTTGACCGTGTCGTCGCAGACGATCCACCCGCCTGCGCGGAGAAACCCGGCAAGCCGCGCGACAGCCTTTTTCGGCAAGTAATCCGTTTCAACCATCGCCAGCACCTTCACCGGCTCGAAGCCGTCGCGTCCGGCAACGATTTGTTCGTGGGCGATGTCGCACTCGCCAAACGCACGCAACAGCAGTTGATAGGCATAGGCTGGCGCGAACTTCCTGCCGCCGCTCATCCACTGTGCGTGGGGAAAGTAAAGCGCCAGGGGCGATGGCGCTTTGCGCGTGTGCAACAACGTTGGCCCCGCCTCGCGTATTTTCCGCAACTCGCGGCCGAGGTGATCCCACCGCTCTGGACGCGCGCCCGTGCCCGTGCCGAACGCATTGTTGATGAACGAGTTCAGATAGTGGCAACCCTGACTGATGGCAGTCCACGCGCACTCGCTGCTCGCTTCGACCGGGTTGATCTGGAACGGGTAGTTCCGGTCATCCAACTCGACGTAGAAACCCGCCGGCTTGCCGAGATGCCCGGCGATGGCGCGCTGCACCGCAAAACAGAAATGCGCCTGGAGCATTCGGATGTTCTGTGAGACAGGATAGAAGTAGGGATACACGTCGAAGTCCACGTAGTCGGCAGCGCGCGACCAGCCGAGGACATCTTCCAGCCCACGACGATTGTCGGCGTAGCCGTAGCCGGGCGACATGTAGGTCAGCAGCAGGCCGAACGGCGCGGCTGACTCGCGCGCGACCTGCCGGATCGCGTCGTAGCCAGCCGCCACGTAGTCGCTGATGAACTGACTGAGCTGGAGGTGGCCTTCGTTGTCGCTGGCAGGGATGTCGGCACGTTTTCGCAAGGGCCGGCCGAATCGCTTTTGAAACTCGCGCTGGCACAACTCGCAATAGTCCAGCGATTTTTCGGACGCGGTCGGCTCGTCGAGAATCTTGATCCCCCACACGCGCGAATACTGACGTGCCGCGCTGAATTTAGGTTTCAACGTCTCTGCCAATTTCTCGCGGTAGTCCGGTGCGAACACGCACGGCTTGGGGGGCGTGTCAGGGCCGATGTTGGTCAGGTGCTCGTATTCGAACATGACGGCCATGCCGCGCGATTGCGCGTAGCGAATTGCGTAGTCGAGCAGCCGCGTGCGGTTGTCCCACGGCTTGCGCGCCAGATGGCGCAGGCCGCCGATGGCGACGGTATTGAAACCGTGCCCGCACAGATCGTCCACCCGCTCGCGCAACGCGCGCTCGTCGAGCAAGTGTCCACCGCCTTCGGTGCCGAGCATTGAAATGATTGGGAAGAAATTCGAGCGTTCGAGTGGCGGAGCTTGCGGAAAATCGGCTGGCGCCGCTGTGTAACCCGGCAGATTCACCGCGTCCGGTTCCTGCCCGGCGAGCCATTGGCAGGTTCGCGCCAGTCGCGTCCGGTATTCTCCAGATGCGAAGTAACAGCCATCCGTGGTCGCCGCAACGTTCGGGTGGTCATTGAGCAGCGCTACGCGCCCGAGCTGGCAACTGCGCTGCGAGAATATGGACCGATCCTTCGCGTTCGCTGCGGGCAGCATCTCCGCAAGAGGGCGGGGGAACGATTTCGCCGCACTGAGCGTCGTCGGCCCTCCCATGAACAGTAATCCGCCACCGCTGGCGACGTAGTCGCACAACATTTCCACCTGTGCGCGCGTCAATACGTAGGGATCAACGTCCACGAGCGCCACAAGGTCATAGCCCATCATCTCCCGCGAGGACGCAGGAAAGTCGAAGATTGGGAAATGCAGGCCCCGGAACAGCCGCCGATCCACGGTCGTGCCGAGCGCTTCGAGCGTCTCGCGGACGAAATAGAAGCTCGCCGCCGAGTGAGTGATCAGCAGGGCGCGACTTAGGTTGCCGCTCTTGCGCGGGCTGACGCGCGGCTTGTATTGCCAGTCCGGCGGCGACTTGGGATACAACCGGATGTTCGCCACGGCGAAGTCACCTTCAAATGCCTGTCCTTCAGCCACGCCGATACGGAATGTGAGTTCTTTCAACGGGTGGAAATACGCACTGTAGATGTTGCGCGGCTCGGCAAAACTGTCGAGCCGCACCACAGCCGCCTGCCATTGCCCCGGCTTCACATCGCGCAACCGCGCAAATGGCAGATCGGTGAACTCGGCTGGTCCGGTGCGGAACCGAAACATCAGCGCTCGTTCCGGAACGAGATTGTTCGTCGAGCCGAGGCGGAAAGAGAATGTGAGCCGCTCCCACTGCTGGAGGCCCGGCAGGTTGTCGAACTTCTTCGTCAGAAACGCCGCGTGCGGCGAACTGTCCACCGCGACACGGAGCGTGCCGCACAACGCGGACGCGCCATCCAGGGCATTGCTGATGACGCTCAAGCCTTTCGCGCCAACGCCGCTGAGTTGCCATCCAGCCGGCCGCGACGAAGAAAAGTCGTCCAAGACAGTGACTTCAGCTCGAGCAGCCACAACCATGGCGAGAACGAAGAGAAAAGGGTTCACAGACCTCATCCTTGATGACATTGCGCTGATGATGCCGCGAAGAAGCTTTGGCGTCGAGCGCGGAACGGATTTGGTGCGGATGCAAACGCGGAAAACTGCTAGGGTCTGCGCCCAAGCATTTTCACTATCTATGAATCGGACCATTGCAGTGTTACTCCTGGCTGGTCTCAGCGACCTGATGCTGTGCGAAGCAGCGCAGGTCCCACTGAAAGCCTACGGTGTCGCGGCCGTTGAAAAACTCACACAAGGCCAGCTACCAACCGCCGACTGGCGCGCGGGGCAGATCGCCATCGAGTGCGCCCGAAACGAATCGGAGTCGTTTCAGGTCGTGGCCCGGGCAAGCCGGCCGATTAAAAACCTTTCGGTGGCGTTGGAGGATTTGCGAACCGCAGGCGGCGCGGTGTTGCCGGCCTCGCTCATCAGGTTGCGCAAGGTGGAGTGGGTGGACGTGAACGCGCCGTTCGATCCGGCGGAGGCTTCGACGAAACCCAACTTCCTGCCAGATCCGTTACCGCCCGTTGACACGGCGAAGGACTGTTTCGCGGTCGAATCGGGGGAGAATCTTGTCTTTTGGTTGACGGTGGCGGTTCCCAAAGATGCGCGCGCGGGGATTTACCGCGGCCGGATGCGAATGCTGCTGGGCAATGAGACGGTTGCGGCCGTTGCGGTCGAGCTGCGCGTGCGGGACTTTGCGTTGCCAGACCCGCCGATTCTTCAGAGCATGGTCGGGTTGGCGGCGGCAAACATCTACAAGGCCCACGGCTGCAAGACGCGCGAGGATAAAGAGCGGATCATCCGGACTTACTTTGATGAATATATCCGCGCACGGCTCTCGCCGTTTCTCTACGCGCCGAGCACGATGGCCTTCAGCCCGCTGCCGGACAGTGCGATCAAATGGGAGTTCGTCAGAGGTCCTGACAGAAACCCAACCGGCGAGGTGAAGCTGGACTTCACGGGCTTCGATCGTGAAGGCGAGCGCTACTTCAATCAGAAGCGGGCCTTCAGCGCGTTCAACTTCGCACCGTATCTCTGGGCCAAACGGGACAAGCGCGACAAAGGACAGGGGATTTATCTTCGTTTCGCCGATGTGAAAAGTGCTGTCGTCGAGCGGGCCAATCCAGACGGCACAGTCAATCTCATGTTCGACCGACTCGTGGTGGCCGTGTTCCGACAGATCGCCGCACACTTGGCGGAGAAAGGTTGGCTCGACCGTGCAATCTATTACGTCACTGACGAACCGCCCGAGTCTGACATGGAGGCACTGAAGGACATTTGCCGACTCATCCGCCAAGCCGATCCGCGCATTCGCACGGCACTGACTTACGATCCGGCCAACCGTCCGCGCCTCGCGGAGCTGGTCGAGGACGGCAAGTCGCTCATCTCGGTGTGGATTCCATATTGCACGCTCTACCGCGAGGACGTGGCGGCGGCCGAGCGCAAGAAAGGCGCCGACTACTGGCTCTATGACGTGAAGGACTTCTGTCTCATCACTCATCCGGGACTGCTCAACCGCGCGATGTTCTGGGACGTATGGCGGCGCAATGCGGGCGGTTATCTCTATTATTTCTCGACCTATTGGGGCCAAACCACCACACCGTGGGAACGCACGAATTTCTCGCTGCCCGGTGTTACTTACAAGTATCGCCACGGCGATGGCTATTTCTTCTATCCACCGCGGCGGCACGGGGAACCGGACCAGCCGCTCCTGGACTGCGTTGTGCCGACGATTCGTTGGGAACTGATGCGCGAGGGTGCGGAGGATTACGACTACCTGCGAATGTTGGAACGGTTGGTGGAGGCCGCCAGCCGGAAAAATCTCTCCGCCGCCAACAAAGGCCGGTTTGCGCTGGCTCAAGCACGCAACTTCGCCAACATCGCCGCTGGCGCGGGCAGCAACTACACGATTCAGATGATGCGGTTGGAGAAAGCGGAGGGCTGGTCATGGTCCGCCACGGAGAGCTGGCTTGCCCACCGGGGCGGCAAGCCATCCAAACTAAAGGTGACGATCAACACCGGAATGAAGGACGGTCTCTATGATCTGTCTCTCCGAGTCTATGACGACACCTCCCATCGCGGTCGGTCCTATTCACGGTTCCTCGTCAACGACAAGCCTTATGCCTCCGCCGGAACGGACGTGAAAGGCCCGATCATGGTCGAGGCTGGATGCGTGGCTGTGCGAGGCGGTGTTTGCTCATTCGAGCTTTCCTCCCTGCCGGAGAATTGCGGTGTGATTGTTTACGGCGCTGGCCTGCGCGAGGTCGTAAAAGCGAAGAGCCGGAGCATCTACGCCGTGCGCCACGACGTGGCCGATGCCATCGAACTGTTGCAAGCGGCACTGGCTGCCAGGTAACGGACGAAACCGGCCTTCTCCGAAAACCTTTTGCGCTTTGACTTAAACCATTTCCCATAAGGCATGAAGATAATCGCCGTGTGTGATTGTTCGGCAGTCACTAACTAATTAACCGTCAGCCAAACTCCGTCGCGCGGCTGGTGGAACGGCCCCAGGTGCGCGGCAGCGGCGATCCATCGCCACCTGAATCGTTTTCGGTTGGCTCCAACCCTCTTCCGTGGTTTCCGCTACGCGTTGCCCATTCGTATTTCCGCGCTCCGTGAGCGCGGCTCAATCCGCCCGCTCAGCGAAATTCGTTCGCTGATCCACGAAGACAGCGATGATAGCGGTGACAATCATTCCGTGGCGCGCTACAGTCCGCGCCGACACTCAACCAGCACCACGACAACTTCGGAGAGCACCATGAACCAGAAGAAGACCAACGTCGCCATCGTCGGCCTCGGTTTTGGAGCCGAGTTCATCCCACTGTGGCAGAAGCACCCGCACACCAACTGCTACGCCATCTGCCAGCGCAACCAGGAGAAGCTTAACGCCGTCGGCGACTATTTCGGCGTCGAGCAGCGCTACTCGGATTTCGGCGCGCTGCTCAAAGACTGCAACGTGGATGTCGTTCACATCAACTCGCCAATTCCCGACCACGCGTGGATGAGCCTCGCGGCGCTCAAGGCCGGCAAGCACGTTGCCTGCACGGTGCCGATGGCCACGAACATCGCGGACTGCCGCAAGATTGTGGACCTCGCAAAGCGCACCGGCCTCAAATACATGATGATGGAGACGGTGGTTTACTCGCGCGAGTATCTGTTCATGAAGGAGCTGCTCGACAAGGGCGAACTCGGCAAACTGCAGTTCGTCCAGGCGAGCCACCAGCAGGACATGGACGGCTGGCCCAACTATTGGCCGGGCCTGCCGCCGATGTGGTATGCCACGCATTGCGTCGGCCCCGTCGCCGGTCTCATCGGCCAGCCGGCGGAATACGTGAGCTGCTTCGGCTCCGGCACCATCCGCAAGGAACTCATCAACTGCTACGGTTCGCCGTTCGCCGTCGAGACCGCGCACATCAAGTTCCGCGGCAGTGACGTGAGCGCACGCATCATCCGCAGCCTTTTTGATACCGCACGCCAGTATCGCGAGAGCATTGATGTCTATGGCACGAAGAAAGCCGTTGAGTGGCCGCTCGTCGAACACGAGCCGCTTGTGCTGCACACCGCCAAGCGGCCCGAGCCGAAGATCCCGCAGCCCGTCAAGTGCCCCGATTTCGCGCATCGCCTGCCGAAGAACATCGCAAAATACACGACGCAAGGCGTCTATGACGCGAGCAAGAAGACGCACCTGAGCTTCACGCAAGGCAGCGGCCACGGTGGCAGCCACCCGCATCTCGCCAACGAGTTCGCGATGGCGCTTGTCGAGGACCGTGATCCGTTCCCGAACACCATGCAGTCCGCAAACTGGACCTGCGTCGGACTCTGCGCGCACCAATCCGCGCTCGCTGGCGGCAAGATTGTGAGACTGCCGGCTTTCACACTCGGCAAATAAAGACGCAGGCTTTTTGAAGTAGGGTCAAGCGTGTTGTGCCTTCTCGATCATGGTCTCCCAAGCCTGTCGTTGCTCGGTCAACGCTCGAACGCGATCAGGAACCGTGTTGCCCATCTCCGCCAACGCCCAACCCTTCCAGTTCGCCTTCACCAACAGATCAACCATCGTCTGATACGGGTAATCCGTGGCATTCAGGTCGTGGAGGTGAATGATCCGGGAGAGGAGATTCTTGACGAGATTGAAATTCGCGGCAAACCCCTCTCCCTTTGCGTCCCGGGCGTCGCAATTCAGGCGCACGCGCACGCTGCGCTGGGTCACGCGATCCATGATGGCCCGCATCGTAGGCAGTTCTCCGGCCGGGCCGTGGGCCTCGAACGAAACTTCCTGGCCCAGGTTGGCGGCGAAGGCGCCCAGTTCATCCAAAGCCCGCGCAATTTGCTCGATGGTTTTCTCGCGGGGGACATCGCGGTGAAACTGGTTGGGGAACACACGCAGCACGTTGCAACCAACATCGCAGCTCAACTGCAAATGGGCTTTGGCTGCCTCGATGGCTGCCTTGAGTTTGTCCGGCTCCGGCCAATCCATGCGCTCGCCGCTGGCGATGCTCACGATGCGCACCGGACTGTCGGCGAATCGCTTCTTGACCTCGGCACGCTGCGATGCACTGAGCGTTAGTTCCACGCCATGCGCGTATTTCGAACTTGTTCGCGGTTCCACACCGAACACCCCGGCCTTCGTGCAGTTGGCGATCAGTGTGGGGATGTCCCAGTCCTTCCCCCATGTATATGTCGCCAGACCGAAGCGTATCTTTGATTTGGTCGGCGGCTCCGCCGCCCGCAACAGCGATTGCTGGAGTCCGCCCAATGTGCAAACGCCCAAAGCGGCTCCGACGCCCCTGCTCAGAAAATCCCTGCGCGTAATTGTTGTGTTGATGGTAGTCATAAGTGTTTCCTTAGTCTTGCGATTATACCTTTTCCGGCACCACAAACGGTGCGCGGTATTCTCTGGAGACGAACTGGTTTGCCGTCTGGCTGAACTCGCCGACGAAACGCTCCGTGTCCGAGTCGAAACTCAGCATTGCGCCAAGCGTGGCGGGTGTCTTGTCGAGTTCCACTCCGTTGGCCAACAGGTGGGCTTGGAATCGCTGGTAGGCAGCGGACAACTCCTTGTTGTCTTCGATGCGTTGGCGAATCTCGCCGGCCGGCGCAGTCTTGCCGACGCGATACGAAATGTTGCCCAAGTGGACCAGCGCGGCCGACAGGTGCCCTTGCAACATCTCGCTCACCAGATCGCCGGCGCGGCGGCTCCGCACGGCTTGAATGAAGTTCTCGTTCTGATTGGGGGTGGTCGGCTGAAACTTTACGAGTTCCTTGCCGCTGGCATCGAAGGCTGCGTGGCTGCTGATGGTGCTCGTCACATACCCGTGTTCGCAATGAATGACCTTGCCGACCGGGATTCCCTGATACGAGTCCATCGCGTTGGGTCCCCAGGAATCCTTTCCGGCGACCGCCTTGGCGTGGAAAAACTTATCCTTGGGCAGGCTGTGGAACTCGGAGAGGATCGGCGCCGGCTCGTAGTCGAAATACACGATCAGGGTATTGGGCGTCTGGCCGTCATCCTCGTAGCCGAACCGCCCGCCGATGCTGATGACGTGCCGCGGCAGTCCGCCACCCACGAACATGCGGCAGCCGTCCAGGTGATGAATCCCCCAGTTCCCCAGTTCGCCGTTGCCGTAGGGCCATTGCCAATGCCAGTCGTAGTGCAGATTCTGCCGTGCCAGCGGAAGGATGGGGGCCGGGCCGGACCAGAGATCGTAGTTGAGCGTCGAGGGGATCGGCTGCGGGCCGCTCACCTTGCCGATGCTGCAACGCGGCGCGAAATGAACGTGGCGCACCTTCAGGACCCTGCCGAGTTTCCCCTGACGGACGTAGTCCATCGCCTCCGCGTAGCCGTTCTGAGCGCGCGAGCCGTTGGGACTCTGCACGATGCGGCGGTATTTGCGGGCGGCCTCGACCATCTTCCGGCCTTCGAATATGTTGTGCGAGGCGGGCTTCTGGACATACACATCCTTGCCGGCCTGGCAGGCCCAGACCGTCACCAGCGCGTGCCAGTGATTGGGCGTGGTGACCACGACGGCGTCAACGTCCTTGCTCTCCAGGAGCCTTCGCACGTCCGTGTAGGCGGCCACCTTCTCGTTGCGCTTCTGGAAGTTCTCCACCTCCGGGCGGAGGTTGGCGTCGTCAACGTCGCAGAGAGCAACGATGCGAACGCCAGGGATCTTTTGAAAATTGCGGATTTCGTTCCTGCCCATGCCACCAATCTTCACCCGCGAACCGACGCCAACCACGGCCAGTCGAACGTCATCGTTAGCGCCCGCTGCCCGTAACCACGGGGAAGGGAAGAGACTTGCTCCAACAAACGCGGCCGAAGCGGCTGCCGATCGCTTGAGAAAACTGCGCCGGGAAGTAGGGTTCATAAACGTTCCTTCTGAATCAGATGAGGAATGTCCTTCCTTTGCTTCAATCTTTGGATGTTTGGCTTGAACCAAATCATGAGTGTCGTCTGTTGTTTAACACATTGAAGGTTGCGGTTCACAGCTTCTTTCACGGATCGAGGAAACTGGTTGGAGTTCATGGTTGATGGTCCTCCGCGTAAGTCGGAATTGTTCAACCACACTTCGGCGCGCAGCTGGTCGAGCGGCCCCACGTGCGCGGCAGCGGCAACTGTTCGCTGCCAGATTCGCTCTCGCCCAACTCCAACGGCAGCCACTCTTCCTCATAGACCGGGTCGGGAGTGCTCTCGCGAAGCGCCTCCGGCAACTGACCGACTTTGATCTCCATCTCACGCTGCGGCACGAACGGACACTTCGCCTTCTCGCCAAGCAGATGTGCTGCTTGCCACTCCGCCGATTTTTGTATTGAGAGATTGACCCGGCGTGACGTTCTGAATAGAGGATGAGCTACTGAACATGAAACAGTTGAGCATCATATTGACATCGTGGCTGGCGTGCGTTGCGTGGGCGTGGCCGCAGACAACCACCAACAGCACGGTGCAGATTGTTCGCACCAACGCGCCGCTCGTGACCGTGCTTGAGCCGGAACGAAGCAGGCGCAACGACGCGGAAGTTTCTGGCATAATTACGATTTCTGTTTCCCCCGCCTTGCCGTCGAACGCTTACATGGTGGAGGTGGCCCAACGCGCCGGGTATTTCCACGAGCAACAGCCGCCCGGCCAGACGGGCCGGGGCCGCGTGCTGGTGCTCGCTGGCGAGCACAAGCTGAGCAACGACCAGCGCAACAAGCTGACTGCGTTCGTGGAGAACGGCGGCGCTCTGGTGTCGCTGGGTGGGATGCACGGAATGCAGAAACTGTTCGGCGCGGAGCCGATACCGTCGGGCACCAACAAGCACTGGGGCGCGAGCGGCGTCCTCCAGCTCGGCGAAGGCTATCTCGATGTGCGGCGGACACAGCATCCGGTGTTCGCCGGCTTGAAACACTCGCTGCATTTCTTCGGCGGGCTGGCAGTGCGGGCGACGGAAGGCAAGGCTGTCGGCAACGTGCTGGACGGTCATGGTCGGGCGAAGGATCTGCCGGTCTTGTTGGAGCGGCGGGTAGGTCGCGGGATTGCGCTGCTGATCGCGCCGGACCTGCTTAACAGCATCGTTCACATCCAGCAGGGCATCGCCGTGCTGCGGGACGGCACGCCGGCGTTTGACGGGACCATGCCGATCAACGAAGCGGTGCTGAAGACCGACGATGGCCAGGTGCTCGACTATGATTTCGATCGCGTGACGCTGGCCGAAGGCGAGGCACCGGTGTTCCTGCATCCGGTGGCGGATGAGTTGCGGCTGATCATCCTGCGCGCCATCCAATACGCGGCGCAGGCCGTCGGCCAGCCGCTCGTGCAAATCGCTCCGTGGCCGCGCGAGTTGCCGGCCGTGGGGTGCATTAGCCACGACAGCGATGGCAACCAGGAGAAACACGGCCGGGCGCTGCTGGAGCAGGTGACGAAGGCCGGCATTCGCACCACGTGGTGCACGATGTTCCCCTGCGGCTACCCGCGCTCGCTTTACGATGAGGTGCGCGCCGCGGGCTGCGAGATCGCGCTGCATTACGACGCGATGAAGAGCGATGCGGACCACCAATGGGGTTTCGACAAACTGGTGAAGCAGCTCGAAGGACTGACTCTGAACAGCGGCGTCACGGAGATCATCTCAAATAAGAACCATTACACGCGATGGGAAGGGCGGCTGGATTTCTTCCGCTGGTGCGAAAAGGTGGGGTTGAAGGCGGACGGCACGATGGGACCAAGTAAACGAGGCGGGTGCGGTTTTCCACGCGGCACGTGCCAGCCGTGGCGACCGTTGGACGACGAAGCCGCGCCTCCACGGTTTCTGGACGTTTACGAAATCCCACTGATTACGCAGGACCTGAACATCCACCTGCCGGCGAACCGTGCGCCCCAGTTGCTCGACCAGGTCGTCGAGCACGGCGGGCTGGCGCATTTTCTGTTTCACCCGGCGCACATCCTGGAACCCGGCATGGCCGACGCGATGCAGATGCTGGTCAGGGAAGGCCGCAAACGCGGCATGGAATGGTGGACACACGCGGAGGTCTTCCATTGGGAGACCGCGCGCCGCGGTGTGCGGTTAGTGGATGCAACCGCGGCCGGCGGGAAGCTGCGCGTGAAGCTGGCGGCCGAACGACCACTCAAGGGCGTTACGCTAATCGTGCACGGGCCGGACGGCAAACAGCGCCGGCAGACGCTCGACTTGCCGCAGACAGTGGTGGTGGAAATAGTCCTGTAGTGCGACAGGCGCGGATCGGACAAGCTGACCTTGCCGGACTTGCCAGGTTGCCGCGCCTTCCTGTGCAGGCCGAGCTTTCTGCCAAAGACTGTCCCGAGTATCCGGCGAAAGCCTAGCGCTTTGCCTTTATGTCGGATGGAGTCGTCGCCGGCGGGGTTTTCATGCCCTTTTCGACAAACGTCCACGCGAGCCTGCCGTCTTGCACTGCTGCGACTGCGAAGTGGCCGGTGATGCGCTTCTCTCCGGAAGCGCGGACTGTGAGCGTGCCGGTGTCGAGCGAGGACATCACGTAGTCGCTGCCAAGCGCGGTCTCGATGACGACCACGCCGGCCGGATCGAGCCGCTTCACACCGCGCACGAAGGACTCGCCGCCTTCGTGGCCCTCGAAGACCGAGATGAACGTCTTCACGCCATTGCCTTCGCAACGCCGCACGATGTAGGGGATGGTCGCGCCGATGTCGGAGTTCTTCCAGTCGCGCTGGCCCCAGCCGTCGGCGACAAACGCGCGCTCGCCCGGCTGGCCGACGTTCCACGCGACGCACGTCATGTTGGCGCCGCACTTCCACGTCGCGCGCCAGACGCCCGTGCCGGCGGCGGCGCGGATGTTCTTGAAGTCGTGGAGGTTTTCGGACAACGCGGGCTGGAAGCCGGCATCGAGCACCTCGCACGTGTTCGTGAAACCGTGATAGACGTAGTCCTGCCGTTTGCCGCCCTCGACGCGGAAGAAATCCACGACGTAGTTGCGGCCATTGCCATGTTCAATGACCGCTGACGTGCGGCGGTAGAGCTTCGCATCGGGATAGCCGCGCGACGACGCCTCCATCGCCTTCACGTGCCCGGAAGTCTTGAAGAACAACACGTCGCCGCCGACGTCTTTGGTGACCTGGTCCTTCTCGTCAATGACCACCGTGTTGTGCGCGACAGTGCGCACGGTCATGTGCTTCTCCGGATGGTCCCAGAGATAACCGAGGTCGGAGAGCAGCTCGCGGCCTTTCTTCCAGTAGTAAAGGCTGAGGCTGTCTTGATGGTGATGGTTGCCCCAGTGACTCGCGCTAAGCGTCAGCAGGCTCTCGCGACCATCGGTGCCGGTGCGCATGTGACCGATGCGCAGTTCGGGCGGACACCAGTCGGGGAACGACAGGGGCGGCGTTGGTTTTGTTTCCAAGCCCGGCTCGCGATAGTAAAGCGCGAGACCGGAGCCAGTCATCTCCTTCAGCAGTTCCCGTCGCGCAACATCACCAGCGGCTCCTCCAGCCTTCAGGAGGCCAGCGCCCAAAGTTTCCTTCAGCAGCGCGAGATAGTGTGGCCGGTCGGGGTAGTTGCCGGCCATCAGTTCGATGAAGTTCACACCGAGGCTCGAATCGCGCATGGAGTCCGCGAGGGGCGGATAGTGGAGATCGCCTTGCAAACTGCGAAAGAAACACTCCCACACGCGCTCATAGGCGGTGCCGTGGTAGAGGTCGAGCGAATCTATCCGTTTGCCCGCCGCGTCGCGGTAGCCGGGCGGATCGGTGTAGCCACGAAACGCCTGCGCGAGGTCCCAGATGCCGCCGAGCGTCATCGTGCCGTAGCCCGGCGACTCGGAGGTCGCGCCGTCCGGCAGGAACCAGCCGTCCACGGTTTGAAGGAAACCTTCGAGACCGAACCGCACCAGTTCTGGGTGACCGACACACATGCCGACCAGCGCGGCGGCCGTGCGATTGCTGACGGACTTGTTGTTGATCTGCTTGTCGCAGACGAGCAGGATCGTGCTCTCCAGCAACAGATCGCGCTCGATCTTGCGCCGGTCTGTGTCAGTGTAGATCGGCTTGCCGCTGGCGTCCTTTGCGGTGCAGGTGAAGTCATAAGCTTCGACCATCTGCCGCACGAACCACGATTCCATGCCGACACCACTGGCGCGACCGGCGCTCCAGTAACCGGTATGCAGGCGGCGGTCGGGCTTGTTCGGCGGTGGGCAAAGTTCCGGTTCCGGCAGCTTGTTGATGTGCTGCGAAGCAATGCGCGGATCCATGTCGGCGTATTCACCGTAGCCGACGTGCACGAGCCACGCCGGGTAACACTCCGCGAACCGCAGTAGGATGTCGCGGCAGGCGCGGGCGTATTCGGGTTTGCCCATGAGCAGATGGGCCTCGGCCAGTGTGTGGCAATAATCAGCGCTCCATTTCACCTTCCGTGCGCGGACGTTGGCTGTGAAGCTGGGCCGGCCGGTCTTGTAGCCGAAGATGACGAACGTGTCGCCGCCGCAGTAGGTGATCGTTTGCGGTTTGCGCCACTTGGCCTGGAGCACGACATCTTCAGGATACTTGTCGTTTGGAAAGACCGTGCCACAGATGTTGCACTTGATGTGGTCGCTGTCGTCGAGCTTCCACGTCCAGAGACCGTGCGGATGAACCGGCTTGCCCTGTGCGCGGCAGGCGGGGCATGGCGTCCAGAGCGAATCGCCCGGCGTCGTCTCCTCGATCATCTTCGCCAGGAACTCTGGCGTGAGCCGGTCGAGATAGCGTTTGGCGCTTTTCTCGACGCCCGCGGCGTAGCTCTTTGCCCAAGCGTAACGATTGATGTTCTCTTTAGCGCGCGCGATGTCGGCAGGTTTGAACGCGACACACGGATGCTTGATCGTGTCGCGGTGTGTTTCCCACGCCGACCAGTCAAGCAGGGGATCGGGCGAAGCCGCCTGCAGGTTGATGACGGCAGCGAAGAGTGGGACCAAGACGAGGGGCTTGCGGTGTTTCACAATAGGTGACCTTCTCACTGGAGTTTCATCGTCCGATTGCCGATTCCACGGCAACGGTCAGCCGTGACTTCGGCGGCAGCATAATCATCGGTCGTGGCAATGCAACGGCAAACACTCCTCCGGGGCGTCGTGGTCGCTTCTCTGCTTCTACTCACAGGTTATAAAATGTCCATCACACGCCTGAGTGACATCCCCATCGTAAACTGGCGTGACTTCGCTTTTTCGAGCCAGGTGATGTGTTAGTCTGGGCCTAGAGAAAGGACCCAGATGAAAGGCAAGCGGTATACGACGGAAGACAAGATTCGGATCTTGCGAGAGGCCGATGGGGGCAAGTCGATCTTGGA
>JAPLTX010000005.1 GCA_026397915.1 Verrucomicrobiota bacterium
CGTGTATGACTGCGGCTCCGGCCTTGCGCTGCGCGGCACGTTCATCATCAGCCCCGAAGGCAAGCTCGTTTCGTCCGAGGTGAACTTCTACAACTGCGGCCGCAACATGGACGAGCTGGCGCGCAAGATGGAGGCGAACGCCTACCTCCAGAAGCACACCGACGAAGCTTGTCCGGCGAAGTGGAAGAGCGGCGCCAAGACACTCAAGCCGTCCGCGGCGATGGTCGGCCACGTTTACGAAGCACTGCACGGCAAGTAAGCCGGCAGACGCGTCGTTTCAAAACGAGAAATTGTTTGCGCAGCGGCACTGGTGATCTCGCCAGTGCCGCTGTTGCTTTTCAGGCGGGCCGACTTATTCCGGCAGCGGCTTGCCCTTTGTCTCCGGGCAGAACCAGATGAACACCATGCCGACGATATACACCAGGCTCACCATGCCGCAGAGGTTGGCCCAGCCGGCGGCGGTTTCAATGTTGAGCACAAAGCCGGTGATGATCGTTCCGATGGCGGCGACGATGCGCGCGATGTTGTAGGCGAAACCCTGCCCCGTCGCGCGGCAACGCGTGGGGAACAGTTCCGGCAAATAGAGCGGCAGCCAGCCGTAGAAGCTCGCCGTCGCGCCGCCAACAATCGTCACCCAGAACAGAAAGTAGTTGCCGTATTCGATGTCGGCGCGGAACAAGTATTGGCAGGACACCAGCGACAGCGTCGAGAACACGAAGTAAGACCACCGGCGCGAAGTCAGTTGCGCCAACCATGCCGCCAGCAGCGTGGCGACGATCGCGCCCGCGCCGCAGCAGATCACGCAAAGCGCGCGAGCGGTCGGGTCTTTGGTGAGTTTGGCGGCCCAGTTGGGAATCATCTGCACCGAACCCCACGTGCCCAGCAGCACGAGCGCCGCGAGGATCGTGCCCATGATTGTCATCCGCGCGATGCCCGGCTCGAAGATGTCACTGATCTTGTTCTTCCGCGTCGCCGTGGCGGCGCTGTGCTGCCAGCGTTTGGACTCCGGCACGAAGAATTGGATGAACAGCGTCAGCAGCGCCGGCGTTGCGCCGAGGAACATCAGCAGCCGCCAGCCGCTGTGGTCCAGCAGCGACTTCGTGATGTTCTCCGGCACATGGAGGGCCTTCAAGATACCGCCCAAGTCACCGATGACCTGTGCCAGGCCCAAGCCCATCAGGCCCGTGAGCACAAAGCCCGTGTTCGACGCCACGCCGATGAATCCTGCCAGCGTCGGACGCGACGCCGCCGGCCAGACCTCCATGATCAACGCCACGCCCAGCGCCCATTCGCCGCCCATGCCCAGCGCCGCCATGAACCGCAGGAAGCCCAAATCCCATGGCGTTTGCGAAAAGCCGCACAGGCCGGAGAAAATCGAGTAGGTCAGCACGCTGAGGGACATCGCTTTTACCCGGCCGATGCGATCGCCCAGCCAGCCGAACATAATGCCGCCCGCCGCCGCGCCGATGAGAAACGCCGCCGTGATGCCCGTGATCCACGGCATCTTGTAGGCGAGATTCTCCGGGCCGAGCATCGCCTCGATGGCCGGCGTCGCCACGAGCGGAAACAGCCCCATCTCCACGCCGTCAAACATCCACCCCAAGAACGCTGCAATGAAGGCCATCCACTGGCTGTATCGGCTGGTTTCGTTGGAAGGTTGTGTCATGAGCATCTCCTTGTGCGCCGTCTTGAGTAAGAGCGCGCGGGCGCAACGTCAAGCGCCAAAAGCCACAAGCCATCAACAGGCTTGCCCCCGCGGGCAGCCGGAGTGTAAGTGTCTCTCTGCATCCGCGAAACGGTTGAGCCTGAAGCGCCATGAACTTGGAGAACCACATGAATCGCAGACCTTCCTGTCGTGACTTCGTGATCAGTAACGTCCTCGCAACCTGTGCGATCATCTGCCTCCTGCTCGCCACAGAGGAAGCTACGCGCGCCGATTCCCCAGCCGCTGCGAAGCCGCAGGTGCAGGCGCGCGTGGAGGTCGAGTATGGTTCGCTGTTCGAGTTTTACAAAGACCTCCACAGCCATCCGGAACTGTCGTTTCATGAGGAGCGCACGTCGAAGCAACTCGCCGACAAGCTGCGCGCGGCCGGTCTGGAGGTAACTGAGAAGATCGGCGGCCACGGCGTCGTTGGCGTGCTGCGCAACGGCAACGGCCCGGTGGCGCTGGTGCGCGCGGACATGGACGCGCTGCCGGTAAAGGAGCAAAGCGGCATGCCCCACGCGAGCCGGGCGAAGATGAAGGACGAGCATGGACGCGATGTGGATGTGATGCACGCGTGCGGCCACGATGTTCACATGACCTGCCTCGTTGGCACGGCGCGCGTGCTGGCGGCGCTGAAGGACCGGTGGCAGGGCACGGTGGTGTTCATCGGCCAGCCAGCGGAGGAACGCATCGGTGGCGCGCGGCGGATGCTCGCCGACGGATTGTTCAGGCGGTTCCCGAAGCCGGACTTCTGCATTGCGCAGCACGTCTCCGGCGACATGCCCGCGGGCACGATCGGCTACACGGAAGGTTTCGCGCTCGCCAACTCCGACGCCGTGGACATCGTCGTGCATGGCGCGGGCGGCCACGGCGCGATGCCGCACAAGACTAGGGACCCCATCGTCCTCGCCGCCCAGATCGTGCTGGCGTTGCAGACCATCGTCAGCCGCGAGACCGAGCCGGTGGAGCCATCGGTCGTCACGGTCGGCTCCATCCACGGCGGCGCGAAACACAACATCATTCCCGACGAGGTGAGGCTCCAGTTGACGCTGCGCTCCTACTCCGAGGCAGTGCGCGAGCAACAGATCGCCGCCATTAAACGCATCACGCGCGGGCTGGCACTGGCGGCGGGCCTGCCGGAAGAGCGCGTGCCGGAGGTGAGCGTCGCGGCGGAAAACGCGAAGGCCACTTACAACGATCCGCCGCTCACGCAGCGGTTGATGCGCGTGTTCGGCGCGTGGTTCGGGAAGGACACGGTGAAATCGCGCAAAGCCTCGATGGGCGCGGAGGACTTCGGCCTCTACGGGCGCACGAAGGACAAGATTCCGATCTGCATGTTCTGGCTCGGCTCGGCGGATCCGAAGCGCGTTGCGGGAGCGGAACGCAGCGGCCAGCCGTTGCCGTCGCTGCACTCACCGCTCTACGCGCCGTTGCCTGAACCAACGATCAAGACCGGCGTCACCGCAATGACCGCGGCGGTGTTGGAACTGCTGGGCAAGCACTGAGCCGGCTGCAACTGGAACGGAACTGACTATGAATGAAACCTTGAAACACCATCTCGTCCGCCGCGTCTCAACTTTGGTCATCGCCCTGCTCGGTTCTTGTTGGCTCGCACAACCCTGCGCGACCGGAGCGGCGGAGAAACCCAATGTTCTCTTCTTCGCTGTGGACGACCTCAACGACTGGGTTGGCTGCCTCGGCGGCCATCCGCAGGCCAAGACGCCGAACATGGACCGGCTCGCCGCGCGCGGCACGCTCTTTACCAATGCCCACAACCAATGTCCGCTCTGTAATCCGTCCCGCGCCAGCCTGCTTACTGGTCTGCGCCCGTCCACGACCGGCATCTACGGCCTCGCGCCCGGCATCCGCGATGTGGAGGCGCTCAAGAACCACGTCACGTTGCCGCAGACGTTCACGCGTGCGGGCTACACGACATTCACATGCGGCAAGATCTATCACGACGGCACCATCAAGCCGAAGGACCGCCCGGCGGAGTTCAACACGTGGGGACCCGCCCCCGGCATGCCGAAGCCGCCGAAGCCATTCGCAAAGCTGCCGGAGCCGCGCCACCCGGCGATGGACTGGGGTGTGTTCCCGGAAAAGGACGAGGATGCGGCCGACTACAAGATCGCCAGCGCCGCCATCGGGGCGTTGCAAGCCGCCGCGAAGGAGAAGCCATTCTTCGTCGCGTGCGGCTTCCGGCTGCCACACGTGCCTTGTTACGCGCCGCAGAAGTGGTTCGACCTTTATCCGGAGGACAAGCTCATCCTGCCGCCGGTGCTCGACAACGACCGCGACGACACGCCGCGGTTCTCGTGGTATCTGCACTGGGCGCTGCCCGAACCACGGCTGAAGACGCTCAAGGCGCTCAACGAATGGCGCCCGCTGGTCCGCGCCTACCTCGCCAGCACGAGCTTCATGGACGCGCAGCTTGGCCGTGTGCTGGACGCGCTCGATGCGACCGGCCGCGCCGACAACACCATCGTCGTCCTCTGGGCCGACAACGGCTGGCATCTCGGCGAGAAGCTTATCACTGGCAAGAACACGCTCTGGGAACGCTCCACGCGCGAGCCGCTGATCTTCGCCGGGCCGGGCATCGCCAAGAGCGCGAAGTGCAGACGGCCCGCCGAACTGCTCGACATCTTCCCGACGTTGCTGGAACTCGCCGCGTTTCCCGCGCGGCGCGACCTTGAAGGCCACAGCCTCGTGCCGCAGCTCAAGAACGCCAACGCCCCGCGTAAATGGCCGGCCATCACCACCCACAATCACGACAACCACGGCATCCGCACTGAACGCTGGCGCTACATCCGCTACGCCGACGGCAGCGAGGAACTCTACGACATGCAGGCCGACCCCAATGAGTGGACTAACCTCGCCGCCAGCCCGAAGTTCACCGCCGTGAAGCGCGACCTGGCGAAGTGGCTGCCGAAGATGAACAAGAAGCCTGTGCCCGGCAGCGCCCACCGCATTCTCACCTACGACCCCGCCACCGGCGAAGCGGTCTGGGAAGGCAAACCCATCGGCAAGAACGACCCGATTCCAGAATGAGCCGCTCAGTGGAAGGAGACCGCCATAACGAATGGGCGCGGATCGGCAGCGACGTTTTCGCCGTCGCGCCGACAACGCTGGAAAGGAAGACGATGGAACACAGGAGATGGACCAAAGCAATCTTGGCAAGCATTCCGGTTTTGTTGTTCATGCCGGCATTTGCCGACGACTGGCCGCAGTGGATGGGGCCGCAAAGAGATGATGTGTGGCGCGAGACGGGCGTCGTCACGGCCATCCCGGCGTCGGGGCTTCCGGTGAAGTGGCGGACGCCGATCGGGCTGGGTTACGCAGGCCCGGCGGTAGCGGGTGGAAAAGTGTTCGTCATGGACTACGTGCGGCAGTCCGGCGAGACGAAGAACAATTCCTTCAACACGGATGAACTGGGCGGCACCGAGCGCGTGCTTTGCCTCGACGCGGCAACCGGCAAGCTGCTCTGGAAGCACGAATACGCGCGACCTTACAAGATCGCCTACAGCAGCGGGCCGCGTTGCACGCCGACGGTGGACGGTGACAAGGTTTATACGCTGGGGGCGGAAGGGAACTTGTGTTGCCTCGACGCCGCGACGGGCAAGGTGATCTGGAGCAAGGATTTCACCAAAGACTACGGCGCGAAGACAGCAACGTGGGGTTACGCGTCGCATCCGCTGGTCGTCGGCGACACGCTTTATTGCGTGGTCGGCAGCAAGGATGGCGTCGCACTGGCGCTGGACAAGAACACGGGACGCGAGCGATGGCGCGCATTGCCGGCAGAAGCTCCGGGTTATTGCCCACCGAGCCTCATCGAGCACGACGGCAAGCGGCAACTGATCATCTGGCACGGCGAGTCGCTCAACAGCGTCGAGCCGGACACCGGCAAGGTGAACTGGTCGGTGCCGCTCAAGCCGAGTTACGGCATGGCCATCGCCGCGCCGCGCAAGGCCGGCTCGCTGCTGTTCGCATCAAGCTTCAAGGATGTCGGCGCGCTGTTGAAGCTCAAGCAAGGCGCGTCTGGCGCTGAGATCGTCTGGAAGGGCAATCCGAAGAACGCGCTCTACAGCGGCACCGTCTCGCCGTTCATCGAGGGCGATGTGGTCTATGGCTGCGACGCGGACAGCGGCTCGCTGACGGGCGTGCGGCTCAGCGATGGCGAGCGGCTCTGGCAAACGACGGCGCCGACGACGGGCGAGGGCAAGAAAGGCCGTTACGGCACAGCTTTCCTAATCAAACACGGTGACAAGTTCTTCCTCTTCAACGAACAGGGCGACCTGATCCTCGCGAAACTCTCGCCGAAGGGCTACGAGGAACTCGGCCGGTTCCATGTGCTAGAGCCGTCGAACAAGACCTTTGGCCGCGCGATGGTCTGGAGTCATCCCGCGTTCGCGCAGCGGTGTCTCTTCGCCCGCAATGACAAGGAACTGGTCTGCGTGGATCTCTCGGCGCAGGACGCCGCGAACGCTGAGCGTTCGAATATCGAGTTGGTCAAGACGCTCGACGCCAGAGGCGGGTTCATTTCCTTGGAAGGGAACTCGCTGTTTCTGACCAGCGGCGTCAACACGAATGTCCAGCAGGCCGGTTACTGGTTCGACATCGGGCCGGACCCGGCTTCGCCCGCCCTGGTATGCGCAACGCTGCCCGCCGCATGGCAGGTGGCAGTCGCGGGGGAACACGCGTTCGTGTGCGACTACACGAAGTTCCTAACCGTATGCGAGACGCGCGACCGTCAATGGCGGCAAGTGGCGAAGCTGCCGATGCCTTCGCAGACGGAGAACATCGTCATCCGCGGCAAGCTCGCCTATATCGCCAACCATGTGGGCGGCCTCACTATCGTGGACATCTCGACGCCGTCTAAGCCGGCCATCGTCAGCAACTTCAACCCAAACATAGACTGCGACGCCATTGCGCTGTGGCAGGACTGCGTGATTCTTTACGGGCACTGGGAAAGCCGGCTCGTGCTCGTGGATGTCAGCGATCCCGCGAAGCCGCGCCAGACCGGCGTCTATCAGCACGACCCGAAGACTTTCAACCAAGGCGAGATGGAAGTGGAGAACGGTTTCGCCTATTGCACTGCCGTGAACGGCCTCGTCATCGTCAACGTTGCGGACCGGGCCAATCCGAAACTGGCCAAGGCCGTGCCCTTCAAAGGCCCAACCACCGACGTGATCGTCAAGGACGGCTATGCGTTCGTCGCGGGAGCGGGTGGCGTGCGCGTGCTGGACGTGAGCGATCCGTTCCAGCCGGCAGAAGTTGGCAGCTACAAGGGCTCCGCCGCCAACCTCGCGGTGCAACGGGCCGCCGCGTCGGCTTCCAGCGCGGGCTACTACATTTACGTGGCGAACAAGAAAGAACCCGCGATGGTCTTGCTGTTCCACGCTCCCGCCAAACGTGGCGGTGCGCGGCAATGAGGCTTGTCATGAACACAACGAAACATTTCAACCGTCGGCAGTTTCTGGGAGCCGCGGGCACTGCGGCAGCACTGACAGTCGTCCCGCGCCATGTGCTCGGCGGATCGAAACACGTCGCACCCAGCGCGAGGATCAACCTCGCCTACATCGGCTGCGGCACGCAGGGGCTGCGGCAACTCATGCCGGCACTGGAGAAACCGGAGATCAACATCGTCGCCGTGTGCGACCCGAACCGGAAGAGTGATGACTATCCGGAATGGGGTCGCCACGAGCTGAACAACAAGGTCGCCAAGTTCCTCGACGACCCGAACTGGTCCAAGGGCGCGCGCGGCGGCCTCTGCGGACGCGAAGTCGGTCAGGAGATCGTCAATCGCCACTACGCGAAACAGAAGCGATCCGGCAAATCCGGCGAATGTCGCGCTTACAGCGACTTCCGCGAGTTGCTGGAGAAGGAGAAGGACCTGGACGCGGTTTATATCATGACACCAGAGCATCTGCACGGCGTCATAGCCGTTCGTGCGATGCGCAAAGGCAAACACGTCATTACGCACAAGCCGATCTCCAACGTCCTCGACGAAGTTCGCATCGCCCGCGACACGGCCCGCGAGACGGGCGTCGCCTCGCAGCTCTTTTGCGCCGCCGGCCAGCAAAGCGCGCCCGCCATCGCCGAGTGGATCGCCAGCGGCGTTATCGGCCAGGTGCACGAAGTCCACAACTGGTCCACGCGCCCGTTCTGGCCGCAGGGCATGACTGAGCCGCCAGCCGACACGCCGCCCGTGCCAGACGGATTTGAGTGGGACCTCTGGCTCGGCCCCGCCGCGCAACGGCCCTATCATCCCGCCTACACGCACGCCGTTTTTCGCGGCTGGTATGATTTCGGCACCGGCGCGCTCGGTGACATGGGTCACTACAGCTTCCACCAGATTTTCGAAATCCTGAAACTTGGTTCGCCGCGCACCGTCGAGGCCAGCCGCAGCCAGTTCTGGAAGATCGAGAACTACGGCTGGCGCAAACAGGTGAACCCGGTCTCTTACCCGCGCGCCTCGGTGATTCATTGGGAGTTCCCGGCGCGCGGCGAGATGCCGCCGGTGACGCTGCATTGGTATGACGGCGGCCTGCGCCCGCCGTTGCTGAAGGAACTCGACGACGACGGTGAGGAGATGCCCGCCGAGGGTCTGCTCTTCGTCGGCGACAACGGCAAGATCCTCTGCGGCTTTACCGGCGACAAACCGCGGCTGCTGCCGAAGGCGCGGATGCGCGACTTCAAGGAGCCGTCGCAGACGTTGCCGCGCCCCATCGAGGAACTCGACCAGTTCATCCGCGCCTGCCGCGGTGGCCAGCCGTCCGACGCCAGCTTCGAGAACGCCTATCCGTTCGCCGAAACGATCCTGATGGGCACCATTGCGCTGCGCGTGAACAAAAAGCTGCGTTGGGACGCGGCGAAGTTTGAGTTCACCAACTCGAAAGAAGCGAACGGCCTGAAGTGCCGCAAGAACCGCGAAGGCTGGCAGCTCTGATCCGTGGCGTGTGCGGCGTTGTAGAGTTGGCCGTCTCGGCCGGCAAATCGCCGTGTTTGACACGAGAGCCGCTCTTGCTCGTTCCGTCGGCCGAGACGGCCGACACTACAACACTGCGCGGAAGCGATTCGACAACGCGGCTGGACATCCGGCCTACGGTGGCCCGTCATAGAGCGCTGTTACCCGACCACGCGCACGCCGCGCTCGCGCAGGTAATTGTTCCACTGTTTCACCGTCTCTCGCGACGGTGGCTTCACTGAAGCCGGTAGTTCTGTAGTGAGACCGAACCGCTTCAGCTTCGCGCGCCAGAGGTCGTAGTAGGGCAGTAACTCGACGCCTTGGAGCTTCGGCAGCTTGCGGGCCAGCGCGACGATGCCGTCGAGGTGTTCCTTGCGCGCGTTGTGGCCGGGAATCATCGGGCAACGCAGCAGAATCTTCGCGCCGCTGTCGTGGAGTTGTTGCAGTCGGTCCACAATGGCTTCGAGATCGCGTCCCGTGAACTTCGCGTGCAGGTGCGGGTTGCTTTCCTTGTAGTCGAACAGCCAGAGATCCACGACCCGTTGCAGCCGCTCAAAGACGCTCCACGCCGCGTAGCCTGACGTCTCAATGCAGCAATGGACGCCGCGGTTCTTTGCCGCGTGCAGCAAGTCTTCGGCAAACTCCGGCTGCAAGAGCGGCTCGCCGCCGGAGAGCGTCACGCCGCCGCCGGACTGTGTGTAGTAGTCGCGGTCGCGCATCACGACTTCAATTATTTCATCCACCGCGGCATCGCGGCCGACCATCTCCAGCGCCTTGGGATCGCACACCGGCGCGCAATCGCCGCAGTGCGTGCAACGCGCGCGGTTCACAACCGCCTTGCCAGCGGCGTCCTTCGACAGGGCGTTCGGCTTGCAGACTTTGAAGCACTCGCCGCATGTGATGCACTTATCGGCGACGTAGGAAAGCTGCGGCTTCGGGTCAATGCTCTCCGGATTGCCGCACCAAACGCAGCGCAGCGGGCAACCTTTGAGGAACACCGTCGTGCGGATTCCCGGCCCGTCATGGATCGAGAACCGCTGGATGTCGAAGATGCGTCCGGCGCTCATGTGCTCAGGGTAGCTTCACCAGCAACGACTTCAAGACGGTCGTCATGGCGGACTGATAGTGCTCCACGTCGGTCACGCGCAGGATGAAACGGTTCTTCGAGCGCGCGTCCTTCGTCCACTCGGTCACGCCGCTGGCGGAGCATTTCACGCGGATCGGCTCGAAGGCGAACACGGCGTCGCGCGCGGACTTCAGCGCCGCGATTTCGCCCGACTTCGTCACGGTCAGCCCAGCGGCGTGGAGGAAGCCCGCCGTGCACCACATGTTCCGGTCGCGCTTGCCTTGTGCGGCGAGCGCCTCGGCGTTCTTCGGCATGGTCAACTCTTGCAGCCAGAAGCCGTCGGCGGTTTTGCCGCCGGCATACATGGCCATGAAGAAGTTCTGCACGCGGTCGGAGAGATGCGGCAGGATGTCGCTCTGGCGGAAACGATAGAACGAGCCGTAAGCCGCCACGCGCCACATCTCCGTCGGGATGGAACTGACGACCTCGAAGCACGGCAGCCAATAGACCGGACAAGGCGCCTCAAACATGGCCGCATAGCTGGCGGGATCGAGGTTTACGTTCCACTCCAATTGCCGCGCCTTCTCCCGGTCGGGCGTGCCGGAGCCGGCGTTGAGGTAGATGCCGGCGCAGCGTCGCGCGAAGAGCTTCGGTTCCAACCGCATCGCCAGCGCCACGTCGCGGCATGAGCCGATCACGTGGATGACCATCGGCCGCGGCGACTGGCGCATCAGTTCCAGAAACGCGCGGACGCCAGCGAGATCGGCTGCGGTTGCGCCCGTCCGCAGTTCCTCCGCCGACGGCACGCGCGGCGAACCGACGACGATGGGCACCGCCTTGCCTGTGATGTGATTCATCTGGGCCACCGCGCAGATGTCCGGGGTGTTGTTCCGCTTGGGCTGCGGGAAATCAATCATCACGCCGCGTAGGTCCAGTTTGTCTTGCAAGGCCAGCGCATACTGCGTCGCCAGATCCCAGTGATCATCCGGATCGTTGTGCGGCCGAAACAAGTCCGAGACGTGCAATGTCGGCACCGGCGCAGGGCTAGCGCCGGACGCGTTGCCGGCAGCCACGCAGGCAAGCGCGAGTGCGCACGCCGTAGCGAGGCTGGCCTTGAGTAAATATCGGCTGGAAATGGAGTGCATGGTGGTCAGGAACTGGACGCTGTCGTTCGCGGATTCATCGCGCCCGATTCATACCTTGAGCGCCCTTCGACAGCAACCGAACATTCGTGGACGTTGGGATTCGTTCTGGACAGCCGGCAGGGGCGACAACAACATCGCGCCAAGCATGAGAACCTTGCCGACAATCCGAACCCTCCTCCGCCTGCCGTGCCTCATCGCCGCGCTCCTCCTCGTCGCCGCCTGCGCTCACGCCGCCGACAGCGCGCTGCTGGACGCGCTCTCCTCGCCGATCCTCTTCAAGGGAGACGAGAAGGTTGGCTACCGCGACCCGCTGCTGCTCTGGCAGGATGGCACCTTCCACATGTTCTTCACCGTTGGCGAGCGCGAGACCAACGCCGTCTATCTCTGCCTCGCCAAGAGCACCAGCCGCGACCTGCGCACGTGGACGCCGGTGCGGAAACTTACGCGGCGCGACCTCAAGCTCAACTTTGTCAGCCCCGGCAGCGTCGTGCGGCACGGCGGCGAGTGGCTCATCTGCGCGGCCACCTACCCGCAGCCCAACGGCGAACTCTACGGCAACGCCACCGCCCGGCTCTTCCTCATGCGCAGCCCCGACCTCGAACGCTGGTCCGAGCCGGAACTCATCCGCGTCAAAGGCCCCGACATGCCCGTCGAGAAGATGGGCCGCATGATTGACGCCTACCTCATGCCCGACAAGGACGACCCCGGCAAGTGGTGGTGCTTCTTCAAACAGAATGGCGTCAGCATGAGCTGGTCGCGCGACCTGCGCACGTGGACCTTCGCCGGCAGCGCCAAGGCGGGCGAGAACGTCTGCGTCCTCGTCCACGACGGCCGCTACCTCATGTTCCACTCCCCGCACAACGGCATCGGCGTGAAAACCTCCACCGACCTGCGGAGCTGGAGCGATGCCGGCCCGTTGATCACGTTGGGCCAGAAGGACTGGCCGTGGGCGCAAGGCCGCATCACCGCCGGCTATGTGGCCGACCTCCGCTCCGTGCCGGGCATCGGCCGCTACGTCATGGCCTTCCATGGCACCGGCCCCGAGCCGGAGCCGGTGAAGTTCCTCACCCACGGCTGCATCGGCATCGCGTGGAGCGACGACCTGAAAACGTGGCGCTGGCCGGAAGGGAAATGAGTCGTGTAGATCGCTTGTCACGCGAAGTTGAGGTGAACTGCCAAGCGGGAAGTTATTCTTCCATCTCCTTGCAGACAGAACTTCTTTCCGCTAAAAACGCGAGTCGGGTTGGTGCAAGAATCCTTTAAGAGGAGATAACTAACATGGCGCATTTCCAGAACCTCAAACTTGCGAAGCACAAGGGATTGCAGGTGGCGGTGACCGGACTCACCTTTTCGAGCCACTCGTAGGGTTAGTCTGTAGCTATAGTTGATGTTGCCTGCTCGTTTGCGTTTTGTCCATCCCCAGCGCAGGGAGGGCGTAGCCCGACCGAAGCTGGGGATGGACTGTGTTGAGAA
>JAPLTX010000020.1 GCA_026397915.1 Verrucomicrobiota bacterium
ACTTCCAGCTCAACAGCATGTATGCGAGTCGGGTGAACAACCAGACGCGGACTGGCGCGATTACCCGATACGGTGGTGGCGCGACGAAAGCGGACCAACTCGAAGGCGCGGTGTATCGGGCGTTGAACTGGCTGCAAAAGAGCCAGAATGAGGACGGCTCATGGGGCGGCTCCCGCAAGGCCTCCATGACAGGCTTGGCGCTGTTGACGTTCTTGGCGCATGGCGAGACACAAGTCAGCAAGCAATATGGGGAGACAGTGCAGAAGGGCGTGCAGTGGTTGATGAACACGGGTCGCAAGAACAAGAACGTGTTTGCAGCACAAAACGTCGAGTATCAGCACGCGATTGCTACGTATGCGCTGGCGGAGGATTACGCGTTGACGCAAATTGGCGACCTGCTGACGGTGCTTGAAGGCGCCGTGGAAAAGATCGTCACGTCGCAATCTCCCACCGGCGCTTGGGAATATGGTTACAACAACAAGATGACCCGGCCGGACGAGCGTCCGTTGGGCGGCGACTTGTCCATCAGCGGCTGGAACATCCAGGCGCTCAAGGCTGCCAAGAACGCCGGCGTGCATGTGAAGGGGCTGGACGAGGCCATGCGCAAAGCGCTGGATTTCTGCAAGGCGGTTTACGACGACAAGACGCACCGCTTCGGTTACGCGAAGAAGGGTGGCGGTTCCGACGGCTTGGTGGGCGTCGGCATTTTGAGTATGATGTTCCGTCACGCAGGCCATGTTCCAAGGCGGTGGTAGTTACTGGATCGCTTGGAACCGGGAATTTCGCGACACGCTTCTCAAGAATCAAATGGCCGACGGACACTGGACAGTGCCGGGAAGCAAGGACGACGTTCCCGTGCGTCCACCCAATGCTGACGAGAAGTGGCACGCGCAAGTCGGTGACCCCAAGGACAGCCCGGTGTATCACACCTCGATGTTGTGCATGATGCTGGAGGTTTATTACCGCTTCCTGCCTACGTTCAGATAACCGTGCTTCTGCCGGTGCCTTCGATGGCACCGACGGCAGTTTCGGATTGAAGCGCATCGCTTCCAAACCTTAAAGTCACCGCGTGGACTGGCTCCCTGAACTGGTTGTTGCGGTCGTGGCATTCCTAGTCGGCTCGTTGCCGACGGGTTACCTCGTCGCGCGTGCTTACGGCGTGGACATCCGCCAGGTTGGCAGCGGCAACATCGGCGCGACCAACGTCCTGCGCAGCGTCAACCGCTGGGCCGGTCGCGGCGTGTTCGTCGTGGATATGCTGAAAGGTTTTCTCCCCGCCTTCCTCGCGCCGATGCTGCTGCCGCAACCGGACAGTTCCGTCACCCCAATCGTCGCCTGCCTCTGCGCCATCCTCGGCCACAACTACACGCCGTGGCTCGGCTTTCGGGGTGGCAAAGGCGTCGCGACCGCCGCCGGCGGCTTCCTCGCCATCTGCTGGCCGGCGTTGCTCATCGTTGCGTGTGTGTGGTTCGCGGTGTTTTTCCTGTCGCACTACGTCTCGTTTGCCTCCATCGTTGCGGTGGCCGCGCTGCCGCCGCTGGTGTTCGGCTTTTCGGGCAACTGGAAGTTCACCGCGTTCGCGACGTTTGTCGCCGTCGTCACCGTCCTGCGGCACAAGTCGAACATTCAGCGGCTGCTGGCCGGCACAGAACACAAGTTCGAGAAGAAACCATCATGAACATCGCGATCATCGGCGCTGGCGGTTGGGGCACGGCCTTGAGTGTGTTGTTGCACGGCAAGGGACATCGCGCGCGGCTTTGGGCTTACGTGCCCGCCCACGTCACAGAGATGCAGGCGAAGCGCGAGAACGTCCATTTCTTGCCTGGCGTGCCGTTGCCGCCCGAAATGGAGATCAGCAATGACATGGCGCATACCGTTCAAGGCGCCGAACTGGTTGTCATGGCGGTGCCCTCGCATACAATGCGCCAGACCTGCCAAAAACTGCCGCGCCTGACCGTTCCCATCCTCAGTGTTTCCAAAGGCATCGAGAACGAAACCGGCAAGCGCATGACCGAGGTCATCGCGGAAACTCAATCCGGCGTGCCGGTGGCGGCGTTGAGCGGGCCGAGCCACGCCGAGGAAGTCGCACGTGGCACGCCCACCGCCGTCGTCGCGTCGTCCCTGCATCCCACGCTCGCACGGCTCGTCCAGCAGGCTTTCATGACAGACCGTTTTCGCATCTACACGGGTGACGATCTCGTCGGCGTCGAGCTAGGTGGCGCGTTGAAAAACGTCATCGCCATCGCCGCCGGTATCACCGACGGCCTTGGCCTCGGCGACAACGCCAAGGCGGCCCTGGTCACGCGCGGCCAGGCGGAAATGTCGCGGCTCGGCTTAGCGCTCGGCGCCCGGCAGGAGACATTCTTCGGCCTGAGCGGCATCGGCGACCTCATGGTGACATGCTTCAGTAAATGGAGCCGCAACCGCGGTGTGGGCGAACGCCTCGGCCGGGGCGAGTCGCTCGATCAAATCCTTGGCTCGATGGAGATGGTAGCCGAAGGCGTGCGGACCGCCAAGTCCGCGGTTACGCTGTCCGAGCAGGCCAGCATCGAAATGCCGATCACCCTCGAAGTGTTCGCCGTTCTCTATGAGGGCAAGAACGTCCGCCAGGCCATGCGCGACCTGATGACGCGCGAAGCTAAGCCGGAATAGCCGCGCCGACGCGGCTTCCGACCCCGCTGGCGGCGAAAACATTTTCACCGCTTCCGTTGACTCACGACAACTCGCCGCTATATTGCGCGTGCAATCAAGAGTAGTTCCAAATAAGTTGTAGCGTCTTTTTTGCAGCAGCGGGTTTGTTTATGAGCGATTCAGACAAGACAATCGAACAGTTCGTCCAGTCCGACTACAAATACGGATTTACGACGAACGTCGAGACTGACACGGCTCCGCCGGGGTTGAGCGAGGACATCGTCCGCCTTATCTCCCGGAAGAAGAACGAGCCGGAGTTCATGCTGGAGTGGCGGCTCAAGGCTTACCGGCACTGGCTGACGATGGAGGAGCCGAAGTGGCCGAACGTCCACTACCCGCCGATTGACTACCAGAGCATCATCTATTACGCCGCGCCGAAGTCGCGGAAACCCGGTCCGAAGAGCCTCGACGAAGTGGATCCGGCAATTCTGGAGATGTATCGCAAGCTCGGCATCTCGCTGCAAGAGCAGGAACGGCTCGCCGGCGTGGCGGTGGACGCCATCATGGACAGCGTTTCCGTCGGCACCACGCTGAAGGGGCAGCTCGCAGAAAAGGGCATCATCTTCTGCTCGTTCACGGAGGCGATCCTCGAACATCCCGATCTCATTCGCAAATGGCTCGGCTCGGTTGTCCCCTACACCGACAACTACTTCGCCGCGCTGAACGCTGCCGTTTTTAGCGACGGGTCGTTCTGCTACATCCCCAAGGGCGTGCGCTGCCCGGTGGAGTTGTCCACCTACTTCCGCATCAATGCCATTAACACCGGCCAGTTCGAGCGGACGCTGATCGTCGCCGACGAGGGCGCTTACGTCAGCTATCTCGAAGGCTGCACCGCCCCGATGCGCGACGAGAACCAGCTCCATGCCGCCGTCGTCGAACTGGTCGCGCTCGACAACGCCCAGATCAAATACTCCACCGTCCAAAACTGGTATCCCGGCGACAAGGACGGCAAGGGCGGCATCTACAACTTCGTCACCAAGCGCGGCAAATGCGCCGGCGTCAACTCGAAGATCTCGTGGACGCAAGTCGAGACCGGCTCGGCGATCACTTGGAAATATCCGAGCTGCATCCTGCTCGGCGACAATTCCATTGGCGAGTTCTACTCCGTGGCGCTCACGAATAATTGCCAGCAGGCCGACACTGGCACCAAGATGATCCACATCGGCAAGAATACCCGCAGCACGATCGTCTCAAAAGGCATCTCGGCTGGCCGCGGCCAGAACAGCTATCGCGGCTTGGTGAAGATCATGAAGGGCGCGACCGGCGCCCGCAACTTCTCGCAGTGCGACTCGCTGCTCATCGGCGACAAGTGCGGCGCTCACACGTTCCCCTACATTGAGGTGAACAACAAGACCGCCACGGTGGAGCACGAGGCTTCGACATCAAAGGTCGGCGAAGACCAGGTTTTCTATCTCAACCAGCGCGGACTTTCCACGCAGGACGCCGTCTCAATGATTGTGAACGGTTTCTCGAAGGAAGTTTTCAAACAACTGCCAATGGAATTTGCCGTGGAAGCGCAGAAGCTCCTCGGCGTCAGTCTCGAAGGCAGCGTCGGTTAAACCTCAAGGGCGAAACACATGGCACTACTCGAAATCCGAAACCTGAACGCAGGCATCGCGGGCAAGCACATCCTCAAGGGCATCAACCTCTCCATCAACGCCGGCGAGGTCCACGCCATCATGGGACCGAACGGCAGCGGCAAGAGCACGCTCTCGCAGGTGCTCGCCGGTCGCAAGACCTTCAATGTCATCAGCGGCGAAGTAACTTACAACGGCAAGAACCTCCTCGAACTGGAGCCGGAGGAACGCGCCCACGAGGGCATTTTCCTCGCGTTCCAGTATCCGGTCGAGATTCCTGGCGTCAACAACACCTACTTCCTCAAGGCGGCCTACAACGAAATCCGCAAGCACCGCGGTGAGCCGGAACTGGACGCAATGGACTTCCTCGCGCTCGTGAAGGAGAAGATGAAACTGCTTCATCTGGAGCAGGATTTGCTGAACCGGCCGCTCAACGAAGGTTTCTCCGGCGGCGAGAAGAAGCGGAACGAGATTTTCCAGATGGCGGTGCTCGACCCGAAGCTGGCGATCCTCGACGAGACCGACTCCGGCCTCGACATTGACGCGCTCCGCGATGTCGCCGACGGCGTGAACAAACTGCGCCGGCCCGACAACGCCGCGCTCGTCATCACGCACTACCAGCGGCTGTTGAACTACGTCGTTCCGGATTTCGTTCACGTGCTGTTGAACGGTTGCATCGTCAAGTCCGGCGGCAAGGAACTGGCGCTGGAGTTGGAGGAAAAGGGTTACGATTGGCTCGCCTGCCAGCCGTGTCTCTAACCGTCATCCGATCCGAAAAGAAAGATGACCACAACGACTCAACAATCCAAACCCGCCCCGGCTGACAACGCGCAGGCGCATCTGGCTGCGTTCGACACGTTCGAGAAGGGCGGTGCGCGCCGCTTCCCAGCGTGGGTGAACGAACTGCGGCGGGCCGGCATCTCGCGTTTCACCGCGCTCGGCTTTCCAACGCGGCGACTGGAAGATTGGAAATACACGAACGTCGCGCCGATCTCGCAGTTGCCGTTCAAGCCGGCAGTAAATCCTATGCCGGTCGCATTGTCGGCGGCGGACCTGGCACGCTTTGCGTTTGCTGGACTCGACGGCAGCCGGCTCGTTTTCGTCAACGGCCACTTCGTGCCAGGACTTTCCGCGATCTCCAAACTTTCGGTCGGCGTCAAGCTCGGCAGCCTTGCGGCGGCGATGAGCAGCGACGGTGATATCGTCAAGCAGCACCTTGGCCGCTACGCTAGCGCGACCGACCACGCTTTCCGCGCGCTCAACGTTGCGTTCTTCGCCGACGGCGCGTTCATCTACGTGCCGAAAGGCGTGGTCGTCGAGGAGCCGATTCATCTGCTGTTTGTCGCCGTGGCCGGCGAGGACGGCACGGCGGCGCATCCGCGGAACTTGATCGTCGCGGAGGCCGGCAGCCGGCTCAAGGTCGTCGAGAGCTACGTCAGCGTCGGCAGCGCAGCTGGTTTCACTAACGCAGTAACGGAGATCGCCGTCGGCGAAGGCGCCAACGTCGAGCACTGCAAGTTTCAGGACGAAAGCCTCGGTGCGTTCCACGTCGCCACGATCCAGTCCAGCCTCGCGCGCAACAGCCGGTTCACGTCACACTCAATTTCCGTCGGCGCACAGATCGCGCGGCACGACATCAACGCCGTCATGACCGGCGAGGGCGTCGAGTGCGTGCTCAACGGCCTCTACGTGGCCAGCGGCAGCCAGCTCGTGGACCATCACATGGTCGTGGATCACGCGCAGCCGCGTTGCGCCAGTCACGAGTTTTTCCACGGCATTCTCGGCGGCAAGTCGCGCGGCGTGTTCAACGGCAAGATTTTCGTCCGGCCCGGTGCGCAGCAGACCGATGCCAAGCAAACCAACCGCAACCTATTGCTCACTGACGATGCGACGGTGGACACGAAGCCGCAGTTGGAGATCTTCGCCGACGATGTGAAGTGCATGCATGGCGCGACCGTCGGCCGACTTGATGAGGACGCCATTTTCTACCTGCGCAGCCGCGGCATCCCACACAACGCCGCGCGCCGGATGCTGACACAGGCGTTCGCCAGCAACATCCTCGCCCGCATTGGCATTGAGCCGGTGCGCAAACAACTCGACGAGTTTCTGCAGAGCCACCTCGACGCGGAAATCCGGGCGGTGGAGGGCTGACCATGTTTGAAGACCTCAACGATCTCTACCAGCAGGTCATCCTCGACCACAGCCGCAGCCCGCGGAATTTCAAGAAACTCGACGGCGCCAACCGCGTCGCGCACGGCCACAACCCGCTCTGCGGCGACCGCATCACCGTTTACCTGCATCTCGACGGCGACGTGATCAGTGACATCAGCTTCGAAGGCTCCGGCTGCGCCATCTCCAAAGCCTCTGCGTCCGTGATGACCACCACGCTGAAGGGCAAGACCATTGCCGAGGCGCAGAAGATGTTCGCCCAGTTCCGCCAGTTGGTCACGACCGACAAACCCGACGGCGAGGATATCGGCAAGCTTGCCGTGTTTGCCGGTGTGCACAAGTTTCCGGCGCGCGTGAAGTGCGCCATCCTCGCGTGGCACGCGCTCGTATCGGCGCTCGAAGGCCGGCCGTGCATGGTGACGACCGAGGAAAACCCAACCGCTCCCAAATCATGAGTGCTACAGACCCCACGGTGACTTTGACGCGCGACTGCGAGGCGGTGATGGTGCCGTCCGGCGCGACGGTGACACTGCAAAAAGGCGGACAGGTCGTCATCACCCAGTCGCTCGGCGGCACGTTCACGGTCGTGGTGAACGGCAACATGTTCCGCATCGCCGGCAAGGACGCCGACGCCATCGGCCGCGAGTCGCCCGCTGCGCCCGCTCAGACCGCGTCCGCGCCCGGTGGCCCCGTGGACGAGAAGTTGCTCTGGGCGCAGATGAAGACTTGTTTCGACCCGGAGATTCCCGTCAACGTCGTGGATCTCGGCCTCATCTACGACTGCAAGGTTTCGCCGCTGCCCGCCGGCGGTAACCGCGTGGACGTGAAGATGACGCTCACCGCGCCCGGCTGCCCGATGGCCGGATCGATGGCCGCCGACGTGAAGACGAAACTCGAAACCGTTCCCGGCGTCACCGAAGTGAACGTGGACGTCGTCTGGGAGCCGCCGTGGAACCAGCAGATGATGACCGAGGCGGCGAAACTGCAGCTCGGTTTGATGTGAACCGCCGAACCATGAGCACCGCCAAACACCATCACACGCTCGACTGGGCCGCCATCCGCGCCGATTTCCCGATTCTCAATCAAAAGGTCCACGGCAAGCCGCTGGTGTATCTCGACAACGCTGCCACGAGCCAGAAACCGCTCGCGGTGATGGACGCGCTGCGCCACTACTACGAGCGCGACAACAGCAACGTCCACCGTGGCATCCACGAGCTGAGCAACCGTGCTACCGCCGGCTTCGAGGCCGCGCGCGAGCGGACCGCCCGCTTTCTAAACGCTCGCGCCGCCGAGGAGATCGTCTTCACGCGCGGCACTACCGAGAGCATCAACCTTGTCGCCCATTCGTGGGCCGGCACGCATCTCAAGGCCGGCGACAAGATTTTGCTCACCGAGATGGAGCACCACAGCAACATCGTCCCGTGGCAGCTCATTGCCGAGCGCGTCGGCGCGAAGCTCCTTTACGTGCCAGTCACCGGCGACGAGGGCTTGCTCGACCTGTCGCGTTTTGACAAATTGCTGAAGGACGGCGTCAAGCTCTTTGCCGTCACGCACATCTCCAACACGCTCGGCACGGTCAACCCGGTTGCCGACCTCTGCCGGCGCGCGCGCGAACGCGGCATCGTTACACTCGTGGACGCGGCGCAAAGCGCGGGCCATTGCCCGGTGGACGTGCAGACGATCGGCTGCGACTTCCTCGCTATGTCCGGCCACAAGATTTGCGGACCGACCGGCATTGGCGTGCTCTACGGTCGCAGGGATCGGCTGGAAGAAATGGCGCCTTACCAAGGCGGCGGTGAGATGATCTCCCACGTCGGCTTTTTCAAAACCGAGTGGAACGTCATCCCGCACAAGTTCGAAGCCGGCACGCCGGATATCTCCGGCGCGATCGGCTTGCACGCGGCGATGGACTACCTCGATAAGATCGGCCGTGCCGCGATTTTCGAGCACGACTGCGAGCTGGCTGCCTACGCTTACGAACGGCTCGCATCGCTCGGCGGCATCCGACTCTTCGGTCCTAAGACCAACCACGCCGGCCTCGTGAGCTTCCTGCTCGACGACGTTCACGCACATGACGTGGTCACCTTCGCCGACCGGCTCGGCGTCGCGTTGCGCGGCGGCCACCATTGCAACCAGCCGCTCATGCACAAGCTCGGCGTCGAGTCCACCGCGCGCGCCAGTTTCTACTTCTACAACACCCGGGCCGAAGTGGATCGCCTGATCGAAGTCATCGGCGAAATCCGGAAGTTCTTCAGCCCAAAGACCTGACCATGCCACGAGCAGCGCAAAAACCAGAACGTAGCGGCCTCGGCCAGGTGTTGCACGAGCGCGGCCGGCGCATGACCCGCCAGCGTCAGGCCGTGTTCGACGCCGTCGTCGCCGCGGGTGGCCATCCGTGCGCCGATCAGGTGTTTGCGCGCGTGCGCCGGCGACTGCCGCATGTGAGCCTCGCCACCGTCTATAACGCGCTGGAGGCGCTCGTGGGCTGCGGCCAGCTCTCCAAGATTCCCCGCACCGACCGCGGTCCCGCCCGTTACGACCCGCGGCGCGACGTCCACCATCACGCCCGCTGTGTCGCGTGCAGCAAGGTCTGGGACATAGACGACAAAGCCATCGTCGTCCGCACGGTTTCCGCCCCGCGCCGTTTCAAGCCTGTTGGCTACAAAGTGGAAATGCTCGTCGAATGCCCCGCCGACTGCCCCGGCGACGCCCGTATTTGCGTTGCCACCGTTGGCGCGAAAAGGTCCTGACCTGGTGTTTTCGTCCGGTTTAGGATGCTCCGGTGTGACCTGTCGCAGAAGGTTTCTGTGGCGAGTTTGTGACCGGTTCGGGATGAGTTCGTGGTTGCACAATCTGCCGAAAACCATATAGTCGCCGGCCAATTTCTCTTGTTGGATTGAGCCAACACGCGCCGTTGCGGTGCGAGTGGCTCAAGAAGGATGATCGGATTTTACTGATGAAGAACATTCGCACATACAATGTTGTCAGCACGCTGCCCGAGGAGTTGCGCGGGTTGCAGACGCTGGCTAACAATCTTTGGTGGTCTTGGGACGCGGAAGCGACCGCGCTGTTCGAGCAACTCGACCCGGCGCTCTGGCAGTCGGTCTATCACAATCCGATCCTGCTGCTGGCGAAAATTGACTACAAACACTTCAAGGCTGCCAAGGCGGACCGCGGCTTTATGGACCGGCTGAAACGCATCGTGGGCCGGCTGGAGCGTTACATGACGGAGCCGGCGTGGTTTCAGCGAAAATACGACGGCAGCGGTGCGCCTTGTTACGCTTATTTTTCGTTGGAGTTCGGCCTCCACGAATGCCTGCCGATTTACTCCGGCGGCCTCGGCGTGCTGGCGGGCGATCATCTCAAGAGCGCCAGCGATCTCGGTGTGCCGCTGGTCGGCGTCGGGTTGATCTACCGGCGAGGTTATTTTCACCAGTATCTCAACGCCGACGGCTGGCAGCAGGAGTTTTATCCGGATAACGATTTCTCCGCCATGCCACTCTCTCTCGTCCGTGACGCCGGGAACAAGCCGGTCATCATCTCCGTGGACATGCCGGACCGCAAGGTCCATGCCCAGATTTGGAAGGTGCAGGTCGGGCGCGTGCCGCTTTATTTGCTCGACTCGAACATCGAATTGAACGCGCCCGCAGATCGCGAAATCACGGCGACGCTTTACGGCGGCGACCACGACATGCGGATGCGGCAGGAAATCCTGCTCGGCATCGGCGGGGTGCGTGCGTTGCAGGCGCTCGGCATCCGGCCGACGGTGTGCCACATGAACGAGGGCCACTCGGCGTTTCTCGGCTTGGAACGTATCCGGATCATGATGAAGGAGCAGGGGGTGTCGTTCGCCGAGGCGCGCGAGGCGATCTCGGCGGGCACGGCGTTCACGACGCACACGCCGGTGCCGGCGGGCATTGACGTGTTTCACGCGGACATGGTCGAACACTACTTCCACGGTTTCCGCGGCGAGCTGGGCCTGGAGCGCCACGATTTTCTCGCGCTGGGCCGGCACAATCCGCACGACCATCACGAAGGGTTCAACATGGCCGTGCTTTGCATCCACCTCTCGGCCAAGCGTAACGGCGTCAGCCAGCTTCATGGCAGCGTCTCGCGCAAAATGTGGAACCGTCTCTGGCCTGAGGTGCCGACGCAGGAGGTGCCCATTGAGGCGATTACCAACGGTGTCCACACACAGACCTGGCTCTCGCGCGACATCGCGGCGTTGCTGGATACCTACATGGGTGAGCGTTGGCGCAAGGACCTCACCGATCAGGTTGCTTGGCAGGCCATCAGCAAAGTTCCCGACGCCGAACTGTGGAAGACGCACCAGCAGCGGCGCGAGAAGCTTGTCGCTTATGCGCGGGTCCGGTTGCATCAGCAGCTCACACGCCGCTCAGCGCCGCCGGCCGAGCTGGCCGTCGCCGCCGAGGCGCTCGATCCGAACGTGCTCACCATCGGTTTTGCGCGGCGCTTCGCCACCTACAAGCGCGCCACGCTCCTGCTGCGCGACCCGGAACGGTTGAAGAAGCTCGTCAACAACCCCGACCGGCCGGTGCAGATCATCATCGCCGGCAAGGCCCATCCCCACGACGGTCCCGGCAAGGAACTGATGCGCCAGATCGTCCGGTTCATCCGCCAGCCGGAGTTTGCGAAGCGCATCATTTTCATCGAGGACTACGACGTCAACGTGGCCCGCTACATGACCCAAGGCTGCGACGTGTGGCTCAACAACCCGCGCCGGCCGCTCGAAGCCAGTGGCACCAGCGGCATGAAGGCCGCCGTCAACGGCGTCCTCAACGTCAGCATCCTTGACGGCTGGTGGTGCGAGGCTGATTGCGCCAACGCCGAGAACGGCTGGGCCATCGGCAACGGCGAGGAACACGCCGACCCCGGGTATCAGGATGAGGTCGAGGGCCGCGCTCTCTATGACCTGCTGGAGAGGGAAATCGTCCCGGCGTTCTATGAGCGCGACAAGCACCAGTTGCCGTCGCAATGGGTTGCCCGGATGAAAAACTCCATCCGCACCCTCGGCCCGGCCTTCAACACCGACCGCATGCTCCAGCAATACGCCGACCAGTGCTACGTGCCGCTCGGCCAGCGTTACGAGCGGCTCACGGCCAACCGGCTCGAAGCCACGCGCCACCTGTTGGAGCGCAAGCGCCACATGGCCGCGCACTGGAATCGCATCCAGCTCGCTGCGGTGGAAACGGCGAACACCGACACGTTCTCCATTTTTTCGGAGATGCCCGTCGCCATTACGTTGCGGCTGGACGGTCTCAGCCCCGAACAGGTGACCGTGCAAGTTTGCTACGGCCCCGTCGGAGCCGAAGGCAAACTCGAACACATCTCCCACGCCCCGATGAAGCTGGAGCAGTCCTATCCCGACGGCGCGCACCGGTATGTCGGCACCGTCCCGTGTCAGGAGACCGGTCGCCACGGCTTTGCCATCCGTGTCCTGCCGCACCATCCTGACCTCGGCAATCCCTTCGACACCGGGTTGGTGTTCTGGGGATAGTCAGAGTGGTGTCGTAGCAGGTTCGGTTCCGTGACCGAGCGACGATTGCCGCGGGCAGAGCCGTTCCGACGCTGGAAGCTTTGCTTGACGCGGCGGCGCGGGTTCGGGAATCTCCTGAGCATGAGCCATCACCAGGCGCGCACTTTCATCTTCCCGCAAGCTTTGTTTCCACGACTCGTGCTCGTGGTGTTGATGGCTGTTGTTGTGTGGGGATACGCGATGGCGGCGGAGCCGTGGTGGCCGGTGTTCCATGGGCCGAACCGAGACAACCGCTCGCGCGACACCGGGCTGCTGAAGGAGTGGCCGAAGGACGGGCCGAAGTTGCTCTGGAAATTCACCGACTGCGGCCGGGGCTTCGCGTGCGTCTCGATTGCCGAGGGATTGATGTTCACGACAGGCGATTTCGACGACGATCTGATGGTGATGGCGGTGGACTTGAACGGGCGGCTGAAGTGGAAAGCGCCGAACGGCAAGGCGTGGAAGGGCGCGCAGCCCGGCGCGCGCACGACCCCCACCTACAACGACGGCGTCGTCTATCAGATGAACGCCCACGGGCTGCTGTCGGCGTTCACTGCAACGACCGGCAAGCCGCTCTGGTCGTTGGACCTCAAGGAGCGGTTCGAGGCGCAGTCCGGCGGTTGGGGCTTCACGGAGAATGTCATCATCGAGGGCGACATGCTGCTGTGCGCGCCGGGCGGGACGAAGGGCCGCGTGGTGGCGCTCAACAAGAAAACCGGCGCGACGATCTGGGCCAACACCGACATCACCGACCGCATCGCCTATGCGTCGCCGATCATCGTGACGCACGGCGGTGTGCGACAGTTCATCACGCTAACCCATGAAACCATCCTGAGCGTGGACGTGCGCACGGGCAAGCTGCTCTGGAGCCACAAGCATCCGAGCACCTGCGATCAGAACGTCACCTCGCCGATCTACCACGACGGCGCGGTTTACGTGACGAGCGGCCACAAGGCCGGCGGGCGCATGGTGAAGATCAACGCCGACGGCCGGAGCGTGACGGAAGCATGGTTCGGCACCGATCAGGACAACTGTCACGGCGGCGTGATGTTGCTCGACGGCTATCTCTACGGCAGCGGCTGCCGGCTCTACAAGAAGGGCCTCGTCTGCTTGGAGTTCGCCACCGGCAAGACGATGTATAACGCCCGCGAGATCGGCAAAACCTCGGTCAGCTACGCCGACGGGCGGCTCTACTGCCTCGGCAATGATTGCTCCATGTCGCTGGTGGATGTGATGCCGGAGCGCGCGACGGTCGTCAGCCGCTTCATGCCGCCGTGGGAGAACAAGCCGCCGTGCCTCTCGCATCCGGTGATCTGTGGCGGCCGGCTTTACATCCGGCACTTGAACGAACTGTTCGCCTATGACGTGCGCGCTGGACATTAACTTGCGCCCGCCAGACAAATCATGAAAGCGCTGGTTCTCAAAGCTTACAAACAACTTGTCGTTGAAGACGCGCCAGCGCCGGAGTTCGGGCCGGACGAGGTGCTCATCGCCGTAAAGGCGTGCGGCATCTGCGGCAGCGACGTGCATGGCATGGATGGCAGCACGGGCCGACGCCTGCCGCCGATCATCATGGGCCACGAAGCGGCAGGCGTGATCGCGAAGGCGGGCAGCGCGGTGACGAACTGGAAGCCCGGCGACCGCGTGACGTTCGACTCGACCATCTATTGCGGCCAGTGCGACTTCTGCCACGTGGGTCGGATCAACCTTTGCAGCAACCGCCGCGTGCTCGGCGTTTCGTGCGACGAATACCGCCAGCACGGCGCGTTCGCGGAGTTCGTCGCCGTGCCGGCGCGTATCCTCCATCGTCTGCCGGACGCGTTGCCGTTTGAGCACGCTGCCTTGGTGGAACCGTTGTCCATCGCGCTTCACGCCGCGCGGCTCGCGCAGGTGTCGCGCGGCGAGGCAGCCGTGGTGATCGGCGCGGGCATCATCGGCTTGATGTTGGTTCAAGCGCTGCGCGTGGCGGGTTGTGAACAGATCATTGTGGTGGATGTTACGCCGGATCGGCTGGCTGTGGCGGCGCAACTCGGCGCGACTGCCACCATCAACTCCGCCAACGCCGACGCCCTTGCGGAGATCCTCTGGCTCACCAACAAGCGCGGCGCGGACCATGCTTTCGAGGCCGTCGGTGTCACGGCGACGGTGGACCTCGCTGTGCGCGGCGTGCGCAAAGGCGGCGCGGTGACGCTCGTGGGCAACGTCACGCCGAAGGTGGATCTGCCACTGCAAATCGCCGTGGCGCGCGAGCTGACAATCCGCGGCTCTTGCGCGTCGAGCGGCGAGTATGGCGATTGCCTCGACCTGCTGGGGCGCGGCGAGGTGCAGGCGGCGCCTCTTATCAGCGCGGTCACGCCACTTGCGGAAGGCGCGGCGTGGTTCGACCGGCTCTACCGCAAGGAGCCGGGCTTGATGAAAGTCATCTTGAAGCCGACTGAATAACAACCATGAACACCAACCTCTTCGATCTCACCGGCCGCGTTGCCATGGTCACCGGCACGAGCCGCGGACTGGGCCAATATCTCGGCCGCGCGCTCGCCCGCGCCGGCGCGGACCTCGTCATCACCAGCCGCGATGCGGCGACGCTCCCGCCGTTTCAGCGAGAGATCGAATCGCTTGGCCGCAAGGCGTTGCCATTGCCGCTCGATGTGCGCGACCACAACAGCATCCAGCGGGCAGTGGCGGCGGCGGTCGCACACTACGGGAAGATTGACATCCTGGTGAACAACGCCGGCTGCAACGTCCGCAAGCCGGCGCTCGACGTGACTTGGGACGACTGGAACCTCGTGCTCGACACCAACCTGCGCGGGACGTTCTTCGTCGCGCAGGCCGTGGCGCGGCACATGATCGAGCGGAAATACGGTCGCATCATCAACATCGGCTCCGTGACATGCGTCGCCGGCTATGCGGGCCTCGCCCCTTACGGCGCGAGCCGCGGCGGCGTGAAGCAACTCACCATGAGCCTCGCCGACGATTGGGGCGTCCACGGCGTCACCGTGAACTGCCTCGCGCCTGGCTGGTTCAAGACCGCGCAGAACGCGGTGATGTATGAGAACCAGGAGTGGGTCGAGTATCTCTGCGACCGCATCCCGCTGAAGCGCCCCGGCCAGCCGCAGGACCTTGACGGCGCGGTGGTATTCCTAGCGTCGGAGGCGAGCGGCTATGTCACCGGCCAGACGTTGCTGGTGGACGGCGGCATTTCCACCGGCGCGACACGCGCGATGCCGAAGAAGAAGTAGTTGCTGCGGATAACAAGAAGCCAATCATCGTCACGACCATGAACGACCGGGAACGATTCATCGCCACGATGCACTACCAGCCGCGCGACCGTGCGCCGCTCTACGACTTCAGTTTCTGGGAAGAGACGCTGACGGAATGGCAGAAGCAGGGGTTGCCGAGCAGCGTGACGCGGCAGAATGTCGCCGACTGTTTCGGGTTCGATGTGAGCCTGTTCGGCGGCGATCTGGCGTGGCACACCGGCTGTAACGTCGGGCTGTCTCCGGCGTTTGAGTTGAAGGTGCTGGAGGATCGCGGTGAGTCTGAAGTCCTCCAGCAGCCCGACGGCGCGCGCGTGGTGAAGAAGAAAGTGATGAGTTCGATTCCGATGCACGAGGGGCATCTGCTCGTGGACCGGCAGAGTTGGCGCGAGCACTACAAATGGCGTCTCGACCCGTCGCATCCCGACCGTTTTCCCAAGGCCGAGCCGCAACTCCGCTACGGCACCGCCGGCGTCGTCGCGATGCTCGACAACACGTGCAAATGTTGGGACGAGCGCGTGGCGTTCTGGCGCGACCCGCAGCGCACGCACCCGATCATCCTGCCCGGCGGCAGCCTCTACGGTTGGATTCGCAACTGGATGGGCGTCGAGAACGTTTCGATGGTCGTCTATGACGACCCGGCGTGGTTCGAGGAGATGGTCGAGACACTCGCCGAATGCATCATCGGCGTGCTCCAACGCATTCTCAGCACCGGCGCACAGTTCGAGGCGTGCGCGGTGTGGGAGGACATGTGTTACAACACCGGCCCGCTCCTCGGCCCGGAACACTTCAAGCGGTTCCTTGTGCCACACTACAAACGCATCACCAGCCTCCTGCGCCGCCACGGCGTGGACGTTTGCTGGGTGGACTGCGACGGCAAGATAGACGCGCTCGCGCCGCTCTGGCTCGACGCCGGCGTGAACTGCATGTTCCCCATCGAGGTCGGCACGTGGAACGGCGACGCCGTCGCGTTCCGCCGCGAATACGGCAAGGAAATGCTCATCATCGGCAGCGTGGACAAGCACATGCTCGCGCGCACCAAAGCCGACATCACCCGCGAGATGGCCCGACTCACGCCGCTGGTGGAGGAAGGCGGCTTCATTCCCACGCCTGACCACCGCGTTCCTCCCGACGTGTCGCTGGAGAACTATTTTTTCTACTGCGAAGAGGCGCGGAGGATTTGGGGCGGGGGCGTGAACCTCAAGCCGATGCGGCGATGATGGTGGACCGACGCCCGTCTTGTTGCAGATTTCCTGTAACAAATTCTCGGTTTCGCTTCTGAGGTAGGTGTATGAATACGTCTCAAGCGAATCCGGCCATGCCAAGCGGAAACAAATGTCCTCAATGCGGCGCTGCGTTGCCGGCGGGAGCGCTGGCGGGGCTTTGCCCGGCCTGCCTGCTCAAGCAAGGCGCTGCTGCTGACACCGCCCCGCCGCCCGGAGCTGCGCCGTTCACGCCACCGACGGTCGCCGAACTGGCGAAACTTTTCCCGCAGATCGAAATCCTCTCGCTCATCGGCCAGGGCGGCATGGGCGCGGTCTATAAAGCGCGCCAGAAACAGCTCGACCGGATCGTCGCGCTGAAAATCCTGCCGCCCGCCGTCAGCCACGATCCGAAGTTCGCCGAGCGATTCGCGCGCGAGGCCAGGGCGCTGGCCAGGCTCAACCATCCGAACATCGTCACGCTTTACGAGTTCGGGCAGGCCGACGGGTTGTTTTATTTCCTGATGGAATTCATGGACGGCATGAACCTGCGGCAGTTGCTCAACGCAGGCCGCGTCACGCCGAAAGAGGCGCTCGCCATCGTTCCGCCCATCTGCGACGCGCTCCAGTTCGCGCACGACCGCGGCATCGTCCACCGTGACATCAAGCCGGAGAACATCCTGCTCAGCAAAGAAGGCCAGGTGAAGATTGCCGATTTCGGCGTGGCCAAGATTGTCGCGAGCGAGCCGGCAACAACTGCTGCCAGCGGGACCGTTGCGCCTCTTTCCTCGCAGACCGACGCAGGCTTGGTGATGGGCACGCCGCAATACATGGCCCCGGAGCAAACGGAACACCCGTCGGAAGTGGATCACCGGGCCGACATCTACTCGCTGGGCGTCGTGTTTTACCAGATGCTCACCGGCGAACTGCCCAAGGGCAAGTTCGAGGCGCCTTCGAAGAAGGTGGTCATTGACGTGCGCCTCGATGAAGTGGTGCTGCGCGCGTTGGAAAAGGAACCGGAGCGGCGTTACCAGCAAGTCAGCGAAGTCAAAACACAGGTCGAGACCATCGCCAACACGCCGGCAGTTGTTGGTGTCCCGGCTTCAGCCGGTCCGCAATCACCAACGCCCGTCCCGGCACAGCCGCAGCAGCCTCGCGTGCGTCTTGAAATCGCGGGAGCCGGCATCGCGTCCATCTTCTTCCTCGACCTCCTGTTCTGGATTGGGGCCTTCTGCTTACCGACGGCCCCGGCGGAGCCGTTCACAACGCTCGCTTCGTTGGGCCTGCCCTTTGCTCTGTTGGCGCCAGTGATTACCCCACTGTTCGGTTGGTTGGCCGTCTCGAAAATCCGCTGTTCGGCAGGCCCGGATCGCGGTCTCGGCTTGGCCGTATTCGACGGACTGCTGTTTCCATTGCTGGCGCTCGACTGGGTGATTGGGTTACTTTCAGTCTTTTCGGCGGGGTTAGTGGCCGGACTCAGGGGACTTCGCGGTTCGCTGTTCGATCACATGCCGGAATTGGCGGCTTGGCTGCTGCTCACAATCGGCTTGATTGCGTGGTTGGATTACTTGATCGTTCGCAGCGTCTGGCGCGCGGTAAGCAAGCCGCTTGGCAGTGATCGATCGCCCAGAGTGTCCGCAACAATTTCTCCCGCAGGCGCGCAGCCAGCGGCGGCAACCGAAGAGATTCGGCGGCAGGTCAAAGGTCCGGCGATTGGCCTGTTGGTGACCGGTATTCTTAACTGGATTCTCATCTCGGCGATTGCGTTGTTCATGTTGTATTATCTCTCCAGCCTATCGGCCGTTTTCGGTGGGACTCCCAGTATCGTTCAATTGCGGTCGCCAGAAACGACCGTGCCATTGGCGGCTGTCCCGATTGCCGCCTTGGTGCTCAGCAGCCTGATGATCTTCAGCGCGTTGAAGATGAAGCGGCTGGAGGGCTACGGTTGGGCGGTTGCCGCCGCCATCCTCGCCATCCTCGTCTCGCCCGGCAACATCATCGGTCTGCCACTCGGCATCTGGGCGCTGGTCGTGCTGGCGCGACCGGAAGTGCGAGCGGCGTTTCGGCAGAGTGAAAAAGGCGGTGGCGTTGCGCCGCCAAGCAGGCTGAGCGCTGCGAATGCAGCCGACGCCAAGGCGCAGACCGGCGGTTGGTGGCGCGTGACGTTGAGCGTGGTGGCGCAGGTCGCGGCGATGGTGCCGTTGCTGGCGTTCGCGACCTACATCGTTCCGAAGTCTGAGACGCTCGCCAGAGATTTTGGCGCAGGATTGCCGGGCGCGACGATTCGGATCGTGCACGCGATGCATTTTTTGCAGGGCTGGTCTTTTTGGGCGTTGGTAGCGGCCATATTGTTGAGTTGGGCGATGTATCGTTGGGGTGGACGCAAATTGCTCTGGCGCTGGACGGTCGGAGTCGCCGCGGGCTTGTTTGCGTTGTTTGTCGTGACGGTAGCGGCGGTAATCATTCCGATCTTGTGTTACGCGCCGCAGGTGATTCAGCGGAATCCGGCGCGCACTGAGAAAACGACGACGCCGCCTCGCGTGCCGCCTGAAACCACCGGCGGGCCGGCAATCGCGCAGGTAAAAGTTGAACGCAACCAGGTCGTCATCGAGGGCCGCGGCGCGCCGGATGCGAAGTTCGTTTTTCAGGTCGGCAAAGGCTCTTGGAACTGCAATTTTCTTAACGATTCGCCGTTCACCGCCACCATCGAGCGCGCGTGGTGGGGAGGGGAACTGATCTACGACGTCAGGGATTCACGCGGCAACGTGCTCAGCACTATTCGCGGCGGCAGGGTTGGCCCCATGACTGAGCACCAGCGGGGCCAGATCGTCTTCCGCAAAGGCACGCTGTCGCCCGAATCGGACAACTCGTATGTCATCGGCGAGTTTCGGGCTGAAACCGGCCAGCCATTTCCAATCAGCGTGCGGTTGGAGACATTGAGCAAGCAGACCGTTTCGCCTGCCGACGCGAAGCCCACGCCGCGCCTGCAATTCCGCCTTGTCGCCGCTGCCAACGACACCGCGCCCACCGACACGCTCGCCGATCCGGGCAGCAAGGAACCGTTGCGCATTCGCAAGGAAGTCCTGCTCGACGAATCCGCCGTGGCTCGCGCCTCTATAGTGGTCTCGCCGGAGCGCGGCGTGTCGGTGGAGGTTGAATTTAACGAGGCCGGTGCGACACGGTTTGCCCAGATCACCGGCGCGAACATCGGCAAGCGGTTGGCGGTGGTTTTCGACGGCAAGGTGCTCTCTGCGCCGACGATCATGTCCGTGATTCACGACAAGGCCGTCATCACCGGCAACTTCACTGCCGTCGAGGTGGCCGAGGCGATTGCGAACGCGCTCAATGCGGCCAAAGCAAAGCCGCCGCTCCTTGGGGCCGACCTGACGCAGGATGTGGTGAAGGATCTCCAGTTGGATGGGACAATCCGGTTCAAGACGAGCGTTACGCAGCGCAACACGGGCGGCGAGTCGCTGAAGACGCTCCGCTTCGCCAACTCCGACTTCATCCACGTGGACGCACTCATGGATGCGCATGGGCGCGCGATGTCGTTTGCTGTTAAACGCACGGGCAAGATGACCTTGAATTATGAAGCCACGCTGGCCGAGCCGGTGAAGCCGGGCGCGGAATACACCTACGTCATGGCGGGAACGGAAACCGGCTTGGTGAAGCATCTGCCGCAGTCGGGTGAGTTTGAATACGTTATGCGCCACTGGCCGGGATCGGGCCGCACACGCCGAATCGAGCGCCATCTGTTGCCCGTCAGCGCGCGGTTGCTCAGCAAGACGCCTGCCGATTTGGCCGAGCGCATTCGTGACAGCCGCGTCGAGTTGTTCATTGACCGCCTGATTCCGAGCGGCGACAGCTTGGAAGTCCGCTACACTTATCGTCTGCCAACCAAACCATGAAAGGAGAACCACTCATGAAGAACATCATCACAACTCTGCTAACCGCGACGGCTCTGATCGGCGTCTCACTAGCCGCTGATGATAAACCCGTCTCTCTGCAAAAAGCCGAGGCCGCGCCTTCCGCGCCTGCCGAGGCGTCAGTCCCGCTGGTGCTGGCAATCTCGTTGCAGGAGGAAACTTTCTCGCTGCCAATCGCCGACGCGTCGGCGCTGCTGCGAAAGTTTCCCTCCGACGCCGAGCGCTACAAGGAGCTGGTGCGCCGCGCGGATGCCAAACAGGCGCGCTTGGAAAGGTTGGTTGTCTTGCGCACGATCTCCGGCCAACAGGCAAAGGTGGAGGCGATCAACGAGCTGACTTTTCCGTCGGAATCGGCTCGCGCCGTCGGCGCCGCCTCCGGCAAGCGCGCGCAGGGCAAGGCTTCGGTCGCCCTCCAAACCCGCAACCTTGGCGACACGCTGAACCTCACGCCCCTGTTAAGTCCCGACGGGAGCATCATTAACGTCACGCTGATTCCCGAAGGGTCGTTCCTCGCCGGCTATAATATAAGGGCCGAGCCAGGAAACATGGGCGCGCCTGCCGATCCTGGGCACGGCGCGGTTGACCACCTCGGTCATCCTCAAGGTGGGCGAGCCGTTTCTGCTCGGCACGTTCAGCCCACCGTTCAACAACGGCATCGCGCCGCAGCAACGCGAGCATCGCGTCTGGCTGGAGTTTATCACAGGCACGCCCGTTGCCGGTGGAAAATAGCGGCGCATTCGTCCGGCATCGCTCCGTGACGCGAACATCATCATGACCATTTCCACGTCACAGAGTGACGCAGAACTCCAAACCCGCCACTTCGGCAAACGCGTCTCCAAATCAAAAGCCAACGACCCTGCCGGGCACGAACAAGAAATGAAAACAACCATCGTTCCGTATTCAGATAACGCGCATCGCAGCCAAGTTGTGGCCTTGTGGGAGATCGTTTTCGGCTATGACGCACCGCACAACAAACCGAGCATTGTGATTGATAAGAAGATCGCCTCGATGGATCAGCTCTTCTTTGTCGCGCTCGCTGGTGATGCGGTTGTCGGCACTATCATGGCTGGATATGACGGACATCGCGGCTGGATTTATTCCGTTGCTGTGTCTTCGTCATGCCGTCGTCAAGGGGTCGGCTCTCGCCTCATGGCTGTTGCCGAGGAGTCCTTGATCGGCATGGGTTGCGTGAAGATCAATCTGCAGATTCTGCAAGGCAACGAGAGTGTTACGGTCTTTTATTCGTCGCTCGGTTATTCCGTTGAGCAGCGGATTAGCATGGGCAAACGAATCCATGAAAACATACCCGCCGCCTGACTTGGTCGTTATGCCTCATCATCGCAAACAAGCCGCGGTTTTTCTCCTCCTGACCTTTGGCATCAGTTGGACACTGATTTTTGCCTACTTCGCAACGGGTGGGCGCATCTATTCGGCATCGTGGTTCGTCGTCGCGATCCTCTTTATGTTCACTCCGATGATTGCAGCGATCATCGTCCAGAAAACCGTTTATCGGGAGGCGGTGATAGGACCCTTGGGTGTTTCCTTTCGGTTTAACCGATGGATGGTGATCGGCTGGTTGTTTCCGGCGCTGCTAGCGGTGACGGCCACTGGCGTCAGTCTGCTGTTCCCCGGTATCCACTTTACCCGCGACCCGGTATCGGCGAATGCCTTCCAGTTTTTTGGCGCAGCCCTGTCGGAAACCCAAATTGACGAACTGAAGCAAAAGCTGGTGGAACTTCCCCTGCATCCGTTTTTGCTCTCCATTTTGGGAGGCTCCCTGGCGGGCTTAACGATCAACGCCGTGGCTGGGTTCGGGGAGGAGTTGGGCTGGCGCAGTTTGTTGCAGCGGGAGTGGGCGGGACTTGGTTTCTGGAAGTCTTCGTGGTGTATCGGTTTCGTTTGGGGTATCTGGCACACGCCGTTCATTCTGCACGGTTATAACTATCCCGGTCACCCCATTGCTGGCGTCGTGGCCATGACGCTCTGGACCATGTTGTTCAGCCCGTTGATTGCGTATGTGCGAATTCGCTCCGGTTCGGTGATCGGGGCCGCTATCATGCATGGGGCGTTGAATGGCACCGCCATCGCTCCGGCGTTAGTGATTCACGGAGGCGATAGCCTCACCGTCGGCGTCATCGGCGCCGCCGGTTGTCTGGTTCTCCTGCTTTGCAATGGCCTGCTGTTTTGGTTCGGCAAAAAGGACGGCTGGCATATCAAATCACTGGAGACGCTCCGCGCGCTGCCGCAAGTTGAGGGCCGCGGCGACACTGCGCCCACACCATGAACATCATCATTGCCCGATTCAGGCAGCCAGATGCGGAGTTTTCTTATGTCATGGAGGGAACGGAGACAGGCTTAGTGAAGCGCCTCCCGCAACCGGGCGAGTTTGAATACACCATGCGCCACTGGCCGGGCACGATCCGCACGCGCCGCATCGAGCGCCACCTGCTGCCGACCGGCGCGCGGTTGCTCAGCAAGACGCCCGCCGATTTGACCGAGCGCACACGCGACGGACGCATTGAGTTGTTCATTGAACGTGTGATTCCCGGCGGCGACAGCTTGGAGATCAGCTACCGTTGGGCGCAATAAGGAGACCAGCACGACATGCCAGCAGAACACCGCTTCCTCAAATTCATCCTCCCGGCCAAGGCGTTCGCCGCGGTCAAGGCAGGAACCAAGGAGTGGCTTGCGGAGTGCCCCTGTGGCCACAAGCGCGACATCTGGGATTCTGGCGGCGTGCGCTACAAGGCGGCGGGAGAACCCAGGTGCCTCGGCTATTGCCCCGCCTGTCGCAAGAACACGATGCACAAGATTCGAAAGAAGACGGAAGCCGAGAAACGAGAGATTCCATGAGGAATCCCATGAACAAGGCGCCGCGCTCCACGGCGGAACCCGCCTGTTTCGGCGGCACCGACGGCAATAACCGTTGGGGGCCGCGTATGAAAACGCGCGCAGCAATAGTGTTGTTCGTAACGGCGCTCGCCGTCGTCGCATGTGCTGCCGATGGAACAAACACTGCGGTGACTCTTCCTGAGGCGAACATCTTTCTAACGGGAAACGAACAGGCCATCATCAATCGGTTCCTGAAGCAGCCGGCCGCACCGGATCCCAAGCGGTTCTCAAACAGCCTGGATCACGCTATCGCGGTGTTGGTCGTCAGGGCGGAGCCAAAGCCGGAGGTCATGCGTCTGGCGCGGGCAGCGGTGATTGCGCTCTGCGCAGAATTTGAACGGCAGACGGGCGGCAAGATCAGCGCGGCTCAGCAGGACACATGGGTCTCCGATTTCTCCCGGACGAAGAGTTTTGATACCGTCGTGAAACGTCTGACGGAACTTGATCCAAAACCGGCTGACAGGCCCCGGCTGATCAACGCAGGACTCGACGGGATGCTCCGGGCCTCGGGGTGGGACGCTGCGTGCGTTCTTCCTCAGCCCGTCGCGGACGAGTTGAAAAGAACGCTAAGAGTCCGTGAAACGCCTGCGGAGGAGCGGGGCGTTGTCGGACTGAAACTGGACCGGTGGCCCATGGTGGAGGTTGTGCCTGCATCCCCGGCTGCCGAGGCTGGGTTGAAAACCGGCGATGCCATTGTCGCGGTCAATGGGAAGGATGTGTCCGATGTCAAAACGATGGCTGATGGGTTTAAAATCCTTCGAGGTCTTCCGGGCGAAGTTGTGAAACTTGCGGTGCAACGCGAGGACAGGAGATTGGCCTTCGAGGTGACTCGGATCTCCGTCGCCGCGGCCACGGTGCATGCGCGCGAAGCAGCGCCGGGCGTGCTGCTCATTACAATTCCCACCTTCGAAGGTTCTGGCATAGCAACAAAGGTCAAGAACGTCGTTCACACACGGGCTGCAAATCGAACGTCGGTCGTTATCCTTGATCTGCGGGACAACGGAGGAGGACGACCGGAAGAGGCAAACGGTGTCGCGGATGTTTTCCTGGATGGCAACCTGCTCCAAGTATTGGAGTTCCGAGACGGTGTTCGTGTCGGCTTCAAATCCCATTCGGGCGTCCGGGTCATGCCGCGGCTGATTCTCTTAATGAACCGAAACACGGCAAGCGGGGCGGAGATGCTGGCCATGTCGCTGCGGAATAATTCCGCAGCGACTATTGTTGGCGAGAACACGGCTGGAATGCTCTTCGGCAAAGACGGAGTGGAGTTGACGGGCGGCCAGACCATCGTTTTCCGCAGCCAACCGACGGTGCTCTCGATCACGGGACGCGATTATTCAATGACGGGAATCCCACCAGACACTCGCATCCGCGACGATAGAAGCGGAGGGAAGGATGACATCCTGCTTCGGGCACTGGCACTGGCAAAACAACCACCCATCACTGTCCCGAACGAAGCCGATCGCTTGCCGGCCAAACAAGGAGCGGCGGCTACTACCGATGCCACGCTCGCGCCGGTCACTGCCAAAACGGTTGGAGAAGAGGCCGAAGCCATGAAGAAGTCTTATTGGCCGCGTTACATCCCGCCACCGCTCGCGCCTCTGTGAACATGAAATCATCCAATCTCATCATCAAATATGTTCCCCGCGTTGTGGCCTTGCTCATGGCATCAACGATTTACGCCGGGGACGATCCCCTCGCCAAGCCGTTCACTGGCCATTGGGAGGGCAGCGCCCAGATCGCTGCAAATTGGTGCAAGCAGCGGCAACTGGCCGTGGCGATTGACATTCATCCCGATGGCAGCGTCACCGGCAAGGTCGGCGATGCCACGCTTGCCAATGCGCGCTTCAGCAGCAATCGCAGCTGGCTCGGCCGCGCGTTGGGTCTTTTCAGCGATTACATCGTCCGGGGCGACTTGAACGGCCCCATCGTGGTGGCGGACAAGGTCACGCGTGTCGGCGTGACCATCCCGCTGGATGTTGACGGCGATAGTTTCGTCGGCGCCGTCCACTCCAGCGGCTCAAAAGCGGCTGCCGCCATCGAGGATCGAAGGCTGACCGCCTTGTCGTTGAAGCTCGTCCGCAAGCAATGAAAGGAGACCCGCACATGAGAACCCTGACCGCAGCCCTGCTCACCGTGACGATGTTCACCGCCGTCGCGCAGGCCGCTGAAGACAAACCCGTCACTGTTGAGAGTATGCCGCCGTCGGTGATGAAGACCGTGCCGCAAGCCGGTGACACGGCGGTAGACCCGGCTTTGAAGGAAATCAGCGTCACGTTCAGCAAAGACATGATGACGAACCGAATGTGGGCCATCTGCCAGATTTCGGACGAGATGTTTCCTGGAAAAGGCGCGGGTGAGATTCACTATCTTGCCGACAAGAGGTCGTGCGTGTTCCCCGTGAAACTCCAGCCGGGAAAGACCTACGTGCTCTGGTTCAATCGCGGCAAGTTCAACAGCTTTCGCGACACCAATAACAACCCGGCCGTGCCTTACCAACTCGTGTTCCAGACCAGGAAGTGAGCGACGCCGAAACCAAACCAACGCCGCTCGCCGTGGACGCGGGCTTTGTCACCACGCGGTGGACTCATGTGCTTGCGGCGGGGCGCAAGAGTTCGCCGCAGGCCGATGTTGCGTTGGAGGAACTCTGCCGCATCTACTGGTATCCGCTCTACGCCTACGTCCGCCGGCACGGCCACTCGAAGGAGGACGCCGAGGACCTCACACAGGCGTTTTTCGAGCGGTTTCTCCAGAAGAACTACCTCGAAGGGCTGAGCAGCGAACGCGGCCGGTTTCGCGCGTTCCTGCTGGCGGCGCTGAAACATTTCCTCGCCAACGAATGGGACCGCGCCGGCCGCCAGAAGCGAGGCGCGCACGCCACGCATCTCTCGCTCGACTGGCGCGACGCCGACACGCGCTACCAGCTTGACCTCCGCGACGACGTCAGCCCCGACAAGCTCTACGATCGCGCGTGGGCGGTGGCGTTGCTGGAGCGCGTTGTGGGCCGGCTCCGCGACGAGTGCGTCGCCGAAGGGAAGGCGGAATTGTTCGCGCAACTGAAACCGATGCTGATGGCGGACAAGTCGGCGATCTCCTATCCGCAAGCCGCCGCCACGCTGGGCATCTCAGAGGAAGCGGCGCGTGTGACAGTGCATCGCCTGCGCCGGCGCTACCGCGCCCTGTTGCGCGAGGAGATCGCCCAGACGCTCGCCGAGCCGGCGCGGGTCGAGGAGGAAATGCGGACGCTGTTTGCGGCGTTCGAGTAGGTGGAGTGAGACTCCGTCGAGCCATGCTTGTCAAGGAATGCGAAGGCTCGACCGAGTCTCGCGTCATCGTTATGCTGGCTTTGGTTCAGAAGTGACTGAAAGGAAAACCGTATGAGAATCGGGTTGTTTGTCGTATTGGGTGGTTTGGCTGTGATTGCTCTCGCTCTCTCGCTGCACTTAATCATGGTCAAGCCGGTCGCTGCGCCTGCTCCCGCGCCTGAGCCGGCTCGCACGGCACCCGCGGCGCTGCATCCTGCCAAGCTACAGCACGTGATCGCGCAGCAGAGCAATGAAATCCGGCGGTTGAAGAAAGAGAAGTCGGCGCTGCTTTCCGAGATCGAGCAGCAAGTCACGGATTTGGCCAAGCCTGAGCCGCGGCCCGCCCGCGCTGGCGACCAAACTGCTGCGCCGCGACCAGCCGGCATGGGCAAGATGATCGCCGTTGCGGTCCGGCAGCAGGCCGAGATGAAGATGGCCGCGCTGAAATCCCGCCTGCACCTGACCGACGAGCAAGCCGCCGCCGTTCAGGAATTACTGAAGAAGCAAACCGACCAAAGCGTGGAGATGGCCTCGAAGATGTTCGAGGGCAAGCTGACCGCAGAGGACATGAGTTCGCGACCAAAGCTCGACTTCGATGGTCAGCTCAAGCAGATGCTCAACGCCGACCAGTGGACAGGGTATCAACAATACAAGACCGAGGAGCAGCAGCGGCAAGTCCAGATGGCGAGCCAGGCGGAGGTGATGCAGATCTCGTCTATGCTCCAACTCAGCGCACAACAACAGGAACAGGTTACTAGCGTTCTCCACCAGCAATACCAGCAAATGATGGCCCAGCAGCCCGACGCCGGTTTGCCGACACCCGATTCCATCCAACTGGTAGAACAAATGTTCAACGCCAAGAAGGAGGCACTTCGTGCCGTGTTGACGCCGGAACAAATGCAGAGCTACGAGAAGTTTGTCGAGAGCCAGCGCGAGATGGTCAAGTCCATGATACCGCAGAGCCAGACATCACCCGCGCCGTGATGCCGGCCGGCGATAACGATTGCGTTGTTTCTGGCGCCGGGAACGCGCGTGAAGTTCCTTGAACTCTGTCCGCCGATGGAAACAATCTCCCGAAAGCCATGATCACTCCGGAAAGCACCGTCATCGCCAACCTCGGTTCCCGAAACATTCCATCGCCGCTGCGACTTGTGGCACATCGCGGCGAAGGCGTCGGGCTGTTCGTGCCTGACGACGCGCGCGTTCGTTATCAGGTCGAGTGCGGGACCGGCGATGATCTGCCCGACAACATTTTCTTCGAGAAGGCCGGGCCGCGGGAGAAGTTGTTCTTCGATCCGAAGGAAACCCGTGCCGCCATCGTCACCTGCGGCGGCATTTGCCCGGGGCTGAACAACGTCATCCGCTCGGCGTTCCTCGAACTCCATTACAACTACGGTGTGAAAAAAGTCCTGGGCATCCGCTATGGCTACGCCGGGCTGAACCCGAAGGTCGGCCTGCCGCCAACCGAACTGACGCCGGAGATGGTTTCCAGCATTCATGAGGACGGTGGCACGATGCTCGGCTCGTCGCGCGGGCCGCAGCCCACGGATGTCATCGTGGATTTTCTCGTCGCGCAGAAGATCAACATCCTGCTCTGCACCGGTGGCGACGGCACGCTACGCGGCGCGCGCGACATTGCGGCGGAGGCGCAGAAGCGCGAGTTGCCCATAGCGGTGGTGGGCATTCCCAAGACCATTGACAACGACGTGATGTATATCACCCGCACCTTCGGCGTGGTGACGGCCGTCGAAAAAGCGCGCGCCGTTCTGGACTGCGCGCACCACGAGGCGCACAGCGCGTTCAACGGCGTTGGCCTCGTGAAAGTCATGGGACGCGACGCGGGCTTCATTGCCGCCGGGGCCACGCTCGCCAGCCAGGACGTCAACTTCTGCCTCATTCCCGAAGTGCCCTTCGCGCTCGAAGGACCGGGCGGTTTTCTCGAGGCGCTTCGCCGTTACCTCGCCAGCAGCCGCCACGCGGTCGTCGTCGTTGCCGAAGGCGCCGGGCAGGAACTGCTCAAGAATCTGCCGGCGGAAAAGGACGCGTCGGGCAACAAGCGTCACGCCGACATCGGTCCGTTCCTGAAAGACCAGATCACGGCGTGGTTCAAGCAGATCAACATGCCGGTGGATGTGAAGTATTTCGACCCCAGTTACTACATCCGCAGCGCCCCGGCGAACTGCGACGACGCGGTGTTGTGCGACCAACTGGCGCGCAAGGCCGTCCATGCCGCGATGGCAGGCAAGACCAACATGGTCGTCGGCTTCTGGAACGGGACGTTGACGCACCTGCCGATTTCGCTGGCTGTCAGTCGGAAGAAGCAGGTGGACCCCGAGGGCGTCGTCTGGACCAGCGTGCTCGCTGCCACAGGACAGCCGCGACGATTTGTTTGAACTTTCCGACGGCCACCGCTAGCAATCAACAACACCGGGCGGTTCGTTCCTGCAACGAGTGTTTCGTCTATCACGAGATCAACGTCACGCACCTTGCGCGCTACTGGCAATTGGCTGGCCGTCGCGCGGCGCGACCTCGTGCTGGCGAGCGGGCCATATCATCCGAACAACACCGAGCCGGACGGAGTGCCGGCGAAGTCACACATCGTGTTGAGTGCCGAGGCGAAGGGGAAACGATAACCGGTTCTGGTTCGTGGATGCGCTTCACCTTATCGTTTGAGGGTGCCAAAGCACGCTACTTGGCCACCTTCGAGGGTGATGATGATGCGGCCGTCGCGGTTGATGGCGAGACCCCACGGCACCGGTGGCGCTTGCAGCGGTTGGGTCCAGAGAACTTTGCCGTCCTGCAAATCATGCGCGACCAGTTCTGACGGTTTCGCAATCACGACGGCGTTCGGGGCGACGGCAAGGGCGATGATGTCTTTGCACTTGTTTGCCCAGAGCGGCGCGAGGGCGGGGAGTCTCGGATTGCCCCAAGATGAGAGAATCTTTTCGGTGATGGTCGGCAGATCATTGCGCGCAAAGCCCATCAGCGCGGAACTGTTCACCCAGGCGATAGCGCGGTCGCCCGCCGCCGCCAGCAAGGTTTTGTTCACGACGGTGTTGTCATAGACCGCGTATTTCGGGTGGGCGTAGAGAGGTTTGCCGCCGACTCTCACTTCGTTACCGAGCCGATACAACTCGCTGCCGCGCGGGCTGACAGAGCCGGGCACGTTGTTCTTTGACACCTGATGCATCACCGCCGGGTTGTTGAGACAGCGGCCGTCGGCGATGTCGTAGATGGCAGGTGAGACGGCGTTGCCGCCGGCGAGGTAGAGCTTGCCGGCAACCACCATCATGTGGCCCTGCGCGCTGACGCCGGTGCGCGCTTCGGCGTCGAGATGGCCGGAGGTGTTGTTTTGCCATTTGATGCGGCCCGTAGCGGCATCGAGCGCATAGACGTGCGTGCCGTCGTAGTTGACGATGCCAGCCGCGACGTAGGCGACGCCGTCAACCACGAGCACGCCGCTGGCGACGGGCCAGGTGGATTGCAGGGAGCCATAGACGGGAATGCGTCGCTCCACCGGCGCGGCGCGGAACCGCCATAGCGGCCGGCCCATCGCCGCATCGAAGCAGTAAACGTAGCCGTCGCCGGAACCGACAAACGCGCGGCCCTGCCAGATCGTCGGCGGATAGCGCACGTCGCCACAAGTATAACCTTTCCAGCGCAGCTTTCCTGTAGTGGCGCTGAGCGCGCGGACGATACCGTCGGACCCACCGTAGAACACTAGGTCACCCGCCGTGGTTGGCGCGGTCGGTGTGAACGGCGCGGCCGGATCGTCCTGCCATTTGCAGTGCGGCGCGGTGGGGATCGTTGCGCTGGTCGTCACCGTGGCGGAGTTGTTCGCGCGAAACGCGGGCCAGTCGTCGGGCGATTCGTCGAAGGCCGCGAATTTGTCGTCGCTGGCGCTGAACCGCTCCAGTCGCTCCGACTCGACGGCCTTGCGGTTGAAGTCGAAGTTGCCCGCCGGGCCGAGGCAGGTGATGCCATACAACGTCAGGTTGCAATCGCATGTGGACGGCCACCAGTAGAGCAGGCCGTTGCCGATGGTCACGCCGTCGTGACACTGCGCGCGCATCGGTGAGATGAGTTGCGGGTGGTTGCTGGCGCGGTCGAGCCGCGTCGAACCTTCGCCGGCGCGGCAGAAGATGGCGTCCGCCGAGCCGGTGACGCGTGAACACGCCCGCCGACCCAGCGGAATCTCGGCGAGGATCTTGCCCGTCAGCAGATCGAATTTCCGCGTCGGATCCTGGTCAATCTGTCCGCTCAAGCCGTAGAGGCCGTCGTCGCAGATCACGAGTTGGTAGTTGTTGTAAGGATGCTCCCACAACATGCTGCCGTCCTCGGCCGACACGGCGAGGAGCCTGCTGACCGGTGGCCCGGCGAAGTAGAGCGCCTTGTCGCTGCACCGGAGGTAAGCCGTCGTGCGCCAGTTCGTGCGCCAGTCCTGGCGCGGCAGGTATTCGCCCAGCGCGTTGAACAGCGCGGTCGCATTGTCTTTCGTCTTCCGCCACTGTTCCTTGCCGGTCTTCGCATCGAGGCACGTCAGATACGAACCGAAGCGAAACGCAAAGATGCGCCCGCTCTTCATGCAAAGCGCGCGGCTGTCCATCGGCTCCGTTTCGCGATGCCGCCACAACACCTTCTTCGTCTTCGGGTCAATCGCCAACAGCGTCTGCCCGAAGCCCCACGAGTGCTCCGGTTTGTTGTAGCCCGGCGACAACGGATTCCATGGCCAGCCGTGCGTCTCGCGCTTGGCGCGGATGACCGGGTCGCGCTCCTCCTGCTCGCCGATCAGCGCATAGAGCACGCCGCCTTCCAGCGCCATCCATTTCCAAAACGTGCCGCCGGCCGTCTTGGCGGGAGGCGCAATCTCGCCACGCAACTTGCCTGTCGCTGCGTCGAGGATTTTGCACGACTTGTCGTCGCCGAAGTAAACGACCGTTGGCGTAGCAATGAGTGTGCTGCGATGCACCATCAGCGCCGGTGGAATCTCACGCCGCCACAGCAGCGTGCCGTTGTAGCCGTTGAACGCTGCGAGCGTGTCGAGCCACGGCTCCTCGCGCTCTTTGAAGGCAATGTGGCCGAACGCCTTGAACACACGCCCCCCCGACGCCACCGCCACCTGCGGCAACGGCGCGTAGCGCGGCTCAGCCAGAAACTGCGTGAGATACGGCGCGCGGGCGACGGTGTCGCGCGAGAGCGGGTTGTTGTCCGGGCTGTGGTAGTAGTGGCTCCAATCATCCACGCCGGCCGGAACCGGCTTCACCAGCTTTTTGCCGCCGAGCCGCGCCACCGCCTGTGGACGCAGGACGCGAAGCGCCTCGGTTTCCGGCATCGCAGCGGCATCACCGACAGCTACCAGCGCGTCGGCGATGTTGTCGGCAAGATGCAGCTTCGCGATCGGCCCACTCTCGACGAGAACGCGCGTCCCACAAAGGCCCGCTGCGTCCACCCGCCACCGCGCCCGCTCCGCCACGCCGGCGTCCGGCAACTGGACATAGACCAGCAGTTCTGTTTGCTTTGCCAGCTTAATGGCTAGATCGCACTTCGGATCACCCAGCACCACGCAAATACCGCGAGTGACGCCGACGTCGGGAGGTTTTTCCACAGGTGGTGCGGCGGTAGATGAGTGGAGGCAAAACGCAAAGGCGACTGGCAGGAGCGACCATGTTAAAGGCTTCATAGCTCTTTCTCCGTGACGACGGTTTATACCAGCGCGCCGCACCAGTAGCGAGAATTTACACGACCGACCCGATCAACGACCGGCGTCAGACGCAGCCAGCGCGCTCATCGCCTCCAGCATCTCTGCGCGAACACGGTCGGCTGCCGTGCGATCCTTCGGCTCGGCCCACATCAGCTTGTCGGCGTCGGGCGCGTTGAGGACGCGGTCGGCGGCGGTGGCAAGCAGTTTCTTCGCGCGCTCGACGGCGGAACTCTTCTTGCCGGCTTTTTCCGCGGCGGCGATGCGGTCGCGCAGCGTGACGAAATACTCGTAGTCCTCGGCGCTCTCGCGAATGGCTTCCATCTGTTTGCTGCCGGTGACGGCGGTGGGTTCGAGAAAGAGCGGCGTGTAGCAGGTCGAGTGCGTCATGGCGTATTCGTTCCACGACGAGCCGCCGCCGGAGTCGCTGAACGCCCAGAAGAACGACGCCTTGGCGCCGTATTGCCACGCAGTCCACGCTTGCAGCCGGAAATACGAATACGGATCGGCCAAGCGCGCTCCGATGTTGCAGGAGTAGAACGCCAGCTCCGTGCCGGCGGCATGGCGTTGCGCGTAGTAGTCGCGGAACTTTTGGTTGCCCGCCAGAAACATCGGGCGATTCGGACAGAGCACGTGGCAGAGCGCCATCATCTCCTGGTTCGCGGCGGCTGGATCGCTATGCGTCGGGTCTTCCCAAATCTTCACGCCGGTGTTGGCCGCGCGGACCGCCTTTGCCCACGGCAGGATGACGTTGTCGCGCTTTGCCTCGGCGGGTTCGTCCACCAACAGGATGCAGAGTTGCTCCGGCTTCAGCCCGCGCTTCTTCGCGTGGTCCGCCCAGAATGTGATCCACTCGCGAACCTTCGCGTCAAACTCCGGCGTGCCCATCTTCGCCCGGCCGATCTGCTCGCCCACCGAGGCGAACACGCAATACTGCCGCGCGCTGGGCCAGAGCTGGAGCCATTCGTCGAAGCGGATCGTGTCGAGGCTGAACGGAAGCACAGCGCCTGTCGCCCACGGCGAATCCGCAAAATGTGCGCGCAGTTGGCGGATGAACGCGTCGCGGTTTTCCGGTGTGACGTCGCGGCCCTTGACAGCGTCGCTGTAATCCCATCCGCCCAAGTGGAGCGACGGCTGGTCGGGAAACCGCAGCGGATACACGCGCAACGTCAGCGGGACGCGCAGCTTCGTCTTGCCGTTGGCCAACGAGATCGTGCCGCGATGCGTGCCCGGCTTGATGTCGGTCAGGTGGAACGTGAGCCAGACCTGCCGCGTCATGCCCGACGGCACGTTGATGATGAACGCATCGCCGTCGCGCCGCGCCTCCGGCAACGCCGCCGCCACGGCGATACCTTTGCGCGTGTCGGTCCAAGCGACCTCATGCACAGCGACATACGACGGGTTCGTTCCGCCGGGGAGACCGGTGATCTGTAAACGCAACTCGGCGGCGCTCTCGCCCGAGTTGCTGATGTTGAGCGCGCCGGCGCGGTATTCGTTCTGCATCATTGCCACGCTGACGCCGCCGGCTCCGCGCGGTGGCGCGCCAGTGATGTCGAGAGGGTCCCACAGATTTGCCGACGATACGGTGAGCGTCGCGGCCTTTTGAGCACGCCAGACCATCGCTTGTGCTCGGAAGACGCGCTCGTGGGTCGGATTCAGCGGCAGCGTGACGCGCGCCTTCGGGTCGTGACGCCGCGGCATGGACGACAACTCGCGCTCGACGGCGTCGAGTTCGGCCAGAATCTTCTTCGACGCTTCGCCTTTGAGCTTTGCGGCGGTCTCGCGCACGGCGAGCAGGTCTTTGCGGATGCGCTGCTCGAACGCGGCATGCAGTTGGTAGGCTTTCGCGTCGGTCACGCCTTCGCCGCTGAACGGCACCTTTAGCCAGTCCGGCTCACCACGGTAGATCTCGATCTCGTCCACGAACGTGTAAGACCCGCCCGGCGCCACCAGGAAGGACACGAAGCGGCCGTGCGTGCGCAACTCGCCGGTCCAGTAGCGATGGATGGCGTAGTCGGCCGGCGCGGCGCCGTGCTTCATGCCCAGATTAATCAACTCGCCGGCCGGGTAGAAGCTCTTGCCGTCGTCGCTGACGAGGACGACGATGCCCACTGGCCACGCCACGCCCGCGCGGCCCGCCGCGGTGTTGAACGACGCGCCGCGAATCGGCTGCACGGAGCCGAGGTCCACGGTGATCGTGACGCCGCCGACGCTTTGCCAGCCCACGGTGCTCTTCTGCGTCCAGAAGTAGCCTTTGGTGTAAACGCCGTCCGTGAGCTGTGTCTTGTCGCCGAGGTCGGTGCAGTAACCGTAGTTTGGCCGCGGATCGAACGTGTAGGATTTGCCGAGCGCGATATTTTCGCCAGGTCGGTCGGTTTGATCGGTGGCGGTGACTTGTGCGATCGTGAGGAGGAAGGCGAGTTGGTATTTCATGGCTCAAGAAACCGGTTTGCCGGTTGGCGGAGAAGTTGCCAGATGCGCGTGAAGGTTTCCACTGGAAAACCCATCGCGCGCTTGAGTTGATAGTCGCGCTCTAGCGGATTCGGCTCGCGCTCCAAACGGCGAAATGTCCTCCAGTTCACCAGCCCGCGCATCCACGCCCAGTGGCCCATTACCGGCACGGGGAAGTCGCTGCCGTGCAGAAGCCGATGGACGAGCGGTTCGTGTAGACAGGCACGAAGGTGTTGGCTGCGGAAGGGAATGTTCAACGCACTGAGGTCGCCGTAGAGGCGTGGATAGCGGCGGGTCATTCCAACAAACGCGCCGAAGTAGTCGTGGTCGAACACGCTACCTTTGCCGGCGACGTGTGCGGCAATGACGGTGACGCCACACTGCAACGGCCGTTCCAGCACGCGTGGGTCAGCCCATTCCTGCCGGATGATCGGCACGGTGTGTTCACCGCCGGTATGCGCGAGCAGCGGCAACCTCGATTCCGCCAGCCGCTCCCAGAACCGCGTATAACGCCGGTCGTTGAAATCAATGTTCTGCGAGTTCGGTAGCAGCTTCATCATCACCGCGCCTGCCGCCAGACAGCGTTCGAGTTCCTCCATTGCGTCGGGGCGTGCTGAATGAATCGAGACCGCCGGCAGAAACTCCGGATGCCGGCGCGCGAGGGCTAGCACGTAGTCGTTTGGCACGTAGAGCGATCCGATGCCCTCCATCCGGTGGCCGCGTTCGTCATACACGTCGTCGTGCGCGAGGATCACAGCCGCGCCCAGCGAGGACGTGCGCAGGAAGTTCAGCAGCGTCTCGACGTAGAGACGGTCGAGATCGCCGGCGAGCGCGTTTTGCGGCAGACCGTTGTGATGGAGCATGAACGCCGCCAGCAGCCGGTGCAGACCGCGAGGTCGCACCCAACAGCCGCTGCAGCTGGAGCCGTTGCCTACGATATGAACGTGCATGTCCACTGGTCTCATTGCCATTAACGGAATTTGCATGAGGGTTCAGGCGCGGCAAACAAGAAGATATCACAGCCGGTTTTCTCCTTTTCACCCGACGTGAGTTTTTTGTTTGCCTTCCACAGAAGTAGTCCGCACTTTGTCCGGCCATGCAATTGCTCGCGGCAACACGCAACCGGCACAAGCTTGGCGAACTCCGCGCTATTCTCGGCGCGAGCTTTGAGGTGATCGGCCTCGACGCTGTGCCCACCGCAGCCGATGTCGTCGAAGATGAGCCGACGTTTGCCGGCAACGCGGCCAAGAAAGCGGTTTGGGCCGTGCAACTCGCGCCGCGTGACATGCTCGCGCTCGCCGACGATTCCGGCCTCGAAGTGGACGCTCTCGACGGTGCGCCGGGTGTGGTGTCGGCGCGTTACGCGCAGGAGACCGCCGGTCCGCGGCCCACCGACCAGCAGAACGACGTGAAACTCCTGTGCGCACTGGCCGACGTGCCGGCGGAGAAACGCACAGCGCGTTTTCAGTGTGTCATCGCAATCGCGGGTGTGTCACCCATGCTGGCGGTGGTGGCGAAACAAGCCGGTGCGCCGTGCGCACGACGCGGCGACTGGACGGTGGCGTTATGTGCCGGGACGTGCGAAGGCCGCATCCTGTTTGAGCCGCGCGGCGCGGGCGGATTTGGCTACGATCCGCTTTTCGTGCCGGTGGGCTATGATGCGACGTTTGCCGAGCTGGGCGAGGATGTGAAGAACAGCATCAGCCATCGCGCGCGCGCGATGAGCCGGGCGAAGGCGTTGCTGGATGCGATAGGCTCGCGCGGGTTGACGCGATGAGATGGAGTGAGGCGCGGGGTTTACCGTGCGCAGCCTGAAAAAAGTTCCACTTGCAATTCTGTTTGAAGAGACCATTTTCTGTTGTCGTCGAACAAATTGATGTGCGACAGAGTTATTTGATATCCGGTTTTTGTGGGAGGTGATTCCTCAGGCGATCAACCGACTCGGCGGTCTGGTCGTTCCCCCTGGCATCAGGGGGCCTCCCACTATTTTTTCACCGCGTCAGGAAAAAAAGCTGGCGCGTGAAACGACGGCGGGCGTAATCGGCCTGCAATCGTCCACGCGCCAGCTTCCTTTTTGCGGCTTGCGCTCTTGTTCTTGTAGCGGTTCCACCGCCGGTCGGTATTCTGCCTTGCGACAGCGGGGCGCGGCTCTTATCTTCGTAGCATGGTCATTGGCGTTCCTCGCGAAATCAAGAACCACGAGTATCGGGTTGGCTTGCTACCGGTGCATGCGCATGTTTTGCGCGAGGCAGGACATCGGGTGTTGGTGCAGCGCAACGCGGGTGCCGGTAGCGGCGCGTGCGATAAGGATTATCGCGAGGCCGGCGCGACGGTAGTCGGCTCGGCACGGGAGGTTTATGCGCGGGCGGGCATGATCGTGAAGGTGAAGGAGCCGCAAGCGGGGGAATTTCGGCGGTTGCGGCCGAGGCAGATTGTCTTCACGTATTTCCATTTTGCGGCCAGCCGGGCGCTGGTGGAGGCGGTGATCGAGTCGCGCATTGTGGCGATTGCTTATGAGACGGTGCAGGCGGCGGACGGTTCATTGCCGTTGCTGGTGCCAATGAGCGAGATCGCGGGCCGGATGGCGGTGCATGAGGGTGCGAAGTATTTGGAGGAGCCGTTCAAGGGACGTGGGTTGTTGCTGGCGGGTGTGCCGGGCGTGGCACCGGCCAGGGTGGTTGTCATCGGAGGTGGTATCGTCGGTGCCAACGCGGCGAAGATGGCGGCGGGACTGGGGGCGGACGTGACCATACTGGATGTGTCACTGCCGCGGTTGCGCTATCTCGACGACGTGATGCCGAAGAACGTCACAACGTTGATGAGCAATGCCTACAACATTCGTGATGCGGTGCGGCATGCCGACCTGCTCATTGGCGCGGTGCTGGTGACGGGGGCGAAAGCGCCGGTGTTGGTGAGCGAGGCTTTGGTGAAGCAAATGAAACGCGGCGCGGTGATCGTGGACGTGGCGATTGACCAAGGCGGCAGCATCGCTACGTCGCGGCCTACGACGCACGGCGCGCCGACGTTCATCAAGCACGGCGTCGTTCATTACTGCGTGACGAACATGCCGGGGGCGGTGGCGCGCACCTCGACCTCTGCGTTGACCAACGCGACATTTCCTTACGTGCTGGAGATTGCCAACAAGGGTTGGCGCCGCGCGGTGGAGGAGAATGCCGTGATTCGGTCAGGCCTCAACATTGTCGAAGGCGGCGTCGCTTTCGGCAAGATCGCCGAGCAGTTTCGGCTGCCGCTGCGCCAGTCATGAGTCGCGATAACTTTCATGCTTGCCGGCGGCCAGCCGCGCGCGTTGCTTTGGTCCGGAAGCTTTGCTACAAGGCGGTGGGATGAACCCGTTTCGTTCAACGACACCTTGGGATTACGAAAGCGCATGGGTTCAGACGATGATTTTCATGGCAATCTTCGTCCTGGGCGGCGCGTGGCTGGTGTGGATCTGGCGGTCTCGCGGATCGGGGAAGAACCACTATATTTACGCGTCGGTGGCCATCGGGCTGGCTGCGCTCTTGCCGTTGGAACAACTCCTCGGCCCTTGGTTGTCCGCAAATCAGGTTTACCGGCTGACGCGGCTGACTCACTACGGGCGCTACGTGTGCAGCGGTGCAGCGGTGTTGCTGGCGATGATCGGATTCATCCGGATTTATTTTCCAGGTCGCCGCCGAACCGTTGGCGGCCATCTGGCCGGCGCGATCGGGCTGGTGCTCGGCGCGCTGGTGGGCATTTTTACCTATACGCAACAGCTCTGGAAGATCGAGAACCCGCCGGATGTTCGCGAGATTCCCGACCACCCGGCCGCCCGCGGCGGACGTTATTTCATCAGCCAGGAGTGGAGGTTTGGTTTCATCGTGCCCGCGCGTGAGTGGTTGGAAGATCTGCCTGCTGTTCGTCCGAAAGACACCGTGGCTGTGTTGAACCAGCACACTTTGCGCGCTCACACCCGTGTTTATGTCGAGCGGGGAACGCCGTCGCTGCTGGCGTTGCGTGACCGCTGCTTGGCTGACCTGCGCGCGCTGAACCCTGACGTTGTGGTTGAGAAGGAAGAGAAGATGACCATCAACAACCTCGAAGCCATGCGGCTGGAAGCCCGAGCCACGCAGGATGGGACCGAGCGGCGATACTATTGCACCGTTTACATCGGTAAAGAAAATGAATGCGCCTATCGTGTCATCTCGTGGGCACCCACCGCTGTTTATTCGCAAGTGCAGTCCGACATCGAATTCATTCACAAGACATTCCAACTGCTGGTTCGTCAGCAGAAGTGAACGCCCGTCCGTGCGAGGCTGGCACTGACAGGCCTGTTGCTGTGTTTAACCCGTCGGGCAGAGCGAGGGACCACCGTAAAGTGGCACGCAGTTCTCCGATGGTGTTTTTGTCCTCCGCAGTTCATCACGGCTTTCGCTCGTTTGGTCTTGGGAAGAAAAGCTTTCGTCCCGGTGCCGTTGTCTGGCGGCGGCGGCGGTTTTAGTCTTTGTGCGCATCGGATGGGAAGGTTTATGATGCCAAACGTGCTCAAACACCGGAGCAAAATCTTGATCGTGTGCGGCGCGTGCCTGGCGTTCTGGACATTGCTGACGCTGGCGATGGCCGGCTATTTTGTTCTCGCCGCCGGGTTCGGCTGGGAACAGGCGCTGCGGATTTCCGTGCGCGACTGGGCGCCGTGGGCGTTGTTATCACCTTTGGTCGTTTGGTTGGCGCGGTGGTTGCCGTTCGAACGGAAGATGCTGCCTCTGAGCGTGCCCGGGCACATTGCCGGCTGCGCGCTGGCGGTGGCGGCTTGCAGTTGGATCGCGGATTGGATGCTGCCGCCGACGCCATGGTGGAGCGACTGGCAGCAGCGACGCCAACAATCTTCCAGCGGCACGAATGCGCCTTCGTTCTCCATCGAGGAACGTCCAGAGCCGAGAGCCGAGCGGTCGCGCGGCTGGTCGGCGGACCGTCGCGGTCGCAGGCCGTCGCCCAGCTCGTGGTTCTGGCTGCGGGCGCGGTCCCATGTTCCGGTTTACTGGGTGATCGTTTGCGCCGTTTACGCGTTGACCTACTATCGCAGATCGCAGGAGCGCGAACGGAAGGCGCTGGAGCTGTCCGCGAGCCTGGCGCAGGTGAGGTTGCAGGCACTGAAGATGCAACTGCACCCGCACTTCCTCTTCAACGCGCTGAACGCCATCGCGACGCTGCTCCACAAGGATCCGCACGCCGCCGACGACATGATCGCCAACCTGAGCAACCTGTTGCGGCTGGCGCTCGATTGTTCAGAATTGCAGGAGGTGTCGTTGCGGAAAGAACTGGAGTTTTTGGATTGCTACCTGGACATCGAGCAGATGCGGCTGGGCGACAGGTTGCGCGTGGAGAAAAAGATCGAACCGGCCGCGATAAACGCCCAAGTGCCGGTCATGATTTTGCAACCGCTGGCGGAGAACGCCATTCGGCACGGTATCGAGCCGATGCGCAATCCCGGCGTCGTTACGATTCGCGCCGAACGCGAAGGCATGTTTCTGAACCTGACCGTCAGCAACACCGGCACGGGCGTGTTTGGTGCGGCTCCTGCCGCCAACCGACCCGGCATCGGTCTGGCCAACACTCGCGCGCGGCTTCAGGAGCTTTACGGGGCCAACGCGCAACTGGTCATGCAGCCCGCGGCGGACGGTAGTTTTTCCGTCAGCCTGCAAATTCCCCTTCGTTTTGAACCTCTCAACCCCGAACCGGAATGGAAGGACGCCACGTGAAAATAAAGGCGCTCATTGTGGATGACGAGCCGCTCGCTCGCGAGCGCATCCGGACCCTGCTCGCGAAGGAGCCGGACATTGAGGTCGTTGGCGAGTGCGCCAACGGCGACGAGGCGCTCGCGGCCATGAAGAAACAGCCGGTGGACCTGCTGTTCCTTGACGTGCAGATGCCGGAGATGGACGGCTTCGAATTGTTGAGCCGGCTTGGAAAGGATGCATTGCCGGCGGTCATTTTCGTGACGGCTTACGACCAGCACGCCGTGAGGGCGTTTGAGATCCACGCGCTGGATTATTTGCTCAAGCCGTTCAAACAATCGCGTTTCAAGGAGGCGGTGCAGCGGGTGCGGGGCCAGATCGGGCGCCGGCAGACCGACGAGGTCTCCCAGCGGTTGCTCCAATTGCTGAGCGAACGCAAACCGGCGGCGGTTTATCTCAACCGGCTGACGGTGAGGGAGAACGACCGCGTGCTGCTGGTGAAAGCCAGCCAGATCGAGTGGATCGAGTCGGCGGGTAACTACGTCGTGTTACATGTCGGCAAGCAGAACCACATTCTGCGTGAAACGCTTGCCGCGCTCGAAGCGCAACTCGACCCAAAACTGTTCCTGCGCGTCAGTCGCTCCGCGCTGGTCAATCTCGATCAGGTCCGGGAACTGCAACCGCTCTTCAAGGGCGAGTATGTCGTGGTTCTGCTCAACGGACAGCAATTGCCGATGACCCGTGGCATCCGCGAGCTGGAGGAAAAACTGCGGTTTTCGTGACCAAGTTTTCGTCGTAGTTCTTTACAAGTCCGTCCCGTAAAAAGAGCGGTTCGTCCCAAATGTGTCGTGGAACATGGGATGGAGGACGGATGCTGCGCGCAACAAGGTTCTTTGGCCGCAATACCCAGCACGGAGGAAGCTGAATATGAAACTGTCACAAACTCTTATTGTCGGATTGGCGCTCGCGTTTTTCGCATCGTCCGGTTTCAGCCAGACGAAAACCGCCACGCCCGCGCAGCCCAAGCCGCAACCGAAGCGAGTCACCAACACCGCCGCCACGGTAAACAAGGCGCCCCAGAAATGGATCGGCGTGCGCGTCATGCCGCTGATGGGCACCACGCGGGCGCATCTGAAGAAGTATTTGCAGGGCATGCCCGAAGACGCCGGGTTGGTGGTTACGGAGGTTTCCAATGAAAGCCCCGCTGCGGTGGCTGGCATCGAACGCTACGATGTCCTGCTCCGCGCTGACGGCCAGCCGCTGACGAAGGTGGAAACACTCCAGGAGCTTTTGGACAAGCGAAACTTTGCCACGACCGCGCGATTGGAGATCATCCACGAAGGCATGCCCAAGACCGTCTATGCGTTGGTCTTGGAAAAACCCGATGGCGAGCCGGGTCTGGCGGGCGGTTTCCGCGGTGGCCCCGGTGGACGCGGCGGTCCCGGCGGACGCGGACGCGGTCCCTTTGGCGGCGGAACCTCAACGCTCACCTATACGGACGCGGACGGCAAGGAACAGAAAGTCACCGGTGATCAGGTGGGCGAGTTCTTCCGCAAGATGCGCGAGGACGAGAAGCTCCGCGAGGTCGTCAGCAAGCAAGGCTTCACCATCAACATCAAACCCGGCCCGCCGCCGTCGCAGCCCGGTGCCGACGCGCCACCGCCCCCGGCCAACCCATAGTCTCATCGCAGCCGTTTCCGCAGGCAGGACTGTTCTACCGGATGGTTGGGGAGTCATGACGGCTTCCGTTGCAGACTATTGTGTTTGCTCGGACTCGCTTTTTCCGAAAAACGCTTGCGCGACTCCTGATGCGCGCCTATAGTCGCGCGCTTTTCCGGTCATTTTCGATGACAGCAGAACACGCTATACCAACGTTCGCGGAGCCGTTGTTTCACATCGGCCCGTTGCCGGTCACCAACTCGATGGTGGTGGCTTGGATCGTCGCGCTTGGGCTGATCGCGCTGGTGCAGGCTGGCACGCGGAAGGTTCAACTATTGCCGGGCGGGTTGCAGAACTTCCTGGAGTTCGTCGTCGAGGGGCTGCACGACTTGTTGGAGGGCATCATCGGGCCGGAGTTCGTCAAGCGGACATTCCCGTTCCTGGCGACGGTGTTCATCTTCATCCTGGCGTGCAACTGGACGGGGCTGATTCCCGGTTTTGCCACGATCGGCTGGGGACACGCGACGGAGCACGGGTTCAAGGTAACAACGCCGTTGCTGCGGCCGGCCAACGCCGACGTGAACATGACCGGCGCGATGGCGCTGACGTTCACGGTGCTCTGGTGCGTCTGGTATTACCAGGCGCACGGCGCGGGCGGCGCGATCAACCATCTGTTCGGCACCAAGGGCGGGATGAAAGGCGCGGCGTGGTGGATGCTGCTGCCGTTTTTCATCTTCGTGGGGTTACTGGAACTGGTTTCGATTTTCTTCGTGAGGCCGCTGGGCCTGACGATCCGTTTGTATGGTAACATCTACGCCGGCGACAATCTGCTGGAGGCGATGGCCGGTGTCATCCCGGCGCCGTTCTCGGCGATCACGATGTTGCCGTTTTATTTTCTGGAGCTGATTGTCGGCGTCGTGCAGGCGCTGGTGTTTATGTTACTGTGCGCCGCGTTCACGACGGCGGCAATCATGCACGAGGAAGAAGGCCACTGAACGGCCTGAAACGAGAAAAGTTTTCGTGGTTGGAACGTCGCGCGGCCGGTGCTGCAGCGATGGCCGCGAAGTGAAATGTAGTTGAGAAAGGAAGCAAGAATGATTAGCGAGTTGGCAGTTTTGGCGCAGGCGGCTGCGCCCGTGTTCAACGCGAAGTTTGCCGTGGCTATCGCCGGTTTCGGCGCGGCCATCGGCGTCGGTCTGGTCGGCTGGGGCGCGACAAACGCCATCGGCCGCAATCCAGGCGCCTTCGGCAAGATCCTGGTGATGGGCATTCTCGGCATGGCGTTCGCCGAGGCCATCGCATTCTACGCGTTGTTCCTGGGCAACTGAGCGGCCCGCCACCACCATCGCGACGCGCGGGTCTTCTGACCGCGCGTTGTTTGACGGGTCACGGGCACATTTATGATCCCGATAATTCTGGCAACGGAAACGCACGCGCCGACCGGCTTTTTTGAGCAGTTCGGCGTGGATTGGCCGCACTTCATCGCGCAGCTCCTGACGATGCTGGTGGTGTTGTGGGTGCTGAACCGCTACGCCTACAAGCCGCTGCTCGACCTGCTGGAGGAACGCCGCCGCCGCATCGCGGAGTCCATGGCGCAAGCTGAGCAGGTGAAGCAGGAGTTGGCCAAGGCACAGGAGGCGCGCGAGAAGATCATTGCCGACGCGGGCAAGCAGGCGCAGCAGTTGATTGACGAGGCGCGCGCCGCGGCGCAACGCCAGGGCGACCAGCAGTTGCAGCAGGCCATCGCTCAAGCCGAGGCGCTCATCGCCAAGGCGCGCGAGGCGACCGACCTCGATCGCCAGCGCATGTTGACCGAGCTGAAACGCGAAGTCGGCCGGCTGGTGGTTGAGACCACCGCCAAGGTCACCGGCAAGGTGTTGACGCCGGACGATCAGCGGCGTCTAGCCGAGGAAACTTCAAAGCAACTGGCGGCGTAACGCGTCACGAATCTCGATGAAAGTCTCCAAGGAAGCTCGTCATGTCGCCCGGTCGCTTTATCGCGACAGCCTGACGGACGGGCGGCTTGACGAAACGAAGGTCCGCACGATCGTGAGCGGGCTTTGCGCGGCCAAGCCGCGCGAGTTGATCCCGATCCTGAAGACCTACGAGCGGCTGGTGCGGTTGGAGATTGAGCGCAACACCGCGCGCGTCGAGAGTGCCGCCGCGCTGGACACGGCGATGCAGCAGCAGATTACCGGCCAGTTGCAGCAGATTTACCGGCGGCCCATCGCCGCCGAATTTGGAGTGAACCCGGAGTTGATCGGCGGCGTGCGCGTCCGCGTCGGCAGCGACGTGTGGGACGGCAGCGTGGCCAACCGGCTGCGGGAGTTGGGCGCAGCGTTGTAAGCAGGAAACCGTTTTTATGGCGAACATCCTTCAAGAAATCGAACAACAGATCGCCGGCGCCAAGCGCGGCGTCGCCAAGCAGAACGTCGGCACCGTCCGAGAAATCGGCGACGGCGTGGCCAAGATCGAGGGCCTCACCGATGCGATGCTGAACGAGATGATAGATTTCGGCAACGACATCTACGGCATCGCGCTCAACCTCGAAGAGACCGAGGTCGGCGCGATCATCCTCGGCGAATACACGCACATCAAGGAAGGCATGGAATGCCGCACCACCGGCCGGCTCCTTAGCGTGCCCGTCGGCAAGGGTCTGCTCGGCCGCGTCGTCAACTCCATCGGCATGCCGCTCGACGGCAAAGGCCCGGTCAAGTCCGACACGCTTTATCCCGTCGAGAAAATCGCCCCCGGCATCATCAAGCGCCGCTCGGTCAGTCAGCCCGTGCAGACCGGCATCATGGCCGTGGACGCGATGATCCCGATCGGCCGCGGCCAGCGCGAGTTGATCATCGGCGACCGCTCCACCGGCAAGACGACCATCGGCATTGACACGATCATCAACCAAGCCCGCCTGAACCGCGCCGCGGAGCAGGCCGGCGACAAGAGCGTTCGGCCGCTCTACTGCATCTACGTCGCCATCGGCCAGAAGCAGTCCAACATCGTCCGCGTCACCAACGTCCTCGAAGAGCAGGGCGCGATGCCTTACACCATCGTCGTCGCGGCGTCCGCCGCCGACACGGCCACCAACCAGTATCTCGCGCCGTTCGCCGGCGCGGCGATGGGTGAGTGGTTCATGGACAATGGCATGGACGCGCTGATCATCTTCGACGACCTCTCCAAGCACGCCGTCGCTTATCGGCAGGTGTCGCTGGTGTTGCGCCGTCCGTCCGGCCGCGAGGCGTATCCGGGCGACGTGTTTTATCTGCACAGCCGCTTGCTGGAACGTTCCGCGCGTCTGAGCGAGAAGGCAGGCAACGGCTCGCTCACCGCGCTGCCGATCATCGAGACGCAGCTCGGCGACGTGTCCGCTTACATCCCGACGAACGTCATCTCCATTACCGACGGCCAGATTTATCTGGAAACCGATTTGTTCTACCAGGGCATCCGCCCCGCCATCTCGGTCGGCTTGTCGGTGTCGCGCGTCGGTTCCGCCGCGCAGGTCAAGGCGATGAAGCAGGTCGCCGGCCGCATCAAGGGCGAACTGGCCCAGTTCCGCGAGCTGGCGGCGTTCGCGCAGTTCGGCAGCGATCTCGATGCCAAGACGCAGGCGCAGCTCGAACGCGGCAAGCGCATCGTGGAGGTCTTCAAGCAGCCGCAATACAACCCGGTGCCGGTTGAGGTGCAGGTCGGCGTCCTCTGGGCCGTTCAGAACGGCTTCTTCGACGATGTCTCCGTGGACAAGCTCAAAGATTGCCAGGCTAAGATGACCGACTACCTCACGTCCCGGAAGTCGGCGCTGATGGCGAAGATTTTGAAAGAAAAGGCGCTCAACGACGCGTTGATCGCCGAGCTGAAGGCCGCCGTCACAGAGTTCAAACAGACGTATCGGTAAACCTGGCGAAACGAAGACTTGAAGTCGCAATTTGCGACTTCAAGTTCCAAGACCAAGATATGGACTACGTAACAGCAATCAAACGCAAGGAGAGGATCGAGAACCTCATCCTGACCGTTCGTGGTCAGCGGGTGATGCTGGATTCGGATTTGGCCAAGATTTACAGAGTGACGACGAAGCAGCTTAATCAACAGTTGAAACGCAATCAGAGTCGTTTCCCAAAGGACTTCGCGTTTCAACTTACGCGGCAAGAAGTTATGATCTTGAGGTCACAGATTGTGACCTCAAGTTTGCATGGTGGCCGGCGGTATCTCCCCTGGGTCTTCACCGAGCACGGCGCGATCATGCTCGCCACCGTCCTGAACAGCCCTGTGGCGGTTGAGGCCAGTGTCCGCGTCGTCCGGGCCTTCGTCTATATGCGCGAGCAACTGGCGAAGCTCGGCAAGATAAGCTCGGCCGACGTGATGAAGAAGCTCGCCGAACTGGAAGGCCGCGTCGGCGAACACGACGAAGCCATCCGTCTCATTTTCACGGCGCTCAGGCAGATGCTTGAACCAGCCGCGCCCGCCGAGGAAGCGCCGAAGCGGGAAATCGGTTTTCACGTGAGAGAAGCCCGCGGACGCTACGTCGTCCGAACCAAGCGCAAACGATTTTAGACCATGGCCAGCCCCCGCGATTTACGCCGACGCATCAAGTCGGTCAAGAACACGTCGCAGATCACCAAAGCGATGCAGATGGTGGCTGCCTCGAAGATGCGCAAGGCGCAGCAAGGCGCGCTCGCGGGCCGGCCTTATGCCGCGCTCATGAACACCGTGCTCGCTGAGGTCACCGCCAACATCGGCGACTTCAAGCATCCGCTGCTGGAGAAGCACCACACCGGCAAGCGCGCCGTGATCCTCATCAGCACCGACCGCGGCCTCTGCGGCGCGCTCAACAGCAACCTGATGCGTGAGGCGGCCAAGCTCGACAAGGCGACGACGCTCTACATCTGCGCCGGCCGTAAAGGCTCGCAGTTCATCGCCCGCACCAAGCGCCAGCTCGCGGCGGAGTTCACCTACAAGGACACGCCGCAGTTTAGCGAGGCGCGCGCCATCGCGAAGTTTGCGCAGGACCTTTTCACCAAGGGCGAAGTGGACGGTGTGGACGTGCTCTACACGCGGTTCGTCTCGACGCTGAACCAGAAGCATGAACTCCGCCCGCTGCTGCCGGTTGGCGAACTGCAGGCCGTCGAGGCGGGCATGAACGGCGACCGCACAGGCGCGACGCTGGAGCGGACCGGCGTCGAGTATCTGTTCGAGCCGTCGTCTGGCGAGGTGCTCGGCACGCTGCTGCCGCACTACGTGAACTATCTCGTTTTCCAGATGCTGCTCGAAGCGCGCGCCAGCGAGCATAGCGCCCGCATGGTGGCGATGAAGAACGCCACCGACAACGCCGCGCAGCTCATCAAGGACCTGACGATCGAATACAACAAGATGCGCCAGGCCAGCATCACAAATGAACTCTTGGAGATTGCATCCGCCCAAATGGCGACGGCTTAAGGTTAGTGACACATGAATAAAGGTAAAATCGTTCAAATCATCGGGCCGGTCGTGGACGTCGAGTTCGAGTCCGCGGACAAGCTGCCTGCCATCTACAACGCGGTGATCGTCGAGTTCCCCGTCGGTGGCAAGACGACCAAGCTCACGCTTGAGGTCGAGCAGCACCTCGGCGACAACTGGGTTCGCGCGATCGCGATGGGGTCCACCGAGGGCCTCAAGCGCGGCTACGAAGTCACCGACACCGACAACCCGATCATGATGCCCGTCGGCGATTGCGTCATGGGCCGCGTGTTCAACGTCATCGGCGAGGCCGTGGACGAGCGCGGGCCGGTCAACGCCACGAAGTTCTACCCGATCCATCGCCCGGCTCCGGCGCTCACCGAGCAGTCCACCAGCCCGCAGTTGCTCACCACCGGCATCAAGGTCATTGACCTCATCTGCCCGTTCCTCAAGGGCGGCAAGGTCGGCGCGTTCGGCGGCGCGGGCGTCGGCAAGACCGTCGTCATCATGGAGTTGATCAACAACATCGCCAAGATGCACGGCGGCGTCTCCGTCTTCGCTGGCGTCGGCGAGCGCACGCGCGAGGGCAACGACCTTTACCACGAGATGTCCGAGGCCAACGTCATCAAGCAGGACGACCTCGGCGCGTCCAAGATCGCGCTGGTCTATGGCCAGATGAACGAGCCGCCCGGCGCGCGTCTGCGCGTGGCGCTCTCGGCTCTCGCCATTACCGAGTATTTCCGCGACGAGAAGAACCAGGACGTGCTGCTGTTCATTGACAACATCTTCCGTTTCTCGCAGGCCGGCTCCGAGGTCTCCGCGCTGCTCGGCCGCACGCCGAGCGCCGTCGGCTACCAGCCCACGCTTGCCTCCGAAATGGGCGAGTTGCAGGAGCGCATCACCTCCACGAAGACAGGCTCCATCACCTCCTTCCAGGCCATCTACGTCCCCGCCGACGACATCACCGACCCGGCGCCCGCGACGACCTTCACGCACCTCGACGCCACCATCGTGCTCGACCGCGCGCTCACCGACATCGGCATCTACCCGGCCGTGGACCCGCTCTCCTCCACCAGCCGCGCGCTCACGCCGGACATCGTCGGCAAGGAGCACTACGACACCGCCCGCGGCGTCCAGCGCGTCCTCCAGCGTTACAAAGACCTGCAGGACATCATTGCCATCCTGGGCATGGACGAGCTTTCGCCCGACGACAAGCTTACCGTCTTCCGCGCGCGCAAGATCCAGCGCTTCCTCAGCCAGCCGTTCACCGTGGCCGAGGTCTTCACCGGCCGCCCCGGCAAACAACTGCCCGTGCAGGAGACCGTGCGCGGCTTCAAGGAAATCCTCGAAGGCAAACACGACGACGTGGGCGAGGGCAACTTCTACATGAAGGGCGGTATTGAGGAGATCAAAGAGTAGTGCGGAATGCGGAATGCGGAATTGCGAATGATGTAACATGGCCTCAACGCTCAAACTCGAAATCGTCACGCCGGAAGCCGTCGCCTACTCCGAGACGGTGGACATGGTCGTCCTGCCCGGCGCGGCGGGCGAACTCGGCGTGCTGGCCGGTCACGAGCCGCTCATGACCACCGTCGTGCCCGGCGAGTTGCGCGTCATCCGGGGCAGCGAGGAAACCGTCATGGCCATCGGCTCCGGTTTCGCCGAGATCACGGGCGAGACCGTGCGCGTCCTGGCGGACATGGCTCTCCGCGCCGAGGAAATTGACGAAGCCGCCGCCATCGAGGCCCGCAAACGCGCCGAGCAGAGACTGGCCGAGAAACTGAGCGACGAGGAAATCGTCACCGTCGAGGCGTCGTTGCAGAAGGCGCTGATCCAACTCGAAGTCAAACGCCGCTACCGCGGCCAGCCCACCGCCCACGGCCAGCACTCACATCAGAAGTAGCCGCCGAGGCTTGGCGGGATATTGATCGGGGTGTCTGTTAGCAATGCTAAGGTTGGAGTTCGTTGGCATTGACCACATTGCTTGCCACTACTCGCTGGTCGAACTCGTGGATCAAGTTTGTAATCGCAACACGTGCTTTCTGAAGCACGTCATGGTCAAGTTGAATCTTCTGGTCCACTGTCGCGCCGAAGGCTGGAAACGAATCACAAAATGCCTGATCAGCTTTCCCATCCGCGTGAATTAAAAGATGCCTTATCTCTAAATAAGGAAGCGCGGCGTCAATGGTTGCTTGCCGAACACCCAGATTAAGTTTTGTATTCATCTTTTGGAGTAAACTTTTCGTGCTCTTTTCGTTTTCGAGCTTCCTGAATACAGACTTTGAAACCAACTTTACTACGTTGTTCCATGTCCCGGCAGTAAGGATGTCATTTGCTTCGAACTCTACCTTATGTTCGCCAATCAGGCGGTTTGGATCGATCCCCTTTCTCGCCGCTGCCTCCAGAAGTTCAGCCATATACTGGACCATATCTTCGTAAATGTCCTTGATATAGGATGCACACAACGTCGCCTTCAAATGATTCGCTGCAAGTTCTCGGTTGTTCGGTGTCTTGCCCCGCGCCGCAAGTCGAGGGTGTAAATGGGGGTCAACAGCATCGAAAATATGCGCAGCTCCTCTGGAGCTTAGCGCCCCTTGTGTGATAGCGATCTTCAGAACATCAGCAAGTTCGATGTCCGCCTCAAAATGGGCAGCACGATTAAGAAAACGAACGAGGAATTTGGTCTTCATGGGCATGGGGCATTCCTTTTATAGGGAAATCTCTCGCGAATTATGCAACCTTTCAGCGCAATCATTCGATTGGGTTCTCGAAAAGAGGGAACTTCATTTCATAGCTGTGCCCAAGATGTCTTCGCGCATCAGCATTATTGGATGCGTTTCTAAAAGCATTACCTAACTTTTCTCGAAGAGTCATGCTCTTGATTAAACCCAGAAAGAACTCATTCTCCAACACCAATTCGTGCGCAGCCAATTCAGTCAGGTCTTCATCCGCCACCTTCACCCATTGACCACATTTGATGAAACCATCTCCACCGGGGAGAATCTCAAGTTTGGCACGATTCTCTATTAGCCAATGAGTAATTGCCATTCGTGCAATGATTTTCTGGATATCGAACAAGCTACGTCCGGCTATTTTTTCGACAGTCATCGGGTAACCAGACTCTCTCCCGACGCGATGCAACAACTTACCATGGTAATCGAATAGCCATATGAACCGGCTGATCATCTTTACTTCAACGGGACCGCCTAGACTGCAAACTTTGGATGATTCTTCCAGTAATAGAAACGCAGTCCCAATGTCTGGAGATAACTCACACGCTGATATCTCGTGAAAAAAGGGTTTGTTCATTGTTAGTTCCAGTCTTGTCTTTATGAACGCCCCGGCGGGCTTTGACTCCCGCCGGGGCGCGTTGATTCTTCGTTGCTACTCGCCTACGCGACTCTGCACTGGGCGATGTCGCTCCAGGGGCTCCAGCCGTTGGGGCCGAAGGCGGCGAAGCGGAAGTAAACAACCTGGCCGGGCGTGAGGCCGCCTTGGGTGAAGCTGCTCTTGGTGCCTTCGTAGCCGAGTTGCCACGGGCCGTCGCGGTTGACGGCGTATTCACCCTTGTAGTTGTGGGCACCGGCCACTTTGTGGCACTGGCCATCCACGGCACCTTCGGCGTCGCTGCGGGTGACGGAGAAGTCCGCGGGCGCGGGCAGGTCGCCGACCGGCTCGGGGGCGCCCTTGAGGGGCATCAGGCTGGAGCCGAGCAGGACGGGGTCGCGGGTGACTTTCTCGCAATCCTGCTTCGCTCCGGTCAGCTCGGCCTTGATGGCCTCGACGGCCGTGTCCACGGCGTCGTCGGCGGTCGTCTGGGCGGCTGCGGCCGTGGCTTGGTTGGTCACGGCGGTATCGTAGGCGGCAATGGTGGTTCCCAACGCCGTGACACGCGCAGTGGTGTTCGGGAAGTTGGGGTTGTTGGTGAGGCCCGCTTTGGCATCCACCGCCAGTTGGCGGATGTCAGCGGGAGTTTTCTTTCCGAACTTGAACGCGATCTCGGCCATTCGTCCTTTCTGTCCGCCCCCCGATGGCGCGCCGGCCGCCTCGTAATAATCTTCCCCGTAGACGGCTTCACCATAGATGTTGGCCATAAGAAGAGGGAGTGTTGTGTGGGCGCATCATGCGCCTTTGACCCTTTGGCGCAACGATAATCTTTGGGTTTCTTCCGGCAGCGTGTCGGCGGCGGCATGGTCGTGTGACAGGAGCGCGATGTCATGTGACGGCGATCAAAAAGCATGTGCTGCCGGCCAAAGAACATGTGTCGGACAAGAGAAGGCATGTGTCGAAATCAAAATGGTATGTGCTGTCGGCCGGAAAGCATGTGTCCGATGAAAAAAAGCATGTATCGAAACCCAAACGGCATGTGCCGCCGGCCGGAAAGTATGTGTCGGACGAGAGAAGGCATGTATCGAAAACCAAACGGTATGTGCTGCCGGCCAGAAAGCATGTGCCGGATGAAAAAAAGCATGTATCGAAATCAAAACGACACATGCTTTTTCTCGTCCGATACATGACGAAACGCCGCCGTGAGTGACTTTTTCGGGCTGGGAATGGATGTTTTTTGCTCCAACACACGATCAACGAGCGATTTGCGCGACTTTTCCCAAAAAACAGCTTGTTTGGTCAAAAAACGACACTACTCTCCGCCTAGGACTCCGAACCCATCATTCCAACCGAGGAACCCACATGTCCTTCCATGCCGACCTGCCCGTGAACGGCACCAAGACCGACGCCAACCTCCTGCGCGAGAACTTCAACGCGCTCAAAGATGAGATAGACGCCGCGCCCACCACCCAGCAAGTCACCGACGCCATCAACAGCGCCGTCGCCGACAAACCGACGACCGGGGCGATGAACACCGCGATCAACAATGCCGTGGCCGACAAACCGACCACGCAACAAGTCACCGACGCCATCAACGGCGCCGTGGCTGACCGGCCGACCAACGACGCGATGACCCTCGCCGTCAGCGACGCCATCAACGGCACGCCGCGCAACGTGGACAGCATCGGCACGCTCGACATCGTCATGAGCGACCCGCCCACGCAGGGCGAAGTCCAGCTCCTCCTCGACAACTACAACAACCTCGTCCGGGCGTTGCGGAGAAATATCTGAGGCAGCGAATGCGTTGTAGTGTCGGCCGTCTCGGCCGACGGGACTCGTCTGCTGCGAAACAGGATTCAAACTCTGCTGCGGCTCGGCCGAGACGGCCGATACTACACATGGCGAAGAAAAGGTGGAGCGCGACCTCCGGGCGCGCTAATCTTCGCCGACGCCAAGGCTGCGGATGAACGCGGAAGGGAAGCTTATGAAAACAACCGATGAAACGAAACCCGCTAAAGATCTGTCGGACTACATGCTCAAGGTGCTGATCGGGAAGCTGGAGGAAACTCGTTCGCCGAAGTTTTGGATGCTAAGCAAGCTGCCCGGCTATGCTTGGAGTCTGTTGTTGATTCTGCCCTTTATGATCTTCGGCGTCATTTCGGGGCCGTTGGCTACCATTCCGCTCGTCGTCATCGCCGCCATCGCACTCACTGATTTCGACAATTACCGCATCGCAGACCGGCAGTTGGAACTCATTGTCCAATTGATGGAGGAGATGCGGAAGGCCAGGAATAATCCGGCCGCCGAACGCAAGATGTAGGCTGCGTCTTCGACGCGGCGGAATGATCTGTTTTCAAATCGAATATTGCAACCGATGAAGCTGGTGGTTAACACTTCGCGCAGGACACACCATGAACACTCGCCTTGTCAGGTTTCGGATACTCCTCGCCTGTTTGCTGATTGAAATGTCGCCCGCCTTCTCGCCCGGTGCTGAAGAGCCATTAACGCCTGCGGCGGCGGTTCAGTTCAAGACCAGTTGGGCTGTATCGGCAAAGCGCAGATATGATCAAACCAATAGTCTCGCGTCTCAACAATACCTGCGCGAACTGGATGCGGCTCTTAAGGTGGCGATGCAGTCCGGCCTTCTCGAAGACGCCAATGCTCTGAATGCGATTCGGAGGCAAGTCATGGCAGGTGAGCCGCTAGATGGCCATGTCACCATGCCCGCCGCACGCACAGCCACTACCCGCTATCTGCAAAGCCTCGCCGGCAGCAAGCAGCAATACGTGCGCGATTTGACGACGGCGCTGAAATGGGCAATGGCCAGCGCCAATATTGATGAAGCAAATGCAATCAATGTGACGAAGAAACAAGTGGAAGAAGAACTGAAGGATGCCGAGCTTTCCGGCAAGGGTGATTCCGGCTTGTTGCTGACAATTGACCGCGAAAAGCAAATATGGAAGAACACCAAGGTCAGTGTTCCGAGTAAGGAAACACCCGTTAGCTTCAGCGGGTATCTGATCCTTCCCTCGAATGTGAAATCACTGAAGCTGCGCACAGCGGCAGCCTACGGCAGCGAACGGTTTCGGTTTACCATTAACGGACACACACTCGAATTTGAATCTGAGAAACTTCATCGTTTCGTCACGCTGAAACTCCCCGCCGGGGCGCAGCAGCTCCGACTTGAAATTGGAAAGTCTATTGGAGTCCACGAAGGGGAGTGGGGGCCGCTACAGTGGTCCGTTAATGGCGGCCAATGGAAAGACGTGCCAACTAACAGCCTCATATCCAGGTGACTTGTTATCTCCGTCATGCGCTTGGGAAAAACATCTGATCTGAAATGACTGACGTTCTATTGATTTTTGCCCGATGGTTTCTGTGGGTCATTGTTGCCACGCTGTTCTGGGTGGTGATGTTCCCGGTGGTGTGGATTGTTTCAGTTCCCTTTATTCTGGTCATAGCCTTGTTCAGGGAAAGACCGTATTGGCGAGCCGTGGTGGAGATGTTGGCAACCGTGCATGGTTTCTGGAGCGATTGCTTTCATTGGTTTTCTTGGCCGTGACCGCGCTTGACAAGCACAGCGGCGGTCGTTACAAGGCGGCCATGAAAGCGCCCTTTCTCCGAGCAGGGACAGCGCTCTTCTGCGTTGTCACATTGGCAGCCGGTCAATTCCGTCCCACGCCTCCCCGAACGCCTGCGGCTCCGCCGGCACCGGCGCCCGGCGCAGGCGCGGCGTTTGCCGAGAAGTCCTGGGACCAACTCAGCGACAAGACGTTGGCGGATTGGGGCAAGCAGGCGATGGCCGGCGCGAAATGGCGGCACGGCGAAAGCGAGCACATGGTCATCCATTACCAGAAGCTGGCCGAAGCGCAGCGGGCTGCGCGCGAGGCGGAGGCGTATTACGACTACATCACGAAGGACTTGGGGCTGACGAAGGATTACCGCACGGGCAAGAGCCACCTGTTCATCTTCGCGAAAGGCAATGATTGGTCCACCTTTTGCGCGGAGATTGGCAAGGGACGAATCTTTTGCACCTCCAAAGGCAGCGAGATGTTCATCGAAGCGCCCGCCAACAACGCGACCTTCAGCCAGCACCTGGCCTTTCCCGTGACTTCCTGCGTGTTGTATCGCTTTTTTCCCAAGCGGGTGCCGCTTTGGGTCTACCAGGGGGTCTCGTATTTTGAGGAAGGCAACGCCTACAAGAAAAACAAAGGCATCGCCGGCGGCGAGCGCGGTAGCGAACGTCGCGGCACCGCCACGTATTCGCTCGTTGATCTGCTGAACGTCACCAAATGGCCGACTGATCCGAGCGAGCGGCGCGAGTATGACCGGACCTGCGAGAAGCTGGTGCGTTTTTTGTTGACGCAGCTGGACCGGCGACAGTTTGCGCCACTGGTGTTGAAGCTGGGTGACGGCGTGACCTTTCAACAGGCAGTGGTGGAGGTTTACCCGGACAAGTTTAAGACCTACAAAGAGTTCCAAACGGCCTACAATTCTCTTCAATAGCGCTGTCGGGGCCGCGCGCCAGCCTTCGCCGACGACAACGGTCGTAGATGGGAGTAATCCGTGTGCCGAAGCAGTTTGAGGAAAGAGCGAGGCAACTGCTCTCGTCGCTCCCATTTCAAAGCCTGTGACGTGGCGGCACATTCCAAGCTGTTTTTTAGCGGAAACAATCGTTGATTTGCGGCGGGAGCCTACCTATAGTTCGCCGCTCATTGTGAAGGAAACGAAGAATTATACACCGAAGGTGCTGCGACTGGGGCTGCCGAAGGGCAGTCTGCAGGAGTCGGCTTTTGCCTTGATGGCGAAGGCGGGCTTTGTGGTCAACGTCAGCAGCCGCTCGTATGTGCCGCGAATCAACGATGCCGAGATGGAGATCCGCCTCATCCGCGCGCAGGAAATCAGCCGTTACGTGGAGCTGGGGTCGCTCGACGCCGGGCTGACGGGCAAGGACTGGATCGAGGAGAACGCCAGCGATGTGCATGCGGTGGCGGAGATCGCGTTCTCGAAGCAGACGTTGATGCCGGCGCGCTGGGTGCTGGCGGTGCCGAATGATTCGCCGATCAAGAGCGCAAAGGATTTGCAGGGCAAGCGGATCGCGACAGAGGTGGTGAACCTCACGCGCCGCTGGCTGAAGAAGCACGGCGTGGAGGCGGATGTGGAGTTTTCCTGGGGCGCGACCGAGGTGAAGGCCGCGGACCGGCTGGTGGACGCGATAGTGGAGTTGACGGAGACCGGTTCGTCGCTGAAGGCGAACAATCTTCGCATCGTGGACACGCTGACGACCTCCTATCCGCAGCTCATCGCCAACCGCAAGGCGTGGGCGGACGATTGGAAGCGCCGCAAGATCGAGGTGCTGGTGATGCTCCTCAAGGGCGCGCTGGCGGCGCAGGAGAAGGTCGGCCTGAAGATGAACATCCAGCGCAAGCAGTTGCCGAAGTTGCTGAAAGAGCTGCCCGCGCTGCGCAACCCGACGGTCAGCACGTTGAGCCAGCGCGGCTGGGTGGCCGTCGAGACGGTCATTGACGAGTGCATCGTGCGGGAGATCATTCCGCAGCTCAAAGCGGTCGGCGCCGAGGGCATCATCGAGTATCCGCTGAACAAAGTGGTGGCGTAAGCCGCATAACCCGTTTTTTCGAACACTGTCTGAAGGAATAGTCCATGGGATCCATTAAGAAACGTCGCAAAGCGAAAATGAACAAGCACAAGCGACGGAAGCGTTCAAAGGCGCACCGTCACATGAAACGCACGTGGCAGAAGTAGGCCGCGCCGGCACACGGCCGGAACGGTAGCCACGGATGCGCGCGCCGGCAGATGCCGGCGCGCATTGCGGGAAAGATTGCTTGTGTTGAAGAACCGACAAGGTTTCCGACGCGCAGCCGGCCGGCTGGCGCGAGCGGGCGTGTGTGGTTTGATGCTGGCTGGCGGCGTGTGGTGCAACGGCGCCGCGCCCACCCCGCCGGCGAAACCGAAGCAGCCGCCAGCGACGAAGACCATCAAGCGCGCCCCAAGCCGTGACAGCCTCCAACTCTCGCCCGACGCGCAGGCTCGCGCCGAGGCGATGGCGCACTACGCCGTGGGCCAGCTCTACGAGTTGCGGCGGGAACCGGAGCGTGCCATCGCCGAATACGAGGCCGCGCTGAAGCTTGATCCGGGCCAGGTGGAACTGGCCGCCAAGATGGGCGCGGAGTATTTGCGGCGCAAGCAGAATGACAAGGCGCTCGCGGTGCTGACCAAGGCGGCGGCGGCGAATCCCAAGCGTTACGAAATCCAACTGCTGCTCGGCATCGCCTATCAGACCGTTGACAAGAAGGACAAAGCCGCCGCTGCTTACACCGCCGCCAGCAAGCTCGACCCGCTCCAGATCGGGCCGTATCAATCGCTCGTCGGGTGTTATCTCCGGAGCCAGAAGGTCGCCGATTCCATCAAAACGCTGGAGCGCGCCTTCGCCCAGAAGAGCGAGGACGCCCGCTACTGGGCGACGCTCGGCGACCTCTACGCGCTGACGATGCGCGGCCCAGACGCCGAAAAGGCCGCGAAGAACATTTACAAGACCAAACCCAAGACCGACCGCGCCGTTGAGTGCTACGAGAAAGCACAGAAGTTGGCCGCGGAGGATTTGACCGTCCCGTTTCGGCTCGCGGGCTATTACGTCATGACCGGCCGTCCCGACCAAGGCATCGCCATCTATAAGAAACTGTTGGAGAAGCGGCCCGACGCGTTGGATGTCCACGAGCGGCTCGCCTATGCCTACGCCGCAAAAAAGGAGTTCATGCAGGGCGCTGCGCAGATTGAGGAGGTGGTCAAACGCCAGCCGTTGAACTGGCAGGTCTATCGGCTGCTCGGAAGTTTCTACGAAGACAGCAAGATGCTCGACCGCGCCCAGTCAAATTACGAGCAGGCGCTGATCCTGAATCCGAAGGAACTTGAGCTTTACCTGCGCGTGGCCCGGCTACAGGTGGCGCAGAAGCACCCCAAGGAAGCGCTCCAGACTTTGCAGCGCGCCAAAGATCGTTTCCCCGTCAGCGCACGCGTGCCTTACTTCCACGGGCTGATCTACAGCAACATGAAGGATTACCCGAAGGCCGTGGAGGCGTTTGCGCAAGCGGAGGCGATGGCCAAGGCACGCAAAGAAGACAAGGAGCTGATGGACAGTGCCTTCTATTTTTATTATGGCGCCGCCACCGAACGCGCCGGGAAATTTGACCTCGCCACCGGCCTTTTCCGCCAATCCATCAAGCTGAATCCGGAGAATGACGAAGCCTGCAACTATCTCGGTTACATGTTCGCCGATAAGAACATCAACCTGAAGGAAGCCGAGGACCTGGTCAAACGCGCGCTGAAGATGCAGCCGAAGAGCGGCGCGTTCCTCGACAGCCTCGGTTGGGTTTATTACCGCAAGGGCGATTACCGCAAGGCACTTGAATGCGTTGGCGAAGCAGCCAAGAGTGACGCGGCCAAGGAAGACGCCACCGTCTTCGATCATCTCGCCGACATCTACCTCAAGCTTGGCAAGAAGGACCTCGCCCGCGAGCAACTCCGCAAAGGGCTTGAGGTCGAGCCGAAGAACAAATCGGTCGCTGAAAAACTGAAGGCGCTTGGCGATACTCCGCAAAAGAAACCCGTGCCCTCCGCCGCTCCGCGCAAGCCGTGACCGTTGGAAAAGCGAACGGCGCGCCGACTGCCGTCAACGCGCCGTTGCGCCACATCTTTTTGGAAATTCGGTCACTCGATCTTGATAACGTCCTTGCCGGTGAAGCCCGTGCCGGCCACGGGCTTGGCGACTGAAAACTTGTCCGACACCTCCACCACCTCGATCTGACCGTATTTCGTGGTCTTACCGCCCAAGTTCAAGCCAGTCTCCGGATCAATCAGCGCCTCACCTGGATGATAGCAGGCGAACCGGTCGCCCGGCCTCACGCCAAAGTTCGCGCCGGCGTTGATGAAAATCTTGTCGGCGTCAGCTTTCACGATCCGGCCCTGCCACGGCACCTGTTCCAGCCGCGAGGAAATTGCCGCCACCGCCTGATTGAGTGCGTCAACCACCGCGTCGCCCAGCGGCGTCTTTTGCAGACCGCCCATGCCGCCGCGGAAGTCGCCGGAGGCAAAGCCAAACGACATTCCCGACTTGCGGGCGATGCCTTTGATCTGCTGTGAATCGAGGACCTGGCCGCTGGTGGTGTCAATGATCCGCAGCGCGATCAAGACCTCCGCCTTGCCGCCGCTGGCACCGATATTGAATCCCTTGAAACCGAACGCCGCGCCACCATCGGATGTGCGCGTGTCCACACTCAGGATGCTGCCGGTGATCTGGATTTGCGCCGTCAGCAGTTGACCGATCTTCGGTGCGTTGGCCGTCTCCACCGTGCGCCCGCTTTGCGCGAAGTCCTGCTCCTTCATCACGGTCTGGATTTCTGCGCGCTCCACGACGATGAACCGGCCGCACTTGATCAGCGCGTCGGCCAGCGAGTCGGCGAAGCCGGTGCCGAGTTCGACCTGGCCCTGCCAGTTGGACTTGTTGTCGAAGTGCGTGACGGCGATCCGTTTCTTCAGCATCGGCCCAGCCATCTGCGGCCCGACGGGAATCGCGCGGACGACTTGCGGTTCTTGGGCGTGGACCAACACCGCCGCAACTATCAGGCTCGCTACAATGGTCAAAGTTCTCATAACGATTCGTTTCCTTCCCACAAAATGATGCTTCTTCAGACGCGCCAGACTGTAGTTTCTTCAAAACCTTCTGGCAACCAAATCATTGTCCCGACAGGCTGTCGTCAATCCATTGCAGGTAGTCCGCTTGCCCGGCGACCAGCGGCAGTGCGATGATTTCCGGCACCTGGTAACTGTGAAGCTCCTTTACCGCTCGCTCCACGGCGCGGAAACGGTTGCGGCGTGTCTTCATCACCAGCAGCCACTCGCGCGCGTGGTCAATCTTCCCTTTCCACCAGTAGTGCGATTCCACGCCGGGCACGATGTTGGCGCAGGCCACCAGCCGCTGCTCCAGCAGCGCCCGCGCGATCCGGCGCGCTTCCGGCCGCGAGCCGGCGGTGACAAAGACCACACAGTAAGCATTGGCAGCACTCATGGAATCCTTTCGATCACGGCCGGTAATTCGCTGAGGTCGTGGATGACGAAATCCGCCTCGTGCGCCCACTCCGGCACCTTGTCATTGATGAGCAACACGGCGCGCGCGCCAGCGTTGTGGGCGCAACGCAGGTCATAGACGTAATCGCCGACCGCCAGCACCTCCGCCGGCGGGAGGTTCCATCGCCGCGCCAAAGCCAGCACCGGTTCCGGCGACGGTTTGTGCGGCCCGTCTTCGCGCGTCAGCGTGGCGTCAAAGCGCAGGCTGAACTTTGCCAGCACCGTCTCGACCGACTTGCGCGAGTTGCGTGTCAGCAGGCCGAGCTTGATGCCGCGCGCCCGGAGCAAGTCGAGCAACTCCGCTGCGCCGGGCTGCAACGTGGCGTTCACGGCGGCGTCTTCCTCGATACGGTGCAGAATGCTCTCCAGCCGCCGCCGCTCGGCGTCATCCACGGACTTCAGGTGGTCCACGATGTCGCCCACCATCACACCCAGCTCGCGCCGCAGCGATTGGAAGTCAATGTGCGGTTCCGTCAGCGTGCCGTCCATGTCGAAGATGATGCCGCGAATCATGTGAGTTGGGAGTTGGAAGCTTCGGCCAGTTTGGTTTGGGCAATCCAGCCGCCGCCGAGCATCAGGTCGCCGTCGTAAAACACCGCCGCTTGCCCCGGCGTTACGGCGCGTTCCGGCTCGGCAAACCGCACGCGAACGCGCGCGCCGGCGTCGAACGGCTCAAGGGTCGCGGCGGAGCCTTTGTGCTGGCTGCGAATCTTGACGCTCGCCTCGCGTGGCCGATCCGGCGCGGCGATGGAAACCCAGTTGCAGCGCTCGACGAGGCACTCTGCGCTCGCCAGCGCAGTGCCGTCGCCGACGATGACGCGGTTGTTCGGCGCGTCGAGCGCGATGACATACAGCGGCCGGCCGGTAGCGACGCCCAGCCCGCGCCGCTGGCCGACAGTGAAAAACTCGATGCCCGGATGCTGCCCGATCACTTGGCCAGTGGTATCCACAATGTCGCCCGTGTGCTCCGCCACACCTGCGGCGCGCAAAAAGCGCCGGTAATCGTCGGCGACGAAACAGATTTCCTGGCTTTCCTCTTTCGTCGCGACCTTCAGGCCGAGTTGTGCGGCGATGGCGCGTGTCTCCGGTTTTGTCACGTCGCCCATCGGGAACAGCGCGTGCATCAGTTGTTGCTGGCTGAGCGAGAAGAGAAAATAGGACTGGTCCTTCTTTTCATCGCGCCCCTTGCGAACGCGCATCCGGTCGCCGCGTTCAAGGATGGCGTAATGGCCGGTGGCGACGCACTCGGCACCAAGCGAGCGGGCCTTGTCGAGCAGTGTGCCGAACTTCAGCCCCTCGTTGCAGAGCACGCACGGGTTCGGCGTGCGGCCGGCGCGATACTCGGCCACGAAGTAATCGATCACCTGTTTTTGGAACTGCGTCTGCTCGTCCACGACATAGTGGGGGATGCCGAGCTGCTGCGCCACCGCCCGCGCATCCGCCACGGCCTGCGGGCCGCAGCATTTTTCCTCGACACGGTTCTGGCACGCCTCCGGCCAGAGCTTCATCGTGATGCCGATGACCTCATAGCCCTGCTGGAGCAGGCGGCTGGCAACAACGCTGGAGTCCACGCCGCCGCTCATGCCAACAACCACGCGGATCTTTTTGTTCATTCAGAGTCCCGGCCCGGCAACGCGCCGAAGCCAGTTTCGGTCGCCCACTCTAACGCCGCCCGCCGTGCTGTAAAGTGAGGAAAAACGCTTGACCGTGTTTCGCGCGCCCGTGAGAGTCGCAGATTAGTGAGGTTCTCTTGGCGCACAATCGGATTGGTGATTGCGGCGGCAGCTCTTGTCGCGGCGGCGGTCTGGTTTTGGCCGCGCCGGGTGATGAGTGGCGCTGACTTCTTGCCGGCCACCACGCCGATCTTTGCGCAAGTCTCCAACGTCACCGCCACGACCGCACGCTGGGCGCAGACGCCGGCGGCAGCGGCGGTGGCGAAACTGCGGGAAAGCTCCTCCGCCAAGGGAGCGGGCGGGTTGATGACGAAACGCTGGAGCAACCTCCTCGATGTGGTTGTAGGCGGGGCGGCGCAGTTGGCGGATGGCGAGGTTTTCATGGCGCTCACCGGCCTGCAAACCTCGCCTCGGATCGCGCCACAGTTGGTGGTCGGCATCCAGTTCGGCGCTCGCGGCTCGCAGACGCGGGAGTGGGTCGGCCAACTCAAGCGTCAGTTGAAACGCGAGTTTCCGGCCACGGAATTCAGCGACCAGCGGTATTTCAAGACCGACTACCAGCAATGGAGGTTGGAGCCGGGCTTGGAAATCTGTGTCGCCATGCTGGGCGACCGCCTCATCCTCGCGCTTGGTGTTGCGCCGATGATGGAGGTGATTGACCGTTACCGCGATTCTTCGCGCGAAACGTTGACCCGCAGCGGACCATTCCGCGCGATGCGCGCGCGACTGCCGGAGCGCGCCGACTGGATGCTGGTGGCACAAACGGGGCCGCTGACGCGGGCGCTCGATCCGTTTTTGCAGTGGATGCCGCAACTGCAAACGCTCGCGAAGCCGCTGGCACAACTCGACGCCATTGGCGCGGCGCAGGTTTTTGATGGCAACCAGATCTGGGACTCCGTAACGGTGGCGCACAAAGTTCCCGCCAACCAACCGCTCAGTCATTTCAAGCCGGCGCTGCTGGAGCGTTTGCCGGCGTCTTGCGTCACCTGCGCGATGGCCGACGTGCCAGCCGGCGAAGTCTATAACTTCATCATTCGGACGGCGCTCGCATTAGGCCATCGGGAATGGATGAAGGTGCTGACGCTTTTCGAAACCGGCTGGACTGTGCAACAAACCGATTTTGCCCACGATGTGCTCGGCACGCTCGGCACGCCGACCGCAGTGGCGTTGGATTGGCCGGAGGGCCAGCGCCGGTTGGCCGTGCTGTTCGGCGCGCCGTTGCAGAAACCCGGTCATCTGGCCGATGTCATGCGTCGGTTTAATAACGCGCAGCAACTGCCGCCGCTCCGCTGGCGTGTTGTCAATGGCTGGTTGTGGTTGTCGTCCTCGACGGAGTCGCTGGATCGCATCAGCCAGACCGCGCAAGGCACCGCGCCGGCGTTGCGGGCTGGGATGCAAGGGCAGGCAGCTCTTGCGACGAACGGCGGATGGTGGTGGTTCTTTGCGGACACCGCGCGGTTGACGGCGACGTTCGGCATTTCAGCGGCGAAGCAACCGTTGCTGACCAGTGTAGTCCGCCGTGGCCGTTTTGACGAAGCCACAGCTGTCTCACCATTGGGCAGCATCGTAAGCGCCTGGCTCGCCTTCGAGGCGACGGATCGCCCGCCTGAGGTAAAAAAATAATCTGCGAGCAGCTACCGCACCACGAGCAGGCTTTCCCGGCCGCTGCTTTCGGTGCCTACCTTGCGGCGGAGGAAATCGAGAATTTCGGTTTCCAGCCGGCTACAGGAGATGCTCCAGTTTTTCCTGCCGGTGAGAAGCTTTACACAGGGGCGCAGGCCGGTGAATTGGATGAACCGGGCAGGGTGACCGCGCAAGTCGCTCACGGTCTTTTCCAACTCCTTGAAAAACACCAGCTCGAAACCGTAGCCCGCCTGCACGGCAAGTTTGCGCAGGTCGGCTGAAAACGCCGCCGGCTTGTCGCTGTCAATGACCTCGCAGCAGCACTCCAGCACGCGCTCGAGCACCTCGTTGAGCGCCGCTTCGTCCACGACGTCGCGGTCGAGGTCGGTGTGAAAGTAGTGCATCACCGCGTGGGCGATTTGTCGCGCCACCCACAGTTCGATCTTGCCGATGGTCGGGTGCCCGGTGATCTGATGGGCGAGTTGTTCCAGCGTCAGCGGCTCGCATTGGCCGCTTGCCCGCACTATAAAAATGACATCTTCCCGCACGTCAATCATGTTCGTCTCCTACCGCTCGCCTCGGCTCGCGGCTTAAGCTTTGTTGCTCATCTCTTGGATCGTGTGCACAAACTCATTGATGTCGCGGAACTGGCGATAGACCGACGCAAACCGCACGTAAGCCACCTCGTCCAGATCGCTCAAGTGCTTCATCACTGCCTCGCCAATGGCCGTTGCCGGCACTTCGCGGTCGTATTTGTTGCCGAGTTCCTCGACGATCTCCTCAACCGTCCGGTCAATCTGCTCGACGCTGACCGGCCGTTTCTCGCACGCTTTCAGGAGGCCGGCCGCAAGCTTCCGTCGGTCGAAATCTTCCCGCCGGCCGTCGCGCTTAACCACCAGCAACGTGGCGCGTTCTGTTTCTTCGTAAGTGGTAAAACGATGGCCGCAGCCCAGACACTCCCGCCGACGTCGGATCACGGCTCCGTCGCGCGACATCCTGGAGTCTATGACCTTGTCATCTACGTGCCGGCATTTAGGGCAGAGCATTAGTTAAACCTCTACGGGCTGTGGCTGTCCCGTGGCTAACATACAATCCGTTGGGCTGTCAAGGCTCTTTCCTATATTCCCGTGCTGTGCGGGGGCCATCACCAGCCGCCGGTTTCTCCAGCAAACGCATACCACGCCACATACGCCCAGTCGCCGCCGTTGTTGCGTAGCATGACTCGGTGGCGGCCGGGCGGGACGGCAAACTCGAAGGTTTTGTCGTATTCGCGGGCCGAACTGTCGTTTTTGCCGTCGAGGTCGGGGAAGTCAACCGTTTGCGTGAGCGTGCCGTCCATGAGGCATTCGAGCTTCGCGCCGAGCGTGGCGACGGCGCGGACATGGACGTTGAGCTTGCCACCACGCGGCATGTTCACGAGGAACGTCGGCGGCTCGCGCAACGCGGCGTGGAGGTTGCCTTGCAGAAATGCCGGCAACGCCCACGCGTCGCGAACTGTGCCGTCCCGTTCGACTACGAATTCGCTTCGTTCCGGACGACCCCACTGTGCGGTGGGCACGGTTCGCAGACTGGCGATCTTCACTTCCGGCAACGCATCGTAGTCGAGAATGGCGACCGCATAGGCGTCAAGCGACGGCAGCGTAACAACAACACGGCCGTTTTTGATGCGCGTTTCACCTTGCTGCTCCCCGTCCCAGTCGGGCGAGACGATGCGGACAGCTTTGGGTGCGTTCGCCGTCGGCAGTGTGATCTCAACATTCGCGCGTCGGACCGGTTTCGTGTCTTTTGCCTGGCGATTGATGACGTGCAGCAGCAGTGCGGGCGGACCATCGCGCCGCCACAGTGCCGTGCTCAACAGCGGCGCGTTCGTTTCAATCGGCTCAAAACCGAGCAGCCGTGCGTCGAGGTAAAGCGCCTTGTTTCGTTGGTAAAACGCTGTCTGGCGCGCGACCTCGTGGATGGTGCCGTCGCGCAACGCGTCGTTGCCCATCGGCCCGTGCACGGGAAACGCGAAGAACGCGCCCGCCGCGTAGATCTCCGCGCCGCGCACGCGTATCCACAGTTCGCGGTTGGGTGGCGGGACTTCCATCCACGGAAAGCCGTTGAACCCCCAGTCGTGGAAGAAAACCACCGGGACGCGCTTGCCGGCCAACGCGCGGCCCGCGGCAACGGTCGAGGCCCAGTCGATGATCTGGTTCTCGGAGAGGTCCACTGCGCCGTCCTTCACGCGCCACAAGCCCCAGACGCCGAGCACCTGCAGGTCCACGTAGCGGGCGAGACCGTTGCCGCTGATGAGCACGCACCGGCCTTTGCTCGCGGCGTAAGAGCGGATGGCATCGGTCAGCCACTTCCACGCGCGGTCGTCGCGGTCGCGCCGGAACGCGTGCCATTCCACGGGCGGTTTTCCCGGCGCAGGCGGCTTGAAGCTGAGGCCGCGTTTTTCCAGCCAGGCGCGGTAATCGCGCAGCGAGTAATCGTCGAAGCCTTCGTTTGCTTGGAGCGCGGCGTTAATCTCGTCCATGAACAGATAATCCGCGCCCGCGTCAATCTGCCGGCGGCACCACGAGAGCAGGTATTCAAGATAGGCGGGGTTCGACAGCGTGCCGTGGCGGCAGTTGCGTTCGGCCCAGGCGTCCACGAGCTTGCCATCCGGTCCGCGCGTGGCCATGTCGAGCACCTGCGTCTCGGTCAGGCCGTTCTCGCCGTGGTAAAGCGCGCTGCACGTGATGCCACCGCCGAAGAGCGCGCCGAGCGCGTGAGCTTTCGGCACGAGATGCGCCATCGCCGCATAGTCGCGCGCTTGGTTCCACTTGAACCACGCGCGAATCCAGCAATCCGATCCAGCCTTCGCGCCTGCGCGGATGCCGTAGTCGGCGTCCATCGTTTCGTGGACCGTATAGACGACTGCATCGCGGATGTCGGTGACGGGTTGCTGCCGTCGCAGTGCCGCCGGGAAATTCGGCGCCGGCTTCAGCCATCGCGGGTCCGGCTCCGGCGCGACCGGGCGGAACTCGCGACGAAGCTCCTCACCGCGCGCGACAAGTCGCTCGACCTTGGCGGCCATCTGCGCCGGCTCGCTTTCAGTGAATGGTGCGAGCCACGCCCAGAGACCATTTGCTGTGGCGCGCGCTGGCGCGATAGCCGGGTAGAGAAACAAGCTTGTCGGTGTGTGACGCTGGACGAACGAACTGACGGGCTGCCAGTCCTCGGCGTAGCGAAGGAAGACGACGCCGACGCCCGTGCCTGCGCCGGCTGCTCGTGCGATCACCGCTGGATGCCGGCGGCTGAGTCGTGCTGCCGTATCGCCGCGTTGTCCCCAAGCAGACGCGCCGGCGAAGGCGTCGTTCCGGCCGAGCTTGGCAATCGTGCCGCCGCGAAACTCGTCCGGCTCGCGCCAGAAGGCGTAAGCGTTGAAGAGCGGCTCGTCGAGCGGCAGTCGAGGCATTGCCCAGCATCGGGCTTTGTCGGAAACAACCTTGCCGTCGAGCGCGAATCGGACGAGCACGCCTTCGTCCGCACAAATGAAGTGAAGCTGGAGAATCTGCCGCGGCTCAGGCGAGATCACGACCGTCATGCCAACGACGACGGCGTCACCACGGATAGTGTGTTCGACTCGCGCGAGAAGGCCGGCCGTCGTTTGCAGGCCGACGTCGTCCAGGACGGCAAACTCCGGCTCGGCAAACTTCCTCGCCACGCGCCGCCACGCGCCTTTGGCGTCGCGCAGTTCCAAATCGAACTCGCTGTTGTGGCGCTGGAACTTGGCGCGATAGCCCGGCGCGGTCACGCGCAGGTCCACCGGCGTTTGCTCGATTGACGGCGCGGCGCAGACGGCGGCCGCCAAGGCGGGTGCAACGACAAGCGAAGCTATCAGGCGCATGGGAGCATCATGCGACGGCGGTGACGCGCCGTCAAACCCGCTCGCGGTCGTGCTGGTGGCGAAAAAACCGCGCGCGTTGCTTTACACACCGCCTGCGTTCATATACGATGCCGCGCACTCCGGCGACGGAGTAACATTTTGGGTTTTTTGGCTCACGAAAGGAGAGCATGTCACAGGATTATCCGCCACAACCCGGTTTTCACCAGACGCCGCCAGTTGCCCGCGAGGAATTGGACTCCAATCTGGAACAAGCACGGGAACAGATTTTAACACTACAGCGCAAGAAAGAGGAACTGGAGCGCGCGAAAGGCGAGTTGGAGGAAATGCGCCGCCGCCACGATGAGTTCGCACGCGGTCGCGTCGAGATCGTCGAGGCGCTCAACCGCGGTCTGATCGTGCTAGAGCACGAGCAAGTGGAGACGCAGCGGATGGTGGATCTCATCGCCCGCACGCGGCAGACGTTCAAGGAACAACTATCGCATGTCGAGGGCCTGACCGACGCCAACTGGAACAACGAGAACCTGAAATCCGAGCTGTCCAAGGCGCTGGCGATGATCGAGACGGCGCGGATGGAGTTTAACCGCGCCTGCCTGCGCATTGACGTGCTCCAGACCAAGTCGCCGGACGATTTGCCGCAGACACCGCTGGAGAAATTCTCCGGCCCGACGAATCCGCTGGAACGCATCAGCTTCGGCCAGGCGATGAGGCTCGGCTTCGCGTTCTCTTTGCCGTTGCTGGTGGTTCTGTTGGTTCTCGTGCTTACGCTGATGATCAAGTGGTAGTTGTATCATGGCATGGTTTTGGAAAAAACAGAGCGTGCTGGACCGCCGGCTGCGTGAGATTGACAAGGAGCTGGAGAATCTCGACGTGCAGGTGCGCCAGTTGCGCCGCCCACCGGACAAAGGCAGCCCGTTCAAACCCGCCAGCACCGTCTATCCCTCAAACCGCCCGCCGCCCGCCGAGGCCGTGCCACCCGCAGCGACATCCACCGCGCAGTCGCCGCCGAACCGGAGTAGTGTGAGCTTTGACTCGCCGCGGCAACGCGAACTGTGGTCGCGGCACGCGCAGGAAGATCCGAAAGGGCCGCCGACCAATGGGTGGCAGACGTGGTGGCAGTCGCTTTTCCGACCGCGGCAGCAGCCGCTTGATCCGAAGTTGGTGAGTTACCTTTCCACCGGCAGCTTCAAGACGGTGCGTCCGTTGCGCTACGAACGGCGCATGGCACGGTATCGGTTTGCGTTCAGCTTTGCGTTGTTGGCGGGCACGGTGCTGGTGCTCATACTCGCGTTGAAACATTGTTGATGAAGGGGCTGGAATGAAAACGAAAGGGACCATCCAAAGTTACTGTTTGGCAACGCCGGTCGGACAAATGCGGATCGAGTTGTCCAATCGCGGCCTGCGTTCGCTCACGTTGCCACGTGGTCGCGCTAGGCATCGGCGCAAGAGCGCGGCGGTGCTGGACGCGATGCTGCGACGGCTCCAGCGCGACCTGCGCGACTACTTCGAGGGCAGGACCGTGGAAATGCGTCATCCGCTGGACTTGGACGGCGCGACGCCGTTTCAACGTGCCGTCTGGCGCGCGTTGCGGCGGATTCCGCACGGCCAGACCCGCACCTACGCGCAGATTGCCCGCGCCATTGGCCGGCCCAAGGCTTGCCGCGCCGTCGGCACCGCTTGCGGGAGTAATCCCTTGCCGCTGCTCATTCCCTGCCACCGCGCCGTGGCCTGCGACGGTGTCGGCGGATTCTCCGCCGGACGCGGCTGGAAAAAATTCCTGCTCGATTTGGAAGCTACCGTCGCCGAGGGAAGCTCAGGCCTCTTGCCAGAATAGCCGATGCACATTACTGCGGATTGATTCGCGGGCGAACTCCGGTATGCTCCGGGGCACGATGAAAACACTTGCGCTCCTGTTTCTCCTCTGCTTCGCCATTGTTCCGAACGCCCCGGCCGGCGGCAGTTATTTTGAGGTCACTTACGCGCCGTCCACGCGGACGAACGAGCTGCAGCTCGGCGTCACCTACCGGCTCTGGCTGCCCGCGAACGTCAAGACGGTGCGCGGGGTGATCGTCCACCAGCACGGCTGCGGCGTCGGCTCGAACAAAGGCGCGGAACCGGGCGCGCGCGACCTGCATTGGCAGGCGCTCGCGAAGAAGTGGGACTGTGCGCTGCTCGTGCCGGCGTATCATCAAGGCGAGAAGGACAACTGCCGGCTCTGGTGCGACCCGCGCAACGGCTCGAACAAGACGTTCCTGAAGTGCCTCGTGGATTTCGCCGCGCAGACGAAGCACCCGGAGCTGGCCAACGCGCCGTGGTGTCTCTGGGGCCACTCCGGTGGCGGCTTTTGGGCGAGCTTGATGCAGACGATGTATCCGAAGCGGATCGTGGCGATCTGGTTCCGCTCCGGCACGGCGTTTGGCGCGTGGGTGAAGGGCGAGGTTCCGCGCCCGGAGGTTACCGCCGCCGCGATGGCCGTGCCGGCGATGTGCAACCCCGGCGTGAAGGAGAACGGCGACAAGCGGTTCAACGGCGCGTGGACCGGCACGCTGGACATGTTCAAGGCCTACCGCGAGCAGGGCGCGCCCATCGGTTTCGCGCCCGACCCGCGCACAAGCCACGAGACGGGTGACTCGCGCTACATGGCGATTCCGTTCTTCGACGCGTGCCTCGCGCAACGCCTGCCGTCGCGAGTGGGCCAGCCGCTCAGGCCCGTGGACATGAAACAGGCGTGGCTCGCGCCGCTGCTCGGCGACGAGGTGCAGCCCGCGGCGGAGTTTTCCGGCAATGTGAAGGAATCCGTCTGGCTCCCGAATGCGCGCGTTGCCAAGGCGTGGCTCGAATACACGCGGATTGGTGAGACGGCGGACACCACGCCGCCGCCCGCGCCGGTGAACGTGAAGGCGGTCGCGAAGGGCGGCGCGGTGGAGTTGACGTGGGACGCCGAGGCGGATTTCGAGAGCGGCCTGAAGGCATTCATCATCCAACGCGACGGCAAGGATCTCGCGCAGTTACCGGAGAAGCCGGTGAACCGCTTTGGCCGGCCGCTGTTCCAAGGCATGTCCTACGGCGACACGCCCGTCGCGCCACTGCCCGAGTTTCGCTTCACCGATACGACCGCGAAGCCCGGCGAGAAGCACCACTACAGCGTCGTCGCCGTCAACAGCGTCGGCCTGAAATCGAAGCCGGCGGCTGCGCGGTAATTGAAAGCCTCTCCGATGAAAACTCTTCTCCGCGGCGCTCTCCGCGTCCTGATATCGTGGTTTTTCCTCTCGCCGGCGTTGCTGCTGGCCGGCGACGCGCTACGCATCAACTTCGCGCACTGGCAAACCAACGACTGGCAGATTGCGTGCGAACCGAAGACAGCGCAGCCGGGCCGTTGGACGCAGGAAACGGACTGCATCCGGGCCGGTGACAAGGACGACGGCTTGCTTAATCTTCTCTGCCGCTCCGTCAACGCCGCCGATGTCACGGTGGAGGCGCGCATGGCTTTCACCGGCGACGGTGCGCCGTCGTTGCTGCTGCGCGCGCAGGAAAACGCGAATGAAGTGGGTGACACCTACTTCGTCGTGCTCCACAAGAAAGGCATCAACCTCTGGCGGCGCGTTAACGGCCTCTCCAGCAAAGTTGCGCAGGGCGTCTTCGCGCCCGATGCGGGCAAGGTCTATCGCGTGCGCGCCTCGGCCGAAGGCTGGCGGCTGCGTGTCTGGGTGGACGATGTGTTGCAGGTTGATGTCGAGGACGCGACCATCCCGATGAGCGGTCGCGTCGGGCTGTGGGCTGGCGAAGGTGTTTGTCGATTCCACGGGTTTTCGGTGGAGACGAAGCCATTGCCAGATGCCGGCATTGAGACGCCTGCGTGGCTGAATACCGGCAAGGTTGATGAAAAAGCTTGGTCGAAACTCGGCGGCGTGGAAGACGGGAAACTGACCTGGGGCAGCAACAGTTCCGAGAAGCGCATCGAGAGCGCCGCCGGCGGCGTGCGCGTCTCCGCGCGCGCGAACAATGTCGCCGAGAGCCATTACGTCGGCGTGATGTTGCCGGTGCCGGTCCGTGACGTGCGCAAGCAACAACTCCTGCTCGACCTGCAGACGTCCACGCCGGACGCCACTAGCTCGATCTATGTCCGGCTCTACGACGCAGCGGGTAAGCGGGTTGGTTCGTGGAACGGACATCCACATCTGCCGGCGTCGGTTCCCGTCACGCTCCGGCTCGCCGTTGGTGCCGGCTACGAGGACTTCGGCTGGGAATCCAAGGAGATCAAAGGCGAAGCTTCGGCGGTGACAAAGATCGAATTGATCGCCGGCACGCGGCAACCTAACGCGATCTACGACCTGATCGCGGGCAACCTTCGCACGACGCCCGCGCCGCCGAGTGTCCGCGACTTGACAAAGGTGAAGCCGCTCTTCCTCGAAACGCCGCTCGTGGCTGGTGGGCGCGCCGTGGCGGCGATTGTGACGCCGGCAAAGTATCGCGACATCGCAGGCAGATTGCAGTCGCGCATCCACGAACTCACTGGCGCAGACGTGCCGGTGCTCGACGACGCGAGTTTGGCGGACGCGCAAGGCCGCTGGAACGCCGCTGGCATCGCGCGCCGCTCCAGGTCGCTGATCGCGCTCGGCAATTTCGAAACCAACCGGTTGCTGCCGTTGCTCTACGCGCGCTTCTACACCGCCGTGGACGCTTTCTATCCCGGCCAGGGCGGCCACGCGCTGCACACGATTCATGACCCATGGGGCAATGGGCACAACATCATCGTCGCTGGCGGCAGCGATGATGACGGCGTGCGCGCGGCGGCGGATGCGTTGCTGGCGGAACTCTCGAAACGCACTGAGGGCAAAGACCTCTCACTGCCGCGGTTGATGCAATTAAAACTCTCGCCCGCGCTCCTCAAAGCGATGCCTGTGCTGAATAGAAAACCGGACGAGAAAGCCATCGCGCAAGCGGTGACGAAAGCGAAGGAGGCGTTCGCGCGCGGCCAGCACACGGGCGTGACGGGCCATCTTTACGACGCGGGCTTCAACTACTACCGCTCCGGCAACGACGGCTACGCCGAGTTGTTCAAACGGCTCGCGCGACTGATGATCGAAATCTATCGCTCGAAGCCGACGACCTACGGCGGACCGTGGGGCATGGACGCGGACTTCAACTCGATGCAGGTGATTGCTGCGTGGGACCTCGTCGAGGAAAGCCCCGTGTTCACCGATGCGGAGCGGCTAGAGGTCACGCGCATCATCGCGGAATACGCGTGCTATCTGGAGACTTTCGGCAACTTCCAAGGCACGTCCCGCCAGCACATTCGCCACAACCACAATACGTTTCCAGCTCTCGGCGTGCTCTTCGCCGCGGACTATTTTGGCAAATACTACCGCGTTGCCGAGGCGGCACGCTGGCTCGCGACGGCAGACGCGTGCTTCCAACCGCAAGCGCTCAGCTTCAAGGCGCAGGAGGATTCCAACGGCTACCAATGGCTGACCGTCGGCCACCTGATGCGTTACGCGCTGGCGCGGCCGGACCATACTTACTTCGCCAATGGCAACGCGCGCCGCACGCTCGACCTGGCCGTGTCCACGATGGACAACCTCGGCTTCCAGTCGGCGTTCGGCGACGTAGGCGGATGGCGCGGTTGGGCCTCCGAGGTGCCTCTCTGGAACATCGGAACGTGGTATTTCCGCGAGCCGTCGTTTCGCTGGGCAGTCGAACAGGAGCGGGCGGTGCAACCCTATGCGCGCATCACGATAGGCGGGTATGAAACCGCAAGTTCGCAAGCGAGCGCGCCGAAAGGGTTCGACGGGATGCGCGTGTTTCCGATCGAGCGGAAGTTCTACGACTACTGGGCACCGCCCGCGACGAATGGAGTGGAGAAGCTGTGGCTCGCGCCGCTGGAACAAACCTACGAGAAGGTTTCCTTCCGCGGCGGCTTCGACCCGCAGCAGCCGTATCTATTGCTCGACGGCATCGGTTGCGGCGGCCACCGCCACTACGACGGCAACTCGCTCGTCCGCTACAGCGAGCGCGGTCGCGAGTGGTTCGCGGACGGCGACTACATCAAGGCGTTGCCGAAGTTCCACACGTCGGTGTTGGTCTTCCGCGACGGCCAATCGTCCACGCTGCCGCCGTTCTGCGCGCTCGAAACTCACGCCGACTTGCCAAGCGCCGGTTTCGCGCGGAGCACGGTGCGTAACTACGGCGCGGCCGACTGGTCGCGGAACCTGGTCTGGCTCAAGGGCCGCTGCTTCGTTGCGATTGATTCGCTCAAGGCGCGCGCGGCGGATGAGTATTCGTTCCGGACGGTTTGGCACACGCTCGGCGAGCCGAAGATCGAAGGCAGCCGCTTCACCGTTGAGCAGAACGGCGAACGTTGCGTCATCGAGAACCTCGACGGCGCGCGGCTCAAACTCACCGACGACGAATCGCTCGGCAAGAACTGGAGCGGCTACACCAACGCCCAGCCGGTCGTTCGCATCTTGCAACAGATAGCCGGCAGGAAGATGAAGGCGGGCGAAAGTCATCACTTCCTCAACGTCTTCGGCGCGTCTCCCTTCACATCCGCGCGCGCCTCCGACACGAGCGTGCTTGTGAGCGCCGGCGGCGAGACGACGTTGGTCGGTGTGACGGACGGCAAACGCTGCGTCGTCGCCCCCGGCATCGAGACCGACGCGGCATTGTTCGCGCTGCGACCAAGCGGCTTCTCGCTCGCGAAGGCGACGACACTCGTGGCGGGCGGGCGCACGCTTTTCCGAGCGAACGCGCCGGTTGCCGTTGAGTTTGACGCGGGCACTGGCCGCACTGTTGTGGAGTCGGCGGTGCGTGTGACGATTGCGTTGGCGGGTGAGAGCGAGCGGAATGTGGCGCCCGGTCGCCAAGAGTTTGCCGTGAGCGGCTTGGCTGTGATTTCGTTGCCGACGGCTGCGCCCGCGAAAGTGAAAATGGCGGCTGGCGTCGCGCATGCACCACAGCTTCCGGTGCGATGGAAGTTCAGCAGCGCGCCCTTCACGTGCATCGCCGCAGCGGATCTGGATGGTGACAAGAAAAGCGAAACCGTCGGCGGCGCGTCGGACGGCCGTGTTTGTTGCGTTGGAGCCGATGGAAAACAGCGATGGGAATTCAAAGCGCCGAGCGCAGTCAAAGCGATCTGGGCCGGCGATCTCGGCGGCGACGGAGGACGCGTGGTCGCCGCTGGATTGGCCGACGGCAGCGTTTGTTTGCTCGATGCAACCGGCAAACAGCTTTGGTCGCACGCGTTTCCCTACTACAAGCGCAAGCCGGTGGTGGCGGTTGTATTCGCGGCCGACCTCAACGGCGACGGCAGGAAGGCGATCATCGCCGGCACGGAGTCGTGGCACTTCTACGCCCTCGATCGCGGAGGCAACGAGTTGTGGCACTACGAAAGCGTCCACGGCTCGACCTGCGGCGTCGCGGCGGATCTCGATGGCGATGGCAAACAGGAGGTTATTGCCGGCACGGAATATTATTGGTGGCACGCCATCACACCTGACGGCAAACGGCGTTGGGGTTACTCGACCCGGACTGGCCCGCACGCGAACTGCGTGGCGGCGGGCGATCTCGGCGGCGGCAAACGGGCTGTGGTCTTCGGCGGCGCCGACGGCAACCTCCACGTCCTTGGCGCCGACGGCAAACCGTTGTGGTTGTTCAATACCGGCGACGAAGTTACGGGCGTCGCGGTCGCCAGCGGTCGTGTCTATGCGACCTCAATGAGTTTCAACCTTTACGCGCTCGACGGCGACGGGAAACAACTTTGGCGTCGCGACCGCGGCGATGTGCTGCGCGGCTTGGCGCTGATCGGCTCGAAACTTGCCGTGGGCGGCGAAGACGGCCGCGTTGCGGTTTTCAGTTCCGAAGGTGTGCTGCGAGGCGAAGCGAAACTCGATGCGCCGGTCACCCAGTTGAGCGCAGTTGACCTGGATGGCGACGGCCGGCAGGAACTCGTGGTTCTCAACGCGCGCGGCGAAATCGTCGCCCTTGGCAACAGGAAAGACTGAGACAGGCGCGATACGATTTAGTAGGACAGGCATCTTGCCTGTCCATCATCAACCACTGGTCGGGCGAGACGCCTGACTTACATTGATCGCTTCAGTCCTTCGTCAACACCCACGTGCTGTCCGGATCGTATTCCTGCATCGCTTTGGCGGTGGACGCGGTCTTGGGGCCGAGGTTCTTCTGAAAGACCTTGCCGCGTTGGTTGACGATGAAGGTCATGACGCCCGTGTTGCCCCATTGGGCGGGCCACGCCACAAACGCAAAGCCGGCGATCATGTGGCCGTTGATGACGTAGCTGTATTTGCCGCCCGGGGCGTGCCGGCCCTGCTTGGTCAGAATCTTGAAATAGTAACCGCGGTAAGGCGACTGCACATCGGTCATGATCTTGGTTTCGCGACGATAGCCTTCCTCTTTCGCCTGGGCGATGAGCGGGCCAAACGGGCTGAGTTCCTCGCCCGCCTCGGCGTGCCAGTAAAGGCCATCGTGTTTGCCTGGCGCGCTGCGGAGCCGCTGCGCATAGCTGAGCACTTCGTCGTCGTCGCGGTCTTCGCTGGCGTATTCGCGCTGGGCGTCCACATAGGCGCGGCAGACGCGGATTGCGCCAAGCTCGTTCATGCCGATGCGGCGGTTGAGAATTTCCTCCCGGCCGGCCGCCGTGTCGAAGAACCAGCGCCCGTCTTCCTTCACCAACGGGATGGGAAACGGCCAGCCGTCCGCGCCGAGTTGAATCGTCACCTTGGAATCGGACACGCGGACGAGTTCGACTTTCTCCGTGAGGCGATTCACGAACTTATCGAAAGCGTCGGCCGCTTGCACGGCATCGGCCGAGGCCAGACCGCGCCTCTCCGGTCCGAAGATGGAGTGGAGCGTGTTGGTGTCCTTGGCCTTGGCGGCGGTCACCACCGCGTTCATCGCCTCCTCCGCGGAGGCGAACCGCTGTTCACCGGCGGCCAGCGCGCGCGTCGGGAGCACCTGGACAAGACTCGTCAAGGCAAAGACTGCTATTGCCGTGCCGAGCATCTGATTGAATGAAGAATTGCGAGGTTTCATAAATGTTCTTTCTCGATGTGAAATCAGTTCCAACGATGCGATCAACGTTTGCGCCGGTCGGAGTCATCTCTTCCGCGAGACGATGTGGAGGGCGGGGCCGATGGAGCCGATCGCGTAGGCGGTGCCGGCCGGCTGATCGCCTCGCGGCTCTGCTGCCCGCGGTTGCTGGCTGCGCGCGCATCGCGCGCGGATTCGCCGCCAGCATACGCGCCGCTATAGGAGCGGACGCTTGGGGCAGGGGAGGTGCGTTGAATCACGGGAGCGGTTTCGCGGCGCGGCTCCGATGGCCTGACCACCGGCTGAGCTTTAACGACTGGCGCGGGACGCTGAATCACGGGACTGGTTTCGCGGCGCGGCTCCGAAGTGACGCGCCTTGTCTCACGCGGTTCCGATGGCCTGACCACGGGCTGAACCGTGGTAGTCGGCGCGGGACGTTGGATCGCGGGGCTGGTGTCGCGGCGCAGCTCCGGGGTAGCGCGCCTTGTGTCGCGCGATTCCGATGGCCTGGTCGCTGGTTGTGCTCTGACGACCGACGCCGGGCGGCCATCACGGGTCTCCCAGCCGCGGTCGGCGCGGTTGATTGTTGTGATGGGAGTGCGGGAGTGCGGACGCCAAACGGAGACGCTCCGGTTCGCGACGTTGATGCGGTTGTTGACGGCCCCGGGCACGTGACGCTCGCGGGGCGACCGACGCCACCAATCGTTCGGGCGGAAGCTGTCGCGATGCCAGGTGAAAATGTTGCGGTGCTGCCAGTCGCAATCGTGGTTCAGCCAGAAGCCGATGGAGAAGCCGGTGCCGAACGAGAGGAAGAAACCGGGCCGCATGAAGACGTAGTCGGGCTGATACATTGGCACGTAGATCATCTCCGGGCTGACGGGCAGGATTTCGATGAACCCGTCGTTGGCGACGACGCACTGCTGCGGCGTGGTGCGCAGGTTGCCGAGCATCTGGGCCTGGACGCGCAGCCGCTGGACCGCGTCCATCACGTCCGCCTGCTGGAAAAGAAATGCCTGGCCCAATTGGGCGGTCCAATCAAGCCGCTGATCCATCATCTTCAACACCTCGGGATAACGAGCCACAGCCTTTACGCTCAAGCTCCACGGCTGCAGATCAATCTCGTTCATGTCACCACCGCCGAACACGTAGCGGGCCGCGAGGACGATTTCCCCGGGTTGAGTGGCGGCGGGCAGGATTTGCGCGATCAACGGATCGGGATAAAGCGCGATGGGCGCGAGCAGTTGGTCCAGCTCCGCGCCGGACCGCAACTCGACAGCGGGGGCGGGAGGCGGCACGGCCCATTGAGCCGGCGCTTGGAGGGCCGCGCTGACGAGCACCATCAGCGCCGAAGTGAAAAGGGTTGTTTGTTTCATAGGCTTTCACTCCACTCGGACAACTCGCGTTCGGTCGTTACGAAGAACATTAGCAGAACTCAATCTCATTTTCTCGCTCTTTCTTTCTGCCAGCCTTTGACGCCGGTCGCTCAGCGGTATTCATACCCGCGTAATTGCTTGGCGTCGGCACTGCTGGCCTCAATCAACTCAGCATCAACCACCCACCGGCCGCAGCGAGGAACACCACCAGCCGCGCGAGGCGTTCCCAAAAGACCAACGATGGATGAAGTCCTCGACTTACGCGCTATCAACGGAAGCGGCGGGAGAACTCAAGCTGCGGGCGGCGAGGATGTCAGAGATCAGAAGTCAGAAGACAGAGATCAGAGGTCAGTTGTTAGCCATCAGTCGTCAGCGGCGAACAGGGCGCAGTCAGGACGACAAGCCCGGATCGAAGATCAGTTCCTGCGCCGTTTCCGGAAACAAACGGTCATCAATACCATCATGGCCGGTGCCAACAGAACGGCAGATGAAGCTTCGGGAACAGCAGTCTGATTCGCTGAAATCCGGGTGACGTAGTCGGCCACTGTCCAACTGTTATCGTTTGTGTTGAGCGAATAGTATTGGATCGTCATGGCGTCGGCCTGCACCGTTGCCAGCGAGAAACCGTAGAGGGCGTTGGTGTAGAGCATTTCAACTCCCGGCTCATGCTGGCTGCCGACCGGGTCTATTGGCGCTCCACCGTTGCCCGCCATCAACTGAATGATCGTGTCCCCGTAATCATTGGTGGTGCTGGCGACGGTCTCGTTGTGAAGGTGGCCGGTCAGATAAAGCTGCACGCCGTTGGTGCCGAGCGCGTTCCAGAAATCCTCCCGGATTTGCAGCCCGGCGGCATTGGTGCCGAAGAAACCGCCCGGGTCGCTATGCTCCGTGTTGAAGATAGGCTCGTGGGCCATGAAGACCTTGAAGGGCGTGTTTGTCTGCTGAAATTGCTGGGTGACCCATGACCGGTCCAGTTCGCGATATCCCTCCGAACCCGGCGTCGAATCGTAATAGAAATACTGGTCGGCGACGGCGAAGGTGACGTTGTTGGTGGTGAAGGAGTAGCTGAAACCCACCTGATCGTTGGTTGAACCGTAGTTTGGCCCGTTGAGCGGCACGTAGGCTTTGAACGCGTCGTAATAAGCTTTCTTCAATTCGTGAACGGTCGGCCCCTCGTGGTCACAGTTCTCATGGTTGCCGCGCACGGGGTAGATCGGGATGCCTGTGCCTGCGGTATAGTTGAAGACCGGCTGCATGGCCGACATCCAGTTGGTGAATTGAAGGGAATAGTTCTCAAGGGGCGAACCCGATGGCACGTCATTGCCATTGACCAAATCGCCGCCCACCAGCACCAGTTCGGGATTCAACGTGGCGATTTTCTGCGCAATGGTATTCAAATACGGACTGACTCCCGTGGTGGTTGTGAAGCGGTCATCCCGGGTGTCACCCAGCATAGCGAAGGACCAATCGGCATGGAGCGCCGGCGCACACAGCAGTGATGCGGACACCCACACGACCCATCTCGGAATCAGTTTCGTGTTCATGGATGAGACCTGATTTGCAAACATCCACATGAACGCCGGCGACTCCGACCCAACATCGCGGCTGAGCCGAGGACCAGCAGCGCCACGCTTGAAGGCTCCGGCACCGCCTCGCGTGCAAATGAAACGGTTTCCAAGCTGGCCAGCGTCGTGCCCGCAATACCCTGCTCTTGCCACGTGGCACCGCTGTCGGACGTGTGCCAGATCTCCCCCTTCACACCGCCAACCACGGCCCATGCTTGCTCGGAACTCACCGCATTGATGCCCAGCGTGAAAGGTCCAATGGACTTGCTGCCCCAGTTCGCTCCTGCGTCAGTGGACCAATAAACGGTGCCGTCGCACGCCAGCCAGACCACGGAGCTGTTCACAGCGAAAACTTCGTTGGCGTCCTGGATTCCCACAACCCCCGGCTGTTGGTCCCACGTTGTGCCTCCGTCGGTGGTGCGCAGCGCGATGTAGCCGTTCTCGTTGGGCTTCCCTCCCACGGCCCAAGCTGTGTTTGCGTCAGTCGCTGAGATGCCGAGGAGGTGGTTCGCGTTAGCAACGTCGCCCCCACTCTGCCGTGTCCAACTCAGACCGCCGTTGCTGCTCTTTAGAATCGTCGCGTAACCGCCCAAAGGCTCTCCAGTCGCCCACACGTTGATGCCGTCAGGCGTATAGACACCTTGGAGAGTAATGCTTTCATAGCCGGCGGGAATCTGGTTCGCCCACGTGGCGCCGCCGTCGCCGCTGTGCAGAATTGTGCCGTTGCCCACAGTCCAGACGTTGTTGTCCCCGAAGGTGGCGACCTTCAGCAACGAGGTATCGGGCACTTGGGCCGCCGACCCCTTCCGGTCCCACGTCAGGCCGCCGTCGGTTGTATGATAAATGGTGCCGTAGCCTCCGGCGGCATAGCCGACCACCCATGCCGTAAACGGGTCCACGGCGAACACGCCGGACATGGCCGCGTCAGCGATTTGCCCAAACCCTTGGCGCGTCCACGTCACGCCGTTGTCGGTCGTCCGCAGGATGGTGCCGTAGCCGTCCGCGTTGCGGCCAACCGTCCACCCGGCATAGTCAGTGCCCTCGCTGCTCAGAGCGCAAGCCAGCGTTGCTCCAATCGCTACGTGCCGCAGTGTTCTCATGCTACTCCCACACTCAACACAGCGCGAGTTTGGACAAGACCGGCCGGAATGTAAAGCCTCCACCTCGAAATGCACTGCGCGCACGTTCAACACGCCTCGCGCAGCACAATCTTCGTGACCAGCCGATGGCCGGCAATGAAGCCATCAAGAATCAGGAAGCAACCCTGACGGTTTATGAATGAGATTCGCATCGGGGAATTCAGTGCTTGTGTTCGCAGAGGGCGTTGCTACGATGCCAACGAGGTTCGATCAAGCCATGCAAGCCGAGATGTTGAAATCACCGAGGGCGAGGTTCGAACGGAACGCGGAAGATTCTGCCCAGAGCACCCCCCCGCGCCGCACCTCTGCCGGACTGAAATCAAAATTCCTCTCCGCCATCCTTCTCGTTGGCGCACTCGCGCCGGGGGCGCGCGCGGATTGGTCCTTTGTCATCATGGGCGACACGCGAGGCTACCACGATACGACCACGGGGATCAGTGATTACCTGACCAACATCTCGGCGAAGATTGCCGAAATGCATCCGGAGCTGGTGCTGGTCAGCGGCGACCAAGTCAACGGAAACGCCACCAACGGGCTGACCTCGCTGACTTACGCGCAGCAGTTCGATAACTGGAAAACCGCGATGAATCCCGTTTATGCGTTGAACATCCCGGTTTACACCGTCCGCGGCAACCACGAGAACCACGCCGACGAAGGCCCCCCTCTGTTGGACTTGAAGCAGGCCTATTACGATGCGCTCGGCAGCCACATGCCCACCAACGGGCCAAACAACAGCGTCTTCGACGACCAGCGCGGTTACACCTATTCGTTTGCCCACAACAACGCGACCTTCATGGTGGTTGACCAGTATTTCTACCCCGTCTCGACGAACGGGGGCTACCACAGCATTGATCAGACGTGGCTGAACCAGCAACTGCAGCAGGCCGATACACCCTACAAAATCGTCATGGCCCACGAACCGGTCTACATTGACCATTTCTACGGCACCAACACCACCGGCATGGCGAATCGCGCCGAGTTCTGGGATTCGCTCGGCACCAACGGCAGCAGTCTCTACATCTGCGGCCACACCCACAACCTGAGCGTGAGCCTTGCGCTCGACGACGCCGGAAACGGGATCTATCAGTTGCTCTCTGGCAATGGCGGCGCGGAGCCTGACACCAACGCGCCTGTCGCCGAAGCAGGCATGAGCATTCTCTACAGCAACACCACCCATTACGGCTTCGCGCTGGCCACTGTGGGTGCCGAGAAGATGACCATTGATTACTACCTGCTCAACAGGGCCGGCGATAGTTGGTCGAAAGCCTCCTATACCACCACCATCTCGGCCGTTCCGGAGCCTTCCAGCGTCCTCTTGCTCGCGGCGGGGATGTTGGGCTTGGTTCGCCGCAGGGCGAGACGCAGGATCGTGTAGAGGTGGCCGCCGACCATCCTGTCGCAGGGCACGGATGGCTCGATGTCCTCTCCGCAGCGTTGTTGAAGAGCATTGCCACTGAGCCGCTGGCTTGAGAGAGGCCGGCCTGCCCGACAAGCCCGGATCGAAGGTCAGTTCCTGCGCCGTTTCCGGAAACGACCGGCCATCAGTGCCGCCAAGGCCGGCGCAAGCAGAACGGCAGAGGAAGCTTCGGGAACAGCAGTTTGATTTGCTGAAATCCGGGTGACGTAGTCGGCCACGGTCCAACTGTTATCGTTCGTGTGGAGCGAATAGTATTGGATCGTCATGTTGGTGTCGCTCACGGTGGCCAGCGCGAAGCCGAAGAGGTCATTGGTGTGCAGCACGTCAACTCCCGGATCATGCTTGTCAATGACCGGAACCAAAGACGCTCCGCCGCCGCCCTCCATCAATTGAATGATCGTGTTCCCGTAATCATTGGTGGTGCTGGCGACGCTTTCGTTGTGAATGTGACCGGTCACATAGAGTTGAGCGCCGTTGGCGCCCAGCGCGTTCCAAAAATTGGACCGCGTCGAAAACCCGGCGGCATTATCGCCGAAGAAATGCTCTTCGTCCTTATAACCCACTGTCATGAAGAACGGCTCATGGGCCATGAGGATTTTGTAGGGCGAGCTTGATTCCTGGAACTGCTGGGTGACCCATGCCTGATCCAGATCGTGATACCCGTTCATGCCCGGTGTCTGGTTGTAATAAAAATACTGGTCGGCGACGACGAAGGTGGCGTTGTTGTGGGTGAAGGAATAGCTGAAACCCATTTGGTTGCCGGACGAAACGGTGTTCGGCCCGTTGGCTGGCACGTAGGGGCTGAACGCGGTGTAATAGGCTTCCTTCAAGTCGGGAATGGGCGCGTCCTGGCTCTGAGCGTTGTCATGGTTGCCACGCACGGGGTAGATCGGGATGCCGGTATTCGTGGCGTAGTCGAAGACCGGCTGC
>JAPLTX010000046.1 GCA_026397915.1 Verrucomicrobiota bacterium
CGCTGCTACTTTGCCAGTCAGCCGGCGAAGGAACAGGCGCTCACCTGGTATCGCGACTTTGATTTGCGCACGATGAGCTTCGAGAGTCGCATCCACAAAACGAGGCTCAAGACTGCTGCCGGTGTGTTCGACATGGAGCCGCGTCACTTCCACGCCGACGCGGCGGCGCAGGGCTTCACTAAGCCGCCGGTGAACCACGGCCTCTACATCTTCGATTCGTTCAAAGAGTTCGATGGGAAACGGTATGTGGCGATCAACAACTTCCCCGGCAAGCAAAACGCTCTCGCGCTGCTGCACGACGATCTGGTGACGTTTGAGATCGTCGGCCACTACAACGAGCCGCAGTCGCAGCAACTCAGCGAGTCGGCTGTGAACCGCCTGCCCGACGGCACCTGGATGGCAATCTGCCGTAACGACGGCGGGAATTATCACTTCACCACCAGCAAGGACGGCAAGACGTGGAGTGTTGGCAAGGAGTTGCCCATCGTCCCGAACGGAGCGAACTCAAAGCCGACGTTCGACAAGTTCGGCGGCGTCTATTATCTCGGTTGGCAGGAGCGCACATACATCCACAGTGTCGGCCGCAGTGTGTTCAACGTGGACATCTCGCGCGACGGCAAGAAGTGGCAGCGGAAATACCGCTTCGAGTCGCCGGACTCCTTCCAATACCCGACCTTCCACGAGCACAAAGGCGCGATTTGGCTGACCGTCACGCAGGGCCACAAGGGCAGCACTGATCGCATCATGTTCGGCAAGCTGGAGGACGTGGGCGCGTTCCCGTCGCAGGCGGGCAAGAAGCGCAAGCCGCTGCCGCCTCCGCCGCCGGAGGAGCCGGCGGTGATGAAGAAGGGCGTGAAGCTTTTCACCGACCGCCAGTATGTGATTCAGGAGATGCCTGACGTCGTTCGCGGCCTGCCGTTCCTGCGCACGAGCATCGAGAAGCCCGAAGCGGTCGTCACCAAGCCCGGCACGCTCTACGCGCTCACGCCGACGATTCGCCCGAAGGCCGCGAGTCAGGAGGCTGCGCTGCAAGAGGCAGGCTTCACGAAGGTCGCCGTGCCTGAGATGCAGCTTTTCCCCGGCGAGATCAACCGCGTCAGCCTCTACCGCAAGGACGCGAAGCGCGGCGAGCGGCTGAGCTTCGATAAGATGGTGTTGCTCATCCAAGGTAGCGGCGCGGAGGCGAAGATTTTCGATCCGCAAGCGCCGGTTGATGCCCGCACCGAGCCGCCGGTCATCATCACGGAGCCGGGGCCGGAGTTTCAGGACGACGCGCGGCCGGGCGCGATGATCATCGGCATGGATCGCACACGGAAGGGCCGCATCTGGGGCTGCTGGACGGGCACGGGCGACAAAGCGGACGGCTACTTCATCCTAGCCACGAGCGATAACGGCGGCGCCAGTTGGTCAAAGCCGCGTCTGGTGGTCGGCGCGCTCGATCCTTCCGGCAAGCGGCAGCGCAGCGCGCTCGTCGGCAATCTCTGGACCGATCCGCTGGGCCGCCTCTGGTTGTTCTTCGATCAAGCGGTCGTCGGTGTTCAGGGGCCGAGGGCCGATTGGTTCATCCGCTGCGACAACCCCGACGCGGCTGCGCCGGTCTGGTCGAAGCCGGTGTGCTTCTCCGACGAGGGCTGCACGCTCAACAAACCCACCATCCTCAAGAACGGCGACTGGCTGCTGCCGGTTTCGAAATGGGCGGACAAGACGGCGTGGGTGTTTGTCTCGACCGACCAAGGCAAGTCGTGGAAGCCGCGCGGCAGCGTGAAGTTTCCCGACTGGAACTTTGATGAGCACATGATGGTCGAGTTGCGCGGCGGCCGGCTGTGGATGCTGGCGCGCACAGGGGGAAACCCGCACGAATGTTTCTCGACCGACAACGGCGCGACGTGGAGCGAGCCGAAGCCCGCCGCGACGGTGCAAAACGTCAACACGCGTTTCTTCCTGCGGCGTCTCGCCTCGGGGAAAATGTTGCTCGTGAAAAACGGCCCGCCCACCGAGCGGCTCGCGAAGCGGTCGCACATGTCGGCGTATCTTTCCGACGACGAGGGCAAGACATGGAAAGGTGGCCTGCTCCTCGACGAACGCTCGTCCGTCTCGTATCCCGACGGCTTCCAAGCGCCGGACGGCCTTATCCACATCCTCTACGACTGGAACCGCCACACTGACGCGGAGATTCTGCTGGCGAAGTTCCGCGAGGAGGACGTGCTCGCCGGAAAAATCGTTTCCAAAGACGCGAAGCTCCTGATGCTTGCCAACAAAGCGACCGGCCCGAAGCCCATCCTCTACAACGGCATCGAGCTTCCCTACGAGTGGCCGCCGCGGCACCTCGACCCCACTTCCACCGACCCGATGCCGGTGCCGTATCTGCACCGGCGATCGAAGGCATCAATCCCGATTGATGTCGGCCGGCAGTTGTTCGTGGACGACTTCCTCATCGAGAAGACCGACGTGAAGCGGACGTTTCACCAGGCGAAGAAGTTCGCGGGCAACCCGGTTTTCAAAGCAGAAACAAAGCGCGAACTCAGCGCGTCGAAGGAAGGCGAGCGCGGCGAGGAGGCGACGACATTCCTCGGCCAAGGCGGCGTGTTTTGGGATCCGGCGGAGAAACGCTTCAAGATGTTCTACGTCGCTGGTTGGCGCGGACCGTTGTCGCTGGCCACCAGCACCGACCTGAAGCACTGGACTCGTCATGGCCCGTTGTTGGGCGAAGGGTTGCTCTGGACCGGCCCCAAACTGACCACCGGCGGCTCCGACAACTGCTTCTGGTTCGACCTCAACGCCAAGAATCCCGCCGAACGCATCAAGTTCCTCACGTGCTGGATGCACGTGCCCAAGGAGCAGCGTCCGCCCGGCTTCAACCACTCGCTACAAGTCAGCGACGGACGCACGTGGTCCGACGCCGTGCCGACAGACATGGCGGCGGATGATTACTGCTCGTTCTTCTTCAACCCGTTCCGCCAGAAATGGTGCTTCAGCATCAAGCAGGGCACTGCGCGCGGTCGCAGTCGCTATTATCACGAGAGCAATGATTTCATGAAAGGAGCGGACTGGTCCAAAGCCGTCTATTGGACCAACGCCGACCGCCTCGACGCGCCGGAGCCGCAGGGCCGTTATCCCGGCGCGGGTGACACACCGCAGCTCTACAGCCTCAACGCCGTGGCCTACGAGAGCCTTATGGTCGGCATGCACTACATCCACCGCGGCCCAAAAAACGAAGTCTGCGGCAAGGGCAAGTTCCCCAAGCTGATTGACCTCGAACTCGGTTTCAGCCGCGATGGCTTCCACTGGCACCGGCCCGACCGGCGCGGCTTTATTGTTGGCTCGCGCACGGAGGGCGTATGGGATCGCGCCTACTTGCACAGCACGGCGGGAGTGTTTGTTGTGCTCGATGACCAACTTGTGTTCTCTTACACGGGCACTTCCGGCATCGCGCCGAGCGGCAAGCGCGGCATGTATTCCGGCGCGAGCATCGGCTTGGCGACGCTGCGCCGCGACGGCTTCGCCTCGATGGACGCCGGCGAAAAGCCCGCGACGCTGACGACGCGTCCGATCAAGTTCAGCGGCGAGCATCTCTTCGTGAACCTCGACGCGCCGCGCGGCGAGTTGCGCGTGGAAGTGCTGACGCTCGACGGCAAGAACTACGGGCCGTTCACGGCGAAGAACAGCGTCCCGCTCCGCTGCGACAGCACGCGGCAGCGCGTGACGTGGCGCGGTGTCGAGAGCCTCGCGCGAGCGAGCGGGAAGAACGTCAAACTGCGTTTCACGCTGACGAACGGCTCACTCTACTCGTTTTGGGTCACGCCCGACATGAACGGTGCGAGCCACGGCTACGTTGCTGCCGGCGGGCCGGGATTTGCCGGGACCACCGACACCGTGGGCGCAAGGTGATATGAAACATCGTCGCTCTTGGTTCACCGACCTCTATCTTCTCTGGTTCATTGGCGTCTCGGCCGTCGCGCTGCTGTTGCCGCCGACGTTTCTTTGGTTTCGCGGCCAATGGGTCGTCTGCGCGCTGTCGCTCGTCATGCTCGTCATGGGTTTCACGCTGACGGTGGTTGTGCATCGGCTCGCCGGTGATCGCTGAACTCGCCGCCGACAGCGGCTTCGACTGGGTCGTGTTCGATCTCGAACACGGCTGCGGCGCCGAGGCCGCGCTGTTGCCGCAACTCCAGGCCATACGCGGTTCCGGCGCGGCGGCCATCGTCTGCGTCGGCGCGCCGCATCCCGACCTCATCGCGCGCGTGCTCGACTGGGGCGCCGCCGACGTGATGATTCCCCACGTCTCGACAGTCGCCGAAGCCGAGGCGTGTGTCCAAGCGGCGCACTATCCACCGCGCGGGCGGCGCGGTTTCTTGCGGACGGTGCGCGCCTACGGCTATGGACTTCGCCCACCAGCGGAAGGCCAGTTGCCCGCGCAGCTCATCATGGCGCAGATCGAAACCATCGAGGCTGTCGAGAACGCTCGCGAGATTGCGCAGATGGATGGCGTGGACGTTCTCTTCGTCGGCCCGTCCGATTTGAGGTTCGACCTGAAGGCGCGGCCGAAGCTGGCGAAGCGCGATTACGCGGCGTGTTTGAAGCAAGTCGCCGTCGCGGCGGCGGACGCTGGCAAGTTATGCGGCATTCTCATACGGGATGCTGCTGATCTGCCATCGCTGCGGAAGCAAGACTTTGATTGGCTGGCGGTGGAATCTGACGTTGCCATTCTACGGAATGGCTATCGAAAGCTTGTGGACGGCTTTGGCGCATTACGACCATGACTTCAAGAGGGAGTGTGTTAGCTGCCTTGCGGCACGAATAACCGAACCGCATGCCGCGCGGTTTCTGTGCCGCGCCGACAAAGTAATGCCCGCCTCTTTCAGCGGCTCCGGCTCAAAGGTCCTTGAGCATCTTCATGAACTCGGCGAAGAACGGCGCGTAGTCGTGCCACGTGCCGCAACTGATGATGTTGCCGTCTTTCACCACGGGCTGGTTCACGTATTTCGCGCCGCCTTGTTCGGCGTCGAGCGCGCACTTTGCGACAGTCGTGACCTTGCGCCCACGGATCACGCCGGCGGCGCTGACGATCTCGACGCCGTGGCACGTGAATCCGATTGGCTTTTTTGCTTCACCGAAGTGCCGCGTAATGCGGATCAAGTCTTTGTCATAGCGCAAATACTCGGGCGCGCGTCCGCCAGAGACGAAGATCGCGACGTATTCCTCCGGCTTCACGTCGCGGAACGCGATGTCTGCCTTGATGTGGTAGGACGGCTGCTCGCGCGTGATGTCCCAAGGGATGGAGGCGTCGGGCGGCACCTCGTGCATCACGCCGTGATACAGGCGCGCGTCGGGGCCGGCGACAACGAGTTGAAAGCCGTCCTCGGGGATGCGGAAAAACGGGTAGAGGGTGTCCATCATTTCCGTGGCGTCGCCGATGGGCATAAGGACTTTGCCGCGGGAAGATTTGTGCCCCGTCGCGGCCAAGGCGGCGGATGCGGCGACGACGGCGGGCGCTGCCGCCAAAACGCCGAGCATGTGCCGGCGACTGACTTTGTTCTCGTTCATCGTGTTCTCCTTCATAAGTGTGTTGGGTGCCAGTAGCGCGTGCGGCGGATTCTAACCGGATTCTTTCCGAGAGAAAGAAGATTATGAAGGCAAAGGCTGGACGCGCTGTCGGATTCCGCATAAACCGTGTCGTGTGCGACCAAGACGAATATTGTGTGATGGCTAATTTGGCGGCAGGATGAGATTACTGAATTGCGAGACGTCATGACTTCACGAGAACGAGTTCTTACAACGTTGCGGCACAAGCAACCGGACCGCACGCCGCGCGATTTCTGGGCGGAGCCTCCGGCGATGAATCGGTTGTTTGCGCACGTCGGCCATTCCGACAAAGATCGGCTACTCGACATGCTCGGCGTGGACGTGCGGCATCTGGAAGCGCCCACGCCACCGGAGCGCGAAGTTGGCGGTGGCTTGTTCGAGAACTTCTGGGGCGAGCGCTACGTCTATAATCAGACGCCTTGGGGACCGATGCGCGAGGATGCCAAGGGCGCGTTGGCGGGCGCGAACAGCTTTGCGGAGTTGGAAGCGTTCCCGTGGCCGAAGCCGGATTGCTTGGACCGCTCGCAACTCAAGGCTCAATGCGTGCGCTACGAGAACCACGCGCTGCTCTACGGTTTCGCCGACATTTGGCAGCGGCCGGCGCTGGTGCGCGGTTGGGAGGGTATGTTCATGGACATGGCGGAGCAGCCGGAGTGGGCGCATTTCCTGAGCCGCAAATTCACCGACTTCTATCTGGAGGACTACACGCGCGTGGCGGAGATCACGAACGGGCGGATTGATCTCTATCTCGTCATCAGCGACCTCGGCACGCAACGCGGCCCGCTCATCTCGGCAGCGATGTTCCGCGAGTTCATCGCGCCGTATCTGAAGGAAATGACGGGCTTGATTCACCGTCTTGGCGGACGCGCGCTCTATCATAGTTGCGGCACAATCCAGCCATTCATCCCGGAGTTGATCGAATGCGGAGTGGACGTGCTCGATCCGATCCAGCCGACATGCCCGGAGATGCAGCCGGAGAGTCTCAAGCGCGAGTTTGGCGAGCGGCTGAGTTTCCACGGCGGCATTGACATGCAGAACCTTCTGCCGAAAGCCACGCCCGCCGAGGTCGAGGCGGAGGCTCGGCGCTACTGCGAAGTGCTCGGCAAAGGCGGCGGCTACATCCTCGGCCCGGCGCATCTCTTCCAGCCCGATGTGCCACCGGAAAACGTCATCGCGGTTTATCGCGGCGCGGTGTAAGAACCGCTGCATGAAGACAGACCAAACAGTCCCCTTGCTTGCCTTCATTGCCTTCTGTGCGTGCTCGTCTGCTGCGGAAACCACACTCGTCCTGAAAAGCCATCCGGTTGAAAATGCCGCCGCCAAGCAGGAGCCGGAGGTGCTCGATTTCCGTTATCAGCCGGAGCGCTGGCAGACGTGCATCGGGTTGCCAGACGATCCGTTCAAGACCATCATCGGTTGCGACGGCGGGCTTTACTACGATTACGGCAGGTCAGGGCCGGCGAACTACACGCTCGGCGGCGGGCGGTTCGGGACGCGGCTGTTGGCGGCGCTGGATGTGGAGGGCGAGGCGACCGCAAAGTGCCAGCAGCTTCAGAGCGCGCGGGTGCCGGTGGTGACGACGCGCCACAAACAAGGAACGCTCGAACTGCGGCAGGTGGCGTGGGCCAACGCGCCGAAAGGTAGGTCGGTGGACGAGTGGAGCGCGAAGCGCCGCGACTTTCTGCGGCTCACCGTCGCGAACACCGGTCAGGTTCCCGCGGCTGCGAAACTGCGTCTGGAAGCCGGCGCGGTTGTTTCGTTGAAACTCGACGAGTCGCGCACGCGGCTCGTGACCGATGCTGGGCAGACGTTCTGTTGGTTCTCACGCCCGTGCATGCCGGCGCAGGCCGAGCAGATTCAATCGGCCGTCTGCTCCAAGCATCCGGTGAGCGTGACGCGGAATTGGGCGAAGCCGAACACGCCGTGCGCGACGAGCTTCCGCCACGTGTTGGTGGGTCACAGGTCGCCGCTGGCGTTTGAATTCGCGGCCGAGAAAGGACGCAAATACGTCGTCGCGCTCGGCTTCATTGAAGGCTGGCATCCGGAGCCGGGAAAGCGCCCGCTCGAAATCCAGATCGAAGGCAAGACCGTCCGCAGCCTCGACCTCGTGAAGGAGTTCGGCCGCAACACGCCGGTTGTGCTTGAGTTTCCCGCACAAGACACCGACGGCGACGGCAAGCTCAGCATCGCTGTCAAATCGCCGCCGGGCGCGCAGGACGCCAGCACGATTCTGAGTTGCCTCTGGATCTTCCCGGCGGGCAACGCGCTTGATCGCACGAAGATTCTCGCTGGCGAAGTCGGCAGCGCGGCACTCGCCGTCGTGGACGCCGATCATCCACCCGCCGCGCCCCGGTCGCTGACGCTCACGTGGGACCTGGGCCAACTCGATCCTGGCCGTGAGACGGAGTTGCTCGTTGTGGTGCCGCAGGGCGCAGCAGCCAAGAGCGCCGCCGGTCCGCTCGATGCGAAGGCGGAGTTGAAACGAGCTGTTGCCTTCTGGGAAAAGGTCAACTTGCCTTACGGTCGCGTCGAAGTAGCCGATCCTGCCGCGCAGGGGCTGCTGGACTCGTGCGTCCGCAACATCTACCAAGCGCGTGAAATCAAGGATGGCCTGCCAGCGTTTCAAGTTGGCCCGACGACTTATCGCGGGCTGTGGGTCGTGGACGGCTCGTTCATCCTCGAAGCCGCCACGCTCCTGGGACGCGCGGACGAAGCGCGGCGCGGGATTGATTACCTGATGAGCTTCCAGAAACCCGACGGCGGCTTCATGCTCATCAATGGTCACTGGAAAGAGACAGGCATCGTGCTGTGGGCGGTCACGCATCACGCGCGGCTCACCGGTGACAAGGCGTGGCTCGCCGCGATGTGGCCAAAGCTTGAGCGCGGCTTCGAGTATATCCGCAGCCTGCGCAAGCAAGCCTCGGTGGACCCGAACTCGCCGGGCGCGGGCTTGATGCCGGAGGGTTTCAGCGACGGCGGCTTAAGCGGGCCGGCGCACGAATACACCAACATCTACTGGACGATGATCGGCCTGCGAGCCGCCGTTCAGGCCGCCGAGTGGCTCGGCAAGAACGAGCAGGCTGCCTCGTGGCAAAAGGAATACAACGACTACATGGCGACGTTCCGCCGCGCTGCTGCGCGCGACATGCGCTTCGATGGCCACGGGAACCGCTGCCTGCCGATCGTGATGAAAGCGCCCGCCGAGTTGCTCCCGCAGAAGGCGCAGTGGGGCTTCCTGCACGCGCTACATCCCGGCGGTGTTTTTGAACCTGGCGACGAACTCGTCCGTGGCAACATGGCCATGCTTGCCGCGAACGAGCGCGAGGGGCTGGTGTTCGACACCGGCTGGCTCAGCGAGGGACTCTGGAACTACTTCGGCTCGTTCTACGGTCACGCTTGGCTCTGGCTCGGCCACGGCCGCAAAGCCGCCGCCACGCTCTACGCGTTCGGCAACCACGCCAGCCCGTTGCTTTGCTGGCGTGAGGAGCAGCGACCCGTCGGCGAGAAGCCGGGCTACGTCAGCGACATGCCGCACAACTGGGCCAGCGCCGAGTTTATCCGGCTCGCGTGTCACTTGATGGTGCTGGAGCGCGGCGACGAGCTTCACCTGCTCGAAGGCATGCCGCGCGCCTGGGTGAAACCGGGCGCGAAGAACCGCCTCAAAAACATTCCAACAATTTTCGGTCCAGTGAGCCTCGCGTTGCGCGTGAGCGACGATGGCCGGACTGCGACGCTGGATATCACGCCACCGCGGCGCGAGCCGGCTTCGAAGCTGGTGGTGCATCTCGAACACTTCGGCCGCGAGATTGAAAGCGCGAGCGTCAACGGGAAGCGGATCGTCGGCGATACGCTGACGTTGCCTTCCAAAGAGGCGGCTTTGGTGGTGCTGAGTTTCAAATGACCATCAGAAGAACATGAATACAATATCCAGAACCCTCATGCTGCTTGTCGTTGCGCTGCTGTTCTCGGCGGGCGCGGGCGCCGACGTGCCGCGACCGGAACATCCGCGGCCGGACTTCCAGCGCGATTCGTGGCTGAACCTCAACGGCGAGTGGCAGTTCGCGGTGGACGGGAAGGGCGACGGCGAAACACGCGGGCTGATCTCCGGCCACGATTTCGCGCTTAAAATCATCGTGCCTTTCTGTCCGGAGAGCCAGCTTTCCGGGCTGGCGATGGCGACCAACTACATGCCGCACGTCTGGTATCGGCGCGCGTTCCAAGTGCCGGCGGCGATGCGCGGTCAGCGGCTGCTGCTGAACTTCGGCGCAGTGGATTATCGCGCGCGCGTCTGGCTCAACGGCCAGTTCGTCGGCGAGCACCGCGGTGGTTACGTGCCGTTTGCGCTGGAGATTACCGACACCGTCCGCGACGGCGACAACGAGTTGGTGGTTCACGCGATTGATGAGATTCGCTCCGGCTTGCAGCCCGCCGGCAAGCAGACGCACAGCGTCAGCCAGGGTTGTGTTTACACGCGCACGACGGGCATCTGGCAGACGGTCTGGCTCGAAGTGGCGGGCGCGACGTATTTGCGGGAGTTTGCGCTGGTGCCCGATCTCGATGGCGGGCGCGTCATGTTCCAAGGCAACATGGACGGAGCGATGAAAGGCGTGAGCGTCCGGCTGCGCGCGTTTGCCGACGGCAAGAAGGTGGGCGAGGAGACGGTGCCGGCGGCGTGGCGGAACACGCTGGCGGTGCTGAAGCTCAGTAAGGTTGTGGCGTGGCATCCCGGCAAGCCGTTCCTCTACGATCTCACCATCGAGACGCTGCGAGGCGGCGAGGTGATTGACTCGGTGCGCAGCTACTTCGGCCTGCGCAAGATCACCATCGAGGAGAACCGGTTTCTCATCAACGACAAGCCGGTGTTTCAGCGGCTCATCCTCGACCAGGGGTTTTATCCCGACGGCATCTACACGGCGACGAGCGACGAGGCGCTGCGGCGGGATATCGAGATGTCCATGGCCGCAGGCTTCAACGGCGCGCGGCTGCACCAAAAAGTATTCGAGCCGCGGCTGCTCTACTGGGCCGACAAACTCGGCTACATCGTCTGGGGCGAGTTTCCGAGCTGGGGCATCAACCTCGCGCGGCCTGACGCGATGGTGGCGTTTGTGGATGAGTGGCGCGAGGCGTTGCGGCGCGACCGGAATCATCCGGCGATCATCGGCTGGTGCCCGCTCAACGAAACCGGCACGAACGAAACCATCGCGCTCACCGAGACGCTGCTGGCGGCGACGCAGACGATGGACCCGACGCGGCCGTTGCTTGATTCCAGCGGCTACACGCATTTCCTGCCGGAGACCGACGTGTTCGACTCGCACGATTACACCGGCGACCCGAAGCGGTTTGCGGCGCGTTACGCGATGTTCGGGCTGACGGGTCAGGAGCCGTGGCACAATTATCCCGGCGACCCGCGCAGCCGTTATCGCGGCCAGCCGTATTTTGTGAGCGAATACGGCGGCATCCGGGTGAAAACCGAGCGCGACACCGGCAAGGGCTGGGGTTACGGCGGCGAGAGCCTCGACCTGAAGGATTTCCTTGCGCGCTACAAGGGCCTGACCGACGCGCAACTCGACAACCCGAACATCTTCGGCTTCTGCTACACACAGCTCACCGACATCGAGCAGGAGCAGAACGGCGTGTATTTCTACGACCGCAAGCCGAAATACAATCCCGCGCTGCTGCACGCGATCAACGCCCGCCCCGCCGCCTACGAGACGCAGCCGCCGCGCGTCCGGCGCATCACGTGGAGCGCGCTTGTGCCGACCTCCGAACAGACCGCACAGGAATGGCGGTTCACGACGAGCCAGCCGGCGGATGGATGGTTCAAAGCAGGCTTCGACGACACTGCGTGGCAGACCGGCAAGGGCGGCTTCGGCACGACAGGCACGCCCGGCGCGGTGATCGGCACGACTTGGAAGACCGGCGACATCTGGCTGCGCCGGTATTTCCGTGTCGAGAAAGCCGCCATCGCGATGGCCGGCCTGCGCGTCCATCACGACGAGAATGCCGAGGTTTATGTGAACGGGAAAAAGGTTGCGGAGTTCGACGGTTTCGTCGGCAACTACTTCACCACGCTGAACGACGCGTTGCGCGCGGCTCTGCGCGAAGGCGACAACGTGCTGGCCGCCCACTGCCATCAGGAGAAGGGCGGCCAGTTCATTGACGCCGGCATTGAAGTGGGCGCCGAGAGCAAGCGGGGAGGCGTCGGAGACCGCAAATGATTTGGAGAACAAGTATGACAGTGTGTTGCCTTGCGGCTTGTTGGCTGGCCATTGTGCTCAACGCGTCAGCGGCCAAGCAGCCGAACGTGATTTTGGTGCTGACCGATGACCAGGGCTACGGTGACATGGGTTTTGCCGGTAACCCGATCGTGCGCACGCCGCATTTGGACGCCATGGCGTCGCGTAGCGTAAGCCTGCAGAACTTCTACGTTAGTCCCGCCTGCACTCCGACCCGCGCCAGTCTGATGACGGGCCGCTACAACTTCCGCACGAAGGCGATAGACACATTCCTAGGGCGGGCGATGATGGACCCGAATGAGGTGACGGTGGCGGATGTGCTGCATCGTGCAGGCTACGCGACGGGCATCTTCGGCAAGTGGCACTTGGGCGACACCTATCCGCTGCGCGCGATGGACCGAGGATTCGAGGAAGCACTCGTGCATCGCGGCGGTGGCATTGGCCAGAACAGCGATCCCCCCGGCGGCGAGGGGAAATACACCGACCCGATTCTGTTCCGCAACGGTAAGCCGGTGGCGATGAAGGGCTACTGCACGGATGTGTATTTCACCGAAGGCATTCGCTGGGCCGAGCGTGAATCGCGCAAAGGCCGGCCGTTCTTCCTTTATTTGCCTACCAACGCGCCGCACGACCCGTATCGCGACGTGCCGCCCGACAAGCTCGCCTACTACAAGCAACAGAGCATCACGCCGGATCGTTTTCCGAAAACGCCGGGCCAGCCGGTGCGTAGTGACATCAACGCCGACGAACTCGCGCGGCTGTATGCGATGATCGAGAACATTGACGACAACATCGGCCGGCTCTTTGCGTGGCTCGATCGCGAGAAGCTTACCGACAACACGCTCGTCCTCTTCCTCACCGACAACGGGGAGGCGACCTGGGGCTACAATGCCGGCCTGCGCGACCGCAAGACCTCGCCATACGAGGGGGGCATCAAGTCGCCGCTGCTGGCGCATTGGCCGGGCAAGCTCCAGCCGGGCGTCTGCTCGGACCGCATCGCGGCGCACATTGACTTGATGCCGACGATCCTCGAAGTCTGCGGCGTGCCCGTGCCAGCGGGCCTGAAGCTCGATGGTCGCAGCCTCATGCCGCTGTGGAAACGCGAGCCGGGCAACTGGCCCGACCGGACGCTCTGTTTCCAGATGCACCGCGGCGACGTGCCGGTGCGTTACCACAACTGCGCCGCGCGCACGCAACGATGGAAGCTCGTGCATGGAACCGGATTTGGCACCGAGACGTTTACGGGTGACTTAAAGCTCGAACTCTTCGACATGGTTGCCGATCCCTACGAGCTGCACGACGTGGCGGCGGAGCACCGTGACATCGTCGTCGATCTCAAGCGCCGCTACGACGCGTGGTTCGACGACGTCGGTAGCACGCGGCCAGACAATTACGCGCCGTTGCGGATTCCTCTGGGCACGCCGCACGAAAACCCAGTGGTTCTTACCCGTCAAGACTGGCGCGGCATCGTCCCAGCGAAGAAGAAGTTCAATGGTCACTGGCTGGTGAATGTGACCGAATCGGGCAACTACGACGTGACGCTCCGCTTCAAGCCAATGAAGAAGCCAGCAACGGCGCGCTTTGAACTTGGCGATGCGAAGGCTGAACAGCCGGTTTGTGGAGGCACCGAGACTGTTCTGTTCAAAAACATCGCCCTGCCTGCTGGCGCCGGCCAACTCGAAGCTTATCTCGCCGCGAACAACCAAAAGGTCGGCGTGATGTTCGTTGAAGTGCTGCGGCGGCGTTGAGCGGAATATGAACCAACCAAAACACAGATTGCGAATCCTGCTGACTGATACCCACATGAGCCGTCGCCTGAAATCTCTCATTCACTCATTTGTCCTTGTCACGGCTCTCTGCGCGAATGCCGCGCCCGCGCTGGCTCAAGCCGCCAAGGCGAAGCCGGAAGTCTGGATATCGCCGCCGGGACAGGACAACGGCCGGTGCTTCCGCGAGCTTTTCGAGAAGCCCGACGAGTGGAAGGAGACGCGCTCGCGGGTTGATGTGCTCTTCTACAGCGACCTCAACTTCAAGAGACATTTCAAGGACGACGAACTGCGCGCGTGGTTTGCGCAGGCGCAGAAGTGGGGACTCAAGATCGCGATGGAGGTTGGGGCCGTCAAACCGTGGGGTCAGACCGGCGAGAAATGTTTCAATGCGGAAAAGCCGAACTGGGACCGCCTCCAGAGCCTCGGCCAGAACCTCTACGCCATCGTGATGGATGAGCCGCTGCTCTGCTGCCGCCATCACATCAAGAAGCCCGACGACTACGCGGTGCAGGAGACGGCCAATTACATCGCGCTGGTGCGGAAGCATTTTCCGCAGATGCTCATCGGCGACATTGAGACTTATCCCTCCATCCCGCTTACGGATCACATCTGGTGGATCGAATCGCTCCAGAAGAAGCTGGCGGAGATGGGCGTGCGCGGCCTCGATTTCTACCGGCTCGACGTGAACTGGGCGAACTTCATCGTTCAGAACCACGGCTGCTGGGGAGAGGTAAAGAAGCTGGAGCAATACTGCCGCAGTAAGAAGCTGCCCTTCAGTCTGATCTACTGGGCCAGCGGCGAGCCGTTGCTGAAGAAGCTGGAACTGGCCGACGAGTCCACTTGGTATACCGAGATCATGCAGCAAGGCTACGCTTACGCGATGTGCCAGGGCGCGCCCGACCAATACGTCATCGAAAGTTGGATTCAAGCCCCATCGCGCTGTTTGCCCGAAACCGCCGAGTGGACCTTCACCCGCTCCGTGCGCGACTTCTGCCGGCGATTTGTGCGCACTGGCAAGTGAAAGCATAGGATCATCCTCATGAACATTCATCGCCTGACTCCACTCGTCATCGCGCTCGCACTGGGCGCATCCATAACTACACACGCCGCCGCCGAGGACTGGGGCGTTTACAGCATTGTGCCGGTGAGCATGCAGGCAATGGTGCTGGAGGCCGTGGACTCAGGGCGCGCGGAAGGCACGATTGTCTCGATCAACAAACCCGCGGGCGGAGCGAACCAGAAATGGATCGTCACGTCGCGCGAGGACAGCTACTTCACAATCAAGCCGGCGCATGATCCCTCGTTGGTGCTGGCGGCGGCGAAGGGCGGTGCGAAGCAGGGTGCTCAGATCGTGCTGGAGAAGGACGGTGGGCAGCCGTGGCAGTTGTGGGCGCTGACGAAGCTCGAGAATGGCAGCTACGGCCTCACGCCGAAACACGCGCCCGCGCTCGGCCTCGATCATCTCGGCGGCAAGCAGACTCCCGGCGCGAAGATTGATCTCTGGACACGGCGGGAGAACGACCAGCATTTGCAGTGGTTCATCAAGCCGCTCGCCGGCACCGGCGTCGCGGCGGCGCTGGCGGCGGATGACGCGAAGAAATACGAGCCGCCAGCGATCAAACCGGAGGACATCCTGCCCGGCGTCACCAAGCAGTTCCAGTTCACGCAGAGCAAGATCTTCCCCGGCACCGTGCGCGACGTGACGGTCTTCATCCCCGCGCAATACGACGGCAAGAAGCCCGCGTGCGTCTATGTGAAGACCGACGGCTTCAACCCACGCGAGAAGGCGCTGCTGGAAACGATGATCGCAACGAAGGAAATGCCGGTCACCGTTGGCGTCTTCGTGCGGCCTGGCGACCTGCCCGCGCCGATGAAAGCGCACGGCCGGCGCAACCGGTGCTTCGAATACGACGGCGTGAGCGACAACAACGTGCGGTTTCTGATCGAGGAACTGCTGCCGTTCGTGGCGAAGGAATTCGGCCTGAATCTCTCGACCGACGGCAACGACCGCTGCATGTCCGGCGGCAGCAGCGGGGGCATTGCGGCGTTCACCGCGGCGTGGAACCGGCCCGAGGCGTTCAGCCGCGTGTATGCGGCGAGCGGGAGTTGGGTCGCGTTCCGCGGCGGGCACGAGTTCCCGACGATGGTGCGCAAGTTCGAGGCAAAGCCGATCCGCGCCTTCCTCACCACGGCCACGCGCGACATGGAGAACGCCGCGGGCGATTGGTTCCTGCTCGATCAGGAGATGGACAAGGCGCTGAAGTTCTCCGGCTACGACTACCAGTTCCGCATCATTGATGGCCGACACGTCGCGGGCTACGCGGAACACTGGCAGGAGGCGATGGCGTATCTGTGGCGCAGCTGGCCCGAGCGCGTGAAGGCCGGTCCGAGCGCGCCGCGTGCGCAGGAGATCATCATCCCCGGCGAAGGCTGGCAACTGGTTGCCGAGGGTTTCAAGAGCACGCGCGGCCCGGCGTGCAATACGAGCGGCGAGGTGTTTTTCGCCGACACTTCCAACAACAAGATTCACCGCATTGATCTCGACGGAAAAGTGAGTGAGTTCGTCGCGGATGCCGGTCAGGCGCATTGCGTCACCGTCGCTGCGGACGGAACGCTGTTCGCCATCTCGGAAAAGTCCGGCAAGCTCATGCGCTACGATGCAGCGGGCAAAGGCAGCGTCGTGATGGATGACATCCTCGGCCACTCGATTCTCGCGCGGCCCGACGGCGGCCTCTACGTCACGGACAACGACGACAAGAAGCCGAACAACGGCGGCACCGTGTGGTTCATCAAGGACGGTAAGAAGACGCGCGTGGACTCCGGCGTGAAGTTCGCCACCGGCATGGCATATCGCCCCGACCAATGGCTGCTCTCCGTCGCCGAAGGCCACTCGAAGTGGGTTTACAGCTATCAAATCAACGACGACGGCACGCTCACGAACAAGGAGCGGTTCTTCCATCTCTACGTTGCCGATTGGGACGACGACGCGGGCGCGGAGTGCGTGTGCTACTCGCTCGAAGGCCGGCAATTCATCGCCACACGTAGCGGCGTCCAGATCAGCGCCGACGACGGTCCCACGCAGGTCATCCTCCCCGTGCCCGACCGCAGCCGCGTGACCGGCGTCTGTCTCGGCGGCAAGGACAAGGACACGCTCTTCGCGTTCTGCGGCAACAAAATCTGGAAGCGCAAAGTGCAGCACCACGCCATGGGCGCGTTCACACCGTGGACGAAAGCCAGCGGCACGAAGTTGTGAGATTGAGAAATACGGAAAGGCGCGCTAAGACCGCGACCCTCGTCCGCTGTATCGCGCGGTAAAATCTCCGTGACCCGTTGGCCGTCCGGCGATAATCTCGCCGCATGGCAAACAAATCCGCCGCCCCGACATCCGCACCGCGAGCGCCCACCGGCAAAGCCTCCACTCTGCTCGACGACGCCGTCTTTGCCGCCTACGGCGGATCACTGATGTTCCCGGCGACGAACTTCTGGCGCGGCTGCTGAAGTTGAACTTGGAACGGGCATGAACGCAGACGAATTTGTCGAGGTGGTTAGAAAAGGATCGGACAAGCTTCGTGTTGACGAGATTGTTCTCAACGTCGGCGAGCGCGAGCTTCATGGCAAAGGCATGCTTCTTATTGCGGGTGGGAAGATGGAATTGGCCATGACGATCAGTAGCGATGAGGAACCACCAGAACTCAAAGCGGGCATTTACACGAGAAAGGACTTTTGGAAACTACGCGGCGTCATTGAGGATCATTTGGAATTCAAATGCGATTCGGCGGGGCCGCACCCCTTTGGGTGGAAACTTGCGGGCGGACGAAAGACCTTCAGCGCCAAGCTCAACCTCCATCCGATCGAGCTGATTCCTGACGCGTTTGAATCCATGTCCAGCGGGGAACGTGCTGCGCTATTTCACCAGCTTCCGGCTTCTGACGCGGCTCCTGAAGCCGATCAATCCCACGCCACGACTTCGGAGCCGATGGTGCCAGCGCCTGCTGGCTTTGTAAAGTTCGAGGCGTTGTTGGCTGACTATCCTCTTTTCCTGCCCGCGTGTGAATCGGGAACGAAGACGACTGTGACGAATCCCTTTCTTGGCGAGACGGAGGCAGCGAACCTCGACACTCTTTGTGGCGAGATTGAAGGTTTCGATTTCGGCTTGGTCAAGGATGAGAAGACCAAGAGCCTCCGCGTTGTGCTGAGGTCAAAGGAAGGATACAAGTCGAGCGGTGAGGAAGAAGATTGGAAGAGGTTTCACGGCTTCCTACAGGCGTTGGCTTTCATACATGGCGTCCATGCTTGGCCTTTCCGAACTGAGTATTGGCGTGATGGTCGGAAGACGCTGGATAGAGTGACGACCGTTCAACGCCTGGCACGAACCCCGCATTATCCATTTACTGAGCGGCTAGCCGCCAATGCGAGGGCTGGAAACGTTCAATGGGATTTCCGCGACGTGATCAAGAAGGTCGCGGCCTTTTTCCAGTCCGAATCGGAGTTGAGCAAAGAGGTCGCGCAAATCCTGTTCTTGTTCCGGGAAGCCGGCGATGAAGGCGTTCATTCGGAGGTCGGAATCATCGCCCTGTGCGCGCTTTTTGAGAACTTGGTGCGGCTGCTATATCGAGTGCTGGACTTGGAGGAAAAGGTGGGCGCGGAAAACCCTGATGTAAAGGCGTTCAAGGAGGCGAAAGACGAACTGGAGGAATATATCGCGTGGTGGATCGCAGAAAACCCCACGAACAAGTCCGGCTATGCCCGGTTGAAGGGAATTGTTCACGGGGCAAATCCGTTGGATACGCAAGAAGTGTTCAAGGCGGTAACTCAGCGTCTGGGTCTGAAATGGGAGAACGAGATGGAGTCGGTGTTTCGGACATGGAAGAGGAATCGGAACCCGCTTTTCCACGAGAAAACGCGGGGAGACACATCCGAGGATGAACTAAAGCAGTCCATGATTGATGAGTCGCGCATAGCCGGTGCAATCAACGTCGTCTTGATGAAGCTGTTTGAGTATTCGGGGCCGATAAGAACGTCCTCTTTCGAGGATGCATATCGGCAAATCTGAGACTGGCGGATGATGGGGGCAGTTTCCTCATTTCCTCAGCGCCTGAATCAACTCGTCGAGCTTGTTTGCACCCGCTTGCAGTTCGCTTTGCATCGGCCAATCGCTGACGGGAAACGGGGGGGCTTCGCGTCGCGCTTGGCATGGGCGGTGGCGTTGCGGCACAATACGGATTCGATGACTGGCTTTAGGATAATTCGTTTATGAAACTTCACGCAGCCGTCGTTTGCTTCCTTCTCGGCCTTGCGTCGCTTGGTGCCGCCGACGCGCCGGGGCCGCTCGCGCTGGTGCTTCAGTCGCTGGTGGACAAGAGGCTCGTCGCTGGCGCGGTGGCGCTCGTGGCCGACAAGGAGAAGGTGCTCAGCCTTGAAACCGCCGGCTGGGCGGACACCGCAGCGAAAAGGAAGATGCGACCCGACTGCTTGTTCTGGATCGCGTCGCAGTCGAAGCCGATGGCCGCCACGGCGTTGATGATGCTTGTGGACGAAGGCAAGGTGAGTCTCGACGATTCTGTCGAAAAATACCTGCCTGAGTTCAAGGAGCAGTGGTTGGTGGCAGAGCGCGACAGCGAGCACGTCTTGCTGAAAAAGCCGAAGCAGCCCATTCGTGTCCGCCATCTGCTGAGCCACACCAGCGGCATGCTCTACAAGACGCCGGCTGAGCAGCCGACGCTCGACGTGCTGCCGCTCGACGCGCGGATGCACACCTACGTGATGTCGCCGTTGCAGTTTGAGCCGGGCACGCGGCATCTCTACGCCAACGCCGGCATCAACACTGCCGCGCGCATCGTCGAACTCGTCAGCGGCCGGCCGTATGAGCGATTCCTCGCTGAGCGCCTCCTCACACCGCTTGGCATGAAAGACACCACTTTCTGGCCCACCGCCGGCCAGCTCAAGCGCCTCGCCAAATCCTACAAACCGACCGCCACCAAGAACGCGTTCGAAGAAGCGCCGATCCCGCAGCTTCGTTATCCGCTGGATGATCGCACACGTTGCGTCCAGCCCGCGGGTGGTCTGTTCTCCACGGCGGGCGATCTGTTGAACTTCTACCGCATGATCCTCAACGGCGGCGTCTTCGCCGGCCGGCGGATTCTTTCCGAACAAGCCGTCCGGCAGATGACCTCGAAGCAGACGGGCGATTTGCCGCAGGCGTATGGTTTCGGTTTTGACGTGACCCGCGGCATTATCGGCCACGGTGGCACGTTCGGCACCCACTCCAGCTTTGACGCTACGCGCCGGTTCATCTCCATCTTCCTCATCCAATACGCCGGCCCGCCCGCCGACATGAAGAGATTCCTCTCTGCCTTCCACGACGCGGCGAGGGCGACGTGTTCCGTCGCTAACTGAAATGGCGATGCAGTCGGCTTCAGCACGAGCCTTCGCTGCGCAAATGTTGGCTTGTGCGGTTACGAGCGGTTCGCCTAGCATCCGGCCTACATTATGAGCCTCGCCACGACAGTTTCTGAAAACACTCGCATGAATAAACCCAACGGCAGCGGCGTGAAACCAGCCTTGCTTGGCGCGACCATCGTCGCGGCGCTCGGCGGCTTGTTGTTTGGATTCGACACCGCCGTCATTTCCGGCACGACGGACTGGTTGCGGCAACAGTTCAAGTTGACGGAGGGGATGCTCGGCTTCACCGTGGCGAGCGCGTTGATTGGCACGATCATCGGCTCGATTGCCGTGGGGCGGCCCGCGGACGCGGTGGGACGGCGCGGAGTGTTGGTCGTGTTGGCAGTGCTCTACTTCGTCTCGGCCATCGGCTGCGCGCTGGCGTGGGACTGGTGGTCGTTCATGATCTTCCGGCTCGTCGGCGGACTGGCAGTCGGCGGCGCGTCGGTGGTGGCGCCGATGTATATCGCGGAGATCTCGCCGGCCCGAATTCGCGGGCGGCTGGTGGCGGTGACGCAGTTCAACGTCGTGTTCGGCATCCTGCTGGCCTACCTGTCGAATTGGACGATCAACCATTTCTTCGGCGCGATGCTGGGCGACGCGCAATACCGCTGGATGTATGGCGTGCAGGCGGCCCCGGCGGCGGTGTTCTTCGTGCTGCTGTTCTTCAACCCGCAAAGCCCGCGCTGGCTCGTCGCCAAAGGCCGCATCGAGGAAGCGCGCGGGGTGCTCGTGTCCTGCGGCACCGATTCGGGCAATCTGGAGGAGGAAATCCGCGACATCCAGGCGTCGCTCGATCTCGAACACCACAGCCTGCGCGAGCCGTTCTATTGCCGGAAATACCGCAAGCCGATCCTGTTGGCGGTGGCGATTGCGGCGTTCAACCAGCTCTCCGGCATCAACGCCGTGCTCTACTACAGTGCCTACATTTTCGAGAAGGTCGGTGCGGGCGCGCAGTCGGCGCTGCTCCAGTCGGCGATTGTCGGGTTCACGATGCTGGTGTTTACGGTGGTGGCGATGGTCATCATTGATCACGTTGGCCGGCGGCGGCTGATGATCATCGGCTCGATCGGCTACATCCTCGGCCTGGGCGGCGCGGCCTGCGCCTTCTACACGGGCGGCAACGGCAAGCTGCTGTTGGCGAGCCTGCTGGTGTTCATCGCAGCGCACGGCTTCGGCCAAGGCGCGGTGATCTGGGTGTTCATCAGCGAGATTTTCCCGAACCGCGTCCGCGCGCGCGGCCAGGCGCTCGGCAGCTTCACGCACTGGGCGATGAACGCGGCCATCTCGTGGACATTCCCGATCATCGCGGCGTCGGCGGGCTGGATGGCGTTCGCGTTCTACATGCTCTGCATGGTCGGCCAACTTGCATGGGTGCTGGTCGTGATGCCGGAAACCAAGGGCATCTCGCTGGAGAAGATTCAGAAGGAACTCGGCATCGAGTAACGCCACAGGGCCAGAACAGGATCAAGATCATGAAACACCTCCTTACATTCCTTTGTCTTCATTCCTTTGTCTTCTCCGGTTTCGCCGCCGCGCCCTTCCAAGACGCTGTGGTTTGCTGGTCCATGGCAGATGCAGGCGCGACGCACGCGTTGCGGCCTCACGGCAATGTTACTCTTGGCGTTGAGTTGGCTGGCGACGAACGCGCTGCGTCGCTAGCGCGTGGTGGCGACGGCAAGGTGGCGCAGTTTAATGGTGGCTATTTGGAGATTGGCGGGCCGGCATTCGATCCGCCAGGTGCGGTGTTCACGTTGCTGCTGCGCGTGCGCGATCCGTTGGGCGCTTGGAACGTGCCGCTGTTCGGCAGCTACGGCGGCGATGGCAAGGCGAGTCTTTATCTGCGCGGCGTGGATGGCACGACGCTGCCGATGGAAGACCGGAATTATGGCGGCGGGAAAATGTCCACGCCGGCGATGTGGATGTTTGGCTGGCCGGAAGGGCCGCGGGCCATCAATGGCTCGCGAGGAGTCATCGAATTTGTCTGGGGAGCGAAGAGCTTGCCCGTGCCTTTCGAGCGGATGAACATGATGCCGCCCAAGAATGTCCCCGATCCCGAAACTGTGCCCCTCATCCGCGATACCAAGAACGGCGTCATGCGCATCATGTTCCCGATGGAACTGCTGGGGCCGTGCGACTGGCATGACGTGATCGTGCGCGGCACGGGGCCACGCCTGCAACTCTGGGTGGATGGCGTTCTGCTTGACGAGGAGTTTCCGCTTGGCACAACGCGGCCTGCGAGCGCGCCGCGATATTTCGGCGCGGCGCGGACTGCGGACGGCAAGTTGCTGGCAGGGTTTCGCGGGTTGATGGATCACGCGGCGTTGTGGCATCGGGCGTTGAGCGACGCAGAGATCATCGCGGTGAGTGGCGGCACAAAGCTGGCGAAGCAGCGGGAGTTGGCGGTGCTCGGCGTGCCACCGACGAACATGCAGTATTACCGGCCAGCCGGCCACAACCTGAAGCCGGGTGACTGCATTCCGTGGTTTCACGACGGCACGTTGCACCTTTTCTACCTGAACCTGCGGCGCAACATGCACAGCAAGTGGGACGGCGGTCACGGCGCGCTGGAAATCATGCACGCTTCGTCACGCGATATGAAGCAGTGGCGGCATCATCCCGTCGTCGCACCGATCAGCGAACAGTGGGAAGCATGGAACGGCACCGGCGCGGCTGCGTATCGCGACGGAAAGTTTTGGATGTTCTATCCGACACCGGATTACTACGGCAACCACGGCGGCATCCAACTGGTCACCAGCCCGGACGGCGAACACTGGACCAAGCAAGAGCCGCATCCGTTCCTGCCCGGCGGCGACTGCGAAGTCTTTCCCGATCCCGATCCGCAGAAGAAACTGTTCCACATGATCAAGGTCGGCAAGTCTTTCGGCGGTGCGCTGCCGGCGTTGAAGGACAAAACGCTGGTGGCTTGGGTCTCGCCTGCCGACCTCGATCAACACGGGGCCGGCGTGTTGACTGTCGAAGGCGCGGCAGGGAAATTTGACTCCCTCGTGCTCGGTGAGTGTTCACCGCGCCGGTGGATGGCTGGCAGCGACAATCTTCATCGCACGCAACGAGGCCAAGAACAAAACGCTAAAGAGACAGCCAAACCCGGCGAGTGGGTGCAGGTCGCGGCGGTGTATGCCGGCAAGACCGTGACGCTTTACCGCAACGGCGCGCGCTACGCCCGCTACGAGATTGCCGCTCCGTTGCACTTCGCGCCCGGCGGGCAAATCATCGTCGGTTTGCGGCATGTCGCCGTGCGTGACGATGCCAAAGCCCACTTTCGCGGCGCGATTGCCGACGCCCGCGTTTACAACGTGGCGTTGACCGATGCGCAGATCGCCGAACTGCGCCCGCATGATTCAGCCGGGCCAAAGCCGCTCGTGTGGTTCGATTTTAAAACCGGCAGCACGACCGACCGCGCCGGGACGCTCGCTCCCGCCGAACTTGAGGGTGCAGCCGCATTGAGCGACGGCAAGCTGGTGCTCGGCGGTGAGAAGGATTGCCTCGTGAGCGCCGGCCGCAAGACGGCGCTCGCACACTGGGTGTCGGAAGACCTCAAGACGTGGAAGGAACTGCCAGAGCCGTTCCTTGTGGCCGACGAGAGCATGCACGCTTCGACGTGTCCCAACTGGTTCCGGTGGAACGACTGGTATTACTTCCTCGGCGGCGGCGGCAACATCTGGAAATCCCGCCAGCCCTATGGCCCGTGGAAACGGCAGGAGCACGATCACATTGATTCGCTCGCTGTGCCGAAGACCGGCGCGTTCCCCGCCAACCGCCGCATCTACGCCGGCTGGCTGCCCGACGGCGGCTTTGGCGGAAACATCATCCTCCGCGACTTGGTGCAGTTCGACGACGGCGCGCTTGGCTCGCGCTTTGTCCCGGAAATGATTCCGCCATCCGGCAAAGCCATCGCCTTGAAAGAAACCGAGCGCAACACGCGCATCGAATCAAAGCAAGGACGCCGGCAAATCCTCCTCGGCAACGTGCCGAACGACGCGCGCATCACGCTCACGCTCGAACCGCAAGGCGCCGTGAAAGCGTTCGGTATCCGCCTGCGCACGACCGACGGCGAAAAAGACGGCTCGGAGTTTCGTATCGAGTCACGCACGGCCCGCGCGTCGTATTCCCACAGCACCCACAGCGGCAGCGGTGGCCCGCTCATGGGCGGCCCATCCATTGGCGGCCTGCGCGGCCTCGACAAGCCCGTGCGGCTCGACATCATCTGCCGCCACGACGTGGTGGATGTGGAAGTGGATGGCCGGCACACGCTCGCCAATCATTTCTGGAATCCCGACGGCAACCGGCTTGGCGTGTGGGTCGAGGATGGCGCGCTCCTCGTGCGCGACGTGACCATCCGACCGCTCACGGATCGCTACGAACCGTATCCTGGTTGGCGCAAGGCGCGGCAGGCCAGCAATCCGCAGGCGCTCAACTACCACCTCATGCACCCCGGCGGCGATAGTCTGCCGGGCGATCCGAACGCCGCCTTCTGCCTCGATGGCACTTACCATCTGCATTACATCTTGGCGCATTCGTGGAAAGATAAACGCTCGTTCTCATTCGTCCACGTCACCAGCCCGGACATGTTGCACTGGACGTGGCAGACGACGAAGCTCCAGCCGTCGTTCACCGGCCACGGCATGTTCAGCGGCACCGGTTTCATCACGAAGGAAGGCAAGCCCGCCGCCATCTACCACGGCCAGGCATCCGGCCGGAACCAGATCGCGATTGCGAAGGACCGGAAGTTGTCCGCGTGGGAAAAGCCGTATCCCATCGAGGTCAAAAACGCCGACGGCACGGAAGCGAAGATCGGCCATTGGGACCCGGATTGTTTTCTCATCGGCGACACTTATTACGCCTTCTCCGGCGGCCAGAATCCGCCGCTCTTTAGGTCGAAAGACCTGAAGAACTGGACGCTTGTTGGCGACCTCTTGCGCCACGACCTGCCCGATGTGGCCGCCGGCGAGGACATCTCCTGCGGGAACTTCTTTCCCATCGGCGACAAATGGATGCTCCTCTGCATCAGCCATCCGCTCGGCTGCCGCTATTACATCGGCGATTGGGACGCGAAGGCCGAGCAGTTCGTCCCGCAGAAACATGGCCGCATGAACTGGCGCAGGGAGGAGCAAAGCATCTTCGGCACCTCGTCATGGCGCGTGGATTACTTCGCCCCCGAAAGCTTGCTCACGCCCGACGGCCGCCGCGTCATGTGGGCCTGGCTCGCCACCCTTGGCAAGACCGATGGCAAGATGGACAGCCGCACCATCCAGTCACTGCCTCGTGAACTGAGCCTGCCTGCCGATGGCATCCTGCGCATCAAACCCTTGCGCGAACTCGAATCGCTGCGCTACGGGCACGAGACCTTCAGCGACATCAAGGTCAGCGAAATCACCAGGGCCGTCCTTTCCACCGCCGCGCCCGCCGGCAAGAAGATCGCCACCCTCGGCAGCGATGCCGTCGAGATTTGCATCACCATCTCGCGCGAACAAGCCGCGCGGAAGCTCTTTGGCTTCACCTTGTTCTCCGATGGTAAAGGCGGCGGCCTGCCCGTCATGTTCCGCCCCGAAACTGGCACGCTCCGCGTTGGCAGCACCGAGGCGCCGTTCGCCGTCGCCGATCTCCCTGCGGGCGAGGACGTGGACCTGCGCATCTTCGTGGACAAATACCTCGTCGAAGTATTCGCCAACGACCGCCAGGCCCTCGTTGCCTCGCACGCCGACTATCGCGGCAAACGCGGCCTCCATGCTTTCACCGTCGGCGCGCCGACGACGCTCAAGAAGGTGGAAATCTGGAGACTCAAAGCTACCAACCAGGGTTTCCTCGAAGCGCAGAAGAACCGTATTTGGGAGCCGAAGACGTTCTGACAACACGCGCTGCGGCGTGGCGAAGTTGCGCCAAGTGAAGGCATGGCGGATGGCACCGAGCAATCCGTATTGAGCGAAACAGTTGCGGATGATTGGGGGTGCGCGTCGGGGTAGGGCCGGACCGCCGGGCCGGCGGCTCCGCGCGAAAGGACGACGACTCGGCGCGCCCAGCGGTCGCGCCCTGCCTTATCGGCGCAGCACGCCGCCCCATCACCGCCGGCTTTTCCGCTTTCCAACCGGCTTTCCCGACACGCTCCACCGAAATTCCTTTTTCCAGTGCGGGATGTCCGACCCGCCTGGCGGAAATCCGTTTAACCGTTCCGGGATGTCCGACCCGCCTGAAGGAAATTCCTCCGACCGTTCCCGGATGTCCGGCATGGCTGGCGGAAATCCTTTTGACCGTCCCCGACACTCCGGCTGGAAAGAATCTTCAAGTTTCCACAGGAAACCGCGGTGTTCCTGCCGGATTTATTCCTGTTTTCTCAGGGGAGGAGAGCCGTGAGCCGCTCTCGCAGACACGTCACGGGGCCGAATCAAGACTCACGGGATCAACCCAGAACTCGTCTTTGGGATTCAACTCCACGTCGGGCAGCGGCTCGAATTTCGAGGCGTCGAAGGGCGGGAGTTGCGGTTCGGGTGCGCCGAGTTCTTGGAGATGTTTGCGGGCAGTGGTGAGGCCGTAGTGATAGGCGTAGCAGACTTTGCCATCGGCGGAGATGCCGTCGCACCAGGCCAGCTTGCAAGCTTTCATGGCGGTGGCGATGGCGGCGGCGCGGTTGCCCTGGTCGCGCTCGATTTGGACGAGGACGTTCAGGGCGTCGGTGTGGAAGAGCGGATACGGGCCGCGCTCGGCGGCATCCCAGATTTGGTTGAGAAGTTCGCGGGCTGTGGCGGGTTCGTTCTTGCGCCGGTGGAGTTCGGCGAGGGCGGTGAGGGTGGGGAGTTCTTCTTCGACGAGACTGACCGCGCGGGCGCGGGTGAGCGCGTGCTGGAGGCGTTCGGCGGCGGTATCCAAGTCGTTCAGGCCGAGGGCGGCGGTGCCGTGAAGGCGCGCGGCACGGATGAAGTCGGCTTCGTAGCGTTGAACTCCTGCCAGTTTCCAAGCGCGCTGAGCAAGAGGAAGAGCACGCTTGGGATCGCCGAACCAGAGGAGGCGTTCGGCGAGGTAGGCGTTCAGGACGCCTTCGCCTTGCTGATTTTTCTCAGAGATCCAGATTTTCAGGGAACGTTTGAGGGCGATTTCCGATGCGGCGCAGATGCCGCGGAGGGCGAAGTCGAGTCCACGCTCATACTCTCCGGTTCCTGCCGAAAGGCGGTGCTGATGCTCTCGGCCCAACTGAATGGCTCGCTGGCTGGCGGAATCGGCCTCGCGCAAAGCCTCGGAAAGCCGCAGGGACGCGGAAAGATTGGTCGATGTGATGGCAACATTCTCGGGGTCATTTTCGCGCTCGTCGATTTCGACGGAGCGGCGGTAAAGAGGAACGGCGCGGCTGCGTTCACCGCGCCTTCCATAGGCCGCCGCCAGCGAGTTGAGGGTGAAACTCTGATCTCGGGCGGCTTGCAGGCGAGGCAGGTTCTCGATGCCGTCGGGAAAAAGGCGTTCCAAGAGTTCGGCGCGCTGACGGCTGGCGCTGAGGCGATAGAGGGTGGCGCGCTCCAAGTGATCGCGGAAAAGGATGAATGCATCCTGATAGCGTTCGAGACCGATGAAGGATTGGTAAAGCTCAATGGCGGGAGTGAGGTCTTCGAGGCTTTCGACTTTCAAATAGTTGGGCGGCCTGGGCACGGCGTCGAAGTAGGTGTGGAGGTCGGCGTAGATGCCCTTGCGGGATTGTCCATCGAGAGCCAGCCACACGACGCCGCGCACGATGGGATGAAGGTCGTAGCGGTTGGCTTTCTTGTCCCAGCCAAGCAAGCCGCGATCTTCGAGTTCGGTGAGGATCAAGTCGAGAGCTTGATCGGTGGCGCAGGGCCTTGGAGCGCGGGCTTCAGCCCGCTTCACCGTTCTCTCGTCATCAGGCGTTGAAGCGGCCTGAAGGCTGCGCGCCGAGTTGCCATCGCCGGGTGAGGGCACCCGGCCTACAGGGGCGGTTGTAGGCCCGGTCCCCTGACCGGGCGATTGTGTTTGTTCCACCAGCAGCGCACGCAAGGTCTCCCACGTGGCGGGCATGCGGAAGGCGGCGATAGTGTGGAGGACTTTGCGGTGTTCGGGTTTGAGGCCACGGAGGGCGTATTCGAGGACGTGCGTCTTGGCGTTCTTGAGCGGAAGTTTGGTAGGATCGAACTTGGGATTCTTCGCGCGCCATTTGTCGAAATCGCCCGGTCCGCCACGGAAGGCGGCCACTTCGCCCGCCAGAGCGCGGATGAGCAAAGGGTAGTTGTTGAAAGAGCGGAACAGCGGAAGGAGTTGTTCGGTGGAGCCGGTGACTTTGAATTCGCGCCAGAGATTCAGGGCATCGCTATCGGTCAGGCCGGTCAGGAATTGCGCGAAACAGCCGGGCAGCGGGTGGCCCATTTCGCATTGGAGTTCGGCGGGATACAGGCGGGTGGTGATGAGGATGCGCGAGTTCCTGATTTGAGTCAGGCGGCGGAGGAAATGGCCCGCGCGATGATCGGCGGTCAGGCGAAGTTGATGTTTGCCAATGAAGGAGTCGGCGGCGCTCGGCGGGAGGCCGATGGCTTGGGTGACGCGGTTGGCGGTCTTGTCATCTAGGTCTTCATCGGGCATGTGCGCGGCATCCATGCGCGCGTAGGCGAGGAGGATGCGCTCCAGACCGTCGAGCACGAGCAGGAACGGCTGATGGTCGAGGATGCGCCAGAGCTGGTCTTCGCGGTCGGGCGCTTTCAGCTCGCGCACTGCTTTCTCGGATTGTCCCGAGACGTAGGCGAGCGCGCGGATGATGAAGTTTTCCCAGTGCGCGTCGCTTTCGTAAAAGCTCCACCACAGGCGTCCGGCCAGTTTGGGCAGTTCGTTGGGCGCGATGTCGTTGAACCATTTCCAGGAGAGCGCGCTCTTGCCCATGCCGCCGATGGCCACCTGGTTAAAGAGGCGCGTGCTGGCGGGCACAACCCTGTTCGTCGTCACCCAATCGGTGAGGAGATTCAACTCGAACTGGCGGCCGACCACGTCCTTGGTCTGAAGCAGCGAGTAAGGATGGGCGATGTAAGGCTCGGGCGGTTTGGGGATGATGTTGGGCGGGTGGAAGTCGAGCGCGGCTTTCTCACCGGAACTTGCCTGCTCGCGTTGCTTGAGATCGGCAAGGGCGTGGATGACTTCGCCGCGCAAATCTATCGGCGATTTGAATTCGCGGCGTCCGCGTCCTTTACAGGCGCGGTCCTTCAGTTCGGCGAGTCTCTTTTGCGCGTCCTTGTCCGTCTCGACCATTTCGATGGTGAGCGGGTGATCTTTGTGAATGAGGAAGACGAGAATCGGAATCTTCCGCTCCACGGCACGATTGAATTCCATCTCGGTAATGGAAAACTTCCCGGGATTGTCGAAGTCCGGCACCCAGCCGTAGCGCCACGCGTAAATGCCGATGTAGATGTCTGCCTTGTCCACCATCTCCAGTGATACTTGAATGCCGGTGGCATCGCGCGCGGGCAATTGCTCCATGCCGATGGGGAAAACGCCTTCGCGCAGGCAGGCTTCAACGACTTGTTTGCGATGCTCCGGCAGATCAACCGCCGTGCTGCTGATCATCGCTTTGAGTTTGCCGGGTGTGCTCATTAGAATTCCGTGCTCATGATGCGATTTCCCGTCACATCTCGGCCGACGGAAGCTGCCGCAGCGAATTCTTGATCTCCTCGAACCTCATGCCGGCAGTTTAGCGGGTTCGGTTGGCGAGACAAATCAATTCCTCGGTGCGGGGATTCGATGCCGCAAGAGCGGGGTGGATGACGCCGTGGAGTTCGTGGTAGAGTTTGGGGCCGCAATCGAAAGGAAGACCACATGCACACAACACTGACAAGGCGCGAATGGTTGGCATTGGTGCTGGTGATGGGTTGTGCGACGGCCGCAACGGCCGCTGAGGAGTGGCTTCAGTCGAAGTATGACAGCCGCCACTCTGGCAACGTGCCGGCGCGCAGCATTCAGACACCGCTGGGGTTGCTCGGCGCGGTGCCGCTGGGCGACGCGGTGTTCACGTCGCCGGTGGTCGCGGCGGGGCGCGTGTATGTGGTGGATGCTTCGGGGACGGCGTTCTGCATTGATGCGAAGACGTTCGAGATCGTCTGGAAGTTTGCGACGCGCGGCGGCACGGCGAACTGCAATAATGTGTCGTCACCGGCACTGGTGAATGGGCGGCTGCACTTCGGGACGATGGCGGGGTGGTATTACGTGCTCGACGCGGCGACGGGGAAGCTGGTGCGGGAGATGGACTGCGGCGAGCCGATCTTCAGCGCGCCGGTCGTCAGCGGCGGGCGGGTGTATTGCGCCACGCTCGGCTCGCAGTTCTATGCGGTGGAGCCGGACGGCAAGCTTTGCTGGAAGTGGGATTTTGTCAACGAGGTGTTGAAGTTTCCCGGCAACCGCTGGAGCGCGAGCGACTGGCTGGCTTACAAGAAGGGGCGCGTGAACTGGCGCGACCAGTTTTGCAGCCCGATAGACATCGTGGCGGACGGCCGGCGCATCGTGGCGGCTCCGGGCGGGCGGATGTTGTGGTTGCAGGACGCGGGTGATCACGCGGCGATGCAGTGTCTCACGAACATCCCGTCGTTCGCCGGCAGCGAGTATCCCGGTGTCTTTGGGTTGTCGCTCGGCGAGAATGGCGCGGCTTACGTGCAGTGGCATCGCCGCGACAACTCCGGTCGCACGGAGATCATCTCGCTCAAGGACGGCAAGCCGCAGACCAATCACGTCCACGGCACGGAGACGGCGATCTACTTGCAGGGACTTCTGAGTTTTTGCTCGGTGAGCTTGCGCGGGGCGGATGTGTTCCGTTGCCGACCGGAGCAAGGGTTGGGTTTCTGCCGCCACAAGCCCGCGGCGGCTAAGCCGGAAGTGCTCGGCGCGGACGGGGCCATTGCGCCGCCGGTGTTGCTGCGCGACTCGGCGGTGTATGGCGGCCTCGACGGGCGGCTCCATGTCGTGCCGCTCAATGGGAAGGGTGGGGGATGGTCGTTTGCAACGGCATTCGGGCGTCCAATCAGCGCGCCGGTGGCGGTGGCGGACGGGCGCGTTTATTTCGGCGGCGAGGACGGCTATCTCTACGCGCTCGGCCCGGATGGAAAAGCGCCGCTCCCGACGAAGGACTTGGGGTTGCATCGCATCCGCAGCCCGCTGTCGGGCAAGCGCGCGGGTGCGGAACACGATTGGTTCACCAACTACGGCGACCTCGCCAACAGCAACGCCAACGACCAGCGGTTGAAGACACCGCTGCACATGAAGTGGGTGCGGCGCTACGAGGGGACATTCAAGCACGTGCCGGTTTGCGGTGGTGGCCGGCTCTACACGCACACGGCCGAGGGGCAACTCATGGCTGTGGAGCAGGAGACGGGGCGGCTCTTGTGGCGGCGCTGGTTCCCGCACGTCTATCTGTCGTTCACATCGCCACTGTATTTCAAGGAGAGGCTGCTTTTGCCGCAGGCCGGGATGAAACAGTCGCGGCTCCGCTGCTTCGACGCGGCCACGGGCGAGATGCGATGGGAAGCGCCCTTCACCGGCTCGCCGAGTTGGAGCCGACAGGGGCCGCCGGTGGTTTGCGGCAACGCCGTCATCTACGGCTTCGGTTCCGGGCGCTACGGCGCGCAGGGCACGGCAAAGCCGTTCGTCTTCCGAGGCGCGCCGGAGCCGTCGCCCGACGGCGCGGAGGTGATGAGTTGGATTTACACGCACGACAATCCCTACTACCCGAAGGACAACCGGCCGCTGGTGCGCGCGTGGGATTTGGAAACGGGCAAGGAACTCTGGACGAAGGACTTCTCCGACCTCGGCAGCGGGGGCAACGACTGCGGCGTCTGCCTGATGGACGGCACGGTCTATTACTCGACGTTCTTCGGCTACGCCGCGCAACGCAACGGTCAGCCCGGTCCGCGCGGCGTCACGGCGGCGCTCGATCCGCAGACCGGCGCGGTCCGCTGGCAGACGACGAACCACTTTGTTACGGCGGGCTGCTCCATCTCAGGCAAGGATGGCCGGCTCTATCTCGGCGGCTACAACGCGCCGCACGGCGGGACGAAGAACCGCCACGTCTGGTGCCTCGACGCGCGCGACGGCTCGCTCGTCTGGCAGTCTGAGCCGGTTCTCTCTGCCGTCAACGTCATCACCGTTGGTGACAAGTTCATCTTCAGCAACGCCTCCAACCGCGACGGCCATGTGTTCGACAAGGCCACCGGCAAGATCGTCAGCCGTTTCAACTACGGTTACGCCTGCACGCGCTTCACCGTTGCCGGCGCATTCGCCCTCGGCGCGAACATGGACCTGATTGACCTGACCGACGGCAACAAGCTCGCCTCTACCGGCCCGCCGCTGGAGCCGCGTGAATGTGTCGGCGGCATCGTCTCCAACGGCCGGCTCTTTTACATCGCGCAAGCCAGCGGTCTCCAAGCCTGTCAGGTTGGCGACGACGAGGCCAATGCCGTGCCGGCGCTGTGGCGGAAGAAGTGATGCCTCAGATGAAAAAGAACCTGCCGAAGTTGCCGACCGTTTGCTTGCTCAGCCTCTTTGCGGCCAGCACCGCGCTTGCGGCCAACTGGCCGGCATGGCGCGGGCCGCTCGGCATCGGCGTCAGCGACGAGAAATCGCTGCCCGTGAAATGGAGCGCGACGGAGAATGTGAAGTGGCGCGTCGCACTGCCGGAGCGTGGTAACTCCACGCCCATCGTTTGGAACGACCGCGTATTCCTCACCCAGCCCGTCGGCAAGGAGCGCACGCTCATGTGCTTCAGCCGCAGCGACGGGAAGCGGCTCTGGCAGCAAGGCGTGACCACCAAGCTTGACGACGACCCGACGCACGGCACGAATCCATATTGTTCCGGCTCGCCTGTCACTGATGGCGAGCGCGTGGTCGTGTTTTTCGGTTCCGACGGGCTGCACTGTTATGACTTCGCCGGCCGGAAGCTCTGGAGCCGCGACGTTGGCGTTCAGCGGCACATCTGGGGCTACGGCAGTTCGCCCGTGATTCTGGGCGACTTGTGCTTTCTGAACTTTGGCCCCGGCGCACGCTCGTTCCTCATCGCGGTGGACAAGAGGACGGGCAAGACCGTCTGGCAGCACGATGAGGAAACCGGCTACGGCAAACCGCCGCCGGCCGACGTGCGCGGTGGCAAAGGGGGCGGCAACGCCACCTACGTTGGCTCGTGGACGACGCCGGTCATCATGAAGGTCGAGGGGAGGGACCAGTTGCTGATGAACTGGCCGCGCCGGCTCGCCGCCTACGACCCGAAGACTGGCAAGGAACTCTGGATGTGCGCCGGCCTGAACCCGCTCGTGTATTCTTCGCCGATCTACAGCGGCGACACGGTCGTGGCAATGGGTGGCTTTAACGGCATGAGTCTCGCCGTGCGCGCCGGCGGCAACGGCGACATCACGGTGGCGCGCCGGCTTTGGCATCATCCGCGCACGAAGCAACGCATCGGTTCCGGCGTCATCCACAACGGTCACATCTACATCCACAACGATCCCGGCGTGGCCGAGTGCTTCGACCTCAAGACCGGCAACCTCGTTTGGGAAGAGCGTCTTCGCGGCGACGCCAAGATCGTCCAGAATTGGTCGTCCGTGATGCTCGCCGGCGGCAACTGTTACACGATCACACAAGGCGGCGATTGTTTCGTCTTCAAAGCCAGCCCGAAGTTCGAGTTGCTCGCGGTGAACTCGTTGGGCGAGCGCAGCAACTCCTCCATCGTCCCATCCAACGGCGAGCTTTTCATCCGCACCCACGCCGCGCTGTGGTGCATCGGAGCGAAGAAATGAACATGATGACTCTTTGCAGGTTTGCCCTCCTTCTCCTCATCGCTCCGTTGATAGCGGCAGGGGCTGAGTCGGTTTATCTGACGGTCAAAGCCGTGAAATCGGAGCCAACCCGCTGCACAGCGCCGCCGACGCTAAGCGTGTTGAGCCACGCCGAGCGTTGGCATGAGCGCAAAGGCGACACCTGGAGCGGTGAGAACGACTGGGAGGTCTTTTTCACGCTCACAGCGGACACGACCAACTCGCCCCCGCGGCTCGCGATGACCTGCCCCGGCGTCAAGGTTGCCCGCGTCATCGTCGGCCACACCAACGTGAAGTTTACCATCAGCGGCGATCGGGTGGAATTCGACGCTGTGGTGGATCGTAGCAACGGTATGCTCATCAACAACAGCCTGGCCGACCCGATGGGCGGCGGATTGCCCATCGGCCTCTACCACAACTGGCGGATGCGCACGAACCCCGACGCCCAGGGCCGCGTGCGCGGTTGCGGGCCGTATAACGGCCGGCGCTATCCCGCAACTGAGGCGATGGCCGTGAGCAACTATCTATTGGGCGCGCGTGAGGCGTTGCGACACATGGGCGGCATGGGACCGCGCGACACCCGATCGTTCGACGGCAACATCGTGCTGCTGAGCTTCGAGGTCGCCTGCGGCCGCGCGCACAACGACTTTCCGCCGCACGTCCACATCATGCTCTACGTGCCTGGTTACACGCCCGGCTCGCAGGTGACGCACTTCTACATGGACGAGCGCGGACGCATCGTGAGCAACAGCTTCACCGAGCTGGGCGTGAAAGACTCCAAGCACGCGGGCAACTACGGCCCCGGCGATGTCTGCCGCATGTTCGACCTCAAGGGGAACCTCGGCATCGAGTGTGTCATCTCGAAGGAAGGTGGCATTCTCCTTCGCAAGAAACCCGGCGCGGACGAATACCTCCTCATCGGCGACGGACAGGCCGGTGCGGCCGGAAGGGTCTGGGTCATGCTCCGAGGCCGGAAGATCGCCGCCTGCACCTCGGACGATAATGCGGAACGCGGCATTATGACCGCGGTCGTCGAATTACTCGAGGAAGATAAGTCCGCCCGGACTATCAGACAAATGCTGTGCTACGATCCGTTCACGGGTCGCGTGCTGGAGCAGGCGAAGCCGTAGCTGCGCTGTCGGACCACTACAAAGTTGGAGAGTGCATCGTCGCTGTAGAGGTGGATCGCGACCTCCGGGCGCGATGGTCGTAGTGAGAGGGAAGAATCGCGTTGGGAGGTCGTCCAACCCAACGAATAGTCAGCGCTTGTCGCTCGTTAAAGACCGTTGTGAATTATGTTTTGCCCCGATGTCCTGCAGTGGCGGCGGTTTTACTGCGTGGTGAACTCTTTGTGGACGCGCTTGTGCCAGGCGGCGATCTCGATGCCTTGGGGGCACTTTGGTTCGCACTCGCCGCAGGCTGCGCAGGCGCCGGAACGGGCGGTCTCGGGAGTCATCTGGTAGAGGTTACGGCTCAACAGAGCGGTGTTGGGGCCGAAGGCTTTGGCGTCGTTGTAGAGGCGGAAGTTCAGCGGGATGTCCACGCCGTGCGGGCAGGGTATGCAGTAGCGGCATTGGGTGCAGGGGATGGGACGCTGGTCTTGCAGGACCTCCCGTATGCCGCCGACGAGGTCGAGTTCGCCCGGGGAGAGGGTGCCGACGCCCGAATGGCCGGCGCTGGCGACGTTCTGGCGGACCTGTTCCATGCTGCTCATGCCGCTAAGGACGAGGGATACTTCCGGTTTGTGCCAGAGCCATTGCAGGGCAAGGTCGGCCGGTGTGCGTGCGCATCCAGCGCGGTCGAGCAGCAGACGCGCCGGTTCCGGCAGTCGGGCGAGGCCGCCGCCTTGGAGCGGTTCCATGACGACGACGGCGACGCCTTTGGACGCGGCGTAGCGCAGGCCCTCGGTGCCGGCCTGAAAATCCTCGTTCATGTAGTTGTATTGGATCTGGCAGAGGGGCCAGTCGTAGTCGTCGAGTATCTGCCGGAAGGCTTCGGTCGAGTCGTGGAAGGAGAAGCCGAGTTGCGCGAACCGCCCGTCGCCCTTGGCGCGCTCCATCCATTCGCGGATGCCCATCGCGCGCAGTCGCGCCCAGACGCCGGCGTAGAGGCAGTGGAGCAGGTAGATGTCGAAGCGATCCGTGCGCAACTTGCGAAGCTGTTCGTTGAGGAAACGGTCGAAGTCTTCAGCGTTGTTTACCGCCCAAGTGGGCATCTTGGCCGCGAGGAGCACCTTGTCCCGGTAGCCTTGGGAGAGGACGCGGCCGACGAACGATTCGCCCGCGCCGCCGTGGTAGGGATAGCCCGTGTCCACGTAGTTGACGCCGTTGTCAATGGCGTAAGCCAGCATCTCCGCCGCCTGTGTCTCGTCAATCTGCGCATCCACACCGCCAAGGGTCGGCAGCCGCATGGTGCCGAAGCCGAGCGCGGAGACCTTGGTCTTCAGGCGGCCCAACGTTCGGTATTGCATGGCCCGGTTTCCTTACTCGACGAATTCCAGTTCCACCGGCTGGGGGATGACGCCAGCCTCGTAGCCACGGCGCAGAAAGAGACGGATGGCCTCGCGGCCTTTGTCGCCATAGTCGAGCGTCCAGTCGTTCACATACATGCCCACAAACTTGTCGGCCAGCGGCGCGTCCATGTCGCGTGCGTAGGCCATCGCGTGCGCGATGGCAGGCGCGCGGTGGGCGAGGCCGTAGCGGATGCTCTCGGTCAACAATGGCGAGATGCGGCTCATCAGTGGCGCGCCGAGCGATTTCTTGATGGCGTTGCCGCCGAGTGGCAGCGGCAGGCCACCGGTATCTTCCTTCCACCATGCGCCGAGATCCACGCAGAGTTCCAGACCTTCGTTGCGGTAGGTGAGCTGGCCTTCGTGGATGATGAGGCCGGCGTCGGCGTCGCCGCGTTTCACTACCGCGAAAATCTGGTCGAATGGCACGACGACGTGGTCGAAATCGCGTCCCAGCCAGAGCCGCATCGCCAGAAACGCGCTTGTCATCCGCCCCGGCACGGCGATGCGCATCTTCGCAATCTCGTCCTTCGTTCGCTTGGTCTTGCTGACGATCATCGGCCCGTAGCCGTCGCCCATCGAGGCGCCGCTAGGCAGGAGGGCGTATTTGTCCAGCACGGAGGCGTAGGCGTGGATGGAGATGGCCGTCACGTCCAGTTCGCCGCGCGTGGCGCGCTCATTGAGGGTCTGAATGTCCTGGAGGATGTGCTGGAAGTGCAAATCGCCCGTCTCAATTTTGCCGGCGGCCAGCGCGTAGAACATGAACGCATCGTCCGGGTCCGGGCTGTGGCCCAGCGTGATGGTGCGAGTTGGCGAATCTTTTTGCCTTTGCATACGCCAATTGTTATCTAGCCATGAGCATGGCGACGCCAAGCAAATTAAAGAACTTTCTTCGTTCGGAATCAGTGTCATGACTGAGCCGGCCAATTCCGCACACTCATCGTTTGCTCGTCGTCCGTCTGCGCGCTGGTGGCCTTTCTGGCTGATCGTCGTCGTGTCAAGCCTTGCCATCTTCTACGTCCGCGTGCTCCGCGAGGGGCCCTCAATTCAGCACGGCAACATCGCGACAGCGGTGATCGTCATTACAGTCGCCGTCCTGCTGTTGTTGTGGCTGATGTTCTTCTCCCGGCTGCGGTGGAAAACGCGCTGGCTGACTCTGAGTGTCGCCATTGGCGCGACCGGATTGCTGGCGGCCTTGTTTGAGGTTCATGGTGTGACGGGTGATTTGGTGCCGATTATCAAGCCCCGCTGGCGGCACGCTGCTTCGACTGCAACGGAAAGCGGAGCAAGTCTTCAGTCTGCCGGTTTGGACAAACAAACATTGGCAAGCGCGCCGGTCTGGCCGCAGTTTCTCGGCCCGTTTCGCAATTCCACTCTCCCCGACGGTCCGAAGCTTGCGTTGGACTGGGCGAAGCAGCCACCGCAGAAACTCTGGCGGCAGCCCATTGGTCCCGCGTGGTCAGGCTTCGCCGTCGCTGGGGAACACGCCATCACGCTGGAACAACGTGGCACCCATGAGTTTGTGGTGTGCTACGCGCTGCACACGGGCCAAGTTCTGTGGAGCCACACCGACGTTGGGCGTTTCGCCAATACTGTTGCTGGCGAAGGGCCGCGAACCACGCCGGCTATCGTGGGCGACAAGGTTGTGACACTTGGCGGCACCGGCATCCTGAATTGCCTCGACCTTGCGACGGGCAAGGCGATCTGGAGCAAGAACATCCTTATCGAGAACGAGCGCCAAGTGAACATCTGGGGCCTCGCCGGTTCGCCGCTGGTGCTGGGCGATTTGATCGTCGTCAATCCCGGCGGAAAGAACGGGCGCTCGCTTGTGGCGTATCGGCTGGCCAACGGCGAGCGCGTCTGGAGCGGCGGTGACGACAGCGCCGGCTACAGTTCGCCATGCGCCGCGACATTATGTGGCGTGCCGCAGGTGTTGATCTTCAATGAACATGCCGTCTTCGCCCACGATCAGGCCACGGGCCGCGTGCTGTGGGAGTATCCGTGGAATCCCGCCCACGCGCACGTCACCCAGCCAATCGTGTTGGACGGCGACCGCGTGCTCGTCAGCAGCGGTTACGGCGAAGGCAGCCAGCTCTTGCAGGTGCGGCGGGATGGGGCAGGGCGGTTCATCGTGAAGCAACTCTGGAAGACGCGGAAGCTGAAATCCAAGTTCAACAACATGGTGGTCCGCGACGGCTTCGTCTATGGCCTCGATGACGGCACGCTCGCCTGTGTGGACTTGGCGACCGGCGCGTTGAAATGGAGAGAGGGACGTTACGGCCACGGGCAGTTCATTCTCATCCGGGATGTGCTGCTCATCACCGCTGAAAACGGCGATGTCGCGCTCGTGGACCCTGTGCCGGCCGGTCGGCGCGAACTGACAAGGTTCCCGGCGGTCTCCGGCAAGACGTGGAATCCACCCGCGTTGGCCGGTGATTTGTTGCTGGTGCGCAACGACGAGGAAGCCGCGTGCTACCGCCTGCCGGTGGTGCGTTGACCAAAGTGCGGACACGACGACTACGGTTTCGCCAGCAGTTCGATCAGTTCATCATCCGCGGGTGGAAACTTGTAGCGCCGTAATTCATCCGGCAAAACCCAGCGGCAGTCCTGGCAGTGAATTGGCTTCGGCTCGCCGCTGAGCAACTCACACTCGTAGAAGCACAGCCGCACCGTGCGCTCCGGGTAGCTGTGCGTCACGTCGTGGACAAGCCGGCCCACCCGCGCGGTAACGCCCAACTCCTCCTGAAGCTCGCGCGACAGACATTGCTCGAATGTCTCGCCCGGCTCGCGTTTGCCGCCGGGGAATTCCCAGAGGTTGGCCAGATGATCGTTCTCGCGCCGTTGCGCGATCAGAATCGCGTTGCCGCACCGGATGATTGCGGCCGCGACCTCAATCGCCGCGCTGCCGCTCATGATTCCAACGATTCCAACTCGGTGAACCGGCGTTCGAGGCAAGCCGTGTCGAGCGCCGGGCAGCCGAGGCCGCCCAACACCTGCTCGGCCTCCTGCGTGCTCGCCGAGCGCCAGAGGTCCACAAGAAACTTCCCGGCCCGTTTGTCGGCCCACCATCGTTCGGAGAAGTTGCGCTGGAGATAGTCGGCAAGCTGCGCTTCGCCGACCCACGCGCGCAGGTAGTCGGCGCTGTAGAATCCCTCGTCCATGTCGAACAGATAGCCGCCAGGCTGGTAGATGAACCCCGTGTATTCCGTCAGCGTCTGGGCGTAGGTTTTCCCATTGCTCAGAGACGCCTGGCCTTTGTCCTCATGTTGGCAAAAGAAGGCAAACTCCGCCTGCAGCTTGGCGATGTAACGCCGATACATGTAGAGATCGCACAGCACGCGATAGTAGCGAATGCGTTCCGCGAGCTTGCGGCTCATGTGCAGCGTTTCTTCGAGCCACAGCGCGTCGAGAGTGATGTTCTGCAATAGGAACGCGTAAATCTCCGTCAGCGCGTTCGAGCGGGACATGTGGCGGTATTCGTAGGGCAGCTTCGCCTCGGAGAATCCAAAGTGCAGCGCATGTCCGGCCTCGTGCATGAACGTCTCGTAGTCCTGCAATCCGCCGACCGGCTTCAGGAGCAGATGAATCTCTTGCGGGATCTTTGCGGCGAACAGACAGGCGCGCGGGTTCTTCCGGTCACGTTCCTCCAGGTCGAGCTTGATGTTCTTCTTGGCCTTGAGGTCAATCCCCATCCGTCGCAGCGAGCCGAAAAGCGTCGGCAGCATCTCCTTCTTGGGAAAGCGCGCGTCGAAGTCGCCGAGCTTCATCAGGTAGCTCACGTGCCACCGCTGCAACGCCGGCTTGCCCTCGGGCGTGCGAAACGGTCTGGCCAGCTTCGCCGTCGCCCAGCGCGCCATGTGGTCGCGAAACAAGAGCGCGGTCCGGTGGCCTGACTCGGCGAGGATGACGATGAACTTCTCGTAATCGAACTGTTTCTGCGCCTCGCAGTAGCCGATGTAGCTCTTGTAGCCGAGGTCGCGGCGCAGGATTTGCAGGTCGCGTTGCAACAACGCGAGCTTCTCTGGATTGAACTTGCGGTGAACGCCGTCCATCGCGACGCCAAGCGCCTCGCGCTTGTTGAAATCCGGCTCGTTCTGTAGCCGAGGGGAGAGGTTGTAGTAAGGCACCTGTTTGCCGTCCAGTCGAACCTTGTGATCGGCGAGGCTGGTTTGCAGTTGGTCGTCCAGCCGCGCAAGCTTGTGGTAAGTGAAAAGGCCCGTGCAGGTGAAATAGAGCCGTTCCAGCCGTTCGCGCTCGTCGGGATCGCGGGCACGGTTGAGCTGTGCCTGCACCAGCTTCACTACCGAGAGCGACGTGAGCCATTCGTGGCGCTTCATGATCGGCTCGGTTTCCTGCGTCTCCTTCTGGCCGGCGCGCACGAGGCGCGTCTCGGTGTTGAGTTCGTAGTTGAGTTGCTCAACTCCCTTGAGGATTTTAGCGACGGTGAGTGACATGGGAAGTGGGGTTTGAGGTTAAACCGGTTGTCCGGATTTGATGGTTACGCTGTTTTTAGTTTGCGGCCCAGCCGTTTCTCAACGCGGGCGACCTTGGTTTTTAAGCAGCCTCGTCGGCCCTTTCGATAATCAATCTTGATGACGCATTCGACGCGTCCGCAATCCTTGCGCATGGCCTTGTAGCACGCCTTCACGACCGCCATGCACTCGTCCCAGTCGCCCTCGAGCACCGTCCCCATCGCGTGAAGGCGGTAGTCCAGTCCGCTTCGATCAATGATGTCGAGCGACCGGGCGACGTAGCGGCTGACGCTCTCGCCTTTGCCAATCGGAAACATGCTGAATTCAAGCAACACCATGATGCGCTCCGCTTGTCTATCGAGTCGCCAATGATATAGTAGCGCCGCAACGCAACAAGCAGATTATTGGAACAACGCTGTGACAAAACATTCCCAAGGCGCGACGACAGGTGGTGTGAAGCGCAAGACCGGCATTCTACTCGTCACCCACGGCTCGAAGTTGAAGGAGGCCAACTGGTCCGTGTTTCCGATTGTTCGCGAGTTGCGCCGCCGGCTGGACAACGACTGCATCGCACCATGTTTTATGGAACTCGGCCGGCCTGACATTCCCACTGCCGTGCAGAAGCTGGCCCGGCGCGGCTGCAACCACATCTTCGTTCACGCGTTCTTCCTCGTGCCGGGTAAACATCTGCAAAACGACATTCCGAGCATCGTCAAGGAGGCACTCAAGGACCATCCCGGCGTCACGTTCGAGATCGGGCGCCCGATGTTCAGCGATCCCGGCCTGACCGATCTGGTCGAGCAGCGGCTCTCGCATCTGCTGGCCGGCGACAACGCGATTGGCTAGCATTCTGGCATGGACACGACAACCCCGCAACTCGTGCTGGTCCTTGGCGGCTGCCGCAGCGGCAAGAGCCGCTTCGCGCTTGAACTCGCCGCCCGGCTTGGCAAGCGCAAGCTGTTCGTTGCCACCGCCGAACCGTTTGACGACGAGATGCGCGAGCGCATCGCGAAACATCGCGCCGACCGCGGCCCGGACTGGCAAACAGTCGAAGCGCCGGTTGGCTTGGCTGAAGCGCTGCGGGACCATGCCGCAGAAGCGGACGTGGTCGTTGTGGACTGCCTGACCGTCTGGTTGGGAAACCTCCTTTGTCCCGAACACCAGCCGCTGCGCTGGCAGCCTGGATCCATCTCCTCACTGCTTGCCGGACTGGCGAAGCGTTGCGCGCACATCATCGTCGTCTCCAACGAAGTCGGTCTTGGCATCGTGCCCGACAATGCGCTAGCCCGCCGTTTCCGTGACGAGCAAGGCCGGCTTAATCAGCAGGTCGCCGCCATTGCTGATTCCGTTGTGTTTGTGGCGGCCGGTCTGCCCGTGACGCTCAAGGGGAAGTTGCCGCAGAGCAAGTAGGACAGACGTCCCGCCTGTGCACGGGTTTCATCCAAGACGGACAAGCAAGATGCCTGTCCTGCTTTTCGCTATTGGATCAACTGCTGGAAGCGCGGGAAGAGCCTGATCAACGTCAACCGTTGGTCCTGCCGGGCGTCCTGTTTGAATTGCGGCTTGAGTCGGAAGGCTTTCTCCAGCGCGTCAATGGCTTGCTCGGCGTGTTGGAGTTGGACTTCCACGACGGCGAAGTCATACCAGGCTTGTGCGTCGTCGGCGTGGAAACCCAGGTATTTGCCCAGCACGCGCTCGACGCGGTCGTAGCGGTTCAACTGAACGTAGGTTTGGGCGATCGTCTTGAAGGGCTGGACCGGCAGATCCTTGTTCTCGATAAGCTGGTCAATAATCGTATCCATGTCGCCGAACTTGCCGCGCGAAGCGAGGATGGACAACAACTGTAAGATCTTGTTGAGGTCGCTCGGATTGGTTTGCAGATACTGACGTGTGTCAATTTCCTGCTTGGCTACTTGCTTCAGTTGGTTGATCTGTGTGAGAACAACGCCGACCTGGATATTGTGCGGGTCGTATTTCTTGTAGTTGTCCACCAGCTTGAGCGCGTCGTCATAACGTTCGATGCGTGTGAGGAACTCCGCGAATCGGAACGTGGCCTCGACGTTGAAGGGACAAAGCTCGATGGCCTGCCGGAAGGCGAACTCAGCTTCGCCGGCCAATTCGGGCTGGCGTTGTTCGGGCGGCGCCATCGTGACGCGCCAGGCGTAGAGGCCGGCGTGCGCGGTGCGAAGCTTGGAGAAGGCGCGCTGGGCGTCATCGTCACGCCAGAATCGCGGATCGTTCTTCAGATACTTTTCGATGTAGTCGGTCCAGTATTTGCGGTTGTGAACGACTTTGTCCGGCGTGATTTTGGGCAGCACATCACGATTGATCTTCATGATGACACCGTAAGGCTCCAGATAGTTATACATCCACTGGATGACGAAGCTCTCCTCGACATAGAACGCATGTTTGTCACGCTCCTTGTCGAAAATCTGTTTAGAGACAAGGCCGTTGAGCGCAGTTACTGCTTGCACACCCTGGATGTTCACGCGACCGCCGACGATCTGCACGCTCTCGCCCGGCAGGGCAGGACGGTGTTGGAGTTCCTCGACGTAGGCCCGGATGGCGGCGGCGCTGTCTTCGTCGGTGGAGATGTAGATGTCCTGGCTTGGATAAACGGTGTCGCGGCCGAGAGCCTTCTCAAGCCAGGTAAAACCTTCCTTCTTACGAACCGGGCTGTATTGATAGCGCAGGTAACGCAGATAGGTGTTCTCGGCCAGTGCGTTCTGGGTAATGATGTAAACGTCGGGATGCACGCGCGGACAGAAGATTGTGTAGGTCGGCACAAAACGACCGGGATCGGTGCCGCCGTATAGGATGGCGTTCTTGTCCATCGGCGGATAGCCGCCGCCCGGTTCGAACATGTGGTAGCCGAAATACCAGCCGAACATGTGGCCGCGCATCTCGTTTTCGCGCCAGTTGCGGAACATGCCAACGACTGGCAAACAAGCCACCAGCACCAACACTTGCATCAATGGCAGTTTGTTGTTGTTGGCTTGCAATACCACCACCAACAGCCCCAACAGAATCGCCAGTTGCACGCCGACCCAATACCATTCCGATTCGTTCGCGATCGGATTGGTTATGTGATAGTAGGACTGAGCAAGGAGTTGCAACGCGAAGGCGCCAAACGCGCCGATGAAAAGCAGCCAGCGCAATTTCTCGAAGTGGATACTTGAAAACGCCAGGCCCCAGATTAACCCGTAGCCGATGCAGGCGCAGAAAAGCGCGTGCGTCAGCATGAAGAACACGCGGTCGTTGAACAACACGGCGCGGTCCAGCGTTGGGTTGGCCAGCACGATGAACGTAACGCTGGTGAAGAAAATCCCCGCCGCCATGAAAATGATCCAGCTCTTTGCCCGCCACGCGGTGCCGTAAAACCACGCCAGCGCCGCGGCACCGATGGCGACAAACATGCCGGTGTATTCTCGTAGCAGGCCGTTGAAGAAGACCGACATTTGGTTGAAGAACACCGGCCACGGCCGGTCAATCTTCACCTTTTCGTATTGGCCGCGGGTGATGTGATGCCAGAAGCCGTCCTTGTGCTGCGTGAAACCCCAGTTCATTGGCGGGTTCGTCGAGGACGCCAGCGGGGAATAGCCGTAGAATGCAAGACCGCCCAGCACGCATCCCGCGACACTCGCTGCGCGTTTCCAGTTTACTCGGGTCGGCCATGAATACAGACGCGCCAAGACCTCGCCTACCATCCAAATTGCGGCGGGCGCCACTGCGGCGCCTGCACCCTGCCAGAAGTAGCTCGAGGACGTGAAAAACGTCCCGTCGTCCAACACCCACTCCATGAACCACATTCCCGCCGCCACCACCCAACAGGCGCCGACGGCCAGATCAATCAATACTGCGGGACTCACCAGCGCAATCATGATGAAATACGCAGGTGCCATGAACAGCAGCGTCTGGTGATTGGTCAGCCCCAGCGCCCAGAAGAAAGCGGTCCAATACAGGTATTTGTCGCGCTGCGGGTCGTGCATCCAGATGAACATCGTCACCGTCGTCAGCGCCATGAAAAGACCGTTCAGCGTATAGACCTCGCCGACGACCGCCTGCGACCACGGCACCGGGCTGTAGGCAAAGATCAGCGCGCCCACGGTGCCGCAGACTGCGGCGATCCATTTTTCCTGCTGATCCGTAAGGCTCTCGTGGAACAACTTGGCGGAGCGCAGCAGCATGGAACCGCTCCGTGAGATCAGCAGCGCCAGTAGTCCCGCTGCCAGTCCCGCAAACGTCGCGCTCATGAACGTGACACGCCACGCGATGTTGAAATCGCGGCGGCTGATGTTGACGCCGTCCGCCTTCACGTAATCCGGCACCGGCTGCGGACTGAGCGGATTCAAGTGGTCGAACAAAAATCCCAGCACGGTCCAGATCGGATAGCCCGGAGGATGTGGTACGCCCAGATGGTGCGCGGCCGTGATCAATTCGCCGGAATCCTCCAGCGTTACGTTCGGCGCCATCGTCCAGATGTAGCCCGCCATCGCGATGGTGAACGCCGCCGCGGCCGCGAGCCAGTCGCACTTGCGGAACAACTTGAACGACGCCATAGGCACCGGCGGCGGCGCGGGAATCTCCGCGGGCGCGGCGGCTGCCGGTTTCACAGCCTTCGCGTTGGCGCTTGCTGCACGTTGGTTAGCCATAATACTGATCCTCGGAAAAGCGAGCCGTGACTGTAGGGACTGCCACGCATCGGGTCAATACGGGTTTTTAGTCACGTGACACGCGCCAAACGTTCAAAAAATCTGCTTGTGGGGCGCAGAACCAGGCCGCTGTCTCAGATGCCGTCGGGCGGTTCGGACCACTTGCCGTGTTCTTTGATCAGGTCCACGAGACGATCCACGGCCTCGGCTTCGGGGATGTTGAACTTCACGCAGGTTTTTCCGACGTAGAGATTCACCTTGCCGGGCGCGCCTCCGACGTAACCAAAATCAGCGTCGGCCATCTCGCCCGGCCCGTTCACGATGCAGCCCATGACGGCAATCTTCACGCCTTTGAGGTGGTGCGTGAACTTCTTGATCCGTGCTGTCACGGTTTGGAGGTTGAATAACGTGCGCCCACAACTCGGGCAGGCCACATACTCCGCCTTGAACGACCGGCTGCCTGTTGCCTGCAAGATATTGTAGGCCAGCCGCAGAGCCGCCTCCGGGTTCGCCTCACCGCGCACCAAAATCGCGTCGCCGATGCCGTCGCAGATCAACGCGCCGGTCATGATGGCTGCGTTGAGCATTGCATCGAGGGAATCCGCTGCGCCCGTCGGAGCGTTCAACACATCCTTCAGCAGGATTGGTGCCTTGCAGCCACGCGCGTCCAGCTTGGCCGCGAGGATGCGGTAGGCCACGATCGGGCTGAACAGCAGGCCGTCTTTCACGGCCACCAGATGGTTGTCGGAAACCATGCTCAAGTCATCGTTGAGCGGATCCACTTCCACGACGCCGCATCGCTCGTAAACCAATTCCGGTTGCGTGTCGCCAAGCTGGGCTTGTTTTGGTGCGAGCCAGTCGAATTGCGCGTTGGTCACGCAGGCGCGGATAAGGTTCTCGCCTCCAACTTTTGTCGAGTTGATGGCCAATTCGCGCGTCGGACGGCGGACGTAATTGAACGGATCGCGCGTTTCCTTCATGCCAGCGGCGATCTCCGGCGCGGGCGGTTTGCCTAGCCGCTCGTCGAACTTTTTCACCAGCGCGCGGGCCACCGGAATCTCGTGAGCACTATCTTCCGTGAGAGATACACGAACCGTATCGCCGATGCCATCTTCCAGCAGCGCGCCAATGCCGACGGCGGACTTGATGCGCCCGTCCTCACCCTCACCGGCCTCCGTCACACCAAGGTGCAGCGGATAATCCCATCCTTGCTCGTCCAGACGCGCCGCAAGGAGCCGATACGTCGCAATCACCACCTTGACGTTCGACGCTTTCATCGAGAAGACCAAGTCGTGGTAGTCGTGCTTGCGGCAGATACGCGCGAACTCCAGCGCACTCTCGACCATGCCCGCCGGCGTGTCGCCAAACCGGTTCAGGATGCGGTCGGATAGGGAGCCGTGATTGGTGCCAATGCGCATCGCGCGGCCGAGCCGCTTGCACTCCAACACCAGCGGTGTGAAAGCCGCCTCCATCCGCGCCAGTTCCACCTCGTATTCCGCGTCGGTGTATTCCTTGACGGCAAACTTCTTCTTATCGGCGTAGTTGCCGGGATTGACACGGATTTTCTCAACCCAGTTTACCGCCTCCATCGCTGCTTCCGGCTTGAAATGGATGTCGGCGACGACGGGTGTGGAGTAGCCGCGCGCGCGCAATGCGGCGACGAAGTCCTTGAGCTTCTTAGCGTCGTTCACCGTCGGCGCGGTCAGGCGGATGATTTCGCAGCCGGCCTTGAGAATCGGCAGCGCCTCGGCAACGCACGCCTCGGTGTTCATCGTGTCCGAGGTCAACATGCTCTGGACGCGGATTGGGTTGTTGCCGCCGATGCCGATGCCGCCCACGCGCACCTCGCGGGTCTTGCGCCGACAATAGGCAAACGGACTCTGACAGTATTTCATTTCTGCTGGGGCTTCGTGGTCTGCTGCACAGCGCTCGTCTCGGTGGTTCTGTCTGGCATAATGCTCGGTTTGACCATCCGCCAGACATCGTTCAGGTTGATGTAAAGCAGGAATGCAATCAGCACGGTCGCAAATGTCGTCCAAGTCCCGCGGACGAACTTGCCGTTCAGCGGTTTCCGCCGCAACCACTCCACCAGCGCGAACAGGATGTGGCCGCCGTCAATCACGGGAATCGGCAGCAGGTTCAGGATCGCCAGGTTCACGTTTACCAGCAAGGTCACGTCGAGGCCGTTCATGAAGCTTTCCTTGATTCCGCGTGTGATGGCTTGCGCGATTCCCGGAATGCCGCTCATCTTCGAGGGCGTGATGCCTGTCTGTTTTGGATGCATCAGCGCTCCCAGCACGCGCATGGTCTTGTAAACGTGCCTCTCAAGCTGTTCGAGCGGCACCCGATAAACCGTCACCTTTGGCGCAAAGGGATCCCAGCCCAGCCTCACGCCAATGCGGCCCCGGCTTTGCGCGCTGTCAAAGAACGGCGTGATCGTCGTTTCCATGAGTTTGCCGCGGCGGGCAAACTTCAACGCCAACGGCTGACCGGCGCTATGAATAAGGAGGTCGCGCAACTGGCTGACGTTCAACACCGGCACATCGTCCACGCTGAGAATCTTGTCGCCTATCTTCAGGCCGACCTTCTCCGCCGGCGCGCCCGGCTCCAGGAACGCGATGTAGGTGGCGTTGCCCAACTCAAACTCCGGGATGCGGAAGCCTTCTTCGGGATTGCGCTTCGGCTCGATCAGCAGTCGCACTTTTTCTCCTTCGCGGTCCACGACGAATGGAATCTTCGTGTGCGTGCTGGTGATGATCATTTCGTAAACGTCTTCCAGGTTGGCAACCTTGTAGCCGTCCACACGCTCGATCTTGTCACCCGCGCGCAACCCGGCGGCGTATTCGGAGGAGGAATCCGGCACCTTGGTCACCACAAGCATTTCCGGACGCTCGTCGGAAGGAATGCCGGCCACCCAGATGATCATGGCCAGCACAATGGCAAACGCGAAGTTCATCGCCGGCCCGGCCAAAGCCACGACGATCTTGGTAAGCGGTGTGACCGGCGGCAATGGCTCGTCCGAGTCGCTCTTGCCTTCGAGCAGCTCAGCCGGGTTCATCTGCGGCAACATCACGTAACCGCCGAGCGGAATCCAACTGATCCGGTATTCCACACCGTCCACCGTCTTTTTCCAGATGGCCGGGCCGAAGCCAATGGAGAAACACTTGACCACCATGCCGCGGCGGCGCGCCAGCCAGAAGTGACCCAGTTCGTGGATGAAAATCGAGGCTCCCACGAGCAGGAGCATTGCGATGAAGGCAAGAACACTTCCTAGCATAGCTTGGCAGCCTCCTCCCGCGCCCAGCGGTCCGCTTCCAAAATTGGCGCGAGCGTCTTGGCGTGCACCACGCGGTGCTTGTTCATGACCTTTTCAACCGTCGCCCAAATCTGGGGGAACCGGATGCGTCCCTGCATGAACGCCGGCACCGCTACTTCGTTGGCTGCGTTCAACACTGCGGGCATCGTGCCGCCGGCCCGCGCCGCCTCGCGCGCCAGCCGCAGGGCAGGGAACTTCTTCGCGTCGGGCGTCTCAAACGTCAGGGGTTGCAGCGACGGAAAATTTGTCGGTGGCAGCGAGTTCTGCCGGCGACGCGGATAGGTGAAGGCGTATTGGATCGGGTAGCGCATATCGGGCACACTGAGTTGCGCGATCACCGAGCCGTCGAGAAACTCCACCATCGAATGAACGATGCTTTGCGGGTGCACCACCACGTCCACCCGGTCCATTTCCAGCCCGAACAGCCAGCGCGCCTCGATCATCTCCAGGCATTTGTTGAACAAGCTTGCGGAATCAATGGTGATCTTGTTGCCCATGTTCCACGTCGGATGTTTGAGCGCATCCGCCGCCGTCATGCGCTCCAGTTCCGCCTTCGTCTTCTTGCGGAACGGCCCGCCCGACGCCGTCAGGAGCAACCGCCGCACGTCCTCCATCTCCCGTCCTTCTAGACATTGAAAAATCGCGCTGTGCTCGCTGTCCACCGGCAACACCTTCACGCCGTATTTCTTCGCCTCGCGCATCACGATCTCGCCGGCCATCACGAGGATTTCCTTTGAGGCCACGGCGAGGTCTTTGCCTGCGCGGATGGCGGCGAGCGCCGGTTGCAGGCCGGCCGTGCCGACGATGGCCACAAGCACCATGTCTGCTTCCGGCATTGTCGCCAGTTCGATGAGGCCCTGCTCGCCGCTGAGACATTTCACACGCGACGGCAGCCGTCGTTTCAGATCGGCGGCGGCAACCTCGTCATACATGGCGACAGCCTTCGGCTTCAAGGCGCGGACTTGCGCTTCGACGTCGTCAACGCGCGACCGCGCGGCCAATCCGACCAACCGCACTTCGTTGCGCAGGTCGGCGACCACTTTCAGTGTGCTCTGGCCGATGGAGCCGGAGCTACCTAGTAAGACTACGTTTTTCATCAAGTGTGTAAGATGAGACGAAAGAAAGCGTATAGAGTCGGCGCTGTAAAGAGCAAGCTGTCAATCAAGTCCAGAATGCCGCCGATGCCCGGAAGCCACTGGCCGGAGTCCTTCACCTGTGCCTCGCGTTTGATCACCGACTCCGCCAGATCGCCCACGATGGCCACCGCGCCGAGCAGCGCGCCAGCGATGGCGGCGGTCAGCGGCGTCATCTTCAGTTGCGTCAGCGAATCCTGGAACAGGTAGAACGCGCCCCATCCCGCCAGCGCAGCCACGACGACCGCGCCGATGGTGCCTTCCCACGTCTTCTTTGGACTGATGCGCGGAATCAGTTTGTGCCGGCCGATCAGCGATCCGACGACGTAAGCGCCGGCGTCGCTGAACTTCGTGACGAGGATCAGGTAGAAGACCGCGTATTTGCCGTGAAAGAGCATCCGCCCGCCGTCCATCTCGATGCCGGGATGAATGTAATGAATCTTCGTGATGAAGTTGAACAGCCAGCTCACATAGACCAGCCCGAACAGCGTCGCCGCCATCGTCATGATGGGGGAGGGGTTGTCCTTGTCCGTCATCACCCGCACAAACACGCCGAGCACCGCCAGGCAGAGAATGCTGGACTCAAACACATACGACCGTGGCGAGACCACGCCGTGTTTGAAGAAAAACCAACTCCCCGTCAGCAGCGCAAATCCCACCAGCAGGCCCATGACCTTGAACACCCGCAGCTTCGCTCGCTCCAGGATGCCGTAGCACTCCCACAGCGCGAGCGAGCCGAACAGCGCCAGCAGCAGCCAGCTACAGAACGGCGGCGCGATGAACACCGCGCCCAGCACCAGCGCCCACATGAAGACCGTGCTTACGAGTCGTTGGAAAAACATGTCAGGTTGGCTCGACACCGCCGAAACGGCGTTGACGCTTCCGGTAATCCTCCAGCGCTTTCAAAAACTCCGGCTTTCGAAAATCCGGCCAAAGCGTCGGCGTAATCCAAATCTCCGTGTAGGAAGTCTGCCACAACAGGAAGTTGCTCAACCGCATCTCGCCGCTCGTGCGGATCAGCAGGTCCGGATCGGGAAATGACGACGTATAAAGCGACGCGGCGATTGTTTCCTCGTTAATCTGCTCCGGCCGCAACCGCCCTTCCCGCACTTCGGTCGCGATCTTTCGCACGCCGTCCACCATTTCCGTGCGCCCGCCGTAGCTCAGCGCCAGAATCAGTGTCAGGCCGGTGTTCTTCGCCGTTACCCGGCGCGTTTCGGCAAGCTGTTTCTGTGAATGTTCCGGCAGGTCAGCCAGGCGACCGATGGCTTCTAGACGCACGTTGTTCTTGTGCAGCGTGGGGATCTCGTCCTTGAGAAACTTTGTGAGCAACCGCATCAGCGCCGATGTTTCTTCGCGCGGCCGGCGCCAGTTTTCGATGGAGAACGCGTAGAGCGTCAGATACTTCACGCCGATCTCGCCCGCCGCTGTCACAATCTCCCGCGCGCTGTCGGAGCCGGCGCGATGGCCCTCGATGCGCGGCAGACCGCGCTCGCGCGCCCAGCGGCCGTTGCCGTCCATGATGATGGCCACGTGCTGCGGAATTGTTTTGGCCTCAGTCATGACAACGCTTGCATTTCCTTCGCCGCAACCCTACGTCATCAGCGTTTGCTCGCGGCGCGGTCCGACCGACGCAATCGCGAGCCGCGCGCCAGTCAGCTCGGCGATCTTCTCGACATAAGTGCGCGCCTTCGCCGGCAACTCGCCGTAGGTCTTCACCTCATGCAACGGCTGCTTCCAGCCGTCCAACTCGATATAGACCGGCTTGCACTTCGCCAGCACGGCGAGTTCGTTCGGCATCGTTTCGTAGGTCTTGCCATTGGCGCGATACGCCACGCAAATCTTGATCCGGTCCAGCGTGTCCAATCCGTCGAGGTTCGTCACCGCGAGCATGTCAATACCGTTGACCATCGCCGCGTGCCGGGTCGCCACTGCGTCGAACCAGCCGACCCGCCGCGGGCGGCCCGTCGTCGCGCCGAACTCGCGGCCCAACCCGTGCAGCAGGTCGCTGATCATCGGGTTCTCCGTTGGCAACGGTCCTTCGCCGACGCGCGTCGTGTAAGCCTTCATCACGCCGATGACTGTGTCCATCTTGTTCGGCGGCACGCCCGAACCGGTGCAGGCGCCGCCCGCCGTCGTGTTCGACGACGTCACATACGGATAGGTGCCGTGGTCAAGGTCGAGGAACGTCCCCTGCGCGCCCTCGAATAGAACGCTCTTTCCAGCCTTCATCGCGTCATGCAGATAGACCACCGTGTTTGTCACGAACGGCCGCAGCCGTTTCGCCGCCGCCAGATACGCCTTGTTGATCTCCGCGAACGACAGCGGCTTCCCGCCGAGCGCGCGGAGAATCTCGTTGTTCTCTTTAACCTTGCGGGCCAGCTTCTCGCTGAACTCCTTTGGATTGGCCATGTCAATCATCCGCAACCCGATGCGGGCCGCCTTGTCGCCGTAGGCCGGGCCGATGCCGCGCTTGGTGGTGCCGATCTTGTTCTTGCCCTTGAGCACCTCGCGCTGCGCGTCCAGCTCGCGGTGATAGGGCAGCACCATGTGCGCCGTCTCCGAGAGCAGAAACCGGTCGGGGCCGACTTTGATGCCGCGTTTCACCAGCGCGTCCATCTCCTCCACCAGTGCCACCGGATCCACGACAACGCCGTTGCCGATCACGCAGACCTTGCCGGGGTGCAGAATGCCCGACGGAATCAGGTGCAGCACAAACTTCTGGTCGCCGACCTCCACCGTGTGGCCGGCGTTGTTGCCGCCGGCGTAACGGACCACGACATCGTTGCGGTCCGTCAACACGTCAATGATCTTGCCCTTGCCCTCGTCGCCCCATTGCGCGCCGATCAAAACTGTAATGGCCATGTGCGTACTCTCCGGTTCAACACAAGAAAAGCCCTCGGTGAGGGCTTTGCGAAATGCAGCGAGACGTTACGCAAGCCCCCTCCCCCGGTCAACCCTAAACCGTGGCCCAGTCTTCCCGCCATTCAG
>JAPLTX010000062.1 GCA_026397915.1 Verrucomicrobiota bacterium
CCGACGCGTCACCTTCTTCTTCCCGGCATATTCCGACTGCGCAAAACTCATTTGTTGCTTCATGGCCCCACTTTAGCAAAACCCTTCTCCGGCGACTTTTCATTTCGGCAGCCAAACTGATTAAATCAGCGATTCCTTAGGTCATCTGTCTGGTCGGAGAAGTCAGTGCATTCCAGTAATTGAGCGGGCGTTATCTTTTCAGGGTTGCCACTGACGGCGAGAGGCTTGACCGTTCTCCTGAATGATTCCGCGACGAGTTCCGAGCAAAATCGTCCCTCGGAATCGGGAAAGGTAAAACTGAAAAGGGAAGACAAAGCTTTCTTGACGGAATAAGGGCGGTAAACCAGTGCCTTTGCATGCGCGGCTGCATCTTGGAGAATCGTTTCCGTCGCAGTTTTGTGGCGTAGGACGCGAACTTGCTGCCTGCTGGGGAACAAGAAACGCCGAGAGTGGACGAGCCTTACGCCTTCTCGAACCGCCTCGACAAGAAAGCCTCCCCCTACGTAAATCGCAGCGTGACTAATGATTGAGTCGGTGACAAATCGAATGCTCCAACTCACTGGGTCTTTTGGTTGAGTCGAGAGAATCACATCACCAGTTTCGAGGTGAACAGTGCGGAGCACCCATGGCATTCCTTCCGAAATCCGAGATTTCGATGAATTTTTCATTTCCTTTTCTATATCTTCAAGTATTTCGCCACACACTCGCCCCCCATCAAATCAGCCTGTGATCGGCGAGCACAGGCGACGGTGTAGCATTCACCGTTGAGTAACGACCCTGCTCACAGAGGCGGGTGTCGTAGTTCACCGCAACCTTGAAGCCGGGAACGCCGGAGTTCAGCATAACTACTTTCCACCGTCCTTTCGCATAGCCTCTAACCGGATGTTGTCAATGTAGAAGACCGCGCCGGGCTTGCCGGAACTGGAGAACCCGAACCACGTGAGCTGGCTAAATTCCGGGTGGAAATAGGGTGTGCTTTCGAAGACTTGCTCCTTCTCACCAGCGACGGTGACTGCGAGGCGATAGGACTGGGGCGCGGAGTTGGAGAGGTTAATTTGGATATCGAGGTGAATCCACTTGCCGAGCGGGAGCTTGGCCAGTGGCTTGCCGGCGGTGGTGAGAGTGCCATCGGCGCGAAGGACAATGCTGGGACCTTCGCGGTATTCGAACTTCTTCTGGGTGTAATCGCGCAGACCGACGAAGCATTCCGAGGGATGCTCGGCGCTGTTGCAGATGTCGCAGGCGAAGCGGAGCACGCCGTTGGTGTAGGGGCGCGTCGTGTAAAACAGATGCGGCTGGAAACCGTATTTCAGGTTCGCAGCTTCCGTGAACTTCAGGCTCTTTTTGCCACTCGCGGCGGTTTCCTCGGTGACGCACATGAGTTCCGGCCGGTCGTCGGGAGAGAGGTGGAAACCGTCGGGGTGTTTGCCGGTGGCGGTGGATTCGAAGTCTTCGCGGAACGGCCGCGGCGGCGGTGCGGGCGGGAGCGGCGGCAACAGGGGCAGCAGCGCGCGTTTGATCTTCTTCGGCGCGTTCACCCACGCGGCATCGCCATAGAGGCCGGTCTTGTTGGCGTCAATCGGTCGAAAGCCCATCGCGAGCGCGGGCGAAGTTTTCTTGAGACGGAAATCGCCGTGCGCGGCATCGTAGAACTGCGGATTGGCGACGCGCGAGTCGCGATCGCGGCCGGTGCGCTGCCATTCGGTGAAGCTCACGCTGGAAAAGAGCGGCTCTTTGCCAGAGATGTCCCAGTAAAGGTTGTTGCGGAACTCCGTCTTACACTTCATCGGGTTGTAGTGGTCAGAGGTGGCTTGTCCGCCGCTGGACAAGACGATGTTGCTCTCGAAGGTGTAGGAGAGATGCTCCTCCGGCCGGGCACAGGTGACAGGGCTTTTGAGAGCGAACGCAAAGATGTTGTTCCGGGCCAAGTTTTCCCTGCCGTAGTGCTGGTGGTAGGGGATGCCGACGCGATAGACGATGTTGCTCTCGACGAGGATGCCGGTGGAACCTTCGTCATGGTAGATGCCGGTGCCGCCTTGGGGCATGAGAGGTGTCGGCACGACATCGTGGACGATGTTGTTGGCGATGACGGTGCCGGGCGAGATGCCGAGCGTGTAGATGCCGCCGCCGTCGCTGAAGTAGCCGTTGCAGATGTGGTGGACGTGGTTGAAGGCGATGAGGTTGTGGTTGGCGGAACTCGGCGCGTAACCCCACGAGTGGCCGACGGAGATGCCGAGGTGATGGAAATCAGAAATCTCGTTGTGCGTCACTTGATTGAATGACGAGCGGCCGATCCAGACGCCCTGGCTGCCGAGGAAGAGGCGCGAGCCGTCGTGGATAAAGCAGTTGTCCACGACATTGCGCTCGACGCGCAGCTCCGGCGTGTCGCGCCAGACCTTCGGCCCGATGAACACCGCGCTGCCACCGAGGTCGTGGATGTGGCAGCCGCGGATGACGTTATCGGCGCAACCGCTGTCGAGCCAGAGGCCGTTCTCGCCGGCGTGGGCAATCTCGCAGTTCTCAAAGACGGTATGGCGCAGTCCCTCAGCGGCGATGAGCGGCTTGCGTTCGATGGCGCCCTGCTCGTCGGGCGGCATGTCGGGCGCGATATGGCAATCGGTGTGTTGGAACGAAATGCCAGCGAAGCGTAGATGCTCGACGTATCGCTTTTCGACCGGCACGCCTTTGAATGCAACAAGCGTCTGCTTCACCACTGGCGCGATGACCTCGGTGGTGCGCATGTTCTCGCCCGGCATCGGCCAATAGCTCAGCACACCGGTGGCTCGGTCAAGATACCATTCGCCGGGCGAGTCGAGCGCCTCGGGGATGTTCTCGACGTGATAGCGGGTATTCCATTCCCACCAATAGCCAATGGGCCAGCGCGAGATCGGCGCAAGCCGCACGGTGCGCTCGGCTTCGTCCAACTCCGTGATCAGATGCATGGAGGTGGTCCAAGAATGGTAAATGACAATGAGCGCGTCGTTGAAGTTGCGCCACCGCTTAATGTCGCCGTTGCGGAACACGAAACCGCGCTTGGCCAGAATGTCGTTGTTCCACCACTTCGAACGGTTGAACGGCGCGAGAATGCCCTCGGTGTAGAGGAAGCCCTGGTTCGGCGTGCGAGCGCGCGTTCGCCGCTGACCGTTGACGAAGAGTTGGTTGAAATACCAACGGCCTTCCTTCACGGCGGGCACGGTGGTCTGCCAGAGCTTGTCGTCGCCCTTGCGCCAACCTAAGACTTGTCGTCCACCAGAAATCACCGGCCGCTCATTACCAAATGCCGCGTAGGTGATTGGCGCTCTCTCTGTGCCGGAATCTTCAGGCAAAAACTCGATGGCCTTCTCCACACGATACACGCCGCCGCGAAGATAAACCGCCACCGGCTCCTTCAACGGCCCGGTTTTCTTCAACTCGCGAACCGCATCCCGCGCCCGCTCCAGCGTCGCAAACGGCTTCGCCTTCGTGCCGGGGTTGGTGTTGCTGCCGTCGGGCGCGATAAAGAACGCGGCAGACGATACAGGTGCCGCGACGCAGTTGGTTGTCACGACCATTAGCGTGGCGATGCAGATAGAGTATAGGTGGTTCATGGTTTGCAGGAATTTAGCGATGGGTCCGGCCGTTGACGCCGGCGAGCCGGAAGAAGTTCTGTAACATCCGTTTCCCATCAGGATGGTCGTTGTCGTAAGCCTCCGGGTGGAACTGCGTGCCATAGATGAGCCGGGTCTTGTGTTTGATGACTTGGACCCGGCACGCATCCGAACTTGCGAGCACTTCGAACTCAGTTGGCACTTGTTTGCATTCAGGCACGTGCTGCTGGAGCACCTGTAGCTCCAACCCCAAGCCGTCGAAGATCGGGTCGCGTTTCATGAGTCGGACTTTCGAGAAACCCCATTCTTTCAGGAAACCGGGGCTGTATTTCGGGTGGATGTCCGTCTCGCCCGCGGCCAGCCGGCGCATGTCGCCGCACTTGCCGCCGAACGCGAGGTATATCTGGTGAAACCCACCGCAGAATCCGATGACGGGCGTCCGGGTCTCGCGCAGCATCGCCCAAAATTCCTCGCGCGGAGCGGCGCACGTCAGCATCTTGGCCGGCGACGGTGGCCGGACGATGATGGCCTTGACGACGGGTTTGTTCAACGAAGCCCGCTTCAGTTGCGTGTAGTGGAAACAGTAGCAGTCCAACCCCGACAGCGCCGTCATGCGGGCCGTGACCGCCCGCAACCGGAACAGACCATCTGGTCTCGCGAGATTCTTGGGGAGGTCCGCGGGGTCGGTCAGGTCAATCACAACGACGCAGTCGAAGGTCTCTTGGTTGAACCGCTCCAGCGAATCGAACAGGCCTTCGCAGCCGGCGAGCGGGTTCACGAACTTGCCAGAGTCCTCACAGGAGGCGTCGAACGCCAACGCCATGATGAGAAACCAAACGGCGCGGGTTTTCATGCGGCGCACATTCTAGCGGAATCCGCCGGTGATTCCCAAGCAATCAATTCAGGCCGTCTTTCTTCTCGCGTCTGTCCACAACGACACCGGTTGTTCTTTCCGTGACGGGGCGAAAGTGATATGACCGCCCCACTGAGGTTCACGATGAAGATAGGGATTGCAGCGGTGTTGGCGCTCTTGCTCGGCTTGGTGCTGGGCGGCTACGGGCCGCGCTCGGACTTGCGTCAGGCGCGCGCCCGCATCAAGGAACTGGAGCGGAAAGTCGGCCGGCAGGAGGCGAGCGCCGGCAAGATGCAGACGGTGAAGGCGATGTTGCAGGTGAAGGACTCGGAGGTTTCCGCCGCGCGCGCCAAGCCTCGCAAGGTCTTTCGTCCGTCACCACCGCCGAAACTACAGATGCCCGAAACAGTGGAAACTCCCGCCACGAACGCGCCACCGCGCATGGGCCACAACATCGCCGAGGCGTCGGAATTGTGGAGCACGCGCGTGGAGATGTCGCGCAACAGTTTTACCGGCAACCTCGGCCTTAATCCGCAGCAGACGGCAATGTTCGACGGCATCACGGCGGTGATGAACGCGCAGTTGGAGGAGCGCATCAACAAGTGGGCCGACACGCTGAAGCAGAAGGACGAGATGAGCAGCGAGGACGGCATCCGCATGATGACCGACCTCGGTGGCGTGCTGACCAAGACCTACGATGAGATGGACCAGACAATGCCGCAGGGCTGGCGCGACAAGGCCGGCAGTGAGTTTCAGTTGGTCAACTTCATTGACCCGGCCGTGGCGACGCCGCTGGCGGATGTGGAAGGCAAACTCCAGCGACGCCAGCGACGCGACGCGGAGATGAATATCACCATCAAGTGAACGCCACGCTTCGCAACACATGGACGGTCACGCTGCACGAACTGACGGATTCCATCCGCAGCCGCCGTGCGATCGTGCTGCTGATTCTCTACGCGCTCAACGCGGTTGTGGCGACCTTGATCTTCGTCAAGGTGCTGCACGAGATGGAGAACCAATTCGAAAAAGTCGTCGGCGTGGCGCAGGCGGAAAAGGCGGGCGGCACGACCACGGCGATGTGGAAGAACCGGCACTTCCGTGAACTGATCTCGCATCTCGTCGGCAACAAGGAGACGGCGGAGAAACTGCTGGAGACGCCGCCGCTCGCGCTCTTTTTCGGCTGGCTGTCGTTCTTCTACACGCCACTACTGGTGATGCTGATGTCAGCGTCACGCATCTCGGAGGAAATCTGGAGCGGTTCGGTGCGATTCATGATGTTCCGCACCTCGCGGCTGTCGTGGTGCGTCGGCAAATACGCGGGGCAGGCGCTCCAGTTGCTCGTGGCGCTGCTGCTCAGCGGCCTCGCGGCGTGGATTACCGGCTGGTGCCGGATGGCGTTCTTCGACCCCGGCGCCAACGCCGCCGCCATCGCGATCTTCTCGCTCAAGGCGTGGATTTACGGCATCGCGTTCCTCGGCCTCGCGACGGGCGTGTCGCAGTTCATCGCCAGTCCCAACGTCGCCACCGCCGTCGGTATCATCGTCATGATCCTCTTCGGCGTCCTGAGCATGGTCGCGGAGTGGGTCACACGGCAGCCGTGGCAGGAAATCCTGAACGCGCTCGACCTGCTCGTGCCCGGCGGCCACAAGATGGACCTCTGGCTGCCCGATGTCGCGCACGCAGGTGTGGCAGCAGTGTTCTTGCTCGCGCTCGGCGCGGCCTACATGCTCGCGGGCTACGCCCGTTTCTCACGGAGGAACCTGTGAACACCGCGCTCGAACTTAAAGGCGTGGTGAAAACCTACGGCAGCCGCCGCGCGCTCGACGGGCTCGACCTCGCCGTGCCGCACGGCACGATCTTCGGTCTCGTCGGTAGCAATGGCGCGGGCAAAACCACCGCGCTCGCCGTCACCGTCGGCCTGTTGCGGCGCAACGCGGGCAGTGTGAGCCTCTTCGGCGAAGGTCCGTTCGACCCGTCGCGCCACGCCGGCCGAGTGACGCTGCTGCCGCAGGATTCGCGCCTGCCGCTGCACGCGCGGACAGAGGATTTGCTCTGGTTTTACGGGCGGCTCCAAGGATTGGCGGAAGGCGCGCTGCGCGAGTCCATTGATGAAGTGCTGGAGTGGGTCCACCTGCGCGACCGCCGCCGCTCGCCGGTGCGCACGCTCTCGCACGGCATGATGCGGCGGCTGACGATCGCGCAGGCGTTCCTCGGTCGGCCGGAATTGGTGTTGCTCGACGAGCCGATGAGCGGCCTCGATCCCCGCGAGGCCGCGCGCATCCGCGCCATTCTGAAACGCCGGCACGACGCTCAGACGGTGGTGATCAGCTCGCACAACCTCCACGAACTGGAAACACTCTGTGATGGCGCGGCGTTCATCGAGGCCGGCAAGCTCGTCCGGCAGGACAGTATGGACACTCTCACCCGCCGCAGCCGTTGCGTGACCTTCTTCTTGGAACCGGCCGGCCAACCGTTGCCGATGGAAGAGTTGAAGAAGACGTTGCTGGATGCGACATGGGAACAGGCGCTCGACGGCGCGGAACTAACGGTGAGATTCCTCGAAGAAGCGTCCCGCGCGGTGGATGTCAACGCCCGCGTGTTAGAGGTCCTGCTTCAACACGGCGTCGGCGTGCTGGAAATTCGGCGAGGCTCAGCCTTGGAGAGCGAGTATTTCTCCGCAACCGACTCGCATGCGTCGTCGGTCACGCCTCTGCCGCCGCCCGGCTCCGCTACTCCGTGACCTGCGCGCGCACCAGCTCGCACAGTTTTAACGCGAGCTTGTCCTTGACGCCGTAGAAGACGCGCTGGCCATCCTTTTCACGCTCCAGAATGCCGGCGGTTGTCAACAGCGCCAGGTGCTTCGAGATGTTTGCCTGCGTCGAGCCGGTGGCCGCGACGATGTCGTTGACACTGCGCGACTCCTTGCAGATCACCTGCAAGATCCGCAGCCGCATCGGCTCGCCCAACGCCCGGAAGCGCGCCGCCATCCGGTCCATTTCCTCCGGCGTCGGCAGGGATGTTAGATTGTTGCTTGACATATAACTAAATGCTCATATAATCATACCATGATATTATTCGTTGTCCATCACAAATATTCCGTGCGTTGCGGAAGCGAAAGGTAACGTCTATGCTTCTGCAAATCGTGATTGGCGCGGCGTTGGGAGCTGCGGCCGGCTTTGCATGGCAACGGCTTGTCGGTTGTTCCACCGGAGCCTGCCTGCTCATGAGCAACCCGTAGATCAGCACGGTTTATGGGCTGGTGGCTGGCGTCCTGGTCGCGACAAGCGGCCGATAGTCTCAAGGAAACATGAAACTTCAACTCATCATCCGCCGGTTCGCCGGCACATTCATCCTCACCAGCCTGTTGCTGGCTCATTATCACAGCCCGAACTGGCTTTGGTTTACCGCCTTTGTAGGCGCCAACCTGCTCCAGTCGTCGTTCACGAACTTCTGCCCGCTGGAAATCCTGCTGAAGAAGCTCGGTGTCGGCGGCTCGTGCTGCGGGGGCGACAAGAAAACTACCAACTGTTGCGGCCAATGAGAACGCACTTTCTGATCGCAATGCTGGGTTGCGTGGCAGCCGGCGCAGCAGAGCCTTGGACGCTGGAGCGGGCGCTGGAGTTTGCGCTTGCCGGCAATCCTGACGCGCGTCTCGCGCAGCAGCGCATTGTGGCGGCGCAGGCGGGCTTGGAGCAAGCCAACGCCGCGTTCTGGCCGCGGCTGCAAATGCAGAGCAGCTACACGCGCACCGACAACCCAATGATGGCGTTCGGCAGCATCCTCAACCAGCGCGATTTCAGCTCGGGCATGGACTTCAACAACGTGCCCGATGTGGACGACTATAACGTCAAGAGCCTGCTGACCGTGCCGCTCTATACCGGCGGCAAGAACATGGCCGGCCATCGGGCCGCCAAAGCCGGCGTCGAGGCCGCCCGCCACGACAGCGAGGCCGTCCTTAACGCGCTCGGCTACGAGGTGGCGCGGGCGTTTCATACGGTGGGCAAGACGCGCCGGTTCATCGAGGCGGCGGAAGCGTCGGCGAAGTCGTTCGCGGACAACCTCGCCATCGCCAAACGCCGCGCCGATGCTGGCGCGATCCTCAAGACCGATGTGCTCGACTTTGAAGTCCGGCTGGCGCAGGCGCGCGAGGAACTGGTCCGCGCCCGCAATGCCCACACGCTTGCCGTCCGCACGCTGCGCACTCTGCTCGGCATCGAGAGTGGCGAGTTTTCCGTCGCGGACAGCGCGCCCGGCGTCAGTGCACCCAAGGAAGGGGATTTTTCAGGTCGCGCGGAACTGTCCGCATCCCGCCATCGCGAGCGGGCCGCGGAGGAACAGGTGCGCGCGGCGCGGTCGGGTTATCTGCCGCGGGTGAGCGCGTTCGGCAGCGCGGACTACGATTACGGATGGCGCATGAGCCACGGCGGCGGCAGCTACACGGCGGGCGTGATGTTGCAGTGGGATCTTTGGGACGGCCATCTCACGCGCGGGAAGGTCCGCGAAGCCCGCTCCAACGTCGAGTCAGCGCGCGAGGAGCAACGCAAGCTCCGGCTCGCGATCGGGTTGGAGGTCGAGCAGGCGCGGCTGGCGCTTCAGACGGCCGAGGAACGGTTGGGCGTGACCGGCCAAGTGGTGACACAGGCCTCCGAAAGCACCAGCCTCACACGCTCGCGGTTCGAGCAAGGGCTGGCGCTGGCGACGCAGTTGATTGACGCCGAAACGGCGCTGGTCACCGCCCGCGTGCGCCGCGCCGAAGCTGAATCCGACCGCCAGATTGCCATCGCCGCGCTCCGCAAGTCGCTCGGCATGTCCCAACTTGATCCAAGTCCAATCGCCCAGAAAAAATGATTCCGATGAATACCCTCTGGAAAAGTCTCTCAACCTCGTTCCTCGCTGTGCTGGTCGCACTGCTCGTCGGTTGCGGCAAACCGCACGAGAGCCGCGAGTCCGCGCAACCCACCCTGCCGACGGCGCAGGTCCGGGCACAGACGGCACAAATGAAGAAGCAAGTGCTGACCGAGGAAGTCGTCGGCACTGTGCGCGCCAAGGTCCGCGCGACACTGGAAGCAAAGCTGAGCGGGCGCATCGTCGCCATGCCGGTGGAACTCGGCCAGCAGGTCAAGGCCGGCGCGCTCGTCGCCCAACTCGACGCTGCCGAAATCAAAGCGCGCTTTGAGCAGGCACAAGCTTCGCTCGACCAAGCCGAGCGCGATTGGAAGCGCGCGGAGGAGTTGTTGAAGCACCAGGCGATGACGCGGTCCGAATACGACGCCGCCGATGCCCGCCGCCGTATGGCGAAGGCCGCGCTCGCCGAGGCGCAGGCGATGATAAGTTACGTCAAGGTGAACGTGCCGTTCGATGGCGTTGTCGTCAGGAAATGGGCCGAGGTTGGCGATCAGGCAGCGCCGGGCAAGCCGCTGATCGAGATTGAAGACCCGGCGGTGCTGCAACTGGAAGCGGACGTGCCGGAGGCCATCGCCTCGCGCATCCAGCGCGGCGGAACGCTGGCGGTTCGTGTGGACTCGCTATCGGAATCGCTGGCCGGCACGGTGGCTGAAATCGCGCCCGCGGCCGATTCGGCGAGCAGGACGTTCCGGGTGAAGCTGTCATTGCCGCCGACGCGCGGCCTGATGTCGGGCCAGTTCGCGCGGCTCATCGTGCCGGTGGGCGAGAGCAGTTCGGTGCGTGTGCCGGCGACGGCACTCGTGCGGCGCGGCCAGTTGGAGATTGTTTTTGTTGTCACGAACGGACGCGCGCAGTTGCGGCTGGTGAAGACCGGCAAACAGTTTGGCGACGAAATCGAAGTCGTTTCCGGCCTCGACGGCGGCGAATCGGTGGTGAACGAGGGTGCGCTGCAGTTGATGGACGGCCAGCCGGTGGAGGCAAAATGAAGCCAGCGACCGACCCAACAGCCGAACCGCTCGGTTTCGCCGGACGTGTAGCGCGGGCCTTCATTGATTCCAAGCTGACGCCGTTGATCGTCATCACGTCGGTGCTGCTCGGCGCGGCGGCGGTGGTGTTGCTGCCGCGCGAGGAAGAGCCGCAGATCAAAGTGCCGATGATTGACGTGCTGGTGGCGATGCCCGGCTTTACCGCCAAGGAAGTTGAGGAGCGCGCCACGCGACCGATGGAGAAGCTGCTCTGGGAAATCCCCGGCGTCGAATACATCTACTCCACATCGCGGCCCGGCGAGAGCCTCGCCATCGTGCGCTTCAAGGTTGGCGAAAACGTCGAGGAAAGCCTCGTCAAACTCAACCAGAAGTTACAGTCCAACTTTGACCGCATTCCGCCGGGCGTCACACAGCCGCTGATCAAGCCGAAGTCCATTGACGACGTGCCGATCCTAGCACTGACGTTCCACAGCGCGCGCTACGATCACCTGACGTTGCGGCGGCTTGCAGCGCAGGTGGACGATGCGATCAAGCAGGTGCCGCTCGTGGCCGAGACGACGATCATCGGCGGCGCGCGGCGGCAGGTGCGCGTGTTGTTGGACCCGACGCGACTGGCGTCGCGCAACCTCAGCCTCAACGAGATCGTGCCGATGCTTCGACAGGCGAACCGGCAGGTGATCGCGGGCGGCATGACCAGCGGCAACCGCGAGGTCAATGTCGAGGTTGGCGGTTTTCTTTCCACTGCGCAGGACGTCGGTAACGTGGTCGTTGGTGTCTTTGGCGGCAAGCCGGTTTATCTGCGCGAGGTGGCGAGCATTGAGGACGGCGCAGAGGAGCCGTCGCAATACGTGTTCTTCGGCAGCGGTGCGACACGCTCGGTCACCGCTGGCGAACAGCCCGCCGTCACGCTAAGCATTGCCAAGCGGCCCGGCGCAAACGCCATTTCCGTCGGCAAGGAGGTGCTGAGGAAGGTCGAATCGCTCCGAGGCCGCATCATCCCCGCCGACGTGCAGATGGCCATCACGCGCAACTACGGCGAAACCGCGGCGGAAAAATCCAACGAGTTGCTGCTGCACATGGGCATCGCGGTGATTGGCGTCTCTTTGCTCATCCTGCTCACGCTCGGCTGGCGCGAGAGCGGCATCGTGGCGCTGGCGATTCCCTCGACCCTCGCGCTGACGTTGCTGGTCTTCTATCTCTATGGTTACACGCTCAACCGCATCACCTTGTTTGCGCTGATCTTCTCCATCGGCATTCTGGTGGACGACGCCATCGTGGTGGTCGAGAACATTGTCCGCCACTTCCACCTGCAAAAAAACAAAGGCCGCGGTTGGTCGGCCATCGCGGTCGAGGCCGTCAACGAGGTTGGCAACCCCACGATCCTGGCGACGTTCGCGGTGATCGCCGCCGTGCTGCCGATGGCGTTTGTCGGTGGACTGATGGGGCCTTACATGCGGCCGATTCCTGTCGGATCGAGCGCGGCGATGTTCTTCTCGCTGGCGATAGCCTTCATCGTCACGCCGTGGGCGGCGATACGGATTCTGCACTGGGGAAAGAAATACTCCTCGCTGACAACCGGCACGGCAGACGGTAAGCCGCATCCGCACTTCGAGCACGAGGAGGATTTCTTCACGCGCGCCTATCGCCGGTTTATGGGGCCGATCATCGCGAAGCGCCGCTGGCGGTTCATTTTCTTCGGCGTGGTGATCGCAATGCTGCTTGGCGCGATGGCGCTGGTCGGCATCGGCTGGGTGAAGGTGAAGATGCTGCCGTTCGACAACAAGAGCGAGTTCCAGATCATCCTCAACATGCCCGAAGGCAGCTCGCTGGAGCGCACCGCGCAGGCTGCCCGCGAGATCGCCGCCGCCGTGCGCGTCGAGCCGGAGGTGACGGACTACCAGATTTATGCGGGCGTGGCCGCGCCGTTCAACTTCAACGGGCTGGTCCGCCACTATTTCATGCGGCGCGGGCCGCACGTCGCGGACTTGCAGGTCAACCTCATGTCGAAGTCCAACCGCAAGGCGCAGAGCCACGACATCGCCAAACGCGTCCGTCCGCGCGTCGCGGAGATCGCGGGGAAATTCGGCGCGCGCGTCGCGGTCGCCGAGGTGCCGCCGGGACCGCCGGTGTTGCAAACGCTGGTGACGGAAATTTACGGCCCGACCGAGGCGGGCCGGCTGGCACTCGCGAAGAAGGTCATCGAAATCTATAAGACCACTCCGGGCGTCGTGGACACCGACTGGTATATCGAGGCCGACCAGCCCAAAGCCCGCTTCGTTCTCGACAAGGAAAAGGCCGCGCTTCACGGCATCGCGGCGGAGACGGTTTCGGAAACGTTACGGCTCGCTGTGACCGGCGAGGTGGACGCCATCCTGCACCTGCCGCGCGAGAAGGAAGACGTCAACATCCTGCTGCAACTGCCGCGCGCCAGCCGCACCGTGCCGGAGGAATTGCTTGGGTTGCGCGTGCGCTCGAAGACGCATCCCGACGCGTCGCTGGTGCCGTTACGCGAGTTGGTCAAGGTCGAGCAAACGACCGTGGACAAGAGCATCTACCACAAGAATCTGATGCCGGTGACCTATGTCATTGGCGACGTGGCAGGCGTGGTGGAGAGTCCGGTCTATGCGGTCTTTAAAATGAACGAGGCGCTGGAGGCGCTTGATACGCGCGAGTTTGGCGGCGACGGCGCGAAGCTAGAAATCTTCAACGCGACGCAGCCGTTTACCGAGGACAAGCCCGCGATCAAGTGGGACGGCGAATGGCACATCACGATCGAGGTGTTCCGCGATCTCGGTTCGGCATTTGCGGCGTGCCTGGTGATTATCTTCGTCCTGATGGTCGGCTGGTTCCGGTCGTTCGTGACGCCGCTCGTGGTGATGATGGCGATCCCGTTTTCGTTGGTGGGCATCCTGCCGGCGCACGGCGCGCTCGGCGCGTTCTTCACAGCCACCTCGATGATCGGCTTCATGGCCGGCGCGGGCATCGTCGTCCGCAACTCCATCATCCTCGTGGACTTCATCGAGCTGCGTCTGGCGGAAGGCATGCCGCTGGCGGAGGCGGTGGTGGATGCCGGCGCGGTGCGGTTCAGGCCGATGCTGCTGACGGCGCTGGCGGTGGTCGTTGGCGCGGCGGTGATTCTGGCCGACCCGATTTTTCAGGGCTTGGCGATTTCGCTGATGGCCGGCGAGATCGCGTCGTTGCTCATCAGCCGCATGGCCGTGCCGGTGTTGTATTTCATGGCCTTCAACCGGAAACCAAAGACACCTTCAAACACCGTCGCCCCGGCTGCGTCCCGCTGACACAGTGCTGCGATCGCAGCGAGATCAGCCTTCCGCATCTTCCCAGCGTTGTGCTCGCCCGAGCGCCTTCTGCCAGCCGGTCTCGTGCTGGCGGCGCTGTGCGGGCTTCATCGTGGGTTTGAAGCGGCGGTCCACCTGCCATTGCGCGGCGATCTGCTGCCGGTCTTTCCAGAAGCCGACGGCGAGACCGGCGAGATACGCCGCGCCGAGCGCCGTCGTTTCGGTGACCTTCGGTCGCACCACCGGCACGCCGAGCAGGTCGGACTGGAATTGCATCAGCAGATTGTTGGCGCACGCGCCGCCGTCCACGCGCAGTTCCTTCAGCTTGATCTTCGCGTCGGCCTCCATCGCCCGCAGCACGTCGGCCACCTGAAACGCGATTCCTTCCAGCGCCGCGCGCGCGATGTGCGCCGCCGTCGTGCCGCGGGTGATGCCGGCCATCAAGCCGCGCGCGTAGGCGTCCCAGTGCGGCGCGCCGAGTCCGGCAAACGCCGGCACCAGATAAACGCCGTGCGTGTCCGGCACCCGCGCGGCGAGCGATTCGACCTCGGAGGAAGACTTGATGATGCCGAGGCCGTCGCGGAGCCATTGCACGACCGCGCCGGCGATGAAGATGCTGCCTTCCAGCGCGAACTCCGTCCGGTCGCCGATGCGCCACGCCACGGTTGTCAGCAGGTTGTTCTTTGACGCGATCGGTTTCGCGCCGGTGTTCATGAGCATGAAACAGCCGGTGCCATAGGTGTTCTTCACCATGCCGGGCTGCGTGCAGGCTTGGCCGAAGAGCGCCGCCTGCTGGTCGCCGGCGATGCCCGCAATCGGAATCGCACCGCCAAACAGCGTTGTTTCGCCATAGACCTCGCTCGACGAGCGCACCGCCGGAAGCACTTCGCGTGGCACGTCGAGCAGCTCCAGCAGTTCGTCGTCCCAGTCGCCGGTGCGCAGGTTGAACAGCATCGTGCGGGAGGCGTTGCTCGCATCGGTCGCGTGGACGCGTCCGCTGGTGAGGTTCCACACGAGCCACGAGTCCACCGTGCCAAACGCCAGTTCGCCGGCTCGCGCCTTGGCGCGCGCGCCCGGCACGTGGCGCAGGAGCCACTCCAGTTTCGTGCCGGAGAAATAAGCGTCCACCACCAACCCGGTTTTCCGCCGGATCAACGCCGCCAGCCCGCGCGCGCGCAGCCGGTCGCACGCGGCGGCGGTGCGCCGGTCCTGCCAGACGATGGCGTGGTGAATCGGCGCGCCGGTCTTGCGGTCCCAGACAACGGTCGTCTCGCGTTGGTTGGTGATGCCGATGGCGGCGATGTCTGTCGCGGTCAGCCCAGCCTTGCGAATCGCCTCCGTCGCTGTGTGTAACTGCGTCGCCCAGATTTCCCGCGCGTCATGCTCCACCCAGCCGGGCTTCGGGAAAATCTGGCGGAACTCCTTCTGCGCCGAGGAAGCCACGCTGCCGCTGCGGTCGAAGACGATGGCGCGCGAACTGGTCGTGCCTTGGTCGAGAGCGAGGATATGTTTCATGGGAAGAAGCTCAGAGAGCGGGCCAGCAGAGTTTGTAGAGCAGCGCCGCGATCAAGCCGCCGATAATCGGCCCGACCACCGGAATCCACGCGTAGCTCCAGTCCGAGCCGCCCTTGCCGGCAATTGGCAGCACGGCGTGGGCAAGCCGAGGACCGAGATCTCGCGCCGGGTTGATCGCGTAGCCCGTCGGGCCGCCGAGCGACAAACCGATGGCCCACACGATGACGCCCACCAGGAACGGGCCGAATCCCACGTCCCAACCGTGCGCAGGGTTGAGATTCTTCGGCGTGAGGATGGCGAGCACGCCCAAGACGAGCACGAACGTGCCGATGATTTCGGTGAGGAGATTCGCCACCGTATTGCGGATGGCGGGGCCGGTGCAGAATACCGCCAGCTTCAGAGGCTGGCTCTCGGTCGCCGACCAATGCGCCAGATACGCCAGCCAGACGATGGTCGCGCCGAGAAACGCGCCGATCATCTGGGCCGCGACATAAATCGGCACCGAGGCCCAATCAAACTTGCCGATGGAGGCCAGGCCGATGGTCACGGCTGGATTGAGGTGTGCGCCGCTGAAAACGCCGACCGCATAGACCGCGACCGTCACGCCACAGGCCCATCCTGCGGAGATGACAATCCAACCGCCATTCTGGCCTTTGGTCTTGTTGAGAACGACGTTAGCGACCACGCCGTCGCCGAGGATGATGAGCAGCATGGTGCCGAGGAGTTCCGCGAGAAATGGCGTCATAGGTTTTGCTCCAAGCGAACGCGGCGAGGCTAGCAAAGCCGCCGCGCCGTGTCCACACGCGGCCGCCCCTGCCAGAAATCGCTTCCCATCTTCCCATCGTCGCTGCTAAAACTCTCTCACCATGAAACTGATCATTCGCTCCCTCTGTCTCGCATCCCTTTCACTCGCGCTCGTCTTCACCGCCGCCGCCGGCCAGGCCGCCGACGCGCGCTGCTTCGAGATGCGCACCTACTACGCCGCGCCGGGCAAACTCGACGCGCTGCAAGCCCGCTTCCGCGATTACACCTGCAAGAGTTTCGAGAAGCACGGCATGACCAACATCGGCTACTGGCTGCCGCTGGAGAATCCCGACAGCAAGCTCGTCTATGTGCTGGCGTTCCCCAGCCGCGAAGCGGCCACGGCGTCATGGAAGGCGTTCATCGCCGACCCCGACCGGCAGGCCTACTTCAAGAAGACCGAGGAAAACGGCAAGCTCGTAAACAAAATCGAGAGCGTTTTCCTGAAGGCCACGGACTTCTCGCCGGAGGTCAAGGCCTGCTGCGCCGCCGAGCCGCGCACGTTTGAGCTGCGCACCTACAAGGCTTCGGAGAAGAACCTGCCGAACCTCCTCGCCCGTTTCCGCAACCACACATGCAAGCTCTTCGAGAAGCACGGCATCACCAACGTCGCCTACTGGACCCCCACCGACGCGAAGCAGGGTGCCGATGACACGCTCATCTACATCGTCGCCCACAAGAGCAAGGAAACCGGCGAGGCCAGCTTTAAGGCCTTCCGCGCCGACCCCGCATGGATCGCCGTCAAGGACGCCAGCGAGAAAGCCGCCGGCGGTTCGCTCACTGCCACCAAGCCCAGCTCCGTGCTGATGAAGCCCACAGACTTCTCGCAGATGAAGTAGGTGGCGAACTGAAGCGGTTCGCTCCAATCAGTGGCGGAGCTGTAGTTCCAGCTCCAATAGTTCGATTTTGCCGGTCAGATCGGGTTCCTTGTTGTTCAAGGACACCGCCAACCGGTTCTCTCCACTGCGCAGCATGTCGCGCGAGAGGTTGAACTCGAACTGCGAGTAAGGCTCCAGCTTGACGCTGTGGATGCGTGCGTCGCGGCCACCGGGCGCGTGCAGCCGCTGGATGCGCTCGCTGGCGACGGGCTGGCCGTTGAGGCTGAAGGCGAACTGTTCGCGGGTGGTGACGCCGACGGTTTTCAGCTTCAGCGTCACTTTCTTGGCGTTCGCGGCGTGGTAGCAACGGAACGAAAGCTCCGCGGGCGCCGGCGCGGCGCGATCAATAAACGCCGCTTCCTGCGTATAATGCCGATACGGCGACTGACCAACATAATAGAGGTAGTGTTTGTCCTTCCGCGCCAACCCCGACGCATCGCCAAGTTCGCGCAGGGCCTGCCGCGTTTGCACGAAGTCGGAGTGCCAGCATTGCGCGTGAAAGTCGGGCGGCGGCAGGGCCGGTTGGTTAACAGGACGCGGGAGCAGCGAGGAGAGTTCGTCCAAGCACGGGAAGTTGAACAGATAGACGCCATCCGCGCCCGCGCCGTAGGCGTTTGCCGCCGCAGCGCGGTATTGTTCCAGCGAGAGATACATCGCCGGCGCAGGGCTGCAATTGATATAGGCGCTCACGGCGACGCGCTCGCTCAGACTCTTCTTCCACGTCTCGATGGCCGGCTGAAAGTCGGCGTTGTAGCAGCCCGGCGAGACGCCATCCACGAGGCCCTCGCTGTCCCACGCGGCCACGTCCATGCCCCAGTCCAGCGCCAGTTCCGGCGTGCGCGGCACGTTCACGCGGAGCAGGTAACGGTCGCGCCCTTTCGCGCGGGCCGCGGTGTCGAGGTCGCCGCGGATTTGGCGGATCAGTTCCGTCATCAGCGGCGCGTTCTTCCGGCCTTCGTCCGGCTTGAAGAAGAACGGCGAGCGCAACCCGTCCAACTCGATGCCCGCGATGTCGGGGAACTTCGTGATGATTTCCCGCGCCAATCGGCACAGGTAGTCGCGAACCTCCGGCACGGCGTAGTTGAGACAACTGGCGTAGTAACCGTAGGGCGCGCCGAGCCGCCATTCCGGATGCTTCTTCCAGAACTGCCCGGCCAACGGCCCCTTCGGATCGCTGCTCATGTGGGCGTCGTTCATGCGAATGCTCGCAACGACCGGCAGCTTCATCTCGCGCAGGATCGAGAACACCGCGCCGATGTAATCGCCGGCTTCCGCACGCAACCGCTCGCGATTGTGCGCGATCCGCCGCAGCTTCACCTTGTCCCATGTCGTGAAGCCGGTGCCCAACGGATCGGCGATTTCGCTTTCGTGGAGCGTCACGTAGCCACCTTCCGCCACGCAGTAGGCGACAAGGTCCACCTGCGTCCCGCGCAACCGCGAGAGGTAAGCCCGCAAATCCTTCACGCTGAGATCGTCACCAAGCGTGAGGAAGTTGAACCCGTCGTCGTTGTAGATGATGCGAGGATGGGCGGGCGCGGCTGTCGCATCAGCGATGGAGCATCTCACCAAAACGCAGACTACCGCCAGCCATCGCACGACGTGTCGAGTCGCATTCACGATCAGCTTCCGCACCATTCCACCGCCAACGTTGCGTAGATGCCGGTGAGGTCGAGGAGGTCTTGGATCTCAACCCACTCGTCGGGGGCATGGAGATGGTCGCCACGGGGGCCGAGGAGGATGGAGGGCATCTTGCCGACTTCACCGTAGATGCCGAGGTCGCATGAGAACGCAGCGCCGCCGATGCCGGGCTTGTCACCGCGATAACGCTCGAAAGCGGATACGACTGATTTTACCGCCGCGCTGTCGGTCGGAGTCTCCCACGGTTTCACGTAGTGGTAGGCGCGTTCCAGCGTCAACTCGAACGGCTGCAAGGCTGCATCCTTCGTGCTGTGCTCCTTCCAGAAGGCGCGGAAGCGGCGGTAGAACTCCGGCTCGGTCATGCCGGGATGGCACCAGACGATCCACGCGATCTTCGCGAGCAACGGCGTGCCCATCTGCGTGAACTCGCCGGGCTTGTCGGTCGTGAGGTGCCACGGAAGGACGTTGAGTTGCTTGCCGGGCGCGGTGAAGAGCGCGTGCTTGTTCTGCGCGCGCCATGTTTTCTGCCACGCTTGGAATAACTCGATGGCGCGGGCGGCACCGTTCATGGGGTTGGCGATGGCCTTGCCCATGTAGGCCATGCCGCCCTTGCCGGTGAGCGTCAGGTCCCCAAGGAACGCGCCGAGACACGCGGGGCAGATTTCCATGCGCGTCGGCTCGCTGACGATGGCAAGGTCGGCGTTGTGGCCGCGCAGGCGCGCGGCGAGAGTGCCGTTGCCGCTGGCGAATTCCTCGTCCACCACGCTCTCGAACAGGATGTCGCCCGCGGGCCGGAAACCGAGGTCTTGCAGGATGCGCATCGCCCAGAACATCGCCGCGAGGCCGCCTTTCATGTCGGCGGAACCGCGACCGTAGAGTCGGCCGTTCTTCACGATGGGCTTGTAGGGGCGGCAGACTTTCCAGTTGTCCGGCTCGAACGGCGCGACGTCACAGTGGCCGCTGAGAAGAATCGCTTTGCCTTTGCCGGTGCCACGCCAACGCGCAACAACGTTATTGCGGCCTTTGGGGTAGTTGCGGTCTTCGAGCCACGACGGATGTTTGCGGATGCCGCGCACGGCGAGCGGCGAGAAGACATCCACCTGCCACTTATGCTTCCGACATTCGGACGCGACCCATTTCTGCGCCGCAGCTTCGTTGCCGTCAGGCGGACGGTTTTCGCTCGGGAAACTGACGAATTTCTTCGTCCACGCGACGATCTCGTCCACGCGGCGATTCACCGCATCGCGAATCGCGGCCGTGTTCACAGCTCAATCACCTCTCGCCGATAGCTGTTCAGTTCGCGTAGGCCGGTCTTGGTCACCAACACGCCGTCCTCGTAGCGCATGCCGTATTTGCCGTCGCTGAGCCAGATGTCCACGTTGAAGAGCATGTTCGGCTGGATGACGAAGTCGGCGCTCTTGGAGAGCCACAGGCCTTCCACTTCCGAACTGCCCGTGCCGTGGGCCGGGCCGTAGAGCGTGAAGTTCTCGTAGCCGTAGCGGGACAGTATCTTGTGGTAGCCGTCGAACATGTCGCAGCCGCGCACGCCGGGACGGATGGTCGCGATGGCGTAGTTCATCGCCTCCAGCGCGGCCTCGGCGAGCTTGCGCGCGGCCTTCGGCATTTTGCCGATGGCGAACGGCCGGCACATGTTGCCGCAGTAGCCCATGTATTTCGCGCCGAACGTGAACTGGACGAGGTCGCCCGTTTTGATGGCGCGGTCGGTCGAGCGGCAGAGGCTCAGCGGCGTGGTCGGGCCGGAGCAGACCCACGCGGGATAGCTCATGCCCTCGGCGCCGGCGAGCACCATCTTCGAGCGCGCGACGGCTTCGAGTTCCCATTCGCGCTTGCCGGGCTTGGCGGCGCGCAACGCGGCCTTCATCGCCTCCTCGGTGATGCGGTAGGCCTCGACGATGTAGGGAATCTCCGCGTCGGTCTTGATCATCTGCACACGCAACAGCAAGTCGTCAGCGGGAACAAACTCCGCCTTTGGCGCTGCCGCTTGCAGGTCGTCGAAGATCATCTTCGGGAAGATGTTCCAGTTCGCGATGCCAACGCGCTTCGGTGTGCCACCGCAGGCGCGTGGCAGGAGCGTGTTGAAGCTCTCGCCGGAAACCTTGGGCACCCATTCCGGCGCGCTCGTTTCGACGAAGAGCTGGTTGATGCGAATCTCCGGCGCGTTGGAGAACTTCTTCGCGAACTCGAACGACTCCGGGCCGCCGGTGATAAGCACCGCCTTGCCCTCGGCGGGCACGATGATGCCGGCGAAGTCGAAGAACGGCCAGAAGCCGGCAAGGTAGCGCGTGGTGCCGGTTTCCGACTCACTGCTGTAGCCGACGAAACAGTCGAGTCCGGATTTCTTCAGCTCGGCTTGCAGTTTGGTGATGCGGTTGGCGTATTCGGTGGATGGAAGTGGTTTCAGTCTCATCAGCGTCTCCGTGTTGAATTAGTTATTTGCCCCACGAGGTGGCGTTGGGTTGCGCGGCGAACTCCATGAACTCATAAACGGCGCCGTCTTTCTCGACGAACACGACGGTCAGGCCAGGCATCGCCTCGAACGGGCCGAGCACGACCTTCTCGCCGGCGATGGCGGTCTTGATGCTGTCCACGCGGAAGGCGAAGTGCGGCAGGTCGCGCACGACGCCTTTGACTGGCGAGTCCGGCTCAAAACGCAAGAACTCGACCTTGTATTTGTGCTTCAGCGGGTCGGTGACCCAAACTTTGCTGGCGGGCACGTAGGTCTCGCCGGGCTGTTTGTCGTCGGTGGGCAGGCCGAGGTGATGAAACTCTCTCATGGTCGGGTCCTTTCTGTTCACAGCTTCACGATCTTTCCCGTCGCCGCCGACTTCTCCGCCGCGAGGCACGCGCGCACGGCGGCGGCCGATTCCTCCGGCGTAATGACAGTCGGTTTGCGGCCTTCAAGGACGCACGTGGCGAAGTAACTCAGTTCCTCGCGCAACGCTCCGGCCCGCACGCCGTGCAGCGACGGCCAGTAGGTCGTGTCGGGCGAGTGCCAGCCGGTTTTGTCCACGACCGAGAAGTTCGGATGTGTTTCGTGGATGTGAATGGAGCCTTCGGTGCCGATGATCTCCATCCGCTCGTCAATCTGGAACGCTGTCGTATCGGGCAGGAACCACGTGTCCTCCAGCACGCCGATGGCGCCACTGTCGAAGCGATACATGGTCCAGCCGAGGTCGGGGTTCTTGAACTTGCGGACATTGACGGTCTGCGCGTAGGCCGAAACGACCTTCGCGCCGGAATACCACAGCATCAGGTCGGTGTCGTGGACGCCGTCGCCGATGATTGGGCCGATCTTCGGCAGCACCGACTGGCCGACGAACGCCGGGATGTTCCGTCGCGCATACATCGAGACGATGCGGCCAATCTTGCCCTCGGCAATGGCGTCCTTGGCGGCTGCGTAGCGCGGATTGAATCGGCAGATGTGGCCAACCATGAAGAACTTCGACGTCGCCTTCGTGGCCTTCACAATCTTCTCGCAGTCGGCGACCGTCGAAGCCATCGGTTTTTCGAGGAAGACGTGTTTACCAGCCTTCAACGCTGCGATAGTCGGTGCTACGTGTTGGTCCCACATCGTCACAACGCTGACGGCATCCACGTCGGGATCGGCAAGCAGCTTGTTGTAGTCGGTGTAGGTCTTCTTCACGCCGAAGGTCTTGGCGACCTCCTTCAGCCGTGACTCCGTGCGCGTGCAGAGCGCGTGAAGCTCGACGTGCGGGATGCCCGACAGCGCCTCGCAATGCTTCTCCCCGAACCATCCCAATCCGATGACGGCGACTCTGACCTTGTTCATAGCATTTTTCCTGATTCGCTGGTGGCAGCTTACCAATAAATCAAATTTCCGTCCATTGTCCCGGGATCGGCACGGGATAGCGGCCTTCGGCGTCGGCCTTGATCGGCGGCTCGCTGTCGTCGGTGAGGTTGTCAATGTTCGGGCAGAACTTGAAGTCGGATTTCATCGCCTCGTCCCATGTGATCACGCGGCCCATGTGAACCGCCGCCCGGCCCATGATGTCGGCGAGGTTGGTCATTGCTGCCCGCTTGGCCTCGTTGTGCGGTTTGTTGTTGCGGATGGCGTCGAATAACGCGTCCCACTCCGCCTGATACAGCGTGATCGGCTCCTTCTCCGCCTCCCACGCGATGTTGTCCGGCGCGCAACGCTGGTCTTTGTAAGTGTGCACGATGCTGGCATGGATCGGACCGGAGAATTGCGCCGCGCACTTGGCGCCGTGGACGAAGGTGGTGAACTCCTCATAGCACTTCGGGATGTAGCGGACCACGTCGTAGGCCTTTGTGCCGTCGGCGAACGTCCCCTCCACCGAGAACGAGTCGAGGTTCTGGCTGCAATCTTTGCTGTTGGCGACGCGCCCGCCGATGCCGTGTGCGCTCACAGGATACTCGCCCTTGAGCCAGCAGATCTCATCAATCTGGTGGATGTCCATCTCCGCCCAGAGGCCGCCGGAAACCCAGAGGAACTTCGTGAAGTTTCGGATTTGGTAATGCAGGTCTTTCACATCCGCCGGGCGTGGGCGCAGCGGGCCGCTCGAACCCATGCGGTAGGCGCGGATGAGTTGAATCTGGCCCAGCTCGCCCTCGCGGATGCGCTTGATGAGTTCCTGCCGGTTGCGCGAATGGCGGCACATGAGGCCGGCGGCGATCTTGAGGCCCTTCTTGTCAGCCACCTCGGCTGCCGCGATCACGCGACGGCATCCCGGCGGATCGGCCGCGAACGATTTCTCCATGAAGACGTTGACGCCTTTCTCGACGGCGTATTCCAGTTGCCCCGGGCGGAAACCGGCGTAACCGGTCAGCATCGCCACATCGCCTGGCCTCAGGCAGTCAATCGCCTTCTTGTAGGCGTCGAAGCCGATGAACTGGCGGTCGGCGCGCACGTCCACGTTATCGCCGAACTTATCGTGCAGCGCCTTGTGCGAGCGCTTCAGCCGGTCCTCGAAGAGATCGGCCATCACGACGAGCTTGGCGGGGCCGTTGGCGGATTCGAGCGCGTTGGCGACCGCGCCGCTGCCGCGTCCGCCGCAACCGATCAGAGCGAGGTTGATGGCGTTGCTTCCGGCAGCGTGGACGCGGGGAATGGCGACGCCGGCGAGCGCGGAGGCGGCGACGGCCTTGCCGGTCCACTGGAGGAACTCGCGGCGCGTGGGTTGCGAGGGTTGTTGAGGGGACGATGATTCAGTGTTCATGGCGGGTGTCTGGTTGATCCCGGTCCGCGATTGCGGCGAGGAAGGTTGGTTGCTTGATGTCATGATGATTTTAAATGGTTTAACACGCGTTCACTCTGGAAGACTGGACTACGTTCATCAGCTTCTGAAGAAACTATCACTTCAACACTTCCGCCAAGGTCACTTCGCGCTTCTCGGCCAGCGACCGTTTGCCAGCTTCGAGCACGGCGATGACTTCGACTTCCTCTTCGATCGGCACGCTCTCTTTCTTCGTGCGCACCAGTTCGATGAACTTCTGCAGCAGATACCAGTAGAGGTCGGCAAGGTTCGGCGTCAGCGTGCGCCAGCCTTTGGTGCCGTAGAGGTTGATCTGGTAGCCGGCGCGCATCCATTCCTTCTCGCCAACCATCAGCATCAGGTCACGGCCGTTCTCGAAGCGCACGCGGACGATGTTGCGGCCCGGCTGGCCGACGTTGAGGCACGAGACCGCGCCGCGGCCGAGGACCGCGTAGGCCATCTCCAGCGCGTGGATGCCGTAATAGACCAGTTCGTTGCCGCAGATGGTCGTGGCGAGATGGATGTTGCCCAACGACGGCACTTCCTTGGCCAGCGCAAGCACGTCCGGCACGAACCGCAGCGAGCTGGCCGACATAAACGGCGTGCCCGCCTTGCGCGCGACCTCGGCGATCTCCTTCGCCTGCTTCGCGGTCATGGCCAGCGGCTTGTCGCAGAACGTCGGCACGCCCTTGCGCAACGGCGTGAGCGCATATTTCCAGTGATCGCCGGTGCCGTCGTCCACGATGGCGACAGCGTCCACGCCATCGGAGCATTCGTCGGCGCTGTTGCAGACCGTCGGGATGCCGCACACGTCCGCGAGCTTTTCCGCCGCCGACTTCACAGGGTCCCAAACCCTGACGACCTGCACGCCCTCGATGCGTTTCTTGGACGCGACGAAGGTTCCCTCGATTTGCTTGCGCTTGGCTTCGTCGAAGCCGTTGCAGCAGGTGGAGAACGCCGTGCCGTGATGTGATCCGGGCGTGCGTGGCGCGCCCATGTAACCGTAGGTCGCCGCCGAGATAAGACCGAGCCTGAGCTTCGCGCCGCCGTCCGCGCCGTGAAGAATAGCTGGCATTCCCATCGGCGACGCGAGCCCACAGGCGATAGCGACGCGGGAGGATTGTTTCAGGAAAGTCCGGCGCGAAACGGGGCTGTCAGCATCTTGGTTCATCGCGCTCACGCTAGCGGGTCCGGCGCGCAGGACAAGCGCGCCCTTTTACAAGAACACACTTTTCTTTTACAGAATCTTCCGACGGAGGACGGTCATGCCTTGGACGAGAATCGGGACGAGGCTTGTCTGCGATATGAGGCGGGGGGGCTTCCGAATCGGGCTGCAAAAAGCGTGGTCATGTGCTGCACAGAACCAAAACCAGACTGGGCTGCAATCTGCTTCAGCGTAAGATCGCTTTCCCGGACAAGACATTCCGCCCGTTGAAGCTGCACGCGCCGAATCTCCGCGAACAGCGTTCGGCCCATTGCCTGTTTGAATCGCAATTCCAGCGTTGACCGTGAAAGCGCCAGGGCGTCACACACCTCTTGGGCGGTAATGCCTGCGGCAGCGCTACCACGTATCATGGCCACGGCACGGGCAACTTTGGCATCATCAACGGCCAGAACGTCCGTGGACTGGCGGGTCACCACCCCTTCCGGCTCCACAACAAACCTTCGCTTTCGGTGTCGCCTTCCGGACATCAACCGATCAAGCAAGGCTGCAGCCTCGTGACCCACGCGCCGCGCACCCGACTCAACGCTGCTCAATGACGGGTGACTCAGTTGGCAAAGCATCTCGTCGTTGTCCACGCCGATCACGGCGACCTCGTCAGGAACCTGAATGCCCGCCAAACGGCAGACTTCCAGAACCTGTCGCGCACGCTTGTCGTCGGCTGCCATGAGTCCCACCGGCTTGGGCAGCGAGGCCAGCCACCGGGCCAGCGAGGCGCGAAACCCTTCCCAATCCCGCGTCGTGCGATGTCTTCCCGCGTAGGTGCTGCACGCGAAGCCCGACTCGCCGACTCGCCCGGCGAACTCCCGACCGCGTTCCTGCGCCCAGCCGTTGACAATGCTTTTGGGATATCCGCAGAAGGCAAAGTTGTGAAAGCCGCGGTCCAGCAGGTGCTCGGCCGCGAGGCGGGCAATGGCGCGATTGTTCGGGTAAAAGTAAGGAATGCGCGAGGCCGGATCATACCAGCCGAAGCCGCCGCCAAAGCCGACCGACGGGATGCGCGAGGCGGTCACCTGCGCCGCGACGCGCGGGTCGTCGAAGTCGGCGATGATGCCGTCGCCGTGCCAGGTCCTCAAGTCGGGCAGGCGTTGGTCGCTGAGCGAGTTCTCCTCGATATGCACGCTCCAGTTGGCCAGCTTGCGCACATAGGCGGCGACGCCCGCCATGACTTTCACGTCATAGAGCTGCCTGGCGTCGTAAATCAGGGCGACGTGTCGCATTTGTCTAGCGTTTCTTCTCATCTTGGCCGCGCCTTGCCTCCCGGTCAACTGCACAAAGATCCTTGATGCGAAGGCTCAGATGGGAGGCGATGATGCGATTTCCGTAGGCGGAGGCATGTCCCTTGAAACGCGAGACATTGAAAAGCGCCGGCTCAAAGTCGGCCTCCGCGATGTCAACAACCGTCAACGGCGGTCTGCGAGTCTTCAGGCGACGCACGTAGTCGGCGTATTTGGGCTGCCGCCGGCCGTCTTTCCATTTCTGCACGTTGGGAACAAAGAGGATGATCGGCGTGACGCCCCGGCGCTGGCTGGTCTCCAGAAAACGGTCCAACACGTAATCCATCGCCATCTCACCTTCACGGGTTCTCCACAGGTTGAAATCAAGGGCTGCGCGGCCGTAGCGGATGTGATGGACCACGCATCGGGCAAGGCCGAACGAATAAGGAAACGCGGCCCGCAGCTTGAAGGCCGACCAGAAGTCAATGTCCGCGCTCTTGCAGACGGCCCGTTTTAGATCTCGCCGGTCAAACGAGTCGCCAAAGCAGGTGTGGAGCACGTTGCCGTGGAATCGCGCGGTTCCATGCACCGGCTCCAGACAGGGCGAGAAGCTCAGCGGATGCATCATCCCGCCGATGAAGTAGCGATTGGCATTGACCAACCGGTTGATGTTCTCCTCATAGACAGTGAGGATGGCCAGGGCAGGAACCAACCCTTTTTCCGTATGGCGCTGGTATTTGAGCACGGCTTGAAGCGGGCTGTAGGCGTAAACACCAAAGTTGCGAACATCCTGACGCACTTCCGCCTCCAAGTGATACGCCCAGGTTTCATCATCGTTGACTTCCACGCCTTGGGCAAAGGAATCCCCATAAACCGCAATGCGGGGCTTGTTGGTGTGCAGGCGATCCACTCGCGACCGGTCCGCGTTCGTTCGCATAGTGAATTTTCTGCCAGCGGAATTTGTTTGCTCGCTTTGCTGGTTGGGCTGCAGGTCCCAGCCCAGGACCGGGTCATACTGGGCAACAATGGAATCACGTTGAGCGGGGCTGAGTTGGGCAAGAAAACTATCAACGCCGGCTTCGACCACGATTGCAGGAAAGAACCGGTAGCAAGTCTTGTAGCCCAGAAAACACGCAAGCTCGACGACGAGAGAACAAAGCGCCAGCCGCGCCACGAAAAGGAACATCTTCTTGCGCAACTTCTCCCGGTTCAGAAGAGTGTGGGTCATGACGAGATTGAGCGTGGCGTTGACTCTAGAGCATGTTGAAGCTGAAGCAAGCTGGCAATCGGCCGGGCATCAATGTCCTGCCAGACTCCGTCCAGCCGCGGCTGGCGGCCACAGCTCCGTTGACTTGATGGGGCGACACTCTATTATCCGCCTTCCATGAGGATGCTTGCCGCAGTGGTGATGGTCGCGTGCGTGGTTTGCGCGCGGGTGGTCGCGGATGAACCTGTCATTGGCGTTCCGATGAAGCCCGACCCGCCGCCGGCGGTGGATGGGCAACTGGAGGATTGGGGCAACGTCCCCGGCGCGCTCACGCTCAACCGCGCCGAGCAGGCGACGTGGGGCGGCAGTGCGTGGAAATCCGCGAGCGACCTCAGCGCGAAGGTCTGGATCGCGTGGCGGCAGGACATGCTCTACCTCGCCGCCGATGTCACTGACGACAAGATCCGCCAGACCCAGCGCGGCGCGGGCATCTGGAAAGGCGATTGCATCCAGCTCTACCTCGACGTTGCGCCAGATGAGGAAGCCACGCGCACTTACTTCGGCAAAGGCCAGTTTCAAGTCGCGTTCAGTCCGGGGAACTTCCAGAAGACAGGCGACCCGCTCGTCGACTGTCCGCCGGAGGCGTATTGCTTCAAGCCGGCGTCGCTCGCGCTCAAGGGCGCGCTGGTCGCCGCGCAACAGACCGACCACGGCTACACGCTGGAGGCTGCCATCCCGTGGGCATTGCTTGGCATCAAGCTGCCGGCGGTCGGCATGGTGGTGAATTTCGAGATCGCAGTCTTCGACACGGACGGCACCGAGGCGCGGTCGGAGAAGCTGCTGAGCCTCTCGACGAAGAAGTGGGCGATGAATCGCCAGCGGCTCAACGTTGCCGTGCTCGCCGGCGCGGACGGAAAAGCGCCGGCCATCGTCCGCGGCGCGCCGGTCTTCGACAAGGTGGAGTTGAAGCCGAAGACCAAACAGACGTTCAAGTTCACAAGCACGAAGCCGCCCGCCGGCAAGGAAGCCGTGCTCGCGCTCAAGGCGCGCATGGATACACCGAAGGTCGCCGGCTACACGCAGGCGTTGAAGCTGACGCTCAATGGCACGGCGCTCGACGGCAAGCGGCTGCTGAACAAGCCGCTGGAGATGAAGGGCAAGGACGGCCGCATCCACCGGCTCGTCGCGGTGGACCGCTTCACGGCCTACTACGCGCCGGACTTCACCAGTGCCGACACGTCGTCCTACGCGATTGCCAACGTCAAGACCGGCGAGTTCGAGTTGCGCGTCAGCGACCTCTTGCGCGATGGCGAGAACCAGCTCGTCATCGAAAACGCCTGTTCGCCCAACGTCACGCGCTCTCTGATCGCCGCGAACTGTCGCGTTAGCTTCGCCGCGCCGCCGCCACCGCCGAAGCCGAAGGCCGGCCCGCCGAAAGGTCCGCTTTCGGTTTGCGCGCCGGTGAAGAAACCGAAGACTGCCTACAGCATGAAGGAATTGCCGGACGCGAAGCTCGCGGTCGAGGTCGGCGGCGAGAAGTTCAGTATCGAGAGCCGCTTCTCGACGCCGGTAGGAAAGTGGGAACACGGCTCGAACCCGTTTTTCAAACACACGCGTAAGGTCGAGTGGAAAACCGAGGCGGTTGTCGTCCGCGACACGTTCAAGAACCTCACCAACGAGAACCTGCCGCTGATGCAGCGTCACGAGGCTGCGCTTTCATCGCCGCTCAAGAAGATTTGGCTCGCGGGACTTTCGCCGGCCGGGCTGATCGGCACATCCTCTGCTCCGGAAAACCCGACGACCTTTGGCGTGACTGCGAAGACCGGCCTCGGTCTGCTGCCGCTGAACGACGAGTTCCAGGTCCACGTCTCCAACTACGCCGCCGACGGCACGCTCGGTCTCGCGGATAACCAATTCGTCCTCCAGCCCGGCAAGACCTACACGACGGAATGGGCCATCGTGCCGGTGGTGCGGCCGGACAACTTCGACTTCATCAACGCCGCACGGCGACTGCTCGACGCGAATTTCACCATCCCGTATTGCTTCGCGTTCCTGCGCGGCGGGCCTTCGACGGAGAAGTGGTCGGATGAGCAGTTCGCCAGCTTCATCAGACTCAAGTCCGCGAATCTTCTCTGCGACAGCATCATGTATCCGCGCTGGCACGGCCACTACACGCACGGCACGCCGTTCCAACTCGTGTCGCACGACTCCTACAAACGCTACGTCGAACGCATCCGCCGGCTCGTGCCCGACGCCAAGAGTTGCATCTACTTCCACTGCTTCATAGACACCCTCGAAGACGCGCCGACGAAATATCCCGACGCGCGCGTGCTGCGCAGCGACGGCTCGCAGGCCGATTACGGCACGCCGGGCGACCGGATTTTCTTCCCGACCGAGCGCAACGGGTTTGGCCGCGCGATGAGGCGCAACGTGGAGATTATTCTCGACGACATCAAGGCCGACGGCGTGTATTGGGACGAACTGGAATACAGCGCCTACGCCTACCACTTCGGCGAGCCGTGGGACGGCTGCTCGGCGGACATTGACGCGAAGACGATGAAAATCCGGCGGCTGAAATCCTCCGTCACGCTCATCTCGCAGCCGTGGCGCGTCGCGCTCATCAAGGAGATTATGGCGCGCGGGCCGTTTATCGCCAACGGCCAGCCGCACACGCGCACCGTAGCGCGGCTGAAATTCCCGCGCTTCTGCGAGACCGGCAGCATCAGCAACTGCGCGCGCGCCCAGCTTCACTCGCCCATCGCCCTCGGCGACCATCTCACCGAGCGATGCGAGGAGGACGCCTACCGCAACATGGTGGCCGCGCTCGACTATGGCTGCGTCTCGCATTGGTATAGCGACATGCAGGTGATTCCGGCCTACGAGACGATCACGAAGTTCATGTATCCCATCACGCCGATGGAGTTGCACGAGGGCTACATCGTCGCCAAGGAGCGCATCCTGACCAATCGCAGCGGCTTCTTCGGCTGGGGCGATGCGTCGAAACACGAGGTCCACGTCTTCGACGACACCGGCCGCGAAGTGCGGGACTTCAAAGCGCCGACCGTCGAGCGCGATGGGGCGACGTTCACCGAACTGCGCATCGGCGAAGGCTGGAGCGCGGCGATTGTGAGGAAATAACCCAGTCGGTCCGCGCCAACGACGCGGCTTGTAACCCCGAAAGCTATCGGGGCCAAAGCCTCGGCCGCAAACCGTCTTGCAGGGCGAACACCAAACCGGGGTCTCCGCCGCCTGAACCGGGATTGCCAGACCTTTACTCATGGGGGGGGGCAGGCTTGATTTACCTTGATTAGCCTTGATTTGGTTTGACTAGGTTTGACTAGGTTTGACCGGAGGTTGGATTTGGGTTCGTTTCGCAATTTTGCTTTGTTCTGGACTGAGTCGTTTTGGCGCGGTCTGGCTAGTCCTGATTCTGTTTTCCAGGTCGGATTTACCCGGATTTGGTCGGATTCAGTCGGATGGGTCGTGCTCATGGCATTACACCGGAACAGTGACGGTGCGGCCTTCGATGATTTGTTCCTGCACCGCGGCGAGGGTGCGCTGGAGAGCTTTGAGTTCGCGGTCGAGTTCCCAGATGCCCAAGCCTTCGTTCCACTCCCGGTGCCAAGCGACGAAGTTTGCCAGCGTAGCTTCGCGCACGGGTGGCGGGACGGGGTTGTGATAGAAACCGGCTATTTCCTGCTGAAGCGGCTCAGGGAAGTTGGGGATCAGCACGAAGTCGAAATAGTCGGGCGAGAAATGGCCGCCGCTACCTCCGACAGCCATGAGGTCGATCAGCCGCTGGCTTCGATACCAGTTGAAGATGCAGCGGAAGAAGATGGATTGCGCCAAGTCACCATCACTGCGCCTTGCGTAAAGACCGTGAGCGTTGGTCGTCGCGCGTTCCGGCTCATCAATGAGCACTATGGAGCGTCCCTTGTGAAACCCGGCCTCGCCAAAAAGAATGTCTCCAGCGTGAAGCAGCGGCAGTTTGCGCGCGGTGCCGAGCCATGTCACGGCGTCCATCGTGCCGTATTCTGAGATGTTCGCAGGGATCAGCAATTGATAGAAGCCAGGTTTCGGCGTTTCGGAATCCAGACGTGTTTGCAGCAACTTAATTTCGAGGCTCGGCCCGGGGGTGATCGTGAAACCTGCGGCGCTCGGCGTGCGATAGCCTCGGCGATAGTTCCGAATTCGTGCGATCTTCGATTTATATTCGTGGCTGTAGATCGCGGCATCGAAACGACCGAGTCCCGCGATCTCGTCGCGCATAGGGTATTCGTAGCGAAATGACCCGGTTTGGCTGGCAGTCAGTTCAGCTTCGATCAGTCCGTGGATTTCGTCGTTCCGAGCCCGGATCGCCTTTTCCTTCTCGACGATTGCCTCGGTAAGCGCAGCGACATAAGCGATCACATCGTCTGCACCGCGCTGATTCGGAAATGGGATGCGACAATCAAGGAGCGTTTCGAGTTTGAAATTGTCGAGTGCAGCGATGGAGCCAGCGACATCGGAACGCTGCTGTAGTTTGCAGACATCGTGCTTGAGGAACGCGAAACAGTAGAGGGGCTGCGTTGCAAAGCGCAGTCGGAGCATGTGCCCGCTCAACGTAGCCGTGCCACACTGGTAGGCAAACGCGACTTCGCCAACATTGCCACCGCGCGCATAAAGCACATCACCCTCGAAGACTTCGCGCTCTGGGTTTCTTTCGATCGCCGCCTTGAACGCACGAGGCGTGATTGGCGCAACGGCACCACCCTTGAGTTGCGTAAGTAATGAATGCGGTTGAAGCGCCTTGGTGCGGATGAAAGAGCACGGGCTGTTTCTCACATAAGCCAAAGAACCGACTTCCTTACCATTGTGAAATTCTGCGAGCAAGTCACCGACCTTTGGCTGATTTGAGTTGGAAATCTCGACGCGCTGATACATCCCCGCCGACCATGAGGTAGCTTTGGCTTTCAACTCCGCGAGGCTGATCTCGCGCGGAACGCGAAGATATTTCATCAGCTCTCCTTGAGAAATAGATCTTGGAGCGTCTTTTCCTGGCCGAGTGCCCATAGGCGAAACTCGGCGAGCGTTTCGGTAAATTCTTCATCGAGCACAGGCTCGCCATGCTCGTTCACACGAATGTCGAAGGTTGTCTCGTCGATCTGATAGATGGGATTGAAGAAGACGTTGCGCTTGCTGGTGCGCTTCTCGTAGCCCACGCGCTGGATGTCGCGAACGAAGATGCTGTAGCCGGATTCGTTCAGCCGCTTGAGTGCGGCGGGCTTGGGTCTGTAGGCGATGATGATGCTGGTATTGACGCCGGTTTCGGCGAAGACGTTGGCCGGGAGATCAAACAGCGCGACGATGCGCATCCGCTGCATGAGCCACTTGCGCACTCGTTTCCATCTGTTAATGGAGGCGATGGAGTTCGATAGGACAATGCCGAAGCGGCCGTCCTCCTTCACGCAGCGGTAGGCGTTTTCGAGAAAGACGATGCCGAGATCGAGGGCATCGCTGCCTTTCGCCGCCGGCTTCTTTTTTTCGCGCTCGTGAGTAGCGCCAAAAGCGTCCTTCTCGTCCGCCTTCTGCCGTGTGAGATGCCAAGTCTCATACATCTCGATAACCTGCCGGTCGGCGTCCGTCTTGACCCGGTAGGCGCGGTCTTCACCGAAAGGTGGATTAGTGAGAACCACGTCGAACTTCTTCAGCTTGGTTTTGTCCGGCCATATCTCCCACTGGCCGCGGGCGTGCTCGCTCGGTATGAGATCCACGAGTGCAGGAGGTGAGCTGTCCGCGATCTTCGTGAGGATGGAGCCTTTGTCGGATTTTGCAAAGAGTTTGGCCTCGCCGTCACCGTTCAGGAGCATATTAAGCGTGGCGAGCGAGACCATGTTCTTGTCTAGGTCAACGCCATAGATATTCGCGTCGTCGAGCTTCCAACCGACTGGCTTGCTCAATGCATGAACGAAGCTGAGTGAAAGGAAGTCGGCGATGCCGCAGCAAGGATCGAAAACCGTCTCGCCATCACGGGGATTCACGAGACGCACTATGAAATCGATAACCGGTAGCGGTGTGAGGAACTGAGCAGCCTCGTCGCGTTTGAAAGAGTTGGCGAAGTTATAGAAGACGAGCTGATAAAGGTCGCTCTTTGATGAGAGAACAAACGAGTAGTCCTGAAAAGCTTGCGCAATCGCCACAACGGCGCGCACGTCGTTTGGGTCGCGCCATTCGATGACATTCGTGGCAAAGATTTTCTGATATTCGCCCGCAGCCTCATCGCGTAGTGCGTGTATTCGCTTGATGAACCCTTTGATCGGTGCATCGGATAGGGCATGGAAGCCGGCTTCGGTATCGGTAACGTAGAAATCGAGAAAACGGTGCGGGTGCTTTTCGTTCCGCTTCTCGTCATAGACCTTCAGCGCAAAGGCTTGGAGGAATATGCCGTAGCCGCGCTGATCAACCAGATTCACCTTGTCGAGCGCACGAAGCACGTCTGATAGCGCTGTCTTGATTTGGACGGAGGCAATCGTGGTGATGATGTCGAGATCGTAAATAGTGCGCTTGGATCGGTCGAATGATGCTGGGCGATTCACGCGCTTCCGGAGATCCTCGAAGTCCGGTAGGTAGCCGTAGGGGTCAGGGAGATGCAGCGAGAGGTCGCTTACCTTGCTCTCATCGCTCTTTTGATTCTTACTTTCGTCGTAGCGGAGATACTTCCCGTCCCGACGCTGAAACAAATATAGGCGATCCGCGCCGTAATAGACGCCGAGCACATAGGCGTCCGCCGGTTCTTTCTCGCGCATGGCCGGTTTCACCTGGCTCGTGAAGACCTTTTCGATTTCCTTGTCGTTCTTCTTGAACTCGATGACCGCAAGCAGGTGGTCATTGAGCCATTCGAGATCGGTTGAGCGCCGGTCTTTCCAGTAGGCGTTGTAGTGGCCGAGCCAGTCGCCGCTGTCGAAGATAGCGCCGTCGAGCCGGAGCAGTGCGGAGTTGCCCTTTGGGAATTGAACTTCGACGCCGACGAAATCTCGCGCGAAGAGGCCGGAGTTAATGAGCGCGTAGATGAATTGCCACTTGTAGTATTCCTCGCTTGGCTTGCCTTGCTTGTCGCGGATGGAAGCAGCGTCGCGTGCCTTGCCGTTTACGGGAACGATACACTTGGTCGTGGCGGCTGTTAGGTGTTTCTGATCGAAATCCGCCTTCGCGGAAGAAAATGTGCGCGACGATCCGCTGCTTTCACTTATTGTTGAGGCCATGGGCTGAAACACTTGCGTTGTGCGTGCCTCAGCCCTGCCTTCCGACTGCTACTGCATGGGATTCTCCGGTGCCTGAAACGAAGTGGGACGCGCCTACGCGACGTCCTACCTCAGGCACCTAGGAGGGCCCATGCAGAAACGCTTTCAGCGCGCCCCAGTCGGGGCGCGCTTCGAGCGCTGCTCTGCATTTCCGAAATTTCCTAGGTTTCGAGGTAATCAGCAGCCGAAGCTACGCGAAATGAATTTGTGGTTTGTTTGGTTACTCGATAATTCTGTGTCTTCTGTGACGCGCGGAGTGTAGCGCGAACGGCTGGCTGTCGGCAACAACGCAAGTGGGGCGCGTAAAGTAGGACAGGCGTCCCGCCTGTCTGAATCATCCACGAATGGACAGGCAGGATGCCTGTCCTACTTTGGCGTCACAGTTGAGAAGCCGTCTCTGCCGGCGGTTCGTGGTTGTTCCGGCAACGCGCGCGGCGCAACCTGCGGCTTGTTCGTGATGAAACTACGGAGACCAACAACCGCAGACCGTGGACCGGGCGCGACGTTCACCGATCTACGCATCGCCGAAGGTTGGAGCGCGGCGATTGTGAGGAAATGATGAAAGAAGGCATGCAAAACAACTTGAAGAGCATGAGCCACTCTTGCACTTCTTACACGGGCTGGCGGGTTTTGCCGGCTTTGCGATTCGGACTGTGCTGATCCTTTGTGCGTCGCGCTTGGTGTCTTACTTCGCCCCAAGACAAACCACCTGACCGTCCTGCGTTGATAATAGCAGGCGGCCATCAACGGCGGCCATCGCGTCCCAAGCCATCGGCGGCACATCCATTTCCGTCAATGTTCTGCCGTCAACGGGATCAATGGCCACCAGTCGTCCTTGAGCGCCAGCGGCAAACAGAACATTGCGCGTCAGCACCATCGCTGCAACCGGTTGCTCGCCCGCGGTGGAGCCGAACGGCATGACCGACCATCGGGCATTCTTCGCCAAGCGATCGCTGCGCCATAACTCGCCGCCTTTGCGCCCCCGGGCGTAAGTCTCCCAGCCCTTGAACCAATCGGTATCGAATTTCTCGTCGTTGCCTGGAGTAAATTTGCGACAGAACACGGTTTGGCGGTCTTGCGAGCAAGAGAATAAGTCGTTGCCGCGAAAAACGGCCAAAGGCCGCAGATAAGGACGTTCTTTCCATTGTTCCGTTTCGTTGCGTGGCGCATACGACCAAACGCCGCGCGGAAACCACACGCCGCCATCGCGTGCGGTCATTTGCGCAAAACCACTCTTCGCGTCGCAAGACATCGCTCCTCCCGACCGATCAAACCGCCAACGCGACATGGCCACTTTATTGTCTTCGAGACAAAGCAAGTCGAAGTTGTCGAATTCCAGCGCGGAGGAATCGTAGAAATTCGTCTGCGGCACACGGTGCAACCGTTGCACCCATCGCGGCACACCCGTGGCATAATTGACCGCAAAGACGAGGATGCCGCCATCGGCCAGCGCTTGCCGGCCAGCCGCAAAGTAGGCAACGTCATCCGCCACCAAAACGCTGCCGGGCACCGGCCAGGGCGATTCCAGTTGTCCATACGCCACCATTCGCTCATCAACCGGCGCCGCACGCAACCGCCAGAGGAGTTGTCCGTTGTCGGCCCGCAACGCGTAAACATAGCCGCTCTTGCTGCCGAAGAGACAAACACCTTTATGGATTGTCGGCGCGGTATCAACGCGGCCGTTGGCGGTAAACGCCCAACGAACGGCACCCGTCTTCAAATCCAACGCAACCACCTGATGCGCGTCCGGTCTTGCAACAAAAACAGTCTCTCCTGCAACCACAGGCGGGCCAACCGGTCCGCGAATGAAATAATTTTCCCGCCAGTCCTCGGCAATCATCACCTGCGGCCGGTCACCCAATGATTTGCTCCAAAGAATCTGCAGTGTTTTGGGAACTGCAGCCTCCGAGCTTCCGCTCCGCCGGGCATCGTGCCGGTAGGATGGCCAATCACGACTCGGAGATTCGGGCGCAATTCCATCGGGCACCATGGCAACGCCGGGTTCTGGCCTAAAACTTCGCACGCCAATGCCCTCCATCGGATCACCTTCCACACGCGCCGGCGCCAGCGCGTTGTAATCGCGCAACATGGGCCAGCAAATGCAATGTTTCGGGGAGGTATAGATTAATCCGTTGGCGGGAATCCAACCCGCGTCGCGACCACAGGCGGCCTTCGTGATTCGATTGGCATCGAGCTTGCCATTCTTGAGGTCGGTCAGACTCAACTCGCCAGACAACAAATACCGCGCGGTGGCCACCGGCGGAAAACAATGAGTCAGACCTGCCGGGAAGCTCTTCTTAACCTTGCCCGTCTTCGGATCAAGCCCCACGCACGTCGCCTTCCTGCTCCCGGTGGCATCCAGGTCAGGTTTGGCGGGTTTGGGCTTGGGCGCCGTGCTCTTTGCCTTGTTGTTTCCGGTCGCAACCGGCGCTGGCTTGGCGGGTTTCAACTCGGACTTGGCGCTTTTTTGATCTTCGATCACCCAAATCAGATCGTTGACGAACATCACGCGCGCCTGCTTCATGTGCTGGCTGCCGGGAACATACTCGCGGCTCCACAACAACGCGCCGTCGGTTGCGGAGAGGATGTGAATCGCATTGCCTTGCTTGTTATCATTAAGCGTTGACACCTCGCATGCGATCAAGCCGTCGTGGCAAACCAGATTGCGAACCTTCGGCAACCAATCGAAATCATTCTTGCGCCAGCGCGGCTTGCCATCAGCAAGGCTGACGCTTGCCAACGTCAGCGCGGCGCCAGTAGAGGTCGCGCCCTCGACGAAATGGACCGCATCCTCCCCCATGATAACGAATCGCGGTTCGACCGCCTCGACCCGCCAGCGCAATCGGCCATCCGCGACGTCAACCACTCGCAAACCGGTCTTGTCAATTGCCAGCAACACGCCGCGTTCGACAAGAATACCCTGTGGTTGCCCCGCCTCCGCATATTCACGCAGCACCTGGCCGGTGGCCGCATCCAACGCCACGACTTTCTTGTCAGAATACGCATAAAGGCGATCCTTGGCGGCAACCGGACGCACACTGCCCATTGAAACCTTGTAACTGAACCCTCCAATGGCGGGTGATGGCGTGAGTTTCGTCTCCCAAAGTTTCAACCCGTTGAACGAATCGCGCACCAGCACTCCGGCATAAAAATTCCTGCCGCCTGCCGTCACCATGTTGTTGATTTCCTGCTGCGGACCATTGACCCACCGCACGCGCCGGGGCGGCCCAACCATGATGTCATCCGAAACAGGATTATTATCCGCTCCGTGACGCGGCAGAGGCCACTGATCCATCCCCTTCACTCGCGTCTTGCGCGCCATCCGCCAGCGCGTGTCCAACTCGACAATCTTCCCGTCTTCCCAACCGGCGGCTTGCAGGTCCGCTTCGTTTGCAAAACGCTCGTTCACCAGCAGCACACCACCGGGGACGAGCACGCGACTCGCTTCGTTCAGTTCCAGCTTCGTTGCGTCGCCGTTCACGAAAAGCACGTTGACCAGGTTCTCCGTGTAGGGCAGACGGCTGGTTGACAGTTGATCCACCGACACGAGTCCATACAGCCCGACCCCGTGCAGTTGCGCCTGCAACTTATCAACCTGCGCCGGCTGCGGCTCCAGAATCTGCACTAAATAGCGGCCCGTCCTTCCCAAATCCTTCGCCAGTTCAATGTTGACGCTGCTGCCGGCCATCACGCACAACCCGCCCGAACAACCCGTGATCCTGGCAAACATCTCCGCCCGCCCGCCCTCAGCGCTGCCCGCAACTGCCGAAAGGTCGAGCGACCACAATACTCCCAGCATCATCGAAACCAGAAAGCGGCAAAACCAACGCGGTTGATTTGATGCCGACCGGAATACGGAAGACATTGAAATTCGCATAAAGGAACCTTCGAAATCTGCTTTTCGGAGTCGGGTTGATGGTGGCGGTTCGGTTTTTGGTGTGAAAGGTTTCATGGGCCACTTCAAGGGTCATCTCGCTGCGCTCGGTGATCGGAGGATGCGGCAGGCGGCGGGTATGGCTGTGCGTTGTTGTTCGTTGCCGCGTCCATCGGGTTTTCCAAGACGGATGCAGATTACGACGGAAGCCTGTCGAGCATCAAACAGAAAGCTGAGTCATCAGGTCGTCGAACACTCGAAAGGCTCGGCCCGAAAATCCGTGGCACGGAGACTTGAAAGTAATTTTCGATTCGCTCTTGGAAGGTTTGTTCTTGCGCGTGAACAGGAGCGCATTACGCTGCCGCCAACCACGGAGAATACTGAGATGATGCTGCCCATGTCGCAACGAGACTGCGGCGACCGGCCGTTCCGGCGGAACAGGCAGGGATATTGCCTCAGCGCAGCAAACCCGGTTTCCTATTCCAGTGGCTCGGCATCGGAGAAATAATCATGAAACACTGTCTTCTGTGGGCCGTTGGCTGTCTGGCTAGCGCACAACTTTTCGCAGCTTCGCCGGACAAAACCGTTTTTCGCGCGGGGGCGGCTACGAGCAACATCACGCCTTTTCTGGGCGGCAGCATCGTCGGCAACTTTGTCCGCCCTGTCGCCACCAACATCCACGACGAACTGCACGCCCGCTGCCTGGTCCTGGACGATGGCAAGACCCAACTGGCCTTGGTGGTGTGTGATGTGCTGGGAGTCAGCCGCGACGTGAGCGCCGAGGCCCGCAAGCTGATCCAGCAAAACACGGGGATTCCACCGGAGCAGGTGTTGATTTCGGCTGTGCATACCCACTCGGCGTGCGATGCGAGGGGCAATGCGCCGCTGAACGAATACAACAAGTTCGTGGTCCGGCGGATAGCCGACGGGGTGCAGACGGCTCTCGGCACGCTGCGGCCGGCCCAAGCGGCGTTTGTGACCGCCGAGGCCCCGGAGCACGTTTTCAATCGCCGCTGGCTGATGAAGCCCGGCACGGCCCCGCCCAATCCCTTCGGGGGCGTGGATCGGGTGAGGATGAATCCTCCCGGCGCCAGCCCCGACCTGGTCGAGCCCGCAGGCCCAACCGACCCGACTATTTCCATCTTGGCCCTGCGTGAGCCGGAGGGACGGCTGATCGCGGTCTATTCGGCTTACTCGTTGCACTATGTGGGCGGCGTGAGAGACGGCGACATCTCGGCCGACTACTACGGCATGTATTGCGAGGAATTGAAGCGGTTGCTTGGTGCCAGGGATCAGGACCCGCCTTTCGTGGCGATGATGGCCAACGGCACCAGCGGTGACATCAACAGCATCAATTTCCGCAAGCCGCGGCCATCGCTGCCGCCCTACGTCAGGATGCGTGCCATCGCTGACGACATCGCGCACAAGGTTCACGCCGCGCTGGCCAAGGCCGAGTATCGCAACGGCTGGACGCTGGCCGCGCGCTACCGGGAACCGATGATCGCCACCCGCCGGCCCACCGCCGAGCAGCTTGCCTGGGCGAAGCAGACGCTCGCCCACCCGGCCCCCAAGTCCGACAAGGTTGACATGCCGGCTACTTACGCCAGTCGGGTGATGAACGTGGCTGCGCAGCCCGCAACAACTTCGGTGCCGTTGCAAATCCTCCGCATCGGCCCGGTGTGCGTCGGTTCCATGCCGACCGAGGTGTTCTGCGAGATCGGGCTGGAGTTCAAGAAGCGGAGCGCCGTCCAGCCGGCGTTCCTGGTTTCGCTGTCGCACGATTATATGGGATACCTGCCCACACCCCGGCATTTCGCTCTGGGCGGCTACGAGACCTGGCTCGGCACCAGCCGGCTCGATCCGCAGGCCTCGGAGAAAATGCTCGCCGCGCTCTTGGAAATGGCGGCAGAGGTCAAGGACCAGCCGTGACCAGCCGCTGCGAGGAAAGATAAAAGAGGGTAGATAAGACAGCACGAAAAACATGAGCAAATTCCGGCACTTCTTACGCGGGTTGGCGGGCTTTACTGGCTCTGTGTTGATTGTCGGCTCCTCGCCGTCTGTGACGGATGCGCAGACTGTGGTTCGCGACTGGCAGAAGATCATCGTGCCGAGCGTTCGCGATGCGGCGCGGAAGTTTGCCAATCCGCCGGCCGAATACAGCCTGACCATGTGGTGGTTTTGGAACGGGGAGATGACCGATGCCAACATCCGGCGCGACCTTGCGGACTTGAAGGCGCAGGGCGTCCACTCGGTGATGCTGTGGTGTTACAACGGGTTGACGAACCTGGAGTATCTCTCGCCGGCGTGGTTCGAGCGCGTGAAGTTCGCGGTGCAGGAGGCGCGGCGCGTCGGCGTGCGTGTCTGGATCGCGGACGAAGGCTGCTATCCAAGCGGATTCATCGGTGGCAAAGTGACGCGGGAACGGCCCGCGCAGCGCATGCAGATTCTCACGGCGCAGAAAACGTCGGCCGGTCAGATAGAGGTGAAGCCTGAATACCGCACCCCGGCGACGCGCTACATCCACACGCCCGGTTTCAGGAAGGACGAAACCTGCTCACTCTTCGACGCGCTGAATCCGGTCGCCACCGGTGATTTCCTGAAGGACGTTCACGAGCAGTATCGCCAGCATATCGGCGATGAGTTCGGCCGCACGGTGCTCGGCTTCATGGGCGATGAGCCTTCGTTTCCGGGCGTCCCTTACACGGTGGGCATCTTCGAGGAGTTTGAGCGGCGCAAGGGCTACGACGTGCGCCCACATCTGCCGAGACTGTTCACGAAGGAGCCTCGCGAGGAAGACCGGCGGATCCGCGCGGACTACTGGGATGTGTGGAGCGACCTCTACCGGGACAACTTCTTCAAACCGCAGGCGGACTGGTGCGCGCGGCATGGTTTGGAGTTCGAGATGCACATCTGCGGCGAAGAAGACATGAAGACGCTCGTTGCGTTGAACGGCGATTACTTCAAGTGCATGAGGCCGGTGCAGGTGCCGGGTGTGGACGCCATCTGGCGGCAAATCTGGCCGGACAAAATCGCCGATTACGCGAAGCTCGCCTCTTCCGTCGCGCATGTTTGGGGCCGGCCGCGGGCGTTCAGCGAGGGATACGCCGTCTATGGGCGCGGCCTGAGCGTCGAGCAGGCCAAGTGGGTGCTCGACCATCACTTCGCGCGCGGCATCAACCTGTTCCAGACCATGTCGTATCTCTCCTCGCGCGAAACGTTCCGCCCATACTTCTGTCCGCCGGACCTGAATCTCAGCCCGCAGTGGCCGCAGTTTTCGCAACTGTTCGCCTACGCCAATCGTATGTCCTATCTGCTCTCGGTGGGCCAGCCGACGGCGGCAATCGCGATCTACTATCCAACCACGAGCGGATGGTTGGGCGACTTCTCCGCCGACGCGGCGACGCTGCTGATCGCACAACGGCTCTTGGAGAGACAGCGCGATTTCGACTTTGTGGATGAGCAGGCATTGCAATCGGGGCTGAAGCTGGAGTCGGCAACGTTGGTGAATCAGAGCGGCCAGCGCTATCGCACCGTGATCGTTCCGCCGGTGAAGGTGATCTCGGAGACGGCGCTCGCGTTGCTGGAGGCGTTTGCCAGAGCGGGCGGCAAGGTCGTCTTCGTGAAGCAGTGGCCGGAACTGGTCGCGGGCAAGACCTACCTGCACGCCGCCAAAAGTCCGACGCATTCGCCTTGGGCCACACTGGTCACGGAAAATGAGTTGCTCGACCGCGCTCCCGACTTGCTGCCCACGCCCGACCTGAAACTGGAACAACGGCCAGCGGGCGCGGCCTGTCCCGCTGTGAAGCACGTTCACCGCCGTCTGGCTGATGGCGAGGTGTATTTTCTCTTCAACGAATCTGACCGCGCGCTTGATCTGACCGCGCTGCTGCAAGGCGCTGGCGCACCGGAGTATTGGGATGCCATCACAGGCAAGAGGGCGCGAGCGGCCGCGTGGAGCCATCAGGGCGATGGCGTTCGTCTTTCGCTGACGCTCGAACCCTATGAAGGACGAACCATCGTGTTGGGGCCAGCCACGTCACGGGTGGCGGAGGTGCGGCCCGCGCTGAAACAAACCAGTGATAGCATCCCCATCGAGGGTGATTGGAAACTGACGATTGCCGGGAAGGAATTCTGCGGCCCACTGAAGACATGGGCTGAATACGGCGAGCCGGGCTTCTGCGGCACCGTGCGCTATACGAAGGAGTTCAACGTCCCGCGCAGCTTTGCGGATGCGAGACGAGAACTGCATCTCGATCTTGGAGAAGTGAAATACTCGGCGCGGGTGCGCTTGAACGGGAAAGACCTCGGCGCTCTCGCGTGGAGGCCCTTCCGCTGGCCCGTCGGCGACGCGATTCGAGAAGGAGTCAATATTCTGGAAATCGAAATCACGAACACAGCGGCCAATGAATTGGCCGGCAACCCGGCGCGGTTTGCGGAGTTGGAGAAGAAAGGTTGGCTGCAAAACTCCTACGTGAAACGATACCTCCCCTTCGACAAAGAGATGGTGCCCTCCGGTTTGCTGGGGCCGGTGCGGGTCGTCCGTTATGAAATCTGTAATTGTGAGGAAACAGGAAAATGAAAGATGAATCCATGAAAACGTCCAACATGACCCGACGTGAATTCGCGCGCGTGGCAGCGCTCGGTGCGGCCGGCATCGGCAGCGCTCTCGCGGCAAGAGCCGCGGCTTCCGCATCGCCATTGAAGATCACCATCATCGGCGATTCCTCGTGCATCCCCGACGTGAAACGCGAGACGGCTTGCTTCCTGATCAACGGCAAGCATCTCGTGGACACCGGTTGGTGCGCGGCGCTGAAGATGCGTGAGCATGGGTTCGATCCGCTGGCGCTGGAATCCATCATCATCACGCATTTCCACCAAGACCATTACATCGGCCTGCCGCAACTGCTGTTCTACGTGGGCTTGCGAAAACGCCCCGGCCCTCCGCTGAACATCGTTGGCCCCAGCGAGAACCTCCAGCGCGTGGTCGAGGCGGCCGATGCGTTCCTGCAGGTGCCGCGCTTCCCGGAACTGGCGGTGAACCGCAAACTGGTGCCGCTCACCGCGGGCGACAAGTTCGAACTGGCGGATTTGCACTTTGACACATTCGCTGCCCGCCACACCTCGGGGAAAGACCGGGTCGAACAGGCGTTGGTTTATAAAGTCACCGACAAAGCCAGTGGCGCGTGCGCGGTTTTCACCGGTGACACGCACCCTCACCCGCCCATCGCGGGGTTTGCCAAGGGTGCATCCCTGCTGATACACGACGGCGCTCACACGCCCCCGAAGGACGCCGCGCAGATCGCGCAGCAGGCTGGCGTCAAGAAGCTGGTTCTCATCCACTACAACCAAAACCGAGCCGCGAAGATTCTCGCCGAGGCCAGGTCTGTTTTCCCCAACACCGAGCTGGCCGAAGAAGGGCACACACTGGAAGTTTCGCGCCCATAACAAATGAACCGGCGCGAATTCATTGCACACTCCGGCTCGGCGGTCGGCAGCCTTGCACTCGCCGGTTGCGGCCCCGTGCCCCCAACGAAACGAACGTCGCTCGTCGTTGGTGCCGCCAAACGCCGGATCACGCCGCCCCTCTGGGTGCCGTATCTTACGTCGTCCGGCAACGGCACCCATGCGCCCTTCCAAAGCGTTCACGATGATCTCTTCGCCCGCGCGCTCGTGCTCGATGACGGGCGCGACGCCATCGCCGTCATTGCGGTGGATTTCATCGGCTACGACAACGCCATCCTCGGCCCTGGCCGCAACTTCACCGCCGAGCTTCGCCGCAAGGTCGCCGCATCCACGACACTCAAGCCTGACGCCGTGATGCTCGCCGCGACGCACTCGCACTCCACGCCGGAAACCATCGGCCTGACGCCGTTCCGCGAAGTGCGTGGCGTGCCCGAGTGGCTGGAGAACCATCTCGGCGAGCTCGCGGCCACGGTCATCGAGGCGTGGCGCAACCGTGTCCCGGCCCGTGCCCACGCCGGCGTCACCAAGGTCGAAGGCATTGCCCGTTATCGCCGCATCCGCTTGCGCAACGGGAAAGAAAGCCGCCAAGGGCCGTTGCCCGCGCCGGAGGACGTTGCCGTCCCGTGGCGGCTCGACGAGGAGTTGAACATCCTCCATTTCGAGCGCGACAACGGCGCGCCGCTCGCCGTGCTGCTTAACTACACAGCACATCCGGTCGTGGCGATGCTGCTGCCGCATGTGTCGGCTGATTATCCCGGCGCGGCAACGACGCTCGTCGAACGCGAGCTGCCTGGAGCGGTCTGCCTCTTCACGAACGGCTGCGCCGGCAACGTCAACACGGTCAAGGTCGCGACCCACTTCGACGACGTGCAGACCATTGGCGCTACGCTCGGCCGCGCCGCGCTCGGCAAGCTGCGCGAATTGAAACCTTTTGCCGAAACCACGGTCGCTCATCGTTCCACCGGACTCACGCTTGTTCCGCGCGAATGTCTGCCAGCGAAGACCCCCGTCCTGTCGCGTCTCGCGAAGAAGCTCGCCGAAGGCCCACTTCGCGCCGAAGTGCAGGCCATGCGGCTCGGCCCGGTGAGTTGGGTTTCGTTGCCGGGCGAGCCGTTCGTCGAGACCGGCCTCGCACTGAAAGCTGCGGGTGCGACGTTCGTGGTGGGCTACGCGAACGGCTGGCTCGGCTACTTCCCGATCCGACGCGCGTATGACGAGGGCGGCTACGAGGCGAGTGTCGGCGCGTGGAGCCGCGTCGCGCCCGGCAGCGCGGAGCGGTTGGAAGCGGCCGGCATTGATTGCCTGCGCGTCGTCAACGGCAGCGGAAGGAAACCATGAAGACATTATTGTTTGCCGCGGTCACGCTCGCCGGCTTGGTCGCGACGGCGTCGGCCGATCTCATCGCGACCAACCTCGTCATTCGGTCGGGGACGTCCGCGACGCTGGCGTTTCTGGCGCGCGAGCCGGCAACAGCGGAGGTGGCGCTGCTGACGTTCCAAGCGCGGCTGGAATCACCCCGCATCGGTGGCTCGACCTACGCTATGCGCCTCCAACTCAACGGCCAGGCGCTGGAGCCGGAACACGTCGTCAACAAGCTCTGCAAGCTCACGATGCGCGAAGGCCGGCAGCTCGGCTGGTTCGCCAGCCCTGGCTGGCGTGTGCCGTATGCGCCCGATTTTACCGCGAATGAGAAGTCCAAGTCACCCATCAGCATCGCGGACCCGGAGCCGCATCGCTGGACGTTCGATGTGACGCGGTTGGTGCGACCATCAGGAAACCGGCTTGTTATCGCTGCGATTTCCAATCTGCCGCTGACCAGCCCACTGACGTTGGGGCAGATCGAACTGGTCTTCAAACCGTCCGAGTTCGTGAAGCGCGTGAAATGGGAAGAAGAAGAGGAGTTGGTATGGACCGGGCCGTCGGTGTTCGTGCCGGCGAAGGAACGCCGCGTGGACTACCACGTTGAGCCACGCGGCGACCGCGCATTACGGGTGACGGCGGGCGGAGAGTCGTTCGACATCGAGAGCGAGTTTCGCTGCACGGACCCCGGCGCGTTCCGCGTGAAACGCAGCGTGCGCTCGCTGGCCGAGTGTGTCGAAGTGACGGATTCGGTCGAGAACCTCTCCGACCACGACATCGGGCTGATGATCCATCATCGCGTGCCGCTGGCGGCGCGGAAGACCGAGTCGCTCCATCTCTGCGGCTGGCCGAAGGCGATGAAGGAAGGCTCGCAGCATCAGGCGATGCATCCGTCGGTTTTTGTGGCGACCGACGCCGGCGGTTTCGCGTTGCTCGCGAGGGACGACGTGTTCCGGGTGCATTGCCGCAGCGCGTTGGAGGGCGGCGTGGCGAGCATCAGCGATGAACGCTTCGGCCTCGCGCCGCGCGCCCGCTACACGATGCGATGGAACTTCTTCCCCGTGCCGTCGCGCGACTATTGGGATTTCGTCAACGCCGCCCGGCGCGCGTTGGACGTAAACTTCACGCTCGACGGGCCGATGGGTTTCATGAGCACGCCGCGCGCGTCGGCCCCGGTGCCGACGGACGCGGAACTGAAGGCGTTCGCCGACAACCGCAGCCTGCGCTACGTCAGCGCGAACATTCCCTATGCCGAGAAGCCGAAATACCGCTACCTGCACGGCACGGGCTATCTCGAAGCAGACAGTTGGGCAGCGCGGACGAAAGAGCTGCTGCAACGACTCGCGAAGCTGCGGCCGGGGCTGATACCGGTCACCTACTTCCACGAATTCATCTCGACGGAAACTGGGTCGCCGGAAAAATACCGCGACTCGCGCGTGCTGCGCAGCGACGGCGCGCAAGCGAGTTACCCGTATAGCTATCCGTTGCCGATGTTCTGCCCGACGTTCGACGACAGCTACGGGCGCGCACTGCCGGGCTTTTTCGAGTGGGCACGGCGGGCCGTCGGCGCGCGCGGGATTTACTGGGACGAAATGGATGGCAGCAGCGAGACCTACACGTTTGACGGCCGCTGGGACGGTCACACCGTCGTGATGAACCCGAAGACGCTGAAGGTTTTGCAGAAGCCCGCGATGATTACGCTGTTGAGCCAGGAGTGGCGCATCAAGCAGGCGAAAGACATTCTCAAGCACGGCCCGCTCATTGCCAACGGCCAACCACAGACCGAGAGTATGGCGCGCGTCCACTTCCTGCGCTTTGTAGAAACTGGTGACATCAACCACCTGATCCACGCGCAGCTCTATACGCCCGTCGGCCTCGGCGACCACCTGACCGAGAAGACCGAGAAAGACATTGCCCGCCAGATCCGCGCGCATCTGCGGTTTGGTTGCCTCTACTATTATTATGGGAGCCACATCCAGACGACCCACCCGCAACTGACGAGCCGGATGTATCCGTTCACACCCATCGAGCTGCATCCCGGCGTGCTCATCGGCAAAGAACGCATCCTGACCACGCGCAGCGGCACGTTCGGCTGGGGTGACCGTTCGAAGCACGAGGTCCACGCCTTTGACGACGCTGGCCGCGAAGTGTTGGACTTCAAAGCTGAGACAACCGAGTGCAACGGGGCGACGTTGACCGAACTGAGCCTTGCCAAAGGCTGGAGCGCGGCGATTATGAGGAAATGATGAGAATAGCAGTCGCAATCCTGATGGTTGTGCTCGCGTCGGCGGGAGGCGAGGTGTTTGGTGGCGAACCCAAGCGTTACCCTGTTCCCCCGAAATGCATTCAGGCGGAGAGCGGCCATTGCTACATCGCCAGCATGGACTTCGGCGAGGAGGGCGACAAGGACGCGGACAACAAGTCCGGCCTGCTGCTGTTCGAGGATGGCAAACCCCTCGGACCGGCGCGCGCCGTGCACAAGGACATCCGCGAGAAGGGCGGCGGACGGTATTCGCACTGGACGCGGCACGGCCTTTACATGTCCGCGTCGGACAACACCGACCCGCGCAAGAACGGCCGCAAGTATGAGGTCGCGTCAACGAACGCGGAGAGCGAACTCGCCGGGCTGGCGGAGATTCCGTCCACGCCCAAACGCCACGTCGAGGTCATCCGTGGTTCGCGCCACGAATACACGCTCCGTCTTAATGGCAATCTCGATTACGAGAACAGCCACACGCGCTTCAACATGGGCTTTGCCGTCGCGTTCCAGCCGAACGTCTCGCTGACCATCGCCAACACCGGCAGCCGGCCTGTGTTCTGGCCGAAGATCGTCGCGAACGGCATGCGCGACTGGAGCACCTACGAGAGCCTGTTGGCCGACTTCACGCGCGGCGCGACCAACGATCAGGAGCGCGCGCTGTTCATTTGGCAGACCGCGCGCGAAAACCGCTACCACTGCCTGCCGCTGTTCCCCGACAACGAGTTCCACGACCCGGTGAAGATATTCAACTCCTACGGGCTGAACCTGTGCGATGACATGGGCTACTGCGGCTGCTCGCTGTTCAAGCATGCGGGGCTGGGCAAGCCGAAGTATTCGCTCGACCCGAAGGTGCGCAGCTTGAATGGCCACATGATGTGCGAGGCAGTGGTGGACGACCGCCACCAGTTCATTGACATAGATGAGAGCGTGTTCTACCTCGACCGCGAGAACGAGCGACCTGTCAGCGGTGACGCCTGCGCGCACGACCATGATCTCGTGCGGCGCGAGGTCCACTACGGGCCGGTGTTCGGCGGATGGGCGGACAGCGAAGGATCCGCCGCGATCTTCGGCAACGACGACCGCGCCACGCAGCTTTTCCTGCGCAGCCACGCGATGAGCTACACGCTGCGGCCCGGCGAGCGCGTCGTGTTTCGCTGGGACAACATCGGCAAATATGCCGCGCACAGCGAGAAGTGGGACCAGGAGCCGCCATTCTACGGCAACTCGAAGTTCATCTATGCGCCGCGGATCGAGGACGGCGCGGCGGCCGGCACGCTCGTGTATGCCGTGGATACGCCGTGGGCCATCTGCGGCGGGACGCTGCGGGCGGGGTTCACGGGCGGCAACGCGGAGGATAAGTTTGCACTCGACGTGCGGCTCGACGGCAAGAAGGTGACGCGCGTCTGGGAAGGCGCGGCGCGCGGGCAACTGAAGGCGAACGTGGTGATTGACGACGCGCTCCAGCCGCGACGCGCGCCGGCGAAATATCACTACGAGGTTATTGTGACAGTTCCGTCCGGCGACGCGAAGCTCAAGTCGCTGGAAATCGAAACCGACGTGATGGCCGCGCCGTTATCGTTGCCACGGCTGCGGCGCGGCGAGAACGAGTTTGTCTATGCCGACAAACAAGATGGCCCACACGAGATCACAATCACGCAGGAGTGGCGCGAGTGCGACACGCTGAAGCCACCGTTGCCACCCACGACCCCGGAGTATCCCGCAGCCGGGACGACAATCCGCGACTCGATGGTGACGTTCAAGTGGCCCGCCACCGACGGCGCTCGCGCGTGGCACATCCAGGTCAGCCAGCGCGAGGATTTTCGCATCCCGTATCGTCCGAGCTACGACGTGGTCATTCGCGACCGGCAGTGGTGCGTGCCTTACACCGGCATGTTCGCGCCCGACACGACCTATCACTGGCGCGTGCGCGCCCGCGACAAGCGCGGCATCTGGAGCGAGTGGAGTCCGGCGTGGGCGTTCCGTTGGGAAGGCCCGCGCACCCCGCTCAACGTGCGCAGCGAAGCCCGTGCCGGTGGCCTGCTGTTGCGTTGGGAGCCGAACCCGCACGGCACGCGGCCTGTGGCCTACGATGTCTATGGCTCGGACGAGAAAGGCTTCTCCGTCCACAAGGACGCCTACGATTCCTACGCGCGCGGCAGAGTGCCGGCGAACTTCCTCGGCCGCACCACCGGAACGGAGATGCCTGTCGTCTCGCCGACACCGAGCCACGCGAACATGAACAAGTGCTACTACCGCGTCGTGGCCATGGACGCGAACGGCACCGAGAGCATCTGCTCCGATTACGCTGAGATGCTGCATCCGAGCTTTTGGAGCAAGCCGCCCGCGACAGCGAAGGTCGGCGCGCCGTTCTTGTATCAGCCCGGCGTCATCCGATCGCTCGGCGACGCGCAGCATCGCGACGAGCCGAAGGGCAACGGTTTCTGGGAGGCTGAGGAACTTACGTTCACGCTACGCAAAGCCCCTGCGTGGCTGAAGCTCGACGCGAAGACCGGCCTTCTCGCCGGCACGCCCGACGCGTCTGGCAAGTGCCGGGTCGAGATCGAAGTCCGCACACAGTTCGGCGGCGCTGCAACGCAGGAGTTTGAGTTGGCTGTAAAGTAGTCATCACGCTCCGCGTGATGATCAATTATGAGATTTCGTCACGCGGAGCGTGACGGCCACTATGTTTTAGGCGTAGCCTGCGACTTGGTCGCAATGAGGACGAACTGTTTAGTTGTTGCTGTGCGAAGTGGATTGCTGCTGGCCTTGGCAGCGTTAGTTATCCCCACAAATGCCGCGCAACCTGACGCAGCGATGCGGCGCGCGGTTGAGGAGGATTGGGCGCGGCAGGAGAAACGCTTGGGGCGCACGGCGGGATCGGCGGAAAGCATCCGCGAGGCTGTCGCGCGGGCTGCGCGGTTGGTGGAGCATCGGCAGAGCCAACCGGATGTTGCGGCGAAGCTGGCGGAGATGCGGCGGGCGGCGGAGAGAACAGATTCGCTCGATAACGACGGCTGGCTTGCGCTTTATCGGCGAGTGCGGTGGTTTGCGCGGGAACTGGCGCTCGATGATCCGCGCATCACGGGGCAGCCGCTGGTGTTCATGAAGCGCAACCGGTTCGTCTGCCAGATGCTCCACGAATACATGGGCTACTTCCAGGACTACGGGAACGTCGCGGGCGGCGGTGGCATCTGCGTCCTCGAACGGCCCGGCTATTCGCTCAAGACGCGCGACCTCGTCCGTGGCCGGCTGACGAACGGCAACTTCACCACGCTCTCGTTGTCCTACGACGCGCAGACGGTGTTCTTCGCGTTTGCGGAACGATCGGAGAAGAAGCCGGAGTTCACGTCGCCGGAGCGGCGCTCGTTCCACATGTTCTCGATGGCGCGCGACGGCTCGGCGTTGCGGCAACTGACACGCGGCGTGGAGGACGATTTCGATCCGTGCCCGCTGCCGGACGGCGGGCTGGCGTTCATGTCGTCGCGGCGCGGCGGATTCGCGCGTTGCAACAACGCGTGGGAGCCGTGCGAAACTTACACGCTGCATCGCATGGATGCGGATGGCTCCAATATCCGCACGTTGTCGTTCCACGAGACCGACGAGTGGCATCCGTCCGTCATGAACGACGGGCGGCTCGTGTTCATCCGGTGGGATTATGTGGACCGCTCGGCGGCGAATTTCCACGGGCTTTGGACCAGCCGCGCGGATGGCACGGGCGTGGCCGGGTTGTTCGGCAACTACACGATGCGCATCAGCGCCTGCTACCAGCCGCGGCCGATTCCCGGCTCGGACAAGCTGTTGTTCCTCGCGGGAGCGCATCATGCGGACGTCGGCGGTTCGCTGGTGATGCTCGACCCGAAGCGGGCGCGGCTCGACGCGAAAACCGGCGAGGACATCCTCGACGCGACGCAGGCGCTGACGCCGGAGATTTGTTTCCCGGAATCGGCTGGCTGGCCGAAGAGCTACTTCCACAGCCCGTGGCCGCTGTCGGAGGATGTGTTCCTCGTGTCGTTCAGCTTCGATCCGCTGCCGGGGATGAGTTCCGGCGAGAAGAAGGACACACGCACCGGGCTGTATTACTTCGATCGCTTCGGCAACCTCGAACTGCTCTACCGTGACGCGGGCATCTCTTCGATGTATCCGATTCCGCTGGCTCCGCGCACGCGGCCGCCGGTCGTCGGCTCCAACCTCGCCCCCGAACTGGGCAATGAAGGCGAGTTTCTCCTGGGCGACGTGCGGCGCAGTTTGATGCCGTTGCCGCCGGGCCGGCCCATCCGCGAACTGCGCGTCTTCCAACTGCTGCCGAAGACCGGCACCCACACCGCCAACAATCCGCGCATCGGCCACGCGAATGCCGAGAACGCCCGCGTGCTGCTTGGCACAGTGCCGGTGGAGTCGGACGGCTCGGCCTACTTCCGCGCGCCGGCGGGCAAGCCGCTTTATTTCCAGGCCGTGGACGCCGCGGGCCGCGCGGTGCAGAGCATGCGCAGCGAAGTCTATCTGCAACCGGGCGAACGCCGCGCCTGCGTCGGCTGCCACGAAGCGCCCGGCACCGTTGCAGTGAACCGGCCCACGCTCGCGATACGTCGCGCGCCGTCGCGTCTGCAACCCGGCCCCGACGGAACGCGCCCCATGAGTTATCTGCTGCTGGTGCAACCGGTGCTGGACCGCCATTGCGTGCGCTGTCACGACGGGCAAACTGCGACCGGCAAGAGCAAGTTGGCGTTGACTGGCGAGGTGGTAGGCAACTTCACACGCTCGTATCAGAACCTGAAGCCGCACCTGCGCTGGTATGAATGGGGCGGCGCGAGCATCAGCCAGATCGCGACGCAGCCCGGCCGCATCGGCGCCGACGCCAGCCCGCTGACGGCGATGCTCGACGACGCGACGCATCGCACGCAAGCGCAGTTGCCCGACGCCGACCGTCGCCGGCTCTATCTCTGGCTCGACGCGAACGTGCCGTTCTACGGCACCTACGACCACACCGAACAACTGGCCCAGCGCGAAGGCCGATCTGTCCCCGTGCCGCTTCAGCGGTAACGCTGATCACAACCTATGAGGCCAACGATATGACAACCGAAGCATGGCGTTCCCGGCCCGTTTTCATCAGCAGCACCTTCCGCGACATGCAGGCGGAGCGCGACCACCTGCGCGAACACGTCTTCCCACGGCTCGAAGAAAAACTCCGCGAGCACCGCCATCATCTGGAGCCGATTGACCTGCGCCAAGGCGTCGAGACCGCCGACGCCGCCACCGAGGCCGCGCGCGAGTTGCTCGTGCTCAAGGTCTGCCTCGACGAAATCAAGCGCAGCCGGCCCTTTCTCATCGTCCTGCTCGGCGACCGTTACGGCTGGGTGCCGCCCGACGACCGCATGGCCGTGGCCGCGCAGGAAGCCGGCTTCCAGACCGACCTCACCGGCAAGAGCGTCACCGCCCTCGAAATCGAGTTCGGCATCCTCAAGGAAGACCCCGCCCAGCGCCGCCGCAGTTTCTTCTTCTTCCGCGAGCCGCTGCCCTGCGACGACCCCGACTACAACGACGCCTGCTCGCCCGACCCGCAGGTGCGCGCCCGGCACGACAAACTCAAGGCCATGAAGCGCCGCCTGAGCGAAGACCCCGAACTCGGCCCGCGCGTCCACACCTACCACGCCGGATGGGACGCGCAGAACAAGCGTGTCACCGGCCTGGAGGAATGGGGCAACCAAGTCTTCAAACTTCTCTGGGAAGATTTGAAGGAGGAAACCCGCGCGTTCGCCGCCCAGCCGCCGCCCACGTGGGAGGAAGCGGAGCGGCAGGCTCTCGCGGAGTTTGTCGAACATCGCACGCGCGGCTTCGTTGGCCGCGAGGAGATCACCCGCCAGTTGCTGGCGCTGGCTCAATCGCCTCAAGCCGACGGCGCTCCCTGGGCCGCGTGCGTCACCGGTCAACCCGGTTCCGGCAAGAGCGCGCTCTTCGCCCATCTCTTCCGCGAACTCTCAACCACTCCATAACCGCAAAACTCCAATACTCCACCACTCCGTTCCCCCAATACTCCAACACTCCATCACTCCACCACTCCGCACCTTCTTCTCCTCTCCGTCGCCGCTGGCATCAGCACCCGCAGCGCGTCGGTGGACGCCATGCTGCGGCGCTGGATTCAGGAACTGGCGGACTTCCTCCAGATCGCCAACCCGCTGCCGGAAAAGGCCAGCGCGGAGGACGTGGACAACGCCTTTGCCGCCCTGCTGGGCCGCGCCGCCCAACAGCGCCGCGTGGTGGTCCTGATGGACGCCTTGAACCAATTCGAGCCGACCGTCCGCGCCCGGCATCTCACCTGGCTCAAGGCGAAGTCCTGGCCGCCCAACGCCCGCCTCATCGCCACCTCGCTGCCGGAGCAGAACGCGGTGGCGCTCTCCCAATGGGTCGGCGTCGAGGAGTTGGACCTGCCGCCGCTGACGGAAGCCGATGCGGAGCAGATCGCGAAGAAGGTCTGGCAACGCTACCACCGCCAGTTCAACCGCGAGGTCTTCCAGGTGCTGGCCGGCAAACGCCAGCCCGATGGCGTCGCGTCTGCCGGCAATCCGCTCTGGCTTAATCTCGCCCTCGAACAACTCAACCTGCTCGATGCCGACGATTTTGCGCGGGCCGAGCGCGAGTTCACCGGCGCCCCAGCCGAACGGTTGCGCGCGATGGTGTTGGACGTGGCCCGCCGGCTGCCCGCCGATGTCGAGGGCTTGTTCGATTGGATGCTGGAGCACACCGAGAAAGTGCATGGCGCCGCCTGGACCCGCGCGCTGGCCACCGCCATCGCCCTCAGCCGCTCCGGCTGGCGCGAAACCGACCTACTGGCCCTCGTGCCGCGCTTCTGCGTAGCCGCCGAGGTAACGAGGCGGTCCGGGAGCGCGGGCGTTGAAGCCAGCAATCCGCCGTCTCACGACAGCGGCTACGAGAACTTCGACGCCGTGCGTCTTGCCGCCTTGCGTCGCGCGTTTCGCGGCCAGGCGGTCAAGCGCGGCGCGCTGGAGCAACTCGACTTCTTCCATGCCCAGATGCGCGCCGCCGTCCTGCGGCGCTGCGTGGCCGATGAGGAACTCCGCCGGAAGCTGCACGCCGCCCTCGCCAATCACCTGCTCGGCCTGTCGGAGACCGACGCGCTGCGCGCCAGCGAAACCATGCACCACCTCATCGAAGCCGACGACCGCCCACGGGCCGCGCGCTTCTATGCGAGCGTCCCCGATCCTTCGCCTGCACTCACAGCCGGCACCCAGACGCTGGCCAACCGCATCCTAGTGGCAACCGACGCCGAGGCCAACACTGCAGTGGACTGGACGACCTCGTTGCTGGCGGAACCCGGGCTGGAACTGGCGCAAGTCGCCGCCCTCGCCAACCGTTTCCAGTTCGACCTGAACGACGCGCTGGAGAACGAGGGCCGGCTGGGGCCACGCCGGCGGTTGTTGGACGCCACCCGCGCGGCGGGCGAACGGCTCGCCGCCGCCGATCCCTCCAAC
>JAPLTX010000040.1 GCA_026397915.1 Verrucomicrobiota bacterium
GCAACCCATACACCATCTGCGCGCAACTCATACACCATCTGCGCGCAACTCATACACCGTCCTCGCGCAACCCATACACCGTCCTCGCGCAACCCATACACCGTCCTCGCGCAACCCATACACCATCTGCGCGCAACTCATACACCATCTGCGCGCAACTCATACACCGTCCTCGCGCAACCCATACACCGTCCTCGCGCAACCCATACACCGTCCTCGCGCAACCCATACAGCGCCTTCGCACCACTCATGCACAGCCTGTCCGCAACCCATACACAATGTTCCCGCCCTTCATACACAGGCGGCGCGTGGTTGCTACACCAACCCCACGCCACCGCTGCATCCGGTTTGAATTTTGCGTTGACAGCTTACCGAGGTTTTGGTTTCGTGCGCCATGCCGGTAGTGGCCGGCAATCACCAAGGAAGGAACAAAATAAGAGCCGAGGAATCCTCTTATGCACTGGGACCAATCATCCAATCCGCCACTACGCTGGGACCAGACCCAGCCAGTGCTGAAGTGGGACCAGCCGGCTCCAAACAAAGGAGTTAGAAAACCCATGGACAAAGTCAAAGCAGCCCCCGGCAGCCTCACGAACGAAGAGCTTGTGGACCTCATCATGAACCACAAGACCGACATGACCAACAACCCGAACTTCCCGACGCCCAAGCCCACGGTGGTGGAGTTCGATGCAGCCACCGGGCCTTACCTGAATGCCGCCACTCTGGTGGACAGTCTCGAAGGCCAGCTCAAGATCGCCATCAAGGGCCGTAATGACAACCGGCCCGCCGCTGAGGGCGCGGTGGTCGAGCGGCGCGACTACGTCCAGACTGCCAGCGGGGGCGTCGCGGCCATCATCCTCACCAGCGGCTTTGGCGTCGCCGCCAAACCCGGCCCCGCCACCCCGCCCGTGCCGCCGACCAAGTTCGCCGCCACCATGGGCGACCACAGCGGTTACGCGGACCTCATGTGGCACTCCCAGCCCGGCCGCAGCTTCAAGGTGCAGGTCTGCAACGACCCGATGAACGAACCCGGCTGGCGGGACGCGGGCTTCACCACCAACAGCAGCTTCACCGTCAAAGACCTCACCAGCGGCACCAAATATTGGTTCCGCGCCTGCGCCATCTTCGGCGACCTCCAGAGCGAATGGTGCGGCGCCGTCGAGTGCATGGCCCCGTAAACCAACGAAACTGCAACCACGCGCGCCCCGGCGGGAGTGCAAGCCCGCCGGGGCGGCAACCAAACCATGAAGCCCACCTCATATCGCCTCGGCAAAAGACAAACTCAGGTTCGGCTTCAAGCTCCTCGCATCGACGCATCCCACTGCGTTGGAGCGCGACACGGACTTTTTTGCGGACGATTCGAGGCAAGCGCTGGACTGAATTCTCAGTTTGTCATTTGCCGAAAACCTTGTCCCAATAACTATCTTAGTTTGCACCAGTTATAGGAGGGAACGATGAATCACATGTGGTCACTTCTATTTTTTGTGTTTGGTCAGTATGTGCTCCCGGCGATACTGCCATTGGTTTATATTTCAATTTATCGGAAGTCGATAGATGGCGCAGTTTTATTCTGTGTCATTGGATTGCTCATCTCGTATGCCATCATTGATCTCCTAGCACCTTTCTTGTGGGCAATGGTTGCCACATTCATCGGAATGATACATGGAATTGCAACACACTCCTGGGAAAATTATATTAATATCGCCTTCGGCTTTATCATTCCTAAGGATGCAAAACCCGAAGAAGGTTTAACTCCGCTTGTTCTACGGTGTTTTCTTCCGAACTTTCTTATAGGTGCTTCGGTTGTGTGGTTCTTTCTAAGGTTATTACATCGCCGTTTTTCAAAACGCAACAAAGGTGCAAACTAACCAATCACTGGATGCGACGGCACCCGACCAAGTGATTGGGGCGGCTCAAGAAGTTGGCATTAGGGTGCCGCGCATTAGTTCAATACGTTAGCCCCCTTCCCCCGCCATTCCGTCAGCCTTGGCCGGCACGATCCTGAGACCCGGCGGCGCGTCGGAGGGATGGCTCAACGCCCCAGCCTGCCTCGCGCTTCGACTAAAGTTCCATTGAGTAGCGGAGGGGAGACCTGATATAAGCGCCGGTCGTCGTCGCCCCCGAGGGCGGGCGGCACGTGGAATTTGAACGGTTATGTGGATCGTCCAGTTAGCTCTGCGCAGGCCTTACACGTTTGTGGTGGCGGCAATCTTGCTGCTGCTGCTGACGCCGTTCATCCTGATGCGGATGGCCACGGACATCTTCCCGGTCATTGACATCCCGGTGGTCAGCGTCGTCTATCAATACACCGGCCTCGACGCGAAGGAGGTGGAGCAACGCATCGTGTATATCGCGGAACGCTCGTTGCCCACCTTGGTCAACAACGTCGAGCACATCGAGTCCAACTCCTACAACGGCCTCGGCGTCATCAAGATCTTCCTCCAACCCGGCACGCCGGTGGACTCGGGCGTGGCGCAGGTAACGGCGATCTGCCAGACGCTGTTGCGCATCATGCCGCCGGGGCAGTCGCCGCCGCTGGTGATCGCTTACAGCGCCTCGACGGTGCCGGTGTTCCAATACAGTTTCAGCAGCAGCAAGCTCTCGGAGCAGGAGCTGTTTGATTTCGCGCAGAACCAGATTCGCGTCGGCCTGTCGGTGGTGCCGGGCGCTTCAATCCCGTGGCCTTACGGCGGCAAGATGCGCGTGGTGTCCGTGGACCTCGATCTCGCGGCGCTCAAGGCGAAGAACATCTCCGCCCAGGACGTGGTGGAGGCCATCAACGCCCAGAACCTCATTCTTCCCGGCGGCAGCGCCAAGATCGGCGAAACGGAATACAACATCGAACTCAATTCCAGCCCGCGCCTGCTGGAGGAACTCAACGACCTGCCCGTGAAGACCATCGGCAACGCGACGATCTATCTGCGCGACGTGGCAAACGCGCGCGACGGTTACTCGCCGCAGCGGAACATCGTCCGCCAGGACGGCCTGCGCGGCGCGTTGCTGACGGTCTATAAGAGCGGCGTGTCCTCGACGCTGGAGGTGGTGCGCGGCGTCAAGGCGGTCATGCCCCGCATCATGAGCGCGCTGCCGCCAGAGATCGAGGTGAAGGAGTTCGCCGACCAGTCGCTGTTCGTGCGCGCCGCAATCCACGACGTGTTGCGCGCGGGCACCATCGCCGCCGCGCTGACGGCGTTGATGATCCTGCTCTTTCTCGGCTCGTGGCGCAGCACGGTCATCATTGCGCTCTCGATCCCGCTGTCGGTGCTCAGTTCCATCGCCGCGCTCTACGCGATGGGAGAGACGATCAACCTCATGACGCTCGGCGGGCTGGCGCTGGCCGTCGGCGTCCTCGTGGACGACGCGACGGTGACGATCGAAAACATCCACCGCCACATGACCGCGGGCATCGCGGTGGAAGACGCCATCCTCATCGGCTCGCGGGAGATTGCGATGCCGGCGTTTGTGTCCACGCTCTGCATCTGCATCGTGTTTGTGCCGATGTTCTTCCTGACCGGCGTGGCGAAGCATCTCTTCGTGCCGCTGGCCAAGGCGGTGGTCTTCGCCATGCTCGCCAGCTATTTCCTCTCGCGCACGCTGGTGCCAACGCTCGTGATGTGGTTCTACCGCGGCGTGAAGCTCCACGGCACGCACGCCGACCATCACCACGCGCCGGTCTGGGTCCGGCCGTTCATGCGCATCCAGCTTCGCTTCGAGCGGGCGTTCCTGCACTTCCGGGAGCGTTACCGCGCGCTGCTGGCGACCTGCCTGGAGAAACGCGGCGGGTTTGGCACCGTCTTCCTGCTCTTCTGCCTCGGCTCGTGGCCGCTGGCGACGCAGCTCGGCGAGAACTTCTTCCCCAACGTGGACGCCGGCACATTCCAACTCCATCTCCGCGCGCGCAGCGGCACGCGGATCGAGGAAACCGCGCGGCTCGTGGACCAGGTCGAGGCGGTCATCCGCGAGGAAGTGCCGGCGAAGGAACTGAACGGCGTTCTGGACAACATCGGCATCTCCACCTCCGGCATCAACCTCACCTACAGCAACAGCGGCGTCATCGGCGTCGCCGACGCGGACATCCTCGTCTCGCTCAAGGCGGGTCACGCGCCGACCGACGACCACGTGCGCCGGCTCCGCGCCCGGCTCAATCGCGAGTTCCCCGGCACCTTGTTCTACTTCCTGCCGGCCGACATCGTCAGCCAGACGCTCAACTTCGGCCTCCCCGCGCCGCTCGACATCCAGATCGCCGGCCGCGACCAAGCCGCCAACCGCCGCATTGCTGCGTCGCTCGCCGAGAAAATCCGCCGCGTTCCCGGCGCTGTGGACGTGCGCGTGCATCAACCAGCCGATCTGCCCACCCTCCGCATCGCCGTGGACCGCACCAAGGCCACGGACGTGGGCCTGACCGAGCGCGACGCAGCCAACGCCGTGCTGTTGAGCCTCAGCGGCAGCGGCCAGGTCCAGCCTACCTACTGGCTCAACCGCAGCAATGGCATCCAATACCTCGTCAACTTCCGCGTCCCGGAACACGCGATCGGTTCGCTCGACGAACTCCAGGCACTGCCCATCGGCACCGCCCAACCCGGCCAAGGCGGCGGCCAGATTCTCGCCAACCTCGCCACCCTCGACCGCGCCGCCGCCGTGCCGGTGGCCTCGCACTACGACAGCGCGCCGGTGACCGACGTCTTTGGCGGCGTCAGCGGACGCGACCTCGGCAGCGTGTTGCGCGACATCCAGCCACTGGTCGAGGAAGCGAAGAAGGAGTTGCCGCGCGGCCATTACATCACGTTGCGCGGCCAGGCCGACACGATGCGGACGAGTTACATCGGCCTCGGCGTTGGCCTGCTCATGGCCATCGCGCTCATTTACCTGTTGCTGGTCGTCAACTTCCAGAGCTGGCTCGACCCGTTCATCATCATCACGGCGCTGCCGGGCGCGCTTGCCGGCGTCATCTGGGGATTGTTCCTGTCGCAGACCACGCTCAGTGTGCCGGCGTTGATGGGCGCGATCATGAGCCTCGGCGTTGCGACCGCCAACTCCGTGCTCGTCGTCAGCTTTGCCCGCGCCATGCTCCATCGCGGCCTCGATCCTTTCACCGCCGCGCTCGAATCCGGCGTGGGCCGCATAAGGCCGGTGTTGATGACGGCGCTGGCGATGGTGATCGGCATGTTGCCGATGAGCCTCGGCCTCGGCGAGGGCGGCGAGCAGAACGCCCCGCTTGGTCGCGCCGTTATCGGCGGCCTCATCGTGGCCACCGTCGCCACGTTGCTGTTCGTGCCGGTGGTCTTCAGCTTCATGCACCGCCGCACCACGGTCCCGTCGAGAGAGAACGAACCCGCGTCCCCACTCGCGCCCGGTGTCGCCAACAGTCCGTCGTCTGTGTAATATGAAAAACGCTTTATCGAGAACGCGCGCGCCACAACAACCATGAACCCGCATCACGACAGTCACACCTCGCCACCGCCTCCGCAGCGGCGTTACCGGCTGGGGCGCATCGGTCTCGTCGCCGCGGTGCTGATCGTTGCGGCGTTCGTCGCTGGTCTCCTGCCGCGCTTGCGCGCGCGCCAGCTTGCCACGACCGAAACGCGCGAGTTGGCGACGCCGACCGTCACAGTCGTCTCCCCCGCTCCCGGCCGGGCTGGCGCCGCCATCGCGCTGCCCGCCGAGGTCAAAGCCTTCGTCGAAGCGCCGATCTACGCCCGCGCCAGCGGCTATCTCAAACGCTGGCTGGTGGACATCGGCGCGCATGTCGAACCGGGCCAACTTCTCGCCGAGATTGACACGCCCGAACTCGACCAGGATCTTGCGCGCGCCCGCGCCGAGTTGGCCCGCGCCGACGCCGGCCTTGCGCTCGCGAAAACCACCTCCGCACGTTGGACGGAGTTGCTCAAGACCGCCAGCGTCAGCGAACAGGAAACCGCCGAGAAGAAAGCCGACCTAGCGCTCAAAGCCGCCGCGGTCGAGGCCGAGCGCGCCAACGTTCATCGTCTCGAGAACATGAAGAGTTTTGCTCGCGTGATTGCGCCCTTCGACGGCACCATCACGGCACGCAAGACCGACATCGGCCAGCTCATCACGGCCGCCGGCAGCCACGAACTCTTCCGGCTGGCGCAAACGCGGACGCTGCGCGTCTTCGTATCCGTGCCGCAAACGCTCGCTCACGCCATCACTCTCGATCAGCGCGCGGAAGTGACATTCCCCGAATTGCCCGGCCGCAAGTTTCAAGCCAAGGTCGTCCGCACGGCTGGCGCGGTGGACGCCGACTCGCGAACGCTGCTCACCGAACTGTCCCTCGACAACGCGCGCGGCGAGTTCCTCTCTGGCAGTTACGCGCAGGTCCGCTTCACCGAGGCACGCTCCACTGCCGCGTTGACCCTGCCGTCCAACGCGCTCCTGTTCCGCGCCGAGGGCATGCAGGTTGGTTTGGTCGGTCCCGACAACAAGGTGTCGTTGCGCAGCATCAAGCTCGGTCGCGACTTTGGCAAGAGCGTCGAGGTGATCGAAGGCATCGGACCGACCGACCGCGTCATCCTGAATCCGTCTGACTCGCTCACCGCCGGCGCAACCGTCCGCGTTGCTGGGCCATCGCAAACGGTGTCCACGCGATGAAGCTCACTCTGCCCGCCATCTCCGCATTCTGCGTCCTGCTCACGGGCTGCGCTGTCGGCCCTGACTACGAGCGCCCGGCGGCGCTAAGGTCGCAGCCGTTGCCGAAGTCGTTTGCAGGTGATTGGAAACTTGCCCAGCCTGCGGCTCATCTGCCGCGCGGCGCGTGGTGGGAGATCTTCGGCGACGCAGAACTCAACCGTCTGGAACGCGCGGCGACTAGCGACAACGAAACTCTCGCAGCTGCCGCCGCGCGCTTTAACCACGCCCGCGCGCTCGTGGACATCGCGCGCTCTGATTTCTTCCCGCAGCTTTCGTTCAACGGCTCTGTGACACGACAGCGCACTAGTAAGAACGCGCCCCAGTCTGGCCATGCTGCCGGCCAAGGCTACAACTTCAGCACATTCACCGTGCCGCTGGAGATGGGTTGGGAGCCGGACCTCTGGGGCCGGATCCGCCGCCAAACCGAAGCAGCCACCGCCCGACTCAGCGCATCAGCCGACGACATCGAAACGGTCAAACTCGCCATACAAGGCGCGGTCGCCGCCGACTACTTTGCGCTGCGCGCGTTTGACGCGGAACTGGCACTGGTGGCCGATACCATCGAAACCTATCGCCGTTCCCTTGAACTGACCCGCAACCGCCGCAAAGGCGGCGTCGTCTCCGACCTCGACGTCTCCGAAGCCGAAACCCAACTTCGCACCGCCGAGGGCCAGCTTCCCGCGCTGCAACTTCAACGAGCAAAGCTGGCGCACGCGCTCGCAACTCTCTGCGGGCAGCCGGCCATGACGTTCACGACACCGGTAAATCCCGCGCAACTGACGCCACCGCCCGCCATCCCACCGACAATGCCGAGCGAACTGCTAGAGCGCCGGCCCGACATCGCCGCCGTCGAGCGTGAGATGGCCGCCGCCAACGCCGACATCGGAGTCGCCAAGAGCGCGTTCTTCCCCCGACTCGTCTTCAACGGCCTCGCGGGTCTTCAGTCCATCAACGCCGGCACGGTGTTCAACTGGCCGAGCCGGATCTGGGCCGTCGGACCGACGTTGGAGATCCCAATCTTCACCGGCGGTCGAAACACGGCACAACTCACCGCCGCGCGGGCCGCCTACGATGAAACCGTCGCCCACTATCGCGACACTGTGCTGACGGCTTTTCAGGAAATCGAAGACCAGCTTGCCGCGCAACGCCTCCTCGCCCAACGACTCGACGCCGAGACCGCCGCCCTCACCTCCGCCCGCCGCACGCAGGAGATCGCCAACAACCGCTATCGCGCCGGCCTCGTCACCTATCTGGAAGTGGCCATTGCGCAAGGCGCGGCGTTCGATCGCAACCGTGCCGTAGTGCGCCTGCAAGGTGAACGTTGCGCTGCAACGGTAGGCTTGGTCAAAGCGCTCGGCGGCGGCTGGCAGGTGACTGCGCATACTCCACCCGCGCAACGGTAAGGCTGGACCCACGACTAGCGCTTCAAGATTTCCTCAACGCGGAAGGTTTGATTCGGATAGAGATCTTTCGGCACCTTGAGGAAGCCTCTCTTTTGCACCACCTGAGAGATCGCGCATTCCCTGCTATCGCCCTCGCAGAACCGCTGGAGATACGCTTGATACATGACATCATGGATTGGAATATGACGTCCGTAAAAGGGGCACACCTGTTGCAGTGAACACTTGCTTCGCTTCTCCTCCCTCTCTTTGGCTTCCGCAATGATCGGCCATGCGGCGTTGGCAAAGGCCTGTAACAGCGTTGCCTCGTCCTTGGTATATTCGGTTTCCCTATTGCCCACGCCCAAAACGCCTTTGATGCTTTCGCCGGCCATCAGCGGCACGTTCATATGCCGCAGGACGGGAACATGCCCTTTCGGAGTGCCTTTCTTCGTCCGGCGAGAGCAGTTCTTGTAATCGTTGCAGATGACCGCCTTGCGGTCCCGGACGCAATCGCCCCAAAGACCGGTGTTCTCGACCAGATAGACTATCGGCTTGTTCGCCATGCCGCACATGGCCATTGCGCCCTTTGACCAAGCGATCATGGTCAACAAGCGTTCCCACTTGTTAAGGATCGCGAAGTAGCCGATTTTGCTGTCCGTCAAACGGATGGCTTCTTCGATCACCAAGTCCGCCACCCTTCGCAAGGTTTGACTATTGCTCTCGCGTAATCTGCGAAGCGCTTCCTTCATAGTCTGGCCTCCCTATTTAAGTCCAGTGTTCGCTGTCGAACTCCCGCGTCAGAAACCTGCTGACTAATACCACGCCCGAGGCATTCTGGCAATCACTACGTCGAACATTGTTGTCCGTTTCCCACAAGAAAATGTTGATTTCCGCAAGCGCGATGCCTAAAGTCCGCTCACATTTCGTTTCACAAACAATAACAACAAAGGAGACAGACCATGCCCAAGATGACCAAGAGTCAGATCGCCGCCACCATTGCTGAGAAGGTCGGCATCAAGAAAAAGGAAGCCGCTCTCGCAATGGAAGAGTTGGCCAACCTCGCCTACAAAGAGGCGAAGAACACCTTCGTCGTGCCCGGACTGGGCAAACTCGTGCTCGTCCAACGCCCGGCTCGCAAAATGATCATGCGCTTTGGCCCCAAGGCCGGCCAGGAGATTTTGGTTCCGGCCAAGAAGGTCGTGAAGTTCCGCCTCGCGAAGGCCGCGAAGGACGCAATCCTCAAGAAGTAGTCGCGCTCTTAGCGTAACATTTGTGCCCAACGGGCCAACTCGCGCCGACGCTGTCGGATGCCGGGTTGGCCCGTTGGTTTTTTCGGGGGAAAGAATCCGCGGCGTGTGTGTTGCCGCGGCGCGGCACGAGTGCTACAAACTGCGAGAATGAAACGCTTCCGCCTCGCTCTCATCTTCCTCGTGAGTCTCTGCGCCACTGCGCACTGCGACGCCCAGAATACCAATACCAATTTCCGTGGCCTGTCCGGCTTCATCTACGAGGTCGAGGACTGGACCACGCCGCGCGACTGGCTGACCAATCAGGTCTCCGCGACGAAGTGGCGGCTCTGGACCACGGAGGGCAAAGGCAAACGCTCGCGCGACGCGTCGCTCACATCGCCAACCATCAAAGCCGACCGCGCCACGCCCGAAGAAGGCGCGCCGGTGCTGCACACGCACATCACCGGCATCCCGTGCGGCGTCTATCGCGCGTGGCTCGGGCCAACAACGCGTCCCCTCGCCTACTCACTCGACGCCGGCAAGACATGGCTGAAATCCGCAAGCGGTGAAACCGACCTCGGTGTCCACGAAATCAAGAACGGCGCGCTTGATCTCTGCGCGGACGACCGCCACGCCAACCCCGCCAGCATCGGCTCCGCCTACTACGACTACATCCGGCTCGTGCCTTTCGTGCCGCCGACGCTGAGCCAACTGGCGGCGTTCACTCTGCCCGACGGCTCGACGCAAATCTCCTGGATCAGCAGCGAGCCGGCGCCCGCCGCTGTTGTCGAGTGCGAAGGCCACGAGTTCACCGAAACCGAGAGCGATCAGCGCAACCATCGCGTCGTCCTGACCGGCTTGCCCGCAGGCAAACGTTGCGAAGCGCGCGTGCGCTGCCTCGGCGCGCGTCTCGCACGGGTGAAGTTCATCGTCGGACAACGACCGAACATCGCCCGATCCAAATCGCAAACCATCGCGTTAACCATCAGCGAGCCGACGGACACGCCGAGGAAGAACTGGCCCGTCACTACCGGTGTGCCGTTTGCTCAAGGCGCGTTGGCCTCTGCCGACCACGCACAGCTTCTCGATGCCGAAGGCAAGCCTATGCCGGCGCAGTTTGAAGCGACCGCGTTCTGGCCCGACGGGAGTCTGAAGTGGCTCCAAGTCAGCTTCTGCACGGACACCGCGCGCGAGCCGGTGAAGCTACAACTGCGGATCGGGGCACGTCACACCGACACCCCTGCCTGTGCCGTGGTGGTCCGGGAAACAGTTGATGCCATTACGATCTCGAACGGCCCGTTGTCATTGCGCGTGGACAAGAAGAAGTTTGCTCTGTTTGACGGCCTGCCATCGGTTGGTGAACCGAAGGGCGGCAACGCCCGCATTCTCGACGCGAACGGGAAGGTTTATTTCCTCGGCGGGCCGGATACCGTGGTGGTCGAGGAGCGAGGCCCCGTCCGTGCCGTCCTGCAAGCCGAAGGTGACTTCATGGCCGAAGACGGCGCTAAGCTGTTCCGTTGGCGGGCGCGTTATTTCGTCTGCGCCGGCCAGCCGTGGGTGCGGCTGAGTTGGACAATTGGCAACAACGCCACCAGCGCGGTTCTGACCAGCCTGCAAACCGCGGGCATTCGTATCCCACTCGCCGCGAACGGGCCACTCCGCGGCTCTTTCGATAACGGCCCCGCAGTCGAGATCAAAGACGACAATTCCACATGGTTGTTGCAGGACAAGGACGATCATTTCACCGCATCTGCGAACGGCCAACAAACGAGCGGCAAGCAATCAGCCGGTTATGCCGTGATCACTGATGGCACGCGTCGCATCGAGGCTGTCGTAAAGGACTGTTGGCAGCTTTATCCGAAGGGTATCGCCATCAAACCCGACGGTCTCCACGTCCGCGTGCTGCCGCCGTTGCCCAGTAACGCGTTCGCGAAGGAATCACAGAACGCCGAGGACCTCATCCGGCTCTACTACTGCTACGACCACGGCCAGTATCGCGTGAAGCGCGGACTGGAGTTCACCACGGACATCTACGTGCGTTTCGGCGGCGACGATGCGGCCAAGTTTGCCGCGTGGGTCAACAATCCACTCCTTGCCGTCGCGTCGCCGCGGCACTACTGCGACAGCGGAGTGTTTGGCATCGTCGAGCCGCGACAGGCGGGAGTTTTCGACAACTACGAGCGGATGGCCGATGAGGGCTTCGCGCAACTGGAGAAGAACCGTCAACAGAAACATGAATACGGCTGGATGAACTTCGGCGACTGGCACGGTGAGAGGCATTTCAACTGGGGCAACCACGAATACGACATGATGGGCGCGCTGGCGTTCCAGTTTATCCGCACCGGTGACGTGAAATGGCTGCGACGCGCCGAAGAAGCCACGCGACATAGCACGGACATAGACACGGTTCACTACCCATGGCAGGAACGGATGCCGGGCCGCGTCTATGCCCATTCCGTCGGCCACGTCGGCGGGTTCTTCGATATGACCGATCCGCAATTCCAGCGTCTCGGCAATGTTTTTGGTCTCAGCGACGTCACCCGCCCAAATCCGTTCGTTGCCGGAGCGATCGATCCCGGCGGCCACATCTTCCAGCCGGGCAATCTCCGCGTCGGTTTCCTGACCGGCGAGCGCCCATATCGCGATGCTGCCGAGATGGTATGTGCCGCGCAAGCGGCCTACATGACCCGCAACTTCAACTTCGGCATCGAGCGGGCTGCTGGTTGGCCACTGATGAACGCCATCGCCGCCTACGAGGCTACGGCCAATCCGTTCTTTCTGAACGCTGCGCGGCTTTACGTCGAGAAGATCATCGCCAAACAAACCGAGCGCGGCGACTGGAACCTCAAGCATGGTCCGCCAGAGTGTCTCCACCAGCCGCCGCATCCTGGCGGCAAGGCCTTCGCCACCGGCGTGCTCCTCAACGGCCTGATGATGTTTGACACGGTTGCGCCATCGCGCGAGGTCAAACAATGCATTGTCCGCGCCGCGCACTGGTTGGAGAAATACTCATGGAACCACGAGACGCACGGGTTTCGCTACATAGACACCTGCCCCACTTTTGACCAAGGCAGGGGTAACGGCGGCACCGACTTTCTGGTCTCCAGCGGGCTGGCCTACGCCTGCACGCTCGACCGCGATCCCGCGCTCAAAGCCCTGCTCTTCGATTCCCTGGGGCGCGCCCTTCATTCCACAGCCAAAGCCGGCAAGGACTTCATCATGGACATCAGACAAACGCCGCACGCGCTGGCGATCCTCCATCAGCATTTCGGCATCAAGGAACTGCCCGAACCTGTTTCCACGCCGGCGAAGAATCACAAATAGAAAAGCTTTGCGTTCGCCGAAGCAATCGCTAGATTAACAGCCCATGTTGAAGGACATTGAGCCACTATGAAAACTGAAGCCATCTCTTTTATCGGACCACGCAAGGTTGAAATCCGCGAAGTTGAGGTCAGTGACCCCCAACCCCAGCAGGTTCAGGTTCTCTGCAAAGCCACCGGCATTTGCGCGGCAGACACCTCTCGTTTCACCGAAACGGACAAGCAAGCTTTTCCCTTCGCGCCCGGCCGCGAGGGCGTCGGCCAGGTCATTCGCGTTGGCAGTGACGTGAAGGACATTCAGCCCGGCCAATACGTCACCTGCAATCGCTGGCAGAAAATTCAGAATATGGACGCCAGTCTCGCGCATAAGATTCCGGGCGAGCCGGAAGACCCCGCCCTGTGGCTCGTGGATCCAGTCGCTCGCGCCATTGCCTGCGTCCAGTTCGCACACGTCCAACCCGGCGACCGCGTCGCGGTTATCGGCGCCGGTTTCATGGGACTGCTGGTCACGCAACTGGTCGGGCGCTATCCGGTTTACGAACTCACCGTAGCCGATTCAAAGCCGAAGAACCTGAGCCTTGCCGCGGAATTTGGCGCAACGGAAACCGTCAACACGGCCGCGAAGGACGGCGAAGCGCGCCTCGAAGTCTTGAAGAAGGAACCTTTCGACTTGGTCATTGCCGTCACCTGTCCGCAGCCTTTGCTCGACCTCGGACGCCAACTCTGCCGCCGCGGTGGTCGCTACGTCATTGGGATCGCCGACACCGCTGCGTGCGCCGGCCAGTTCGATCGGGCCGTCCGCACGATGTGGCGCAGTTTGGTGGACCTCAAGCCGCTCGTCACCCATCGCCACAAGTTCGCCGATGTCCAAACCGCAATGGAAGCCGCCGCTCAGGGCGGGGACAACTACATCCGTGGCGCGCTGACATTCTAAGCATTCGGCGCGGCCTTCCCTTGCGTGGCCTATGCGGTTGCTAACCGCGTCCACATAGACGCGATTTTCGTCCCTTTACCGCTGCGCGCTGTGTGTCACATACTGGCGCGCATGAACTCAACACGCCTTGCTGGTTTTGCAGTCCTGTTCAGCTTGATGTTCGCGCCGCTGGCGTTCGGCGCGGACACCGACAAACAACAGCCGCCCATCCTCACGCCGAAGCCGTCACCGAAGCCGCGCATCAATGGCGCGAAGGTGTTCGGCGTGCGGCCGGGCCATCCCATCCTTTACACCATCGCGGCGACGGGCGAGCGGCCGATGAAGTTCTCCGCAGCGGGCCTTCCGGACGGCGCGCGGCTCGACGAGCAGAAGGGGCGCATCAGTGGCGCCATCGCAAAACGCGGGACGTATTGTGTGATGCTCCGCGCCGAGAACGCACGCGGTCATGCCGAGCGTGAGTTGCGGATCGTCGTGGGCGATGACATCTGCCTGACGCCTCTGCTGGGGTGCAACACATGGGGCGGTTGGGGTTCCAAGGTCGCCGATGCGAACCTCCGCGCGGCTGCGGAAGCGATGGTCCGGCTGGACCTGATCAACCACGGCTGGCAATACATCAACATTGACGATGGCTGGCAGGGAAGGCGTGGCGGCAAACACAACGCCATCCAGCCGAACGAGAAGTTCCCCGACATGCGCGCGCTCACTGACTACATCCACAGCCACGGCCTAAAGGCTGGCATTTACTCGACGCCGTGGGCCACGAGCTACGCTGGATTCGTCGGCGGCTCCAGCGACGACCCGCAGGGAGCTTGGGAGAAGCCGAAGCGTCCGCGCGACGGCTGGCGCTGCGGCAAACATTTCTTCGAGTCGAACGACGCGCGCCAATGGGCTGAGTGGGGATTCGATTACGCCAAATACGATTGGGGCATAGACAGCATCGTCCTCACCCGCCGCATGGCCGACGCGCTCGCAGCGTGCGACCGCGACATCGTGCTTGAGTTGTCCAACTCGGTGCCGCTGAAGCTCGCCGCCGATTGCGTGAGACTTTGTCAGTTGACGCGGACGACCGGCGACTTGATTGACCTTTGGGACCGCTCGCAGATGGAACCGTCCGTGAGCCGCTGGGCGGTCGGCATCCGCGAGGTGATGCTCCAGCATGATGCTTATGCGCCGTTCCAGCGTCCGGGGCATTGGAACCACGCGTGCAACCTTCGCGCTGGCCTGCTGGGCGGCTGGCGCGACAAACCGCTCACACCTTCGCGCCTCACGCCTGACGAACAATACTCGCACGTCAGCCTCTGGTGTCTCTGGAGTTCACCGATGATCATTGGCACGCCCATCGAGCGGCTCGACGAATTCACGCTGAGCCTGCTCAGCAACGACGAGATGCTTGAGGTCAACCAGGATCCGCTCGGCAAACAAGCCGTGCGCACCGAGATCGCCAACGGCGGGGAAATCTTGATCAAGGAACTCGAAGACGGCACGAAGGCCGTGGGCATCTTCAATCCCGGCCCGGCAGCGGCGAAGCTCACTGTGCAATGGTCGCAGCTCGGCGTGCACGGCAAGCAAAAGGTCCGCGACCTCTGGCGGCAGAAAGACCTCGGCGTGTTCGAGAAGGAATTCTCAACCGTTGTGCAGCGTCACGGCGTGGTGATGGTGCGGCTGACGGCGAAGTGATGCCGGATGGTCGTTTTCGTCCCTTTACCGCAGCGCCTCAGCTCACGCATACTGCGAAGGATGAGAGCTAGCACCATTTTCACGTTGGCGTTTGTCTTTGCGACCGTCGCTGACATCCACGCCGCCGACACGAATGCCACCATCCGTCTCCGTAGCTTCCTTTGTGAGACGCCGCTGGGTCGAGCGCACAGGCTGGCGACGGTTTCGGCTGTGATCGAGAATGCTGGCGATGCGGCGGCCAAGGTGACGGCGCGGCTCGTTCTTCCTACCGGCATCAAAGCAATCAGCGGCAGCACGAATACGACGGTGCGGGTGGAAGCTACCGGAGAGAAGAGACTGACGTGGAAGATCGAGGCGGCCGTAGCTATGTCATACGAGTTAAAGCTCCAGCTTTGCCTCGCCGGCTCGACCCTGACGAACGCCACCATTGCGATGCGGTTCCTGCCGGAGATGAAGGCGCGGAAGTTGTCCTACATCCCCGCACCGACGCCGGTGCAGACGAAGATCCTCGTCGGCGCGCACAACTGCCCGTTGTGGGAGGCCGACAAGCCGCAGATGTGGGCCAACATCCTCAAGCACCCGGAGCGCACGCCCGCGCTCGGCTTCTACGCGCAGGAGAACCCGGAGGTCGCCGACTGGGAGACGAAATGGGCGGTCGAGCACGGCGTCTCGTTCTTCATCTACTGCTGGTATCGCGCCAGCCAGGGCGAGCCGGTGAAGCAGCGATTTGGCAGCGCCATCCACGACGCGCTGTTCAAGTCGCGGTTCGTGGACAAGCTCAAGTTCACCATCATGTGGGAGAACCAGAGCCGCGGCACCGCCGGCGTGGCCGACGAGCGCGACCTGATGACCAACCTCCTGCCGTTCTGGATGGAGAGCTACTTCAAGCATCCCGGCTACCTGAAGGTGGACAACAAGCCCGTCCTGTTCATCTACCGGCCGGAGTTCCTCGTCAAAGACCTCGGCAGCATCGAGAACGTGCGGCGCGCGTTCGACCGGATGCGACGGGCGTGCCGGGACGCGGGCTTCGCGGGGCTGTATCTGCTCGGCGAATATCGCGGCCTCGACGCGCGGCATCTGGCGCTCATGAAGCAGCTCGGCCTCGACTACACCTTCGCGTATTGCTGGGGCATCCCGAACAGCCCGACGCCGCCACAGGCCATCGAGGCGCAGATGCAGAACATCCGCAAGACGCAGGAGCTGGGCATCCTGCCACAGGTCGTCACCGTCTCGCAGGCGTGGAGCGGATGGCGCGACGAGGGCAGCATCTGGAAAATCCCGCCGAGCGGCTTCGAGACGCTGCTGCGACAGGCGAAGGATTTCATCGGCACGCTGCCATCCACCGAGCTCGGCAGCAAGATGCTCATCCTCGACAACTGGAACGAGTGGGGCGAGGGCCATTACATCGCGCCGTATCGCGAGTATGGCTTCGGCTATCTCGACGCCGTGCGCAACGTCTTCGCCGACCCGCGCGAGCCGCACGTGGACCTCATCCCGGAAGACATCGGTCGCGGCCCCTACGACACCGCCTATTGGAGCCAGTCGCGCCGCGCCAACGACCTGCGCAAACTGACCGCCAAGAAAGTCCTCAAGGCTGGCGCTTCAGAGGACGGCCTCATCGGCTGGTGGGCGTTTGACGAGGCGAAGGATGCTCCCATCGCGCTCGATTATTCAGGCCATCGGCTCGGCGGCGTGCTGCACTTTGCGAACGGCTCCCCTCACCCCGGCCCTCTCCCCTCGCAAGCGAGGGGCGAGGGAGGCAGATCAGCGACGCCACTGGGCCAACCAACCGGTTCGGTTGCGACGAGGCTCTCCTCCCCCTCTCCCCGTCAGCGGGGAGAGGGTCGGGGTGAGGGGCCGTGGCGGGCCAAGGGACTCGACGGCAACGCCCTCGTCTGCGACGGCGGCTGTGTCATCGTCGAGAACAGTCCCCTGCTCTCTCCCACCAACGCGTTGACCATCGAATGCTGGGTCAAAGCCGACGCCGGCCCCCTGCGCAACAACTGGATGGTGAACCGCGTCTTCGGCGGCGACCCGTCCGCGGGCTATCGGCTGGGCGTGGTCGAGGGCAAGCCGTGCTTCCAGATTCCGCTGAAGCCTTGGACCCATCATCTCGCCGGCAACAAGCCGCTGCCGACCGGACAGTGGGTCCACCTTGCCGGCACGTTCGACGGCCAGACCATGCGGCTCTACATGAACGGCGAGGAATGCGGCACCATGCCCCGGCCCGCCCCGATCAAACCGAACACCTGCCATCTCTGTCTCGGCAACTACGAGATCGCCCACCCCGCCCACTTCAACGGCCTGCTCGATGAGGTGCGTCTCTACGCCCGAGTCTTGACGCCCGAAGAACTCCGCCAGCATGTTCGCGCGATGGCGGGGCGGCGCTGAGGCAGCCCTTCCGCGTCAGCAACGCTAATACCTAGGCACTCAATCGCAATCTTGTCCTTGGGCTTACTCCCATCTAACTCACCGCTCCTTGAAGAACAGCCATGCTGCTGTGGCCAAAGCCCACATCGATGCACCTATCTTCACTGCGGTCTGATAACCAGCGTTTGGATGCCAAGAATAATCCAAGATCAAGAGACAACTGGCCACAAACAATATGCAGACCACTACCATGCGAACTTTCATCTTCGCTTTCTGGTTCGCAGTCATTGGCTGACTGAACTTGCGCCGGTATCTTACATAAGCCAAGATGGCGAGGCTTATGGCAATGAGCACAAAACTATATATATAGAAGCGCTCTGAACGCATCATCATGCCGCCCAATGCACCAAAGCCGATACCGACATACATCCATCGGCTCAGGAACTGCTCGTCGGATGACGCAAACTTATCGCAGAATCTTGCCCATAAACTCTTCTTAGGAAGAGCCTTTACTGGATCATTCATTTCGCCCTCTTACTTTCTTTCCCATGGTCGCGAGTCGCGATTCTCTACGCCGCCATGCACTCGATGGCGCCGCACCATTCGCTCTGGACGTCGCCGAGGAGGGAGCAGACGCGGAACCAATACTTGGTGCCGCTGGTGAGTCCCTTGGCGGTGAAGCTGCTGTTGGTGGTGAAGCCCAGTTGCCGCCAGCCTGCGTCGCTCATCGGGTCGCTGCATATCTGGATGATGAAGCTGCGGCCGTGCTGGCCGTGCCACATCGTGTCCACGCAGCCGCTGTGGTCGCCCATGGTGGCGCCGAGCTTGGCGGGCGGCACGGGCGGGGCGGCGGGGCCTCGTTTGCCAGCGACGGCGAAGCCGCTGGTGAGGATGATGGGCGCAGAGCCGCCGCTGGCGGTCTGGACGTAGTCGCGCCGCTCAACGATCGCTCCTTCGGCGGCGGGGCGGGCGTCATTGCGGCTCTTGATGGCAACCTTAAGCTGGCCTTCGAGGCTGGTGACCAGGGCGTCGGCAGTGAGATAAGGTCCGGTCTTGGCATCGAACTCGACCGCCGTCGGCTTGGGCGTCGGGAAGTTCGGGTTGCCATTCATCTTGGTCTTGTGTTCCACGATGAGGTTGACCAACTCAGCGTCGGTCATGGTGCTGGGGGATGCTTTGGCTCGGTCCATAGATTTCTTCTCCTTGGTGGCTGCCGGCCGCCGCCGGCAATGGCCGCACGGTGGCCGCAATGGCTGGTGTTGTCAACGGCCAAATCCGGGGCCTTGGCTGTCATCCAATGCCGCACCCGCGTGGAGGTTATGGGTGGGTCTCGCGCAGATGATGCCTCAGTGATGCACAGGTCAGGTATCAGTGGCGCGGAGGTAATACATGGGTTTCGCGCGGACCATGCCTCAGGTGTGCGGAGGTCAGGTATGGGTGGCGCGTAGCTAAGGTATCGGTGATGCACAACCCATGTATAGGTCGCGCACCAGTAATATATGGGTCATGCACTGGCAAGGTATCAGGTGCGCATGGGTCAGGTATGGGTGGCGCGCGGGTAATACCTTGGTTGCGCGCCGATAAGGTATTAGGTGCGCGGAGGTAATGCCATGGATTGCGATCCAGGACAATTCCAACAGCACCGCTCCTATAGGCATCCCAACATCCGAAGTGGTTGCTTTTGAGCGGATTAGACCCAAGAACCGGCTACCAAGCGCCTTCCTGGCGTTCCGGGCCACATCACTGAACAAAAACAGCCACCCTAAACCCAGAGAGCTACCGAGCGACGCTCTATACCCTGCTCAAGGCTTCGAGGGATTCGTCCTGGAGGGCTTTCTCCATTAGCGGGAAAGCAACCTGCTCCTCGTAAAGGAAGTGCACGCGCAGCATGACGATGGCCATTCGGAGGAGGTGTTGGGCTTCGGCGAGGTTGCCAGCGCCCGCCAGTTGGGCCAGCAGATTGTCCTTTTCTTGATGGTCCAAGTGCAGCCGCTCGAAGGGCTGTCTGTCCTTCAGGATGTGGTTCAGCGCCGAGAACGCCAGATGCTCCTCCTTCTCGCCGTGTCTGTGCAGCAGCGGCTCCAGCAGGCGCCCGATCACCTTGACTTCGCCGAGTGTCTGCACATAGGGCATCATCTGCTCGACCTGGTCAAATGCGGCGAGGAAGACAGCGTGTTCTGTGCTGAGGGCGTCTGTGATTCGCATAGCGCCAGACTACATCAACTCGCTGGCATTTCAAAACCGAATCCCGCGGCTCAACGGCTGTGATAAAGAATTGTGGGAGGCCCCTTGCTTGCGCAAGAGGAACGACCGAACCTCCGAGTAGGCAGATCGCCTGAGGAAATCACCTCCCACAAAACTAAATATCAAATATCAGCACTGCGTCTCCGCGTCACCCAAAAATTCACATCACTGGCAGCGATTCCACCCTGTCGAACCCGGTCTCATCAGAAAAGCGGTGGTCGCATTCATCACGCGCGAACATACTACACTTTCCGCCGGGCCGCTAATGCCGCCCACACAGTCGCGATTTTCGTTCCGTCACTGCGGGGTGTGGCCTTGTTTCACCAGCGCGCAGCAATCCACGGAGTGATCGCCGCAGTCCTTGCAGGAGTGGACCCACTCGGTTTCCTTGCCGCCCCGTTTCAAGACGAGCTTCTTGCCGCAACCGGGACAGGTGTCGGTGGCGATCGGTTCGAGGACGGAACCGCGGCCGGGTTTGGTCGAGAGGTCGCGTTTCGTCATCACCATCACGGTCTTGCACTTCGCGCACATCATCGCCAACGAGGCGGTGTCGGGCAGCGCGGCGAACTGCGCCGGCGTCACCTGCTTGTAGATCAGCGCATGTTTCGTGCTGTAGTCATAGCCTTGAGCTTGCGCACCGGCGGCGGCGAGAAAGGCGAGACCGATCATGAGAGCGGTTGTCCGCATGAGTGATTTCATAAGTTCTCCAGTGTTGCCATGCATGTTACTGCATTAAACGCGGCAGCGCGAAGAAACCCTCACAACATTCCGATCCGGCGCCTTATCCAGTCGCGCACGGCCTGCCCCTCCCCCGCCCGCCGCTAACGGCATCCACACCGTCGCGATTTTCATCCCTTTACCGCAGGGCGCGGCGTAGCACATACTGCGGCGCATGAGTTCGACTCGTGCCCCGAGTAATTTGCAGGCAGCCACCGCGCAGACTCCGCCGTTTCATCGGCACTACAAATGGGAGCTGCTGTTCCTGCTCTGCCTCGCGTTTTTCTTCCACCAAGGCGACCGCGCCATCTTCGGGGTGGTGCTGTCGGGGATTCGCACGGACCTCGGACTCACCGATGGGCAGCTTGGCATGGTCGGCTCGATCTTGTTCTTGATGCTGGCGCTGACGATGCCGTTCGCCGGATACATCGGCGACAAGTGGAAGAAGAACTGGATCATCACATGCAGCCTGCTGTTCTGGAGTTCGGCGACGGTGTTTACCGGCTGCGCGCAGGGCATCGTCGGGCTGATCCTGCTGCGCAGCGTGGCGACGGCGGGCGGCGAGGCGTTTTACGCGCCGGCGGCGTATCCGCTGATGGCGAAGTTCCATCAGCGCACACGCGCGATGGCGCTGTCACTGCACCAAGGCGCGCTCTACGTGGGCGTGATGACGAGCGGGTTTCTCGGCGGGTGGATCGCGCAGAACTGGGGCTGGCGCTCGGCGTTCTACGTCTTCGGCGGGTGCGGCATCCTGCTGGGCATCATCTTCATCTTCCGGCTCAGGGACACGCCTGACGCCACGCCGACAGACTCCTCGGCGCAACCGCCCGGCCTTCGCGGCTTGTTGCAGGCACTCGGCGTTATCTTCCGCATCCCGACGGCGATAATGCTGACGATGGGGCTGACGGCCATCGTGTTCGTAAACAACGCCTTCATGGTCTGGGCGCCGGAGTTCCTGCGCGAGAAGGCCGACCTCTCGCTCACGTTGGCGGGCGGTTACTCGATGTTCTGGCATCACTTGCCCGCGCTCATCGGCATCAGCATCGGCGGGCCGCTGTCGGACTGGCTGGTGCCGAAGCGCCCAACCGCCCGGCTGGAACTACAGGCCGTCGCGATGGCACTCGGCGCTCCGTGCATCGTGCTCATGGCGCTCGCGCCGAGCCTGACGACCGCGTGCATCGGTCTGGCGCTGTTCGGGTGGTTCCGTGGGTTGTATGAGTCCAACACGCACGCCGCGATGTTTGATGTGATTGAGCCGCAGCATCGCGCCTCGGCGGTGGCCATCTCGGTCATGCTGGCATTCCTGGTCGGCTCGACCTCGCCGTGGCTGCTGGGCAAGAGCCGCGAGATTTTCGGCACCGCCCACGGCCTCTCGTATGGTTTCGCCGGATTGTCAGTCGCCTATCTCATCGGTGCCGCCGCCGTGACCGCTGCGCGCGTCTTCTTCTTCCACCGGGACCGCATCACCGAAGCTCGCGCCGAGTGATGTGGGTGATATACTGCCGGCCTCAAGATGAAACTGATCGCCGTGCTTTTTGCCTTGGTCGCTTCGACGTGCGACCTGCTCGCTGCCCAGCCTTCTCCAAAGCCGAACATCGTCTTTATTCTTGCCGACGATCTCGGTTACGGCGACCTCGGCTGCTACGGCGCAAAGGACATTCACACACCGCGCCTCGACCGGCTGGCGCGCGAGGGCGTGCGCTTCACGCAGTTCTACTCCAACGGTCCCGAATGCTCGCCCACACGCACGGCGTTCCTCACGGGGCGCTATCAACAGCGCGTCGGCGGCTTGGAATGCGCCATCGGCATTGGGGGTGTTGGACGCTATGACGATGCGGCCCGGCTCGCCGCGCAACACCAATTGGGCCTGCCAGCCACCGAGCTAACCCTGTCGCGGCTGCTTCATGACGCGGGCTATGCCACGGCAATCACGGGCAAATGGCACCTCGGCTACGAGGAACAATTCGCGCCGAGCCGGCACGGTTTCGACCACGCCTTCTACGCGCTAGGCGGCGGGATGGATTACTTCCATCACGTTGAAGACCCACCGGACTATGCGCCCGTGTTGCGGATCAACGGCAAGCCTGTCAAACGACCCGGCTACGCGACCGACCTATTTGCCGACGAAGCCGTGCGCTGGCTGCGCGAGCACACGACACGGGATGCGAAGCGTCCTTTCTTCCTCTACGTCCCGTTCACCGCGCCGCACTCGCCGTTTCAAGCACCGGATGAGGAACAGCCCGCGCCGCTGCCCGCCGACTCCGAAAGGTGGAAGCAAAGCAAAGCTCCGCCGCGCGTGTATGCGGCGATGATCGAGCGGATGGACAACGCGATTGGGAAGCTGCTCGACACGCTCGACGAACTCGGCGCGGCAAAGAACACGCTTGTCATTTTCGCCAGCGACAACGGCGGCACCGCCAGCGCGCGGCCGTGCGGCTTGCGCGGCATCAAGGGCACGACGTTTGAAGGCGGCATTCGGGTGCCCTGCTTCGCGCGGTGGCCTGGCATCTTGCCGGTCGGCGTGGAGCGCGCAGAACCGGCACTGACATTCGACCTCACCACCTCCATTGCCCGCGCTGCCGGAGTGACGCCACCGCGGCCGTTCGACGGCGTGGATGTGCTGGGCGCAATCGCCCGCAGCGAGCCGTTGCCTTCTCGCCCGTTGTTTTGGCGCGGTCGTCGCGGCGAACGGACGTGGCGCGCTGTGCGCGAGGGCACGCTCAAATACGTTTCCCAAGCCAACGGACTGCGCGTGGAGGAGTTTTTCTTTGATCTCGCCCTCGACAGCGGCGAGCAGAAAAACCTCCTGACCGAGCGAGCCAACGACACCGTGCGGCTCAAACAAACACTCGCCGCATGGGAAGCCGACGTGCGCCCGCAGCGGTGACACCGCCGCTTGTAGCTTGAACAAATCCCCAACGACTGAAATAAATGCGCCGTTCGACTCCAGCCATGACCGGAAGACGAAACAATGAAACATTATAGCCGCCTAATCCATCGTTCCAGCGTCATTCTACTGGCGTTCACCTGTGTCGCCGTCACCGCGAGGGCTGCCGACGACCTTCGCCAGGAACTCAAGAAGGTCCCTTCCAAGGTCGTTTACGAGACGTATCAGAACGGCAACTGGGAGATCTATCAGGTCAACGCCGACGGCTCACAGCCGGTCAACCTCACCAAGACGCCCAAGATCAACGAGTGTTATCCCCAGGTGTCGCCGGATGGCACAAAGATCGCATTCACCGTGGACGAGGGCGAGGGCGAGGCGAAGGCGCGCAACATCTATATGATGAACGCCGACGGCACCGGCCGCACGCTCGTGGCCAAATACGCCCGCTACCCATTCTGGAACCCAAAGGGCACCGCCCTCTGCTACCTGCCTGACGAGCAGCAACAGTTCAGCATCCGCGATTACGCCTCGAAGGGCGTGTGCGTCTTTGACCTCGCTACGCGCCGCGTCACGCCACATCCGAACACGGAGCTTCATCACCTCTACAACGCCGGCTGCACGGCGGATGACAAATGGATCCTCTCCACCGTCCATGCGGGCATGAACTTCAAGCACGCCATCCTCGCCATCGCGGCGCACGGCAAGGAGGTCTTCAATCTCAATATCCCCGGTTGCCGGCCGCACGTCAGCCCGGACGGCAAACATGTTTCATGGAACGCGAGCGACTTTACCATTCGCGTCGGCGACCTCGACTTCAGCGGTCCGGAGCCGAAGGTCATCAACCAGCGCGACGCCGTGGCCTCTGCAAAGCCCGTCGAAGTGTATCAAGCCGCATGGTCGCCTGACGGCCGCTATCTGGCATATACCAGCGGAACGAAGACGGAAAAGAAGCTCGGCCTTGCGCCAGAACTGATCGGAGTCGAAGCACCCGGCTGGAACATCTTCGTTGCCGATGCCAATGCCAGCAACCGCTTCGTGCAACTCACCACCGACGGTTGCTCCAACAAGGAGCCCGACTGGGCGCCGGTGCCCAAACGCAAGTGATGAATTCTATTGTTCGCCTCGAGCCATGATCTACAGTCGCCGATTCCCTCACCGCTGGAGCATGGTCGCGCTGACAATGCTCTGCGCCGCCGCTGTGTCCGCTTGGGCCGCCGATGATCTTCGCGAAGAGTTCAAAAAGGTGCCTTACAAAATCCTTTATGAGACGTATCGCGACGGCAACTGGGACATTTACCAAATCAACGCCAACGGCTCGCAACCGGTCAATCTCACCCAAACGCCCAACATCAACGAACTTTGCCCCCACGTTTCCGCCGACGGCCGGCGGATCTGTTTTGTGATTGATGAGGGCGAGGGAGAGCAGCGTTCCCGCAGCGTATGGCGTATGAACATTGACGGCACCGGCCGCCAGATGGTGGCCCGCGCGGGCCGCGAACCATGCTGGACCGCTGGCGACAAGGGCATCGTCTATCTCAAGAGCGAAACCGAGCGGTTCACCGTGATGGACTACGTCACGAAGGGGCTTTTCGTGCACAATCTGGTTTCGGGTCGGGACGCGGCGCATCCCAATCCGGACATACACCATCTATTCAACATCTGCAGCACTCCGGACGGAAAATGGTATGTGTCTTCGCTTCATGCCGGCATGGGTTACTCGCATGCCATTGTGGCAATCGAAGTCCAAGGTCCGAAGGTCTTCAACCTTGGAATTCCCGGCTGCCGGCCGGACGTGAGTCCCGACGGCAAGCGGATCGCCTGGGCCTCGGGCAACTTCTCGCTGGCAATCGGCGACCTGGACTTCTCCGGCCCGGAGCCGCACGTGCTTCACGCTCACGACATCCTCGTCAGTCCCGAACCCATGAAGATCCAGCACATAGACTGGTCGCCGGACGGACGCTATGTGGCCTTCAGTCGCGGGCCGTATAATAAGAAGGGCCTCGCGATCGCGCCCTCGATCGTCGGCGTTCAGGCCCCGGGCTGGAACATCTGCGTGGCCGACCCGAGCACGACCAACCGTTGGTTGGCCATTACCACCGACGGCAAGAGCAACAAAGAACCTGACTGGGCTCCTCTGCCCTCGCACAAATGAAGAATCCTATTGTCGGCAAATCTGGAACTGTGGTGGCACGGCTTGCGTGCTGCCTCTGCGCCGTCATCAGTCTGGCGTGCGGCTGCGGTGTGGAGGAAAAAAGCGGCGCGCCGACGACTGCGCTGCCGACGATTCAAACCAAGTCCGGCTCGGAGATGGTGCTGATTCCCGCAGGCGAGTTCGTGATGGGCCACGTCGGTGGCAAGCCCGACGAAGCTCCCGCTCACACCGTCCGCGTCGAAGCGTTCCTAATGGACCGCACCGAAGTCACCCAGCAACAGTTCGCCAAGCTCATGCGGGACAATCCCTCGCCCTCGCACTTTCGCGGAGCCGACCGGCCCGTCGAGCAGGTTGGCTGGGGCGAGGCCGCCATCTACTGCAACCTGCGCTCGAAGGACGAGGACTTTGAGCCTTGCTACAACGAGACCACCGCCAAGTGCAACTTCGCCGCCAACGGCTATCGCTTGCCAACGGAGGCGGAATGGGAGTATGCCTGCCGCGCCGGCTCCGCTGACGACTACAGCTTCGGCACCGATCCGCGCCTGTTGTCGCAGCACGGATGGTTCGCGGAGAATGCCGGCAAGATGACCCAGCCTGTCGCTCGCAAGAAGCCGAACGCGTGGGGCCTCTTCGACATGCATGGCAACGTCGCCGAGTGGTGCAACGACATCTATGACGCTGCTTATTACCCCAAAAGTCCAGCCGCGAACCCGCGCGGTCCCGACGACGGCGAGCGATACGTTCTCCGCGGCGGCGCGTGGAACTCCACTGCCGAGCGTTGCCGTTCCGCTGCGCGGCGCTACGAAAGCCCCGGTTTTCAGGACGCGTGTTTTTCCCGCGACGCCATCGGCTTCCGCTGCGTCCGCCGGCCATCCGCCAAATAACAGCAGATTGCGTAATCGCAGCGACAAATCACCTGACAACCGGTTCCGCATCGGCTTATAGTGCGATCCGCTGATAACAACACCGGGTTTCGCCAACGAAACGACACCATCATGAACCGACCTTTGCTGATTGCAGCGTTTTCCATCGCTGTGGCCATCGCCAGCGCCGACACGCCTGTCCCCACGCATCAACAAACCCGCAAGATCGGCACCACCAAGGCCACTGAAAGTCAGTCCCTCTCCCACTTCTGCCTCAACGCCGCTGGCGACATCGTTGCCTGTGACGACGGCGACGACGTCGTGCGCGTCATCACGATGAGCGACCAGCTCAAGGCCACATGGAAAATGCCGTTTGCCCCGCACGCCATCGCCGCCCGCGCGGATGGCACCTATGTGGTAACCGGCCCCGCGACGGTTGCGCTGCTCAGCCCCGGCGGCAAAATCCTCAAGACAGCAGAACTGCCCGTCGGTCCCAAGTTCTCCCGCTCGCCCGGCGCCGCTGTCATCAAGGATGATATTTTCGTCTGCTCCCGCGCCGGCACATCCTTCTCGGTCTTCCGGTTCAACAAGGAACTGGGCGACTGCAAGGAGATCATCCGCGGCTTGCGCGGTTGTTGCGGCTGCCAGGACATCGGCACTGATGGCAAGGACCTCTATGTCGTCGAGAACGCGCGCCACCACGTGCTGCGCCTCGATCGTGACGGAAACAAACTCGGAGAGTTCGGCAAACGCGACCCCGACTCTCTCGAAGGCTACGGTGGCTGTTGCGAGCCTAAGAACATCTGCTTCGGCTCCGGCGGCACCATCTACACGGCCGAATCGAACAACTTCCGAGTCAAACGATGGAGCGCCAACGGCAAGTGCACGCTCGTGGCGTTGGTGAAGTCGCAATACGTCGGCTGCACGCAGGTGGCCATCGCCACCAACAAAGATGGCAGCGAACTGTATTTTTTGGACAAAGTCGGCGGCGTCATCCACGTGCTGACCGGTCCGGCCCTGGGAAAGTAGCGCATGCCTGCCGCCAAGCCTCTTTCTGGTTTTCTGAAACCGCCTGTTCTTCCATTCGCGTTGCTCGCTCTCGCCATAGGTTGTGGCCAGCCTGCGCCGCCGCCCGTCACACGCGAACCGCTCCGCATGGTCGTGATGGATCCGCTCTGCAAGCAACTCGCCTGCGCGTGCGTGCAGGGCTTTGCCCAGCGTGACTACCAGTCGCTCGCGGCGTTCATGAGCGCAAAGCTCGACCGCCCAGTCGAGGCGTTCGTGCAAGAGAGTTTGAAGGAAGCCGGGCGCGTCACCGATGGAACACTCGATCTGATCATCGGCAAACAGTCGGAGGTTTGCGCGCAAGCCACCGCTATCAATATCTCGATCACACCGCTGGCGATGTTGACCGACCGCGAAGGCAAAACGACGCTCACCGGCCTTTTCATTGTGCGTAGCGACGACCCCGCCAAGAGCGTCGCCGACCTGAAAGGACGGAGAGTTCTTTTCGGCCCACCGACTTGCGATGAGAAACACGCCGCTGCGCTAGCGATGATGAAGTCGCTCGGCCTGACGCCCCCCACCAAGCCAGAGACGTTGGCCACGTGCAACCAAATCGGTCTGGCGGTTCTTGAAAAGCAAGCCGACGCAGGCGTCATCTCCAGCTACGCAATGGCGTTGCTGGAAGGCTGCGGCACGATTGGCAAGGGCGAGCTTCGCGTCATCGGCCACACAGCGCCAGTTCCATTTATCAGTGCGTTCGCCACGAAGCGCGTCTCGGCGGCAGATGCGGTGGCAATCACAAAGGCGCTGCTGGCTGTCGGCAGTGACGCACAGTTGAAACGGAAGATGGAAACCCGTGACGGCTTCGTTTCGTGTCCCACCGCAACGGAAACCACTGGTTGGACCGACTGGCGCGGCGGACCGCGACGCGACGCCATCCGCAGCGACGTGCCGTTAAAGCTGCCGGCTCAGGCGCGCTTCCTCTGGCGCAAGAAGATGGAAAGCCCCGCGATGGCCGGCATCGCCGTCCAGCCGCCGTTCCTGATCGTCGCCGACAAAACGAGCGGCACAACCAACGACACATGGCGCTGTCTCAACGCCAACACCGGCGAACAACTCTGGGAATTGACCTATCGCGCGACTGGCGAGCTAGACTACACCAACACGCCGCGGGCCACACCGGTTATCATTGGCGAGAAAGTCTATTTGCTCAGCGCGTTCGGCCATCTGCATTGCGTCGAACTGAAGACCGGCAAGGTTCTCTGGAAGCGCGAACTGCTCGCCGACTTCGGCGGCAAACCCTTGGCGTGGGGATTCTGTCCCAGCCCGATGATTGACGGCGACCGCCTCATCACCGGCACCGCGTCGAAGGACGCCGCCATCGTCGCACTCGACCGCCACACCGGCAAGCTCCTCTGGAAGACGCCCGGCGAGCCAATGGCTCACGGCGCCATGTTGCTGGACGTGTTCGGCGGCCGGCGGCAACTTGTCGGCTATGACATCGAATCCATCCGCGGATGGGACCCGGAAACCGGCAAGTGCCTGTGGAGCGTTACGCCGCCAAAACCGCGCGACTACAACGTGCCCACGCCGCTGAAGTTCGGCGAGTTCCTGCTCCTCTCCACGGACGACCACGCCACGCGGCTCCATGCGTTCAATGCCGACGGCACCATCCGCCCACAGCCAGTCGCAAAGCACAATGACCTCAAGCCGGAAATCTCCACGCCGGTCATTGTCAACGGCCTGATCTTCGGCACGATCAACGACCTGCTGTTCTGCCTCGACGCCGCCAATGGACTGGCCGAGCAATGGCGCGTCGAGGACAAAGCCCTGAACGAATACGCCAGCCTCATCGGCGGCAACAATCGCGTCCTCGCCACAACCACCACTGGCGAACTGCTGCTCTTCGCCGCCGAGCCGCAAGCCTGCCGCGTCATCTCCAGGCTGCAAGTCTTCCAAGGGAAGGACGGCCGCTCTCCCGACATCTGGGCGCATCCCGCCCTTGTGGGCGACCGTCTCTATCTGCGCAGTCCGGAGGAGACTGTTTGCTTGCTCTTGGACAGGAACTGAACGGGTGGATTTTTGCGGTCGCGTATGCTTCAATCCGCAGGCAGGCGCAGCGTGGGCGGTTAGCTCAGTGGTAGAGCACGTGCTTTACACGCACGCGGTCGCAGGTTCGAACCCTGCACCGCCCACCAGCTTTTCCATTAGAAGTCGCCCTCGAAATGGGCAACTCACCACAGATCGTATTTCAGCACTATCGAGAATTGGTAACGCCACGCGATGCGCTGGCTTGGTGGGCTATCATGCCAAAGACACCGGCGAACGTGCTGCCGATGAAGATCGCTCTGGCGCACTAGCTCGGTCACAGTTTCAGCATAGGTGGCGGCCCGTCAACGCAAACATCCCCTGCCCCGCTTGGTTCGCGATTCAAAGCCACAGAACCCACCGATGCGCCTCGGTCGTTTTGTGAATTGCGGAAAACTACTGTGCCTGTCATCATTCGCGCCGCCGAGAGAGGCAATCGAATGGGCGCAAGAAACCGCAAGACTTCGACTAAGCCGACCTCGTGAAACATGCCTGAAACACCCGAACAACTCGCCCGTCAGAAGATTGACACGATGCTCAGCGCATCCGGCTGGGTTGTTCAGGATTACAAGGCGTTCAATTCCTCCGCAGCCCGCGGCATTGCGTTACGCGAAGTGCCTCTCAAATCCGGCCGCTGCGACTATCTCCTGCTGGTGGATCGCAAAGCCCTAGGCATTGTCGAAGCGAAGAAGACCGGCACCACCCTCTCCAGCGTCGCAGATCAATCCGGCCACTACGGCGAGAACCTGCCTGATTTCATCCAAGCCATCGTCCCCGGCAAACTGCCCTTCCTCTACGAGTCCACCGGTGTCGAGACGTTCTTCCGCGATGAACGCGACCCAGAACCGCGCTCCCGCGCAGTTTTCACGTTTCACCGCCCGGAAACACTCGCCGCGTGGGCTATGGAGCCGGACACGCTCCGACGACGCCTCGCCCGGATGTCTTTGGCGCATCCGCTGGGCAGGAACGGCATGAGGGATTGCCAGTTCGAGGCCAACATCGCGCTGGAAGAATCCTTCGCCGCCGATCATCTCCGTTCTCTCGTCCAGATGGCGACCGGTTCGGGCAAGACCTACCTCGCTTGCGCGTTCAGCTACCGCCTGATCAAGTTTGCCAACGCCCGCCGCATCCTCTTCCTCGTGGACCGCGCCAACCTTGGCCGTCAGGCCAAAGGCGAGTTCGATCAGTTTGTTCCGCCGGACGACCCGCGGAAGTTCAGCACGCTCTACAACGTCCAGCATCTCACCTCCAACAAACTCGACCCGGTGGCGCGCGTCACCATCTGCACCATCCAACGTCTTTACTCGATGCTGCGTGGCGAGGAATTGCCCGAAGACATGGACGAACTTTCAGGCTTCGAGCTTGCCGCCGCCGATAACCGCGTGCGGGATGTGAAATACAACCCGACCATCCCCATCGAGACTTTCGACTTCATCATCACCGACGAATGCCATCGTTCCATCTACAACCTCTGGCGGCAGGTGCTCGAATACTTCGACGCATCGCTCATCGGCCTCACCGCCACGCCCTCCAAACAAACCATCGGGTTCTTCAAGCAGAACCTCGTCATGGAATACGGCCACGAGCGCGCCGTGGCGGATGGCGTGAACGTCGGCTACGAGGTCTATCGCATCAAGACCCAGGTTGCCGACCAGGGTGGCAAGGTCGAGAAAGGCTTTTACGTGGACCGGCGGAACAAGGAAACCCGCCAGGTTCGCTGGGAGCGCCTCGACGAAGATCTCAGCTACGCCGCGACAGACCTCGACCGCTCCGTGGTGGTTCCTTCCCAGATCCGCACCGTGCTGAAGGCGTTCAAGAAAGCGCTGCCCACCGAACTATTCCCCGGACGAAACATGGTGCCGAAGACGCTCATCTTCTGCAAAGACGACTCCCACGCCGAAGACGTGGTGCGGATCGCCCGGGAAGTGTTTGGGCGCGGCAACGACTTCGCCAAGAAGATCACCTACCAGTCCCGCCATCCTGAAACCGGCAGGCCGGCCAACGGCGAATCCCTCATCGCGGAGTTCCGCACCTCGCCGCAACTCCGCATCGCCGTCACCGTGGACATGATCGCCACGGGCACGGACATCAAGCCGCTCGAATGCCTTCTCTTCCTGCGCGACGTTCGCAGCCGTGTCTATTTCGAACAGATGAAAGGCCGCGGCACGCGCGTCCTGACGCCCACCGATCTACAGGCCGTCTCCGGCGCCGACGCCCGCGCCAAGACCCATTTCATCATCGTGGACGCGGTGGGCGTATGCGAGAGCGATAAGAGCGACTCCCGCCCGCTCGAAAGGCAGCCCACAGTCCCCTTCGACAAGCTCCTGTTGGGCGTGGCGCTGGGCAAACGCGACGAGGACGCGCTCACCACGCTGGCCGGCCGCCTCGCGCGGCTGGACAGGGAAATCTCACGCGAAAACGCGAAGGCGCTGAGCGAACTCGCCGGAGGAAGCACGCTCGCGCAACTGTCGCGCGCGCTGCTCGACGCCTGCAACCCGGACATCGTCGCCGAGAAAGCCACTGGCAAACCCGGCGCGTCACCCGGTGAAGTCAGCGCGGAGAAATTCGCTGTCGCGCAGAAACAGTTGATTGACGCAGCCTGCGCGCCGTTCAATTCGCCTGCGCTGCGCGAGAGCCTTGCCAAAGCCAGACGGGAGGCCGAGCAGACCATTGACACCGTCACCATTGATGCCGTCACACAACAAGGGTTTGACGCCGCTGCGAAGGCAAAATCGGCGGCGCTCCTGAACTCCTTCCGCGACTACATCGAACAGCACAAGGCCGAGATCACCGCACTGCAAATCCTCTACAGCCGCCCCTACCGGCAGCGCCTCACCGAGCCGATGCTCAAGGAACTGGAAAAGAAACTCCGCGAGAACCACGCCGCGTGGACCGAGGACCGCCTTTGGGACGCCTTCGCCGCCGCCCGGCCCGGCAAGGTCAAGGGCCGCTCCCAGGCCGGACGCTTCGCCGACCTCGTCGCCCTCGTCCGCTTCGCGCTGGAACAGCAGCCCGTGCTCCGGCCCTTCGCCGAATCCGTCCGCGAGCGCTTCAACGAATGGCTCATGGACAAGGCCAAAGCCGGGACGATCTTCGAGCCTGAGCAACGCGCCTGGCTCCACCTCATCTGCGAGCACATCGCCACCAGCCTCAGCATCGAGCCGGAAGATTTCGACGCCGTTCCGTTCAACCAACACGGCGGACTTGGAAAAGCCTACGAACTCTTCGGCCAGCAACTGCCCAAGCTGCTCGATGAACTCAACGAGGTGCTCGCCGCATGAGTGCCGTCCTTCGACAGGCATTTCAACACACAAGCGCCTTGCGAAGAACACGGCTCGGCGAAATCGCCGAGTTCATCATGGGACAAGCGCCGCCTGGCGATGCGTCCAACTTCGAGGGACGCGGGACCATATTTGTCAAAGCCGGTGAGTTCGGTTCGCCACATCCTGTCGTCCGGGAGTGGACAACTAAGCCGTTGAAGTTTGCCAAGCGGGGAGATGTTTTGATTTGCGTCGTCGGTGCGACAGCAGGAAAGCTGAATCTCGGCATTGACTGCGCCATTGGGCGAAGTGCCGCGGCAATTCGTCCAAGTGCGGAGACATTTGATCGCTTCGTTTATCTACAGCTTCAGCCCAAGGTTCTTGAACTTCGCGCAGGAAGCACCGGTTCAGCACAAGGCGTCATCAATCGTGACATGCTTGCCAACATTGAGATGGTTCTTCCTCCCCTCCCCGAACAGCGTCGGATTGTGGCGGAGATTGAGAAGCAATTCACGCGGCTGGAGGCGGGGGTGGCGGCATTGCGGCGGGTGCAGGCCAACCTCAAACGCTACCGCGCCGCCGTCCTCAAAGCCGCCTGCGAAGGCCGCCTCGTCCCGACGGAGGCAGAGCTTCAGAAGTCAGCGGCCAGAGGTCGGAAGGCGAAAGCGAGCTACGAAACCGGCGAAGCCCTGCTCGCCCGCATCCTCACCGAGCGCCGCCACAACTGGCAGGGCCGTGGCAAATACAAGGAACCTCCCGCTCCAGAACCGCTGGCCGACGTTGAATTGCCGGAAGGCTGGGTCTGGACCGGATTCGAGCAGCTCGCCGACGGAACGAAGAACGCAATCAAGGCAGGGCCGTTTGGTAGCTCGCTGAAGAAGTCCTTTTACACGCCGAGCGGATTCAAAATCTACGGGCAAGAGCAGGTCATCAGGGGCGATGCGTATTTTGGCGATTACTTCATTTCGCTTGAGTTGTTCGAGCAACTCCAAAGCTGCCAGGTAAAACCGGGCGACATCCTCGTCAGCCTAGTGGGAACGACCGGCAAAGTTCTGATTCTTCCGGATGATTGCGCGCCGGGCATCATCAATCCCCGCTTGTTGAAACTGAGCCTCAGTCGCTCATGCGTGAACCCGAAGTTCATCAAGATTGTGCTGGAGTCAGCAACGACGCGGGCATTCTTCAAATTGGCTGCTCACGGTGGAACGATGGAGATCCTTAATCTCGGAATCTTGAAGACGCTGCCAATCGCACTTCCACCCCTCGCGGAGCAGACGCGGATTGTGGCGGAAGTGGAGCGGCGGTTGAGCGTGGTGGAGGAGTTGGAAGCGGTGGTGTCCGCCAACCTGAAGCGCGCCACGCGCCTGCGGCAGGCGATTTTGCAGAAGGCATTCAGCGGAGAACTCGGATGACCATTGTTACCCTTGTTCACGGCACCTTTGCGAAAAACGCGGCATGGACCCATGAGTCATCACCGCTGGCAGCGGCTCTGAAGGAGAGAATCCCGGGAGAGGTTCGAATTGAAGCCGTGAATTGGAGCGGACACAACCTGCATGTCTCGAGATACGGTGCTGCCCAGCGCCTGCGGGAACATATCAAGTCACTCGCCAAGACCTTCCCCGGTGCGAGACAGTTCATCATTGCTCACAGCCATGGTGGGAATGTGGCGATGTATGCGCTCAATGATGGCGAGGTGCGCAAGCTCGTCAGCGGAGTGGTGAGTCTCTCAACACCTTTCATCATGTGCCGGCCACGGCGATTGCCGGAGGACCTGCTGTCTCCTCTGATTGTCCTGATTAGCCCCTTCATTTTTATTTTTGCCGGTATCTGGCTTCGGTTCCGAATCCCCATTCAAGTGTGGATGGTGGTTCTTTTCGGACTGGCAATGGGCGTGCAGGCAGTCCTTTCCCGGATCGTTCTTGGGCATTGGAAGGGGGGTCTCCAGTCAATCCGGCAAAAGCTGGCCGATTCGCTTGCCCAGCCTGCGATGTCGTCGCGTGAGCTGTTGATCGTGAGAGCGCCAGGTGATGAGGCATCCGCAGCTTTGGGAGCTTCGACCTTTGGCTTGTGGCTATTTGGAAAACTGTCTGGTGTGGGGGAGCAGATCCATGAGTTTGCGGCTCGGGTCCAGCGTGTCTTGGGCAGCTTGAAAACAGAGCGGAAGGTTTTGGGGTCAGTGGGATGTGTTCTTGCTAGCGCGCTTGTCTTTTATCTGGGGCTAAATTCCGAGGAATGGCGAACGGGACACGGAATGCCAATGTCGTCCTTCCTGACAGGGGCGTTGCTGCTGCTTATTGGGATCGCGTTTTGGTCGCCACATGAGAAAGCTGACGGATTGTCAGCCTTTGACCAATGGGATTTGCCGTTCCAAGTGATCTATGTCGCACTGGCGATGCCGTGTCTGTTGGTGTGCGCGCTGTTCTCTGCCGCATTTGGTCATGATGTCGCATTTCTGGTGGGCTTTTTTGAGTTTTCGATTGAGACATCCCCGATTGGAAACTTCTCTGTCTTGAGCCTTTCCGCATCCACCGCTGGGGGGCTTTGGCATAGTTTGCCCTACTCGGATAAAGAAGCCTTCGAGGCCATCGTGAAGTGGATTAATCAGGGCCGTGAACCAACCCAGCCAGCATGTGACCGGACTCACCTTTTCGAGCCACTCGTAGGGTTAGTCTGTAGCTATAGTTGATGTTGCCTGCTCGTTTGCGTTTTGTCCATCCCCAGCGCAGGGAGGGCGTAGCCCGACCGAAGCTGGGGATGGACTGTGTTGAGAA
>JAPLTX010000048.1 GCA_026397915.1 Verrucomicrobiota bacterium
AAGAACGCAATCGTTCCTATTGGCACGAGCAGGGGAAGCCAAAGCACATAGCGCCATGCCAGCGCCCACATCATCTTCCACACAGACGATCCTTGTTTAGCGTCTGATTTCACAACGAACTCCGTTTCGGGACCATTCTCCGCCTCGCTCTTCGTCTTTACAAGACGAAGAAGTTGAGAGTGAAGAGTTTCATCGGCGTTTGCAGCGTCGGCCGTCTCGGCCGAGCAACCGCTGTGCTTTGAATCCTGTTTCGCATGAGAGAAGTCCCGTCGGCCGGGACGGCCGACACTACAAGACATTCGGGCACTACAAGACCTTCGGGCGAGACGCCCGACACTACAACTCGCTCATCGCCTCTGCGGCAGAATCAGCTCGTTGAGCTTTTGCCGCAACGCTTCCTTCTCCGGGTCGTCATACGGCGTGTCGAGAGTCGCGACGGCGTTGGTGTTGGCGCTCGTGCCGGCGGTGGCGTCGGTGAGTTGCTGGTTGCTGACTTCGCCGGGCGGGACGACGATGCTGAGGAGCCGCCAGCGGTTGTCGGCGAAGCCGCCGCCGCCGCGAAGGCGAAGCCGCCATCGCTAGGGACGGTCGCGAAAGCGGAGACGAAGTAGTAAGCCACGGAAGACACGGAACACGCGGAAGGGGATGGTTTCGCTGACTTCCGTGTTTTCGGTGTGTTCCGTGGTTCTACTGACCACTGATTACTGAATCACTGGCCGCACAGCTACGTCGCGGCGCGCCAGTCTGCGAGTTGGTTGCGGACGGTGGCGGCGGTGGGGTCGGCAAGTTCCTCGAAAATCCGCAGGGCGGCCTCGGCGCTGGAGACGGCGGCGGAACGGTTGCCGAATCTGTTAAAGGAGAGGGAGGAAATCCAAAGGGCGCTGGCCTCGCCACGACGGTCGCCGATGTCGCGGTAGATGAGCAGGGCTTGCTCAAAGAGTTCGATCGGCTCGAAGAGGTCGCCGTGCGCTTCGTGGGCCAAGCCAAGATTGCCAAGCGTGTCGGCCTCGCCTTGGCGGTTGTGAAGCTCGCGGTAAATGGCCAGCGATTGTTCGAGGGCGGCGATGGATTTGCGGTGGGCGCCGGCGGTCAGTTGGGCGGCGCCGAGGGCGGCCAGCGCGTCGGCTTCGTTGTGGCGGTCGCCCATCTCGCGCGCGAAGGCGAGGCGCTGCTCGATCTGTTCGATGGAGTTGTGGCCGGTTTCGGCGTCGGCTGGCGCGGGCGCGGGCGGCGCGGTTTGTTCGACAACGAACGGGGCGGGTTCGGAGACGATGGGTTTCTCTTGTGGTTCGATGGCAGCGGCAGCGACGGGCGCGTCAGGCTCGGTCGTGGTTTCGACGACCTCCGGGACGATAACTTTCTCTTCCTCGGCGACGATGGCCGGGGCAGGGGACTCAGGTTGAGCGGCCGGCGGCTCGGGCGTGGCGACGCGCTCCGGGACGGGAATCTCCTCCTGCACGACGATGTCGTGGGGCAGTTCGATGCGCTTAACGGGAGGTTCCACGGGCTCCGCGGGCGGCTCGGCGATGGTGAGCGGTAATGACGGCGGCTCGTCGGTGGTCACGACCGGGAACATGATGGTGGACTCGCTCGGCGCGGGCTCTTCAATCGGTCCCTGCGGAAACATGGCGGAGGACTTGCTCGACGCTGGTTTTTCAACCGGTTGCGGCGGAAGTATGACAGTGGTCTTGCCCGACGCTGGCTGTTCAACCGGCTCATGCGGAAACATGGCGAAGGACTTGCTCGACGCTGGTTCTGTGGCTGGCGGGTCGGGGAGGAGTGAGATATCGCCGGTGGACGTTTCAGCGTCGAGGTGTTGCTTTTCCATCCAGTCGAAATTCTTCGTCTTGGAGGTCGGGCCGAACGGGCCTTTGAACTTCGGCGTCTTCCGCGCGCGCGAGCCAATGAAGGCCGCAACGCCGGTGACGACGACAGTGATGCCGAGGAGCGTGTTGAGTAGCGTGACGGTCGGGTTGTCCATGGTTGTTATCGGGCGCGGTCAGAGTATCAGTAATGCCACGGCGCGCGCAACGGGCGGCTGAGCATTTTGTTGGCCTCGTCGTCGCCGACGATCTGCTCGGTCTGCGGGTCGAACTTAAACTTCCGCTTCAGGAGCATGGCGATGTTGCCAAGGTGGCAAAGCATGGAGGTGCGGTGCGCGACCTCGGCCGGCTCGACGCCGTCCTTCCGCGCTTTCACGGCGTCGAGGAAGTTGCGGTAATGGTTCTCGCTGATGGCGAAGCGCTTGTCGTTGCCGCCGAGGACGGCGTCCTTGAGCGAGGCGGGCTTGCATTCGAACTTCGAGGAGCCGATCTCCAGCGAGCCTTCACTGCCTTCGAAGCGGACGCCGAAACCGGGTTTGTTGGTGTGGCAGAACAGCTCGACGCCGTTGGGGAACTTCGCGCGGAAGGAAACCTTCGTCGGCGTCGTGAAGAGGTCGCCTTTCTCCGGCCACTCAGAGCCGGCGTCCTCGAACTCGGTCGGGAACAGATCGTCGCAGACGCCCCAGCGGACGACGCCGTTGGAGTGGTGGCCAAAGTTGGTGGTCTGGCCGCCGGAGTAGTCGAGGATGAACCGGAACTTGTAGAAGCAGCGGAGGTTGTGATACGGCGCTTGCGGCGCGGGGCCGAGCCAGAAGTTGTAGTCGAATCCCTCCGGCACAGGCTCCGCTTTCCAACCGGGGCCGGGGCCTTTGAAGTTGTTCTCGGCGACGTAGCTCTCGACGCGCTGGAGTTTGCCGAGCTTGCCGTTGAGGACCAGCTCGCACGCCTGCCGGATGTGGGCCTTCGAGCGCCACTGGCTGCCGCACTGGAGGATGCGGTTGTGTTTGCGCACGGCCTTGATCATCTCCTGCCCATCGCGGACGGTGAGCGAGAGCGGCTTCTGGCAATAGATGTCCTTGCCGGCTTCAGCGGCCATGATGGTTTGCACCGCGTGCCAATGATCGGGCGTGATGATGGCGACGGCGTCCACGTCCTTACGGGCGAGCACATCGCGGAAGTCAATGCACGCGTCGCAGCCCTTGTAGGAATCGTTGCCGGTCTTCTTGGCGTAAGCCTTGTTGACGAAGTTGCGCTGCGGCTCGCGGCCGAGGAACTGCTTGTCGTCGCGGTAGCCACGGCTGCCGCGGTTGACGTCGCAGCAGGTGACGATCTGGCAATCGTCGTTCTTGAGCCACTCCGGGATGTCCACGGTGCTCTGGTTGCCACAGCCGATGATGGCGAGCGTGATGCGGTTGCTGGGCGAGTTCTTGCCGAACACAGAGGACGGCATGATGTAAGGCGCGCCGAACGCCGCAGCAGCGAGCGCGGCGGTGGAGCGGAGAAAATCGCGGCGATGAAGTCGCGAACCGGAGCGGGAGATGTGTTTGTTCATGCGGGGTTATGTTTACCACCATGAAAGGGATGAAAGCACCCGAAAAATGAACCGGCGTGCAAACTTCGCTTGCGGTGAGTGGCGGCGGCGTGAATGATGATGGCGATGCGACAAGCGTTACTGATCCATTATCACGAGATCGCCCTCAAGGGAGGGAACCGCGGTTATTTCGTCGGCCGGCTGAAGGACAACCTGGCGATGGCGTTGGAAGGCCTGCCAGTGGAGCGCATCGCGCATCCCGACGGGCGCGTCGCGGTCTGGCTGAAGGATGACGCAGCGGTCGAGCCGGTCATCGAGCGGATTCTGCGGGTGTTCGGCGTCGCGAACTACTCCGTCGCGCGCGAGGCGGGACGCGAACTGGAGCAGATGGCCGACGTGGCTTGGGGGATGTTGGGCGACCGGCCGTTCGAATCGTTTGCGGTGCGCGTGAAACGGGCCGACAAGAATTTCCCGATGAACTCGCTGGAGGTGGAGCGCGAGCTCGGCGGCATGTTGATGGAGCGCATCCGCGAGAAATTCGGGCCGCAGGTGAAGGTCAATCTCGACGCGCCGGAGCGGACGTGTTTTGTGGAGATCACCAGCGGGCCGGTGTTGGTCGCGGTGGACAAGCATCCGGGTCCCGGCGGCATGCCCAGCGGCACGGCGGGACGGCTGATGTGCCTGCTCAGTGGCGGCTTCGATTCGGTCGTGGCGGCTTGGTATATGATGAAGCGCGGCGCGAAGGTCCACTTCACGCATTTTCACGCGACGCCGGAGCGTGCCGGCGAATCGTCGGCGCCCGTGGCGCGCGAGCTGGCGCGGCGGCTGACGCCGTGGCAGTTCGGCTCGCAGTTGTGGCTGGTGCCGTTTGAGGAAATCCAGCGGCACATTGTCGCGAAGGCACCGTCGGAGTTCCGGATCATTCTTTATCGGCGGATGATGTTGCGCATCGCAGAGCGGCTGGCGTTTCGCAAGAAATGCCTCGGTCTGGTCACCGGCGACAGTCTCGCCCAGGTTGCGTCGCAAACGTTGCACAACCTCCGAACAGTCGGCGAGGTCGCGCATCTGCCGCTCTATCGGCCGCTGATCGGCTTCGACAAGGAAGAGATCATCGCGATGGCGCGGCGGCTCGGCACCTGCGAGACATCGTCGCAGAAGTTTGAGGATTGTTGTCCGCTCTTCATGCCGAAACATCCGGTGATCTTCTCGGAACTCGATAGCGTGACCCAAGCCGAGTCCGCGCTGGACGTGAACGCGTTGGTCCAACTCGGCCTCGACGGCGCGAGCTTGGAGCGATTCCACTTCAAAGCGGGCGAAGTCACCATGGAGACGGTGATCAAGGCAGGGGAGGGCACAGGTTCGGAAGCATAAGGCTTCTCGAACCCGTCACCCTCGCCGGCATACGGGCACACCCCACCTATCGCGCGCATTGCAGCGCGCTCGCGTCATGTGATATTCCGCAATCAGCCCTGAAGGCTGCCAACGCGTGTTAGAAACGCGACTTGGACTTGCTCGCCTTCGGAGCCTTTGCCTTTGCCTTTGGCGCGGGCGTGGACGTGCAACCGCAGGCAGAAACGCTAGCGGTATGCGTTACCGTCACCGCCGGGGCGATGGACGGCACAATCACCGGTTTGACCTTGGCAGGCGCTGAAACCGACGAATGGCCGTTCGGCTTGGGTGTGGCGGCAGCCTTGGCGGCTTCGATGTCCCGCTTCAGCTCGATTTCTGCGGCAAGCCAGTTCTCCTCGTCGCGTCCCGGCAATGAACTGGAGCGGAGGTAGATCTCGTAGGCCCGCTTGGCGATCTGTTCGTGTGTAAGATGAATCATATTCGTTTTCCTCAGTTATTACCGTTTATGTCCGAGTTGTTCGCAGTAAAATGCGCCTTCAATGCTTCTTCGGTTTCTTCGAGCGTTCGCTTCACTTCTGCCTCGGCCTTGAGCCAGTTATCGAGGTCTTGGCCTTGCTTGGAGCCGCGCTCAAAGAAGATCTCTTGCGCGCGCCGGCAGATCAGGTCGTGTTCGATGGACCGCAGCCACCGCTCCGTATCGTGGTCGGCTTGCGGCTTGCGACTCGCCTTGATTCGCTTGGCGCGCTTCGAATCCTTCACTGCTGGATTCAGGTTGTTCATGTCTTCTGTCCCTTTCTTGCTCATAAAGCTGGTTAATGTTAACCCTCGGCTCCCTCAAACGAGCCGAGATAAGACGGGCAAGCATAGCTAGAACTTTTCGGAATGCAAGCGACGGTTGGGTTACAATCGCATAACATGTTGAAACAAGGTGACTAATAAGTGTTGGTTGGCGGCTATTCCGGCCGGTTTTAGCCCTCTTTTCCGTGCGGAAAACCGGCACCAAACCGCCTGCGACGGGAGCGCTGCTTTACAAAAAAGACCTTCCGGCGCATCGTCACCGTTGAAATACCGCCGGCTTCACGGTAGCATTTGCGCCCATGAGCTTGGTTGAACAAGTAAAACAAGCCGGCGTGGTCGGCGCGGGCGGCGGCGGGTTCCCGGCGCACGTCAAACTGGCCGGTAAAGCCGACACCGTCATCGCCAACGGGGCCGAATGCGAGCCGTTGCTGCACAAGGACGCTGTTATCATGGAGCGTCGCGCGGCAGAGGTAGTCGCGGGCATCCAGTTGGTCATGAAGGCCGTTGGCGCCAAGGAAGGCGTCGTCGGCATCAAGGGCAAGAAAAAGCATGCTGTAGAAGCCTGCCAAGCAGCCTGCAAGGGCACGCCCGTTCGCGTTCACTTGTTGGGCGACTACTACCCGGCCGGCGACGAATACGACCTCGTTTACTCCGTCACAGGCCGGCTCATCCCGCCCCAAGGCATCCCGCTGCAAGTCGGCGTCGTCGTCAACAACGTCGAAACGCTCGTAAACATCGCCGCCGCCGCGAAAGGCGTGCCCGTCACGCACAAGACGCTCACCATCAACGGTGCTGTGAAAACGCCGTTGACGCTGACCGTCCCGGTCGGCACCACGTTCCGTGAAGCCATCGAAGCTGCGGGCGGCCTGACCACGGACGATCCGGTGCTTTGTCTCGGCGGCCTCATGATGGGCCAGACGACCGACAACCTCGACACGCCCATCGTCAAGACCACCACCGGCGTCGTCATCCTGCCGCGCAACCACCGCGTGGCCGACCGCAAGCTCAAGCCTGCAAGCATCCAGGCCCGCATCGGCAAGTCCGCCTGCGACCAGTGCCGCTACTGCACCGAGCTTTGCCCGCGCTACCTGCTCGGCTATCAGGTCGAGCCGCATCAGGTCATGCGCAGTCTCGCGTTCACCGCCACCGACAAGAAATACTGGAACCAGATGGCGGCCAACTGTTGCGCCTGCGGCCTCTGCACACTTTTCTCCTGCCCCGAAATGCTCTTCCCCAAGGAAGCCTGCGACGCTTCCAAGGCCGAGATGCGCGCCGCCAACATCAAATGGACCGGCGCCGCGCCCACGCAACCGCACGCGTTGCGCGAAGGCCGCCGCGTGCCGATCAAGGCCCTCGCCCAGCGGCTGAACGTCGAGCAATACGACGCCCCCGCGCCGTGGAGCGACATCGAACTCAAGCCGCGCCAGGTTTTCCTGCCGTTGCGGCAGGGTGCCGGCGCGCCGAACAAGCCGCTGGTGAAAAAAGGCGACAAGGTCAAGGCCGGCCAGCCGCTTGGCGAGATTCCGAAGGACGCCCTCGGCGCGATCATCCACGCGCCGTTCGCCGCCACCGTCGCCGACGTGACCAACGACCGCATTGTTTTGACGAGGTAACCATGAACGGGAAATCCATTGGCATCATCGAACTCACCAGCGTCGCCGCGGGCTTTGCCGTGGCCGACGCCATGCTCAAGGCCGCCAACGTCCAGATCGTCCTCTCCCGCAGCATCTGCTCCGGCAAATACATGGTCGCCATCTCCGGCGCCGTCGCCGCTGTGCAGAGCGCCGTGGACGCCGGCGCCGCCGCCGCAGCCGGTTGTCTCATAGACCAGTTCGTCTTCCCGAACCCGCATCCCGAAGTGCTCACCGCGCTGGGCCGCAGCCAGGTGCCGCCCGCCGGTGGCGCGCTCGGCATTCTGGAGTCGTTCAACGTCGGCTCCCTCCTCGAAGGCGCCGACGCCGCCGCCAAGGCCGCCAACGTCACCCTCATGGAAATCCGCCTCGCGATGGCGCTCGGCGGCAAAGCGTTCTGCACCATGACCGGCGACGTCGCCGCCGTCCAAGCCGCCGTCCAAGCCGGCAAACAAGTCATCGCCGAGCGCGGCGTCCTTGTGAACGCCGTCGTCATCCCGCGCCCCCATCCCGACGCCTATCGCGAAGTGGTGTAGTTGCCACTTTGGTCGCGGTGTTTGTGGCTTGTCTTTGGCGGCGGGCTGCCGCATGAATTCGCACATGAACTGTTTTCGGTGGTTTCTGCCAACTTCTGTTTTGCTTTTTGCTCTTTCTCTTTGCGCCGACGGTCCTCGCGACAACCTGCCTGACAGCGTTCGCCCCGTGCCGCCGCCGGGCATCGAGGTGCCGGCGGAAGACCGGGCGGAGTTGGAGGCGGGGCTGAAGAAACTCGGCGCGGAGATCGAGTCGCTGCGCGGTGCGGTGAAGAGCCAGTCGGCAAAGTTGGAGCTGCTGCCGGACGTGGAGATTTACCACAAGGCCGTCCGCTACGCGCTGACCTACAACGAGTTTTTCAAGAAGCCGGAGATCGCCGTGGCGAAGACGCTGCTCCGGCAGGGAGCGGAGCGGGCGGAGGCGTTGCGCATCGGCAAGACGCCGTGGAACACGTCCACCGGGCTGGTGGTGCGCGCCTATGTGTCGAAGATTGACGGCTCGGTGCAGCCTTACGGGTTGGTCGTGCCGCCGGCGTTCAAGCCGGGCGCGGCGCGGCGGCACCGGCTCGATTGCTGGTTTCACGGACGCGGCGAGACGCTGAGCGAGGTGAACTTCCTCGACCAGCGGCAGAAGTCGCCAGGCGAGTTCACGCCGCCGGACACCATCGTGCTCCATCTCTACGGCCGCTACTGCAACGCCAACAAGTTCGCCGGCGAGACCGACCTGTTCGAGGCGCTCGACAGCGTGAAGCGGCGCTACCCGATTGACGAGAACCGCATCGTCGTGCGCGGCTTCTCGATGGGCGGCGCGGCGTGCTGGCAGTTCGCGACGCACTTTGCCGGGCTATGGGCTGCCGCGGCGCCGGGCGCGGGCTTCGCGGAGTCGGCGGAGTTCCTGAAAGTGTTCCAGAACGAACCGACCAAGCCGCCGGCGTGGGAGCAGACGCTCTGGCATCTCTATGACGCCACCGACTATGCGGCGAACCTGTTCAATTGCCCGACCATCGCCTACAGCGGCGAGATTGATCGGCAAAAGCAGGCCGCCGACATGATGGAGAAGGCGATGAAGGCGGAGGGAATGGAACTTACACACATCATCGGCCCGAAGACCGCGCACAAATACGAGCCGCAAGCGAAGGCGGAGGTCATCCGGCGCATTGACGAGATCGCCGCGCGCGGTCGCAACCCGGTGCCATTGCGAGTGCGGTTCACGACGTGGACGCTGCGCTACAACCAAATGCTCTGGGTGACGCTCGACGGCATGGAGAAGCATTGGGAGCGGGCGCGCGTGGATGCAGAAATCGCCGACGCGACGACCGTGCGCGTGACGACACAGAACGCCGACGGGTTGACGCTCTCGGTGCCGCCGCAATCCCGTCCGCTCACCATCGGGCGGCGCCCGAAGGTTATCCTCGACGGTCAGGAAGTTGCCGCGCCACCGGTGCCTGCCAACCACTCGTGGGTCGCGCATTTCCTCAAGGTTGGCAAGTTCTGGACAGCCGTGCCGTCGGCAGACGACAGCAACCTTCGCAAGCGTCATGGCCTGCAAGGGCCGATTGACGACGCGTTCATGGACAGCTTCGTGATGGTGAAGCCAACGGGCAAGCCGCTGAACGAAAAGGTCGGCGCGTGGGCCGCCACCGAGATGACGCACGCGATCGAGCAGTGGCGGAAACATTTCCGCGGCGATGCGCGCGTGATCGCCGACACCGCCGCGACCGACGCCGACATCGCGTCAAGTAACCTCGTCCTCTGGGGCGACCCGTCGAGTAACAAACTGCTCGCGAAGCTTGCCGACAAGCTGCCGATTCGCTGGGACGCGCAATCCGTCAAGCTCGGCGCGAAGAGCTTTGCCGCCGGTCACCACGTGCCGGTGCTGATCTATCCGAACCCGCTGAACCCGAATCGCTACATCGTCCTCAACAGCAGCTTCACCTTCCGCGAATACGACTATCTCAACAACGCCCGCCAGACGCCGAAGTTGCCCGACTACGCCGTGGTGGACGTGAGCGTGCCGGTTTCCTCGCGCGCGCCCGGTGGCATCGCCACCGCCGGCTTCTTCGGCGAGCGTTGGGAACTGCCGGCGGCGAAGTGATCGTAGCTCACCCTGTTTTGTCGCGGCCATTGCGGCATTGCTTCGATGCGGGAAAGGTGTTATTCGGGCGTCACACTTTGGATCGTTATGAATATCAGCAACCGCCCTCAGCTTTTTGGTTTGATCGCCGGCTTGTTCCTTGCCGCAGGTCTGGTGTTTTCGTCGTTTGTCGTCACGCGCGCGTGGATGGCCATCTCGCAGTCGCAGACGATCAGTGTTACCGGCTCCGCGCGTAAGAACATTCGCGCTGACCTGATCATTTGGAATGGGACATTCTCGGCGGAATCGCCCGTGTTGCTGGACGCTCAGCGCACGCTGAAGGCCGACCTCGGCAAGGTCACCGCATTCTTGAAGGGCAAAGGCGTCAAGGATTACCAGGTGTCACCGATTGCCATCGAAGAGATTCGCGTGGGTGACCGTGACCTGCAACAGGCGAAACGTGTGGCCAGCTACCGGCTTGCGCAGACCGTCACGGTTCACTCGTCAGAGGTGGATCGCATTTCGCAAGTCATCAACGACTCGACTGTGCTCGTCGAGCAGGGCGTGCTGTTCGTGTCTGGCGCACCGGAGTTTATCTACACGAAGGCGGGCGAGGCGAAGGTGGAAATGCTAGCCGAAGCCACGAAAGACGCCCGCACCCGCGCCGAACAGATTTGCCAGCAGGGCGGGCGGGTGATTGACCGCTTGCTGTCAGCGAAGATGGGGGTGTTCCAGATCACGCCGCTTTATTCGACGGAAACCAGCGGCGAGGGGTTGAGCGATACGAAATCGTTGGATAAGACCGTGACCGCGATTGTCTCGGCGCGTTTTGTGATGAAGTGAGGCGGTTGTGTGTCGGTTGTCCGCGCTGGGTGGATTCGTAAAATGGCGGGCTTTTTCCGCAAACTGGCGTTGTCGTTGGCGGGCGACCCGCTATCATCAGCTCCAAGATTTCAGATGGAGAACCGATATGAAATTGTTTCGCCTCTTACTGCTCTGCACTCTGGTCGCGCCAGTCGTTGCGCGCGCGTTGCCCGCTGCTGATCCTGTCTCGCCGAAAGGTGTCTGTAAACTCCGGCCTTTCGACCTCGCCGACGTGCGCCTCCTTGACGGGCCGTTCAAGGTGGCGATGGGACGCGACAAGGAGTATTTGCTCAGCCTCGATGCCGACCGCCTCCTGCACATGTTCCGCGTCACCGCTGGTCTGCCAGCGCCAGCGGAGCCGTATGGACATTGGGAGGCGGCCAAGTGCGAAGTGCGCGGTCATTTCGTCGGCCACTATCTCTCGGCGTGCGCGCTGATGTTCGCCTCAACGGGCGACGACCGACTCAAGGAACGCGTTGCGCTCATGGTGTGCGAACTCGTCAAATGCCAGGCTGCACTCGGGTCGAGCGGATACCTGAGCGCGTTTCCCGAATCGTTCATCGATCGCGTTGAGATGACCGGCAAGGTCTGGGCACCTTACTACACTTTGCACAAGATTCTGGCGGGGCTGATTGACATCCATACGCGTTGCGGCAACGCGCAGGCGCTTGATGTGGCGCGGCGTTTCGGCAACTGGGTCGCGGCACGCAATGGGCGGCTCAACGACGAGCAGATGCAAAAGATGCTCGCCGTTGAGCACGGCGGCATCAACGAGGCGATGGCCAACCTCTATGCGTTGACCGGCGATGAGAAACATCTGCGCGCGGCGCAACGGCTCTATCACAAGCACGTGCTCGATCCGCTGGCGGCGCGGCAGGACAAGCTGGCTGGGTTGCACGCCAACACGCAATTTCCAAAAGTCATTGGCGCGGCACGACTCCACGAGTTGACCGGCGAGGAGCGTTACCGGACCATCGCGGAGTTCTTCTGGGACCGCGTCGTGAACCACCACAGCTACGTCATCGGCGGCAATAGCGACCACGAGCACTTTGGCGCGCCCGACCAGCTCGCGCAGCGCGTCAGCCCATGGACGGCCGAGACCTGCAACACGCACAACATGCTCAAGCTCACGCGCCACCTGTTCGCGTGGGACGGTGCCGCCGCGCGGGCCGATTACTATGAGCGCGCGCTCTACAACCAGATTCTCGCCACACAGGATCCGCGCACAGGCATGATGGGCTACCACGTGCCGCTGCACGGCGCGTGGTTTATGCCTTACAACACGCCGCACGATTCGTTCTGGTGCTGCACTGGCACGGGCGTTGAGAGTCACGCCAAATACGGCGACAGCATCTACTGGCGCGACACCGACTCGCTCTACGTGAACCTCTTCATCGCCTCAGAGCTGGCGTGGAAGGAAAAGGGCCTTGTCGTGCGGCAGGAGACGAAGTTCCCCGAACAGGATACGACGCGGCTGACGTTGAAGTGCGCGAAGCCTGTCAAGCTCAGTGTGAAAATACGACGTCCGGCTTGGGCGGGCGACATGATCGTCCTAGTCAATGGAAAGCCTGCCGAATCGCCTCCTCACGTCGGCGGCTACATCGAACTGCGGCGCGAATGGAAGACCGGCGACCGTGTCGAGATTCGCCTGCCGATGACATTGCGGCTGGAGCCGATGCCAGACGATCCGAACCGCGCCGCTATCTGCTACGGCCCGGTTGTCCTCGCCGGCGCGCTTGGCTGCGACGGCATCAAGCCGCCGATGCCGTATGCGAAAGGGCAGAGCGATTTCTTCAACGGCAAGACCGCCCCATCCGCGCCTCTACTTCTCGCGCAAGGCCGTCCCGTGACCGAATGGGTCGAAGCCGTCCCGGATAAGCCGCTCACCTTCCGCACCAAAGGCGTCGGCAAGCCCAACGACGTGACGCTCGTCGCGTTCCACGCCCTGCCACCGCAGCGTTACGCAATCTATTGGGACCTGCTCACAGCCGAACAATGGAAGAAGCACCAAGCCGCGCTCGAAGCCGAAGAACGCCGCGAGCGCGAACTGAGCACGCGAACCGTGGATGTCGTTCGCATTGGCGAATTCGAGCCGGAGCGCGCGCACAACTTCAAGAGCGAGCGCAGCGACGCGGGCACCTATGGTGGCCGTCTCTGGCGTCATGCGCGCGAGGGCTGGTTCAGTTACGAACTGAAAGTCGCGCAAGACAAGCCGATGGTGCTCGTCTGCACCTACTGGGGCAGCGACGGCGGCAAGCGCGTCTTCGACATCCTTGTGGACGGTGAGAAGATCGCGACGCAGAAGCTGGAGAAAAACAAACCCGGCGAGTTTTTCGACGTGGAGCTTTCGATTCCGGCGAGGCTCGCCGCAGGGAAGCAACGCGTGACGGTAAAGTTCCAGGCGCACCCAAACGCCATCGCCGGTGGCCTGTTCGCCCTGCGGATGATGAAAGCAGCAAAGGAGTAGATATGCGAAGACAGATGGTCGCACTGTTGCTGATCGCTTGTAGCGCCGCCATTGCGTCACCCGACGACAGCGCGAATGGGTCTGGTAAATACCTGCAAGAACTTCTCCAGGATGCCGGCGGCAAGGTCACGGCGGCTTCGGCTCAACCTCGGATGCTTTACGGCGACGCGACGCGCCACGGCCGGCCGTTTGCGAAAGACCCCTCTGTCATCCGTTTCGGTGGGCGATATCTCATGTATTACTCAATGGCGCCCTCCATCAGTAAAGCGTTGCCTAAAGGGTGGGCCATCGGCGTTGCCGAAAGCCGCGACCTCGTGAACTGGAAGAAAGCTGGCGACATTTTGCCGGAGCAGGAGTGCGAGAAGAACGGTATCGTTAATGGCCGGGTCATCCTCCTCGACGACAAGCTCCACCTTTTCTACAACACCTACGGCAACGGCCCCAAGGACGCGCTCTGCCATGCCACCAGCACCGACGGCCTTCGGTTCACTCGCAATCCTACGAACCCCGTCTGGCACCCGACCGGCGACTGGAACAATGGTCGCGCCATTGACGTGGACGTGGTCGAGTGGGGCGGCAAGCTTATCATGTATTACGCGACGCGCGATCCGGCCGGAAAAATCCAGATGCTCCACGCCATCGCCTCCGACCGCAAATCCGGCTTCGGCCGCGGCGATTGGAAATCGCTCTGCGACGGTCCCGTTCTCAAACCGGAATTGCCGTGGGAGACCAAGTGCATTGAAGCGCCGTCGGTCATCAGGCGCGGCGACACGCTCTATCTCTTCTACGGCGGCGGTTACAACAACGACCCGCAGCAGATCGGCTGCGCTACAAGCAAGGATGGCGTGCATTTCGAGCGCCTCTTCCGCGAGCCGCTGATCCCAAACGGCCCGCTGGGCGACTGGAACGCGAGCGAGACCGGTCATCCCGGTGTATTCGAGGACACTGACGGCCAAACCTATCTCTTCGTTCAAGGTAACAACGACAAGGGCCGCACGTGGTTCCTGTCGTGTTACGAGATCGGCTGGCGCGACGGCCGGCCGTTCGTGATCTGGGACTCACCGAAGTTCCCGATGAGAAGGCTTCCTTCCACTCGATGAAACGGAATCGCGAAAGAAAGCGTCCGTTTCTTTCTGTGGGACAGTTTCTTCTTGTCGGGTGAGGCGCGTTGGCGAAGAAGGGAATGGCGGTAGGTTGGTTGCGTCGGTCTTCTGAGTTCGCACTGGCCGAAATGGCGGATGGCCGATGTTGGCTTCTGACAGGGTTTGTGCCAGACTCGGTTCGTGAGATTGAAGAAGATGCGCAACATCCGCGGCGCCGCGTTCTGCGTTCTCGTTTTTGCTTTGGGCTGTGCTGACAAGGCTCCGCCAGCACGGACTCCAGCGAGCGCGACCATCGGTGGCGGTGACAGCATTCCTGGGTTTCTTGCGCAAGTTGTCGAGGCGAATCTGCGACGCGATTTGTTCTATCTGGCGAAGGACCCGCTGCCATTTCGCAAGGCGAACTACACCGTGTCGGGTCATAAGCGAAGCACGCTGGCTGAGACGGACGCGTGGATCGAGAGGCGGCTGCGCGGTCTCGGTTACAAGGTGGAAAACGACGTTTGCGAGGTGCAGGCGTTTGGTTGCGACTTGAAGAAACCGCGGCATCACACTTACGCGCTGCCGGCGCACGACGCCCCGTTTTTCACAGTCCAGAACCTCTACGCGAAGAAGACCGGCCGGCGCTGCCCGAAGGAAATCATCGTGCTGGTCGCGCACAAGGACTCACAAAGCTGGATTGATTCACCTGGCGCCTATGACAACGGCGTCGGCACGGTCGCGTTGCTGGAGATGGCGCGCGTGCTGGCACGCTACCAGAGCGAGCGCTCCATCTGGTTCCTTTGGTGCAACGAGGAACACAAGCCGTGGACCAGTGTCATCGCTGCCAACAATTGCCGCCAGCGTGGCGACAACCTCATCGCTATCTTTAACGTGGACAGCCTCGGTGGCAAATCGGATGAGGACGTCGCCGCAGGCCGCAAGACCAATGTCACACTCTACACCGCGTCCGAAGGCAAGCGGCTGGCCGACCTGATGGCGGAGGTGAACGACACCTACAAGATCGGCCTTGTTCAAAGCTCTTATTTGCGCTCGCGGCCTGGCGACGACGACGGCTCGTTCGTGAAGGCCGGCTACCCCTGCGCGGTCGCGAACCTCGGCTCTTATCCGTATGCCGACGCCGCCTATCACGAAGCCGGGGACAAACCGGAGCGCGTGGATATCGTCAACGTGCGGATGGCGACGCAGGCGACGCTGGCCGCCGTGTTGCGGTTGGATCGGGCGCGGTAGAGCGGGAGTTTTTGCGCTTGAGGTCGTGCAAGGCGCGGCTACGATGCGAGCGGAGCCAAACACTATGAAAAGAATTCTCGCCTTCCTCTTATTCCTCATCGCGCTTGCCACACCTACGATGCTTTGCGCCGCCGAAACGGCACCTGCCGCGACGTGGCACGCCCAGACACTCGGCCAGGCACTTGGCCAGATGGTGCTCTTTGCCGCGGTTGGCATCGCAGCGGCCATCATCGGCTACAAGGTCTTCGACAAGTGCACGCCGGGTGACCTGAACAAGGAGATTCTTGAGAACAGGAATGTTGCCGCCGCCATCGTTGCAGCCGCCGTTATCCTCGGCGTTTGTATCATCGTCGCTGTCGCGATGATCGGCTGAGCCGCCGTCTTTCTCGCGCCAACGTGAAGCGGAGCAAAAGCGTCAAACTCGTGCTCATTGGCGGCCTGTCGGCTGGCGCGCTCGCCGGTTGCGACTCCTCGTCAAACCAGCCGGGCGCTTTCCGTCCGGGCAATGTTTACACCAACAACTACTACGTCGCCCGGCTCGGCTACTATCACGCGCCGTCCCGCGCGTGGTTTCCGCTGCCATACAACCACTACGATGCGCGGCAAAACGCCTACTACCACGGCGGCGCGTGGTCACCGACGCCGCAGATGACCATCACCAACCTCTCCGAGCCGACAGCCGAAGCGTTGCGCGCGGCGCGGGCGGCCACGGCTCCCGCCGGCACGGTCCGGCGCAGCGGCTTCGGCAGCACGTCGCGTTATCATGGGGTTTACTCCTGATGCAACGGCACCTCTGCCAACCCAGGCCCGCATGGCGCGAGAAGGTCGAGGAGATTGGCCTGACGTATCACTCGCACGACTGCGGGCCGTATTGGGACGAGTCTGCTTGCTACGAATTGACCGCGCAGGAAGTGGACGCGCTGGAGTCGGCGGGCCGCGCGATGCACCGGCTTTGTATTGACGCGGCGGAGGCAGTGATCGAGCGCGACTGGTGGGGGCGGCTGGGCATTCCGGAAATAGCGCGGCCGGCTATCTTGCGTTCGTGGGAACGCGACGACTTCAGTCTCTACGGGCGGTTCGATCTCGCCTACGACGGCGCCACGCCGCCGAAGCTGCTCGAATACAATGCCGACACGCCGACGGCGCTGGTGGAGGCGGCGGTGGCGCAGTGGTTCTGGCTCCAGGACACGCGGCCCGAAGCCGACCAATTTAACTCGGTCCACGAGCGGCTCATCGAGGCGTGGCGGCGCTGGGTCGGCACGACGATTCATTTCAGCAGCATCAAGGACCATCCCGAAGACGAGCAGACGGTGCTCTACCTCCGCGACACCTGCCAGCAGGCCGGCGTGATGACGAAAGCCGTGGCCATCGAGGACATCGGTTGGGATGCGGGGCAGAGCTTCTTCGTGGACGACGAGGGGCAGCGCATCACGCACTGCTTCAAGCTTTATCCATGGGAATGGATGTGGCACGAGGAGTTCGGGCCGAACCTCGCGACGGACCCGGTGCAGTTCATTGAGCCGGCGTGGAAGATGCTTCTCAGTAACAAAGGCCTGCTGCCGATTCTCTGGGAGTGTTTCCCGGACCATCCAAACCTCCTGCCAGCACACGAGACGGCCGCGCCGCTCGGCGGCCACTACGTGCGCAAACCGAAACTCAGTCGCGAAGGTAGCAACGTCGCGTGGTTCGAGGGCGGTGTCGCCGTCGAGGAAACCAGCGGTGGTTACGGCGAGGAAGGCCATGTTTATCAGGCGCTCGCTGCGATGCCGGAGTTCGACGGCCACCGGCCCGTCTTCGGCGTCTGGATCGTGGATCACGAGCCGGCAGGTCTCGGCATCCGCGAGGATACTCGACGGATCACCGGCAACCTGAGTCGCTTCGTGCCGCACTATTTTCGCTGACCATGAGTTACGCCAATCCAACTCCACTGCGGCTCGGCGCGACCAGCGTGTTGGGCGGCCAGCGTTTCCGCGTCGTGGGCCGCGTCGTCATGGGCATGGACGACGAGGGCGAGACCTACTACTGGAATGAGTTTCTCCTCATGGATGACGCCGGCGGTTCCGCCACGCTGGTGTTCGAGGAAACCGAGAGTGGGCCGGAGTGGCGGTTGTTCACGCTCTTCGAGCCGGTGCACCCGCTGACGGCGAGTGAAGCTGCGAGGAAGCGTGTTGGCGATCAGGTCAACCTCGACGGCCAGCCGATGCCGGTCACGTTGGTGGACCAGTCGCGCGTCTATTTCATAGAAGGCACGCCGCCGGAAGGCGTGGAGGTCGGCGACGTAGCCGACTACTTCAACGTCGAGAGCGGCAACCAGATGCTGGTGGTGAGTTGGACCGGCGACGAGGTTGAATGCTACCAGGGCATCACCGTGCCCGCCGAGACGATCACCGAAGCGTTCAACCTGCCGAATATGCCGGCGCTCGCGCCCGCGCTTTCTGTTGGCCGCTCGCTTGCAGCAAGCGGCGGAGCTGCCGAGTCCATGTCGTATGGCTGGATACTGAAGCTGGTCATCTTCGCGGTCGTGATCGGCGCGTGGTTCTTTGCATCGAAGTCCACGGGCTGGCGTTCGACTGCGCCCCTAACGAAGCCGTCGCCTCCCGCCGCGACGCTGGCCCTCGGCGCGAGCGGCACGATCAAGAACTGGGCTTTCACCGTTACCGGTCGTGCTACCGTCGAGATTGCCAAAGTCGGCGCGCTTTACGACCAGCGTGAATACGAACTGACCCGTGCTGGCGGCGGTCGGGCGTTATTGGTTTGCGGCCTCAACGGCAGCGGAAAGGAATGGCATCTGTTTCTGCCGGTCACACCGAGTGCGCCGTTGACGCCATTTGAGGCCGCTGCGAAACGCGCAGGCGAAACGGTGACGTTTGATGGCATCGAGGCGACGGTGCATGAGCTATTCAGCGCGAAGTGTCTTTCGTGCGACGGTTCGTTTGCCTCCAGCACAACGCCGGGCACAGTGTGTTTTGGTTTTCTGGCGCGTAGCTCGGCTGGCTGGTTGATGGCGCGATGGAACGAGAAGGGAATCGAGTTCTATATCGGCCTCACGTTGCCGGAGCGCGACACGCTCGCCGCGTTCGGCCGCGCTTCCATGCCTTGAACCACCACGCCGCTTGCGTTACTGGCCCGATACCTTCGCGACGGCGGGTGGTTTTGCTGTCAGGTCGTAGCACGTGATGGCCTGACGTCCGCGCACCACGAGCTTGCCATCCGCGATGGCGGGCGACGGCACCCACATCGCGCGGGTGTTGGCCTTGCCGAGTTGGATGCGCTTTTCTGCCGAGGGCTTGAACATCAGCACCTTGGAACCGCCGTTGGCCGACAGGAAAATTTTACCGTCGGCGAAGGCCGGCGATGAGATCGTCGAGGATGGCGTCTTCTCCTGCCACAGCTCGCGGCCGGTCGCGAGGTCGAAGCAGTAGTGAACATTGTCGTCCATCAGATAGACTTGGTTGTCCAAAATGAGCGGGCTGGATTGCGAGCGCAGCGGATCAATGGGGTAATTCCACAGCTTGTTGAAACCGGTTGCCGTCAGCTTGCCGGCAAAGATACCGATCTTTGGATTGTTGGCTTGCGCGGTGAGCGAGTCGCCGACAATCGCGGGCGTGCAATCGCCGCCAGCCGGTGTCGTCCAGAGAACGTCGCCGGTCTTGATGTCCACGCCCGCCATCACGCCGCGGCCGTTGCAAATAACCACGGTCTTGTCGCCGCACTTCCACGCCACGGGCGACGAGTTGCCGCCGCCGGCTTTGGCTTGGAGCCAGAGTTGTTTGCCTGTCGCCGCGTCGAACGCCGCGAGTTTGCCGACGTTCATGACGAGCACGCCGTCCGCAACCATCGGCGATGACGCCGGGGCCTTGCCGGGCATCGGCGCGGACCAGATTAGTTTGCCGCTGGCCGCATCCACGCCGTAGCAATGCGTGCTACCGAGCGCAAACACGCGCCCGCCGGCCACGCAAGGTGTGCTGGAGGCCATGCGGCCGGTGGCTTCGCCGGGCGACTTGCATTTCCAGAGCGTCTTGCCCGTAGCGAGGTCGAGGCAGATCACCACGTCATCCGCCACCTTCATCGTCGGCGGCACGGCGGCTATGATCTGCTTCTTGATCTTGTCGCTGAAGTCCTGCTCGTTGACCCACTTCTCCATCGCTGCCTGATTCGGGAACCGTGTCTTCGAGACCGTCAGCAGCTTGTCATAGACTTCCAGCGGGATCGCATCGCCGCGTTTCTCAAACCGGCCGCGCACGAAGCCGGAGGTCGTCTGCCGCTTCTTGCTGTCGAGGTGTTTCTCCAGCCAGTCCGCGATGACCTTGTCCAGCGCCGCGCCTTTCAGGTTCGGGTCGAGCGCGAGCCGCTCCTTCTCCATGCTCGCCACCGTCTCCTTGGGCCAGCCGGCGACCGACTGGTAACCGAGCTGCCGCATCACCAGATCGTCAATGGCGCGCGTCTCCGTCGGCACGTCCCTGTGCCAAACGATGCTCGCATACACGCGACCGCCGGCAGCCACCACGCTGCCGTGACCGCCGTCGTCATCAGACGGAATCGCCTCGCTGTCCCAAAGCTTCGTCAGCCCTTTGCTGGGCCACTCGTTGGCAAGCGGCGGGCTGTTCGGCACGATGCCGTTGCGCAACGGCCCGCGCCATTGCGGCCAGTCGCTGTCGGCAAACGCGCCACTCACAACGGCGAGCGCGGCAAAGGAAAAAGCTGCGGTGAGAACGAACGAGGACATGCGAGTTAGTTTCATAGTCAATTCACTTGGGCAAACCGGAACGCTGGCATCGAGCCGGCGTTGCAAAGCGGAGTTTCTTTATCAGTTGTTGCCCGCCGTCTGCAAGCGTGGCGTGATTGACCCGCGCCCGCGCTTTGCCTACACTCCGCGGGCATGGGAAAGAAACTCGCTGCCAAGGAAACCATGCCAGCCAACCCTGTAGCGGCGGTCTCTGACCGCCGAAAGTCCGATGACAACAAACGGCGGTCGGAGACCGCCGCTACAGTTCCCGCCGGCAAACCTTCCGCCCTGCTCGACACCCGCGTCATCTACTGCGGCGACAACCTCGAACAACTCCGCAAGCTCCCCGTTCACGAGATTCTGGACGAGGAAATAGCGAGGAAGCTGGCGTAGGAGGTGCGGAGATCATAATGGCGACGTTTCTCGAATGCCTTGACGAACTCGAACCGGGTGAATCATATAGCCTCTTGGCGTCCATGGCATCGCACTATGCTTTCTGTATGGAGTGCGGTCATGTAGATCACCGGATTTCACGTCGCAACGATCCTTGCCAGACCTGCGGCAGACCATGTGATTTGAGAACTTCGCTGTTTTCTGACGAAGGTCTTCTTTTTCAAACGATCTGCGAGTGTTACCGAAGCAAAGATTCCAGAACTCTTTGTGTCATACTGTTTTGCACCCTCATGGAACAGCACCTGCATCACTACTTGTCGGTGAGATGCCGGCGTCTGGGTCTAGGCTGGAATGTAATCGAACGTTTACTGAACACCGCTGAGCGATGGAAGGATCGTCAAACCTTATTCAAGGATGTGTCAGGCTGTTCCATGGACGCTTCGCTTGCTGAAACCGGAATGCCAGCACTGTTTAAGCCATACAGGGAATTGTATCTCAAGAGGTGTCGTCTGGTTCATGGTCGTCTGGCCTATGACATCGACGAGAATCACATTCGTAATGCAGTGGCCTTGTCGGCTAACTCTTTTTCAGCGTTTGCGTATCTACATCACAAGTTCTGCTCAGTTGATGGGCCAGAATTGGGAGTAACGAAGATGACTATGCTGCAAAGGTTCAAGGGAAAATAGATCGTGGCACAACACCAAGGAAATGGAATGACACGACGTTCGACAATGAACAATGCAGTCGGTGCGAGTGCACAAGCCGAAAACGAAATCGCTCGCAGGATCACTATTGATACGCGTTCCTCATCTTACGAAGGTTTCTTCGATCATGATTGGGCAAGTCAATTGCATGCATTTGTCGAAGGATCCAAGATTCAACAAGCTGTGTGGGACATCACGTCTTCTTGGAAGGGCACAAGCAACGCAAGACGGATGCCTTGGTTGACGCTGCGATTTGTCCAGTGGGCATTGGAAAGTTACGCAAGAGGGAAAACACCGTTCTCGATGGAAGTTGTTAAAGCCTTCTGCAACAACGTGGTCGCGCTCATGGGAGACACGCCTCTTTCATCCCAGCAACTGGAGCGCATGCAAAAGGTTTTCTTGGGCATTCAGAATACATTATGGCTGCATCTTGAGGCAAATCCATTGGACCTTGATAGAGAGATCCTGAAGTGCTGGGAGGATATGCTTAACAAGCCCGACTTCGCACTCAGTTTGTGGAAATCGGAGGAAAGCGCCTATATCGGCGTCTATTTCGCCTATGAAGACTTTGTTGCTCGATTGATTGGGATTGCCAAAGGACGCGCGCGATACGAGCTTTCCAAGACATTCCAAGCGGACTTTGTGGAAACATTTGACGAGTCAATGTTTGAGCGATGCTGGAGAGGACCAGTGCGCATTGGAAGGCTCGTCAGAAATGCCTTGCTTCACAATGGTGGCAGAATCACTGAACAACTCGAAAGAACTGAACACGGTCTAAAAGTGAACGACAAACAAATCTACATCATGGCGCCAAACACTACGGACTTGTTTCACTTACTAAAGGACCGCGTTCAACTCATGGTCGAAGAAGGTCTGAAACAACCAAGCATGCGATGATTCGCGGATGATTGATCGAATTCGGTTAAAGGAAGCCGCGCAAAATCTTTCAATCTCATCATCGTATGAATCAACCTCCTAAAGATTGGTGGCAAGCTCATTTCACCTCGCAGACGCGTAGAAGAAACTGTTGGTCCAATCATGGAGCGCGCACATTTCGCTCTGCGTCGGCGGATCGCTGAAGTCGCCGGTGAACGGGCCGACGCTGGCGGGATTCCTCGCCGTGTCGGCGATAGCGTCGCCGAGTTGTTGATTTGAAACTTCTCCCGGAGGGGCAGGAGAGTCGTTTGCATCACCGGCTGCTGCCCTGTGAGGTTTGTGCATTCTGAGGCGGCCGCCGGAGATGACCCTGATGACGGTCGGCGGTTTGTGGAGATGACCGTGGGACTGCCGCCTCCGCTCTGCGGCCTGTAATCCCGCACGGGGAAGCCCGAACTTGCGTAAAAACAGTTGTGGGGTAAGATTATACTCGCCTACGAAGGTTCCGTTGGCGTCAACGGAGCTTTCGTTGGTGGCAACGGATGTTCTGTTGGTATCCACGGGTATTCCGTTGGAGCCTACGAAGTTTGCGTTGGTGCCAACGGGAATAGCGTTGGCAGCAACGGATGTTCCGTAGGTGCTTACGAAGTGTTCGTTGGTATCCACGGATACTCCGTTGGTGCCAACGGAACTTCCGTGGATGCCAACGGAGGTTCCGTTGGTGCCGCTGGAAGAAAAAATGGAACCTCCAGTTGGTGGTTGGATGCCGCCGGAAAGGAGTTTGGAGTCATGAAACAAGTGGATTATGTGCCGCGAAAAGACGCGGAGTTCATGGGATGGTTGAAGGGGCTGAAGAAGGGTGCGACGGAGCTTGCCGCACTGCTGGGGGTGACGGACGAGGAGTTGGCGCTGCTGGCGGAGTGTGCGGCCGGTTTCGAGGAGGACTTGAAGAAGGCCGATGATTTAATCGGCAAGGCCAAGGCGGCTGTGTCGGCCAAGGATGCCACGCGCCGGAAGGCGGAGAAGGTGGCGCGCAGTCTTGCGCAGCGGATGAAGGCGCACCGCAACTACAAGGCGTCGCTGGGCGTCGGGATGGGCATTGAAGGCGCGGAGCGGCGGGTTGAGATGAAGGAAGCCAAGCCGACAGGCAGCGCGAAGGCGATGGGCCACGGCGTGGTGGAGGTGAGTTACTTCAAGGGCGAGTTTGACGGGGTGAACGTCTATGGCGAGCGGGAGGACGGGAGCGGGCTTGTGTTGCTGGGCCGGGACGCGCAATCGCCTTACGAGGATAAGCGGCCGTTGTTGCACGAGGGCCGGCCGGAGATTCGCCGCTATCAGCTTCGTTACGTGAAGAATGACGCCGAGGTCGGCCAGATGAGCAACGGCATCAGCGTGACGTGCGAGCCATAGCGACGGTTCGGGGGATTATTACCCCGCCAGCCAGCCGCTGACGTGATGGATTTCGTCGGCGATGTTTGGGATAAGGTCGGGCGTTCCGCTGCCGGCGACCATCTCCAGCCACGTGTAGGTCTCAATCACCAGTGGCACTTTTGGATTGGCCTTTGTGAAGTGGCGAACGAACGATTCTACCTCGGCAAGTGTTGTCGGCATCGCGCCGCCGGGCAGTAGCGGCATGTGGTAGTGAATGCGGAGTTTCTCGACGCCCGCGTGGGCCATCGAGCGCAAGCCTTCCGGCGTCAGGATCGGCGGCAGGTCGAGCGAGAAATAGACGGGCTGGCCGGCGGCGTTCACGCCACAGGTCTGGTGGAGAAACTTCGACTTAGCGTAGCGGCGGCGCAACGTCTCCAACAGTTCGGGCGCGACGAGCGGCTTCTCGATCTCGATGCAGTTGGAGATGTGAATTTTCGCGATCTGAATGCCCGCCGCTTGTAGCGCCGTCGCCGACTGCGCGAGGTCTTCAAACTTGACGAGTTGATGGCAGGTGTCGAAGTTGACGCCGAGGTAACGCCCGCTGCCGGTTTCGCCGTCGAGCGTAGGACGGAACTTCGCGAAGAACTCGATGACCTCGCTGGTGCGCTCGTAGGCGAGACCCGGCTCCGGTTCGAGGCCGACGGTGACGCGGCGGCCGGTGCGGCGTTCGAGTTCGGCGCAGTGCTGCACGCAACGTCGCAGCGATGCCGCCGTTTGCTCGTGGATGCCAGGCGCGTCGGCGAAATCGCGTTTGAGCGCGCCAGCGGGGACGCTGAGCGTCGGCTCCTTGACCTCCGGCGGCGCGAGCGCGGCAAGCAGGTCGGCGCAATCGCAGGTGTAGCGGAGGCGCTCGTCGTTTTCGTGCCACGTCGGGAGATAGACGCGCTCCTTCAGATTCGGTTGATGAAAGCTCACGGGCACGAACGCGTTGAGCGCGACGAGGCGCAATCCCTCGTCGTGCAGCGTGTCGCGCAGTTCCGCTACTGCCGTCGGTTGCGCGCGAAGTTCCTCGACCATGCGCTGGGAGAAGCGGAGTTCCACCGGAAACTCGCGGTCGTGGTAAGCCTCCCGGCGGATGTGCGGCGCACGATGCCGCAGCGTGTGCCGAAGCTCCTCCAACGACTCGTCCGGGAAGACGTTCAGCGAGTAGCCGATGCTTGTGCCTTGGCGGCCCATTGGTGGAGCAGTTGCAGTGAACGGCGCGCCACGTCCGGCGCGCGATGGCTGTCGCGACCGAGTTCGACGTTGATCAATCCGCGGTAACCGGCAACGTGCAGGGCGCGCAGCACCGGGGGAAAATCTATGTCGCCTTCGCCGAACATCCGGTGCTCGTGGACGCCGCCCTTGATGTCCTCGATGTGGACGTTGCGCAGCACCGGCGCGTTGTGCTGCACGATGGTCTCAAGCCGCCCCGGCTCGGTGCAGAAGACGTGGCCGATGTCGAGCGTAAGGCCGAACGTTGGCGATGGCACATGCTCCTTCAGCCGGTCAAACGCTGCGAGAGTGTCCACCATCATGCCCGGCTCCGGTTCGAACGCCAGCATCACGCCTTTGCGTTCGGCATAGGCGGTGATTTCCTGGCATCCGGCGATCAGCCATTTCCACGCCGCCTCCTCGGTCACGTCTTTCGCGCGCGGGCCGGACCAGAAGCTCACGGCCTCGGCGTTGAGATCGGCGGCGAGGTTGATGGCGCGCTTCAAAAACTGGAGCCGCAGTTCACGGCCTTCAGGCTGGTGGCTGATGAGGGTCGGTTCGTGTTTGAACCACTTGCTGAGCAGGTAACGCGCGCCGGTTTCAATCACTACCGACAACTGGAGCGCCTTGAGCATGCCTTTCAAGTGGCGCAACTCCGCGGCGGTGATGTTGAACGGATCACAGTGCTGCACGTCCACCGACAACGCAATGCCATCGTAGCCGCAGCCGGCGATTACCACCAGCGCGTCGTTGAGCCTGTGATGCGCGAACCCATTTGTGTTGTAACCAAATCTCAGATTCATCGGAAGCAATCCAGTATCCAGCCTGCCACGTCCGTCATCGCAACCCGCTCACGCCGTGCCGGCGCTTGGGGGCCGCTGGCGATGAACGTCGCCGGCGCATCGTCGCGGCCATGCGAGCCTTTGACCAATTCCGGTTTCACCGGAATGCGCAGCAGCGGCCAGTCAAACCACAATTCGCATGGATCATAACCCGGCTTGCGATGGATGTCTATGTGACATGCAAACGGCGGCGCGCGCCGCGGTTCCAGCCACCAGTAGTAGGCAAACCATTTGTCCCGTGGCGCAACGGCAACCAGTTCGCCGCTCCGCGGATGATCGAGCGACCGAAACTCGACGCCCGCCGCCGCCAGCGCGCGACGCGCCGGCTCGACAGCGTCCGGCTTGCAATAGATGTGCGCCACCTGATGGTCCACCATCGCAAACGCCTCGCTCCGCTCAATGTCGAGATACTCGCAACCGGCGATCTCGCGCACGGCGAGCAGCCCGGCACGGCGCAGGAGTTGGTTTGGTAAAATCGCACCGGTCACGGGCGTGATCGAGTATTCAGATACCACAAACACCGTCGTTCCCGGCGCCGCCGCTGCGATAATCTCCGCCACCAGGTTGTCCACGAGTTTCAAGTCGCGCGCTGTTCGCGGCGAGTCGGGGCCGTGTTTTTGAAAGCCGTAATCAAGGTGTGGCAGATAAACCAGCGTCAGGTCAGGCTGTTTCGTCCGCAGCGTTCGCGCGGCTGCAGCAGCGATCCAGCGACTCGACCCGATGCCCGCCAGAGGTCCCCAATAGTTGTGGAGCTTGAACTTGCCGATGGCGTGGCAGAGTTCCTCATAGTAGCCGGCGGGCTTCGAGTAGCACCACGACACCATGCTGTGTTCGAGGTGAATTGGCTTCGGCGTGACGACCACGTCGGCGTTGGCGTAGAGGCTGTGTTGCCAGAACAGCACGGCACAGGTTGTGGTGGGGTTGCGTTGCTTCAGGATGTCCCAGAGCCGAGGCGCTTGCACAAGCTTGGAGGTTTGTTCCCAAAAACCGACTTCCAACTTTTCACGGTCGAAAAGACCGTTGGCGATGATACCGTGCGCCGACGGCGGCTTACCGGTGGTGAGTGTCGCCTGCGCCGCGCATGTCACGGCCGGGAAAACCGGCGTCATCGGTGCGGTCCAACCGCTGTCGGCGAGCCGCGACAGGGTGGGACACTGCGCGATGTGTTGCGGCGCGAGCGCGGCGATGTTGATGACCAGAGTTTTCGGCGAACTCATGAAGTGCCTGCTACGTAACGTAAAGCCGCCTCGCCGTCAACCATGCCGGCAGCGCAAACGCCACCACACCCAGCCCGAGCCACGGCGTCGTCAGCGTTCCGACGAAGACGCCGTCCAGCAGCGGAATCGCCAGCACCATCGCTTTGACGACGGTTTGCAGGCGCGGTGCGGCGACCTCTCGGGCGCTGATGAGGCTGATGACGACGACCCACCCCATCATGAACGCGGCGAAGGGTAATGCCCGCATGCTTGCTCCCGGCGCCGCGCACGCGCCGAGCAGCACGTTGCCGAAACGGCATGCGCCCATGTTGAGCGGGCCGACAATGCGGACTTGTTTGAGGCCCAAGTTGTAGGTTGCCACCAACAGCACAATCGCGGATGCCGTCAGGGCCGGCATCGCGCCGACAACACTTGCAAGCACGACGCCGACCGCGAGGAGCGCAGCCGCCAGAGCGAGCGCCGCATTCGGCGCAATCTGGCCGGACGGCAGCGGACGTTTCGGACGTTCAGTGCGATCAACCTCAAGATCGCAGTAATCATTCAGTGCCACGCCGCCTGCATAGAGACACGCGGAACTGAGCGCGAGGAGTGCGATGACTATTGGTGGCGGTGACAACGCGCTGACGGCGGCGCACCCGGTGAAGACATTGGTGACCGCCGTGAAGACGTTCGGTGCGCGCACCAACTGGAGATAGTGTTTCAGCGACATGCGTAACGGGCGCGGATATTGCCCCATCCGGCGCGGCGGCGAAAGCGGTAAAGTAGTCCTCACGCTCCGCGTGAGGGTCCTTATCGAAACCATCACGCGGAGAGTGGTGACTACTATGGCTTAGTAGGCTTTTATCGGCATCGTGCGACAGGCGGGACAAAGCTGGCGGACCATCTCGCAGGTGACTTCGATTACATCCATCGCTTTCATCCGCATGACACGGCATTCGCCGATCCGGCCGTCCTGAATCAGCTCGCGCTCGCGCATCCGTCGTTCGAGCGGGTCCCACTCGATCTGGCACGGACCGTCACGCCAGATGTCGGCTTTGGCGGGGACGACCGCGTCGGTTTGCGGATCGCGAATCCGGCGCGGCTCTTGGTCCCAACTGATGCAGTGCGCGCCGGCCTTACGCTCGCCGAGATGACAGGCGGTGCAGCGGTTCATGCCGACGCCGAGCATGAGAATCCAGCCGCCGCGTTGCGCGAGCTTGCCGAGAGGCGACTCCATCCCGAACGTGCCGGCTTCAAGGTGGCCGGCGCACAACTCGACAGCGAGCGGACCGATGACAGCATAAGCGTGCGTTGCATGGATGCTGCGGACGGCTTGCGGACGGTGGCGGAACGCCTCGGTGATCGCGCCGTTGTAGGAAGGGGAAGTGCGCACGTCGAAGATATATTCCGCGCCGTGGTTGAATGTTGGCACCATCACTGTGCCGCCCGGGGCGACCAGTTCCAACAGCGCGTCAACCACCGTGTCTGCGCCATCCTCCACAAAGCCAAAGCTGCTGAGCGAGCTGTGAACTTGGATCAGATCCCCGGAGCAAATCCCCATCGTGCGCAACCCGCTGACGATGTCCGCGCGCGTGACGTGAATCGCTCGCGAACTACGCCAGAGACGTCGCAACCATTTCCACATCATTAGTTCAAGCCGGATCGAACCGCGCCGTCTCTGTCACTGCGTTGCGCATTCGCCTTGTTGTTCAGCAGCGCGTTTGGCTTTTCGCTTGCGCGTTGCCGGCGCGGGCTTGTCGGTTGGTGCGGCGGTTTTCGCTGGCGCTTTGACCGCCTCCGCGTCTGCGGCGCGCATCGCGCGCAGCAGCGTTTCAGCTTGAAACCAGTGCTCGACATCGCGACCGTGCGGTTTTCCTTCCTTCTCCCAGATCATGTGGGCGCACGCAGCAACGTCCGCTGGATTCAGTTCCGATTGGGGGGGATTTTCGCCATTCATGGCGGCGAAATACTGCCACGCGGCGCAGTTTCTTCCAAGCAATTTCTCGCGCTTCGAGTGTTCACGTGAGTCCTGACTCATCCGACGCTTGACCTGCGCGCCGATTGTGAAGAAGCTACGCGACTTTTACGGACAACTATGAATCGCATCGCACAGACTTTGTTGATCGTCGGACTTGCAGGATTGATCGCCGTGGCGCAACCGGACGCCTTGGCCGCCTCCAGGCCGTCCAGCAAGAAATCGGCCGCCGCGCCGGCCACGAAGAAACGCGGCATCGCCCAGAACCCCTACCTCGGTGCGATTGTCGTGGACGCCGCCACCGGTAGCGTCCTCTTCGAAGACAAGGCCGACGCCAGAGGCTACCCCGCCAGCATGCTCAAGCTGATGGACCTGCTCATCATCTTGGAGAAGATCGAGCAGAAGCAGTTCACCATGCAGGACCAGGTTCCCGTCAGCGCCAAGGCCTCTCACATTGGTGGCTCGCGCGTCTGGCTGGCGGAGAAGGAATCGTTCACCATGGACGAGATGCTCTACGCACTCATGATCCAGTCCGCCAACGACGTCGCCGCGGCGCTGGCGGAAAAAATCGCCGGCACCACCGATGCCTTCGTCGAGTTGATGAACCAGCGCGCGCAGGCGCTCCGCATGACCGGCACCGTCTTCAACTCCGTCCACGGCCTGCCGCCGGGCGCGGGGCAGCAACATGATGTGACCACCGCGCGCGACTTTGCCCTCCTTTGCCGCGAACTGCTCAAGCACAAGGACACCCTCCGCTACACTTCCGCTCGCGAGCGCCCGTTCCGACCCGACAATCCCAAGCACATGGTCATGATGCGCACCCACAACCATCTGCTTGGATCGGTTGAAGGTTGCGACGGGCTGAAGACCGGCTACATCAGCGAGGCGGGCTACTCCATCGCCGTCACCGCCCAACGCAAAGGCCAGCGCGTCATCGTCGTTGTCCTCGGCAGCACCGACCGCAAGGTGCGCGACGCCAAGGCCGCCGAGTTGGTTGCCAAAGGATTCCTCGCGCTCTCCGCCAGCCCCGCCGCGCCCGCCACTCCCAAGCCCGAACCCGTCCCCGTGCCGACGACGGGGAAGAGGAATTAGAAACCGCCTTGCTACTTTTCTACTATGCCTTCTTTGCGCGCTTCTCCGCCGCCGTGTGCGCGACGAATTTGTGCCGGTCGGGGTGGCCGCAATGATGTGTGCCGCCATATTCGACAGCCCAGACGCAGTCCTGGGGCGAATCCACGAGGCATTTCACGAGGCCGGTCTGCTTAACGATCTCGGCCCGGCAGATGGCCGGGTCGGGCAGGTGGCGGACGGCGGGCGGTTTATGTGAATCGTCGGATTTATGATGGCTCATGCGTTCTTTGAGCGTTTTTCCATCTCGGTGCGAGCTACGATCTCCATTCGTTGTGGGTGCCGGCAGTAGCAACTACGGCCAAAGCTGACTCGGTGTTCGCAGTAGAACGTTGGTTCCGTCAAACAGTCCACAAGGGTAGGTCCACCAAAGGTTTTCGCCCGGCAAGCTGACGAGATGGTTGCGGGGAGTTCCTTGCTGTGGTGCTCCTTTGGTGGGTGTTCGTCCACTGTTTTCCCCTTTGCAGCGCGGCTATTACTTCCCGGTTTGGCCGGCCTGCGCAAGCTTGAGGCGGTCCTTATGCGCGCAGAGGAAGTCGCCGTTGAGTTTGAAGGCGTAGATGCAGTAGATGGGCCAGTCCACGAGACATTTCATGACGCCGGGCTTTCCCATGCTCTCGTAGCGGCAGATGGCGGGATTGGGCAAGACTGGCTTTGTCTTGATCGGCTCCCATTTGCGGCTGACTGATTTGTCTGCGCTCGTAACTTCTATTACTTCTTTCTGTTTTCGGTTGTCGGTTTCGGGAGAGCCGGAGGTAACCGCTCCGGCTCTCCCGCGTTGGCGTGCGCCGAGTCGCACGACCAACTTCCGCACCGTGTATCGTTTCCTTGGAACCGCTACCCGGCGAAGGTGATGCTGACGATGTCGCTGTCCACGCCGATCTCCTCGTCGTTGACGACGCCGCGCGCCATATACTCGCGCACCTCGGGCACATTGCTTTGCGCCAGCGGGCGGGTGTCGAAGTAGGGCGCGTGGTGTTCGATGGCGAGGCGTTCCCAAGATGGGGTGCCGCGCAGGCGGGCGTAAATGGCCATCGCTTCCACGCCTTTTTTCTGGAAGGCGACGCGAACCTTGTCGGCCTCGATGAAGACTTGCAGGACGGGCTTGTAGGTGGTCGGGTCGAATACGACGACCGTGCCCTGCAACTTCAGCACGCCATCGCTGCCGGAGCCGGGCATGCCGGGGAGCGTCTTCCAGTTGGCGACTGCGGCGCGGATTTGGGCGAGCTTGACCTCTTCCACGTCGCGCTCGGCCTGGCGCGCGCCATCCAACGCGGCCTCGGCGACGGAGGTTTCATCCATCTTGGCGAGGATGGCGTCGGCGAGGGCCTTGGCGGCGGTGGCATCGCCGCTGGAGAGGCCGAACTTCGGCGCTTCTATCAGGATGTTGTCGCTGAGATTTCTATACCAGTCGTAGCGGTTCAGTCTTTTGTTGGGGATGTAGTCCATGTGCTTGCCTTTCTCTTTCAGCCGCGGTGGGGGTGTGGCCGGAGGAGGCGAGACGTGAGGAGGCTCGTCAAAATGGTGGCCCTCGTCGAGCCGCCAGCCTTCATCGAGCCGAATAATTCCGTCAGCCATGACATACAACCTCCACGCATGATCCTCAGGCTTCTTCTGAAGGCGGTATAAAGCCCCCCCCCCCCACTTTTCAAGAAAAATAAGGAGATTTATTTGCGGCGTTCCGATGGGGTGATTAGAGACCGTGCCAATCGCCTCAAAAATGGGCGGGCTGGTCGCCGGAACCCTGGGGCTGGCCGGAATAATCCTGGGGCTAGCCGCGCGAACCCTAGGGTTGGTGCGACCAACCCTCGGGCTGGCGGCGCGAACCCTTGGGCTGGCGCGACGAACCCCAGGGTTTTGCCATCAACCCTTGGGCTGGCGTCACCAATCCTTGGGCTGGCGCGACGAACCCTCGGGTCAGCGCGACCAACCCTTGGGCTAGCGCGATGAACCCCAGGGTTTTGTCGTCAACCCTTGGGCTGGCGTCACCAATCCTTGGGTTGGCGCGACGAACCCTTGGGCTGGCGCCACCAACCCAAGACTGTTTGCGAGAAAACCACGGTATTTTTGCATAAAACTGCGCTTTACATGGCGCGGCCCCCTTGCTATCAGCCAGCCAGAAAGGACTTTGTTTTTATGCCTTACGACCCTAACTTCCCCGCCTCCCACGCCGAACTCACTTCCGACGCGTTCCGGCAAAACTTCAATGGACTCGGCGATAAGACCGACGCCATTCTCTCCGGTGTCGGCACGGGCGCTCTCCCCAAGAAAACCGGCGAGGGCACGCTCGGCAACTCCGCCATTGCCGAGGACGCCGCCAACGTCATGGTCAGCGGCAAACTTCTCAGCGTTCGCCGCGCCGACACCGCCGGCGGCATCCTGCTGGAAATCCACAACGGCACCGAACCGGTCCTGCACATCCGCGTCACCCCCGACAACGGGCGCATTTATTTTTGCAGCAACCGCACCGGCTACTCCTTCCAGTCGCCCATAGACATCGAAGGCGCGCCGGTGGCGATGAAGCCCACGAGCATCGGCCCGTTCACCGGCGGCTTCAGCGATCCGCCCACGCAAGCCGAGATGCAGGCGTTCGCCGGTTACGTCGAGAGCCTGCGAGCGGCCCTGTAAGAGCAGGATAGGCATCTTGCCTGTCCTGCGCTGTTGGGGAACGGAAGTGATGGCTGATTCTATGCGGACGAAACCCGCCGATGGGGTGGAGCCAAGATAGATAAAACGACCCGTTGGGAGCGGGCGCTTGGCTCCGATCTCCACCGGCAGGATTACAAAGGTCTCCCGAAGCGCGCCAGGCGCGCTTCGCAGGGAGACTACGAGCTGGCAGCGGTCGGCGACGTCGTCGCGATGCCGGATGTCGTCATCTGGGTCTGGACGTTGTCGAAGGTGCTCGCGGTCTTGGTGCCCACGGCCTTCACAACCAGAATGGCCACGATGGCGATCAACGCCAGCACCAAACCATACTCCACCAGCGACTGCCCGCGCTTGTCTGATTTCCTTGTGATCATATCATTCTCCTCGCTCTTGCAGGTGTCCTGCGGTCTCGCCGCAGTGTTGGAGATTGGTGGCTTTCGTGTTTGTTCCTAGACTCATCATCTCCTTTATTCCACGCATATACGGCACCATGCCGTCTTGTTTGAGAAGTCAGGAAGACAAGAGGGTTGCACAGGGAGTTTCCCGACGCACCGGCCAATGGACAGGCGAGACGCTTGTCCTGCTTTGTTCGGGATTTCACTGCGAGCGGCGATGTGATAGAAAAAAACCACCATGCACAAGAACCCATCACAAACAATGCTCACGCGGCGCGCGCTGCTCGGCGCGGCGGCGGGATTGGCCGGGCTGACGGCGGGCGCGGCGGTATCAGAAGCCAAGCCGCCCCATTTAAGAAATCCCGCGACGGTGCGGGACCGGCTTTGGATCTTCACCGTCTATGCGGGCGGCGACAACGATTACCTCGAACGCGCCAGCGTCCGCGGCGGCTCGCGCATGACACCCGCCGAGGGGGCGTTCTGGCTGAACGTGCCGAACCTCCTGCTCATCCGCAGCCATGACGAGCCGGCGCTGCCGGGCGGCCAGCAGTGGCGCGCGAAGAGTTCGTTCGAGCAATACGCCACGTCGTTCCAGCCGCTCGACCGCGTCGTCTGGTCCGTTGTCGGCAGCGGCGGCAAGGGCGGTCTCGGCGAGTTGCAGCCCGTCATCCAGCTCGCCAGGAAGTTTCCGAACATTCACGGCATCTACCTCGACGACTTCATCATAGACGCCAAGAAGCAACCCGATGGCCGCGTTGCCGGCCGCCCCGCGCTGCAACCGGCGGAGTTGAAGCAAGCCCGCGAGCGGTTGAAGGGCGTCGGCCGGCCGATGGATGTCTGGATCACGCTCTACACGCATGAGATCACGCCGCCGCGCAAGACGACGTCGCCGGCGTTTCGCGGCTGCGAGCCGCCGCTGGCGGAGTATCTGGACCTGTTCGACGTGCTCACGCTCTGGACGTGGAACTCCGACGAGTTGCCGGCGCTGGAGGAGAATCTCGCCGCGCTGGAGAAGATCGCGCCGAAGAAGGCGCGCATCGCGCTGGGGTTGTATATCTGGGATTACCACAACGCCCGGCCGGTGCCGCAGGAGTTGATGCAGCACCAGTGTGAGTTGGGCCTGAAGTGGCTCAAGGCCGGGCGCATTCACGAGATGATCTTTCTGGCCAACACGGTGCTCGACGTGGGCGTGCCCAGCGCCGAGTTCGCGCGGCAATGGATCGCCAAGGTGGCCGCGCAGCTGCTGGAGTAGAGAGTGGCCGGCCAGAGGCGTAACTCGGCACATGCGCCAAGAAAGAAATGCGCGAGGCAACCCCTCACCCGGCCTTCGGCCACCCTCTCCCCATCGGATGGGGAGAGGGCAGGGTGAGGGGCCTTTGGAGTGCGATTCGCGCATGATTCAAATGGTGCGTGTGCCGAGTTGCGCCCGCCGGCCAGCGCGAGACAACTGGCGACATGGGGGATGTTCTGCTATGAAGTAGCAGACAAGATGACGTTTAACGCGAGAATCAAAGGAAGTCTTGGGCTGGTCGCGCTTTCGTTGGCGACGATCGGGCTTATTTCCTACCGCAGCACGACCAACTTCATCGAAACGACCAATGCGGTAAACCACAGTCATCAAGTGCTGAAAAGCACCGGGAGCCTGCTGACCGACTTGATGAACATCGAGACGAGCGTGCGCGGCTTTGTCATCAGCACGAACGAGGTGTTTCTCGAACCATACCAAGTCGCGTTGCCGAGAATGCCCGAGCACCTCAAGACGTTGCGCGCCTTGACCGCAGGCGAGCCGAATCAACAACGCCGGCTGGACGAACTGGAGTCGCTTATTCTGGCGAAGATCAAGGTCGTGCAGACCTGCATCAGCACGCTGAAGAAGGAGGGCATCGAAGCCGCGTCACGGCTTAACGGGCTTGAAGAAGGCCAGCGGTTGATGGACCTCGCCCGCGTGGTGACGACCGCCATGGAAGATGAAGAGCGGCGGTTGCTGAATCAGCGCGAGGAGCGGTCCAAGTCCAGCGCCCATTTCGCAACGCTGATGACCACGGCGTTGAACATGGTGATGCTGGTTCTTCTCACTTGGGTCGGCTACACCACCCTTCGCCATCTGTCGGAACACAAACGGGTAGAGGAAGAACTGGCCAGAAGTTACGAACGATTGGAGCTTTCGCAAAAGGCCGGGCGCATCGGGCACTTTGAATACTTTTTCCAAACGAACACGCTGGTTTGTTCCGAGTTGATGGAGACGCTTTACGGTGTGTCCAAAAACGGCCTAGGCGGAACATGGGAGACCTGGATGCAATGTGTCCACCCTGAGGACCGAAAGGCGGTGAATGGGGCGTTTGAACACGCCCGGAAGAACGGACAGTTCGACAAAGAGTTTCGAATCATCTGGCCGGGCAACAGCGTTCGCTGGATCCAGATGAGGGCCGAAGTTCGTTTCGATACCGCGAGGAACCCACTGTGTATGGTGGGTGTAAATCGGGACATTACTGGCCGGAAACAGATGGAGGAGAAGGCGACCAACACGGCGACCTATGCGCGCAGTCTCATTGAGGCCAGTTTGGACCCGATGGTGACGATCGCCGCCGACGGCAGGATTAGCGACGCGAACAGCGCCGCGGAAGCGGCAACCGGAGTTCCCCGCGAGGAACTCATTGGGAAGGAATTTTTCAATTATTTCACGGAGCCTGATAAGGCCCGCACAGCGCATCAGCAGGTGTTTGCGCAGGGATCGGTTGCCGACTGCCTGCTCTCCATCCGACACACGTCAGGCCGTCTGATGGACGTGCTCTACAACGCAACCCTTTACAAAGACACAGCCGGCAATGTTCGCGGCGTGTTTGCCACTGCCCGCGATATTACTCAGCGCAAAAAGGCGGAGGAGGCGTTGCGCCAATCGCGGGACGAACTGGAGCTGCGGGTGCAGCAACGCACCGCCGACTTGGAACGGGAGGTTGCCGAGCGCAAACTGGCTGAGGGAGCGTTGCGTCAGAGTGAGAAGACATTTCGTCGCATCGCAGCAAACATCCCGGAAGTGCTCTATAGCGTGGACATGCGGACACAGGAGTTCCGTTATCTAAGCCCGGCTCTTGAGAAGATGCTTGGTTACACCTATGAGGACATTCACAACGAGGGCGGACGCGTGGCCTTTTTGAGGCGGGTGATCAAGAAGGGGGATTTCGAGGGGCAGAGAAGCCGCCTGACACGATTGCAGACGCAACCAATGGAGGTAACTGGGATGCGCGACGAGGAATGGTGGCTTTGCAAAGACGGAACCTTGAAATGCATTGAGGACCGCTGGATACCTGTTTATCAGTCCGGGCAGTTGGTGACGACGGAAGGCGTGCTGTGCGATATCACGGAACTCAAGGAAGCGCAGGAGACAACTCGTCGCGCCAAGGAGGATTGGGAACGAACATTTGACGCCGTGCCTGACCTTATCGCCATCATTGACAGCGAGCATCGAGTTGTTCGCGCGAACAAAGCCATGGCGGCCAGATTGGGCGTCACGCCTGCCCAGTGTGTTGGGCAAACATGCTATCGCGTTGTCCACGGCACGGACCAGCCGCCAGACTTTTGTCCGCACAAACAGTTGCTTGCGGATGGGCTTGGGCATACCGCGGGGGTTCACGAAGACCGGCTTGGTGGAGACTTTATCGTGAGCACCACGCCGCTCCACGACTCGGAAGGGAAACTCATCGGGAGTGTCCACGTAGCCCGCGACGTTACCGAGCGCAAACAGGCGGGGAAAACTTCCATAAGCTGAGCCTGCAGTTGAAGCAGCGCGGCGTTAATGGATCGCCAAGGTCGTCCTACAACCTCTGGAGCAAACCATCTGTCTTTTCCTCTCGTCCTTGCGTATTCCTACCAAGGTCGCAGCGGTTTTCGCTCGCCTTGACGGTGGTTTCTTGGAAATCATGCTGTGATTTTCACTGAGCACAGGAATCGAGCTATGAAGATATTCGTTCGTGTTGGTCCAACGCTGCTGGCAGTGGCCGCGCTGAGTTGGAGTGCGCTCGCGTCGTCGGGCCATGCTGTCGAGCCGGCTTCCGCGCAATGGAACAAGGCAATCCACGACCTTCGCCAGCAGGTTATGGCTGTGCGCAAGGGCATCGAGGAAGGCGACTGGTATTCCACAGAGCCGGTGCGCGTAAACAGAAAAAGCCGCACCGCCAAGGTCGAGCCGGAGATGAGCGTGGACCTGAAGGCGAAGATTGCCGGCGGGAAGAAATCGCTTTGGAACCGCATGAACTGGACCGATGGCCAGTCCGTCGAGGTCAGGGCCACGCCGGATACCGCTGTCTACGCTTATCGCGCGCTTACTGCCAGGGAACCGGCGAAGCTCGTTGTAGAACTCGGTGCTGCGGACAGCCTCACGGTTTGGTTGAACCAAAGGCAGGTGCTCGCTCAGGAGAAGCCGGGCAGTGCGCACGAGAAAGTCACGCTCGACCTGGCCAAGGGGAAGAACGAGTTGCTCATTCGCATCAACTGCGCCAAAGAAAACACCAGCTTCTTTTACTCCAGCGGACCGGTCGTCTCGACGGAACTGGCGAAGCTTGACGGCAGGTTCAGCGAGGAGAACCAGCTCTTCACAACGTATTTCTCCGGCTATCAGCGGTGGTTCATTGACGATGCGAATGCAGGGCAGGAGCGCGGCGTGATCGGCTCGATGCTGAAGAAGCTCAAGACCGGTGCGGCTGCGGAGAGTGCGCGGCTCGACGAGTTGGTCAAAAACAAGGCCGTCTCCTCCGATGCCGCTTGGCTCGACCTGTTCCTCTGCGTCTCGCGTAAGGCCAAGGCGCTCGAAGAGGCCATAGTGTTGCTAAAGTCGGTGAACACGAAGGCGCTGCGGCTCGCCATCGAGGACTTGGGGAAGACTTATCCTGACAAATACAAGAACGGCGCGGTTTATCTTGCCCGGCTCGACGCCATTGAGAAGGAGATGCCCGCCATCCAGAAGGCGCTGGCGGATAACGACGACAAGGCCATCATGGAGTTCGGCGCGCGCTGCGACAGCCTCCAGCGTGAGGCGTTGATCCTCAACAACCCGGTGTTTAACTTCGACAAGATCCTGCTGGTCAGGCGCGACGGCAGCCGGCTCTGCCTGCCCGCAAACTGGCAGGGCAACTCTAGCGTCAAACCTGCCACGGTCAACGAAGTCGCCGCGATGTCTATTCGCGAGAAGAATCCTGTGCTGCAACGGATTTACAAACCGCAGCGCGACGTGTTCGTTGGCGACGTGCGGCTCCATTTCGACGGCGAGCGCATCCTGTTCTCGTCCATCGGCTCCAACGATCGCTGGCAGATTTTTGAGATGAAGCTCGACGGCAGCGGTCTCCGTCAGGTGTCGCGCGGCGAATACGACGACATAGACAACTACGACGGCATGTATCTGCCCGACGGCCGCATTATTTTCGATTCGAGCAGCACGTTCCAAGGCGTGCCGTGCGTTGGCGGCAGCGACTACGTCGCCAACCTTCACATCATGGATGCCGACGGCAAGAATGTTCGCCGGCTCACGTTCGACCAGGACAACGACTGGTATCCGTGGCTGATGGAGGACGGCCGCGTGATGTATCTGCGCTGGGAATACACCGATTCGGCGCACTACTTCAGCCGCGTGATGATGCACATGAACCCTGACGGCACGCGCCAGCAGGAGTTCTACGGCAGCAACAGCTACTGGCCCAATGCGACGTTCTATGCCAAGCCGCTGCCGGGCAAACCCTCCATGTTCAGCGCCGTCATCTCCGGCCATCACGGCGTGGCGCGCGCTGGCGAACTGGTTATCTTCGACGCCTCCAAGGGCCGGCAGGAAGGCGCCGGCGCAGTCCAGAAAATCCCCGGCTACGGCAAACCGGTCGAGGCGGTGATCAAGGACGGTCTCGTAAACGATTCGTGGCCGAAGTTCCTGCATCCATTCCCGCTGAGCGACAAACAGTTCCTCGTCTCCTGCAAACCCGACCCGCGCGCGAACTGGGGCGTCTATCTCGTGGACATCTTCGACAACATGATCCTGCTGAAAGAGCAGCCGGGCTTCGCCATGCTCGAACCAATGCCGTTGCGCAAGACCACGCCGCCGCCAATCATTCCCGACCGGGTGGACTTGTCCAAGACCACCGCCACCGTCTCCATCCAGGACATCTACGCGGGTCGCGGCTTGGCAGGCGTTCCGCCGGGCACAGTCAAGTCCCTGCGCCTTTTCCAGTATGAGTATTCCTACCGAAACATGGGCGGCCACTACTTCGTCGGCATGGAAGGCCCGTGGGACGTGCGGCGGATCATCGGCACCGTCCCGATCCATCCCGACGGCTCGGCGTATTTCGAGATTCCTGCCAACATCCCGATTGCCATCCAGCCGCTCGACGCCGAAGGCAAGGCGTTGCAGCAGATGCGGAGCTGGTTTGTCGGGATGCCGGGCGAAAACATTTCATGCACCGGCTGCCACGAGCAACAGAACTACTCGCTCACTCTTAACGCGAGCGACGCCACGCGCGGCGCGCCGTCCGTGCCCGCTTCGTGGCGCGGGCCGAAACGCGGTTTCGCGTTCCTGCGCGAGGTGCAGCCGGTGCTCGACAAGTATTGCGTCGGCTGTCACGACGGCAAGGAGGCAGCGCGCCCGAACTTCGCCAACACCAACATCGTTCGCACCACCACCGGCTCGCCGTTGCCCGCGTCGTATCTGGCGCTGCACCCGTTCGTGCGCCGTAACGGCCCCGAGGGCGATTACAGCCTCCTCGCGCCGCTGGAGTTCCACGCCAACACCAGCGAACTGGTGCAGATGTTCCAGAAGGGCCACCACAACGTCAAACTCGACGCCGAAGCCTGGGATCGCATCATCACGTGGATTGACCTCAACGTTCCCTGCTACGGCACGTGGCACGAGGCGCGCGAGATTCCGAAGAACTTCGAGAAGCGCCGCTACGAGATGAAGAAACTCTACGCCAACGTGGACGAAGACATCGAGACTATCCCGGCCAACTACACCCAACGCCTTGCCTTTGTCCCGCCCGCGCCGGAACCCGCCAAGACTCCATCTCCCAACTCCCATCTCCCATCTGCCAAGAACTGGCCCTTCGACGCCGCCAAGGCAGCGCAAATGCAGGCCGCGCTCGGCAATACCGAGATGAGCCTCGACATCGGCGGCGGCCTGACGATGAAGTTCAAGTGCATCCCCGCAGGCGAGTTCGTCATCGGCGACGTGAACGGTTTCCCCGACGAATCGCCCACCGCCGCCGTGCGCGTCGCCAAACCGTTCTGGATGGGCATCACCGAAGTTTCGCTCGCGCAATACCAGGTGTTCAACCACGCGCACAAGAACGGCTACTACGACCGGCACTACAAGGACCAAGTCAACCCTGGCTACTCGATGGACGACCCGAAGCTGCCCGTCATCCGTGTCTCGTGGGACGGCGCGATGAAGTTCTGCCAGTGGCTCGCGCAGAAGACCGGCAAGCGCGTCACCCTGCCGACCGAGGCGCAATGGGAATGGGCCTGCCGCGCCGGCACCGACACCGCCATGAACTACGGCACGCTCGACACCGACTTCTCCGCGCTCGAAAACCTCGGCGACAAATCCCTCAGCCTCATGGCCGTCAGCGGCGTGGACCCGAAGCCGATCAAGAACCCCGACAAATTCTGGGACTTCATCCCCAAGGAGGAGCGCTTCAACGACGGCGTGCTGATGCTGGCCGACGTGGACGCCTTCGCCGCCAATCGTTGGGGCCTCAAGAACATGCACGGCAACGCCCGCGAGTGGACCCTCAGCAACTTCCGCCCCTATCCCTACAGCGCCGCCGCCGGTGCCAACGACGCCAGCCTCATGGGCAACAAAGTTGTCCGCGGCGGCTCCTGGTATGAGCGCCCCAAGTTCGCCCGCTCCGCCTTCCGCCTGGCCGTCCCCAACTGGCAGCGCCCCTACAACGTCGGCTTCCGCGTCATCATCGAGGAGTAAGGAAACCCGGCTGCCAGCAGGAGCGGAGGCTAATCTTGTGTCGCGCATGTCGGCGAACTACAATGCCGCCATGAAATGGATTCTGGCTCTTGTGTTTGGTGCTGGGCTGTCGTTTTCCACACTCGCCGCCGCAGAAGTCTTGATCGTGGCGGATGAGTTCCCCGCGATGGAAACCGTGGCGCAACGGCTCAAGCAGGACGAAGGGATCGCCAGCAAGATCGTCAAACAGGACGAAATGCCGGCTGAGCTTGGGAAGTTTTCGGCCGTTGTCGTTTACGTGCATAAGAAGCTCGCGGACGCGCCAGCCAAGGCCATGGTGGATTACACACATGCCGGCGGCAAGTTGGTGGCGCTGCACCATTCGATCAGTTCAGGGAAGCGCGAGAACAAGCATTGGCTGCCGTTCCTCGGCATGGACTTGCCGAAGGCGGACGTTGAGCAGGGTGGTTACAAGTGGATCGAAGGAGTTAAACTGCAAATAGTCAATCTGGCGCCCGACCATTTCATCACCACCCACAAGGTCAGCTACGAGACGCGGACCGCCTATTGCAGCGCCGACACACGCGACGAGAAACAACGCCCCTGCTTCACACTGGAGGACAGCGAGGTCTATCTGAATCACACCTTCACCGGGCCGCGAACGGCTTTGCTGGGGCTGAAATACACCGATGAGAAGTCCGGCAAGACGTGGATGCAAGACCGGGCTGGCTGGCTGAAGCCGTCGGGCAAGGGCTGGATTGTCTATCTGATGCCCGGCCATCGCGCGGAGGAATTCCACCACCCTGCCTACAGTCGCATCGTGCTCAACGCGATCATCTTCAAACCGTGACCCGTGGCGGCCCTTGGTATGAGCGGCCCAAGTTCGCCCGCTCCGCCTTTCGCCTCGCCGTCCCCAACTCACAGCGTCTCTACAATGTCGGTTTCCGCGTCGTCGCCGGGGAGTAGGGGAACTCGGCCGGTGATCGAGACGGCGGCTGGGGCGACTTTGTCTTTGGAATCGGGACTTTCTTAGGGCGCGCGGGTGGGTTTCTGGCTCTTTTTGACCATTTCCGTCGCCTTGGAGGAACCTTCCTCCAGAGCAAACGAACCTTCCTCCGTCACGGAAGGAACTTCCTTTGTGACAAAGGAAACTTCCTCCAAGCCGTCGGAAGCTTCCTCTGAGGCAAAGGAAGCTTCCTTTGCGACGGCGGAGACTTCCTCCGTCACGGAGGAAGCTTCGTTTACGACGGCGGAAGCTTCCTCCAAGGCAAAGGAGACTTCCTCCAAGCCTCCGGAAACCCCGTCCGAAGCAGAAAAAGGCACTTTTTTGACAAAAACCATGATTTTCATGCCGGAAGACCCCCGGAACCCCCTTCCGGGGCCGTCTGCGGTGACGATTTCACCTTCCTTTTGCGTATGGCACCCTAAAGCGCCGCATTATCTTCATTCTTACGTAAAGTTCTCTCGAGAGTTCTAGCCACGACATCTTCTGTCAGGTTGGTCAAATAATCAAAATAGATGAGTTTTACTCCTTTGCGTTCGCATTTCCGCATCTTCTCCTCGTCTCTTAGCTGCGTCTTCTCAAAACCATCTTCTCCGCCCCAAGCCTCAATTGGTTCGAAATGCTGTTCGCCTTGATATTCGACCGCCAATTTTAAGGATGGGACATAAATGTCCAGTTCCTGTCGGCCCAGCCAATCCGCTCGATAATGATGAATGACCTCATGACCAATCAGTAGATACGTAATGATCTTGAATAGAACTGTCTCCGAAATGAACCTCTCGCCTATTTGAGGAACGCCAACAATGGTCCGCATTTTATTTTCAGCTTCGCGCCAAAGTGTTTTGCTCATCTTGTTGTTAGCGCCGTCTACTAAACCACAAAATCCTTGGCAGATTAGTTCATTCCTGACCCAAGCCCCGTAGACTTGCAGAAAAGGGCTGCCATACATTTTGTGGCAGTAAAAATGGGATGGAACCCGTCCGGTGCAAACTTCGCAAATTCCATCTTGATATCGAAAAACAGTATTCGGTGCATCCCAAAAGTTTTGGTCAAGTTCCGGAGGTGTTACTTCACGGTTGCCGTAGAAGAAAACTCTTCCTTGGAGCGTTCTTGGTTTGTCGTAAAGAACTGAACAGCTGGGGAAGTAGAATTTGAGGATTTCGGGGTGCATACCGCGCCCCAAATGCTGGAACGCCAGTTTTAGCAGTTTCTGGCCTTGGACTCTCTCTCGGTAGGTCGGTATGTATTCGTTGGGCAATTCCTCTTGGAGATAAACAAAGTAGCGATGCCAAGCTTCTCTGAAACAGTTGCAGAATGTCACTCGCCCGTCTGATAAGCGATAAGCCACCTGCCATCCATACAAGCCGGGATATAACGGTTTGGGGTGCTGGCTCACAACGAATTCATACTAACAAACTCCATTGAACCGTCAACGACAGCCGTGCCGATCAAAAGCAATAAGCGGGCTTGATTTCATAAGGTCGTTTGTCACCCGGCGCGACATACAGAAGAGACGAACGGATTAGCTGTTAGGGGGATAGCGTGAGCTGGCGTTTCCTCGTGGAATCCGATAACCGTTGGGGATGAAGAAGAACACCTTGGCGTTACTTTTGACGGCGGCGGTTTGCAGCGCGGCGGACATCACGGGTGAAGTTGGCGGCAAGCTGCTCGCGGCGGGCGACCGGCGGGTGATGATCCTGTCGGCGAGCGGCGCGGTGGAGTGGGAACATCCGACCGCGCTCACTCACGACGCGTGGATGCTGCCGAACGGCAACGTCCTCTTTGCCGACGGCGCGACGGTGACGGAGGTGACGCCCGACCACAAGGTCGTCTTCCAATACAAATCGCCCGAGCAAAAGGGCGGCGGCACCTTTTCCTGCCAGCGGCTCGACAACGGCAACACGCTCATCGGCGAGAACTCCACCGGCAAGGTGCTGGAGGTTGATCCGCGCGGCAAGATCGTCTTCGAGTTACAGACGACTCCCGCGAAGACAGGCGACCATCACAACATGCGGATGGTCCGCAAGCTCAAGAACGGCAACTATCTCGTCTGCCATTCCGGCGCGCACGTCGTGAAGGAATACACGCCCAAGGGCGATGTCGTCCTCGAACTCAAGACGCCCGCCATCGCCTTCGCCGCCGTCCGCACGGGGAAGGGGATCACGCTCGTTTCGTCCTTGGCCAAGCTCATCGAGTTCGACGGCGCCGGCAAGGTTGTGTGGGAGTTTGCCAACACGGACATCCCCGGTGTGAAGATCACGAACATGACCGCTTTGCATCTGTTGCCCAACGGCAACATCGTCACCGGTTGCTATCGTGCCTACGACAAAGGCGAAGGCACCGGCCTGCTGGAGATCACGCGCGAGAAGAAGCTCGTCTGGCGTCTGGCGAATCCAAAGCTCGCCGGCACGATGATGGCCGTGCAGAAGCTGGACGCGACCGGCAAGGCGATGGCGGGGGAGAGGTAGGGGGGGGGCGACGGAGAGTTAAGAATGAAAAGTTAAGAGTTAAGAGTTTTGGAATCTTGGCGCTCTTTCCGCATCCGTAATTCTTAATTCTGAACTCTTAACTCGCCTATTGAAACTGCACTTGGCATCGGCGGGAGAACCTTGTAAGAACACAGGCGATTTTCCCGACGCGGAACACGATCAGTAGAGGAGAACAACAGCCATGGTTATGAAGAAATTTATTAACGACCCGAAGAACCTCACGCCGGAGTTGCTGGAGGGCTTTTGCCTCGCCTACGCCGACAAGGTGGCGCTGAAGTCCGAGAAGCTCGTCTGCCGCGCGCGCCCAAAGGATTCGTCGAAGGTGGCGCTGGTCACGCTCGGCGGCGCGGGCCACGAGCCGGCGCTCAGCGGGTTCGTCGGCGAGGGCATGCTCGACATCAGCGTTGTCGGCGACATCTTCGCCGCGCCGGCCGCGCCGAAGGTGTTCGACGCGCTCAAGCAGGTGAACCGCCCGGCGGGCACGTTGCTGGTGGTGCTCAACCACGCGGGCGATGTGATGAGCTCGAACATCGCCATGCAGATGGCCAAGAAAGCCGGTCTCAACGTCAAGAGCATCCTCACGCACGAGGACATCGCCCCCGGCGCGAACGCTCCCGCCGAGAACCGCCGCGGTCTCGTCGGCTGCATCCCGCTTTACAAGATCGCCGGCGCCGCCGCCGAGGCGGGCAAGAGCCTCGACGAGGTGCTCGCGCTGGCGGAGCGGTTCAACAACAACATGGCCACGCTCGCCGTGGCGTTGACGACGGCGACGCATCCGGCCAGCGGCCAGTCCATTTTCGCGCTCGCCGACGACGAGATGGAAATCGGCATGGGCCAGCACGGCGAGGCCGGCACGGGCCGCTCAAAGATGAAGACCGCCAACGAGACGGCGGAGATCATGGTCACGCAGTTGATCGAAGCCGTCAAAGCCAAGGCGGGCGACAAGGTGTTGGTGATCATCAACGGCGCCGGCTCGACGACGCTGATGGAGCAGTTCATCGTCATGCGCCGCGTCGGGCAGGTGCTGGCGCAGAAGGGCGTTGTCTTGGCGCGCGCCCGCGTTGGCGAATACCTGACGGTGCAGGAGATGGGCGGCTTCCAGATGTTCGTCGCGAAGATGGACGACGAGATGCTGAAGTATTGGGACGCGCCGTGCGACACGCCGTATATGACGGTGAGATGAAGTAGTCCTCTCGCTCCGCGAGAGGGAATCCATTGATAATTGACGAACGTCTCGCGGAGCGAGACGACTACTATGCAAACCATCGGTTCAAACATCATCGTCCGCATGATCGAAGTTGCTGCGGGAAAAATCCGCGCCGCGGAGAAGGAGCTTTCGACGCTGGATTCCGCCACCGGTGACGGCGATCATGGAATGACCATTTGCCGCGTGATGGACGCCGCCGAAGCCGCCGCAAAAGGTGACACCAGCGGCAAGATCGCCGAACTGCTCAACAAGGTCGGCTGGGACGTGATGAGCGTGGACGGCGGTTCCACCAGCCCGTTGCTCGGCTCGTTCTTCATCGGCTTGAGCGAAGGCGTGGGCGATGCGGCGCAGTTGGACTCGGCAGCGGTAGCGACGATGTTCGAGGCCGGCGTGGCGGGTTTGCGACAGCAGACGAAGGCACAGCCGGGCGACAAGACGATGATTGACGCGCTCGTGCCGGCGGTGGAGGCGTTGCGAGCGGCGGCTGTCAGTGGAGCAGATGTCTCCGTGGCGTTTCGCCAGGCCGCGGACGCCGCATCACGTGGCGTGCAGGCGACGAAAAACATGACGGCGAAGTTTGGCCGCGCCCGCAACCTCGGTGACCGCACACTCGGTCACGCCGATCCCGGCGCGACCTCGATCTCTTACATTTTCGCGGGTTTCGCAGAAGCAGTGCAGTAGAACGTAACGCGGACACTCTTGTCCGCTTCATCGGAACGGCGCGGACAAGAGTGTCCGCGTTACAAATCAATCAGACACAAAACAGGAGTAACGAACATGGCAGAAGCAGCAGGAAACCAAGAAGCCAAGGATTACGGAATTGGCGTTCCACAGAAGACCGAGGGATTTTTCCTCAAGGGCAGCGGCCATCTCGATTGGGGCATGAAGGATCGCCTCTCGCGCGTCTTCAATCCCAAGAGCGGCCGCACCGTCATGCTGGCGTTCGACCACGGTTACATCATGGGCCCGACTTCCGGCTTGGAGCGCATGGACCTGACGATCACGCCGCTGATTCCCTACGCCGACTGTCTCATGTGCACACGCGGTGCGCTGCGCCAGATCGTGCCGCCCACCTCGAACAAACCCGTCGCCTTGCGCGTCTCGGCCGGCTCGACAATCCTGACCGACCTGAACGACGAGTGCGTCATGGACATCGAGGAGTCAATCCGGCTGAACGCCTGCCTCATGGCTGCGATGGTGGCCATCGGCGGCAAGTTCGAGGCGCTGACGATCCGCAATCTCACGCAACTGATTGACGCCGGCAACCGCGTCGGCATCCCCACCCTCGGCGTGAACGCCGTCGGCAAGGAGTTGGTGCGCGATGCGCGTTACCTTGGCCTTGCGACGCGGGTGATTGCGGAGAACGGCGCGCACGTCGTGAAGACCTATTATTGCAGCCCCGGCTTCGAGAAGGTCGCCGCCGCCTGCCCGGTGCCGATCGTCGTCGCCGGCGGCAAGAAACTGCCGGAACTCGAGGCGCTGCAGATGGCCTACGAAGCGATTGACCAGGGTGCCGCGGGCATGGACATGGGCCGCAACGTGTTTCAGGCTGAGCATCCCGTCGCGATGATCCAAGCCGTGCGCGGCGTTGTGCATGACAACCTGAAACCGAAGGCCGCGTTCGATCTCTATCAGACGATCAAGAACAAGAAGAAGTAACCGGTCGTCACAAGCGAACCATTCGCAGTTGAGAAGGCCCGCGCAGCAATGCGTGGGCCTTTTTTTCAACCTTCGGTTGCGGATTGGTGGAGGTGTGTTAGATTCCGCGAACTTTGTGCAATGGCGTGACCGTTGCGGTGCTTAGGTAACCGATGAATATCCACGAATATCAAGCGAAGGAACTGTTTCGACAATTTGGCGTCATGGTCCAGTCCGGCGGCGTGGCGCGCACGCCGGAGGAGGCGGGCGCGCGTTACGACGAGATTGTCGCGGCGTTCGGATCGGGTGCAGAGATTGTCGTCAAGGCGCAAATCCACGCCGGCGGCCGCGGCAAGGGTGGCGGCATTAAGTTCGCCCGGACGCGCGAGGAATGCGTCGCCGCCGCGCGCAAGCTGATCGGTATGACGCTGGTGACGCCGCAGACCGGTGCGCAGGGGCGACTCGTGCGCAGCGTGCTCGTTGTCAACGCCGTTACGCCGCAGCGTGAGTTGTATCTGGCCGTGCTGCTGGATCGTGTGTTGTCACGGCCGGTGGTTATCGCCAGCACCGAAGGCGGCATGGACATCGAAAGCGTGGCAGCGAAAACGCCGGAGAAGATTCTGAAAGAGGTCGTGGACCCCGCGCTTGGCATGATGCCGTTCCAAGCGCGCAAACTCTGCCGCGCGCTCGGTCTTACCGGCGACCTGGCCGCCGCTGGCGCGAAGCTGATGCTGAGCGTCTATCGGCTTTTCTGGGAGTCCGACTGCTCGCTGGTGGAGATCAACCCGCTCGTCGTCACGGCCGGGCCGGACGGCAAACCGTGCGTGCTGGCGATGGACGCGAAGATCAACTTCGACGACAACGCGCTCTACCGGCACAAGGACATCGCGGCGATGCGCGACACGAACGAGGAAGACCCTCGCGAGGTCGAGGCGAGCAAGAACGACCTGAACTACATCGGCCTCGACGGCACCATCGGCTGCATGGTCAACGGCGCGGGACTGGCGATGGCGACGATGGACATCATCAAGCACTACGGCGGCAGCCCGGCGAACTTCCTCGACGTTGGCGGCGGCGCGAGCGTTGAGCAGGTGACGGCGGCGTTCAAGCTCTTGTGTGGTGACAAGAACGTAAAGGCGCTGCTGGTGAACATTTTCGGCGGCATCATGAAGTGCGACGTGCTCGCCGCAGGCATCGTCGGCGCCGCGAAGGCCGTCCACATCCCGGTGCCGCTCGTCGTGCGGCTCGAAGGCACGAACGTCGAGCAGGGCAGGAAGATGCTGAAGGACAGCGGCCTGCCGATCATCACCGCCAATGGCATGGGCGACGCAGCGGAAAAAGTTGTGCGCGCTGCCCAGCAATCATAATTCTTCACTCTTCACTCATAACTCTTCACTACGATGAGCATCCTCGTTGATAAAAACACCCGCGTCATCTTCCAAGGTATCACCGGCTCCGCCGGCAAGTTCCACGCCACGCATTGCCACAAGTATGCCGGCAACGTCGTCGGCGGCGTCACGCCGGGCCGCGCGGGCGAAGTGGACCTCGACGGCGTCAAGATGCCCGTCTTCGACACCTGCGCCGAAGCGGTGAAGCAGGCCGGCGCCAACGCCACCTGCATCTTTGTGCCGGCGGCGTTCGCGGGCGACGCCATCCTCGAAGCAGCCGACGCGGGCATCCGGCTCATCGTCTGCATCACCGAGGGCATTCCCGTCGCCGACATGGTCAAGGTGAAGCGCGTTCTGGCCGAGAAGAAGGGCGCGCGGCTCATCGGCCCGAACTGTCCCGGCATCATCACGCCCGGCCAGTGCAAGATCGGCATCATGCCCGGTTACATCCACAAGCCCGGCCGCGTCGGCGTCATCAGCCGCAGCGGCACCCTCACCTACGAAGCCGTCTGGCAGCTCACCACCCGCGGCGTTGGCCAGAGCACCTGCATCGGCATCGGCGGTGACCCCGTCAACGGCACCTCGCACCTCGATGCGGTGAAGCTTTTCAACGACGACCCCGGCACGGACTCCATCGTCCTCATCGGCGAAATCGGCGGCAGCGCAGAGGAAGAGGCCGCGGCGTGGATCGGCAAGCATTGCAGGAAGCCGGTCGTCGCCTACATCGCCGGCATGACCGCGCCTCCCGGCCGCCGCATGGGCCACGCCGGAGCGGTCATCAGTGGCGGCAAAGGCACCGCCGCCGCGAAGATCGAGGCGTTGCGCGCCGCGGGCATAGCCGTGGCCGAAACGCCCGCCGTCATCGGCGAGACCCTCATCTCGCTCCTGAAGAGCCGCCAGCGCGCGCGCCCGCGCAAAGCCTCCGCGCCCCGCGCCAAGCGCGGCAAGAGCGCCAAGAAGCCCGCCCAGAAGAAGCCGGCGAAGAGAAAGTAGAGCGGGTGACGAGTGAGGAGTGACGAGTGACGGGGCGTGGCCGGTTTGGAATACCAGCGTAACAGGGCGGCTTTGCTGAGGCTGTTTTGCGATTGCGAGACCGACCATAGCTGTTAGGATGTAGGCCTTCTGGTGAAGCCATGAATCAGCGGATCAAGATACTGCTTGGATTGATGGTCTTCCTTGTTTGGGCGTCATGGAGGGCCGCGTCCCGTTTTGAATACCGTCTTAAGGAGTATCGGGCACAGCAGAAGGCCGCTGCCGTCGGAGGGGTGAATAGGCCCCCATCAGAAGCGCGGAAGAAAGCCATGCTTGAAGGGTTTGAGGAAGGCCTTCAGGAGGGGGTTGATAAGAATCCGTTATTCCTGGCTCTGAGGAAATATGATCCCGACTATTATGAGCGTTTGCTGAACAGCGCTCGTGAAGTGGGAAGAGCTGCAGTGCAGGAAAACATGCCAGTGGAACGTGCTATTGCGCGTGTTGCGGAGGATGCTCTGCAGATGAATGATTTTGAGACGAAGTATCTTCCTCACGCATCAGACGAAGCAGTGCTGGCCTATGCTGCCATTCAGATAAACGTCTGGCGTCAATACTTGGCCAAAGATACGAGCCTATGTTTTGCGGCGTTGTGGGGTGACACAAAAGAAATATCTGAAAGACTGAAGAGCTTTGACAAATCTATCACGAAGGAGACTCAAGATGCTGTGCTGAGAACAAAGGCTTTAGTTGTCGAATCAGCCATGACGAAACCCCAGCCCGTGCCGGACCGGGATTCCACAGATAAGAAACTGGAGGAGATTGGTGAGGAGCTGGCGAAGATTCACGGCAATGATGTCGAACTCTTGGCTGACGATAGATCGGCGCGGCGCGATAGGAAGAAAGCTTGCGAGTTGATGATCGAATTCATGGACCGGGCCACGCGACTGCCCAAGAAGGACGCTAGCGCCGTTCTTCGGGCCATGTTCGTTGACAAGTAGAAGTGCGATTTCAGTGATGACGACTTGTGCCACAGTTGACGCGCCTACACGACGCCGACGCGGCTGATGCGGTAGAGGAGGACGAGGCCGAGGGTTTGGAAGATGAAGTTGGGCAGCCAGACGATGACTTCGGGAAAGAACTGGGGGCGGTTGCTGAGGGCTTCGCCGACGATGATGAGGAAGTAGTAGCCGAAAGCCAGCACCAGCGAGTAGGCGATGCCGATGGAGGTTTCGCGGCGTTGGGCGCGGATGCCGAGGGGGATGGCGATCATGGCGAACGCCAGGCAGGAGAAGGAGGTGGCCCATTGGCGGTGGGCGCGGACGACGTAGGGGCTGGGGTTGATGCCGCGCTGCTTCAAGTGAACAATGGCGGCGACCAGTTCCATGAAGGTGAGGTGGTTGGTGTCGCGCCGGACCTGTTTGGCCGCGATCATGGGCGTGATGTCCATCGTGAGCTGGTAGTCGTCCGCGATGACGCCGGGCCGGACGCGTTGCGGGTTGTTGGGGTCGTTGGGGTCGTGCAATTCGGATTTGACGTTGTGCAGCGCGACGAGGATTTGTTTGTGGGGAAGGTCGGGGTGGAGTTCGCCGTGTGTGGCGCGGATCTTCTGGATGACATTGCCGCGCGGGTCGAGCTGGTAGATGCTCACGTCGCGGATGGTTTCGCCCTTGGAACTGCTGACGTAAATGAGATAGCCGGGGAAGTCGTCGTTGAAGCGGCCCGGTTCGAGCAGGGCGGTGGGGTGGCTGAGACCGAGTTGGGCGAGGCCTTGTTTGAAGGCGGCCTTCAGCAATGGCGCTTGCTGGAGGTTAAACTGAAGGCAGACAAGGGAGAGGAGGAACGCCGCCACCAGCACGGGCGCGATGAGTTGCCAGAAGCTCTGACCGCAGGCGCGCATGGCGCTGATTTCGTTGTCGGCGGAGAGGCGGCTGAACACGAGCAGGCAGGCGGTCATCATGCCCATTGGCAGAGAGAAGGTCATGACGAACGGCACGAGGTAAAGCAACTGGCGCGCAACCGCTCCCGCCGGCACTTGCTTGGTGGAGAGTAATTCCAGGAGTTGTTTCAGCGCGTTGCCCGTCAACAGGATGGCGCTGAACACCGCCACCGCCACGATGAGCGTAAACAGGACCTGCCGTGCAATGTATCGCTGGAGAATGTTCACCGGCTTAGTTCAGGCTGAAGCCCTTGTCGGTTTTGGTCGGTTTCAACTGCTTCTGGACCTTCAACTGCTTGATCTGGCGTTCGAGACACTGGAGTAGTTTTTGCAGCCGCAGCCGCAGGTCAAGCATTTCCAGAAGCTGTTGTTTCTGGCGAAGGTCGGTCAGGAGCGTGAACGACACCAGGTCGGCCATCATCTCCGCGTCGCCGAGTGCCGAGAGTGCCTGGAGAAGGGGGTTGGGAATGGTTTTGCCCGCGGCGGCGCGGAGCTTGGCCAATTTGCCGATCCGCGATGCCAGTTTGTTCGTCTCGGCGTCTGGTTCGTGTGTGGTTTCCAGCGGCTCGATTGTAGCGACGGGGTAGGGCGCCTCTGGCAGGAACTCCGTGAAGCGCACACGATGCAGTCCCTGAATCAGAACGTTTGACGTGCCATCAGGCAATTGAAACGATGCGCTGATGATGCCGACGCAGCCCACGTCATAAGGGTGCGGTTCCGGCTGGCCGGGCGTCGGCTCCTCGCGCATCAGTGCGACGGAAAACAACCGGTGCGTCTCCAGCGCGTCCTTCAGCATCCTACGATAACGCGGTTCGAAGATATGCAACGGCAGCACGGCCTGCGGAAACAGGATCGCGTTCGGCAGGGACATGACTGCGATTTCATCGGGTAGTTTCACCACGACTCACAATAGCGGCTCTGGCGGGCCGCGCAAGCCTTGGGTTTGGGCTGGTGTCTTGCGGACTGGCGGTCACGGCTCACGCTTCACAAAGTTCACATCCAGCTCCCGCGCGGCTTTCACCTCGTCCACGCGCGTCACGGGCATGGTGAACGGTGCGTTGTGTAACATCTCGGCGTTGGTCGTGATCTCCTCGGCAATCTGACGCATCGCAGCGATAAACCGGTCGAGCGTCTCGCGGCTTTCGGTTTCCGTCGGCTCAATCATCAGCGCCTCCGGCACCGTCATCGGGAAATAAATCGTCGGCGCGTGAAAACCAAAGTCGAGCAGCCGCTTCGCGATGTCGCGCGCGCTGGAACCTTGCTTCTTCTGGCGCTTGCCGGAGAACACGATCTCGTGCATGCACGCCTGCGGGAACGGGTCGTCGTAAAGGTCCTTCAGCTTCGCCTTGATGTAGTTGGCGTTGATGATCGCCACCTCCGACACGCGGCGCAGGCCTTCGCTGCCGTGCGCAAGGATGTAGGTGAGCGCGCGGATCAGGATGCCGGTGCTGCCGTAGAACGAGCGCATCTTGCCGATCGTCTGCGGCCGAGCGTAGTTCCAAAAAAATGTTCCGTCCGCCGCGTTGCGGACGATGCGCGGCGTCGGTAGAAACGGCTCCAATGCCTTCTTCACGCCGACCGGGCCGGCGCCGGGGCCGCCGCCGCCGTGGGGCGTGCTGAACGTCTTGTGAACGTTCAGGTGAACGACATCGAAACCCATGTCGCCGGGGCGGGCGAGGCCAATGAGAGCGTTGAGGTTGGCGCCGTCATAATAGAGCAGCGCGCCGACCTTGTGCGCCATCGCGGCCACTTCCAGAATGTTCGTCTCGAAGACACCGTGTGTGCTCGGATTGGTGAGCATGACGGCGGCCACTTCCTCGTCGAGCACGGCGCGGAACTTCTCAATGTCCACCTCACCCTGTTTGTTCGACGGCACCGTCACCACATCATAACCAGCGAGATGCGCCGACGACGGGTTGGTGCCGTGCGCTGAGTCGGGAACGATGACCTTGCGACGCGGGTTGCCGCGAGCGGTGTGGTAGGCGCGGATTAGCAGCAGGCCGGTGAGTTCACCGTGCGCGCCAGCGGCGGGCTGGAGAGTGAACGCATCCATGCCCGTGATCTGGCAGAGCGTCTGTTCCAACAAGTCGAACGCAGCGAGCGCGCCCTGCGTCGTGGACGCCGGCTGATAGGGATGAAGATTCGCGAAACCCGGCAACGACGCGATGCGGTCGTTAATCTTCGGGTTGTATTTCATCGTGCATGAGCCGAGCGGATAGAAATGCGTATCCACGCTGAAATTGAGCTGGCTCAGGCGCGTGACATGGCGGACGACATCAAGCTCGCTGACCTCGGGCAGTTCCGCGTCGTGCTGGCGCAGGCAATCCTGTGGCACCAGTTCCGTCAGCGGTTTTGCGGGCGCGTCGAAGGCCGGCAGTGAGCAGGCGCGGCGGCCGGGCGACGAGAGATCGAATATGAGCGGTTCTTTCATCGCGGCTAAACCTTTTGGCTGGCGGCGCGGCTGAGTGATTCGGCGAGTCGCTCAATGTCGCCGGTGAGCTTCGTTTCCGTGACGCAGACGAGAAGGTCGCACTCCATGCCGGCGTAAAACCGGCCGAGCGGCAGGCCGGCAAGAATGCCGTCGCGCTCCAGCCGGTCGCAGATGGTTTGCGCCGGGGCAGGGCAGGTGACGACGAATTCGTTGAAGAACGGCGCGTGCGGGAACTTCAGCGCGAAGCCGGGGATGCGGCTGATGGCGTCGGCTGCCTGATGACTGCGGCGCAGGTTCAACTCGGCGATCTCGCGGATGCCACGCTTGCCCATCAACGCGAGGAAGATGCACGCGCGCAGCGCCATCAACGACTGGTTAGTGCAGATGTTCGACGTGGCCTTCTCGCGGCGGATGTGTTGCTCGCGCGCCTGCAACGTCAGGCAGAAAGCCTCGCGGCCTTCAGTGTCCACGCTGCGGCCGACGATGCGGCCGGAAACCTTATGGACCAGTTGCTTGGAGCTGGTGAGGAAGCCGACATACGGCCCGCCGTAACTGACCGGGATGCCGAGTGGCTGGCCTTCGCCGATGGCAAGGTCCGCGCCGTATTCGCCGGGCGGCCGGAGCGCGCCGAGCGAGAGCGGATTGACGACGGCGACGAACCACGCGCCTTTCGGTTTGATCAGCTCGCCGGCCTGCTGCATCGGCTCGATGCAGCCGAAGAAGTTCGGCGACTGGAGCAGCACGGCCGCTGTGTTCTCGTTGGTTGCAGCGGCGAGCGCGTCGAGATCGGTGACGCCGTCACGGGTTGGCAGTTCAACAACCTCGATGTCCATGCCGGCCGTGTAGGTCCGCAGAATCTGCCGATACTCCGGATGCAGCGCGCTGGAGACGACGATGCGGTTGCGCTTTGGGTGTGCGTTGAGCGCGAGATAGGCGCTTTCGCCGACGGCCGAGCCGCCGTCGTAGAGCGACGCGTTGGAGATGTCCATGCCGGTCAGCCGGCAGATGAGCGACTGGTATTCGTAAAGGAGTTGAAGCGTGCCCTGGCTCGCCTCGGCTTGGTAGGGCGTGTAGGCGGTGTAAAGCTCGCCGCGCGAGACGAGGGCGTCTATCGCGCTCGGAATGAAATGCTCGTAAGCGCCCGCGCCGAGAAACGACGTCAGCGCATCGAGCGGCTTGTTACGGCTGGCCATCGCGCCGAGTTCGCGCTGCAACTCCGGCTCCGACAACGCTGCCGGCAGCTCCATCTTGAACTTGCGCAACGAAGCCGGAATCGCCGCGACCAGTTCGTCGAAGCTCGCGACGCCGATCTCACGCAGCATGGCGCTCAAGTCGGCGTCGGTATTGGGGATGTAGTCCATGGAAATGCGGAGCGTGGATTGCAGATTACAAAATGAACTGTTTGCGGAAAAGCGTCGCGGCTTGATTTCAAACCCCGCTCTTCGCGTTGCGCCTTCGGCTTACTTCTCCTCGTCCTCGTCCTCGTCCGGGCGTTCCTTCTCGCTGAGGATCTCCTCGTAATCGCTGTCACTGAGCAGTTCCTCAAGCTCGGCGGGGTCGGCGAGCTTGATCTTGAAAAGCCAGCCTTTGCCGAACGCGTCTTCATTAACGAGCGCGGGATCGTCGAGCACGGCCTGGTTGACCTCGATGACCTTGCCGGAGAGTGGCGCGTAAATGTCGCTGGCGGCCTTCACCGATTCGACGACGGCGCATTCGGTGGTCGCTTCGATCTCGTCGCCGACTTTCGGCAGGTCGAGGTAAACGATGTCGGTGAGTTCTTCCTGGGCAAAGTCGGTGAGGCCGATGGTGGCGGTCTCATTGTTCTTGCTCAGCTTCACCCACTCGTGGCTTTCCGTATATTTCAAATCCGTTGGGATGTTCATGATTATGTTATCCGTTCTTTCGATAAATTGGTTTCGCTACGATTTCGGCCGGGAATCGCTTGCCGCGAATCTCGACCTCCAAAACTTGTCCGCCTGTCGCGCAGACCGGCGGCACATAACCCATGCCGATGCCGACGCCCAGCGACGGCGACTGCGTGCCGCTGGTCACTTCGCCGACGGTCTTGCCGCCGACCGCCAGCGGATAATGCGGCCGCGGCGGCGCGCTCCTGCCACTCATGCGAAATGCAACGAGCGTTTTGCTCGTGCCAGAAAGTGTCTGGCGTTGCAAGTGTTCTTTTCCAACGAACGCTATTTTGCTGAGCGCGACGAACTTCGCCAGCCCGGCTTCGATCGCCGACGTGTCCTCGTCCAACTCGTGGCCGTAAAGCGGGTAGCACATCTCCGTGCGCAACGTGTCGCGCGCGCCGAGGCCGCAAGGCTTCGCGCCCTGCTTTAGCAACAAATCCCAAACCGCCGCCGTCGCCTCCGCCGGTATGACCATCTCAAAGCCGTCCTCGCCCGTGTAGCCGGTGCGCGCCACGAGCGCGTTCACGCCCGCGAGCGATTTCCATGCGATGCGGTTCCGCTTTATCTCTGTGGCGATGCCCGGCGACAACGCTTCCATCACCGCGGCGCTGCGCGGGCCTTGCACCGCAATCGCGCCGGTGTAGTCGGAACAGTTCTCGATTTGAATGTCGGAGGTGGGGAAACCCATGCTTGCGGCGATGACATGAATGTGCGGCACGTCCGCTTCGATGCGCGAGGCGTTGATGATAAGCAGATATTCCTGCTCGCCGATGCGGTAGGCGTAGAGATCGTCCACCGTGCCGCCGCGCCCGTTGCACATCAGGTTGTATTGGCCCTGGCCAATGCTGAGCTTGGCGAGATCGTTCGTGAGCAGATGATTCAGGAACGCCAGCGCCTGCGGACCGCTGACGCGCACTTCGCCCATGTGCGAGATGTCAAACATGCCGCAGTCCGTGCGGACCGCATTGTGCTCGGCGAGGATGCCGTCATACTGCACGGGCATCTCCCACCCGCCGAACTCCACCAGCCGGGCGCCGAGCCGGCGATGGCTTTCGTAGAGCGGCGTGCGTTTCAGTTGAGTCTCGGATGACATGGGCGCGAACGTAGAAGAACCTTCGCCGCTTGTCAAAGATGTTTGCCGTCCAGTTGCAGCCACCGGGCGATTTCCTCGAAGTTGCGGGCCTTGAAGTGGGCGCCGCGGACTTCTTCGGGCTGGAGCATGGTCAGCAACGCGCAGCAAGTGGCGCCGGAGGCGACGCCAGCTGCGATGCCGGGATGCGAGTCTTCGATGACAAGGCAGTCGCGGATCGGGATGTTGAGGCGCTGGGCGGCTTGCAGGAAAATCTCCGGGTTGGGCTTCGGCTGGGCCACGTCGTCCACGGAAACGATGGTGTCGAAGAGGTCGCGCGCGCCGATCTTCTCCAGCACGGCGTCAATGAACGGGCGCGAGGCAGCGCTGGCCAGAGCGGTGGGCAGTTTGCGGGCGCGGACGCGGCGGGCGAAGTCGAGGAAGCCCGGTATCGGCTCGGCGACGCGACTGGCGACCTGGCAGGTGAGGACAACTTTGCGGTGAAACCATCTCTCAATTTCCTCGCGGGAGGGTTCGCGGCCGTGGTCGCGCTCGGCGAGGATTTCACGGAGAAGGATTCTGGTGGCGAGGCCGAAGTGGCGTTGCACGTCGAGGGAGGTGCGCTTCGTGCCCATCTCGGCAAGGAGGATTTTCCAGGTGTCGAGGTGGAAGTGCATCGAGTCCACGACGACGCCGTCCATGTCGAAGAGAATGGCGCGGATGTTGGGAGGGGGCATGGGGAAATTAAGAGTTAAGAATTAAGAATGAAAAATGAAATTCAGAGAGGTTTCCTCTCCGATCTGCTCGAAGCTCCACCGCTCGGGTTTCCTCAATCCGGATAGCCGTTCGGGTGCGCCTTGTGCCAGGCCCACGCGCTGGCCACGATGTCCTGGAGCTTGTTGAACTTCGGCTTCCAGGCGAGTTCGGCGGAAATCTTCTTCGATGACGCGACGAGTTTCGGCGGATCGCCGGGCCGGCGCGGCCGCTCAACGGCGGGAATCGGATGGCCGGTGACTTTGCGGCAAGTCTCGATCACCTGCTTCACCGTGTAGCCGTCGCCGCTGCCGAGATTGAAGTTGGCGCTCTGGCGGCACTCCAACGCCAGCATGTGGGCGTTGGCAAGGTCCACGATGTGGATGTAGTCGCGCACGCACGTGCCGTCGGGCGTCAGATAATCGGTGCCGTAAACTTCCACCTGCTCCTTCTTGCCGAGCGCCACGGCGAGGACGTTCGGGATGATGTGCGTCTCGCGGCGGTGATGCTCGCCGAAGTTTTCCGACGCGCCGGCGGCGTTGAAGTAGCGGAGGTTCACGTGCTGGATGCCGTGGATCTGCTCATACCATTTCAACATGCTCTCGAACATCGCCTTGCTCTGGCCGTAAGGCGACAGCGGCTTCACCGGCAAATCCTCCGTCATCGGCACACGGTCAGGCGTGCCGAAGATCGCGCAGGAGCTGCTGAACACGAGCCGCCGCACGCCCGCCTCCACCATCGCGTCGAGCAGGTTGATGCCGTTGGCGACGTTGTTGCGGAAATACTTGGATGGATTGACCATGCTCTCCGGCACGAGCGACGCCGCGGCGAAGTGCATCACCGCATCCGGCGCGGCCTGCTTCAGCGCCTGGCTGATGTCGCCGTAGTTCGCAAGGTCGCCTTGGAAAAACGCCGCGCGCGGGTCCACGGCGCTGCGGTGGCCTTCCGAGAGATTGTCGAACACCGTGATCTGGTGTCCTGCGTTGAGCATTTCCTCCACGCAAATGCTGCCGATGTATCCCGCGCCTCCATTAACAAAGATGTGCATGGCGCGGAGTATAGGAGGGCCAACAGTATTGTCAAACGCTGCCGCAAGGGCGGGTAGGGTAGGGGAGGTGGAGCGCGTGGCGACGCAGTTGTTGGTTGTAGCGTCGGGCGTCTCGCCCGAGAGTTTTGTAGCGTCGGCCGTCCCGGCCGAGCAGCCGCAACGTTTGAATTCTGTCGGCAGGAAATCGGGCGAGACGCCCGACGCTACAACCCGCTACCCAATATGTAGGCCACGTCCCCGACGTGGCGAATCATCCGCCCGGTGTGGGCACCGGGCCTACAACCTCAGATGTTCCGCTTCAAGCCGAGGATGAGCGCGTTGAGCTTGTCCAATATCGCCTGCACCTCGCCCTGGGTCGGCGGGTCGCTGATGCCAATGTCCAGCGTGCCGATACTGTCCACATTCCGGGGCGTGCCGTTGATGGCGCCGCTGATGGTGTCGTTCATCTGTTGCGTGGTCACCTCTCCCGGCGGGCCGGCTGGTCCGGTTTCTCCTGCGGGTCCGGCGGGTCCGGGTGGCCCGGCGGGAATGGCATCTATGTCGGCCTTAAGGCCGGTGAGTTGGCCGCGCATTTGGGACGAACTGAGCGGTGAGTTGTCGGCGGGAAGTGAGGGATCGAACATATGGAAATTAAGAATGAAAAATGAAGAATGAAGAATTACGGAGTCAGCTTTCAGTTGTCAGCTTTCAGCTACCAGTGTCTGGCTGACGGCTGATAGCTGATCGCTGAGAGCTTCTTCCTCTACAGACTCATGTGCTGGCTCGGGTCGCTCCAATCGCTGTAACCCGTCGAGCCGCCGATGGCGCGGACTTGCATCTCATACGTCGTGCCGGGCGTGAGGTTGTTCAGGATGAGGGCGCGCGAACTCGTGAACATGCCGCCGTTCTGCCACGGGCCAACCGTGCCACCTGTCACAACCGCATACCGCAGCTCATAGCAGCGCGCGTTGTTGATTGCGGTGACCTTGATCAGGATTTGGCCGGAGATGCCGTTTTCCACCTTGATGATGACCGGCTTGTCGAGCGGCTGCTGCGTTTTGTTGGGGACCACGGCGTTGAAGCCGCTGGCCAGCAACGTGGGCAGGTCGTTGTTGCAGCTCTGTTGAACGTAGGCCGCGAGCTGGCGGAGCATCGTCACCAGCGTATCGCGCTTCGCGTTCTTGTCCGCCGTCGCCTCCGTGCCGCCGTGCTCCTGTGCCGCGATGGCCGCCGTGAACGCTGCCAGCGCCGCTTGCAGGTTGACCTTTGTCACCGGCGGCGTCGTGTAGGCGGCGCAGACATACAGCTCCGCGATGACCGCACCGGCCACCTCCTCCACCGCATGGTCCGGCGCTTTGGTGAAACCTAACTCGACTCTCAAGTATTGCATGGTTCTCCTTCCTGGCAGCACCGAGCCGTCCCACGTCAGGCCGGGAGTGTCCCAAGCAAACGGTTTGCCTTGGCCATCCTTGCCATCCCACGTGAGCGGTTGTGGTGCCATGATTCTCGTTTTGGGTTTTGGGTTTTGGGTTTCGGTCTTGAAAGCAGGGGCGTGAACGCCGGTGAAAGCATAGCGAAGGCGTGCCGGCGTAGCGCAAAACCGTCTGTGTCCTCTTTCCACACATCTGTCTTCGCGAGAAACACAGGGGTCGTCGTTACAAACTCATTTGGGAGTGTCGTCGAGTGACATGAGTGTGCTTCGCCGACATCTGTGTTTGAGACAGGCACATTGGGGTCCAAGGCAAAGACATCCGTCTTCGTGACAAAGACATTTGAGTCCGAGGCAAACTCATCCGTCTTCGTGACACACACACCTGAGTCTGGGCCAAACACATCTGTCTTCATGACAAAGACATTTGAGACTGCGACAAAGTCATCCGTCCTCGTGGCAAACACATCTGTCTTTATCAGCCCGACAGGAGAGTTTGCCCCGTTTTCATGCCCCCGAGTGCTCCTGAAGCCTGTTTCCTGTGCAAAAACAGCCAATGCCCGCCCTCCGAGGCCCATCCCCAGCCCAGCGCAAAGCTCCGGCCGGGGAAAGCGGACTGCGGGACTGGCGCAGAGGGGATTCATGCGTTCGCTCCCTCCGGGCTTCCCGGCAGGCATCCCATGTTGGCGCCGCTGGTTTTCTCCCTCACCGCTTCCGCTGCGGCTTGCTGCTCCAGAATCTTCTTCACCTCCTTGCGGATGAAGTGCTGGATTTCATCCACCAACCACGGGGCGGTCAGAGCCAGGCACGCGAATAACAACGGCGCGGTTGGTTGGGTTTTCCCTTGGGCCACATCGCTCACATGATGGCCGGTGGCGCCGATCTTCCCACCCAGCTCTGCGAAATTTTGAAACTTATTATGGGCCAACGTGAATACGTCACTCGCGATGTTGTCGTATGGCTTGGTCTCCGGCCTCATAATAGCGGCTTCTTTTTACCAGAGACCGCCCCCGCTTCGGATGAACTATACTTCAGCCCGACAAATTCTTTTGCTCGCCACTGAAAGCTGAGAACTGACGCCTCAAAGCTTCCAGCCGTTCTTGCTGCGCACAGCCCTTTCCGCTACACTCCGCGCCCAGAGGTGTGGCCTATGCGGAGCGAACCAACCCAATTCAGCAGCTTCGACTCCATCTATCGGCACGAATACACCATCGTCGAAGAGCGACATGGCGACGTCAGCCTCTTCCCGCATACCGACCAGCTCCCCGTCATCTCCCGCGCCATCAACCTCGAATTCTACGGCGCGCTGCCGCCCAGCGTCGCCCGCGTGGACCACCGCGCCGACGGCTTTCACAAAGCCCATCTCATGGAGGCCGCCTCCGCATTCTGCTTTACCCTCAACGGCTCGCGCACCGACCGGCTGCGCCTCCGTGAAATGGCCACGCCCGACCTTGTTTTCAAAGTCGTCATCGTCCAGCAGATCACCGAGCAGACCCGGCGCGGCCCGCATCATCGCTTCCGATTCTACTGCGGCGACCACTTCTTCCCCGACATCCACCTCTGCGGAAAAAGCCTCATCATCGCCGACCACGTCCTCCAGCGCTTCACCGCCCGCGTGCCACACTTCATCTGCGACGACATCTACCTCCTCCTGCTCATCCTTTTCGGCAGCACCATCATCTCCCTGCCCGTCGGCCCCGGCCGGGCCTTCATTATCCCCCATGAGCGCAGCTTCGTCGCCTTCACCTACGAAGAGACCGACACCGAATACATCCTCACCACCTGCCTCACCATCAACGAAATCCACTCCCTCAAGGCCGAACTGCCGCCCCTGGCCATGAACTTCCACTACGGGCCTGATTTCACCCTGCCCCGCATCCGCACCTGGGCGCCCACCAGCGTCCTGGGCGACTGCATCAAAATCTGGAAACGCAAGGAACCCATCGAAAAACACGAACCACGCCGCAGCAAGAAGCCCTTCGACTGGCATTGGCTGGCCTACTGGTCACGCGACTACGCCATCAAGAAAGGCCACGGCCCCGGCTCCAATCTTTACTTCCTCGACCACATCCCAGGCCCGCGCGTGCTGCCCTTGCTTCCGGGCCAGCGCGCGGGCCAATACGACGAACTGGCTGTTTACAAGAAACTCCGTCCCGAATACGACTGGGACACCGCCTTCGCCGAGCGCGACGCCAAACTCGCCCGTCCCAAACCACCCGCC
>JAPLTX010000045.1:0-18834 GCA_026397915.1 Verrucomicrobiota bacterium
CCACCTCGTCGAACGGCAGCTTCGGCAACAGCGAGCGCGCCATCTTCAGCAACTCGACTTCCTCTTTTTCCATCGTCGCCGGCGGCACCGCGACGATGCGCGCGGTCTTGTGGAACTGGTTCTCGATGATGCCGACGCCGAACGCGATCTTGCTGAGCTTCAATACCTCGCGCGCGACGGCCACCAGCGCCTTGGCGTGGCTCATCCGCGCGCTGGCTTGGTGGAACTGGTGCGCGCCTTTCTGCTTGCCGAGGCCGATCGCGGACATCTTCATCAGCCCGCTCTCAATCGGCCCGTGGAAATCGGTGTGCGGCTTGATCCGGTTGACCAGCACGATGGCGTCGGCGCCGCGGGCGTTCTTGTCCTGATAAACGATGAACCCAAGCTCCGGGTCGCGACCTAGTTCGACGACCTCCATGCTGCTCTTGATTGGCACGCCCATCGCCGCCTCGGTGATGCCGTAGTGGGCGAGCACGTCGAGCTGGCCGGCGTCCGTCGCGCCGCCGTGACTGCCCATCGCTGGCACGATGAAGACCTTCGCGCCAAGCTTCTTCAACTCGTCGCAGACCGTGCGGACGATGACATCATAGTTGGTGATGCCGCGGCTGCCCGCGCCCACCGCCACCGTCATGCCGGCCCGGATGGATTTCGCCGCCGGCACCGCCGCCATTGCCTCGCGCGTCGCCGCCGCCGGATCGCCGATGCTCGGCGCGTCAAAAATCTGCTTCAGCCTGAAAAACCTTGGAAATGTGTCGTTCATGTCCGCGTCACGTTAGCGTGCCCGTTCGCCGCGGACAAGCTTGGAGTCTATGACCAAGAAGGCAGCGTGAAACCAAAGCGGGGCGGCTTGATTCTCTTATTTAGAGGCGGATGCCGCTTGCTCCGGCTGTGGGGGCGTAGCGGGCTGGGCGAGTTTCAAGACGGCATCCAGTTGAGCGATTCGCGCTTGAATCGGAGCTATTTGCTGTTCCAACGCGAGAACCTGTTGGCGGTAACGGTTCACAAGACCGGTTTGCTTCTTCACTTCCTGCGTGCTCGTCATCACTTTGATTTGCAACTCGTGGATGGCAGTTTGAGCCTGCGGATCCCCGGTCCCCTTTCTTGTGTTGGGAACCCATCCCCTGGACGAGTAATAAACACCGTCCCAATAACCAGAGCGCCAGTGTCCACCGGGCATTACATAGACTTTTGCCTCAGCGGCTTTTTTATCCTCAAGCGCCTTGGTGTCCTGATTCACTTTGTCCTGCGCGGCTTTGAGGCGCTCTTCAAGCGGTTTGCTCTGCGCCTCCCATTGCTGCTTGATCGACTGAAGCGACAGCAGTTGCGCGTCGAGCGCCTGCTTCAACGGCACCTGTGCGTCGGCTGCAACAGACGGATCCTTCGTGGTGGCGATGACCTTGTCCAAGTAATTGACGGCATCCGAATACTTGTTCTGGGCCAGCAGCAACTTCGCTTGTTGAATCGCCGGGTTGGATGAGGCGGATACAATTCGCGCGGGCGCGGGCGCTGCAACAGACACTGGCGCAGCAGCAGGCGCGGGCTGCGCCGGCATGGTGGACTGAGTGGCGGAAGCCGCAGGCACTGCGTAAGGTTGCGGCGTCGGTGGGAGCGAAGCGGCAGCAGTATAATGCGGAGCTTGTGCGGGTGTGCGCGATGTCGTCGCCAAAGGAGTTGCCTTGGCGTTGTCAGTCGGAAGCGCGTCGCCATTCGGGTCCATCTTGCTGAACTTCTGATATACGAAGTAGCCGCCACCAGCCAGCGCCACCAGCGCGACCAATTGCACGAGCGTGAGCACGGCGGATTTGAACGACGACCCCACTGAACCCGCACTGGGATCTTTGCGTTGCGGCCAAGCTATCTGTTGCGGAGATGGAGGAAGAACCGCCGTCGTCGGCATGTGCAGCTTTATCTCGGTTGTTGTGAACTCTGCCTCCACGGCCCCGAAGGCGATCCTGTTACTGTCTTCCAGCGTCACTACAATGACTTTGTTTCCTTGGACGGTCGTTCCTCTGGCCGATTGAAGGTCTCGCAGAATACATTCCTTGTTCTGGCGAGCAATGACGGCGTGATGGTCCGACACGGACTCGTCATCAATGCAAATACCGTTATCCGAAGCGCGGCCAATGGTGATTTCATCTCCGATCAACTCCGCGGTCGCACCTTGAAGAGGCCCTGAAAGAAAATACAGCTTATCCATTGTATTTCAGCTCCTTTAAGCAACGATCGAATACTCTCACGGAATGTTGCAACCCGTCAATATACGGAAAAACCTGATTCTCGCGTAAGGGAATTCCCTATGCAGCGCTACAATGGCGGTCGCCCCAACCGCAACGCCGGAACGTTTCGACGGGTGTTTGAAAAACATCGGTCCGTCGGCCCGGACAACCGATTCTACAACTGAAGGCTCACAGCCATGCCACGCCTTTGTATCTCGTCAGCGCGTTGCGCCTGAGCTGTGGGTAAACCGTTTTCCAGAAAGCTTCGAGGTCTTGGGTCGCCTCCAGTCGCTTGCCGTCGGGCGCGGTGAGTTGGACCAGCACAGCCACCTTGCCGTCGCAGATGCGCGGATGCTCTTTCACGCCGAAGATCTCGTGAAGCTTGACCGTGATCGCCGGCGGCGCGTCGTCGGCATAGATGAGCTTGAAACGTTTGTTGTTGGAGAGCGTCACGGCTTGCGGCGCGAGGTCGTTGACGAAATCGCGCTGCACGGCGCTCAGATACTCGCGGACCGCTGGCAGGATCGGCCGCTCTTTTGCTTCCTTGTAGAGCAGTGTGCCGGAGAGCGCGCGGGCGAGGCACTCGACCTTCGCCGCGTTGTCGTAGGCTGGCAACTCCAGTTCAGGGAACGTCTGCGCCACAAGCCGGACGCGCGCCAGCCACTGCTTCAGCTCGTGGTTCCACTCCGGCAACTCGATCTCGCCGTCGAGAAACTCCTTCGCCAGCGCCGCCGCCGCTTCCTTCGGGTGCGAGCAGTTCTGGTGCGAATGGTCGAGAATCAGGTCGCGGTAGCGGAGCAGCCGCACGCAGGCGACGCGGCGCTGGGCGCGGTCGTAAAGATGCTCTGTCTTCTCGACAAGCTGGTCAGCGAACAACTCGCGCAACCACTCCAGTTTCACCTCGCTGGCGAGGGCGAGCAGCGTTAGTTCCTTCTTGTCGCGTGTGACGATCTGGCGGATTTCGCCAACGACCAGCAGGTCGGACTTCTGCACGACACTCTCGCGCACCAACGTGCCGGAACGCCCGCCCGCCACGACGCAGTCGAGCGTGCCTTTGTCCACACGTCGCGCAAGGTGATCCACAAAACCGGCCAGCACGCACTTCAGCAGGTCGTCGTCGGTGAACTTCGCGTCTTCGCCGCGAATGCTGCTCTTCTCGCAGATGTCGAGCAGTTGTTCCCATGTATCCTCGACGCTCCCGGCGGTGAGCGCGTGGACGCCGGCGCGGCGGCAGGCGTCGAGGCTGAAGTTGCGCTGCTTCGCCCAGTTGAACGCGCGCACCAAGGTGAAGAAGTCGGAGTTGTCGTTGGTCTGGAACAACTCCAACATCTCCTTGGAGGATTCCTCCTTGGAACGGACCATCATGTCGCGGCCGCTGACTAGGGCGGCCCACAGCGCGACGGTCTTCACGCAGCCGCGCTTCGCCGCCTCCACGAGCATCCGTGCATAGCGCGGATGCACGGGAAGGCGGATCATCCGGCGGCCGACGCTGGTGATGCCGCCCGTCACGACATCCAACGCGCCGAGTCGTTCCAGCATATCGAGCGCGGCTTGCACGGCGACGGGGTCCATCTTGTCCGGCAGATCAAACGACGCGATGTCTTTCACACCCAGCGACCGCAGCAGCAGCACGACGCTCGCCAGATCGCTACGATGAATTTCCGGCGTGTTGGTCTTGGGTCGGTCCTTATGGTTGATGAACGTCCAGAGCCGGCAGCATTCACCTGGCGCAGTGCGCCCGGCGCGCCCAGCGCGTTGATCGGCGGACGCATGGCTGATCTGCTCGATGCGCAACGCACTAATGCCAAGCGTGGCGTCGTAGCGGTTGATGCGCGCCAAGCCGCTGTCCACCACGAAGCGCACGCCGTCAATCGTCACGGAAGTCTCGGCGACGTTGGTGGCGACAATGATTTTGCGGTGCAGCGACGACTGGAAAACGCGGTCCTGGTCCTCCGGCGGCAGCTCGCCGTAAAGCGGCAACAGCGTGAGCGGTTCTTGCGAACGAATGGAGCGGATGGCGTTGATGGTTTGCTGGATTTCCCAGACGCCTGGCATGAAGACCAGAATGTCGCCCGGTTTGCCGCTGCCAAGAATGCGTTCGACCTCGTCGGCAGCGATATCCTGCGGCGGACGGCGGTCAGGCGCGTCCAGAAACCGGACATTTACCGGGAACGACCGGCCTTCGGAGCGGAGAATGGGGCAATCGTTGAGATACTTGGCCACGGGCTCAGCGTCGAGCGTCGCGGACATCACCATAAGCAGCAGGTCCGGCCGCCGCGACGCCTGCAACTGTTTCACCAGACCGAGCGCGACATCGCTGAAGAGGTTCCGCTCGTGAAACTCGTCGAACAGGATTGCGCCAACGGAAGCGAGGTTCGGCTCGTCCTGAAGCCGTCGCAACAGAACGCCTTCTGTCATGAACAGGATACGCGTCGCGGCCGATGCGCGGTCGTCGAAACGAATCAGGTAGCCAACTTCGCCGCCGACAGCCACGCTGCGTTCGGCGGCCACGCGAGCGGCGACACTGCGAGTGGCAACGCGCCGTGGTTGGAGGATGATGATCTGCCCGCCGCCAGCACGACCGTCTTCGAGCAGCATCTGGCAAACCTGCGTCGTCTTGCCCGAACCGGTCGGCGCAATGACGACCAGCCGGTTATGCTGGCGCCAAGCAGCGCGAAACTGGTCGTGCAGCGTCCAAATTGGCAGCCCGCGGGCGGTTTGTGCAAGTGGAGTCATTGCGCCCATCTTACGAAGAACCGCGCTCAGCGCAAGATCAGGACGGGCACCGGAAACCGAGGTGCGACAGGCGGGAGCGTGGCTTCTGTAGCAACCCCGGTTCCGGCTTCAAACCCGCGCGCTATGCACCCGCAGTTTCAGCGCGGCGGTAAGGAAGTCATGATTCATCCGGGAAATGAAACTGGTAACAATACCTTTGGGGCAGACGGCCTCGCAGGAACCGCTGACGCTGCACGCGCCAAAACCTTCTTTCGTCATTGCCTCGACCATGGCGAGCACGCGCGGGTCTTTTTCCGGCGCGCCTTGAGGCAGAAGGTTGAGGTGGGCGACTTTGGCGGCAACGAAAAGATTGGCTGAAGCGTTCTTGCACGCAGCGACGCACGCGCCGCAGCCGATGCACGCCGCCGCGTCCATCGCCAAGTCGGAATGATACTTCGACAGCGGGACGGTGTTGGCTTCTGGCGCGGACCCAGCCGTCACGGAAATGAAACCGCCCGCTTGGATGATGCGGTCAAACGCGCTGCGATCCACAACAAGGTCCTTGACGAGCGGGAATGCCTTGGCGCGGAACGGCTCGACGGTGATGACGTCGCCATCCTTGAAGCTGCGCATGTAGGTCTGACAGGTGGTTACCTTGTTTTCGGGTCCGTGGGCTTCGCCGTTGATCATGCACGAGCACATGCCGCAAATGCCTTCGCGGCAATCGCTGTCGAAATGCACCGGTTCTTTGCTTTGCTTGATGAGTTGCTCGTTGAGCACGTCGAGCATTTCGAGGAAGGACGTGGCCGGCGAGACGTCCTTGACCTCATACTCAACGAAGCCGCCGAGGCTCTGCGGGTTCTTTTGGCGCCACACGCGAACAGTAACTTTCATTACTTGTAGCTCCTTTGGGCCATATGCGCCTCTTCGTAAACCAGCGGTTCTTTGTGAAGCTGGGACGGTTTGCCGACGCCGCCGAATTCCCACGCCGCGACGTAGGCATAGTCGGCGTCATTACGGAGGCATTCGCCTTCCGGCGTCTGAAACTCTGTCCGGAAATGGCAACCGCAGGATTCCGCCCGTGTCAGCGCATCAAGGCAGATCAACTCGCCAAGCTCGAGGAAGTCGGCCACGCGACCGGCGCGTTCGAGGGCCATGTTGAGGTCTTGATGCGAGCCTGGAACAATGACGTTCTGCCAGAACTCATCGCGGAGGGCGGCGATCTGCTGGATCGCTGTCTTCAGGCCCGCTTCCTGACGCGCCATGCCACAGTTTTCCCAAAGGATTTTGCCAAGCTGCTTGTGGAACTCCACTGGCGTGCGCTTCCCGTGGATGGACAGCAATTTATTAAGGCGCTGCGCGGTTTCCTGCTCGGCTTGCTTCGCCTCCGCCGCGTCGGCCGATGGGCGTTTCACTCCATTGCGAGCCAAGTAGTCGCCGATGGTGTAAGGCAGGATGAAATAACCGTCCGACAAGCCTTGCATCAACGCGCTCGCACCAAGGCGGTTCGCGCCGTGATCGGCGAAGTTGGCCTCACCGACCACGAACAGACCGGGCAAATTGCTCATCAGATTGTAGTCCACCCACAGTCCGCCCATCGCATAGTGGATAGCGGGATAGATCCGCATGGGCGTCTTGTAAGCATCCTCAGCCGTTATCTCCCGATACATCTCGAAGAGATTGCCATAACGTTCCTTTACCACTTTCTCACCGAACCGCGCGATGGCGTCGCGGAAGTCCAAATAGACGCCCAAACCGGTTACTCCCACGCCGCGGCCTTCGTCGCAGACGCGCTTGGCGGCACGACTGGCGATGTCGCGGGGAACAAGGTTGCCGTAGGTCGGGTAAATGCGTTCCAAGTAGTAGTCGCGCTCGCCGTCGGGAATGTCCTGCGGCGGGCGCTTGTCCTTGGCGTTTTTCGGCACCCAAACGCGGCCGTCATTTCGCAACGACTCCGACATCAGCGTCAACTTGCTCTGGTAATCGCCGGACACCGGGATGCACGTCGGGTGAATCTGCGTGAAGCAGGGGTTGGCAAACAGCGCGCCCTTGCGGTGCGCGCGCCATGCGGCCGTGACGTTGGAGGCGCCGCCGGAAGTGCAGAGGCAGAAGACGTTCGTGTAACCGCCGCTGGCGAGGACCACCGCGTCGGCCATGACCGAGGATATCTTCCCGCTGATAAGGTCGCGCACGACGATGCCCTTGGCGTGGCCGTTGACGATGATCAGTTCCAGCATCTCCTGGCGCGGAAACATCTTCACCGTGCCGAGGCTGATTTGATGTGAGAGAGCCTGATACGCGCCGAGCAGCAGTTGTTGCCCCGTCTGACCTCGTGCGTAGAACGTCCGCGACACCTGTGCGCCGCCAAAGGATCGCGTCGCGAGATAACCGCTGTATTCACGCGCAAACGGCACGCCCTGTGCCACCGCCTGATCAATGACATTAACACTGACTTCCGCCAAGCGATAGACGTTGGCCTCACGCGCGCGGAAGTCGCCGCCTTTCAGGGTGTCGTAGAACAACCGATAGACGTTGTCGCCATCGTTGCGGTAGTTCTTGGCGGCATTGATGCCGCCTTGCGCCGCCACGCTGTGCGCCCGCCGAGGGCTGTCCTGAACACAGAACGATTTGACGTTGTAACCCAGTTCCGCCAACGAGGCTGCAGCAGACGCGCCGGCCAACCCGGTGCCTACAACGATGATGTCATACTTCCGTTTGTTGGCGGGACTGACGAGGCGCACCTCGTGTTTGTGACGGGTCCACTTCTCGACCAGCGGCCCGGACGGGATGTTGGCATTGAGTTTCATGTTACTTCAGCACTCCCATCAGCACGGCCAACGGAACAGAGGCAAACCCCAGGAACAGGAGGCACGCCACCACAATCGAAGTCTTGTCAATGCGGCTGGCCCAGGTCTCCATTCGCAAACCGAGTGATTCTACCATTGCCCGCACACCGTGGCTGAGGTGGAAGCCCAACGCGCCGACCCCAAGCACATAAAAGCCTGCGATCGCCAAGCCGGAGAAGGCCGTTTTGATCATTCTATACACATCCGCGCGGCCCTGACTGTCTTGGAAAGTCAAATACTCAGGGTTCGTCACACCCATCGTGAAATGCAGCAGATGATAAACGATAAAGCACAACACGATCGAACCGCTGATCAGCATTGTGCGTGAGCCGAAACTGGCGCCCACCAGTTTCTTCACTTCGTAAGGTGTTCCACGCCGCTGACGGTTGTCTAGGGTCAGGAAGACACCCGTGGCCACATGCAGCAGTAAGCATGTCGCTAAGACCGTTCGGAACGGCCAAAGAGCTTCCCGGTGTGACTTTAGAAAGTCTGCATAGTGATTGATGTCTCCCCAGCCCAAAAACATCTGCAGGTTGCCCGCCATGTGGACGACAGCAAACGCGAGCAGCACGCCACCTGTGCCGGCCATCACGGCTTTCTTGCCGATCGTCGTCGTAAAGACCTTCCAGAGACTGTTCATGCAAATATCATGTAGTGCGTCATCTTTGGGGCGCAAACCAATAACCGAGTTGCTCCCGCGCTACAAGCACCGCTTACAACCGCGCAGAACCCATGCCAAGCAAAGCCGGCAAATTCGCAACACGTCGCAATTTGAATACGTTGTGCTGACATGTGGAAGTGGATCGCTAGTGCAGCCGCGCCCGCGGACGCGCGCTTTCACGCGCAACTTTGAGTGTTTCCACGCAAGTCATCACACCACCTCGCTGATCACTCGCCCACCATTGAGGATGTTCATCGGCCAAGCAAATGAGCTTTGCGCGTATTTCCTGCCCACGTTTATGCCAATTTGGTGATACACCGTGCGAATCAAATCCTCAGGCGTGACAGGGTTGTCAACCACCGATTCGCCCTGCGCGTCGGACGCGCCAATGATCTGGCCGCCGCGGATGCCGCCGCCAGCAAGGAACGTGGAGAAAACGCCGCAATGGTGCTCACGACCGGCTTCGTTGTTGATACGTGGCGAACGCCCAAACTCGGTGATAAACAGCACCATTGTCCTGTCCAGCAGGCCGCGGTCGGCGAGATCGCCGATCAACGCGCTGACAGCCCGGTCGAATGCCGGCAGACGATTCTTCAACGCGTCGAACGCACGGAAGTGATGATCCCAACCGTTCTCTTCCACCGCGACGAAGCGCGCGCCTGCTTCCACAAGCCGCCGCGCGACCAAACACTTCTGACCTAGTCCGCCACTGCCATAAGCCTCCCGGACTCTTGCCGATTCGGCACCCGAGTCAAACGCAGCGCACAAACCGGGTTGAAAAGAGTCGTTGCCGCACAAGCTAATGGAGCGCGGCGCAGCGCCGCGCGAGCCGAGCGCCTCCGTGATGACCGCGCCAAGACTCGGCTGGCTAATGTCCGGCAGCGGCTTGCAACCACTGAGCATGTAGCTCATGCCACGTTCGTGCGCGCCTTCGGCGTGGTGCATCGAACGGACAAACGCAATCTTATCGGCAACGCGAGCCATGCGCGGCAAGTGCTCGCAAAGTTGAATGCCGGAAACATTCGTGCTGATCGCCTTGAAGGGCCCGCGGATATCCGCCGGCGCATTCGGCTTCGGATCGAACGTGTCCAGATGCGAGATGCCTCCCTGCATCCAGAGCAGGATAACGGAATCGCACCGCGCGCCGATACAGGCCGCCTGCGCAAGTGTCTCCTCATGGAGAAAACCAAACGCGACAGCGCCCGCCGCTCCGAGTCGAAGGAAGTCCCGGCGAGAGATGTCGTGACAGACGCTGTTCTCCGCGCTGCAATTGGTGCTCATGTTAAATCATGGCTCGTGCTGCCTGGCCATCGGCGCTCTTTGCCTCGGATTATAGGCAGTCGTTCAACCGCATCAATACAAACTTAGCAAGTCGCGCTTGCAGCGCGCCATCAGCAACGCTTCCGACTTGAGAATCGGCCTTGAACGCGTCATAACCTGCCGCGGCTGACCGCGCCGTAACAAACTTTATGCCCAAGAATGACATTAGCTGGAAGCGACGCACGCCCGACGGCGAGAAGGTGGAACTCTATGCCCACCACGTCGGAAGCATCTGGAACTTCTACACACGCGGCGGGCGCTATGATAGATGGCAGTTCACCCCGCAGCCGCCGCTGGAGGATTGGATGGCCCTGCTCGATGGCGTGGAACGGCTTATTGCCCGCGACCGGATGCGCCCCGAAGAAGCCGACCGTCTGCGCAAGACCATGCGCGAGCGTTTTCCCGACGCCAAGGTTTAGGCAACATCGCAGTCATCGCGCTCACAAGCGACAGATTTGGATTGCGACCACTTGGCGGACTGCTTATCTTCGACGCCAATCTGGAGTCTTTCGTAATGCGAAACTTTTTTGCTGCCAACCTTTCCGTGCTCTTCGCGCTTGCCACTACGTTGTCAGCGGCGGAGCCGGCCAAGACACCACCATTGCTGTCTCAGATCACGTTGCCCGCCACCGCGGACTCGAACCGCCCGAAACGGTTTCTGACGGTCCTCGACGGTGTGCAATCGGCGATCCAGCAGAACCTCGACGTCAGCATCCAGCGTCTCAACCCGGCCATCAGCGCCGCCGACGTGCAGGCTGCCGAGGGGATCTTCGATATCAATTGGGTCACGGCCCTCAGCGAGAGCGAAAACCTTCGCCCACCGGGCTTCAGTTCAACATCATTCACTCCCATCGCTCCTGCAAACACCCGCACCTACTCATATCAGCAGAACCTCACGGGGTTGTCTCCCATCGGCACGGAATACACGCTCGGTTTTAACGGCTCGCGTCAACAAAGCAGCCTGTTTACCAGCCCGGCCGGTCCGCAGTGGACGATGTTCATGGGCGCGACCGTGACGCAGCCGTTGCTGAAGGGCTTCGGCTGGGACGTGAACACCGCGCAGATCCGCATTGCCCGCAAGACGCAGGATATTTCCTACCAGCAGTTCGTCCAGCTCGTCATGCAGACGGTGTCGAACGTAAAACAGGCTTACTACGACCTGCATTACGCCATCGAAAACGTGAAGGTGAAGGAGCTGTCGGTGGAACTGGCCAAACGCTTTTTGGAAGAAAGCCGCAAACGCATGGAGGTCGGGACGATGGCGCGTCTGGATGTCGTGCAGGCGGAGGCTGAGCTGTCGCAGCGCGAAGGGGACTTGATTGATGCGATCCGGCAATGGAATGAAAGTGAAGTCACTTACAAACAACTCATTAGTCGCGATATGCTGTCCATTCGCGAAGTGATGCTGGTGCCGGTGGATCGTCCGAGCATTGTGGCCATGCCGCTGGACGCGCTCGACAGCATCCGCCAGGGTCTCGACAACCGGCCGGAGTATTTGCAGAGCAAACTGCAACTGGAGTCGAACCACATCCACCTGAAGTATTACAAGAACTCGCTTCTGCCGCAGGTGGACCTCGCGGCCAGTTACGGCTACAACGCGATCAATCAGGCCGGTCTTGACCAGGACTTCTCGCAACTCAGCAAAAACTTCGATTCCGTTCACGACCGCGAGTTTCCCGCCTGGTCCGCTGGCCTGACGATCACCGTCCCACTCGGCAACACCACCGCCCGCGGCAATTACCGTCACTGGAAGCTCGCCGTCGAACAGGCCTTGTTGTCGTTGAAGAAGACCGAGCAGAACATCATGGTCGGGGTGGAGCTTGCGGTCATCCAAGCGCGCGCCAAGGCCAAGCTGATTGCATCCAGCCAGGCCACAACGCGCCTGCGTCAGGAGTCCTACGCTGCCGAAGTCGAAAAACTCAAGGCCGGCACGTCCACCACCTACACCGTCCTGCAAATGCAGCGCGACCTCAACGATGCGCGCGTGACGGAACTCCGGGCCATTGCCGACTACAACAAGGCGCTGGTTGCTCTCAGTAATCAAGAAGGCACCATCCTCAAGCGCAGCGGTGTCACCGTCGAGCCGGATACGAAGAAGTAGCCATCGACCGTTCCCCATCTTCCTGTCTTCCCTGTTTACCTGTCCGTTTGCAAAACCGTTCCGCTTTCACCAGTCTAATGCCTCTCATTGCCGCTGCCATAAAATCCCGGCTTGCCGGCGGCGGCGGAAAAAACTACGCTCTGCGCTACTGGATCGCCGCGGGCCGGCTGACGAGATTCGCCAAGCCGATGTTGCGGCAGCCGGTGTCAACTAAATGAAATCAAGCGTCAAAGTCGCACTCCTGTTCATTGTGATAGTCGCCGTGGCGTTGCTCGGCTACCGCCTCGGTCTGAGGCAAACCGCCGCGCCATCGGCCACGGCACCCGCTGCGCCGTCGGAGTCTGCCGCTGCGGCACCCGCGAAGACCGCCCCGCACGCCACACCCGCGCCCTCGCAACCCAATCGCGAGCCGTTGGAGAAGGCGTTGGCATTACGCGACGCCGGCAAGCTCGCAGACGCTCGCGACGCGTTGCGGGAGTTGCTGACACACAGTAGCGAGCCGCAACTCGTTACGGACGCCCAGAAGGCGCTCGGCGATGTCAACATGCAGTTGCTGCTCACGCCCGCGCCCGCGCCGGAAAAGGTGGATTACGTCGTGCAGCCCGGTGACAACCTCGGCCGCATCGCGAAGATGCACAACACCAACATTGAGGTCATCCAAAAGGTCAACGGCCTGCGTGAAACCATCATCCAGCCAGCGCAGCGGCTCCGCGTGACACCGACGAAGTTCGCCGTCGCCGTTAGCAAGAGCCAGAACACGCTGCTCGTCAGCGACGACGGCAAGTTCTTCAAGCTCTACCACTGCGGCACCGGCCAATACAGCACCACGCCTGTCGGCACGTTCAAAATCACCGACCGCATCGCGAACCCGCCTTGGTGGAAAGACGGCCAGACCATCCCGTTCGGCTCCAAGGAAAACGTCCTCGGCAAATACTGGCTCGCCCTCGACATCCCACACTACGGCATTCACGGCACATGGGAGCCGGAAACCATCGGACGCCAGTCCAGTCAGGGCTGCATCCGCCTGATCAACGAAGACGTTGAGGAACTTTTCATCATCCTGCCGGCCGGCACGCCGGTGCAAGTGACGGAGTAAATCATGCGTTCAACCGGACACAAACTCATCACCTACGACTTCGAGAAGCCGATCCTCGAACTGGAGCGGAAGCTGGAAGAGTTGCGCCGAATGGCCACCGAACAAAAGGTGGACCTCCACGACCAGATCGCCGAGATGGAGAAAACCGTCGAGGAAACCAAGCAGAACGTCTATACGCACCTCTCCGCATGGCAGCGCGTCCAGCTTGCCCGCCATCCAAGACGGCCTTACACCCTCGATTACCTCGCCGCCATCGCCACCGACTTCGTCGAGTTGCACGGCGACCGGCGCTTCAGCGACGACCGCGCCATGGTTGGCGGTTTCGCCACGATAGACGACGTGCGCGTCGTCATCGTCGGCCAGCAGAAGGGCCGCGACACCAAAGAAAACATCATGCGCAACTTCGGCTGCGCGCACCCGGAAGGTTACCGGAAGGCGATGCGGCTGATGGAAATGGCTGAGCGGTTTGGCCTCCCCATCGTCACCTTCATTGACACTCCCGGCGCCTACCCCGGCGTCGGCGCCGAGGAACGACATATTGCCGAGGCCATCGCCGCCAACCTTCGCGACATGATGGCACTGCGCGTGCCCATCGTCGCCGCCGTCATCGGCGAGGGCGGTAGCGGCGGCGCGCTCGGCATCGGCATCGCCAACCGCGTCCTCATCATGGAGAACGCCTACTACTCCGTCATCTCCCCCGAAGGCTGCGCCGCGATTCTCTGGAAGGACCGCGCCGCCACGCCCAAGGCTGCCGAGGCCCTCAAGCTCACCGCCAAAGACCTCCTCGGCCTCAAACTTGTGGAAGAGATCATCCCCGAACCGCTAGGCGGTGCACACCGCGACCCCGCCAAAGCCGCCACCGCACTGAAAGCCGCGCTACTCACCCATCTGCGCGAACTGATCGCGATGACGCCGGAAGCCTTGTTGGAGCAGCGCTATAACAAGTTCCGCGCGATGGGCCAATTCGACTTTGTCGTCCCCGGCGGAAACGTTTAGCACCGGTTCAGACGCTCATCGGCTCTCCGATATGCAGTAGAGATGCTGTCTGCCTCGCAAGAACATTTGGTTCCCTGCGATAGCCGGCGAGGCTTCGAAGCCTTCCTCCAGGCGGTTGTGGGCCAGTATCTCCAGCTTGCCTGACTTCCGCAGGACCGCCGCATTGCCGTCGCGGCCGACCAGATAGACACGATCGTTCGCGCCAACAGGCGACGCATAGACGCCCTGTATGCCCTCAATGCGTTGCGCTTCGACCAGCGGGTTCCCAGTGGAAGCTTCAATGATGGAAAGCACGGCGTTGTTCCATGAGGGCACGTAGAGCAGGTTCCCATAAAGCAGCGGCGACGGCACATAAGGCGTGTGTTTCCGCCGGAGCCACGCCACCGCCGATGTGCCCGTGATGTCGCCATGACTGCCGGGACGTATGGCGTAAAGCGCGTTACCATGAAACCCGCTGGTGACGAAGACCAGTCCCTGTCCTGCCACCGGTGACGGAATGGCGTTGAGCGTCGTGCCGGCGCATTGCCAGAGCAACTCGCCCGTGGACAGGTCGTAGCTGCGAACCTTGTTCATGCCGTTGACCACAACCTGCCGGCATCCCTCGTGCTCGACGACCAGCGGCGTGCTCCAGCCGGTCGGCTCGTCGCGCTTTTGTCGCCACAGTTCTCTTCCATCGCGGACATCGAGTGCTACGATGAAATCCTCGCCCTCATGGTCCCAGAGGATCACCACCGTGGTCCCGTGCAACGCCGGCGAAGTGCCTTCCCCGTAGCCGTAGCGCGTCCGCTGAAGACCGAGGTCTTTTTGCCAGAGCAAACGCCCTGTGAGGTCGTAGCAGAACAGGCCGTTCGATCCGAAGTAGGCGACGAGATACTGGCCGTCTGTGACCGGCGACCCCGAAGCATAACCGTGATCGCGATGGTAGCCTTCGTGCGGCACCTTCTCGCGCGCCGTTTGCTGCCAACGAACCTTTCCCGTCGCGCGATCCAACGCCATCACCGTGAACCGCTGCACTTCACTCGGCGGATCCACCATGTGCGCATTCGGACCGGGCGGAACGGCGTCGGGTTTGACTGCGACTTTTCGTCCGGTCGGGATCGCCGTCAGAATAAACACTTGGTCTTCCCAAACGATCGGTGTGGACGTGCCGCGTCCCGGCAATGAAACCTTCCACTGCACATTCTTCGTCTCGCTCCACTCGATCGGCGGGTTGCCGCGCGGCGCGACGCCATTGGCCAGCGGCCCGCGCCATTGCGGCCAGTTCAAGTCGCGAGTGGTGTCCGCAGCGAAGGCTAAGCTGATGCTAAACACCGTGGCCAAGGCAACACCAAGAATCTGTGCGAGCTTGCTCATGAGGCGGCATCGTAGCCCGCCACTCCGTGGCGGGAAATCATAATCCTCATTCCCGCGACGGAGTCGCGGGCTACGATTCAGCGGGCGCGGCTTACTTGCCAGTGCATTGCTTGCAGGTGCAACCTGCAGGATGCGCCGAGGCTGGCCTATCCGATCGCTTGCCGCCGGAGAAAGGCATGTCATAGCCGCCTGCACCACCCCAACCCGGACCGGCACTCGGAACAGGCAGGTAAAAAATGCGTGGCTGCAACGGATTCGTTCCCTGCATACCCACGTTGTCCTGACTGGCGGCGCCTACCTCCGGACTGAGTGTTGTCTTCAAACCGATCGGCCCGCCTGGCCCCGCACCGGGCACGTAGCTGCTGTCGCCGTGCAGCTTCAGGCCGCCGAACGGTTCGTTGGCCTTCGGATCCGGGCTGGCCTTGAAACGCGCGTTGCTGGGGGGCGGCAGCTTGCCAGCTGCCTCGGCGCGCTTCAGTTCCTCGAACAACGCCCGGTTATGGTCGTCGTAGGCTTTGTGGAAGGCTTTATCCGTTTGCTCGGCTTTCTCCGTCGCTGCGGGAATCCGGTCTCTCACTTCCTTCGCTTCCTTGGTCTTGCCCGCGGCTGTCAGCTCATCCGCTTTCTTGATAAGCTCCTTCTCGTCCTGGTCGGCCTGTCTGGCCGCGTTCTCGGCAGCCTTCTCCTCGCGCTTGGCCTCTTTCACCTTCTCCGTCTCGTTTGCCCTGACGAAGGCGCCGCCGAGCGCGGCGTTTCCATCGCCGGGCCTCATGAACAACCATATGCCCTCGTAGTCCGCAATACCGTCAAGCGCCTCATCATACTCATCCCGCAACCTCTGGGCTTCCCGCTTCGCCTTCTCCAGAACGCCGCGTTCCAGAAACTCTTTGCCCCGCTCGAGCTCCTCCACCTTCTTCTCAGCCTTCCTTGCCATCTCCTCCACTTTCTTCGCGTAAGCAAAGTCCTCCCAGAAACCATCCACGACAGAAGCATCCTTCGCACCCGGTGATGTTGCTGGGTCGGCCTTTGTTGGGCCTTTGTCGCCAGCAGCCGGAAGCTGGCCCGATGGGTTCGCCCCTGCGCCCGACGGCTTCTCTCCGTCCGCGAATGATTCCAATCCGGTCGCAAGGACCGCCCACACAAGAACCCACGCGCGCGTATTCATGGACCTCCTGTATCTCAGCACCGTTAATGATTCGTAATCAGTTCAGCCATCCTTGACTGTTCTTGCCGAGCCGAAAACTCCCCTATCCCCCTAACATTGTCAACACGCCTATCCCTGACCGGAAACAGTGCGCTTACAATCCCTCGACGAAGTCGCAAGCTGCGATCATCCCACCACAATCTCCGCCTCCGCGCTCGGCCGCGCCTCGCCGGATTTGTTGGCGGCGACGACCCGCACCTTCACCCGCTGGCCGGAAGTATAGCCGTCGAGCATTGCCTTCGGGTCGCGCACCGTTGCGTGAGGCTTGAAGTCGTCGCCACGCCCACCGCCACCATGAACACATGGAAGACTCGCGTCCGGAGAACTCGGTCCCCTTTCGGTTCGCCCGTAACACGCGCTGATTCTATCCATGCGACTCAGAGTCTGCATGGCGTAATATTATTTGTGATTGCTGGAAAGAAGACTACGGCCCTGCGTGCTTTAGCCCTACACGACCACGCAGCAGGATACGAGGAACATTCATGCTGCATGTCTGTAACATTCGGGCTTATTGTTTGCGCCGATGGTTTTGCTCTTTCCCGGCGAAAACATGACGCTCGAACAATTACAGGGCCTAAATAGTGAGGTAGATACGCAGGAACCGAGAAATGAAAACGCTTATTCTGATCATTGATGATAACACCATTGACTTGGAAGAGACTACAAAGGCTGCGTCCAATGGTGGGTGGATGGTGGCAGGAACCAACAACTGGACAGGGGCGCTAAAGCGAATCAGTGAAGGGCGCCCGGATCTGATTATCCTGGATCTAGCGTTGCCCGATGTGGATGGTTTTGAAGTCTGCCGGCGTTTGCGCCGTGACCCCGAAACAACTGATATACCAATCGTGGTCCTCACAAGACAGGATTCACGAGACAAGAAGATCGCGGCGTTCGAGGCGGGTGCTGACGACTATCTGACGAAGCCTTATGAGCCTGCGGAACTCTGTGCGCGGGTCCGTGCGTTGCTGAATCGCTCCGCATCGCAGTCAAAGCGCGCCATAATATCCTCGTCCGGAAGCAGGATTTTTAGCGCCTTCTCTCTGCGGGGTGGCGCAGGTGTGAGCACGCTCGCGGTCAACCTGGCGATCCATTTGTTCCAGTTGCGTGGAAAGCCTACTGTCTTGGTGGATCTTGTTTCGCAAGCGGGCCTTTGTTCGATGATGTTAGACTTGGTGCCCCAACACAATTGGAGTGCAATGGTCCAGGTGGAGGCTGAAACGATTGACGAATACATGGTGGACAGCTTGCTGATGTCTCACTCCAGTGGCATCAAGCTGTTGCCGGCGCCGCGCATAGCGCACAACAACCAGTTGCTCACCGGGAAGAAAGTAGCCCGGATGCTGACTCTGTTGCGTGACCGCCATACTCACATCGTGGTGGACTTGCCTCATGACCTTCAAGAATCTACCGTGGCAGCCTTGGATGAATCGAATGTTGTCCTCCCGGTCATGGCATCTGACGTTGCTTCGTTGACGGCTCAGACGGCTGTAGCGGAGGCGTTTCAGTTAATGAATTATCCTGAGGATCGCATTCACTCTGTGTTGAACGAGCGCCACGACCGCGATGCGTTGGACCGAAAAGAAATAGAATCCGCTCTCAAGCACCCTCTGAACAGTGTCATTCCGTTTTCGCCGCGTGTCACACAATCAATCAATCTTGGCCGCCCGCTGGCGATTTCTGAACCTGAGGATCTCGCAAGCCAATCCATGGCGGATATGGCGTTCCTACTCAGCGAGAACGGCCAAAGCCCTGCACCCGAGGAGACGTCGGAAGCGCTCCACAAAGCGAAGCGCCGCATGCAACATCAGGGACGCGAGCCGTGGTGGCGTTTGTTCCGATAGGAATGACGAAGCACGAAGGATTCTGAACCAAAGGGAGAACCAACCAACCCCCCTGCTCCGCCGATCCGATGAGTCTTCCCGCGACGGGAAGAACCCTCCCCGGAACGCCCAAAGGTCTGGCCGTCAAGGATACGGATTTCTCCAGCCGGCAGAAGGTCTTCTTCGCCCCGGATAAGCTCTTGTCCGGCTCGGAGACGAGCTTCTCCGGCCCAGATTTTGGCTTTGGCAGCACGGATTTTGGCTTCTCCATCTCGAACAAGGGATTGTCCGTCCTGGAAGATACCTTTGGAGCCTCGGACTTAACCTTTTCCGCCTCGGAAGATGTTTTATCCGCCTTGGACTTGGTCTTATCCGTCGCGGACCTTACCTTGTCAGAGCCTGACCTTACCTTGTCAGAGCCTGACCTTACCTTGTCAGAGCCTGACCTTACCTTGTCAGAGCCTGACCTTACCTTGTCAGAGCCTGACCTTACCTTGTCAGAGCCT
>JAPLTX010000045.1:18914-229866 GCA_026397915.1 Verrucomicrobiota bacterium
TCAGAGCCTGACCTTACCTTGTCAGAGCCTAACCTTACCTTGTCAGAGGCGGGAAAGGTTGCTGCCGGCCGTCCAAAAGGGCTGTTTTTGTCAAAAAACCGTATTTTTGACGTTCCAAGGCGATTTTTGCCAGCATCAAGGCCCGTCGGAGCTACCCAGTGGCTATTTTTAGACAGTCAAACCACAACAGGTGTGTAGAACTAAAGCTTTTCTGCGATCTCCATTAGGCGCGTGGCACATGCAACAGCGCGGGTTATTCCGGCGGGAGTTTTCGCCTTGAGGTAGGTCCCAACATCACCCAACTTGACGGCTCTAAAGCAAACATTCTTTGGTTCGGATAAAGACTGGATCGCCGCCTTGAGCTCTGCTCGTGCCCCATCGCTTCGGTGACCAAGGAAATTCCTAAGAGCAACTCCAAACTCGATGAATTGGGCGTCATCCTTATCGAGCGAAAACCTCTTGGCAAATTCGGCTGATAGAAGATCGTTTGCCTTTGTCGAGAGTTCTTCGCCAGACCCGACGGTGATATTCCAATCCTTTGGATCCAATAGCCCAGCGATTCGCTGTCGCGTAACCGGTTTCCTAACCTTAAAAGTCAAGCAACTCACAGCCTGTGTTCCAAACTTCCCTTGCACCGACTTCTCAATCCTCTGCTCCAAACTCTGCAAGGCTGTGCCCGGTCGCATCAAGACATAAGCAATGATGAGATCGTTCAGGAAAGATTCCCATTGGACCGATGAAAGCATGACGAACTGTTCCACGAGCATCGTCTCGAGCGCGGCTTGATTAAGCTTGTTATGGACAGCCAACATCAGTTCTGCGTGACACTTGATGGCTTTCGATAGACGCCGCTTGAAATTTGCTTTGACGCACTCGCTCCGTTTCACAAACGCCTCCTATGGCTCAAGTAAACCCTCGAGTATTTGAGTCCGTTCCAAACGCTTTGCTAGTTTATTGGGGCCTTCAATGACCGTTGTATAGTATCTCGCTGCCTCCCCGCCCAAGGTGGCGGGAGGCTGTTCCAGTTGATCTGAGAGCTGTTTAAGCTTGGCCGCTGAATGACTCAAATTTCGCGTAGCATCTTGATCTCGGTTCAACTTAACAGTCGCCGCAAAGAGCGCGTAGAAGTCTGCTTTCTTCAAGAAACGTGTATTTTTGACAACGTCCTCTATGGTCCTGAGCGATTCAAGCGTCTGTCGAAACTTTGAAACATGACTGTGTTTCTTAGGAAACACGACATCGTAATCAGCATAAAATCGATCGAGCGTCTTCTGTTGATCTTGGATGCCATCAATCACGACCACGAACAACTCACTAATGAACTCAATATCCTTCATCCGTTGCGAATCACGGCGGGTAAACAGAGCGATCTCGTCCCAGAACGGTTCGTCGGCCAGTTTCTCAACGACATTCACGAACTCACCAAAATACTGAGAATGGCGGAGCTCCTGCGCATTTAACTTCTCAACCACGTAGTTTAACCTGCGAAAAAGGGCGCGAATTTGCAGATCCGTCCAACCACGTAGTTCTTGAACGGCTAAAGGGTAATTCCAAATCAACTCCTGAAGGGCTGGGGGTAATTCTGAATACTTCTTTCCGATTTGGGGCTTGTAAGCTTCCGAAACCGGATACGATTTTGCCGTTGTTGAGATGAGGGGCCAATCGTCACTTAGGAATTCCAAAACTGCTCTCAGTCGCTGTTGGCCGTCAACCACTTCATACATGGTCTTCCTGCTCAAGCCTGCTCCCTCAATTTTGATGTTCAAAAAGACCTGAGGCAAGGGACATCCTGATATAATGCTATCAATCAGAAAACACTTCTGGCCAATTGACCAAATCGGATTGCGCTGATACTTCGGATCCAACTGAAGGGCCTCTTTCTTGAATTCGCCATAAAACCAACTAATCGCCTGGGTGTTTGGTTTTGGAGGATCCGGCACTCCAAATCCGGTTGCTTGGGATGAATCGTGTCTGGTCATGTTTTGCCTTTGCGGAAAAAGGTTATTTCATCATTAACGAAACGCCACAAATCCTGAATGCATCCACGAACTCTGCTCTTGGCAGAATCGCTTATAAATAGCTCCACCACATTCTCTTTTCCTACCAAAGTGGCCTGCGGTTGGCGAGCGCAGACGTGGGCGCATCCATTGCTTACCAACCCGGTCATGGTGAAAATCACCAATTGAAAATAAGCTAGCGCTAAGCCTGACGGAATTCTCGCGCTGCGTTACGCCTGTGGCTTCGCCTCGTCGCCGACGACGCGGATGTGGAGGTCTTTCAACTGGCGCGCCGTCACGTCGCCGGGGGATTGGGTCATCAGGTCGGTGGCTTTGGCGGTTTTCGGGAAGGCGATCACGTCGCGAATGCTGGGGCTGCCGACGAGCGTCGCCATGATGCGGTCGAAGCCGAGGGCGATGCCACCGTGCGGGGGCGTGCCGTAGCGGAAGGCCTTGATGAAGTAGCCAAAACGGCTCTCGGCCACGTCGCGCGGGATTTCGCAAACATCGAACACCTTCTGCTGGAGGTCGGGCTGGTGGATGCGGATGCTGCCGCCGCCGATCTCGCTGCCGTTGAGGACGAGGTCGTAGTGCTGGCCGCGCACGCGATGGGTGTCGGTGTCGAGGAGCGCCGCGTCCTCCGCCACCGGCGCGGTGAACGGATGATGGCTGCTCATCCAGCGCCCCTGTTCCTTGTCGAACGTGAGCAGCGGGAAATCAACCACCCACAGGAAGTCGTAGCGGTCCGCCGGGATCGTGAGCTTGCCGAGTTGCTGGAGATATTGCGCGCAGAGCAGGCGGATGCGGCCGAGGATTTCGCAGGCGTTGGTCCACTGGTCGGCGGCGAAGAGGATGAGGTCGCCTTCGGTCACTTCCAACCGGCTCGCCAGCGCGGCTCTCTCGGCATCGGTAAAGAACTTCACGATGGGCGAGTTCCACTTGCCGCCCTCGACCTTGATCCAAGCGAGGCCCTTGGCGCCGAAGCTCTTGGCGGCCTCGGTGAGCGCCTCGATCTGACCCTGCGTGGCGCAGGCGAAACCCTTGGCGTTCATCGCCTTCACGACACCGCCACCGTCAATGACGGAACGGAAGACCTTGAACGCGCTGGCGCGGAAGTCGTCGGTGAAATCCGCCATCTCCATCCCGAAGCGCGTGTCGGGCTTGTCGCTGCCGAAGCGGTTCATCGCATCGGTGAACGTCATGCGCGGGAACGGCGTCGGAATGTCGCGACCGAGCGCCGTCTTCCAGACGCGCGCCATCAAGCCCTCCATCAAGCGGTAGATGTCCTCGCGGTCAATAAAACTCATCTCCACGTCAATCTGCGTGAACTCCGGCTGCCGGTCGGCTCGCAAGTCCTCATCGCGGAAGCAACGGGCCATCTGGAAATAGCGCTCGACGCCCGCGACCATCAGCAGTTGCTTGAACTGCTGCGGCGACTGGGGGAGGGCGTAAAACTTGCCAGGGAAGAGCCGCGACGCGACGAGATACTCGCGCGCGCCTTCGGGCGTGCTCTTGAAGAGCATCGGCGTCTCAACCTCGAGGAAGGCCAGTTCGTCGAAGTAATCGCGCACCGCCTTCGTCACCTGATGACGGAGGCGCAGGTTGCGGAACATCGAGGGCCGGCGCAGGTCGAGGTAGCGGTATTGCAGGCGCAAGTCTTCGCTGGTCTGCGTGTCGTCGCTGACCTCGAACGGCGGTGTCTCGGCGGCATTGAACACTTCGAGATGGTCGGCAATAACTTCGATCTCGCCGGTCGGCAGCTTCGAGTTGATGGTGCCTTCGGGCCGCGGCCGGACGCGGCCGCGGATGCAGATGCAGAACTCCGAACGCAACGCGTGCGACGCCTCGGCGGCGGCGGGGTTGTATTGAGGATCGAAAACAACCTGCGTCAGCCCTTCGCGGTCGCGCAGGTCAATGAACACGATGCCGCCGTGGTCGCGCCGGGTCTGCACCCAGCCGGTCAGCGTCACTTGCTGGTGCTCGTCCGTCAGCCGTAATTGTCCGCAATGATGAGTCCGTTTCATAAACTTTGAAGTATTGGGGTATTGGAGTGCTGGAGTGTTGGGTTACAGATTCCTTCCCTCACTCCAATACTCCACCACTCCTTCACTCCTTCAACCTCTCCGCCAACCGCGCCACTTCCATCTTCGCTTCCTCACGCGTCGCCAGCGTCTTCACTGTCGCCTGCCCTTGCGCCCATTCGTCGCCGATGACGACGGCAAACTTCGCGCCGGCTGCCGAAGCGGCTTCAAATTGTTTGCCGACCTTCGCCGCCACCAGCGGATAGTCGCAGGCCAGTCCGGCGTCACGCAGGTCGCGCACGAGCTTCAACGCCTGTGGCCGCAGTTCCTCTTTTGCGATGACTACGTAGGCGTCGAGCCGACTTTCCAGCTTCGGCAGCAGCTTCCGCTCCTTCAACAGCTCGCACAGCACCACGTCGCCCATGCCGAAACCGAGCGCGGGCATGTCCACGCCGCTGACGAGTTGCAGCAGATTGTCGTAGCGACCGCCGCCGGCGATGGCGCGCAGTTCGCCCTTCTTGTCGAACGCCTCGAAAACGATGCCGGTGTAGTAGGCCAGCCCGCGCACGATCTTCGGGTCGAACTTCAGGAACTCGCCGAGACCCTTGTGCGCCATCAGGTCGAAGAACCGTTGCAGCGTCGCCATCTCGGCTGGCGTTTCCTTCTCAAACATGCCCGTGTCTGCAAACTTGAGAATCGCGGCTGCCGCGTCTACCGGAACGCCAAGCGCGTCAAACTTCTTCTGCGTAACGGTCGCCTCGCTGCGCTCGATCTTGTCCACGATGCCAAAGACGGCCGGATGCTGCTCGTCGGCGATGCCCAAGCCGCGCAGAAACCCGCTCCAGACGCGCCGGTCGCTGACACGCACGACAAAATCCTCATGCGTCAGGCCAAAGCTGCGCAGCACGTCCACCAGCAACGCCACCAACTCGACATCGGCGGCGACATCTTTCTCACCGACAATGTCGGCGTTTAATTGGAAGTGTTCGCGCAACCGGCCGCGCTGCTGCCGCTCGTAGCGGAAGAGCTGCGGGATGGCAAACCACTTCATCGGCTTCTTGTAGTCGCGCTGCCGTGCACCGACCATCCGCGCGAACGTGGGGGTCAGTTCCGGCCGCAGCGAGACGGCGCGCTCGCCCTTGTCGGTGAAGTTGTAGAGCTGGCCGACGATCTCGTCGCCGCTCTTGACCGTATAAAGCTCCAATGGCTCCAGCGGCGGGCCGTCGTATTCGCGGAAGCCGTAGCGCCGCGCGGCGTCCCGCCATTTGCCGAAGACGTAGTTGCGCAGCGCACAATCGTCCGGGTAAAAGTCGCGGAAGCCTGGTAGCGGTTGAAACGACATGGTGGTTCGGGGCTGGAGATTCGTAATCCGTAAGGCGTAATTCGTAGATCACCAAAGCGTGCGACGAATCACAGATTACGAGTCACGAATTACCAGACAGTTCACGCCGCCGGCTTCGTCAGTTTCTCGACACGCTCGCCCATAATCTTGCCGGGCTTGAACTTCACCACCGCGCGCGGCGGAATCTGGACGGTCTGCGTGGGGTTGTTGGGATTGCGGCCAATGCGCGCGCGGCGGAACTTCACCTCAAAGACGCCGAAGTTGCGCAACTCAACGTTGCGGCCCTCGGCAAGCGCGTCCACGATGGTGTCCAGAGTCTTCTGGACGATGGCGGACACGTCCTGCTGTTGCAGTTCTGTCGCATCGCTGATGCGCGAAGCGATCTCTCGTTTGGTCAGATTTGGTTTGTCAGTCGCACTCATAAGCCAGTGGCTTTCTCCGTTTGTGCCGGTCGTGGGCCGCGCGGTTCAATCAGTTTATCCGGGCCGGTCTGTGTGAAGTTCATCCACCACAGCACCGAGGCGATCATCGTGCCCAACAAGAGCAGGATGACCACGGGATTTCGTAAAACCCTGCCGATGTAATAGCCAACGACGTTGACGGAAGCAAGTTGAAGTTTCCGTGCCTTCAACCGCCCCAGCAGGCCTTGCAGAACAATGTAGCTATGGTGCCAGGCCATCTCCAGCGCCCGCACCTCCGCTTCGCCGAGTTCGTTCAATCGTCGCAGCGATACAACCACCCCCAATATCTCCACCGTCTGGTCGCCCGGTTCCCGCTCGTTTCCCGTCGCCGTCATGAGGAATTGGTAATCCTGAGCCATTTCACCTTTCAACACGAGGAACTCCTCCTCTTGCGCCTCGGTAGGCGCACGGCCCAACTGGGCGCGTTGAAAGTAGCAGCCAAGCTTCTGCCAGCGTTCGAGAAAATCGTCCAACGTGTCAACTTCCCGCTCCAGCTGACGATCTCTCATGGTGAGTCCGCTTGTGAGCCGCGCGGCGATCGCCGCTTACCTGGCGCTCGCGGCGACGATGCTCTTCTTGGTTTGTTTCGTGAAGACTTTGATGCCCTTGAGCACGTCCACCGCACGCTCAAGCTGAATGTCGCGCACCATCGCTTCCGGTTTGTCCGGCTCGGCGTCGGGCGGCCGGTTGCGTTGCATGGCCAGCTTCATTTCGTCTTCTTCGGAAACCGCCACAAGAATGTCGGGCGTGATGCCCTTCTCGTGGATGACGCGCTTGCTGGGCGTGTAGTATTTCGCCGTCGTCAGCCGCACGGCGGATTTGTCGGGCAACTCAATGATGCTCTGCACACTGCCCTTGCCGAAGCTCTGCTCGCCGACAACAATCGCGCGTTTCAGATCCTGCAACGCGCCCGCGACGATCTCGCTGGCGCTGGCGCTGCCGCCGTTGACCAGAATGACCATCGGATAATTCGGATGACGATCCTTGCCCGTGGCGAAGTATTCCTGCTTCTGGGACTTTTGCCGGCCCTCGGTATAAACGATCAATTGGCCTTTCGGCAGAAACTTACTGGCGACATCGCGCGCGCCCACCAGCAAGCCGCCGGGGTTGTTCCGCAAGTCCAGCACCAGTCCCTCCATGCCATTGCCCTCCAGCTTCTTCAGCGCCGCTTCCAACTCGTCCGCCGTCGGCTCGTTGAACTGCGTGAGGCGGACGTAACCGATCTTGTCATCCACGAAGGGGAAACCCTTTGCCGACTTCACGGTCCGACCGTTGAGATCCTTCACGCTTTCCACGGGAATGATCGCGCGGGTCAGTGTGTATTCCTTCATCTCGCGCGACTTCGGTCGCATGATGGTGATCGTGACCTTTGTGCCCGGCTCACCGCGAAGTCTGTGCACGGCGTCCTGGACGGAAAGTTTCTCCGTGGACTTGCCCTCAATCCTGACGATTTTGTCGCCCGCCAACAAACCAACACGCGACGCCGGCGTGTCCTCGATCGGAGCGATGACGGTCAGAATGCCGTCCTTCAGGCCAACCTGTATGCCAAGGCCGCCAAACTGGCCGTCGGTCTCGCTCTTCATCTCCTTGTAACCCCGGTTGTCCATGAACTGGCTGTGCGGGTCGAGCGAGCCGAGCATTCCCTTCAAGGCGCCGTAAGCCATGTCCTGATAGCTCAGCTTTCCACCGTCCACGTAATCCTGACGGATCAACTCCATGACGTAAGTGACCAACGCCGCCTGCGAGTAGGCGTCGTCCTTATTGTCCGTGGCGGCGACGGCCTCCTGATAAGCCTTGAACCCAACGACCAGGTTCGCGCTCAGCAACCCGACCACAATTCCAATAACGATGCGTTTTCTAAACATACTGCCTTTCTCTGGCGACAACCGGTTGTCGCACCGTCTTACGGCGCGACCTGACACGCGCACCATAACTGCGCCCTCCGGTCGAATCAAGCGTTAGGTGCCACAACGACAACCGCAACAAAAACCTCTTTGCGTCAGTCCCAAGGCTCCGCTAACGTTGCTTGTTTTCGCAAATGGTTTTGCCCTATGAACAAACGCTCGCTGCTCATCATCTTTCTGACCGTCTTCATTGACATGCTCGGCTTCGGCATCGTCATCCCACTGCTACCGCTCTACGCGGAGAAGTTTGGCGCGAACGCGGCTGTGATTGGCTGGTTGCTCGCGTCCTACCTCATCGCACAGGCGCTCTGCGCGCCCATGCTCGGCAGGCTCTCGGACCGCATTGGGCGGCGGCCAGTGCTTATTGCCGCCCTCGTCGGCTCGGCGGTATCGTTTACGCTGCTGGGCGCGGCGAAAACGCTCGCGTGGTTGTTTGTTGCGCGCGTGCTCGGCGGTGTGACCGGCGGCAGCATCTCGGCGGCAAAAAGTTACATCGCCGACGTAACGACGCCGGAGAACCGCGCCAAAGGCATGGGCGTGCTCGGAGCAGGCATCGGCTTGGGCTACGTTCTCGGCCCGGCTATCGGCGGCGTGCTGATGGTGCATGAACCAGCGCTGCCGTATTTCCTCGCGGCAGGGCTGGCGCTGGCAAACTCCCTGTCGGCGCTTGTTTTTCTGCCGGCTCCACCGCGCGCGGCGAAACGCGACACCGCGACGAACGAACTGTCGGCGCTGGCCTACGCAGGCCGGGCGTTCCGGCACCCGCGGCTGGGCCACTGCTTGTGGATCGTATTTTTTACGACGCTGAGTTTTTCGTTGTTTACCGGCACGTTCGCGCTGCTGGGCCAGCATCGCTTCGCGTTCACGCCTCGGAAAATCGGCCTGCTGATGTCGTTCATCGGGCTGATGGCGGCAATCGTCCAAGGGGGGCTTATTGGTCCGCTTGTGAAGCGGTTTGGCGAACTGCGGCTGGTGGCGACGGGCGCGTTGATGTTCGCAGCGAGTATGGCGCTGCTGCCGGCGGCGCACTCGCTCTGGACAATGCTGGCGGCGCTGGCACTGCTCGGCTTGGGCAACGGCTTGAACGGTCCCGCCATCCTCGCGTTGATTTCCCACGAAGCCGCTGCGGATGAACAAGGCCGTCTGCTCGGATTTGAACAAAGCTTGGAGAGCATCGCGCGGATTCTGGGACTGGTGATCGGCGGCTGGCTGTTCGCACAGATGGAATGGGTGCCGTATGCGTTTGGCGCGGTGCTGATGACAGTAGGCTGCGCGCTGGCAGCGCTTCAAATCGCCCATCGGAAAGCCGCGTCACCTGCGTAGCTGTGGCGAGCTTTGAAGCTTGCCCGCCACTACGGAACTGTTGTTGACCAAGCTTGAAAGCTTGTCCCACTTGTGGTGACAAACGCCACTTACTTCTCTTCCCCGCCGCCTTCTTCTTCCTCGCTCTGGGCTTCGCTCATCTTGCGAAGCACCTCCGACATGTCATCCACCACGTCGAAAACGTGGCGAGCCACAAAAATCGGGCACTTGGCCTGTAGCGCGAGCGCAATGCCATCGCTGGGGCGGGCGTCCACCTGAAGGATCTTCTTTCCCAGTTCGTTTTCGCAGACCAGATAGAGTTGCGCAAAGAACGTGGAATTCTTCAGGTCGTTGATGACGACGCGGCTGAGTTGGACGCCCAAACCGGTAAACATCGAGCCAATCAGATCATGTGTCAGCGGCCGTTCCTTCTGGATGCCGCGCATAAACATCGTGATGGCAGCGCCCACGCTCTGATCCACGTAAATGACGAAGGTCTTTTCCTCATTGCTGAGGAATACCGCCGACCCGCTGCTGGTGGGCAACACTACACGCACTTGCAGGGGAACCAGATCTTCCTTCGTCGCCATTGCAATTTACACTATCAGCTTGCGCACAAAAGGCAAGGAGCCACACTTGTCGCAAGCGGAATCATTTTGGCAGCTTCGCCCTCCATTTCTTTGCCTCGTCTTGCGCGGAACGGCCAGCGGTGGTGGTAAAGTAAAACTCGCCCACCCTTTCATATCGGTCCACGATGCCCGCGACATCGCTTGGATTCCTTTTTGCGTAATCGTCAGCGTCCGCGAGTTTCTTCGTAGCAGCCGCGTCGGCGGCGTCTTCAAGCTGGCGTTGGTGCATAGACGAAGCTGCATCTTCGTCAAGCAGCTGCTGCTTGTTGACCCGATACACGTAGGCCAGCAAACACGCAATGATCAGCACAAATACCATTACCCACGCTGCGATAACGACTGGCGTGGTCATCCAAGCCGGATGGTGATGGACTTTTGCCGCCATTTGCACGGCCTCGGCCGACGTAGCAGCGACGATGGGCCGTGCAGTCGCCGGGCGCTTCTTGGGTGTGGCCCCTGGCACCGCACCGGCAGCCGGCGGTCGCTTCGAGCGCGCCATCACCGATCTCCCCTGTTCAATGGCCGCTGCCGACGGCCTGCCGCCCTCGCTGAGCGTTTTCAGGTCGGCGATGAGCGCCTCGTAACCGATGTAACGGTCGTGCGGGTCGCGGCCAAGCATTTTTTCCAGAATGGCGCAAAAGCCATGTGAGAGCGCGGGGTTCAGTTCCCTGGCCCATGGCAGCCAGCCTTCGCGCTGTTGCATGAACACCTTCGGCCCCGTGAGATCGCCAAACGACTTCCTGCCGGTCGCCAAATGATAGAGCGTCGCCCCCAACGCGTAGATGTCGCCCTGGCAATCTTGCGCTCGCGCACCCATCGTCAGTTCCGGCGCGGTGTAGTGAGGATCGCTGACGGGCGCGTGCGGCAATGAATGTCCCGCCTCGTTCGTCACGTTGCGCGCCAGACCGATGTCGGCCAGTTTCACGACGTTGCCGTCCGCCATGAAAATGTTCTGTGGCCGGATGTCGTGGTGCAACAACCGCACCTGCAACCACGCCGTTCGCAGCGCGCCGGCTACAGCGATGCCGACGCCAATCAGTGACGGCTCGGCCAGCTTGCCCGTGCGCGCCAGCAACTTGTCGAGCGTGTCCCCTTCCACCAGTTCCATTGCCATGCAGTGCCGGCCGCTGACCTCGGCGACTTCGAGCACACGAACCAAATTCGGATGCTGCAACCGGTTCGCGGCGGTGGCGTCCGCATAGAACCGGCTCATGAAAGAAGGATCACGATGAAACCGCGAACTGAGCACGCGCACGGCTATTCTCGAAGGCGTTCCTGGCGGCGCCTCGGAGTGGACGCGCGCGACATAGACCGTGCCCATCGTGCCGCGGCCCAACGGCTCGCGCAACTCCATGGAGCGCAACACGCCGTGCCCGCCGACGCTAAGAATTTTGCCGCGATGCGTTGACATGTCTATAGCAAAAACCCCGACCGCTGCGTCGGGGTGAAAGCTGGCGCCCCCACCGGGAGTCGAACCCGGCTTACTGGATTGAGAATCCAATGTCCTAGCCGATAGACGATAGGGGCGGCGCCGGCCGGTTTCCTGGCCAACAGCGCGCAAACGATAGGCAGCACCCCCGATGATTTCAACAACTTTTCTTCCTCGGCGCCACTGCCGCGCTGGTCGGGAGGCTTCAAGGAGCCGGAAATGGAGCCGAGAAAGGCATTGCGCCGCTGCGGCGGCTGTGGTTGCATGATGCACGATTGAAGGAGAAGAAATGAGCACGGCAAACGTTCGCGAACAACTTGAGAACTTGATCAAAGACTGCACGACCATTCCGGAGGCGGTGGATCGTCTCCAGAAAAAGGGCGTTCTCTTGCGGCCGTATCCGACCGATGCCCTTTTCGGCAAAGGTGTTTCCACCGCCTTGGCGGAACTGGTTCGCGCGCTATCTGACGGCAGCATTTTCGTTCGCGATGTGCACGGCTCGACGTGCATGCTCGTGATTTACCGCACGGGCGACCTGATGTATTTGCAGGGCGAATTCAGCCTCGCCGCGCCGCCATCGTGAGCAGGACGGAAAAGCCGTTGACGACGGCCGCCATCTGCGTTTACTGTGCGCGGCCTTTCGGGCGCGTAGCTCAGTTGGTTAGAGCACTACCTTGACATGGTAGGGGTCACAGGTTCGAATCCTGTCGCGCCCACCATTTTTCCTCCCAACTCCAGTATTAAACATCATTCACCCGTGCGATTGCGGACAAAACCGTTGATTCCGCCGGGGCGTGTTGTTAGCGTCTCGCGGCAACAGAACACGAACATGCGGATACTTTCAGGCATACAACCGAGTGGCGCGCTGCATATCGGCAACTATTTCGGCATGATGAAGCCGGCGATTGAACTGCAAGCGCGCGGCGAGGCTTTTTATTTTATCGCGGACTACCATGCATTGACGTCCGTGGGCGACGCAATATCGTTGCGTCAGAACGTGCTGGACGTCGCGCTGGATTTCCTTGCGTGTGGGCTGGATCCGGCGCGCGCCGTGTTTTTCCGCCAGAGCGACGTGCCGCAGCACACCGAGTTGGCGTGGATTCTGTCGAACGTCACCCCAATGTCGCTGCTGGAGAAGTGCCACAGCTACAAAGACAAGACCGCCAAGGGCATCGCGCCCAATCACGGGCTCTTCGCCTATCCGGTGTTGATGGCGGCCGACATTTTGATTTACCGCAGCGATCTGGTGCCGGTGGGCCAGGACCAGAAACAGCACGTGGAGGTGACGCGCGACATCGCGATCAAGTTCAACCAGCAATACGGCGGCGGCGCGGAGCTTCTGAAGCTCCCGGAGCCGGAGATACGCGACAACGTCGCTACGGTGCCCGGCCTCGACGGCCAGAAGATGTCGAAGAGTTACAACAACACGATTGAGATTTTCACCGACGAGAAGGCGCTCAAGAAGAAGGTCATGAACATCGTCACCGACTCGGTGCCGATGGAGTCGCCAAAGGACCCGGACAAATCGCACCTCTACGCGCTCTACAAGCTGTTTGCGACGCCAGCGGAAGCGGCAGAGATGGCTGAGCGGTTCCGCAAGGGCGGTCTCGGCTACGGCGAGGTGAAGAAGGCGCTGCTCCAGAAGATTTGGGCTTACTTCGCTCCCGCCCGCGAGAAGCGGCAGGAGCTGATGAAGAACATGGATGTCGTTCACAACGTGCTTCGCCACGGCGCGGAGCGTGCGCGTGCGGAGGCAGACAAGACGATGGCTGCGGTGCGTCAGGCCGTGGGATTGCGTTAGGGGACTCATGGTCGAAAACGATTACAAAGTCAGGCTTGAGATTTTCGAGGGGCCACTCGATTTGCTGCTCTACCTCATCAAGAAGACCGAGGTGGACATCTACGACATCCCGATTGAGAAGATCACCAAGCAGTATCTGGAGTATCTGCAAGTAATGCGTATGCTCAGCCTGGACATCGCCGGTGAGTTCCTGGTGATGGCAGCGACGCTGATGCTCATCAAGAGCCGGATGCTGTTGCCAGCCGAGGAGAGGTCGGAGCAACAGGCACAGGACGAAGACGAGGGCGAGGAACCGCGCTGGGCATTAATCCGCCAACTCGTTGAATACAAGAAGTTCAAGGATGTCGCCTCATACCTCGGCCATCGCGCGCTGGAGCAGGAGAGTGTGTTTCCGCGGCATGAAGGCTCGGAACCGGAAGTCGCTGGCAGCGAATTGAAGCTGGGCGACGTGAGCATTTTTGACCTCATCAACGCCTTTAACGAAACGCTGAAGCGCGTCGCGCAGAAGGAAAACCTCCGCGAGATCTTTGAGGAGACATACAGCGTCACCGACAAGATCGAAGAGATCCTCTGGACGCTGGGCGAGAAAGGCTCCATCAAGTTTCACAACCTGTTCGACCACGCCGCCACGCGCGCCGAGATCGTGGCGACGTTTCTGGCGTTGCTGGAGTTGATCCGCCTGAAACAGGTGCGCGCCCAGCAGTCGGCGCATTTTGGAGAAATCGAGATCGTCAAAGCAGCCGTATGAACCTGAAATCCATTATCGAAGCGTTATTGTTCGCGGCCCACAAGCCGCTCAGCCCGCAGGAAATCCGCTCCGTGCTCACGAGCGAGACGGAGGACAAGAGCGGCGCCACGGCTGCGCCCCTGAAGCGGGTCCGCGAGGCCGAAATCGCCGGCGCCATTGAGCAACTGAAGGTGGATTACATCCAGAGTGAGCGCAGCTTCACCGTTGCCGAGATCGCAGGCGGTTTTCAACTGGTGAGCCGGCCGGAGTATGGGCCGTGGTTGAAGAAACTTCTGGACGTGGACCGGCCGACGCGGCTTTCGCCGTCGGCGCTTGAAACCTTGGCGATCATTGCCTATAGGCAACCGATCACGCGCGTGGAGATGGAGAGCGTGCGCGGCGTGAACGTGGACGGCGTGTTACGGACACTGCTGGAGCGCGGACTGGTGAAGATCACCGGCCGCAGCGAACTGCCAGGCCGCCCGTTACAATATGGAACAACGCAATCGTTCCTCGAACATTTCGCCTTGCGCGATCTGACTGACCTGCCGGCGATCGAGGAACTGCGCCGCATCGAGGCAAAACGCCAGCAAGACGCCGTGGCCCAGCCCGCTGTGGAGGCGTCGCAAGCTGCGCCAGCCGCGACTCCAGAGACAGCGCCGGCTTCCCCGGAAACAACGTCATGAGCATCCAGAAACTCCGCAAACGGATAGACACGCTGGACGCGCGGTTGGTCAAACTGCTGAACGAGCGCACGGAGGTTGCCGGCGAGATCGGCAAAGTCAAGCGGCGGCTGGGCGAAGAGGTCTATGCCCCGGAGCGCGAAGAAGACGTGCTTAAACGCGTCACGACCAGCAATCGCGGGCCGTTGAGCGTGCGCTCGCTGCGAGCCATCTGGCGCGAAGTCATGAGCGCGTCACTGGCGTTACAGAAGAACGTGATGATTTCCGTTTTTGGCACCCGCGGGAGTTTCACCGACAGCGCGGCCCGGCAGAAGTTCGGCGGCAGTGTCACCTACAAGTATCAGCCAACGTTAGCCAACGTGTTTCGCGAGGTGGCCAAGGGCCGGGCCGACTGCGGCGTGGTGCCGATCGAGGACTCCACGGACGGTGTAACGACGCACGTTTGCGATTTGCTGATGAACAGCGACCTGAAGATTTGTGGCCAGATTCTGCTGGCTGTGACCGGCTCGCTCAATCCATCGCATATCGTTGCGCGATTTTTCGTGATTGGGCGCAAGTCAGCCGCGCCGGTGGGCAATGATTTCACCTCCGTCATCTTTTGCTGTGCGAACCGTGTTGGCGCGCTGGAAAACAGCCTCGCCGCGTTTCGCAAGCACGGCGTGAACTTGATCAACATCGAATCGCGCCCATTCAAGGACAAACCGCTCGCGGCGTTTTTTTTCGCCGATCTTCAGGGTCACGCAGACGATGCTTCCGTTCAGAAGGCGCTCGCCGAGTTAAAGCGCCACAGCACATTAGTGAAGGTCGTGGGCAGTTATCCAAACCAGAACGGATGACGACGCTCGACTTTCCTCGGTTGATGCAAAACACACTTTTTGTAGCTTCCGCGTTTGGTTTTCTTGAGTATTCACTTTGGCGGTCCTTGCCGTTTGACCAACACCGCCAGAAGCTCAGGCACTTGGCATGACAAACCGATTTCTCGGCCCTTTCTTAGCCGGCGCGTTGCTGTGCAGTCCTTTTCCTGCCAGCGCGATCTACTTCAATTTTGAACCCGATCCTGGCACATCACAAGACGCTATCAATGGCTTTGTTCAAGCGGGCAACTTGTGGAATGTTTGGCTCGGCGACAACATTACCTTGAACATCGAGATCGGTTTTACCGCACTAGATCCCGGCATCATCGGTCAGACCTCGTCGAGTTGGCTTGGCCCGTCGTATTCCGAGGTCGTGAGTGCTTTGCAGAGTCATGCCACATCGCCGGACGATTTCTCTGCTTACGGAAACTTGCAGTCCGGATCGTCCTACAGCCGTCTTATCAATTACACCAGTAACAACCCCAATGGACCGAACAGCAGCATACCTTACGTGGACACGATGGATTGGGTTGGCCTGACCGCCGCCAACGCCAAGGTGCTTGGTCTGCTTGGCCCCAGCTTAAACACGGACGCAAGAATTGTCTTCAGCTCAAGTTTCTCGTTTGCCTTCGACCACGCCTCGGTGGATCCCTTTTCGATAGATTTCGTAGGTGCCGCCGCGCATGAAATCGGCCATGTGCTCGGTTTCGTAAGCGGCGTGGATGACATTGATACCATGGGCGGGGCACAACCCGGCACCAACTTCAGCTCCAACATGATTGATCTCTTCCGTTACTCGACCAACAGCATTGCCTATGGTTCCGGGGTCACTGATTACACTGCCGGCAACGCTTATCCCAAATACTTTTCTGTGGACGGCGGAACCAATGCCATCGCGCAGTTCGCGGCGGGCAAAGTCCTGGGTGACGGCCAGCAAGCCAGCCACTGGAAGGACGGCCTCAACCTCGGCATCATGGGTCCTACAGCCGGCTACGGTCAGACGCTTAATATCAGCACCAACGACGTGCGCGCAATGGACGTCATTGGTTATACGCTGGTGCCGGAGCCTTGCACGGCACAACTGATCTTCACCGGCTTCGCAGCCTGTGCGGCCGCGTTGGGCGCGCGCCGCCGCAGGACGTGACGCCGCTTCCGGTAAAAGACTGCAACAACGCCGAAAGGTGCTTGCAGCGGCAGAGGTTCAGACTTAAGAAAGCTCTCGTGAATCGTTCACTGTTTATTACTGCGTTGGCGGTGGCACTGTGCGGCTGCGCCAGCAATGTCACCGAGGTCGCAGAACTGGAGCGCATGAGGGACACGCCTCCCGTGGTCGGCCAGCTGCCGCTGGACCTGACGCCCGAACTGCGCGCTGCTGGCGCGGTCGAAATCGCTGCTTACAACGGACCTTGGCTGTTTCGCCATGACAAACTGGGCAGGCTGCACGAGGGCGACCTAATGCAAGTGGATGTCGTTGGCGTGCCGGGACTGGAGAGGAGTTACCTTGAATACATCAACGAGGAACTGCTGTGGACGCCGGAAGGCATCCAGCCCCTCAAATGCCGCCGGCGCACGCAGGAAATCGTGGCCAGAGAGTTTCCAAGCCGCGCCAGAATTCCACAAACGCCGGGGCTGCGAATCCGCGTGCTCGGACCTTACTCGACCGATTGCTTCGTCGTGGGCGGCGAAGTGCGGAAACGCGGATTCTACCTTTGGCGGGAGGGCATGACCCTCCGGCAATCGCTCCTGAATGCCGGTGGCGTTCGGCGCGAAATGCCCGCGGGAAAAATCCATCTCGTGCGCGGTGACCGTCAGGTGACGTTCTTGCTGCACAACGTGCTCAACGGCGCCACTCAGCCGTTTTTGATCAAACCACTCGACTCCATCAGCGTGATGGAAACCGTGGACATGAAGTTTGACGCCCGCAAGCTCGGCATTCCCCCACCACAGCCGCGCGAGAAGTAGCGCCGGCAAAACGGTGCCGCTGTTACGTCACGTTGAACCGGAACAGCATTACGTCGCCATCCTGCACGACGTAGGCACGGCCTTCCTGTCGGACCTGGCCTTTTTCGCGCGCGGCGGCGTAGGTGCCAGCGGCCACGAGGTCGGCGAACTTCACCGTCTCAGCACAGATGAAGCCACGCTCGAAATCGGTGTGGATGACACCGGCCGCCTGCGGTGCCGTGAAGCCTTCGTGGATCGTCCACGCGCGCACTTCCTTTTCGCCGGCCGTCAGAAACGTGCGCAGCCCCAGGACGTGGTAGGCGGAGCGGATGAGCTGACCGACGCCGCTTTCCTTGACGCCGACGCTGTCGAGGTATTGCTGGGCTTCCTCGGGGGATAGATCCACCAGTTCAGCTTCGATGGCCGCGCTGATGACCACCGCCTCGGTGCCGCGGTGAGTCTCGGCGTAGTGGCGGACGGCTTGGACGTGCGCGTTGGCGTCGGGGCTGGCAAGGTCTTTCTCAGCAACGTTGCAGGCGAAGATCTCGGGCTTGCTGGTGAGCAGGCACCAGGCATTGACGAGCACCTGTTCCTCCGGGGTGAAGTCGAGGGTGACGGCGGGCTTGCCGGTGTTCATGTGCGCCTGCACGCGCTTGAGCAGGGTCATCTCCACCTCGGCGAGCTTGTCGTGGGCGTGGATCTTCTTCGTCAACGCCTGCGCGCGGCGCTCTAAAGTGTCCATGTCGGCGAAGACCAGCTCCGTGGTGACGGTCTCGATGTCGCCGATAGGATCCACTTTGCCCGTAACGTGGATGACGTTCGGATCCTCGAAACAACGGACGACCTGGACGATGGCGTCCACTTCGCGAATGTGGCTGAGGAATTTGTTGCCAAGGCCCTCGCCCTTGTGGGCGTCCTTCACCAAGCCGGCGATGTCCACAAACTCGATCGCGGCAGGCGTGACCTTGTGCGGCTTATACATCTCCGTCAGCTTGTCGAGGCGCGCGTCCGGCACGATGACGACGCCGACGTTCGGCTCGATGGTGCAAAAAGGATAATTTTCCGCCGGCGCCTTGTGCGTGCGCGTGACGGCGTTGAACAAAGTGGACTTACCAACGTTGGGTAAACCGACGATTCCAGCTCGAAGCATGACGTAATCCTTAAATTCGGAAGCGGTGACTCTAGCGACCGGCGGCGGCGTTGCAAGACGGAAGTTAATCACACTGCCCGAGTCCCACCCTCCTTTTCAGCCGTGCAGGGCACGCGTCGTGGCAGGCTTGCTGTTGCGCTGTGCGCCATCTATGTTCGCCGCGTGCCATTTCAGTTCAAAAAACACTTTCAGATCGAGGAAGCGCGCAACCTTGTGGGCGAGTTGCGCCGCACGTTTGATCTCATCCACACCTCCCGCGACCGTCTCGTCGCGTGCGAAAAGAAACTCGCTAACCGGCTCATAAAGATCGGCGGGGACATAGGCGGCAGGGAAGTCACCGCCCTTCTGGGTGCCATGCTTGCGATTCACGAAGGGATCAGCGACATCACATCACGCGGCGTCCAAATCAAGGACCTCGACCGCGGCTTGGTGGACTTTCCTCACCTGCGCAACGGTCGCGAGGTGTTCTTGTGCTGGGAACTGGAAGACGACGACATCGAGTTCTGGCACGAGATTGACAGCGGCTACGCCGCCCGGGAACGACTATAAACGCGAAGGATGCCGCTGTGCCCCGTTTTCATGCCAGGAGTGCCGGCTAGAAAGTGACTTTTTCTTCCTTGGGCATCAGACTCATGAGGTATACCACCAAGTCGCCCAGTTCGCCCTCGGCGATGCGGCCGCGCCACGGCGGCATGTAGAGCGGTGGCGGCGGACCCTTCGGGTTCAATGAAGGAATCTCGCGTTGGCCGTTGAGGACGCGCTTCTTCAGTTCATCTTTTGTATAGCTATCGGCAACAAACTTGAGGCTGGGAACCTGTTGGGCGGTCTTGGCGTTGGGGTTGGGCACACCGCCCATGCCTCCGGCACCGTGGCAACCGGCACAACCGTATTTTTTGAAGACCGCTTGGCCGCGTTGAATGGGCGTCATCAGCGCGGGGATTCTCAGAAACCCAACGATGTTCGGGTCGGTCTTCGTGAGCAAAAACTCCGTCAACGCTCGCATCTCCTGTTCAGTGAGATCGAATCTAGGCATGATGCTGCCGGGATTGACGGCCTGCGGGTTGCGGAAGTGCTCGATGATCCATTTCGTGTCGCGTCGCTTGGCTACTTCGTCGAGCGCCGGGCCGATTTTGCCACCAACGCCCGCGAGGCTGTGGCAGGCCATGCAGCCTTTTTCGGTGAACAGTCGCCGGCCCGCGTCGGCGCCGGGGATGGTCTTCATCGAAACGTAGTAATCGCTGAGCCGCTCGCCAGTGAAGCTGAGCATGTAAAGTGTCAGCGCCTCAATGTCCTGCTCGCCAACCTTGATCGGCGGCATTGCCGAACCGGACGTGATTGCGGCAGGATTGCGGAAGTGTTTGCCAAGCCATTCGGCGCCGTGGCGCGCGCCAACGCCATCAAGTTCGGGACCGATGACGCCACCGACGCCCTGAAGTTTATGGCAGCCGATGCAACCAAGGTCGTCAAACAGCACGCGGCCGCGGGCGAGTTTCGGGGCGTTGGGCACGTCGCTGGGCAAGTGGCACTTCGCGCAGGCCGATTCGATGTATTGCATCGCCAGCATCGGCTGCTCCCAATGCTCGACGTGACCGTGCGCCGCCTCGCGCGTGGTGGCGCGGCCCTGGCCTTGGTGACAGATGGTGCAGCCAAATTTCTCGATCGGATGCTGAGCATGGTCCGGATGGTAAGCCAACGGCTGCTTGAAACCGGCATAGCTCGGATCCTCAACCGTGAGGTGACAAGTAATGCAACGGTCCACACGTCTCAGGTCGGGCAGCACAATCTGGCGAATCTCGACAGGAATCCGCAGTGCCGCCTCGCGCTGGGCGTCGCTGACCGCGCGAGCCAGTTCCTGTTTAATGTGAACGCGCTGCCAGATTTTCCATTCGCGGAATTGGTCCTTGTAAAACGCCGCCACGATGAGCGCGCCGACGAGCAAGCCCATCACGGTGAACCACGGCAAGAGTTTGCGCAGTGAAGAATCCATGGTCGCTCAGCGTTCCTCGATCGCCAGTGGTTTCCACGGCACTTGCAGCGCCCAGTTCGGCCCGCGGAAGGCGCTGCCCACCAGCGTTAACACGGTGGCGGCGACCAGGCAGACGGTGAAGATGGTGACGGCCAGTTTCCGCTCGCGGGCGAACCACACGCCGATGCCGACGCGCTTGCGATCCAGATACGGCAGCATCACCAGCGCCACGACGATCAGCGCCGGCACCACCACGCCACCCCAGAACGCCGAGTGCGCCACCAGTTCTTGCAGGCCGAGGAAATACCACGGTGCTTTCGCCGGGTTGGGTGGATGCACCGGGTTGGCGAGTTCTTCGAGCGGCGCGTTCCAGAAAATCGCCAGCACCAACACCAGCGCCGTCACGCCTAGGAAAAGCAGCATTTCCCGAAAGACTAGGTTCGGCCATGTGAAGACCTCCTCTTCCGGCTGCACGCCAACCGCCGGCGTGGTGCCACGCGCCAGTTCCATCAGGCCGTAGGTTTTGTTCTGCGGCAACTCGGCAAGGCCCACCACGGTCTGCGCCGGCTCCGCTTCGCCGGGTTGCGCCAGACCGCCGTCCTTGCGCACGCGCCAGAGGTGAACCGCCATCAAGAACAATGCTGCAAGGGGCAGCACCACCACGTGCAAAACGTAGAATCGAAGCAACGCCGACTGGCCGACAACGTTACCGCCAAGCAGCAGAAACTTCAGCTTTTCTCCAACGACCGGCGCGTAGGCGGCGATGCTGGTGCCGACCGTGATCGCCCAGAACGCGAGCTGGTCCCACGGCAGCAGGTAACCGGTGAACGACAAACCCAGCGTGAGAAGAAGCAGACACACGCCCACCAGCCAGTTGAACTCGCGCGGCGCTTTGTAGGCAGCGGTATAAAACACCCGGCAAAGATGCAGCAGCACAGAGATCACCATCAGGTGCGCCGCCCACCGGTGCATGTTGCGCAGCACAAGACCGGCAGTTACCACGAACTCCAGGTCCTTCATGTCCTGATAAGCCTGATTGGTGGACGGCACATAGTAAAACATCAACAGAACGCCGGTCACGGTCAGGATGATGAACAGGTAGAGCGAAATCAGACCCAGCCCCAGTGTGGCACTGAATTGCAGCGTGCGCCGGTTCACCTTCGCCGGCTGGAAATGCAGCAGAAAACTCGACACGGCCGCCTGGGCGCGCTCCAGATTACTCGCGGGCACCCCGACGCGGAAGACGGAGCGTCCAACGCGCGAATCGCGGAATTGTTTCCAAAGTTGAAGGAGCATTCAGACCACCAAGTATTTATCGGGTTTAACTTCTTGCGAAGCGTCAATCATCAGCCGGCCGTCGCGAGTGAGCGTCATCAGATACCACGGCAGCGGCTTGGGCGCCGGCCCGCCGGTGACCGCGGCATTTTCGTTGAACTGGCTGCCGTGACATGGACAGTGAAACCCGTTGCCGTCGTTGTTGTGCAGCACGGTGCAGCCCAAGTGCGTGCAGACCGCCGAGACGGCGCGAAAGCTGTTGCCTTTCCGCAGAACGAACAGCCGCGCGTCGGGCAGGAACGTCGCACCTTCCGGGTAGTCGTCGGGCTTGAGCGCCCTGTAACGCCGGTCGGCTTCGTAGAGCACGTTGGGCATCATGAAGCGCGCCGCGGCGGCGCCGCTGGCCGCCAGCGCGAACAGCGTCGCGCACCAGCCGCTGACCAACTGCACAAAATCGCGTCGGTTTGGTTCGTTGTTTACTGTGGAGTTCATGAACAAAATCGGTCAGGCGGGCAACATCTCCATCCGCTCCATTGTGACTGCGCCGGTCGGGCAGCGCGCGGCGCACAAACCGCAGCGGATGCAGCGGGTCTCGTCCTTTATGATTGCGCTCTGTTCGCCGCGGCCGGGCACGCCGCCATAGCGGGCGACCACCGCCGCCGACAACTTCTCGTCGCCGACCAGACTGGCAACGTCCGTCAGACGCAGGCAGCTCTCGGGACAGATGTCCGCACAGCCGCCGCAGAGAATGCATTTGTCGCCGTCGAACACCGGACTGACATGACATTTCAGACAGCGCAACGCCTGCTCGGCCGCGACTCCTTGGGGATAAACGTGTTCCACCTCGGCGATGCCGATGCGACGATCCAGCGCCAGTAGCGGCGGCGACCGGCGTGGTTTCTTCTCATAGTCCGCCGGCATGGTGTAGCGATACGAATCGTAAACCGTGACGCGCGCTTTGCGCGGTGGCTCTGGCGTCCGGCCGGTGAGGAATTTCACGATCGAGCGCGCGGCGCGCTGGCCCTCGGCCACAGCGGTAATGATGATGCGCGGTCCGAACGCTACATCGCCGCCGGCAAACACATCCGGCCGCGACGTGGCCATGGTTTGAGGATCAGTCTGGAACGTGCCGCGCGGCGTCAGCTTCAGGTTGTCCTCTGGACGCAGCCACGACAGATCAGCCGCCTGTCCGATAGCCATCACCACGGTGTCACAATCCACCACTTCTTCGCTGCCTTCGATGAACTGTGGGTTGAACCGGCGGTTCTCGTCGAGCACGCGGCTGCACTTGATCAACTCCATGCCCGTGACCTTGCCGTCGCAGCCTACGACCCGCTTTGGACCCCACCGCGTGTGAAGTTTGATGCCTTCGCGCTCGGCCTCCTCGATTTCCTCGCGCGCGGCGGGAATCTCGTCGAGATTTTCCAAACAATACATGTGGACCTCGGGCGCGCCTTTGCGGATGGCCTCGCGGGCCACGTCGAGCGCGAGGCGCACTTCGTCGGGCGGCTCCGCCTCGCGAGCAGTGAGTTCCTCCAGCGCCGCTGCCGCAGAGTGCAACGCGGTGCGCAATTCTGTCTCGTTCATATCGGCGAACCGCTCCGCTTGGCGGATCATTGAGCGCGCGACATCGAAAGCAACGTTGCCGCCGCCAATGACGACCACCTTGCGGCCCAAACCAACGCGGTAGCCGAGATTAACGTTCAACAAGAACTCGATTGCCCGCAACACCCCATCGAGTTGGACGCCTTCGATGGCCAGTTCGCGGCTCTTGTGCGCGCCAATACCAAGAAAAACGGCTTCGTAGCCCTGCGCCTTCAGATCGCCGAGTGTGAAGTCGCGGCCGAGCCGCGAGTCCGTGCGGATTTCCACGCCAAGCGACTCGATGGCCTTGATCTCCGCCGCGACGATCTCGCGCGGCAGACGATATTCGGGCACGCCGAGCACGAGCATGCCGCCGACGATGTGTTGCGTCTCGAAAACCGTGACCGCGAAACCCTGCAACGCCAGTTCGTGCGCGCAAGACAGACCGGCCGGCCCTGCGCCGACCACCGCCACCTTGCGACCGGTGCCAATGCCTTTGCGGTTCGGGTCCAACAGCGCCGGATAAACACGACCGAGATCGAAGGCCGGCGACTCGACTCCGAAACGTTCGCAGACGAAACGTTTGAGCGCTCGAATGGAAATGGCGGCATCCAGCGCGCCGCGGCGGCATTTGGCTTCGCAAGGCGCGGCGCAGACGCGGCCGCAAATGGAGGCAAACGGATTCGGCGTGCGGGCAATGATGTAGGCATCTTCGAAACGTCCGTCGGCGATGGCCTGCGCGTAGCCACCAGAATCAGTGCGCACGGGGCAGCCCTCGCGGCAGAGCACCTGCCGCGTGAAGTAGTTCACGTCAGGCAGTTCGACTGGATAAGTTCTGGCCATCACACGCCCCCGCAAGCGATTACTTCTCGTATTTGGCGTGAATCTCTTTGATCTTCGCCTCGGCAGCGGCCTTCTCTTCGGGTGTGGCTTTCGCCAACTTGTCGTCAACCATCGCCTTCTTGCGCACGCTGCTGTCATACACCAGGAAGTCGAAGATCTTCTTCGCGTCACCGCCGTTGATGCCAGAGCCGGGCTTGTGCATCATGCGCTTGACGTAACGCTCCCATTCGGCCGGCAACGCGTAGTCGGAATTGATAGGCCGGCTGAGCCTGTGGCACTGGGTGCATTTCTGGGAGAACACCTCATAGTTCTCCTGAATGCCGGACGGATAGTGCGACACGTCCACGCTAGCCGCGCCCTGCTCGAACTTGGCGACACGCGCCTTGGTGGCTTCGTCAAGTTGGTCGTCAGCCGCCCGCGCCGAACCGGTCAAGGTGAGCGCAGTCAGGCAAAGGGGCAGAATGATGAGTTTGATGTTCGTTGTCATAAGTCGCTTCTTCTCTCTTTATATCCTAACACTTTATATCGTAACAGCTTCGGCTCAGAATCCAAACGAGAGTTGGAACACTATTTCGCTCTTGGGCTGCGTCGGGTCGTTGCCGCGGAACACTTCGTAGTCGCCTTCGAACTGTAACGTGTTTGTAATATAATACACAAAGCCGCCGGTATAACGGTCTGTCTTTGCTCCCATGCCCGCCACTTCCAAACCATTGTCAACTCGGTCATAGCGAGCGACCAGTTCAACGTTGTTGATCATCGGTAGTTCAAGATTCAAACCCGCCAATTTGTAGCCGGCTTGCACCCACCAACCACGCGGCTGATACGTCCCGAAGTCATCGCTTTCCACCCAAGTGTTGATGAACTCACCCTTCGCTTCGAAGTAGGGGCTCAGATGCACCGCAGCATCCACCACCCCGGCTGACCACTGCCGGTTGCCCGCGTCGTCCCACTGTCCGGCCTGGCCCGAAAGACCCAGTTCGACATCGTAATGCGGCTTCCAAGGGAAGAACCATGCGAACCGACCGCCGACGCTGGGCGAATCGTGCAGGTTGCTGGGGAGGCCACTATTAATACTCTGCGTGCCGGTGTTGCCGCCGAGATCGAGCGAGCCGGCTGTGGCAGTGGTGTTCGTAGAACTGGGACCGTTCGCTACGAATGCGGCATAGCTGAATGACTGGCCGTTCTGCCCGATTGGCAACGCGCCGCGCAACTGCACGCCGACGCCGTTGCCCGGCAGCACATTACGCGCCAGCGGATCGTCCGGTATTTTGTTGAGAAACCCCGCAGTGCGCTCGCTGTAGGTGCCCAGTGGCAACAGCATGTCGCCCGCCACGAATGTGAGGTAATCGTTAAACAAGTAGTCCACCGTGGCGAAGCTCAAGCTAAACGAGCTTCCTGAGCCGGCGTCATGCACGGTGTTGTTATTGTTCTGCAATGTGGTGTCGAACCCTGCTTCGAACAGGACATTGTCGTTCGCGCGATACAGGAAGATCGGCGCAAAGTCGGCCATGAAGAACGTGGGATGCGTGCCCGCGCCGGCTGTCCCCGGTGTCCCGTTTTGCCCCTTCCCCTGCATTTTGCCGAACTGCACCTCCGCGTCGCCCACCAACGCAAAGTTGCGCGTCGCGCTGGCAAGGGCCGAGTTGAGCGCCGGCGAAGCGGACTGCACCTTGTTGCTCGCCGCTTCGGCTTTTTGCTGCGCGTCACTGGCAGTCTTCTGGGTCTGGGTAAGTTGTTGTTGCAGGTTCTGAATTTTCTGCTGATCCTGCGCCGCCGATTCAGCCTTCTGCTGCGCGGCGGTAGCAGTTTTCTGCGTCTCGCCAACTTGCTTTTGCAGGTTCTGAATCTTCTGCTGGTCCTCTTCGTGCGTCTTCTGGTCCTGCTGATGCAGCTTCAGGAGATCCTGCATCTGCTGGGTCAGCTTCTGGACGGCATCCTTCACCGCACTGAAGTCCTCATCGCTCACTGCAGCCACGCACCGGGGCAAAGCGGCACTGATGATGCAACCAGCGGCCAATAATTCAAACATCGTCGAACGTATTTTCATTTGCGAGGTTCCTTAATCGTTCTGTTTCAGGTTTTAGTTCGCGCCGCTTTCTTCTTGGAGATACTTCAGGAGTGCCTTGGCTTGTTCCGCCGGCAGATTGGCTCGAACCCGCATGTGCATCAAAAGCGTCTTCCATTGCGCCGCTGTCCGCTCTGTCGGATACCGCTCGGCGTGGCAACGGTTGCAGTGAATCTGGTAAAGCTCCTGACCGGTCAGCTTTTTCTTTTTGGCCGGCGCGGCGGAATCGTCTGCTGCGATGGCTACAACCGCGCAGGCCGCCAGAATGGTGCCCATCGCGACGAGGCAAACTCGCAAACGGCGGGTGATCGAACAGAATCGGTTCATGTTTTGTCCTCAGTTGGAATTGTTGCGTGGTTCCGAGGTTGATGGCGGGCGCTGCTCAACCAATACTGTTCGCTCCCAGAGTGCATTCTTGCGTGGCACTCCAGACAGCGCGCTAATCCGATGAGCTTCGCCAATCTTCAACGCAACCGTTGTAAACGAAAAGGAAGGAAGGCTGCTACTGGCCGATTGGCATTCTCTTTCGGGAACTTGGCCTGCGGGCGGAGAAATGCCCGCGGCGGCGGCTCAGCGCTTCAGTTGCGATCGCGACTCAGTGCGGTAGCGGCTCGGCGCCATGCCAACGTAACGGTGGAAGAGGCTATTGAAATGCGGGATCGAGCCGAACCCGGCGGCGAACGCGATCTCCCCAATGCGCGCCAGCGGATCCAGCAGAAGCTTCTTGGCCTTCTCAATGCGGATCCGCGTGACGTATTTGGTCAAGGTCATGCCGGTAATTTTCTTAAACAGCTTACAGAAGTAAAAAGGACTGACGTGCGCGTGCTCCGCCACTTGTGCCAATGTCAGTTCTTGGTCGGCATGAGCCTGGACAAATTCCTTGGCCAAAACCACCGGCCGCGGCTCCTCGCCTGACCATGCCAACGCGTGTCGGCCAGCGATTTCAGCCAGATGTTGCGCAAACATGGTCAACAATTGCAGGATCGACTGAAACCGCTCCACTGTGACCACGGGCGTCTCAAAGTAGGCGCGTCGCGCCTTCTTCTCCGTTTCAGCGTCCAAACCCTCTCCGAGCATCCGGACCACGAGGGAAAAATCGCGCTGCGTCGGCTCCCTGCGAAACACCTGACCACACAACAACGTGGCCACGTGCTGCTTTTCCACCACCACCGGCACCGCGACAATTGTGAGACCGGCGAAACAGTAAACCTGTTGCGCCGTCTGCTTCTTCGCCGCTCCCTCCATCGCTCGCACTTCGGTCTGCAAACACGCTTTACAACCCACCGGCGTGCGCGACACCAACGTGCAGAACACATTCTCGCCTTTACCAAACCCCAACCGCCCTTGTGTCACTGTGGGTGGCGCGATCGTTAACGAAACGCCAGTCGCTTTCCGGAACGCCTCCTTATAGCAATGCGCAGCTGGCAACCGCAACAAATCCTCATGACTGATGGATTTCAAAACTCTCTATTATATCAAATCAATCGCGCAAAAACAAATTTTGTCTCGTTGCATCACCGCTCGCGCTCAACGCGTCGAACTACGCCGCCGACGAGGAAACTGACCACGCTGACCACGATCGCGCCCCAGAAGCCCGCCCAGAAATCCACAACATAAAATCCACGCACCACCCTCCCCACCAGCAGAAACAGCGCGCCGTTGATCACCAGCGTAAACAGACCGAGTGTCAGCACATTCACCGGCAGGGTGATGAAGAGCAGCACCGGTCGGACCAGCGCATTGATGATACCCAGCAGCAACGCAGCCACCGCCAGCGAGCCGTAATCGGCATACACGATGCCGTTCACCAACTTCGACGCCACCAGCACCGCCACCGCCGTGACAAACCAGCGCGCCAGAAAACCGAGAAACGAGTTCTGAATCATTGCGTGCTCGATTGCTGTTTGACCGCCGAAACGCCGCGTGGCTAGCCGGCCCGTCCGCCGGGCGCCTTGCTCGCAAACAAAAACACTACTTCAAAAGCGTCTCGACCTTTGCCGTCTTCCTCTGCGCCTCGACAAACTGCGTAACCTGCTTGTCCACCTCGCGCTTCTTGAGGAACTTCTCAATACTATCCTTCATCGCGTCCAGTGGCCGTTTTTCCGCCGGTTGCTCGCCGGTGTGCTTGATGACGTGGTAACCGAATTGAGTCGTCACCACGTCGCTGATCTCGCCCGGTTTCAACGCGAATGCGGCCTTGTCGAACTCCGCCACCATCTGGCCTTTGCCGAAGAACTCCAGATCGCCGCCTTTCTGCTTGCTCGGGCAATCACTCACCTCCGCCGCCACTTTGGCAAAATCTTCCTTGCCGGTCGTCACGCGATCGCGGGCCTTGTCTATCGCCGCGCGCTTGGCCTTCTTCACGTCGTCGCTGGCATCTTGCGGCACCGTCACCAGAATGTGACTGGCGCGAATCTGCGCGGGCTTCGCGAAATAATCCGGATGCTCGTCGTAAAATGCCTTGATCTGGTCGTCGCCGACCTTCACCTTGCCTGCAAACTCCGACTCGACAAACACCTGCACCGTCACCATCTGGCGCACGTCGGCGCGAAGCTGCTCCGCGCTGCGGCCGACCTTCTTGAGTTGCTCCTCGAACATCTTCGGGTCGGGGAAACTGGCCTTGATTTGCGCGATCTGCGCGTCCACCTTCTTGTCCACATCCGGCACCTCGGTCTTGCTGGCAGCTTGAATCAGGAGTTCCTGGTCAACGAGCTTGCCCAGCACCTGTCGCTCGTAACCGAGCCGCTGCTCCAGCGTCAGTTGCGTGCCACGCTGCTCCAACATCCGCAGGTCGTTGGTCATGACATCGTTGAGTTGACGCCGCGTAATCGCCTTGTCGTTGACCTTGGCCACGGCTTCATTAGGATTGTCCGCCACCGCACCGGGCGTAGCAGGCTGGTTTTGCGCCAAAACAAACGTGCCGGCCAGCGCGCAAGCGCCCGTCAGAATCTGCTTCCATGTCTTCGATGTCATTATTTCCTTAGGTTTGAACGCCGCCACTCGATGGCGGGCGAAAGGCGGAGACGCTACGCCGCGACACGCAACAGCGCAAGTGATAACGCCACGCGTCGCATTTTTTCTGGACACCACTCACGCGTGTGGTATCTTGCCGCCGTGAACGAAGCCCTGACCGACCAGCAACGGCGCATCCTCGCTTTCATCCATGACTGCGCGCGCCGTTGCGGCCGTCCGCCGACGGTGCGCGAGGTTTGCGCCCACTTCGGCTTCCGTTCCACCGGGACCGCCCGCGACCACCTCAATGCGCTCCGTGCCAAGGGCGCCCTGGAGCACCGGGCCGGCGAGGCGCGCGGTTTGCACCCCACCCGGCCCGTCCATGCCCTGCCGCTGCTCGGCGTCGTGGCCGCAGGCCAGCCCGTGATGTCCGACGAGAACATTGAAGGTTTTATCAATCTCTCATCTCCCTTCCAAGGCCAGCGCAGCGGCCGGACGTTCTGCCTGCGGGTGCGTGGCGATTCGATGGTCGGCGACGGTATTTTCGAGGGCGACATTGGGGTCGTTCGGTCTCAACCAACCGCGCTGCCGGGCGATCTCGTCGTCGCATTGGTGGACAACGAGGCTACCATGAAGCGCCTCGTCCAACGCGCCAACCGCAAGTGGCTTGAAGCCGCCAACCCCAAATACAAGCCAATCCTCCTCACCGAAACCGCGCGCATCATCGGCCGCGTCATCGGCATTCTTCGAAGCTATGAAGGCAAAATCAACATCGTTCCGGCTTGAACACGCGCGCCTGCGCCAGCCCTGTCTGCCGCTCGGCCCGGAGTGGCGCGAGCGATGCGGTCCATCGTTCGCGGAGTCGCCTGCGCCCGTCAACTCACTGACAATGCAGGACCGAATTCGCGAATTGCTGCTGCGTTGGCGGTCACGACGCTAAGCCGCACCCAACGCCGCCATTTGTAACCGCGTCGTCACCGCAAAGTTTCGATTGCGTTCAGACTATCTGTCGCTATAGTGCGCGCCGTGCGGCGGAACCAACTGCTTTCATTAACGCGGCGGCTTTTTAACAATCCCACAGCGCCTTTTCACGAGGAGCGCGTGGCGCAATTCATCCGCGAGTTCGCCATCGCCCGCGGCCTGTGTGCGCGCTCGGACAAGTTCGGCAACCTTATCATCCGCTACCGCCGCGGGCGTGGCCACCGGCCAATCGCATTCGTGGCGCACATGGACCACCCCGGCTTTGAAGTAACCGAGGATGCCACGGGCGGGTTTGTCATGACGCGGTTTCTCGGCAGCGTGCCACAGCAATACTTCCGGCCGGGCGGACGGGTGCGGCTCTTCAGCGCCGAGGGCGAGCAGCGCGCGACGATCTGGTCGGTGCCGGATGTGGATTGGAAGAAGGAAAAGCTGGTGCGCCTGCGTCTGAAGGGCACAGTCCGCCGCGGCGACTTCGGCATGTGGGATCTCGCGCCTGTCAAAACCAACCACCGCTTGATCTGGTCGCGCGCGTGCGACAACCTGGCCGGATGTCTGGTATTGCTTGCCCTGTTGGACGACATGGTGCAGTCGCGCACACCGGCTACGGCCTATGCGGTGTTCACGCGCGCTGAGGAGGTTGGTTTTCACGGTGCGATGGGCCTGACGAGGTCGCGGCTCATTCCACGCTCGGCGGTCGTTGTCAGCATCGAAAGCAGCAAGGAACTACCGCACGCGCCGATGGGCCAAGGCCCGATCATCCGCGTCGGCGACCGCACGACGACATTCGATTCGCGCGTAACGATGTTTCTGGAAGAAGTCGCGGCGCGCGTGGCGCGGACAGACCGTCGGTTCGTGTTCCAGCGCCGGCTGATGGACGGCGGCACCTGCGAGAGCACGGTGTTTTGCCACAGCGGCTACCGGGCAGGCGGCGTCTGTCTGGCGATGGGCAACTACCACAACCTCGGCCCCGGCGAACATATCCGCGAAGAATACGTGGATGCCGGCGACGTGCAGAAAACGGTGCAACTCCTGATCGAGGTTGCGCGCCGCTCCAATGACTACGGCCGCGCCCCGCGCATGTTGAAACAACGGCTGGAAGCGATCTTCGAGCGGGGCCGCCGCCAACTGCTGCAAACCGCCGCGGCCATGCGCCTGCCCGCGCCGGCGACGAGCGTTCTCGCAGAGCCGGAGTAGCCAGGAAAATGGTGGGGCGGCTGGGACTCGAACCCAGGACCTACGGCTTAAAAGGCCGCAGCTCTACCAGCTGAGCTACCGCCCCACGGGAATCGCGATCCATTGGGGGCCGGCACTCTGCCAGTCACATCACAGCTTGTCAAAAATTTTCCCTCCGGCGACGACCGCGATTTCACCATGTGTCATTGCCTCTGCGCGCTAAACGTGTATTCTGGCGGCGCTTTCAAAGGAGAATAGCTCGTGCTTGCAACAGCCAGTTTCGGGACGTTGGATTGGGCCGTGTTGATCGCCTACTTCGTCGGCATCACGGCTTTCGGCCTCTGGCTCTCCCGCAAGACCCGCACCAGCAACGGCTACTTCCTTGGCGAGCGCAAGCTGCCGTGGTGGGTCATGATCGGGCAGGCGTTCGGCACGGGCACGCACGCGGAACAGCCGGTGGCGCAGGCGGGCGCGACGTTCGGGATGGGGTTCGCGACGATTTGGTTCCAGTGGAAGAACATGCTCATCACCCCACTCTACTGGTTAATGGCCCCGTGGTATCGCCGCAGCGAGCGCACCACCGTCGCGGAGATCATCGAGGACCGTTACGGCCGCAAACTCGCTTTCGCCTACACCCTCTTCGCCATTGCGTTCTTCGTATGCAGCCAGGGCGTGATGCTCAAGGGCGCGGGCAAGGTCATCTCGGTGGCCACCGGCGGCGAGATGATCTCCGCCAACGGCGTCGTCATCGCCATGACCGCGGCGGTCATCCTCTACAGCTTCTTCGGCGGTCTGGTGGCGGCCGCTTACACGGACTTCGTCCAGAGCTTCCTCATCATTACCCTCTCCTTCATGCTCATCCCGCTCGGCCTGCTCCAAGTGGGCGGCTTCAGCGGGCTGCACAAGGCGCTGCCGGAACATTTCTTCGACCTCTACAGCAGCACCAGTGGCATGAGCGCCTTCACCATCGCCATGCTTGCCCTCAACGGCTTCGTCGGCATCACCGCGCAACCGCACGTCCTCTCCCTTTGCGCCACCGGCTCCACCGAGCGGGCCGGCCGCGTTGGCTTCACCTACGGCGCGATGACCAAGCGTTTCTGCACCATCGGCTGGGCGCTCACCGGCCTCATCGCCGCCGCCCTCGTGCTTCACCGCGGCGCGCAGTTGCCCGACGCGGAGCACGCCTTCGGCTACGCCTGCCGGGAACTGCTCGGCCCTGGCCTCGTCGGACTCATGGTGGCCTGCGTCCTTGCCGCCAACATGTCCGCCTGCTCCAACCTCATGGTCAACAGCGGCGCCATCTTCACCCGCAACGTCTGGATCAGCTACATCCACCCCTCCGCCAACGACCGCCAATTGCTCCGCGTCGGCCGCCTCAGCGGACTGCTCCTGACCAGTTCCGCCATCCTCTTCGCGCTCACCGTCGGCAACGTCCTCCACGCCTTCCTGTTCACCGAAACCGTCGCCGCGCTCTTCGGCGTCATGTTCCTCGGCGGCATCCTCTGGCGTCGCGCCAACCGCGCCGGAGCCGCGGCGGCCACCATCGTCGCCTTTGCCACCTACTACGGGGCGCTCTACCTCACCACCTGCGCCCCGGGCACCGCCGCCAAACCCGCCGACCTCTCCACCGCCTTCGCCGCCCTCGCCTCCAGCGACAACCTCTGGGCGCAACTCCAGACGGGTCAATGGATGCTCGTCTATAAATGGCTGCCCGGCCCGTTCGGCTTCGCCATGCTCCTGAGCTTCTCCGCCCTTATCATCGTCAGCCTCCTCACCAAACCGGAGGACGCCGCCCGCATGAACGCGTTCTTCGACCGGATGCGCCGCTCCACCGACCAGGAAACCGTGCCGACCGGCCAGCCCAAGCCGCTCGCCGCCGACCGGGGCGAGGAACTCCTCCTGCTCGACGCCGGCACATGGTTCACCGCCGCGCGCTGGCGCAACTTCTCCCGTCGTTACCGCGAAGACCTCATCGGCTTCGGCCTAGCATGGCTCACCGTCGGCGCGATGGTCCTAGTGGCCTGGCTCGTCATGCGGATTGGGAGGTAGAACGTCGTGGCAGCCCGGCGCGGAACGCTTCGCGCTACCATGCGCAACCTACGTCGCGCGCGTTCCGGTCTTGATGAGGGTGGGCGGTTGTGAGAGAAAGATACCGGTTAATCGCAAGCAGATATTCTACGCGCACACTTTATGAAAATAGGTATCTGGATTCATCTACTGTCGCTCTGGCTAGTATGCATAACCTTCTGGGTAATTCAGAGCTGGTTCGCAAACTTCACCTATCATTTGGTTGGAGGGAAACCATTGCCTAACCTCTTGCAAGTAGTTTTGGATTATCGGTCATCAGTCTTGTTACTGCCGTGCCCTTGGCTAATGGTAGCTGTTTATCTTAGCCGCGTCCCTGAGCTTCGCCCTGCCACTTACTCAGTCTTCACAGCTTCGATATTCCTAGTTCTGGCTATGGCGCTGGCAGTGCTAACACTAAGTTTCTCTCTCTTTACCATTCCCATTCAATTCGACAATTAAGTCCAGCCATAATAGACGGAGGGGCGCAGGTTGATGTCGCAGTGGATTGGGGTTTCTGCATTACGGGCTGGCCTCCACCGTCAGCGTCGCGAGCGGATCGCAGCCGCTCACGCGATTGTAAACTCCCGCCGGGTTCTCCCCGCCCGTCTTCACGCCCGTCCAGACATCCACCACGGCTCCGGTGACGAACATCGTCGCTTCTATCACCAGTTTCCAGTGGCCGGCGCTGTAGGCCGGGTCCCCTGACCCGGCGACCCTGCCGCCACCAGCGCCCGGTGAGGGCACCGGGCCTACAATATAGAATAGCCGCTGCGACGCCCCGCTGAGTATCTGCGCGGGATCGTCGTTGTGAAGATGCGCCCAGCCGCTGCCGAAGTTCAGCCAGTAGCCGTTCTTGCTGCCGGGGGAGGTGCCGGCTTTCAGATACGCGCTCCAGAAGAGCGGCCCGCTGGCGGCGTAGCGGGTCAGGTCGCGATGGAACGTGCCGTCCCATGTCACGCCGCCCGCCACGCCGCCGTCCCAGCACCAATCGCCGGGTTGCGGGTTGTTCTCGTCCAGCCACTTCAGCCCGGAGTCCCAATGCGGCAGCAGCAGGTCGCACTCCGGCTCCGCCGCGCCGACGAGGCCGTCAGCGTAGCCGGTAATGCGATAGGCCGCCGCCGTGAGCGCGGGGTCCGGGCCGGGCGGCGTGGGCGGCGTCACCGCCCAGCGCCGTTTGTGATGTTTGCGGGGAGCGCTCGTCCCCCGAATGCCGCCGGGGGAGCCACTCCCTCAGCCGGGCAGCACCACCGTGACCGTGTCGCTGGCCACGCCGTATTCCGCGTCGTGGCTGACGAACACCGCCTGATACTGGATCTTCTCCGGCTTGCCCGACACGAGCGGCTCCACCGGGTCCAGCCACGGGAAGTGGAGCACCTGTTTCAGGAACTTGAACTCCGTTTCATTCTCGCGCTTGCGATAGACGTTCACCGCCTCGGCGTCGCCCTTGGTGGCCTTGATCTGGATGCCACCGCCGACGGGCGCCTTGCAGCGCAGCACCGGCTTCGGGTCCTCCGCAGCCATCTCGCCCTCGCTCTGTGCCTCCGTGCCGTCCAATCCGAGCAGCTCGGCAATGGCCTTCGTGCACCCGCTATTCTTCAGGATGCGCTGCCGGATGGCCCGGTAGTTTTTGCGAATAACGGTGAAACCATTGTTCTTGTTCGCCGTGGCTTCCAAGGCAACAACATTGGCCTGGTCGCTGACCGACTTCAGGCTGTGGCCCGTGGTGTTGTCCGACAAAATAAGGGCCTTGTCCTCGGCGCTTATGTTCAACGCCACCACCTCCGGCTTGTCGAGGCCGGCCTTCAATGTGTCGTGGTTTTCCAGAAACTTCCTCTCATCGGCTGCTGCGGGATCATTTTGACTCGGCATGATACATATCTCCTTTGTTGGTTGTTTAACTACCTGCACTGACAGTGGATGCGTAAGCAAAGCCAGCCCTCCTCCAGGCCAAACCGTGACTTCGCGACACGACGCCAAGACTCCCTGGCATGACGCCAAGGACCCGTGACGCGACGCCAAGACCTCTTGGTATAACGTCAAGACTCCGTGACATGATGCCAAGGGTCCTTGCCATGACGCTAAGACTCCTTGGCATGGTGGCAAGACCTCGTGGCACAATGCCAAGACTCCGTGGCGTAACGCCAGGAACCCGTGGCACCGTGTCAGAACTCCTTGGCATGGCGTCAGCTACCGCTGGCGCGGGGCAAAGACGAGACGGCAACAAGAGGGCGGGCGAGATTCCGAGAGAAAGGAAAACGGAGGCGGAGCGAGCGGAGGGTAGAGTCCGGCCGGGAAGTTCGAGCGCACCGTCAACGCGCACGACTCCGCAGGCATTGTTTCGTTTGGAACCGTTGAGCACCTCCACCAGTCCTCCCGACGCTCCGCACATTTACCGCAACAGCCCCCGCCCTGCAACATTTTTTTCGCGTGCGCCGCCCGCCCTCCGGGCCAGTCAATTTTGAAGCCCCGCGCCAACGCTACTCCCCCTTCCACCATCGCCGGAGGGAGTCGAGCCGCCATCATTTCTTCTTCTGCGACTGCTCAAGTTCCTCAACTAGCTTTTTGGCAGGCTTGGCGAGTCTGCCAGCTTTACCGGATGCGTTGGCTAGGCCATCCGCAGCCCTCCGGGCAAATAAAAGAGCTTCTGGAATCTTATTCTGCGCGGCTAGGCATTGTGCGATTCCGTAGCAGGTAGATAGTGCGTCGGGATGATCTGTTCCCAAGACGCGTTCTCGGATGGCGAGAATAGCGCGAAACTCCGATTCGGCTTCGGCTGGCCGGTTTTGCACAAGCAGCAAACCGCCCACGGCAACGCGACAATTCAGCGTTTCAGGATGCTCTAGTCCCAGGTCGCGCTTGTAGATGTTTAGAATGTCGTGCAGTTCCTTTTCGGCCTGCGCATATTGCCCCTTGAAAAAAAGGTTGGCCGCCATATTGAATCGTTTCTTCAGTGCGGCGAGGCCCTCCTTCGTCGCAGCGCTCGGCTTTGCGTCTTTAGAAACGGTGGGCGCCTCGGCGGCGTGAGTGGCGAACGTGCCGGCAGCGATTGCGAAGCAGAAGGCCAGGACGGCCGGCGCGCGGTGGAGGCAGCAAGTGCCGAAGCGGGAGAGGCGGCTGCCGGCGTGGGCGCTCATGATGTTGCGAAGTGTGCAAAAGCCGCCGGCGCGAAGCAAGAGGATAGGAGAGGAAAGTTAAGAGTTCAAAGTTAAGGGTTAAGAGTTTCGGAATTCTTAACTTCTAACTCCTAACTCTTCACTCATTCCCCTGCTCTCTCACTTGGCCTGGTTCGCGCCCCGCACTCTCATGCGGATGGAGTAGAGACCCTTGCTGGCGGTGATGAAGAGGGTGCGCTTGTCCTTGCCGCCGAAGCAGACGTTGGCCGACCACTTCTCCGGCACGTCTATCTGCTCGATCTGCTTGCCTGTGGAGTCGAAGACGGTGACGCCCTGGCCGGTGATGTAGATGTTCCCCTCCTCGTCGAGCGTCATGCCGTCGGAGCCGGGAGAGAAGAGGAAGGTTTTGTTCGTCAGGGAGCCGTCGGGCTTGATGTTGTAGCGGTAGGTTTTCTTCGCGCGGATGTCGGCGACGTAGAGGGTCTTGCCGTCGGGCGTGCCGATGATGCCGTTGGGCTGCACGAGGTCGGCGGTGACGCGCCGCAGTTTCTTCCGGTCCGGCGCAAGGTAATAGACCTGCTGGCTGTCCTGCGGCATCTTGTCGTGGTCCCACCATGTCCGCTTGTAGAACGGGTCGGTGAGATACATCCCGCCGTCGGGCCGCACCCAGACATCGTTCGGGCCATTGAACGGCTTGCCCTTATAGCCCTTCAAGAGCACCGTTACCGTTCCGTCCGGCGCAATGCTCCACAGCTCGTTCTTCTCGTCGGCGCAGGAGATGATGTTGCCGTGCGCGTCAAAGCACATGCCGTTGGAGCGTCCGGCGGGCTGCTTGAACGGCACGAGTTTGCCATCCACGCTCCACTCCATGATCCGGTCGTTCGGCTGGTCGGTGAAGAAGACGTTGCCCGCGGCGTCGCACGTCGGCCCCTCGGTGAACTTGAAGTAGCCCGCGAGTTTCATCACCTTCGCGCCGGGGGCAATGACGCTGTCTGCACCGAGGAGCGGCGTCGCTGCGATCAGTCCCGCGCCAATCGCCGCCAAGAATAATTTCATGTTCATGGTTATCTCCTTGCCTTTGAACCGCCGACCCATCGCGAGCATCCTACCACGGTCGTAGTGTCTTTGCTCTGGAATTTGTATCCCGGTTAGGGGAGATAATGGCCCTGTCATCGAAAGGAACCCTGTCATGGAACACCGCACCACCAACCAGCAGTCGTTCTCCTCGTCCCACACTCCCCCGCCCGCTCGCGCCCTCTCTCGCCGGCGGTTCCTGCGCGTGGCCGGCGCGACGTGGCTCACCGCGAACATCGTCCCGGCACGCGTCTTCGGCGCAAACAGTCGGCTCAATCTCGCGGGCGTCGGCATCGGCGGCGTCGGCTTCCCGCAACTCCGCGACTGCGAGAAGGCCGGGTTCAGCATCGTCGCCCTCTGCGACGTGGACGACGTGTATGCGAAGAAGGCTTTCGACAAGTGGCCGCAGGCGCGCCGTTACCGCGACTTCCGCGAGCTGCTCCGCGCGGAGGACGACAAGGTGGACGCCGTCCACTGCGGCACGCCGGACCACACGCACGCCATCATCACGCTCGCGGCGTTGCGGCGGAAGAAACACGTCTGTTGCGTGAAGCCGCTGACACGCACCATCCACGAGGGCCGCGTGGTCGTGGAGACGGCGCGCAAAGCCGGCGTGGCCACGCAAGTGACCGCGCAAGCCAACACCAGCGACACCGCCTGCCGCACCTGTGAGTTGATCGCCGCTGGCGCGATCGGCGCGGTGCGCGAGGTCCACGTCTGGTCCAACCGCCCGCTCTGGCCGCAAGGGATGCAACGCCCGCCCGGCGAGGATGCGGTGCCGGCGAGCTTTGACTGGAAGCTGTGGCTCGGCCCCGCGCCGCTGCGCCCGTTCAAGGACAAGTGGCCCGAGGGCAACTACGCGCTGGAGCAGGTAAAGGCCGCCGGCAAAAACGGTCCGCACAGCAAGGGCGTCTATCATCCCTGGAATTTTCGCGGCTGGTGGGACTTTGGCACCGGCGCGCTCGGCGACATGGGCTGCCATTACCTCAACACGCCATTTCGCGCGCTGAAGCTGACGCACCCGACACGCGTGCAGGCCAGCGCAACGAAGGTGTTCGCCGAGACGGCTCCGCTGGCGGCGGTTGTTACGTATGATTTCCCCGCGCGTGGCAGTCTGCCGCCGGTGCGAGTGATCTGGTATGACGGCGGTTTGAAACCGCCCGCGCTCGCCGAGTTCGAGGGACGTCCGCCCGACGGTGGCGCCCTTTATATCGGCGACGAAGGCCGGATGCTTGGCGCGACCGTGCTGCCCGCCTCGCGCGCAGCGAAGTTCGAGAACGTGCCGAAGACGCTGCCGCGGCGCGGCGGGACATGGGTGGAGTGGTTCGAAGCCTGCAAAGGCGGCGAGCCGGCTGGTTGCCATTTCGATTGGGCCGGCCCGCTCACGGAAGCAGTGCAGCTCGGCAACATCGCCATCCGCGCCGGCAAACCGCTGGAGTGGGACGCCGCCCGGGCGAAGTTCACCAATGACGAGGCTGCTAACGCTCTCGTGAGTGAGCCGTATCAGAACGGTTGGTCTCTGGACGCCGTATGAGAAACATCTCCCGACGTGATTTCCTGAAAGGCTCGGGCGCGGCGCTCGCCGTTCCTTTCATCATCCCCTCCTCCGCGCTCGGCCTGAACGGCACCGTCCCGCCCAGCGAGCGCATCACAATGGGCTTCATCGGCGTCGGCGGCCAGGGCGGCGGTCACTTGCTCGGCGGCGCGTGGACCTACATTCCCGGCGGCTACAGCGCGCGGCCCGACGTTCAAGTGCTCGCCGTGTGCGACATCCGCCGCGAACGCCGCGAGCGCGCCACGCAGCGCGTCAACGAGAACTACGCCCAGATGCCCGGCCGCGGAGACAAACCGTGCGGGGCGTATGTGGATTTCCGACAGGTGCTGGCTCGAAACGACATTGACGCCGTGCTCATCGCCACCCCCGCGCACTGGCACGCCATCATGGCTATCATGGCCGCAGAGGCGGGTAAGGACATTTACTGCGAGAAGCCAACCGCTTGCACCATCCACGAGGCGCAAGCCGTCGCAGCGGCGGTGCGACGCTACGGCCGCGTCTATCAAGCCGGCACCCAGCAGCGCAGCGAATACGGCGGAAAGTTCCGCCGCGCGTGCGAGTTTGTCCGTAGCGGGCGCATCGGGCGGCTGAAGGAGATCTACGCCTACCGCGACGGCGGCGCGATCAAATGGCCGACACGGTTCGGTCCCGGCCGCCCCGTGCCGGACGATCTCGATTGGGACCTCTACCTCGGTCCCGCGCCGTGGCTTCCCTACGACGGCAACACCGGCTCGCATCGCTTCGACATCGGCGAACTCAACTGGGGCCAGCACCACTACGACATCGTGCAGTGGGCCGCCGACGCGGACGAGACTGGCCCGGTGGAGTTGTTCATGGACGAAGGCCGCACCGCCTACCGCTACGCCAGTGGCGTGACGGTGTTCGGCAAACCGTATCCCGGTGAGAAAGTTGGCGGCAACGGCGGCGCGTGTTTTGTTGGCACCAACGGCCGCATCGCCGTGGACCGTGACAACCTCATCTCCGACCCGCCCGACATCGTGCGCGAGCCGCTCCGGCCGGACGAGGCACACCTCTACCGCAGCGACAGCCACTCCGGTAACTTCCTCGAATGCGTCCGCACCCGCCAGCGCACGATCTGCCACGAAGGCATCGCCCACCGCTCGGCGAGCGCGCTGTTGCTCGGCGGCATCGAGAAACAATTGCAGCGCACATCGAAGTGGAACCCGAAGCGGGAACAGTTTGTCGGTGACGACGAAGCTAACCGCATGCTCTCCATCGCCCAGCGTCCGCCGTGGCATATCTGAGGAAGCGATGAAAAGAATCCTCCTCATTGCCACTACCCTTGTCTCGCTCCAGTCGCCGTCGCACGCCGCCGACGCAACCGAGGAAGATCAGATCGCCATTCTGCAATCGGCCGCCTCGCAGCAACAGAAAGACGCCGCGTGCGCCCAACTCAAGCGCATCGGCACCGCGCGCTCCGTGCCCGCTTTAGCCGCGCTCCTCACTGACGACCAACTCTCCCACTCCGCCCGCTACGCGCTCGAATCCATGCCACTGCCGGAAGCGGGTGCTGCATTGGTCGGCGCGTTGGACAACGCAAGCGCCCTCACGAAAGTCGGGATCATCATCTCGCTCAGCAACCGCCGCGAAACCGCCGCGCTCTCCGCCCTCGCGAAACTACTTGCGGATTCTGATTTCGCCACCGCCTCCTCCGCCGCCGTGGCGTTGGGAAAGATCGGCGGCCCACAGGCAATTCAGGCTCTGAAGGCCGCTCGCTCCACCGCACCAGCCGGGATTCAACCCGCCCTCACTAACGCCCTGCTCCGCTGCGCCGAGCAACTACTGGCCAGCGGCGACAAAGCGGCCGCCTCGGCGATCTATCAGCAGTTTCTCGATTCTAAAGAACAGCGTTTCCGGACGGCGGCTTGGCGCGGCTTGATTCTGTCCGCCGGCAAGAACGCCGCCCCGCTGGCACTCAAGGCGCTTTCGGGAGACGACCGGCCTGCCTGTCTCGCAGCGTTGCAGTTGATCGCCGAGATTCCCGGAAACTCCGCAACCAGAACCGTCGCCGGGGCTTTGTCTTCGCTGCCACCTGCCACGCAAGTTGCTGTGATCGTAGCCTTGGAACACCGGGGAGACGCCGCCGCCATTCCTGCACTCTTGCCCTCAACAAAAACTTCGTCCGACACCGTGCGCGTTGCCGCTCTACGCGCACTGGCAGCCATCGGCGACACCTCAGTTATTGCGCCGCTGGCAGAAGCCGCTGCCGGGGCAAAAGGGCTTGTGCTGGAGGCCTCGCGTGACGCGTTGGATCGGCTTCGGGGCAAGGCCATCGCCAAAGCCATGCTCGTGCAACTGCCAAGTGCGCCGGCGGAAGTTCAGACGGAACTAATCCTCTCCCTGGGCCGCAGACGGGAAACGTCCGCCGTCCCCACCCTGCTGAAACTCGCCGAATCGTCCATGGAATCGCAGCGCGCGGCATTGCTCCAATCACTCGCTTTGACGGCGGATGAAACAACCATGACTGATCTCGTCCGGCTCCTGACAAACGCCGGCAGCGACGACGTGCGCGATGCGGTCGAAAAGACCTTGCTTGCCATTTGCAGCCGCAGCAAGCGAAGCGAGATTTGCGCCGCGCCTATGTTGAAGGCCGCCAGAAGCGCCGCGACTCCCGCTCGCTGCGCGTTGCTCCGTGTTCTCGGTCGTATCGCCGGAAACGAATCGCTCCAGGAACTTCGCGCGGCTACTCGCGACAAGGATTCCGCGGTTCAGGACGCCGCCATTCGCTCTCTGGCCGACGCTGGCCGACCTGACGCCATGCCCGACCTGCTCACGCTGGCGAGGGAGGCCCCGACCTTGTCCCACCGCGTCCTCGCGCTACGCGGCTATTGGCGTGTAGTCTCTCTCTCCGACAAGCGCCCAACCGCCGAGCGTCTGAAGATGTGTGCAGCCGGCTTCGCCGCGTCGCAACGGCCCGAAGAACAGAAGCTTGGCCTCATCGAACTGCCAAAGATTCCCGACGCCGACGCCATCAAGCTTGCCGAGTCATTTATTACCGACAACGCCGTCCGCGCCGAAGCCGGCATGGCTATCGTCCAGACCGCACGCTCTATCGCCACCGCTCATCGAACCGCCGCCAAGGCCGCGCTGACCAAACTCCTCGCCACTGTTTCTGACGCGGCCGTGAGCGAAGCTGCCGAAGCCCTGTTGAGCGAACTCGAACCTGCTGCCGGCCACATAACCGTGTGGCTGGTCGCCGGGCCTTACTCCGAGGCTGGCAAGAACTACCGCGCTTTGTTCGACACTGTCTTCCCTCCGGAGCAACCCGACGCCAAACAGGTGAGATGGCGCACACTGCCCGCTGGCACAAGCGCGGGCAAACCCTGGCTGCTCGACCTGCTCAAGTTCCTCGGCGGCGAACAGTGCGTCGCCTACGTCCGCACCTACGTCCACTCCGACAAGCAACAACCCGCCCGGCTCGACATCGGCTCCGACGACGGCCTGAAGGTTTGGTTAAACGGAGCATTGGTCCTCGCCAACAACATCGCCCGCCCCATCACGCCGGGGTCGGACAAAGCCGCCATTACGCTCAAGCATGGCTGGAACACCCTCCTGCTGAAGATCACGCAGAACAACATGGGCTGGGAATTCTGCGTCCGCATCGTCAAACCCGACGGCGCGCCGCTGATCGGCTTTCGCACTGAAACCTCCCCTGCCCCATAATCACGCCACGCACACATTGATGAAGAAAGACTCGCCGCTCCACCGCATCGCGCCGTTCGTCCGCTGGACGGGCGAGGTCCGCGTGCCGACGGGCTACTTCCGAAAGCGGCGCTACATCTTCGATCAGATATTCGTCTATGTGCTCAGCGGCTCGGCCGAGTTTCAGATTCGTGGCAAATGGGTCCGCATCGGCGCCGGAGACTTGCTGCTGATCCCCGCCGGCACGCCCACGATGCTCCGCACCGGCGACCGCGAGCCGATGTGGTTCCGGTTCATCCGCTTTGACTACGATTTCGCCGGCGACTACGAAGTGCGGCCGATGGATTCGCTAACGCCGAAGGCGCGACGCTACTCGTGGCGCACGCCGACCGCGCCGCGGGAGTTAAAGCTGCCTCGCAAGATCAACGTGGCCGACGACCCGCGCGTGGCCATGCTCTTTGACCGCGTGATTCACGAGGCCGAGACGAAAGCGCCCGGCTACGAGTTCATGGTCCGCGCCGGCCTGATGGAACTTCTCGCGATCGTTCACCGGCACAGTTGTGGCTGGAAAGAGCAACCTTCCTCACAACAGATCCATCCAGAGCCAGTGCGGCGCGCGCTGGCGTTCATGGAGGCAAACGTCTCCAACCCGCTAACGCTTGCCGAGATCGCGCGCGCAGCTCACTTGAGCAAACAACATTTCTGTCGCGTCTTTCACCGCGCTGTTGGCGTCACGCCGCTGCGGTTTCTAGTGCGGCTACGGCTGCGCGTCGCCAAGGGTGTGCTCTGGCACGAAGGCTCCACCGTCAAGGAAGCCGCGCTCGCCGCTGGCTTCGAAGACCAACACCACTTCACGCGCGTCTTCCACAAGCTCGAAGGCATCACCCCCACCGACTTCCGCCGCGCCGTGCTCAGCATGGATGGCGCGGCCCAGATTCGCCTCGCCCAAGCTGACTCGCTCCAAGTGCGAGGGCCTTTCTTCACCATTGCGCCGCGATCACCATGAAAACCATCCCCATTGCTAGCATCGTCTCCAGCCTGCTGCTTGCCGCTCAGGTTTTAGCTGCTGAACAGACACCAAAACCGATTCTCGTCGAAGCGGAAGGCTTCGCGCAATTAGGCGGCTGGACCGTGGACCAGCAGGCGATGGATGTGATGGGGTCGCCTTATCTGCTCGCGCACGGACTGGGCACACCAGTCGGCGATGCAGTAACGAAGATCAAGGTCGCTCCCGGCGGCGAATACCGCGTCTGGGTCCGCACGCGCGATTGGGTCGCGCCGTGGAAGGCGCTGGGTGCTCCGGGTAAGTTCCAACTGCTCGTGAACGGCAAGCCACTGAAAACAACGTTCGGCACCGAAGGCGCGGCGTGGCATTGGCAGGACGGCGGCAGCGTGAACTTGCCCGCTGGCAAAGTGAAGCTGGTGCTGCACGATCTGACCGGCTTTGACGACCGCTGCGACGCGATTGTGTTTTCGAGCGACGCGCACTTCCGTCCGCCAAACAGCGACCCCGCGATGGCGGAATTCCGACGGAAGACGCTTGGATTGCCGAAAGAGCCGGAGGACGCGGGTGAGTTCGACCTTGTCGTGGTCGGTGGCGGTATCGCGGGCTGTTGCACTGCCGTCAGCGCGGCGCGACTCGGCTGCAAGGTGGCACTGATTCAGGATCGTCCGGTGTTGGGCGGCAACAACAGCTCCGAGGTTCGCGTCGGCTTGTCCGGCCTGATCCATCAGCAGCCATACCCGCGCCTCGGCGACCTTGTGGACGAGATCGGCCCGGTTGGCCACTGGCCGCTCTACGAAGCTAAACGCGATCCCGACTCGCCACGGAGCAAACACATCCTGTCCGTCATCGAGCAGCATCCGGAAAAGAAGATTCACAACGCCGGTCCTGCCTCCAACTATGAGGACGACCGCAAGCGTCGCGTCGTCGAGGCTGAGAAGAACGTGCGACTCTTCCTCAACACCCACGTCATTCGCGCCGAGAAGCAAGGTGATCGTATCGCTGCCGTGATAGGCAAGAGTATCATCTCCGGTCGCGAGACAAAGTTCCGCGGCCGTATCTTCGCTGACTGCACGGGCGACGGCACACTCGGTTTTCTCGCGGGCGCTGATTTTCGCGTCGGCCGCGAGGCGAGAAGCGAAACCGGCGAATCGCGCGCGCCGGAGAAGGCCGATCAACAGGTGATGGGCACGTCGGTGCAGTGGTATGCAGAGGAGGAGCAACAAGCCTCCCCATTCCCCGATTGCCCGTGGGCGGTGCAGTTTAACAACGAGACGTGCCAGAAGCTCACCAAGGGCGATTGGGATTGGGAAACCGGCATGAACCTCGACCAGGTCACCGAGATTGAGCGCATCCGCGACCACGCCCTGCGCGTCACCTTCGGCAACTGGGCGTTCCTGAAGAACCACAGCGACATGAAGGCAAAGATCGCCAACCACCGCCTCGCGTGGGTCGCATGCATCGGCGGCAAGCGCGAGAGCCGACGCCTTCTCGGCGACGTGATCTTGCAGGAACAGGATATCATCGGGCAACGCCCCTTCCCCGACGCCTGTGTGACGACCACATGGAGCATTGACCTGCACTATCCGCATCCAGAGAACACGCGACTCTTCCCGGGCGAGGAGTTTCGCTCCATCGCGCGACACACGAAGATCAAGCCCTACCCGATTCCGTTCCGCTGCCTCTACAGCCGCAATGTGCAGAACCTCATGATGGCCGGCCGCGACATCAGTGTAACGCACGTCGCGCTCGGCACCGTCCGCGTGAAACGCACCACCGGCATGATGGGCGAAGTGCTCGGCATGGCCGCCGCGCTGTGCAAGCGACACGACACGATGCCGCGCGGCGTTTATGAGCGGCATCTGGAGGAACTGAAAACGATGATGACCCACGGCGTGGGGCGCGAGTCTTTGAACAGCCGCTAATCGCGTCCACAGGGAAGCGATTCTTGTCCATTTACCGCTGAGCTTCCAACGGGGCATAATGGGAAGATGAATTGCAGACTCGAATGGCGCCTGGTGTGGATTGGGATTGTGTCGTTCACTGTGATGTGGCTTTCGTGGGGAGACATAGTTGCCGAGGCGGTCGAGGCACGACAGCGGGTGGCCATCCTGAAGGACTCTGCAGCGGGAATTGACGCGGCAACGGCCGATGCTGTCGCGGAGGCACTGCGGCGAGAGAAGTTCGAGATCGAGTTTCTGTCAGCGGAGGCGGTTTACGATACGGCGGTCCTCTCACCGAAGAAGCACTTCCTCTACGTTATTCCAAACGCGACGGCTTATCCTGCGGTCGGTGCCGACGCGCTGGCTCGCTATCTCGGAGGCAAAGGCAGCCTGATGGTCCTCGGCACGCCGCCGTTTGGAAATCCGGTCTGGAAGCTTGGCGGCCGATGGGTGGACGCTGCGTTCGTCCGCGAGGCAATGAAAAATCGGAAACCCGACCGGATGCTGTTCGATTTCGACGGCGCTGCTCCCGGCAAGGCGGCTGGTTGGACACGCAATAGCAGAAGCCAGAAACCCACGAGCGCCGAAGTGGTGGCGGGCGGGGCCAAAGGATCGGCGGCTTGCTTGAAGATCACCTTCGATTATGAAAGCGGCTCGCCGGACGGTTGGGGCGCGACGGTGAAACCGAATCCGGACGCCGCGCCGGGCGGCCTGTTCTGCTTTTGGGTCAAGGGCGATGGGCAAACGGCGCGGTTGGCGGTGAGGCTCGTCGAGGACGGCGCGCCGGAGCAGCGCGGCATCGCGGTCGTCTCTATCAACCGAAACTGGACGTATCACGTGCTGCGCCCGGAGGATTTCCGCGTCATCGGCCGGGCCGACCCGCACAAGGCGCGACGCGTTTCGTTTGAGTTGATTGACCGCAACGTCACTCCCTACGTGGCCGACGGCAAACACGCGGTCTGGGTGGATCAGATCGGCACCGCAGCGCACCCTTTCCCCGGTGTCGGCGATGTCGAGCGCAATCCGTTCCCGCTGATCGAAACGGTGTCGCCCGCTTATAAGACGTATCCGCTGACGAACATCGCCTCGCTGAAGGTTGTGCCAACTCAAGCAATCCTCGGAACCGACGCAATTAAGCTGCCGGCCGTTGCGAGCACCTCATCGTGTTATGCGCGGCCTGAAGGAAACGGTTTCGAGCGCGGCTACAAATGGCGTTGGATTCCGCTGGTGCGGGCCTGCGACAAGGACGGCGTCGAGCGCGGCACGGCGGCGTGGATGTTGCTGCATCAAACGCCGCTGTCGGAGCGGCCGGCGTTTGCGGATGCCGTGCGGCGCTTGGTGGGCGCGAACACGGCGAGCGTGCCTGTCGCAGCGGAAGGCTCGGTATGCGCCGTCTGCGCCATCAGCGACCCGGCTGCATTGAAGAAGATTGCGCACACCAGCCTCCTCGGCGACATGGCGCAGCGGATTTCTAATGGTCTGTTTCTCTCGCACTCCGGCTCGCGCGAGTTTTCGTATTGGCCGGACGAGAAAGTCCGGCTCGGCGCGCTGGCGGTTAACCACGGCGCACAGCAGGCAACCGTCACTGTTTGCATTCGCGTCTGCGCGGAGGGCGGCAAGGACGCGGTGTTCCAGAAGGAATCGAAGCTGACCATCAAGCCGGGCGGCTCTGCGACGGCGACGTTCGAGTGGACGCCGAAGACTTTCGCCAGCCAGAGCTACATCGTGACGACGGAGTTGCTGCGCGATGGCAAGGCAATTGACGTCATCACGCACGAGATGGGTGTCCTGTCCGCGGAGAAGGCGCCGCGCGACTCATTCGTGACAGTGCGAGACGGCAACTTCTGGCTCGAAGGCAGGAAGTGGTATCCGGTCGGCGTCAATTACTGGCCGCGCTACGCCATCGCGCTGGAGCAAGAGGACTACGTGTTCCACTGGTTGACGCCGGGTTTCTATAACCCCGAAGAGGTCGAGCGCGATCTGCGGCAGTTGGAGTCGCTCGGCGCGAACTTCGTGGCCATCCGCGCGCATCACCAGAACGACCGCCGGACGGTCCTCGATTTCCTCCGCCGTTGCCGCAACCACGGCATCCGCGTCTTCGTCTTTGTGCAGTCGCACGTCATCACCGATGACCCGCATTATTTCCAGGGCCTCATGATGCCGCATCATTTCCAGGAGAAGGACGTCGCGGAGTTCATCCATGCGACGCGGCTTGCAGACAACCCGACGCTGATGGGTTGGGACCTCATCTGGGAACCGGCGGGATGGTTGTTCGGCGGGAAGATGTCCGGCAGCTTCGGTTGGAACGACCCGACGCCTTACCGGCAGCGATGGGATGCAGATTGGGCGCGCTGGATCGTCGAGCGCTACGGCAGCCTCGCCAACGCCGAAGCGGACTGGGGCGTGGCCGCGCCGCGGCTCGGCGAGCGGATCACTTCGCCGACCGACCAGCAGTTCAAGGAAGACGGCCCGTCGCGAGTGATGGTCGCCGCCTACCGCCGGTTCATGGACAACCTGATGAGCCGTCATTGGAACGACGCCACGCAAACACTGCGGCGGCTCGACCCAAACCACCTCATCAGTTTTCGACAGGGCAACCTGCCGCCGTGGGACTTCACGCTCACCGCGACGCCGAAGCATGTGGATTTCTTCGCAATGGAAGGTTATGGCTTCAAACCGGACGCGAACGGAACCAACGCCGCGGGCTTCATCAACCGCTACATTCATTTTGCGACGAAAGGAAAGCCGTATCTCTGGGCAGAGTTTGGCGCCAGCGCATGGGACCGCGCCGCCATGCAGCCGGGCGAGAAAGAGATCGTTTATCAAGGCCAGTGCCACGAGTTGATCCACCGCGTGGCGTTCGAAACCGGCGCGAACGGCGCGTCGCCGTGGTGGCTTGCGGGCGGCTATCGCATCAGCGAGAAGAGCGATTTTGGCATTCTCAACCTCGACGGCACGCTGCGGCCGAGCGGCGCGCTACTGCAACAATACGCTGCGCTGTTCAAGACGCCGCACAGTTATCCGAAGGCTGACACGTGGTTCACGATGGACCGCGACGCCCACAGCGGCAGCCACTGGCGCATCGCATATAACGAAGGCGCTGAGGCGTTCCGGGAAGCCGCCGCGCAAGGCCGTCATCTCGGCATCCGCACACCGGGCACGGACACGACCTCAGCCGACACACCGCTGCTGGCCGTCGGCAACACGAAATACAACGGCCGCAACCCGCCCAAGTATCTCGACGCCGAGTTCAACTGGTTCAAAATCAAGGTTGCTGGTGGCGATTGGATTGAGGTTCGCGACGGCGCTCGCATCCGTGTGCCGCGAAACAAGCCGGTGCTTGCCGCGGTATCGGTGGGCAACTTGCAGGATGCGACGTGGCTGACCTCCGCAAGCTGCGCGGGCAAGCCGGGCGCAGTCTATCTCGCCGCCACCGCCGCCTCGGCTCTGAGACTCAAGCAATCCATCGCAAAGGACACGCCCCGTCTGGAAGACGCGGAGTTCGGCGATTCGTTCCTCCTAACCGAAGGCATTGCCGCTTCAACCAAAGTCGAGATGCAAATGACCGCCGAAGGGCGCGCGTGGTTTGGCGAGAAGCTGCGGTTCACGCTGGAACCCGTCGTCTCCGACCAATCAGCACCTAAATCGCCTCCACATCCTGAACGTTAGGAAAACGCCAACCGAAGGAGCCACTATGAATCCAGCCACACCGAAGACCGAACTACCATCCCATTAGGAGGTCTGCTGCGATGAGGGATGAAGAACACGCACTCCACCGAATCGCGCCATTCGTCAGGTGGTGCGGCGAACTGCGATTGCCGCCAAACTATTCGAGAGGTCAGCACCACATCTTCGAGCATCTGTTCATCTTTGTGGTGGACGGTTACGCGGAATATCGCGTTGGCAGACGCTCATGGCATCTTTCTCCCGGGGATCTACTTCTGGTGCCACCCGGCGTTGTCACTGCGGCACGGACGGGCAACGAGAATCCGATGCGGTATCGGTTCATCCGTTTCGATTTTGATTTTGTCGGCGACTACGACCGCCGCCCGATGAACTCGCTGGAGAGCGGGGCCGGTCGTTACCCAAAGCGAACGCCACCGATGCCGGCCCGCCTGAGGCTGCCACGCAAGATCAACATCCGCGACGATCCTCGAGTGGCGCTTTTGTTTGATCGGGTGATTCTTGAAACGGAGGCCAAGGAGCCTGGCTACGAACTCTTCGTCCGGGCAAGTCTGATGGAGTTGATCGCAATAGTCCACCGGCGACGCTCGAAGTGGAAGAAAAGGTCACCGACCCGGCTCGAATACCCCGGACCCGTCCGGGAAGCAGTGGCTTTCATGGAAGCGCGCGTTGGTGACAGGCTTTCACTGGCGGAGATCGCTCGAGCCGTCCATCTAAGCCCGCAGCACTTCGGCCGGCTGTTCCGGCGCGCGACCGGCGTTTCGCCGCTCCGGTATCTGATGTGTGCGAGGCTGCGAATGGCCAAAGTCGTTCTCCAGCAGCGGGACGCAACCGTCAAGCAAGCGGCATTCACCGCCGGTTTCGATGACCAACTCTATTTCACACGCGTCTTCCACCGCATCGAGGGCATAACGCCCAGCGATTACAGGCGTGCCGTCTTGAGTGTGGATGGCGCGATCACCCTGAAGGCGGCCGAAGCTCATATACGCCGGCTCAAAGGGCCGTTTTTCACAATTCCTCCCGCTGGACGCTAGGATCGTCCATGCACATGCAGTTTTTGTCCATTTGCACCTGTGGTGCGTGAGCGTATGGTGGCGACCGGACAATCCTGGAAGGAAAAGAAATATGAGCCTTCAAACCTGTTACAGTCTGTCGCCGGCTTTTGTGGCCGTTGCTTTGGCGGTTGGGCTTTCCGGGACCATGGAGCCGGTTGCGGAAGCCACGCTCCGCATTAGCGACATCGAGCCGACGGTGTTCTTTGCCAGTGACGGGCCGGGTCCGGCGCTCGTGCAAACCGGGCGGCTGAAGCTCCAGAATGACGGCCCGCCGGTCGAAGGACGTGTGCGGGTTCTAATGAAAGACATGCCGGCGCGGGTCGAGGAGCTTGGGCCGATCGGCTCCGGTGCGGTGACAAAGCAAATCCGCATTCCGGACATCGTCCAGCCGACGCTGTTGGCGGTGGAGGTGCTTGACAGCCGCACCGCGGAGCGGTTGGCGGTGCGGGAAATCCTCTGGCAGCCCCAGCGCAAGTGGAAGCTCTATCGGGTGTTTTATTCCCATGGCGGCGTGGGCTTCGGGAACTATCCGCATCGCATCCGCCAAGACGCGCGGCACGCCACCCTTGAGCGGGCGCTTCAGAACTGCCGGCTTACCGATGGATGGAGCGAGGACGCGAAGTTCCGGTATGTCATCGAAAGCAGCGAGACCATCACCAGTTTCATAAACAGCTATCCGGTCGCCGATGTGGCCGAGTTGGCGCGGCGGCTGCGTGAGCGACAGATGGAACTCGCTGCGTTACAGAACTGCGACAGCACCGAGCTCTTGGGCCACGAATCGCTGGCGCGGCTCTTTTACTTGAGCAACCGGCACCTGCGCGATCTCTGGGGCGTGCCGGCCAGCCGCACGGCGTTGCTCAACGATGTGGTTGGCGTGACCTGGCCGATGGCAACGTTCTGTCACGCCGCGAACGTGCCCTACCTCTTCCACGGCCACAACTCCTGCGCGGCCTGCATGCAACCCGCCGATGCCCAGCCGGTCTTCCGGTGGCAGGCGCCGGGCGGCAACCCGAGCACGGTCCTGGTTCGCTCCTGCACTTACGGGGGCGATGGCGGCGACCGGCTCAACGAGGTCAACGAGGCGGAGGTCGAGCGCGTGACACGGCAGTTTGCGAGCCAGGGTTGGCCGTATGAAACCATCCTCCTGCAAAATGGCGGGGACTACGAATTCACCTCGGCGGAGCAGCTCAAGAAGATCGCGGTCTGGAACCAGAAGTGGGCCTATCCGCGAGTTGTCTGCGCGACCATGGAGATGTTCTTCGACGCCATCTCGGCGGCGGCCGGACCCCAAGCAATCAAAACGTTCACCGGCGACGCCAACAACCAATGGGCCGACGAGCCCTATGCACGGCTCCTGGGCCAGGCGCGGCGGCTGGGCGAGACGATACCCACCGCGGAGAAGCTCTCGACCATCGCCGCCACGCTCACGCCCGGAGGCTATCCGTGGCTCGACATCTATCGGGCTTACCACCAGTTGTTGTTGTATCACGAGCACGGCGGTGGATCAGCCTGTGGAGGGAAAGGTATTCATCGGAGCGCTGCGCAGCACTATGAGACTGAACTGGAGGAGCATCACGAGATCGTCCGCGACGCGCAGCGGTTCTCAGATCGGGCGCTGGATGCGGCGACGGATCGGCTGACCGGCAGCATCGCAACCGACGCGGAACAAACACTCATCGTCTTCAATCCGATGACGCGTCCGCGGACCGACGTGGTTCGTTTCGCGAGCGCGGCTTTGAACGAACCGTTTCGGCTGGTTGACGCGGTGACCAGCCGGGAGGTGCCGTTCCAGCGCATGCCGGATGGCGAGCTGCTGTTTGTGGCGCCGGATGTGCCTTCAATGGGCTACAAGGCCTTCCGGATCATGCCCAGTGCGGCGGCCGACACCAGCACGGGCGGCCGCAGTTCAGCGGCCGAGCCGCCCCTGATGCTTGAAAACCAATTCTACCGGATTCGGTTTGATCCTCGTTCGGGCGGAATCAGCAGTATCCTCGATAAGCAGTTCGACATGGAGTTGGTGGATCAAACCGCGCCGCACAAGTTGGGAGAATACCTCTACGAGCAGTTCGCCACGCCGTCCTTCGAGGAAGGTTCAACTTGGCACCGGCCCGAATCGTCCCGGTTCCAATGCGTCACCGGCCCGGTCGCACAGACGATGACTGCCGAAGTGAAAGCAGCCGGCGCTCGGCGGCTGACGCAGCGGGTGACGATCTATGCCGACGTGAAACGAATTGATTTCGCGATGTTTCTCGACAAGGCGCCTTCAGGCCGGCGGCTGACCGACTACGCCACGGCCATGGGCAAAGAGAGCGTTTACGTGGCACTCCCCCTTAAGGTGCCCGATTTCCAAATCCACCACGAACTGCCGGGCGCGGTCATCGAACCGATCCGCCAGCAGTTTATCGGATCCTGCACCGCCTTCTACGCGGTGCGGCATTTCAGCGACCTCGCCAACAACCGTTTCGGTGTCACGGTTTCTTCCATCGAAGCGCCACTGATCGAATACGGCCGGCCACGGTCGTCCCCGATGAAATGGCGCCAGGAGGGCGAGTTCGAGTCGCGGTTGGTCTATCCCTCCACAAGCTGGGTCTATCTATATCTGATGAACAACATGTTCGATACCTCCGTGCGCATAGACCAGCGTGGGCCGCACGAGTTCCGCTATTCGATTCGCAGCCATCAAGGCGACTGGCGCCGCGGAGAAGCAGACCAGTTCGGCTGGGACGTGCATAACCCGCTCTTGGCACGGCTCGTTTCGGGCAAGCGGCCGGGACGGTTGCCGGGCGACGCGCATAGTTTTCTGAGCATTGACAAGCCGAACGTCGTCTGCACGACGCTCAAGCCCGCCGAAGCCAATGGAGCGGGATTTATTCTGCGGCTGGTGGAAACGCTGGGTGTCGCCACCACGGCGGCTGTCGCAGCGCCGTTCTGCGGACCAATCTCCTCGGTTTGTGAAACAAGTCTGGTCGAGGACGATCTTCCTGTGCCGCTTCGGCTCGATGCCGAGGGGCGCATTCGGGTGTCGCTCGATCCCTTCGGCGTGAAGACGCTGCGCATCCTCTGCCACACGAACGGTCCGCCGCCGCGCGTTACAGACCTGCAAACAAAACCCGTCTCCGACATGGAGGTGGCTTTGTCGTGGAAGCTCGGCACGGAGCCGGCCGGCACCGTGAGCCAATACAAGATTTACCGCGGCACCACGGAGACGTTCCAGCCGGCGTTGGCCAATCTGGTTGCCCGGGCACCCGCGGAATCGTGGCTCGATCGTCCGCAACTTAACTTCGGCGGCTGGATTCACAACCGGCTGGAACCTCAGACCACCTACTACTACCGCGTGGCGGCCGCGGATCGTTGGAACAACGAAGGCCCGCCGTCGCCCGCCGTCGTCGTTACGACGCTTTCCTCCGCCGTCAAGAACGCCCGCCCGCTGCCGGTGGAAGGCTTGGCGGCCGTGCATGTCAGCGAGGTCGCACCGCACAATTACATCAATCTGATCTTCCGCTCGAATTGCGAGTCCGACATCGTTCGCTACGAAGTCCATCGCTCCAGCCGGTCCGACTTCAGTCCCAACGACTCGAATCAGATTGGCACGGTGGATCCCTCCGCCATCGTTCGCGCGGGAAAAGGTTATGGGGAATCGCGGTCGGATCAGCGCATGGGCGACTACGATCATCTCATGTATCAAGACTTCGCGGTGCAGCCGAACGCCGCGTATTACTACCGGGTCTGCGCCATGGACCGTGCCGGCCAGAAAGGCCCGTGCTCCAACGAGGCCGAAGGCCGGACGGGGCCAACCGTCACGGCAGCCGAGGCCGAGGCCAACCGCGTCCTTGCGCCCAATCTCGGCCCGGAAAAAGCCATTGACGGCGACCTAGCATCAACAGGTTGGGCCTCGGCGCCATTCGGCGGCGGAACGAAGGAACGGCCGCAGACGGCGTGGCTCAGCGTGGTGTTCCCGCGAAAAATCGCTTTCAGCGGATTGAAGCTTGTTTACGGGCCGGGTTCCGTGCCGCTGCCGAAGGGCTGCCACCTCGACCGCTTCGACGATGGCGCGTGGAAGCCGATCAGTCAACGGCGCGATCCAAAAACGTCGGCGGCCACGCTGCGGTTTACGCGCGTGGTTGAAATCGAGGCGATTCGGCTGCTCTTCCGCCCCAATGACCTGCCGCGAAGCAATGACCCGAAACAGGACGGGATCGTCCGAATCGCTGAATTGCTCCTACAGATGCCCGACGGCAGCGAGCGCACGGTGGCCTCTCTTTTTCCGACAACAACCGCTCTGCCGGAAACTCGTCCCGTCGAACGACACCAAGCCAACAAGTAAAACTCGGCGGCGGCACGAGCCTCCTTCCAACAAATCAGACGATTGAATGAAGACCAATCTCCCCAACTGGCGCGAAATGATCCTGGCCGTCTTTCGCGGTGAAACCCCGCCGCGGGTGATCTGGCAGCCGCGCCTCGAATATTGGTTCCACGTTCATAAGGCCGAAGGCACGCTGCCCCAACGCTACCGGGACGCGACGTTGCTGGACCTCTACGACGATCTCGGATGCTCTGTCCGCTATTTCGTCGAACCGTTGCGCGTGGCTTACGAGAAGGTCAAGGTCTTGGAGGAGCGGACCGGAGACAAACTCGTGCGCACGTGGCGCACGCCGCTGGGGGACTTGCGCGAAGTGCTGCACTACAACTGGTATGGTATTTCCTCGATGGTCGTGGAACACAGGGTCAAGATGCCGGAGGATCTTCGCGTGCTGGAATACATCCGTGAGGACGCGACCTATACGTTTGACTTCGAGCACTACGCGGCCTCCGTCGCGCGCGTCGGCGCGCGTGGCGTTCCCCAGTTCTACTTCCAACGCTCGCCCCTGCAGTCGCTGATCATCGAGGACATGGGCCTTGAAACCACCGTCTATGCGATGGCCGACCGCCGCGACCTGATTGAGCATTACATCGAGGCCGCGACGCGAGCCGACGATCGGATGTATCAGGTGCTCCTTTCCTCTCCCGTGCCGATCTTCAACCTCGGCGAGAACATTGACGCCAGCCTCAACTCGCCGGACGACCTCGAACGCTACCATCTGCCGTATTACCGCCGGCGCACAGCGCAGATCAAAGACGCCGGGAAGTTCTGCCACATCCACATGGACGGCTCACTGAAGGGCATTCTCCATTGCATTCGCCAGGCCCACTGGCACGGCATCGAATCGCCCACGCCAGTCCCCCAAGGCGACGTGGAACTGGAGGAACTGAAGGCGGCGATGGGCGATCTGGTGCTGCTGGACGGCATCCCAGCCATTTACTTCATGCCCAACTACTCGGACAACGACGCATTCGAATGCGCCAGGAAAATCATTCGCCTATTCCACCCGCACTTGGTCCTCGGCATCTCCGGGTCGCTGCCGCCGGAAGGTGATATCGAGAGAGTCAGACTGGTCAGCCGGTTGATCGAGGAGGAGGCGGTGGCCGCTGCAACGGAAGCAAATCGCAGCGCAGCCCACCACTGAAAGTTCTTTTACCCCGGAGAGACAACTATGCATAAACTTGACGGACAAGTGGCCATCGTGACGGGCGCGGCGCGCGGCATTGGAAGAGGCATTGCGCTGGTGCTCGCGGAGCAGGGCGCGGATGTTGTGGTGAATGACCTTTCCGTGGGAACGCAGCCGCAGGAAGTCGTGGCATTAATCACCGGGCTGGGCCGGCGCGCGCTGGCGGTGAAGGCCGACGTCAGCATGGTTGCTGATGTGGAGCGGCTGTTTCAGGCGACGCTGGAACATTTTGGCCGACTCGACATCCTCGTCAACAATGCCGGCACGTCACAGGCCAAGGACATCTTTCAGATCGAGACTGCCGACTGGGAGCGACTTATCCGCACCAATCTCACCAGTTGTTTCCTCTGCTCGCAGGCCGCCATGCGGATCATGGCGCGCCAGAAATCCGGCCGCATCGTCAACATCAGCTCCGTGGTCGGCCATCAAGGCGCGTTGTTTGGCCACGTGCATTACGCTGCCACCAAGAGCGGGATGCTCGGCATGACCCGCACGCTGGCCCGCACCGGCGCGCCGCTGGGCATTACCGTCAACGCCGTCGCGCCGGGCTGCATTGAGACAGAATTGCTGCACGAGACGCTCAGCGAGAAAGGCGTCGAGGAGATGCGCGGCAAGATTCCCCTCGGCCTCGGCACGCCACGCGATGTCGGCCTGGCGGTTGCGTTCCTCTGCAGCGAGGGCGGACGCTACATCACCGGCGCGACCCTCGACGTCAACGGCGGCTTGTATATGCGATGAAACTCGGCCTCGGTTTCCATCGCGACCGCATCAGCCGCGACAACTTCCGTTTCGCGCGCCAAGCGGGCTGCACGCACGTTGTCGTTCATCTGGTCGAGCGCATCCGCGAAGGACTCCCACAGAGTGCCGATGAGTTCTGCTTCGGCACGACGCGGGCGCGCGGTGTCGTGTGGAGCTTCGAGGAACTGGCAGCCGTCAAGAAACTGGCCAACGACGAGGGCCTGGAGCTAGAAGCGATCGAGAACATTGACCCTTCGTTCTGGTCCGACATCCTGCTCGATGGCCCACGTAAGCAACAACAGCTCGAATCCCTGAAAGGTCTGCTTCGCAGCATGGGCCGACTGCGGATTCCGATCCTCGGCTACAATTTCAGCCTCGCCGGCGTGTGGGGCCGAGTGCATGGCCCATTTGCGCGTGGTGGAGCGATGGTGCCGGCGTTTCAGCCAAATCATTTGCTTCAAGACCAGCCGCTTCCGCGCGGCCAACTCAATAACATTGTCTATGACGCCAACGCGCCGCTCGGTTCCATCGCCAGCGTATCTCGCGAGGAGCTTTGGCAGCGGCTGGCCGGTTTCCTGAAGGAACTCGTGCCGGTGGCCGAAGCGGAGGGTGTCCGGCTCGCGGCGCATCCCGACGATCCACCGTTGCCTACACTCCGACAAACGCCGCGGCTCCTGCATCAGCCACAACAATTCGAGCGGCTGCTGAGTCTGGTTCCGAGTCCAGCCAACGCGCTGGAGTTCTGCGCGGGCACAATCCAAGAGATGGCCGGAGCCGATGTCTGCGAGGTGGCGGACCATTACAGTCGGCAGTGCGCCATCGCCTACGTGCATTGCCGGAACGTCATCGGCAAGGTTCCTGACTATCGGGAGACATTCATTGACGAAGGCGACGTGGATGCGCCTCGCCTGCTACGCATCCTGCATCGCAACGGCTTCGATGGCGTCGTCATTCCTGATCACGCGCCGCAGATGACCTGCAACGCGCCGTGGCACGCCGGCATGGCCCACGCCTTGGGCTATCTGCAAGCGGTCTTGAAGAATCTCTGACCGCAATTGAGAGAACTACTTCGCCTTGGGAATCCTCGCCTTGTTCTTGGGCCAGTCGGGATTCGACAACGCCTCCCAGACGCGGAAGTGACGCACACTACCTTCCACGCCAGCGACGAACATGATGCAGCGCTTCTCGCGGCCGATGCGCGGATGAGTGCCGACCACACTCTTGCCGTTGAGCGTCACCACCATCTCGTCTCCTTTGATCTCCACCACCACCGTCTGCCATTCGCCCAACTTTACCGGCACGGCAGCAGCACCAAGCAGCACTGGTTTGGTCCGGCCCGTCGCGGGATTGTCGTCGTCAGCCTGCGCCCGCAGCCCGGTCGGGCTGATGACAGCGGTGGCGACGTAATCCTTCACGTCGGTCGCGCGCACCTGCATGTAGCGATTCTTGCGGCCACCCAGCGGCACGTCGTGCAGCCGCAACTCGCATTGGATGACCACGTCCTTGAAGACGAGTCCATAGCAGGCCGTGGCAGGGTGGTTGCTCTCCACGATCTCGACTCCCTTGAAGACTCCGTTCACAACCTCCCACCGTCCACCCTTGGTCGAAACATTGAACCGCCAGCCGCTGTAGCCGCTCGCGAAGCCGGGATGTTTCACCGGCGTGATGGATTTCACAAAATCTTCGCTGACGAGCAGCTTGCCCCGCTGTGTCATCAGCGTCTTGGGCAACGGGTCCGCGCCGATTGCGCTGAAAGCGAACACCGCGAGGATGGTTTGTATGGTGACAAGATGAAGTTTCATGGTGTTTCGATTGGTTCTGGATGAAAAGACTCGGTCAAACAGTCACAACGTCACCGCTGCTCAGGAAGAACAACAGCTTCTCCGCGACACGCTGGCCGGTGATCGCCTTGAGCGCGTCCGCGTAGGCCGCGAGTTGGGGGGCGTAGAGCGTCGGGTCCGGCTTCGCGTCGGTTTTGTAGTCCACCACGATCAACTGCTCCCCTTCCCTGAAGAGCAAGTCAATGTAGCCTTCCATCAAACCGTCCGGCGATTGCCAGACAACCGGCATCTCGCGATGGCACTCGTCCGCTGCAAGGACACGCTTCATCAACTTATGCGTCAGCGCGGCGCGGATGAACTTCTCCCCAGCTGGAAACAGTTTTACCGCCGCCTCGACGTCGCGCAGGTCGCATCGCGCCAGCGCCTCGTGAACGCCGCAGCCGATCTCCAAGCCGCCGCCCGCTGCGATCTCCGACGTGCTATCGTGGAGAAACTCCTTCTCGCCGAGTTCGTGTGGCGTCAGTTTCTTCACGCCGGCGAACAGCGCTTCCTTGTCCCGCTCGCGCCCTGCCACCCATGCGGCGCGCTCCGCGAGCAGCTTCTCCAGCGGCGCACGGTTGCGCTCATCGGGCTGTCCAAGTTCCACGCGAACGGGCCGGATCTTGGATGCATCCCGCTTGATGTCGGCGATGTTGACGCGCTCCACGTCCGCCGCCGTCTTTGGGTCGAAAGCGCTTCGCAAAACCTTCGCATACTCCCCGCGCTCGCTGAACCATGGCAACACCAGCCAGTCGCGCGCCCGCGTGCACGCCACGTAAAGCAGCCGCCGCTCCTCGGCGTCGCCACGCGCCTGCTCTTCGTCACGTGCTGCATCGAAGCCCAGCGTCTGCCATTCTTTCAGCTTCGCTTCGGGCAAGCGGGTCATAGGCGACACCAGCAACCGCTCTCGCGCTCCGGCGGAGGTGCGGACCATGTCGCCCAGCACCACTGCGCCCCATTCCAGGCCTTTCGCCTTGTGAACCGTCAGGATTGAAACCGCGCCCTCCTCGTTCTTGCCGAACTCCGCCGTCGGCGATTGCCCTTCGCCCGCGCGTTCAATGGCCACATCGCGCAGATACCGCGCCAGGCCGCGCAAACTCATTCCCTCCAACGCCTGCACCGCCCGCGCGGTGTCCACCAGCTTGTAGAGATTGGCCACGCGCTGCTCGCCCTGCGGTTGCAACAGAAACCGCTCCGGAATCTTCAGCCGCGCGTAGCATCGCTCCAGAAATGCCGCATAGCTGTAGCGGTTCCGCTCGCCGTGCAGTTCGCGCAGCAACTGGAACGCCGTGGCGATGGTGCTGTCGTCACCATTTCGACTCCTCGCGTCGTCGCCTGCGTCCGCCAGATAATCCAGCGGCCGGTCCTGCACGCGCCGCCACTGCACCAGATCGTCGTCGCTGACACCGAACAGCGGCGAGCGCAGCACGCTGACCAGCTCAATCTTGTTAGCGGGGTTGTCCAAGGCCAGCAGCAGCGCGCAAACCATCCGCACCTCGGCGCGATGGTAGTAATCCTTACCGCCTTCGACTTGGAATGGGATGTCGTGGGCCTCGAACACGCGCTCGTAGATGTCGAGCGCCGTGTAGTTGCGCAGCAACACGGCGCAGTCCGACCAAAGCGGCGCGCGGCGCTGCAACTTGCCCACCTCGTCCTTGAAAGTTACCTCGCGCTGCGGGTTCTTGTGCAAATGCCAGAGGAGTTGGGCAACGCCGCTCGCTTCTGCGCGCCGGAGAGCGCCGACGTTCGGCTTCTCGCCAAGTTGAGCCACCGTTTCGTTGTCAGGCTCCAGCACCACCACACGCGGTTCCGTCGCGCGCCGGCTCGACAGCGATTGGAGCGCGACGTATTTCGGTTGGAACTTACCGCCGCTTTCCGGCGGCTGGATCAGCCGCTCAAACACGCCGTTGACCCAATCCACCAGCGGCGACGCAGTGCGGAAACTCGTCGTGATGCGTTCAAGCCGGCCTTGCCGTTGCAGCGCGGCCTTCGCCTCCTCATACATCTCGATGTCCGCGCGCCGGAATCGGTAGATGCTCTGTTTCGGGTCGCCGACGATGAACAGCTTGCCCGGCGCGAGCTTCACGTCGCGCCACTCCGCCGCCCTCGGCGCGCGCTCAGCGAGGAAAAACACAATCTCGACCTGCACCGGGTCGGTGTCCTGGAACTCGTCCACCAGCAGCCGCTCGTAGCGTTGCTGGAGCGCTCCACGCACCGTCCTGTCCTTGCGCAGCAAGTCCCGCGCTTTAATCAACAGGTCCTCGAAGTCGAGCACGCTGCGCCGTCGCTTTTCCTGCTCGTAGGCGTCGGCTGCCCCGCGCAACCAGTTCAACAGTTCGCACACGAACCGCTCGCCTGCTTCCGATCGCAACTCCAGCAGGCGCGTCATCAACTCGCGCGCGTCCTGGAGCTTCGTCTTCGCGCTCCAATTCTTCGCTGCACCAATTTTCTCGAACGAACCGCTCTTTGGCGCTTCCGGCATCCGCGCGAGCAACGCCAATTCGCGCTGCTCTGCGTTGAGATGCAGCCACTCGGCAAGCAACTCCGCGACTTCATTGATCCGCTCCAGCATCCCGTCCTCGGGGTCCTTGCAGGACTTGCTGAGCAGGACCAGTTTTTCAGCGATGTGCACAAACTCCGCGGCCAGATCCGCAGCTGGACGGCCCGATGGTTTGAACCCGTCCCAATCCAGCCGGTCGCGCATCCGCACCAACAACTCGCCGAATTGACGCAGCATATCGAGCGACACGTCGAGATGAAGCGCGCGCCACAACACGCCACCCAGCGTCGCCTCCTCGTCGGCACCTCCCACCTGCATCTCAAACCAGCTCTTCCACGCCTGATCGAACAGCATCTCCGCCTCAAGCGCGTCAGTGACACGAAACGCCGGATCCACGCCCGCCTCCACCGGCCGTTCGTGAAGGATTCCGGCGCAAAAGCTGTGGATAGTGCAGCACTGCGCCATCTCCAGTTCCGCCAGCACCCGCGCGTCGAGCTTCGCCTCATCGAGCTTTTCGCGGAGCCGCATCTTGAGTTCGCCGGCTGCCTTTTCCGTGAACGTGATCGCCGCGATCTTGCCCAGCGTCTGGCCATCACGCACGAGGTTCAGGATGCGATCAACCATCAACGTCGTCTTGCCGGTGCCGGCCGCCGCTTCCACGAAACAGTTGTCGCCGAGCGAATGAACGATCTGTTCGCGCGCCTCGGCGTCGGGCAGCGTGTCGCGCGGTTTACTCATTATCGTCCTCCGCCGTCGCATCCAGATAATCCACGATGGACTCGTCACCGCGCTTCATCTCCCACTGCGCCTCGACCGCCGCTTTGGTCATTGCCGTGCCGGCCGCGTCGGCGCCGTCGGGCGTAACGAAAAACTTGCCGGCGAGGATGCTGCGCGTCAGGCAACCGAGAATCTCGCGCAAGCGCGGCTCAGCGGTTGCAAGCTGCTCGCGATACCAGCCGCGTTTCTCGAACCCGCCGCGCTGCGTGGCGAAAAAGTAGAGACCGCCACCGCACAGCTTGCCTGCTAATTGCTCGGTTGCCAGGATGTAAACAGGAATCTGTAGGGCACGCGCGCAGCAGAAACTGTGATTGCGATACTTGTCCGGTTTGCCCGTCTTGTAATCAAGGACGATAACCTCATCTCCCGGCCCGCGATCCACGCGGTCAATTCGGCCTGCGACGAGCAACGTCGTCTTCTCATCGAGCTTGATCTGTGCGGGAGGCGTGTCGGCAGCACGACCGAACGCCCATTCCGTTGCGACGGGGCTGTAACCGTCAGATGCGTGGGCGTATTCGAGCCGCAGCCAGCGTAACAAGTCAGCGCGGATTTTCTCCTGCGTCACGCGCCAGACCAGCGAATGACCTGTGACGCCACGCCCACCAAACTCCCCAAACACCTTCATCGCTTCATCGTCCAGCACCACCTCGTTCTCCACACTGCGCGACGGGTCAAGCGGCAGCAGGTTCCCCATCTGGAAACGCTGGACGATGCCCCTCAGCAGTTCGTGAAAAAGGCTGCCGAAGTCCAGCGCGCTGATCCCCTCCGCGTCCTCCGGTTCCTCAAGTTCCTCGACGCCCAGCACCTCGCGAAGGAAGAAGCTGAAAGGACAACGGGCGTAAGCTTCGAGGCGAGAGATCGCCCAACGATGTTTCGCCGGATCGAACAACCGCTGCACCACCTCCAACGATTCAGGTCGCTCCAAGCAACCGTCGTAGCCTGTCCAGCGCCCGCCGCCCCAACGTGTTCGCTCCAGCAGCAATCCCGGCACGAGCGTCGGCGACATCGCGTCAAGCAACGGTGTCACTCCGGCGCCCCCCTCGCGCCGCAATCCCTCCAATAACCGATAATCGAACTCGCCCACATCCAGCGCATCACCTTCCGCCGGCACCAATGGCGTAAGCAACACCTTGTGAACACGCGTATCCTTCTCCATCACTGAAAAGTTTGGGACACCGAGCGTATCGAGCAAGAGTGCCGATGGCACCCGCGGACGGCCAGTGGCGGGCTCAATGCGCGGGAAAGTGATGACCAGCTTCTCGTTTGCAGCGTCGCATGCCAGCCGGAACAACATCCGCTCCTCGTCCCGACCGCGCGCGACCTTCTCTTCGAGGCGCGCCATACCGTCTTCGGCGGGCAAGACCTTGTTCAACTCTCGCCGCTCGTCATCGAGCAAAACCGGATCCTCGCGGAGTTGGCGTGGCCAGCCTTTCTCGACCAAGCCGGGCACGATTACCATCGGCCAACTCACACCGCGCGCAGCCATGATGCCGCCGACAAAAGGCCCGCCTTCTTGGAAAGCTCCTTCGGGCAGCCGCGCCGCCTCGAACGCCTTGCGCGCGTAGAGCGCAAAATCTTCCCGGCTCGCCGATGCCCGATAGTCGTCAAGCGCGTCGAGCGCGCGCAGTTGATTGAATGCCGTTTCACGCTCCGGGGAATCCGCCAACAGCTCTTTGGCCGATACCTGCGTTGCCGCCGTGAACTCCGACCACTTGCCGTCCTGTGGCAACCGCGCAACCGACCGCGTCAGCTTCTCGATGAAAGCACCTAGTTCCCGCGCGTCCACCAACTCGCGCATCGCGACAGCGGTCTTCGATTCATCCGAGTGCGACTGCTCCATCTGAAGCTGCTTGATCCGCGCGCGGACACGATCACGCCAGACACTCGCACCAGCAACGATACCGAGTTCGGCGCTGAGGCGGTCCCACTCAGCGCCGCGGGAGGTTGTTGCAGGCGAGAGCGCGGCAAACTCCATCACCTTGGATCGCGCGAAGTCGCTGGCGGCGATATCGAGCAACAGCAGCAACAGACGTGGCTCGATCGCTTCGAGCGGCGCGCGACCCATTGCAAGATGCAACGGCCACCCGCGCGCCGCAGTGAGGTCGCGCAGCAGTGGTCCGTAAGGTTCGTCGCCACGGCTCAGCACGGCGACGTCGCGCAGCGGGTGGCCAGTTTCTTCGCGCGCAAACGCCAGCGCCTCGCGAAGGATATCGCGACACTCGCGCGCCTCACCTGGTGCAGAAAGAACCTGCAGCGATTTTGGATCGCGAGCCTTGGATTTTGGATCACGCCGCTGCCGCTTCGCTCCCAGCGCTCCTTCGAACCAAGCGACGGTCGGCCTGGCGAAATCGTAAGCGCGTTCGTCCTCAAACGGGACGAACACTTGCAGTTCCACGCGAGCGGCGAGCGCAGCAACGAGGCGGCGCTGCAAATGGTTGAAATCGTAAAAGCCGTAGAGACAGACCTCTTTCAACTTAAAACCCGAAACCCGAATCCCGGAACCCGAAACACCCTTAATCGCCTCCTTCAGCCTATCACTCTCGTCGCTGACATTATGAGATTGTAGAGTATTCTCGTAGGCTTCGTAGAGTCTAACGAGTTCGACAAGCTTGGCCTTGGGCAAGCCCGCCGTCGCGGCTGCGCTACGGAGTTCGTGCCGGCCAATGCCCGCCTCCTTCAGGTCGCGGATCGTTGCCAGCAGGCATTGGCGAAACCCCGCGCTCGACTTCACCGGATGGAAATAATCGCCTTCGACAACGTTGTCGGCAATGACGGTCTCTGCAATCAACTCGCCCGCGAACGGCGGCAACGGCTTGCAGTCCGGCGTCGCCTCCCGAATCAAGTCAGCCAGCGTCAGGAAACGGATGTTGACGTGGTCTTGCAAACGCCGGCGCAGATGGAGCCGCAGGAGGGCCGTGGGCACGACGATGACCACCGGCGTGAGCGAACCATGACGGCGCTTCACCTCGGCGACGTGTTCGCCGAGCGCGCTCTCCAGAGCGGAAAATGGGCCGACGCGAAGGAAATGCACGCTTTGCAATTACCGCCGCTGCGCATCGGATGCAAACGTAAACGAAAAGGGAAACCGGAAACCGGTTTCCCTTTCGTGCGAGATTCCACTCGCAACGGCTAGCGGGATGACTACTTCTTCACTTCCTTCTTCTTCGCTGGCGGAGCCACGCGAACGCTGAGGGCGCACTTCTTGTCGCCATCTTCCTTGAAGCTCACAACAACCGCATCGCCTTCCTTGAAGTCTTCGCACTTCTTTGGATCTTTCTTCGTGCCGAATATCGTGGTCGGGCTCACGGCAAACTTCTGCTCGCCGTTCCTGTTCTTTACAACAATGCAATCGCTGCTGACGCTGACAATCTTGCCACTGCACGTGGGCGGACCCTTGCGTTTCTCTCCATCCTTTCCCTTCTCCGCGGCAGACGCCGAAACGACCATGACCACGGCAGCGATCAACGATAATCCAACTACGGTCCACAACTTCTTCATTGCTTATTCCTCCATTTGGTTGATTGGTTACGGATACTCTGCAAGCCGCGCGTATAACAAAGCCGCCGCCGTGATTCAAGCGATAAAATCAACAAAGACCGGAACAGTGGATTACAGTCGTTGTGCCTTGTTTTTGTCAGGTTAGGTGACTACGATGACGCTTGTTCAGCGATAGTTTACAGAACGCCGAACATGAATTCTAATCGTTCTGCTTGGCCGCCCGCCAAACACGCAAGATGACAAACACGCCACAAACAGAACAAGGCTTCTTCAGAAACCGGAAAGTTCTTATCACAGGCGGCTTGGGATTTATTGGGTCCACTCTCGCCCACCGATTGCTTGAACTTGGAGCGAGAGTGACGCTCGTGGACAGCCTGATCCCGCAATACGGTGGCAATCTATTCAACATTGAAAACATTCGGGACCGCGTCTGTGTGAACGTTTCCGATGTCCGCGATCCTTACGCCATGCAGCATCTTGTAGATGGACAGGAACTGCTGTTCAACCTCGCAGGACAGACCAGTCATCTGGACTCGATGAGGGAACCGGAGACGGATCTGGAGATCAACTGCAAGTCACAGCTCTCAATCCTGGAGACTTGCAGGCATGTGAACCCTGCGATCCGCATTGTGTTCGCCGGAACGCGGCAGATTTATGGAAAGCCCAAATACTTGCCCGTGGACGAGGCACATCCTCTCCATCCCGTGGATGTGAATGGCATCAACAAGATCGCCGGCGAGATGTATCACCTGCTCTACTGCACGATCTACGGGGTTCGCTGCTGCGTCCTGCGCCTGACCAACACTTATGGCCCACGGATGCGTGTGAAGGACGCACGTCAGACCTTCCTCGGCATCTGGCTCCGGCAAATCATCGAAGGCCACCCCATCCAGGTGTTCGGCGACGGCACGCAGCAGCGCGATTTCAACTATGTGGACGATGTCGTGGAGGCCATGCTTCTGGCCGCTTCCTCGGACAGGGCCGTCGGCAAGGTTTATAATCTCGGCAGCTCTGAAATCGTTTCGCTCAAGGACTTGGCGACGCTCATTGTCGCAGTAAACGGCGGTGGCCAATATGAGACTGTGCCGTTCAGCGACGAGTTGAAGAGGATTGACATCGGCGACTACTACAGCGACTTCCACAAAATCGAGGTCGAACTCGGCTGGCGTCCGAAGGTGAACCTGCGCGAAGGCCTGATGCGCAGCCTTGAGTATTATCGAAGTTATAAGAAAGCGTATTGGGAGTAATCTACTTTCTGGCGAGCGCGAAGACTGATGTTCCCACAGGAAGGCGGATGCCGCCGATCAAAAGGCGATTTTCCAGCTTCACACAAGTTGCCAGCAATTGATTCATCCAAGATGAAACTGGCGAAGCGAGGTCCGAGAGGGTCTTCCCATCGATCGCCCGCGGCGGACACAGGCGCGTGAAGCCACGCCAAAGCAGTGCGGGCAAGAACCACGGCAGCAAACGGTAAGACGCAAACTCCACCGTGAATCCCGCGCCTTCGAGCAAACGCACGACTTCGCCGCGCCGGTAACGTCGTCGCGTATGCACGGCCACGTCATGGGATCCCCGGAGCGACTCAAGTGCCGCCACTTGGATGATGAGAAGACCCCCTTTCTTCAGACTTCGACGCAGCTTCTTCAACACCGCCTCCTCGTCTGTCACCCCGCGGTGATACAGCACGTCCATGCAGGCTATCAGGTCGTATGATTCGGCCCCCATCTCATCCACAGCCAAATCACAATGGAGCACCCGGCCGATACCGCGTTGGGCGGTCGCCTCCAACGCCAGCGGGTGTGCGTCGCAACCAGTAACCGGGCCAAACGGCTGCATCAGTTCGCACAACCGTCCTGTGCCACAGCCAGCATCGAGAATGTTCAACGGCCGCTTCAGCCAAGCAGCCTCGCCCTGAACCGAACGGATGACGAGATCATGAAGCCCCACATACCACCAGTGGTAATCTTCTACCGCACGCATCGCATGGTATTCATCTGCTTCCATTTCTTAAGATGCAGGCTGAGCACCAGCAGCGGCAAGCCGGAGTCCCTCCACTCATCGGCCGCTCATAGCCACCGGCGAACCGGCACGCTGGCGCATCATGTTTTCGAGTTGGGCAATGTTATGACGCAGTTGCGCGTCAAATTGCTGAAATGTTGGAAGCGATGCTGCGACTTTGAAATGCTTCAGCGACTCGTTGTATTGTCTCAGATCGGCATAGAGCAAGCCCAGAGCCAGATGAGACGCCTTGTGTGTGTGGGAAATTGCGATCGCCTTCTTAAACCACTCGACGCTCTTTTGAATCTGTCCGAGTTCCTTGTATGCCACGGCTTTGTTAAAGTGCAACTTGATGCTCGTGGGCTCATACTTCAGCCCCACTTGTGTGACCAAGAGAGCTTCGGCATAGTGGCCCAACGAGTTTTCCACCGTTGCAAGGTTCTCATAACCGCTGATCAACGCCGGCTCGATTCCAAGCGCTTTCCGAAAGCATCTAATGCCTTCTTGCGGCTTCCCGTGCTCAACATAGGCCACGCCCAAATTCATCAGCGGGCGGAATTTCCCCGGGCTTTTCGTTGCTGCATCCGTCCAATTGGCAATTTCTGAACGCCAGAACTCATTTCGGGCGACCGTTGCCCCAATCAGCGCCAGTATCCACACGGCCGCACAAGCCGAGCCGACGTAGGCGAGGCCACGCCGGTCGTCGAAATAGGTTCGTATCATGTCAACGCCACAAGCCAAAGCTGTCAGCGCGCCAATGGAGGCAATGTAACAACGATGTTCCACCATCAGGTCCGGCAAGGGGATCACGCTGGAAGAAACCGCAAGCGTCACGAAATACCATATAACCGAACAGAAGACCAGGGAACGGCGCGCATCTTCCTGCCGCCGGTAATACCACCACCCAGCCCCCGCAACGACCGCTCCAATCGTAGCCGCTGACGCAAGAACCTGCGGGTCCAACAGCGACTTCGACAGGCGGTATTCCCAGTCCAAATTCAGCCCATAAGGGACAAGAATCAGCCGCAAATACGTCAGAACCACGCTCAGTTGCGTCAGCGGGTAATGGTATGAGTAGTTCGGGTCGGAATACGGATTTGTAATGTTGACTGCGTCGGCGAGGCTCAAGTTGCAACCGTGCTGTGCCCAAGACGTCAGCAACATGAGAACGGGTATGATCGGCAGACAAAGGAAATACGGAAGTGCCCGCTTCCATACGATTTTTAGAGGGATTCCCGTAACAAGCCAGTCCATGGCGACAAGTATGAACGGTAAAGTAAACAACTCCTCTTTCGACAGCATCCCGACGACGAGGCCGACGACAGACATCCAGAGGAAGAACCTCGCGGTTGTCTTGTTCTCGGTGGAGTATGCGATCAAGTAGGTCAAAATCGTGAACAGATAGAAGAAAGCGGCCAGCGAGGTGAAACGCTGCACAATGTAGGTGACCGACTCGATTTGAAGCGGATGCACCAGGAAAAGAAGCGCGGCGGTGAGCGCAATGAACCTCTCGGAAGTTGCTGTCAACGAACCGGATTTTCGCGACTCACCAAGAAGATGCAACAGGACCATGAAGAGCAGGACGGCATTCGCGCAATGGATGGCGATGTTCACCGCCCGAAACCCTCTGGGCTTCATTCCATCAACGACATAGTTGATGTAAAAGGTCAGATACGTCACCGGACGCAGAATGAAATTGGTGGAGAGATCCGGATCCAGCCCCAACTTGCTTGAGTAAGTGGAGAACGCCACAAAATCGCCGTTGTAGGCAAAACTGTGAGCGTCTTTGACCAGCGGGTTTTGCACAATGTAAACGTGGTCGTCGAACACAAACGGGAAGGACAAGGTGTGGCCATAAAGCAACACACCCGTGACGATGATGATGCCGACAGCTATGCTATAAAACCGCGGTGTGATCATGGGAACTCTGCCGGCGGTGAGACGGCTGTCGGAATGGCAGGAAATAGCCCGACTGAGGCGGCATCCCTGCCGGACGGCCTGTTTGCGCGTCGCGAATAACAAACTGTGGATCGCTATTCACGTGCATGTAGTTGCGCCCCACGTATTCCCCCACAATACCGATGGCCAGCAAAACCAGGCCGCGGAAGAACCAATTGGCCGCGTTGAGTTTCTGAAAGTTGTCCGGGTCCTTTATCCACGGCGTCATGCACGCCAGCAACGTGTAGAAACCATAAAACACACCCACCAGTGTCATGATAACTCCCAAGGCACCCACCAGCCGCAACGGATAAAGGGAAAACGCCACAAACATATTTCCCCAAAGTGAAACCAGTTTGCCAAAGCTGTAGCCTGATTCCCCATTGTCGCGCGACTGGTGCTCCACCGTCACCACTCCAATGCTGCGAGTAATTCTGAGAATGATGGCATCCAGATAGGGATCCGGGCCGGTGTATAGAATGATTTGCTGCACCATGAACTTCGACAGAATCTTGAAGCTCGAAAGATAAAGGTCCGCCGGTTTGCCGAGCGCGTGCGTTGCCATCCAGTTGTGCAAGCGACTGCCGAGGTTTCTGAACCCGGAATGCATCTTGGCCTCGTAGCGGGTGTAAACCACATCATAGCCCTCTTTGATTTTTTCAACGAGTCTGGCTACCTCATGCGGTGGATTTTGATAATCATCATCCATGACGACGCAGTAATCCCCCTCGGCGTAATGAAGCCCCGCCATCACCGCATTGTGCTCCCCGAAGTTCCTTGTCAATCCGATGTAGTCAATCACCTCCGGATGCTGCTCACGAAGTCTATGGCAGGCTGCGCAGGAGTGATCACGACTTCCGTCGTTGACCAACACAATTTGCAAAGTGCGGTAAGGTGGCAAATTTTCAATAAGTTCCTCGCACAGTTGTTCGATGGTCGCTTCGGCGTTATATACGGGTATCACTATCGAAAGCTTAATCATGTAACACCTCTCAGTAATCAAACACGCATTGGGGACAAGACACGGCGAACCGCGGCGAGCACCTTTTCCGGCGGCTCCGTTTTCACTACAAACCCCTCCGCACCAGCCTGCATGGCCGCTACACCATAGACCAACTCGTTCTGCATGGAAAACACCAGCACCGGAAGCGTCGGATGCCGTGCTTTGATCTCCTTGATGAGATCAAAACTCATCCTGCCTTTCAGGTAAACGTCTGCAACCACCACGTCCGGCTTTGCAACGTCCACTTCGGCCAGAGCTTGCGGCGTGTATTCAGCCACGCCGCACACCGCAAGGTCCGGCTGGGCATTGATAAACTCGCGCAGCCTTTCCCGCAACCCGCGATGCTCGTCAACGAGCAGGACTTTCCGCTTGCTCACCTTAGTGTTTGATGCCGTCGTCATAGCCACTGCTTTTTCACCCGCACAGTGTCCACCCGATCGCCTTTTCAGGATAGTCGGGGCATCCATGACTTGTCCTATCGGGTGAAACCCTAGGGAAAACCCCTACCCCCCCCTCTAGTAACCGGCATCGAAAAACGAGGCCCGAACCACCCTGAAGTGTTGCGCTGTCGCTCCCCTGCTCCTCAGCCACGCCTACCAGGCTGAATCTGCCGCCCCTCTCAGTTGCCCGCACGCACCGCTAGCCGCCGCTCTCCTCTTTCACCCAGAGCGTCCCCTTTTGAATCATTTCGGCTGCGTTGGCTATCTGGAGCTTTATCTTGATGTGCGCCCGATAGGTTTCAACCGTCTTGAAGCTCAGGTGAAGCTGGTCCGCAATCTCCTTCGTGCCCAGTCCCTGGCCGATCTTGCGAAACACTTCCCGCTCCCGGTCGCTGAGCCGCTCGATTGGAGAAACGCCTCTGTCCGACTTCGCCCCACTGGCTTGGGCAAGCATGTGATTGGTGATCTTTTCGCTCACGTAGAGGCCACCATCCAAGACCTTGCGGATGGCGGTCAGCACGGTCGCCAAGGACGACTGTTTCATCACGTAGCCGCTTGCCCCCGCGCGCAAGGCACGCTCGGCATAAAGCCCCTCGTCATGCAACGACAACACCAAGGTCAACAGGTCTGGATACCGTGCTTTGAGGTTCTTCACCAACTGGATGCCGTCGGAGTCTTTCAGCGAGATGTCCACAATGACCAGATCGGGTTTGAGAGAACCGGCCAACCTCATCGCGCCGCCGACATCTTCGGCATGGCCACAAACCTCCATATCCTCTTCGTTGTTGATGATGAGGCTCAGCCCCTCGACTAGCACCGGATGATCGTCCACCAGCAATACTTTCGTTCGATCCCGGACGGCACGCATCTTCTTCGAGTCCGTCATACCGTGCTCATCACTTTCGTTCTTGTCGCCCCCTTCAACGGAAGCAGCTTGAAGGTGCATTTCACCATCGTCCCTCGCATCGGCGCGCGCCGGAATTCGAGTGTTCCCGCGATGACCTCGGCCCGGTAGCGCATCGTCTCAATGCCCATGCCTTTTTGCTCCGGCAACACGTCGGGCATTCCCTTGCCGTCGTCGCGAATCTCAAGCGTCCCTGCCCCTTTGGAGGCTCGCAGGCGGATTACAACGTTCTTGGCTCCGCCGTGCCGGATGGCATTGTGCACGGCCTCCTGCGCAATCCGATACAAGTGAACCGCCATCACATTGTCCCCGATGAGCACATCTCCTTCGCACTCGAACTTGCACTCGACCTGAAACAGATCGCGGGTGTTCTGCGCCATCTCCCCCAACGCAACCATCAGGCCGTTGGACTCCATCTCCACCGGCTGCAGCCCCCGCGCCAAGCTTCGCGCGTGCTTCGCGGCCTTGCCGACCAATTCCGTCATCTTCGCCACCTCAGCCGCCTCGGCCGGCGCGTTCGCCGCCAGCTTACGCCCAATGACCTGTCCCATAAAGGCTATCCCGGCCAGTTCCTGGCACACGCTGTCGTGCAGGTCATGGCCCATCTGCTGCTGCTTGCGGTCGCCAATCTCCAAAATCGCGCGCTCCATCTGCTCCCGCTCGCGGATGTCCTGCCGCAGGATCACGCTGGCGAATGCTACGATGATCATCGCCAGCACGCCGCCGAGAATGATCAGGCCGTTTGCCAGCAAGATGCTGTCCTGCTCAATCTCCTTCCGCTGCGCCAGCAGAGTCCCTTCGTGCTTCAACATCTCCTCGACCATCTCCGAGATTAAACGGACGCGCTCCCTGCCCTCGCCCCCGCTCACGATATCTTCTGCCGCGGCGAACCCCTTCTCCTTGCGCAACGCAATCAGCCTCTTCGCATACACCACTTGCTGCGCCAGCAACTTCTCGATAGTTTCCAACCGCTGTCTCTGCTCCGGCTTCGCCTTCGTTAAATCTCGCACTTGTCCGACCTGCTCATCCATCTCCTGCAAAGCCTCCCGATACGGCATCAAAAATTCATCCTGCCCGGTGATGATGTAGCCGCGCGCGCCGGAATTTATCCGAGTCACCAGATACCAAATATCGCGCACCTCGCCCATCGTCTGATATGACTGCGCAACGTCCTCAATGTCGGCAATGAGTCGCTGCGTGCTTAAAAAAGAAATCCCAGCGACCGCCCCCATTATACCAAGTGATGCCGCAAACCCTAACGTGACCTTTCTTGTGACTGTCAGTTGCATATCGTGTTACCGGAAAGATTATTATCCCCCTTTCGCCTCAGTGCCAAGAATCTTTGTCGTTCCCAAGCCCGCAGCCGTCTCGCCAACCCACCCCGACCAATAGCAAGGCATGTGGATGCTACAATCAACATGTGGACTCGGCGACCTGCGGCTCAAGGCCGTATCGGTTGGGCAGTGGACTGCGACTTCGCGCGAGCCACTTCCGCAGCCAGACGAGTCACTTCCTCGCCACTCTTGGCACCTTGCAGGCGGAGTAGATCGGCCACTTCCGGCTGGACAGCGATGTCCAGCGGCGTGTGACCTATACCGTCTTGCGCATTAACGTCAGGCTTGTAGGCCAGCAGCAGTCGCACAAGCGCTATATTTCCCCGGCCCACAGCCCAATGCAGCGGCGTCCCGCCTTGTTTGTCCTTCGCGTTGATATTCGCCTTGTGCGCCAACAACACCCCCACCACATCCTTGCTGCCGGACACGATCGCTTCGTGCAGCGGCGTGCGTCCGTAGTTGTCCTTGGCGCGGATGTCCGCCTTGTGGGCCAGCAGCAGTTCCACCATGCTCACCTGCCCCCGATAGACCGCTATGTGCAACGCCGTCCGGCCCTCCTGCGTCACGTTATTGATCTGGTTGTTAGTCTGATCGGGATTCTCGGCCAGCAACTCCTTGACTTTCCACACATCGCCGGTCCGGACCGCGTCGTGAATTTCCCCTGCCTGCGCTTCCGCGCAGGACACGATGCCCACTACCAAAGCCATCAGCAGAATACTCCGCATTCTATTCATGGATGCGACTCTAACTCCGGCCGTATGTATAACACTTTCGTGGCGTGATGTCACTGCCGCTTCATGTGCCGCTCAATTCCCTTGCCCGCTCGGAGTTCCACCTGAAGGAGGTTTACTCTTCCACACCGCATTCTTCATCTGCTCCGCGCCAGCCTTAAACCGGTGCAACAACGTCCGCGCCCAGACAAATTCACCTGCAAGAATCGCCAACGCCCCTAGGATGATGAGCAGGCCCGGTCCGGGCACGCCCGGTATTGCAGCCACCAGACCCGCGACCAGCATGAAGAACCCGAAAACAATTTTCAGCATCCGGCGCGGCCCTGGCATTCCAGGCACCAACGACAGCAACAGCAAGCCGCCTGCCACCAGTAGCACGCTGGCGACCACCTCGATGGATATGTGCTCCAGTTTCGGCATCTCCGGCTTCAGCACGTGAAACAACAAACCACCCCCTGCAAGCAACGTCACGCTGAAGACCACGATAACCGTGCGCTTCGCCTGCTGTAGAGATTTGATGATCATGTGCTCTTGGCCTTTAGCGAAGCCTTCACCACCTCGGTCAATCCGGGAATGTCATGCTGCGCTGCCTCGACGTCCACGCTGAAGCCGCGCTTGCGGATCGTCTCCGAAGTGATCGGCCCAATGCTGGCGAGCTTGAGCTGCGGGAACTTTGCCCGGAGGTCACCCAGGTTTACCAGGTTGCAAAAGTTCTCTACCGTCGAACTGCTCGTGAACGTGATGGCGTCCGCGCCCTCTGTCAGCAATCGTGCAAGATTCCCGCTCTCGTCTGCAACCTCCGGCACCGTGCGATAACATTCCACCTTGTCCACGATCGCGCCAAGCGCCTCCAACCCCTCCGGCAACGCATCGCGCGCCAGATCGGCTCGCGGCAGCAGAAACCGCTGGTTCTCGATATCGAACTGTTCGTCAAGCTCCTTCACGACGGCTTCGGCGACAAACTCCTTCGGCTGCAAGTCCACCTGCAAGTGCAACGCCTCCAGCCGCGCTGCCGTCGCCGGACCGATGGCCGCGATCTTCACCCCACCGATATCACGGATGTCGTGATACACCTCGAAGAACACGCGGAAGAAATGCTCCACGCCGTTTGGACTGGTGAACACCAGCCAGTCGTATTCACCGATGCCTTCCATCGCCTCGCGTAAAATCTTGTCCGACTTCGGCGGCAGAATCTTGATCGTCGGAATCTCCAACGTCTCCGCACCCAAGTCCTGCAACCGCCGTGTCAACTCGCTCGCCTGCTCGCGCGTGCGGGTGACCACCACACGCCGGCCGAACAGCGGCTTTGTTTCAAACCAGTTCAGCCGGTCGCGCAATCCGACGACCTTGCCGATCACGATCACCGCCGGCGGCTTGAACTGCGCCTGCTCAGCGCGCTCGGCGATATCTGCCAGCGTTCCCGTCAGCGTTTGCTGGTGCCCCGTCGTGCCCCATCGAATCATCGCCACTGGTGTCTCCGCAGGGGCGTGCCGCCGCAACGCATCGGCAATCTTGCCGACGTTGCCAACGCCCATCAGGATCACCTTCGTTGAGTCCAGCTTGCCGAGCAGTTCCCAATCAATCGCCGTCTCCGGCTTCGTCGGATCCTCGTGGCCAGTCAGAATTGTTACCGCCGAGGCCAGCCCACGATGCGTCACCGGAATGCCCGCGTAAGCCGGCGCAGCCACTGCTGAGCTGACGCCCGGCACTTCCTCGAACGTCAGTCCTTCCACGACCAATGCCTCCGCCTCCTCGCCGCCGCGCCCGAAAATGTAAGGATCGCCTCCCTTGAGCCGCACCACGCGTTTGCCCTCCTTCGCCTTGGCCACCAGTAGCGCGTTGATCTCGTGCTGCTCCAGCTCGTGACGCGCGCCACTCTTGCCGGCATAAATGATCTCCGCCTCCGGCGGGCACCAGCGCAGCAGCGCGGCGTTTGCCAGATAGTCATAGACCACCACCTCCGCCTGCCGCAGGCATTCCGCGCCGCGCAGCGTCAGCAATCCCGCATCGCCCGGACCTGCGCCAACCAAATAAACAATGCCTTTCATTTCAAAATCGTTTTCGCTTTCTCCGCCAGCGTTTTGCCGATCTGTTCCGCTTCCCGCGCGTCGCCACCAACCTCATCGCGGAACCTGACGCGCCCATCCTCATGAAACACTGCGCCGCGCAGCCGTAGTCTGCCCTCGGTCACTTCCGCGTAAGCCGCGATCGGCGTGCGACAACCGCCCTCCAGCACATGCGAGAAGGCCCGCTCCGCCGTCGCCACTTGGAACGTCTCGTCATGGTTGATCGGCCGCAGCAGTGACAGCACGCGCGCATCGTCCCCGCGCGCCTCCAAACCAAGAATCGCCTGGCACGGCGCGGGCAGCATCTCTTCCGGCGCAAACGGATGCGCCACCAAACTCCAATCCGCCAGGTTCAGGTTCAGCCGCGCCAGCCCAGCCGCGGCCAGCACCGTGCCCTGCCAGCCGGCATTCTCCTGCAACTTGCGCAACCGGGTCTCGACGTTGCCTCGAATCTCGACAAGCTTCAAATCCGGCCGTAACGCCAACAACTGGCCCTTCCGCCGCAAGCTGCTCGTCGCGACGACAGCGCCCTGCGGCAACTCGTCAAGCCTCGGCCCGCGTGAGATCAACACGTCGCGCGCGTCGGCGCGTTTAGGCGTCGCGGCGAGAATCAATCCCGATGGCAACGCCGTGGGCAAATCCTTCAGGCTGTGGACGGCGATGTCCGCGCGCCCGCCCGTGAGCGCCACCTCGATCTCCCGTGTGAACAGTCCTTTGACGCCGCTATCGGGCAGCACTGCGGGCCGCGTCGGCATGTCACCGGCAGTCTTGATGATCTTGAAGTCGAACCGGAACTGCGGATGCGTTTGGCGGAGCACGTCGAGCATCATGTGCGTCTGCGCCAACGCCAATCCGCTGCCGCGCGTGCCGAGAATGATGGGTTGCAGTGCAGGATCCATTAGTGGGAAGCAATCGGTGTTGAGGGTGAACCTGCGGGGCCGGAGTGATGGCGGTCTCTCGCGGGGCCAGGCGGCAGTCGGCGCAACCATTCCTGAAATCTCGCCACGTTCGCGGCGATCATTTCGTCGCATCGAGCCAAGTCTTCGCGCCGGGCACGCATGTTGTCGTCTGCGATGCCTTGCAGGTCGTCCACGTTATAAAGATAGACATTGTCCATTTCGTTCACGGCCGGCTCGATGTTCCGGGGCATACCGAGGTCAATCAGGAACAGCGGCCGGTTCTGACGCGCCATCATCAGGCCGCCGAGACTCTCGCGCGTCAAGACTTGATGCGTGGCCGCTATCGAGCTGATAACGATGTCCACGCCAACGAATTCTTCGCCCAGACTGTCGAATCGCACCGCGCGCCCGCCCAGTTCCGTCGCCAGCGCCACCGCGCGCTCGTAAGTTCGATTGGACACCAGCACGCTACGCACGCCGCGGCTCAGCAGCGCGCGCGCCGCCTTCTCGCTGGTGTCGCCCGCGCCGAGGATCATTACATGCGACGCGCTCAGATCGCCAAAGATTTTCTCCGCCAGTTCCACGCCGACCGATGCAACCGAGACGCTGCCACGCGTGATCGCCGTTTGCGACCGGATTTTCTTGGCCACCTGAAACGCCTTCTGGAAGAACTGGTTCAGTGCCTTGCCCGTGTTGCCGGCCACCAGCGCCTGGTCGTAGGCTTTCTTCACTTGGCCCAGGATTTCCGTCTCGCCAAGCACCATCGAGTCCAATCCCGACACAACGCGGAAAAGATGCTCGATGCTGCGCGGCTCCTCGAAACGGTAGATTTCCGTTCCGACCCGCTCCTCAAGTTTGTGAAACCGGTGCAGGAAGTCGTCTATCGCATGGATCGCATCCGCCGCCTGCGCGGCCACGCCATAAATCTCAACCCGGTTGCAGGTCGAGACGATCACACCCTCGTCCAAGCCTGGCTCCGCCCGCAGCAATGGCAACGCCCGCTCCAACATCCCCGGCGTGAACGCAAACCGTTCCCGCACCTCGATGGGCGCGCTCTGATAACTGAGGCCAACAACAACGATGTGCATTGTCAGAATCGGTGGACCGTTGAAAACATGTTCACAACACCGAATGTCGCCAGCAGGAACAGAAATAGCGCGATTGAACCGAGCGCGATCTTTCTGCCATGCAGCCGATGCGTCATGTGTGCGACGAGCAACGCGCCATAGACCGCCCAAACCATGAAAGTCCACAGCGTCTTCGGCACGTCCTTCTTCAGAAACTCCACACCCACCACAAACCCAAACGCCATCCCTGCGGTAAGCAACCCCAATCCGACCACCAACAAGCTGAAGTTGATGTGGTCCAGTCGTTCAATGGCCGGCAGCCGCAGAAACAGCCGCCGCAAGTGATGCGTTTTCAACTGCCGCTCTTGCAACAAATACATCGCCCCCGTCACGCCGGCCAACCCCCAGACGCCGTAGGCCAGCAGCGACAACGTCGCGTGCAGGCTCAGCCACACGCTCCGCTCCAATTCCTCCGACCGCCCGCGGTCCAATCCCGGAAACAGCCCGAACGTGCAGAGCGCGATGACCAGCGGCAATGCAAACGGCCCAAGAAATGACACGCGCCAGGTCATGCCAAACGCCAGGTAGCACAACACCAGTCCCCACGTGATGAACATCATCGTCTCGAACGGGTTCGTGATAGGGCAGCGTTGAAGCAAGCCGGCCCGCAGGTAAAGTCCATAAGTGTGAACCAGCCAGCCGACGGTAACGAGTGCGCGATGACCCCAGCTTCCCCAAAGCGGCCGGCCTTGCAGCAGGAACAACGCATAAACAAACGCGCCGACATACAACCCCAGCGCCACAAGAATCAAACCGTGCTCGTTCATTGCGTTTCGTCCGCGGGTTTCGCCACAACCTCTTTCGCAATCTCCAAGCATCGTCGCCGCGCATCGTCCGGCTTGCCGTCGCGGAGCAACGCCAATACATCGGAGCTCAGGATTGCTTCATAAATCTGCTGCCGCTTGTTTTGCGCCTTCACCTGTTGCTCGACCGCCGCACGCATTTCGCCAAGCAGCTTCACCAACGCGCCGTATTCCTCGCCAACGACCATCTCGATCTGCTCACGCAGCTTCTTCGCCAGCGCCGGGCTGGCGCCGCCCGTCGAGACCGCGATGCAAATCTCCCCGCGCTTGACCGTCGCCGGCACCGCAAAGTCGCCCGCCTCCGGCGGCTCGGCCACGTTCACCAGCGCGCCGCGCGCGCGAGCGTCGGCCGCCACGCGCTGGTTCAGTTCAGGATCGTCCGTCGCCGCGAACACCAGCCGTGCTCCATCAAGCTGAGCCGGTTGATACGCCTCCGCGATCCATTGGAGTTTGCCTTCAACGGAGAGCAACTCCACTCGTGGTGTCGCCACCGGCGCTACCACCGTCACCGCCGCGCCCGACGAGAGCAGCGCTTGCGCCTTCCGTTGCGCAACGGCACCCGCGCCGACGACCACGCATCGGCAGCCTGCAATGTTCAGGAAGACTGGGTAAGGCAGCATCGTGTTCCGCGTTTTCAAGACCCTAAAGGAAACCGAGACACAGGAAATCCGCAACCCAAAACTGAACCCGAAAACCGAAGCCCGCCGCAAACCAAACATTGTTGTCTGCCGGACTTCGGTTTCCGGGCTGAATCGGAGGAGCCGTAAGCCGGATTCTGTTGTATCCAGCCACCCGCGAGGGCCGCTGGATTCAGACAGTCATTTGTCTATGCGATCAATACCCGGGACTCATGAGCGGGCCACTCAGTCCCCTATTTGATCTTGCTCCAGACGGGGTTTTCCGTGCGGCTGCCGGTTACCCGGCGACCCGGTAGGCTCTTACCCTACCTTTTCACCCTTGCCTCGCCGCGCCTTGCGACGCGTCGCGGCGGTCTGTTCTCTGTGGCACTATCCGTCGGCGTGGCTTGACCCGCGCCGCCCCCGTTTTCACGGGGCATCCTGCCCTGTGGAGTCCGGACTTTCCTCCAACCGGCTCGCGCCGGCCAGCGACTGTCCACTCCTCCAAAAAGATCTACCGGCTCGCGTGCTCGGCGGCCGGCTCATACTCGCCGGACCAGTATAGAATCCGGCCGCACTGCTCGCAAGTAACCATCTCCGCGCTGCGCTTGGCCTGGTGCACGACCTGCGGCGGCAACTGAAGATGACAACCGCCGCAATTTCCATGCTGAAGCGGCACGATCGCCACATCCTGCCGATGCCTCATGATACGCTCATACCGGCTCAGGAATGACTCATCCACCGTGGCAGAAAGAGCCGCGCGCTCCGCTTTGAGCTTCTCGATCTCCTCCTTCATCGCTGACTCGCGCTTACCGATGGTTTCCTTCTGCCGCTGCGCTTGGGCATTCACGTCGTTGAGAACCTGCTGCTCGGCCTTGATCTCCGTGGCGAGTTTCTCGCTCCGTTCCATCAAATCGAGTTCCTTGTCCTCGATCTTGAAAATCTCCTTCTCGGCGTTCGCCACCTCGTGGGCCAGCGCCTGGTATTCCTCGTTCTTTTTCGTCTGGACCTGTTGTGAGCGCCACTTGTCTATTTGCGTGCGCTTGCTGCCCACATCGTTCTCCAACTGCTTGCGCTCTGCCTCCGTGAGCTTGGCCTTCAGCTTCAACTCGTCCAGCCGGCTCATCGCCGCCTTCGCACGCTCCTCGATCTCCACGCGCTCGGCGGGAATGCGCACGAGTTGCTGCTCCAACTGAATCAACCGCTTGTCGCGGTCCTGGATGACTAAAAGCTTTTCAATTTCCGGTGACACGGCGTTAACAATAACTTCTCGCGCCGAATGATGTCAACGTGTCCTTTGCACCAACAACGTCATTCCCGATTGTGCCACGCCCGCTCTGCCGCGAGGTGGCCTGCCCCGAAGCCTTGTCCACCTTTGCCGGCTTGATAACGCGACCTGGCAACCGCTAGAGAGTCGGCGGGCAAAGGAAGACGCCCGTTTTTCCTCTTGCGGGGCGGGGCAATGGTTTTTACAGTGCATCCCTTATGTCAACGGCAGCCGACCGCTCCGGCGGTGCATTCAAATTTAGCGACGTGCTCGGGCCGATCGAGCCAGCCTTGGCGCGGGTCGAGGAACGGCTTGCGGAACAGGTGGGCGCGTTCCATCCAGGCGTGAGCGACTACGTCCGCTACGCGCTGGGCACGCAGGGCAAACGGCTGCGGCCGGCGTTAGCGTTGCTTGGCGGCGGCGCTTGCGGCGCACTGAACAATTACCACACGACGTTCGCGGTGATCGTGGAGATGATTCATCTGGCGACGTTGGTGCATGACGACATCATGGACGGCGCGACGATGCGCCGCCACAAGCTCACCGTCAGCGCCCGCTGGGGCAGCGAAATCTCCGTGTTGCTCGGCGATTGCCTTTTCGCCCACGCCCTGAAGTTGGCGACGGATTTTCCCGACATGGAAGTCTGCCGGCGGATCGCGCACGCCACAAACGTAGTCTGCGAAGGCGAAATCCTTCAGACGCAGCGGCGGTTCGACTTGGAACTGTCCATCGAGGATTATTTGAAGTTTGTGGAGATGAAGACGGCGGAGCTGTTCGCCGTCTCGTGCGAACTCGGCGCGTTTCTCAGCGGAGCGGCGGTGCCGGTGAAGGACTCCTTGCGCAACTACGGCATGGCGCTCGGCATCGCCTACCAGATTTATGACGACTGCGTGGACATCTTCGAGCAGGAGAACGAGGCCGGTAAATCGCTCGGCACGGATCTCAACAAGGGCAAGCTCACGCTCCCGATCCTGACCCTGCTCCGCCGCGCCAGCGAGGCCGAACGCGACCAGATCTCGATAGACCTGACAAGCCATTCCATCCAAGGCGCGGCCCGGCTCGCGACGCTGGTGGTGAAGCACCGCACGCTCGACGCGTCGCTGGAGATGATCGAGCGTTACCTGGACACCGCGCTCGATTCGTTGAAGCCGCTGCCGCCATCGGAGTTCACCACGGCGCTGCGCAACCTGGCGTTCTTCCTCCAGAGCCGCAGCCTCGCGCTGGCCGGCGGCCAGAAGCCCGTGCCAGCTTCCGCGAACCACTGACGACGGCTCGCCGCCATGTCACCCCGGCTCGATCCCCGCGTGTTCTGCCTGCCGGTCGCTGACATCCGCCGCGGTTTCTACACCGACGCCTATTTCACCCGCACCCGCCGTATTCTCCAGCGCGACGACCGCCATCCGCGGGTGTTGATGCAGGTCTTCACGCGCGGCAACGGGACTGTCTGCGGCACGGACGAGGCCATTGCTGTCCTCAAGCTCTGCGCCGACAAGCCGCGCGCGCTCCGCATCCGCGCCCTGCGCGACGGCGCGCCGATGCGTCCGCACGACACCGTGATGACCATCGAGGGCGATTACGCGACGTTCGCGCATCTGGAGACGGTTTATCTCGGCATCCTCGCGCGGCGCTCGGCGCTGGCCACCAATGTCCGGCACGTCGTCGAGGCCGCCGCCGGTAAATCAGTTTATTTTTTCCCCGCGCGCTTCGACCATTGGCTGAACCAACCCGGCGACGGCTGGGCGGCAAAGGTTGGCGGCGCGGCGGGCGTTTCCACCGATGCCAACGCCGCTTGGTGGCGCGGCGCCGGCATTGGCACAATTCCGCACGGTTTGATCGGCGCCTACGACGGCGACACCGTAGCGGCTGCCGAGGCCTTCGACCGCCATATCCCTCGTAATGTCAACCGCGTTGTGTTGGTGGATTGGGACAACGACTGCGTCGGCACCGCCTTGGCATGCGCCCGCGCCCTCGGCCGCCGGCTTTGGGGCGTGCGGCTGGACACTTCCAAAGACCTGCGCGACCACAGCGTGTGCGGCCGCGGCCCGGCCAGTTACGGCGTTTGCGCAGAACTGGTGCGAAATGTCCGGAATGCTTTGAACGTAAACGGCTTCGGTTGGGTCAAAATTGTCGTTAGCGGTGGATTCACCGCCGACAAGGTGAAACGATTTGTGAAAGACCAGGTCCCATTCGATGTCGTTGGCGTAGGTTCGTCCCTCTTGCAGGGGCGGATTGACTTCACCGCGGACATCGTTCGAGTGAACGGGCGGCCGTGTTCCAAGGTCGGGCGCACGCTCCGCTCCAATCCACGTCTTCGTTTGGTGAGTTGATTATGGTGTCAGCCTTGGTAAGTTCAGCGGAAACAGCGATGGACCTTCCCACGCAACCAGTTTCCGCGCTCGGTGATGACGCGGCGCTCGTCGAGCGCGCCCGCGCCAACGATCCCGCTGCGTTTGACGAACTGGTCCAGCGTTACAAGCAGCGGATCTACGGGACGATCTATCACATGACCTCCAACCACGAGGACGCCAACGACCTCGCGCAGGAGACGTTCATCCGCGCCTTCAAGAACCTCCACCGATTCAAAGGCGACTCCTCCTTTTACACCTGGATCTACCGCATCGCCGTCAACACAACGATTAACTTCCTCAACAGCCATCGCCGCCGCTCCAAGAACTTCCTCAGCCTTGACGACGTGGACGCCCGCGTGCAGGACGACCCCGACTTCATCGAGCGCACCAGCGGCGAAGGCCCGGCCGGCGAAGTCGCCGCCAACGAACTGATGCGGCAGCTCAACGTCGCGCTGCAAAAGCTTTCACCGGATCACCGGCTTGTCGTCACGCTTTACGACATTCAAGGTCTCTCGCACGCCGAGATCGCCAAAATCACAAACAGCTCGGAAGGAACCGTCCGCTCGCGACTCTACTACGCGCGGCTCCAACTACAGCAGTTGTTGAAACGCTATCTGCCGGAGAAGAACTGACCGCCATGTCCCAAACGCCACAACCCAACGACCCGCAATTCGACGACCTGCGCCGTCTGCTGGCAATGAAACGAGCTGAGCGTCCGCCGCAGGAGACGATGGACGGTTTTCTTGACGAGTTTCACAAGCGGCTCGCGAATGAGCAGGTCGCCGACGCTGCACGCCGCGCCAACTCGTGGTGGCTGCGGCTGCGCGAACGGCTCGGCATCGCGCCCGCCGTGCCCGGTGACGAGGCGTTTCCGGCGCTGCGCCGGCTGCTGTCGCTGAAGCGTTACGAGCACCCCTCCCCCGCTTACCTCGACAACTTCCTGATGCGGCTGAACCGCAGGTTGCTCGCCGAGCAGATGCATCCAGTTGCATTCTGGGCGCGGTTGCGCGAATCGCTCACGGAACGGCCACTTGCCTTCGCGCAGGTCGGCGTAGCCTTCGCGCTCACGTTTGTGCTGACGATTCAATTCTACAACTACTGGCAGCGTCCCGATGTTTCTGCGACTGCCCAAGCGTCTGCGCCAACAATCATCGCCGCCGCCGCGCCGGAGCGGCAGGTGCATGTCACCTACGACGACGCTCATGTTGTGGACGCCCCGGATGGCTCGGTCGTCATGCTGCCCGCGGGAGTAACGCATCCGCACGTCCACTTCGTCATGGATCACGTGGATTTCACACCAAAAGTTTATGCTGCTTCGTTCAATTACTAAGGCGGCCTTCACCCTGCTGATGCTGTCGGCGCTTGCCCCGGTGCGCGCACAAGACCTGTCCGTCGCAACGTTCGAGCGCGCCGTCGTTGCCGTCTGCAACCGCAGCATCGCCAGCGTCGTGCGCGTCAAGGCCATCCTGCCAGAGGAAGGCGGCGGCGTGGAAGCCGACCCGCGCGCGTTGCGACTGCGCGCCGGCAGTGGATTCTTCGTGGACCCAAAGGGCGAGATCCTCACCGCCGCCAGCGTGGTCTCCGGGGCACACAAGATTTTCATCGAGTGGCAAAACCAGCGCTTCGAGGCAAAGCTCGTCGGCATTGATCGCGAGCGTAGTAACCTCGCGCTCTTGCAGGTGACCGGCCTACCCCCACAGGTGCACTTCCCCGCGCTGCCGCTCGACGAGAAAGTCTCCACCGATCCCGGCTCACTGGTGATCATGCTCGGTTTCCCAGGCGACCTGCCCGCGTCGCCGTCGGTCGGCTTTGTCGGCTCGATGGCGATGTATCGCAACACCCCGTTGATGATGACACGTGTGAACACCAACCCCGGCGAGAGCGGCGCGCCGTTCCTCAACGCTCGCGGCCAGGTTGCCGGCGTGCTCTTCGGTGCATCATCGCAACTGTCCTCGATGGCTTTTGCGCTGCCCACGCGCGCCGCCCTGCGCGTTGCCGCCGACCTGCGGCAGTTCGGCGAACCGCGCTACGGTTCGCTCGGCCTCAACGTCCGGCAGGTGCAGGTATTGACCGCCACCAACGCGCCCCCACAGCCCGCCATCCGGATTGAGCAGGTTCTGCCCGATACCGTCTCCGAACAAGCTGGCGCGCGCCCCGGTGACCTTCTGCTCTCGATCAACCAAAAGCCGACACGGCTGCTGACCGACGTCGCCGAGGCAATGTTTTACCTTCGTGTCGGCGAGCAAGCCCAGATTCAAATCCTGCGCTCCAACCAACTCGCGCAGATCGTCATGACCGTCATGCCACGTCCCGCGCCAGCCGCCGCCTCCACGACGCAGACCGACCCTTCCGCGCCGCCTGCGCCGGTTCTTGTGGTTCCCGCGTCGTTCCCAAACCGGTAACCGCCGCCGGCGGAAGCTCCACTGCTTCGCTTCTTTCTGCTGCCACTCCTTGTGTCCGCCGCCCTGGTTGCCTATACTCCGGGCCTTCGATGATGAAGATAACACAATGAAATGGACTTTTTACGGCGCAGCGCAGACGACGACCGGCTCGCGGCACATGCTGGACGTCAACAACACGCGGCTCATGGTGGAGTGCGGCATGTTCCAAGGCCCACGCGCGGAATCCATTGAGCGCAACAGCGGCTTTCCTTTCGACCCGAAGGCAGTCGAGGCGGTCGTGGTCAGCCACGCGCATATTGATCACACCGGCGCGCTGCCGACACTGGTGAAACGCGGCTTTACCGGCAACATCTACGCCACCAACGCCACACGCGACCTCTCGGCGGTGATGCTCCAGGACAGCGCCCACGTGCAGCGTTACGACGCGGAGTTCGTTTCCCGGAAGCGTGCGAAGAAGGGCCTGCCACCTGTCGCCCCGATCTACAACGAAAAGGAAGCGGAGGCGACCATCCGCCAGTTCGTCGGGTTGGGCTACGAACGCCCGCTCTGGATAGCCGATGGCGTCCAGGTCCGCTTTCGCGACGCAGGCCACATCCTCGGCTCGGCCGAGGTTTATCTGAACGTCCGCGAAGGAAGCCGCAAGCTGCGCATCGGCTTCAGCGGGGACGTAGGACGCGGGCGCGATCCGTTGCTGCGCGATCCGACGCCGATGGAGGACCTGGACGTGCTGCTCATTGAGAGCACCTATGGCAACCGCGAGCACGAACCGATGGACCACATCAACGACCGCCTCTGCGCCATCGTCAACCGAGCCATCGAGCGCAACGGCAAGATCATCATCCCGGCGTTCGCCGTCGGGCGCACACAACACATCGTCTATGCGCTGCATCGGCTGACGGAGGAGAAATGCATTCCGAAGCTCCCAATCTTTGTGGATAGTCCGCTGGCGGTGAACGCCACCGAGATTTTCCGGCTGCACCCCGAGTGTTTCAACCTGGACATCTACGAACAGTTGATGGCGCGGCACAATCCGTTCGGCATGGAGCAGCTCAAATACATCCGCGACGTGGAGCAATCCATCGCCTTGAACGACCTGAAGGAGCCGTGCATCATCATCTCCGCGTCGGGGATGGCCGAGGCCGGGCGCATCTGCCATCACCTCCACAACAACATCAGCGACGAGCGCAACACGATCATCATGGTCGGCTTCTGCGCCCAGCACACTCTCGGCGCGCGGCTCATCGCCGGGGAAAAACGCGTGCGTATTTTCGGTGAGGAACACGACGTGAAGGCGCAGGTGGAAGTGATCTCAGCATTCAGCGCGCACGCCGGACGCACCGAGTTGCTGGAGTTTGCCCGGCGTGTGACCGGATCGCTGCAACACATCTGCGTGGTGCATGGCGAGGCGGAGCAGTCAAATGCGCTGGCGGCGGCACTGCGGGAGATGTTCCCCCGGTCGCAGGTTCACGTGCCGGCCATCAACAATGTTGTGGAGTTTTAACGCAAATGAATCCAGACCTCTTTACCGCCTGGCAACGTCGCGTCCTCGCCAACTCCTTGGTCGCGCTGGCGATCGCGTTCATTGTGGCGCTGACCGGTGCTAGCGTGCTGGTAGCGGCAACGCTGTTTACGAAGTTGCAGTGGGTCCTGCTGCCTGCCGCCATCGGCATGCTGGTCGCCTACCTGTTGATGCCAGTGGTGGATTGGCTTCACTCAAAGCGCCAGTGGTCGCGGTCCGCAGCGGTGCTGTTGGTGTTCAGCCTCACCATCATCGCGATCACCACCTTGGCTGCGCTCGCGCTGCCGGCCATCCTTCAGGAACTGACCGACTTCGGGCGTAGAATGCCCCAACACTTTCACCGCGCGGCCGTGGCCGCGAACCACCTGGCGGACAATGCGCGCTCCGTGAAAGCCTCCGGCGCATGGCAGGGGTTCATAGATCAACTCACCGCCAGCATCACCAGTTCGCTGCCTGATCTGGCACGGCATTTGACGGCCATGTTGCCCGCGATCCTCTCTAACGCGATCGGCCTGCTGAGCGCAGTTGTCGGTTTTCTCATCATTCCGATTTACGTTTTCTATTTCTTGCGGGACCCGGACTATTTCGCCACGAACTGGAAACTCTACGTGCCCGTGGCCAATCCCACCGTGCGCGACGACATCATCCGCCTTGTCGGCGAAATCAACGAGTCCGTGCAAGCGTTCTTCCGCGGCCAGTGCATCGTGGCGGCATGCGTCGGTGCGTTGTCAGCTCTCGGCTTCTACATCGTCGGCGTTGACTTCGCACTTCTGCTCGGCATCTGGGTTGGATTGTTCGATCTAGTGCCGCTGTTCGGCGTGGTCGCCGGCGCGATTCCAGCCGCGATCATCGCCTACTCCCAACATGGCGGCTGGCAGTTGCCCGCCGAAGCCATTGCGGTTTGCGTCGTCGTTCACCTGATCGAAAACTGGATTCTTGCGCCAAAAATCGTCGGCAATAAGACTGGCCTGCACCCTGTCACGATCGTGTTGTCCATCCTTATCTGGGGGCATCTGCTCGGCTTCATCGGGGTGCTGCTCGCCGTGCCGCTGACCTCCACGCTCACGGTGCTCTTCCGCCATTACCTCTGGCGTCGCCTGCCCGCGAAGTCATGAACCCGGATCTCTACCAACGGAGACTGACGTTCGCGATGGCGCTGTCGCTGGTGATCCATGTTTTCCTGGCGTGGTTCTACGCCTCCGCGCCGCTGACGCGCATGCTCGCCGGGCTTCTCGCGCGCCCCATCGCGATCCGGCAACTGCCCAAAGACCAACTGCGACGCCAGACCCCGCGCCGCCTGCCGCCCCAGTTGAGCTTTGTCGAGGTTGACGCCTTGCAGGCCACGAAGACACTGCCGCAAACCGCTAAGCTTTTCTCGGACCGCAATTCGATTGCCGCCAATCCCGCGCCGCGAAACCGCAGCGCCGAGACTCCAAAAATCGAAGGCCGCAAGCTGACGCAACTCGAGACCACCACCGCCCGCCTGCCGGCCAAGACGCAGCCGCGTCCCGCAACGCCGCCGCCGGCCCCTCAGGCGAAGCCGAAAGCGCCGAGCACGCCCGCGCGCGTCGAGACGCCAAAAGCCGTTGCCACGCCCAAGCCCGCCGAAGGCATTACGGCGGCTGAACCGCAGCGCCGCCCGCAGCAACAACAGCAACAACAAGCCGCGACAAACACAACCAAGCCGGCTGCCGACACGGCCGCTGCGTCGCAGCGGACGTCTCAACTCAAATTCGCCGAGTCCTCGTTCGGCTTGCGCCCCGTCCCCACCGACATGTCCTCCATTCAGCGCGACATCCCGACGATCGCCTCGGAAACCGACGCGGGTGTGACGCGGCGAGGCCCGACCGCGCTGAACGTCGTCGGCATGCCGCAAGGCGCTTACAGCAAAAAAATGTTCGCGGAGATTGGACGGCGCTGGACGCTGTTGCTGGAGCAATACTACGCCGACGGTCAGCCGGGCCGCGTCAAGCTCAGCTTCTCGCTTTACCCGACGGGCCACGTGGATCATTTGAAGGTTGCGCAAAACACCGCTTCCCCTATTCTTGGAAGCTATTGCCAGAAGGCGGTGATTGATTGCGCCCCCTTCGATCCGTGGCCGCAGGAGTTGAAGCTGTTGGGCGGGGATCACTTGGATATCACGATAGATTTTAACGTTTATTTATACGAAAGGTAAAACATGTGGAGTTGGTTGATTGATTTCTTCGTTGAAGGCGGCCCCGTCATGGTGCCGCTCACCATCGCGTCCGTCATTGCCGTGGCCATCATAATCGAGCGCAGCCTCGCACTGCGCCGCAAGACCGTTATTGGGCCGACCTTGGCCGGTGCGATCGAACGGCTCCGTCCCGGCGAGACATCCGCCAGACTCGCTGTCCTCGCCGACAACGATCCCTCCGCGCTTGGTGCCATTGTCCGCGTTGCACTGAACCATCTCGAATGGCCCCGCACCGAGAACGTCGAGGCCGTCCAGACCCGCGCACGCAGCGAAGCCGTAAAACTCGAACACGGCCTCATCGCGCTGGAGATCGTCATTGGTATCTCGCCGCTGCTCGGCCTGCTCGGCACGCTTGGCGGCCTGAAATACCTCTTCAGGGACATCGGGCAGATTGCCACCGAGACCGGCACCACAGGCTTGGGCATCGGCATCAGCCACGCGCTGAATTGCACCTTCTTCGGTCTGCTCATCGCCATCATCGCCCTCATCGGTTGGAGCTACTTCAACCGCAAGGTCGAGCGCATGGCCGTGGAAATGGAAAGCATGCTCAGTGACCTGCTCTCCAAGCTTTATCGCAACTCCACCGATACCGCCGTCTATCCGCGCATGGACCGTCGCGCCGCCAACGTCGAGTAACTTGCCGTCCAGCCTCCTCGCCGCCTTCATGAAGTTCTACAGCAAACCCCGCCGCACCCCGACGATCATTATCGTCGCGCTCATAGACATTCTGGTGGTGCTGCTGATCTTCTTCATGGTCACTACCACGTTTATCCGCCAGCCGGCTGTGCAGATCACCCTGCCAAAATCCAAGACGGGCAAGGAAGTCAAACGCGAACAAGGCCTCGTGCTCACCGTTTCCCCCGACGGCAAAATGTTCCTGAACACGCAGCCCGTTCCTGCGGAGCAACTCGTGGAACGGTTGCGCACCGCAAGGATTCAAAATCCCAACGTCGTGGTGGAAATGCGCGCCGACCAGAAGACCACGCTCGACCTCATCATTACCGTCGTGGACGCCGCCAACCAGGCCGGCATCCAAATCATTAACACCTTCACCCGATCCGGCTCTGCCCCTCAGTAGCATCCCCTGCCCCACGCACCTCGCGCACGGGAAGACCGCCGCATGTCGTTTCGTTACGTTTTACGCTTCACGTTTTACGTTTCATCGCTAGAATCCTACCGCCATGACAAACTCAAACGACACCCTGCTCTCCATCAACATCCCCGGCCTGAAAAAACTGCGCAGCGGTAAAGTGCGCGAGATTTTCGATCTCGGCGACCGGCTGCTGTTTCTCGCGACCGACCGCATTTCGGCGTTCGACGTGATCATGCCGACCGGCATTCCGCTCAAGGGGCGCGTCCTGTCGTCCATCTCGAAGTTCTGGTTTGAGAAGACGGCCCACATCATCCCCAACCACGTCCTGACGATGGACTTCGCCGACTTCCCCGCGGAGTTGCAGCCATATCGCCAGGAGATCGAAGGACGCGCCATGATCGTCCGAAAATGCAAGCCGCTGGCAGTGGAGTGCATTGTGCGCGGTTATCTCGCCGGCTCCGGCTGGAAGGAATACAAGCAGAGCCAGAGCGTCTGCGGCGTCAAGCTGCCCTCTGCACTGCTCGAATCGTCGGAGTTGCCCGAACCGATCTTTACACCCTCCACAAAGGCGCAAAGCGGTCACGACATCAACATCAGCTACCAGCAGTCGGCGAAGATCCTGGGCCAGGAGCTGGCCGAGCGGGTGCATGACGCCTCGTTGGCCATCTATAAGTGGGCGCGGGCATTCGCGAGGGAACGCGGCATCATCATCGCCGACACGAAGTTTGAATTCGGCCTGCTGCCGGATGGCAATGTGATCCTTATTGACGAAGTGCTGACGCCGGATAGCTCGCGCTTCTGGCCGGCAAGCGAATACCAACCCGGTCGCGGCCAACCAAGTTTTGACAAGCAGTTTGTGCGCGATTATCTCGAAACGCTCGACTGGAACAAGACACCACCGGGGCCGAAGCTGCCGGAGGAGATTGTCACCAAGACAAGTGAGAAATATCTGGAGGCGTATCGCCGGATCACAGGAACGGAATTGTAAAAGTAGGACAGGCGTCCTGCCTGTCCACTCATCAACCAATGGACAGGCGCGACGCCCGTCCTGCTTTGAATGCTTGCGCTCATAGACGAATTCATTACCCACGTCGCCCTCGAGCGCGGGCAGGCAAAGAACACGCAGGACACCTACCGGCGGATGCTGACCCAGTTCGCCGGTTACTTGCAGGGCCGGAACGTGCAGCGCTGGGGTGAGGTCACATCGCAGCACATCACCGAGTATTTGCTCTACCAGCGAAAGCGCGAGATGGCCCTCAACTCCATCCTGTTGGAGCTGGCAGCAATCCGCGTCTTCTTCCGCTTCCTATACGCCAACCGATTCGTGCCCTCGAATGTAGCCGAACTCATAGACCGGCCACGGAAATTCAAATCATTGCCCAAATCGCTCTCGATGGCCGACGTGGACAAACTGCTCCAACTGCCCACCGGTGACGATCCGCGCGCCGTGCGCGACCAAGCGATTCTGGAGGTGATGTATGCCAGCGGCTTGCGCGCATCTGAACTTGCAACACTGAAGCTGGAGAACATTAATTTCGAGTCTGGCTTCCTGCGCGTGATCGGCAAGGGCAACAAGGAACGCATCGTGCCCATCGGTCGGCAGGCGCTGGAACGGCTGAAGTTGTATCTCGACCGGATGAGGCCGAAGCTCGTGCGCCCGCACACGCCGAGTGCGCTGTTCCTGAGCAACCGCGGCCGGCAACTGAGCCGTGTGACATTGTGGAAAATGGTGAGCGGTTGCGCCAAACGCGCCGGCGTTGCCAAACACGTCAGCCCGCACATGCTCCGACATAGCTTCGCCACACACCTGCTGGAAAACGGCGCCGACCTCCGCGTGATCCAAGAGATGCTGGGCCACGCCGACATTTCCACGACGCAGGTTTACACCCATGTGGACAGCCAGCGGCTCAAGAGCGTGCATTACCAGTTTCATCCCCGAGCGAAGGGATGACACGCATCCGTTACGGATTCTTCGCTTGGCTTCCATTCGGCTGTGCGTTAGCTTCCACCCGTGGCCGACCTCAAGCAGCTTGAGGAGCGCCTCGGTCATCAGTTCCGACGGGCTGAACTGTTGAGCGAGGCGCTCACACATCGTTCGGTGCTCCACGAGAGCAGCCCGAACAAATCCACCGTGCCCAAACCCACCACCGACAACCAACGGCTGGAGTTCTTCGGTGACGCGGTCCTTCAACTGGCGCTGACCGAGGTCGTCTTCGACCGTTTTCCCCATGCCGACGAAGGTGAGTTGACGAAAATGCGCGCCCGCTTTGCCAACCGCCACATGCTTTGCCATCTGGCCCGCGCCCTGTTGCTTGGAGACTACCTCCATCTTGGCAAGGGCGAGGAAACCAGCGGCGGCCGTTCGCGCACGTCGAATCTCGCCGACGCGTTTGAGTCGGTCATCGGTGCCATCTATCTGGATGCCGGTTTCGAGGCAGCCCGACGGTTCGTGCTCGCCCAGCTTCAACCGGAACTGGCTCAACTGGAGGCCAGTCCTGACGCTGACAACCCCAAAGGCATGTTGCAGGAGATGATCCAAGAGCGCCACGGCAAGAACCCCCTCTATCGCATCACCAACCAGAGCGGGCCTGACCACGCCAAGCATTTCGAGGCCATCGTCGAGTTTGACGGGTTGGAACTCGGGCGCGGCGTCGGCCAGAGCAAGAAGGAAGCCGAGACACGCGCCGCCTATGCGGCCATCGCCAAGCTGAGCGGCTCGCCGGAAGGACCCGCGGCCAAACCGTCGTAAGTGTTGCTCAGTTGACGCGAAACACTTTCTGGTAAAGCGTGCGCACTCGTTGCCGGGCCGCGCGGTAGATCTTCCAGAATTCTTCCAACGACGGAGCGCCGAGACGGCACGCCAAGGCCGCTTGATCTTCCGCCGTCGCAGGCAGGCCCGACACGGAGTTGTTCTGGACGCGACGCAGGACCAACTCGATGCGGCGTTGCACCATGTAGTCCTCGCGCAAGTGGCGCGCTTCCTCCTCCGTCAACGCGCCAACCTTCCCCAATTCGCCGAGTGCCTCCAACGTGTGCGGCCGGCGGACCGCTGGATGCACCGCTCCGTGGCGCAACTGGAGCGCCTGCACGATGAACTCCACCTCGACAACACCACCCGCGCCGGTCTTGAGGTTCAATTCCGGCTGCTTCTGGTCGCCGCGCTCATGTTCGACGCGCACACGCATTCGCGCAATTTCGGCGAGTTCCGCATCACTCAGCGGTCGTGAATAGATGGTCTTGTCCACCAGCCGCTGGAACTGCCTGCCGAGCGCGGCGTCACCCGCAATGAATCGGGCCTTCGTCAACGCCTGCCGTTCCCACAATAGCGCGCGTTTCTCGTAGTAGGCAGCGTAGGCGTCAAGCGATTGCGCGAGCACGCCTTTGTCGCCGTCAGGCCGCAGTCGCGCGTCGAGCGCATATACGGAGCCTTCGTCGGTCTGGCGACCCATGAACTCGATCAGCCGTTTCGCCAGCGCGACGGCGGTGTTGGTCTGCTTCACGCCGCCCTGGGTGACGAAGAGAACGTCGAGATCGGCGCCGTAGCTCAACTCGTGACCACCAAATTTCCCCACACCGATGACAGCGAACGGCAGGCGCGGCGTTTTCATCTCCTTCAGGCACGCCGGCAATGCGAAATCCACGCAAGCTTCGGCCAGCGTGGACTGTTCGTCCTGAACTTTCTCAAGGTCGCTGAGGCCGAGCACATCGCGCACGCCACAGCGCAGTAACTCGGCTCGCTTGTAGATCCGAATCCAGTCCTCCGGCTTCCGCCGGCCGCGTGTGCTGCGCAGTTCCTCCAGCACGTCCGCGCGCGACTTGTAGTGCCGGAGAATGTCGGGGCGCGTCACCTCCTCAAATAGTTCCGGCCGCCTGACGACGACGTCCGCCAGAAAGCGGCTGTTATCGAACAGCCTCAGCAACAGGTCGAGCACCTTCGGATTGGAGGCCAGCATCTCGAAGAGCATCGCGCGGGAACCGTAACTCTCGGCGAACCGCTGCAGTTGGTTCAGCGCCTCGTCGGGCTGCGCGAGGCCGGCGACGGTCGTGCCGCCGCCTTCGGCATGATGCTCGGCGATGGAGCGCGGGTTCACGACGCGCAATATCTCCGGTAGGATGCGCGAAAACAGCGCTCCCGTGCGGGCAGAGATGTGGACGTGTCCCGGTCCTCGCGCCATCTGGTAGAGAACCTTCGCCGCCGCGTCCGGCTTCCGAAAACCGGCGGACGACAGCGCCTCAACGAACTCAGTCTGGCGCGTCTGGTCGCCGAACATCTTGCGCCAGCGGGCGCGAGCTTCGTTCCGCGGGGCGCCGAGTAGGCGGGCGTAAACCCCGCGCACGCAGCGGGTGTGCACCGACAACTGCTTTTCAAAAGCAACGATCGTGTCGAAGCCGAGCGAGCGCGCCAGACGCAAGACGGCCGTCCGGTCGGTCGGGATGGTGTGTGTCTGTAGGCCTGCGTCCATTTGCAGCCGGTGCTCGACCGTGCGGAGAAAATGGTAGGCGGCGGTCAGGTCGTTTACCTCGTCGTGCGGCAGTTGGCCGTATTCGCCGAACTTCTGCAGAGCGCCGAGCGTGCTGGCGGTTTGCAGGAACGGGCTGCGGCCGGCGTGGAGCAGTTGCAGTGTCTGCGCGACGAACTCAATCTCGCGGATGCCGCCGACGCCAAGCTTCACGTGCCGCGTCAGTCGCGCGTCGCCGACGATCTCCCGCTCGATGCGCTGTTTGATGAGCGCGATCTCGCCGAGCACCTCCTCGCTGACGTAGCGCGGGAAGCGGAACGGGTGGATGGTTTCAAGAAACTCCTCCACCAGATGCGCGCTGCCGGCGCAGCAACGGGTCTTGATGAGCATCATCCGTTCCCATGTCTCGCCGCGGCTGGCGTAGTAATTCTCGCAGCTCTCCACCGTGCGGACCAGCGAACCGGCGTCACCTTCCGGCCGCAGCCGCAGGTCCACGCGGAACAGATCACCTTCCGTCGTGTGCGCGCTGACGGACGCCACGGCGGCCTCGACTAGTTTGGTGAAGAACTGCTGGTTCGACATGGTGCGGCGGCCGTCGCGAATCGTGTCGCCGTCAGCGCCATAGAGGAACATGAGGTCAATGTCGCTGCTGTAGTTCAACTCGCGCCCGCCGAGCTTCCCCAGTCCGATGATGGCGAAATCGCGGTTCGACGGCTCACCGTATCGCGCGATCAGCTCCGGCCAGTGAATTGCAAGCACCTCGCACAGGCACACGTCGGCGAGGTCAGAAACCTCCGACACCACCTGCACAAGGTTGGCGCGGCCAGTCAGGTCGCGCAGCCCGATGAGCGCCATCTCACGCTGTTTGAACCGCCGCAGCGCGTTTACCTTCATGCCCGGCAACGCGATGGTGACGGCAGCGTTTGCATCGTGAGCCAGCGCCACTTTCGGCCGGCCCTCATCGAACTGCGCATCGGTCAACAGCCAGTCCAGATACTCAGGATGCCGCACCAGCGTGTCGCTGATGGGCTGTGACGCGCCAAACCCCGCCGCCAGCACAGGCACCAGCCAGCCGTTCTGCTCCAAGAGTTGCAGCAACCGCGTCCGTTCCGGGTCGCCATCGAGCAAACGCTGGAAATTCCGCCGGGAGCGATCGGGGTCCGCCGAAGCGCGGCAAGCGACGTCAATGGCGGCGGGCAGTGATGATGGCGCCTTCATTTACCAGGGGACTCGCCCGACGGGCGGGAGTCTTGCGAGCGCGCTTTCATTCTTGTCTGCGCTTGTTCGAGGATCGCGCGCTCCTCGCGGGTCAGACTGTGAATTCCATGACGCGAAATCTTGTCGAGAATCGGGTCCACTTGTTTGCTGATGAACTCCTCCGGCGACATGTTCTTCACTTGCCTCCGCTGTTCCAGCAGGCGAGTCACGGGCCGAGCCGCAGCCTGGAGTTTCTCGACAGGCCACGACGGCTCGCCCCAACCTAGCCACTTGATGAATACGTAGCCGATGACAATCCCGCCGAGGTGCGCCAGATGCGCAACCTGGCCGTTGGCCTCCACCAACGACTCGTAGGCCACCAGCGCCACGGCGATCCATGCCCACCACTTGGCCTTCATCGTGACCGGCACCACGAGGAACAGCAACAGTGTGATCGGCCGTTCCGGCACCAACGTGGCGAACGCAATGCAAACGGCATACACCGCCGCCGACGCGCCAAGCAACGGCACGGCGCTGTGCCAGTTGAACGCGAGCCAGCAGGCGGCGCCAAAAAGGCCGCCGGCGAAGTAAAGTTGCAAGAACCGCCGGGGGCCGATGTGTTCCTCGACATCGCGTCCGAATATCCAGAGCGCGAGAAGATTGAAGATGATGTGGAGGATGTTGACGCTGTGCAGGAACATGTAGGTGCCGAGTTGCCACACCATGCCTGAACGCAGTCCGCGCCCGCTGAGCCCGAAAATGCGATCGAAGAGCGAGCGCCATGAAGGGTCTCCTTGAACGATCTGGCTCAGCGCGAACAGCAGCGTTTGCAACGCGAACACCGCGACCGTGGCTACCAGTAACAGGCGAACCGCCGCCGAAGGCTTGCCCAGCCAACCCAAGCCGGGCAACTCTCCCATATTCCATGAACTTCGCCATCTCATGCCATATCTGCTGTCGTAATCTCGATTCGAGTCGTTGTTGTCATCGTGCTCTCGCCTGATCTATCCAGCGGCCATTAAAGCCACCTTGCCGTAGCTTTGCGAAGGAAAAAGCACGCGCGGCCCGACTACGCACGGCGTAAGGAATGCGAAAGTTACTTCGTAGCTCGCCACTTCATGGCGCTATTCCCGCGACGGAGTCGCGGGCTGCATGGCCTACTCATACTTGATGGCAACGATCTCCAGTTCCTGCTCGCCGGAGGGTGACTTGAACCGCACGCGTTCGCCCAGCCGCGTGTTCAGCAGCGCCCTGGCGATCGGCGAGAGCCAACTCACCCAGCCACGGTCAATATCTGCCTCATCCACGCCGACGATGCGATAGCGCGACCCCTCACCGCTACGTTCCCGCACTGTCACCGTCGCCCCAAACTGGACGCGCTGCGCGTCGGCCGGCGGAGGCACGACTACAGCAGACTCCAAGCACCGCTGAAGCAGATCAATCCGCTGGTTCACCTCCTGAAGCTGACGTTTCGCGTCCGCATCATCCGCCGCAGCGAGACGAGGCCGCTCAGTCCGCACCAGTCGCTCCAATTCCCCCCGAAACCGCCGCGAACCATCCGGGGTGATGTAGTTCTGCGCGCCCGGCGGCAACGGCACCCGTCGCGCCAATGTTGGCCGCTCTGGCTGGTCGTCGGATTCGCGGACGAAGGCCCGGCTCATGGTGATGATGCACCGGTTTCCGCCACGAATAGCTGCGTCCAGTCGCCGCTGCTGACGTTGAAGTAGATGCGCCGGCCGTCGGGACTGAAGACGGGGTGCGGGTGCGACTTTCGCCACGACTTCGCGCCGCGCGAGTTATCGAAGCGGTGGATGATGACGTGGTTCTTGCCGCGGATATCCGACACCGCCACCCCCCACTCCCTCTCAGTGCCGCCGAATTTCTCCAACGTCGTATCGGTGACCACCAGCTTGCCGTCGGGGCTGGCGGTCGGATGATCGCCGCGAAAACCGGGCAGATCAGGAATGCGCCGCGCCGCGCCGTCGTCGCTGTCTATGAGATAGTTCCCTTTTTGCACGATGGTCCGCGAGTCGGGATGCCACGCCGGATGACCCCAGTTCGCCGTCGCGAACAGAAACCGTTTGTTCTCCAGGTCGTAGCAGACCAAACCGAGGCGCACGCTCGCCTTGGAAGTGCGGAAATCGCCGCCGCCCGGCGACGCCAGCTTAAAAAACACGCGCTTGAGGTCGGGGCTGATGATCGGGAAAAACACCGACATCGGTTTGTCGCCGAAGAGCTTGGTGATCAACTCTGGATACTTCGCCCGCACCGCATCCGCGGTGACGACAGTCGTGATTTCGCCCGTCTCGACGTTGAGCAGTTCGAGGTCGCGATGCGCGCCGGGATTCCAGTGCTGGCCGTAGATGGGCATGAGGTCACTGTTGGCCTGGCCCCAGCACAGTTGCCGCTGCCGCGCCAACACCCGCTCCTTGCCAGACTCGACATCCACCGCTGCCACGACCCATTCGCCATTGCGCACGTCGTGGAACACCACGCGCCGGCCGCGCGAGGCCCACTGCTGGCACGCCGCCCGATGCGGGTCCTCGGTGTTGATGTTGCGCGCCAGCATTTTTTCCCGGCCCGTCGCACGTTCGAGGATGCGAAGTTCACCGCGATGAGAATCGGGAGTGGTCGAGACATAAAACAACACCCACCGGCCGGCCGGGCTTTCGGGACAGACGTTGACGTAGGAATGAATCGTGTGCCGCCCCGGCTGCGTCGTGACAGGCCGGATACTCACATTGCTACGCCACGGGGCAAGCGGGTCGTCATCGCTGTTTGCGTCAACCACACCGACACCAACCAGCAAGACTATCAACCACCATGACCTCATATTCTTCTCCGGTTTCCCGCGACGGAGTCGCGGGCTACGTAGGGGCGAGCTTATCGCTGTGCCGCGATCCACTCGGCGTGGGCTTGCGCCACCTTGCCCGCCGTGCAGTCGCCGCGATGAATCCAGAGACGATAGCGGAGCGTGACGGGCTTGCCGGGTTCGAGCTTGGCGGTTTCAAGCGCGGGCCAGGTTGGGTTCAGCACGCCGTAGTAACGCGTCAGCCACGTCGTCGGATGGTTCGGGTTCTTCGGATGATCAAAAATCGCAACGCCGCTGATCGTGTCGCCCGTGCCAAACTTCGCGGAGTAGTCGGCCCACGGCGCTTTGACTTGAACCGCGTCTTTCTCGATGCGGCCTGTCGGCAACGAAATGGAAGCGTCGCGGCGGGGCGCGTAACGAAGCGTAAAGCCGCCGTAGCCCTTGTTGCCGTCGTGACGACCGCTCATGTTCACCGGCTCTTTCTCAGTCTCCAGCGTCACGGTTACGTCCATCGCGCGGCCCGTGTCGGTGCGACGATAAATGCTCGCCTCCACGGTCTCGCGGATGACCGACTGCTCGCCGAGAAACCAGCCGCTTTCGACGCCGAGCACGGCGCAGTCGGCTTTCGTCTCACGCGCGAGCCATCGCTTGAACCGCTGTTGAATGCCGACGCACGCCCACGGGTCGTAGGTCTTGCCGCCGACGGTCACTTCCGGCCAGCCCCAGAACAACCCGCGGTGATGGAAATGGTCCTTCGGAAAATCCTCGGTAATAATGACGCCGTCGAGGTCGTAGATTGGGTGGAAATAATCGGCGCGCCGATATTGTTCTTTCACGCCCTCCTTGAGTTGCAGGCCGTGGTTGAACACGAGCACCGGTTTGCCGGCCTCGGTCAGCTCCAGCTTGCCGCCGGCCTGCTCCGTCCAACGAAACGTATCTTCCGCGTGAACCGCGAACGCGAACATCGCGCCCGCCACCATCATCAGTGTGCTCTTCATGTTGCTCGCGACTCCTTCCCGGGTGTTCCTGCGTCGGTGCCGGGGAACATTACTCGACTTGTGCCCCAAGTGGCACCGAAAAATATCCACGCCAAACACAGCAGAAATATTGAAAAAACATCTCCGGCTCGCCACACTGCCCGCGCGATTGCAGGCAATGGAAATCGCCGTCAGAAACCAATCATCGAAACACTATGAGCACACCGCAAAACAAGCCTCTCGGAAAAGCACAATGGATGGTTCTGTTTGCCGCCCTACTGGGCTGGATGTTCGACGGCTTGGAAATGGGCTTGTTTCCCATCGCGGCGCGACCGGCTCTGATTGACCTGATGAAGGTGGGCGGCGGTGCCGCGCCCTCCCCCGCGGCCGAGGCGATGGTGGCGCAATGGATTTCCTATCTGACGGCGTTGTTCCTCCTCGGCGCGGCGTGCGGCGGCGTGCTCTTCGGATGGCTGGGCGACAAGCTGGGCCGCGTCCGCTCGATGGCGCTGAGCATTCTGGCCTATTCCTTCTTCACCGGCTGCTGCTACTTCGCGAACCAACCGTGGCAGCTCGGCATCTGCCGGTTCGCCTCGTCGCTCGGCATGGGCGGCGAATGGGCGCTCGGCGTGGCGCTGGTGATGGAATGCTGGCCGGAGCGACTGCGGCCCATTCTGGCCGGCGTCATCGGCGCGGCGGGAAACACCGGCTACCTGTTGATCGCGGCCCTGGCGATGACGTTCAAGGTCACGCCCGAATCGTGGCGATGGACGATGCTGGCAGGAGCTTTACCCGCGCTGCTGGCGTTCTTCGTCATCGCTCTGATCCCGGAGTCCGACAAATGGAAGGAGTCTGTCAAGAAAGGCCCCGTAAAACCGTTCCGTGAAATCTTTGGGCCGAAGCTGCTGCGGCCGACGTTGCTGGCAACGGCGTTTGCCACCATCGCGCTTATCGGCACGTGGGGCGCGGTGACCGGCTTCCTGCCCTCCTGGGCGGACCAACTGGCGGGCCGGCAGAATCCCTACGCCAAGGGCACCGTGCAGTTCGTGGTCTCCATCGGGGCGATCATCGGCTGCTTCTGCGCACCGCTTATTGGCGGCAAGTTCGGACGCCGGCCCACCTACTTTGGACTCTGCCTCTTCTCGCTCGCGGTTTGCGGGTTCCTCTTCTTCGGGCTGCACGAGTATAACCTGCTGTTTCTCATCACGGCCGGTCTGGCTGGCTGCGGAACGGCTTCGTTCTACGGCTGGTTGCCGCTCTACCTGCCCGAACTCTTCCCCACGCGCGTCCGCACCACCGGTCAGGGCCTGAGCTACAACTTCGGCCGCATTCTCGCCGCCGTCGGCGTCCTCTGCACGGGCCAGTTGATGAGCTTCTTCGGCGGCAGCTATCCTCACGCCTGCGGCACCATCATCCTCGTCTATGTGATCGGCATGGTCCTCATCTGGATGGCCCCCGAGACCAAAGGCAAGCCGCTGCCGGAGTGAGTGCGGCCACGAACTTCGATACAGCCGAAGGCTCTGGACTGCTGTAGGAACTACAGCTTTCGGAGCGCCTGTTGTGCGGCGAGATCGGGAGCGAAGAGCTGCGATGCTCGCAGCAGTCCAGAGCCTTCGGCGTCACAGACAACAGTTGAACTCCAACGCCACCAGAACCGCAAGGTGGGTCGCGACCTCCGGGCGCGACAGTCCGTGAGCTGTGGAAGAATCGCGCCCGGAGGTCGCGATCCACCTTGCCAACCTACGCGCCCGGCGGTGGCGCGGGCGGCTGCGGGGCGGGCGTCGCGGCCTGCGGACGCTGCGTGTGGTTCTGCAAGAGACTCTGCTGCATGTAAACGTCCAGCTTCTCCGGCTGGCGCGCATAGACCTCCGCGATCTTCAGCAGATTCAGGAACAGCATCAGTTGCAGATTCTCCCGCGCGAGGTTTTTGCCTTCCTGCGCCGCACTCTTGACGCCGCTCGCAGCTTCGCTGGCGCCATAGACCGCCGTCCAGCCGTCCAGCAACGCCTGCGCCTTGAGCACCGTTGGCGCGCCGAGGTCGGCTTGATGCGTCGTGACGGCGTCCAGGAGCGCCTGCAAATGCTCCGTCACTTCGTCATCGCGGCATTTGTTGAAGACGTTGCGGCCCTGCGGGAAACATTCCAGCAGTTGCGGCGCGCTGTCGCCGTATTGGCCGATGACCACACCGGCGATCTTCGCGACGCCCGCGGGCAACGCCTTGCGGTATTCGTTCTTCGCCTGCTTCGACCCTTCACGCACTCCGAGCTGCGTCAGATCGCCAACAGCCTTCGTGTCCACCAACCCCAGCGCGCTCTGCGTGGCCGTGATGCGATCCGTGAAGTCCCCCGTCGCGTTGTTGCTGATCATCCGTTGAATGTGGTCCGTCGTGAAGGCGGCCAACTCCGCCAGACTGATGCCGGGATCGTCGAACGGGTTTTCGAGGAAGTAATGGAGGTTTTTCATCGTCGTGGGGTGGGCATCCGGCGAGCCAAATCGCGCGCCACTGTTAAAAAAAGTATATCCGTAGCGGGCCATAAACAGCCGGATGATCTCCTTTCTTATGGCGCAGACTGCTCGCAACTCGACGGCCTGTCAATGGCTATTTTTGCTCATCTTCCAGCAACCGCGCCATTTGCATAGGCGTCCATGCGTCTCGAAGCCACCCGGTGGAATTTCAGTCCCCTCCGAGACGTCTCGAAACGACCTGTGGAAATACCAGCCCACTTCGAGACGCCTCGAAACGAATCGGCAGAATCCCAGTGCCCTCCGAGATGTCTCGAAACGACTCGGCAGAATCCCAACCCGCTCCGAGACGTCTCGAAACCACCCGTCAGGATTCCAGCCCCCTTCGAGACGTCTCGATGCCACCCCATGAAATCCAAACGCGCTTCGAGGCGTCCGGACGCTCCTCCTCAGCATTCGGACGGCCTTCCACGCGCGCTGGAGCCGCTCGGCGGGGCTTGGACGGCTGCCGCTCTGTCTGCCTTTGCCGATTCCAATATGAAGAACAAACCGCTTGCAACTGGCTGCAATCGGCGTAAAAAGGCACAAAGAATAAACGAAATGCCAACCATGATAGGCCGCAATCTGTGGCCTAATACCTGTTAGGCCACATCGAGCGCACGCCATCAAACACAACGTCAACGTATGAACAAAGACACAAAACCAAAGATTTGCTTCGTGATTGCGCCGATTGGCGCTGATGCAAGTGACGTTCGAGTGCGGTCAGACCAAGTGCTCAAGCACGTCATTGGGCCTTCCGCCCGCGACTGCGGCTACGAGCCAATACGAGCAGACCAGATTTCGGAGCCTGGCCTCATCACCTCGCAAGCCATACAGCACATCGTGGAGGATCCACTCGTCATCGCAGACCTCACAGGGCGCAACCCCAATGTCTTTTACGAGCTTGCACTCCGTCACGCACTCAAGAAGGCCGTTGTTCAGATCATCCACGCCACCGAATCCATCCCGTTTGATGTCGCGGCGAGTCGCACCGTCCATGTTGACCATCACGACCTCGATAGCGTCGCCAAAGCGAGGGAGGAGATTGTTCGGCAGATTCGCGCAGTCGAGAAGAACCCGGAAGAGGTAGATACACCGATTTCGGTCGCGGTAGAGTTGCAGTTCCTCCGCAAGAGCGACAATCCGTTGGAGAAGAGCAATGCAGAGATTATTACGATGCTTCAAGAGATTAAGGCGGGTCTGGCTGAGGTTCGCGATGAGCCTCGCCGCCGGCGTATGGACCCTCGTATGTTGGACGAGATGATGATGAATTACGACAGGCTCAATCGAGCCTTGGACTTCGACGAGGAAAAGCCGTTATCGAAAGAACAGATTGAGGCGGTTCGTCATGGTTTGAACCGGTTCGGGCGGGTCATGGAGCAGATGTGCATGGAGTCTGGTATGCCGCCAGAAATGTTCATGCGCCGCTTCAGACGGGGTGGCGGCAAGTCAGAGACACCTTGATTATGATGTGGCCTAACAAAATCGGTTGAGCGAACGGGGATGAGCCGTTCACGTTTGTCTTGTTGTTCGGAGGTCATCGGCGGCTCATCCCCGTCGCTCACCTCTGTCGTTAGCCCACATTCCTTCGCACTTCGCCGACTCTTCCGCTCCGCCGCCCGGACTTTTGCCGTTGCGCCTGCTGCGCGTGACCGCTATCGTCTGAGACGCAATGCGTCTCGATAAATTACTCACACGCAACCGGGTCATTGATCTCAAGAGCCGCGAACCCAAGGCGGTGTTGGCGGAGATGGTGGAGGTGGTCTGCAAGTCGGACCCGAAGTTGAATTCCGAACGACTGCTGAAGGCGCTGCTGGCCCGCGAGAATACATTGACGACGGCGATGGGCCACGGCGTGGCCATCCCGCACGCGCGGTTGCCGATGAAGCGGCGGTTCATCTGCGCGGTGGGCCGCAGTTCGCAGGGGATCATCTATGACCAGTCCCACCAGCAGCCGGTGCATCTGGTGGTGATGCTCGTGGCCAGTTCGAAGGAGAAGGCGTTCCTGCGGGTGCTCAACGCGACGGCGGATTTTGCCAAGGACGTGGACACGGTGAAACGGATCGTTCACGCGGAGTCGCCGGAGGAGGCGTTCAAGATCATCACGCGGACATGGGGGCCGAGCACGGCGCGCGTGCCGACGACGCATGGCGCGCTGAACCGCTCGCTGATGTCGCACGCCATCGCGCTGGGCCGGCAGCACTACGTCAGCAGCGTGTTCCTGTTCGCGGACGCGCTGACGAACCTGGACCAGGCATCGCGGCTTTGCGCGGATTACGACGTGATCGTGGTGACGCGGAACAAGCCGGAGCAATACCGCAACGACCGGCGGGTGAAAGATGTCATCCAGATTTCCAGCGGCAGCGGCGACCGCGTGGGACAGCTCAAGCTGGCGATGTTGCTCGCGCTGACACGCGGCCTGATCCGCCGCGACGAGCGCATCATCTGCATCGCCGGCCTGCCCGGCAGCGGCCTGCTCGACACGCTGGTGCTGGTGGACGCCGCGCGCGAATATCAGATGCTGTTCTCGCCGGAGGAAGTGCCGTTGCCCGAAGACCTGCGCCCGGAGGTGCTGGAGCGCGTCATCGGCATCGCCGGCAGCCTCGCCGCCGAGGGGCGCGAGGGCAAACCGGTGGGCACCATTTTCGTCGTCGGCGACACCGATCACGTGCAGAAGTCCTGCCGGCCGATGGTCATCAATCCGTTCTACGGCTATCGCGAAGACGACCGCAATATCCTCGACCCGTTCATGGAGGAGACGGTGAAGGAGTTCAGCTCGATTGACGGGGCGTTCATCATCCGCGGCGACGGCGTCATCATGAGCGCGGGCAGCTACCTGTTGCCGAGCGTTCCCGGCCAGGAACTGCCAAGCGGCTACGGCGCGCGCCACGAAGCCGCCGCGGGCATCACCGCCAGCACCAACGCCATCGCCATCGTGATCAGCGAGTCCACCCGCCAGGTCAGCGTGTTCCGCAAGGGCGCGATGATCACCGCTCTCGACACCAAGGGTCAGAGCAAGACCAACAACAACCTCAGCCGATGAGCGACACCCTCCTGATCGTCGCCGACAGCGAACGCGACGCGAACATGCTCTACGCCACCGGCATGTTTGTGCCCGACGCGTTCATCTATTTCCGCCACCGCGGCAAGAGCACTGTCGTGATGAGCGACCTGGAGATTGACCGCGCCAAACACGAGGCCCGCGCGGACGAAGTGATTTCCATGACCGAAATAGCCAAGCCGCTCGAAAAGCGGTTGGGTCGCCGCGCGAAGTTCGCCGACGTGGTCGCCACAATCTTCCGCCGACGCCATATCCGCACCGCGCGCGTGCCGGCAAACTTTTCGCTCGTCCACGCCGAGCAACTCCGCCAGCACGGCATCCGCGTCTGGACCGATGACACGCCTGTCTTTCCCCAGCGTGAACTCAAGCGTCCCAACGAGGTGAAGGCCATCGAGCGCGCCCTGCGCACGACCGAAGCCGGTCTCGCTGCTGGTATCGCCACGATTCGCGCCGCGCGCGTCGCCAAAGATGGTCGTCTCACGCTCGGCGGCTCCACGCTCACCAGTGAACGCGTTCGCGCGGAAATTGACATCGCCATGATTCGCCTTGGTGGGATCGGCGCACACACCATAGTCGCTGGCGGCAATCAAGCGTGCGACCCGCACGATCGCGGCAGCGGCCCGCTTCGCGCCAACCAAGCCATCATCCTCGACGTCTTCCCCCGCGACGAACGCACCGGCTACTACGGCGATATGACCCGCACGGTCGTGCGAGGCAAAGCCAGCGAGGCGTTGCGCTGCCAGTTTGAGGCAGTCCGTGAGGCGCAGCGCGCCGCCATCCGCACAATTCACGCCGGCATAGACGGCCACACTGTTCACCGCGCCGTGCAGAAAGTTTTTGCGGAGCGAGGCTACAAGACGGGGATCGTCGAGCGTGAAGCGTTGGGCGTGAAGCGTGAAGCAGCCTCAAAACAGCCACGCCCCACGTCTGCTGGCCGCCAGCAGGGTTTCTTTCACGGCACGGGCCACGGCCTTGGCCTGCAAGTCCACGAGGCACCGCGCATGGGCGTTGTCCCATGCCGCCTGCGCGCCGGCCACGTTGTCACCGTCGAGCCGGGCCTCTACTACCCAGGCGTCGGTGGCATCCGCATCGAAGATGTCGTCCTTGTTACAACGAACGGCTGCCGGTTGCTGTCTAAGTTTCCGGTTGCGCTTGAAATCTGAAACTGTGCCGTTATTTTCAAACGCACCGAAAGGAACGACAAAGTTATGTTTTTTGGACCGATTAGTTGGCTGTTTTTCATACCGTCCCTGATCATCACGGCTTGGAGCCAGTGGAAGCTGCGCTCGACCTACGCGAAGTATTCGCAGGTCGGCTCGACCAGCGGCTTGAGTGGCTCGGAGGTCGCGCGGCACATTCTGAACCAGGAAGGCCTCGCGCAAGTGCCAGTGCAGGAAGTCGAGGGCCAACTGAGCGACCACTACGACCCGCGCACGCGCGTCGTCAACCTGTCCTCCGACATCTACCACGGCACGTCGCTGGCTGCGCTCGGCGTCGCGGCGCACGAATGCGGTCACGCCATCCAACACAAAAAGGCGTATGCGCCGCTGCACATCCGCATGGCCATCGTGCCACTGACCAGCTTCGCATCCGGCGCCGCGCCGTTGCTGGTGCTCGCGGGCTTTTTCATCCCGACCGCGTTCAAGTTGCTGCTGGACTTGGCGATTATGCTGTTCGCCGTCTGCGTTGTGTTCCAGCTCATCACGCTGCCTGTGGAATACGACGCCAGCCGCCGCGCCAAGGAACGCCTCAACACGCTCGGCGTCCTGGTTGGCGATGAGACGGTCGGCGTCAAGCGCGTGCTGAGCGCCGCCGCGCTGACTTACGTGGCCGGCCTGCTCGTGGCCGTGCTGGAGTTGGCGCGACTGGTGATGATCCGCGATAGCCGCGACTAACGTATGAGCCGCCGCCGTGCCAGAATGATTAGCGACAACCCCGGCCCGTCGGTCGGGGTTGTTCGTTTCATGACCTGGCTAACGGCCGCCACCTTCGCCATAAGCGCAGCCCTCGCCACAGACAACACGCTCATCGTCATCACGCCGCATTGGGAAGGCATCAAGCGCGAATACGAGCGCGCGTTTAGCGACTGGCACCGGCAGCACTTCGGGACGCCAGTGAAGCTTGACTGGCGCGACGTCGGCGGCACCAGCGACCTGTTGCGCTATGTGGACAGTCGCTTCGCAGCGAATCCCAACGGCGGCGATCTCGACGTCGCGTGGGGCGGCGGAATTGACCCTTACTTCGAGCTGCAAAAGAAACGCCACCTCATCCGCCATGACCCGCCCACGGAGACGCTCGCACGGATTCCCGCGGAGGTCGGCGGCGTGCCGATGTTTGACCCGACGCACGAATGGTTTGGCACGGCGATCTCGACCTTCGGCATTTGCGCCAACAAGCGCGTCATCGAACGAATGAAACTGCCGCCGGTGCAGCGTTGGTCCGACCTCTGTCGGCCTGAACTGCTCGGCTGGGTGGGCGGCGGCGATTTGCGTAAGACCGGCAGCATCCACATGTCGTTCGAGTTGATTCTGCAAGCCTACGGTTGGGAACGCGGCTGGCAGGTCATCACGCGGATGTGCGCCAACACGCGCAACTTTCACGGCACCGCGCCGACGACCGTGAAGGAAGCCAGCCTAGGCAATGTCGCCTACGCGATGGCGATTGATTTCTACGCGCTGATGCAGGTCGGCCGCGAAGGTCCGGGGAACATGGCTTACATCCAGCCGCCCGAGGTCATCGCCATGAATCCCGATTGCGTTGGCGTCTTTCGTGGCGCGCGTCACCGGCAGCTTGCAGAGCGGTTTGTCAACTACCTCCTCAGCAACGAAGGCCAGTCGCTCTGGATGATTCCGCGGGGCCAGCCCGGCGGCGCGCGCAACTTCAACATCGAGCGGATGTGCATCGTGCCCGCGCTCTACCAGAAGCTGCGCGGTGTTACCGTCGTGCCGGTAAACCCGTTTGAGTTGTCCATCGCCTTCCGCTACGATCCCAAGAAAGGCGGTGACCGCTGGCAGATCGTCAACGACCTGTTCGGCGCATGCATCATTGACGTGCATCGGGAACTGGTTGCCGCGTGGAAAGCGATGATCGCACGCGGAGAGTTGGACGAGCCAAGCGCCGTTGCGGAACTGTCGCGTCTGCCACTGACGGAAGACGAGGTCATGAAACTGTCCGCCGGTAAATGGAAGGACCCGCTAATGCGAGCGCGCAAGAGCATCGAATGGCAGGTCTGGGCGCGCGACAAGTTCCGCCGCATCGCCGCAACAACAACGAAATGAAGGTTTCCATCCAAGGAGTCAGCAAGAGCTTTGGCAAGACCGTTGCCGTGGACAACGTGACGTTCGACATCCGCGACGGCGAGCTGTTCTTCCTGCTGGGACCAAGCGGCTGCGGCAAAACCACTGTTCTGCGGCTCATTGCCGGCTTCTACGCGCCCAACGCTGGCGATGTCCTCTTCGACAGCAAGTCAGTCAACAACGTCCCGCCGAACAAGCGCAACACCGGCATGGTCTTCCAGAACTATGCGCTCTGGCCGCACATGACCGTCGCCGAGAACGTCGCCTACGGCCTCGACGTGCGCGGAGTCTCCTGCGACGAGAAGCAGCGGCGCGTCCGCGACGCGCTTGCCATCGTCCGCATGGCCGAACTGGCCGACCGCTCGCCCACGCAGCTCAGCGGCGGCCAGCAACAGCGCGTTGCCCTCGCCCGCGCGCTCGTCATCAACCCCGGCATCCTCCTGCTCGACGAACCGCTCTCCAACCTCGACGCCAAGCTGCGGCTGGAAACGCGCGAGGAAATCACCCGCATCCACAGCGAGACGCGCCAGACGATGCTCTACGTCACCCACGACCAGAAGGAGGCGCTCTCGATGGCCGACCGCATCGGCGTGATGAACGCCGGCCGGCTCGTCCAAGTCGGCACGCCACACGAGATCTACCGCACGCCCAACAGCCGTTTCGTCGCCGACTTCATCGGCGAGATGAACTTCATCGAAGGCAAGGTTGAGCGCGTCACGGAAAGCGAAGTCATGGTCGCGACGGCTTACGGCCTTTTGGTGGCGCAAGCTTCCAGCTTGCGATCAACATCAGACTGCAAGCTTGAAGCTTGCGCCACTGTCACCTGCGGCATTCGCCCCGAAGCCCTCACCCCCACACGCGGCGACGGCGCAATCAATCACATTCACGCTACCGTCCAACGCGCCACCTATCTCGGCGAGATCGAACACTACACGCTCACGCTTCCCGATGGCCAACTGCTGCGCGCGCTCGAAACCAACCCCGAAGTCGTCCGCCAACCCGGCGAGAAGCTTACGCTGACCGTTCGGACGGAGGACATCATCCTGTTGACCCGGTGAACGCTTTACGCTTCACACCCCACGCCTCACGCGTCACGCCCGCCACCGCCGCACTGCTTGCGTTCCTCGCCGTCTTCTTCGGCCTCTTCCTATTCTATCCGCTCGGCTACATGTTCAAGGCAGCCTTCTGGCCGGCGGGCGGATTCACGTTGGAGTTCTTCCGGCTGTTCTTCAACAGCCCGTTCCAACTCGAATGCCTCCGCAACAGCTTCGCACTGGGCATCATCGTCACCGCGCTGACGACGGTCATCACGCTGCCGGTGGCGCACTGGTTCTCCCGCTACAGTTTTCCCGGCAAGACGCTGCTCAGTGGCCTGTTGCTCGTGCCGATGATCATGCCGCCGTTCGTCGGTGCCATCGGCGTCAAACAGGTCTTCGCCCGCTTCGGTTCGCTGAACCTGCTGCTCGACAAGCTCGGCCTTGTCCCCGTAGAGAACGGGATTGACTGGCTCGGCGCAGGCGGCTTCTGGGGCGTCGTCATCCTCGGCGTGCTGCACGTCTATCCGATCATGTTCCTGAACGTCACCGCTGCGATGGCCAACGTGGACCCGACGTTGCGTGAGGCGGCGGAGAACCTCGGCGCGCGCGGCTGGCGGTTGTTCCGAACCATCACGCTGCCGCTGGTAATGCCCGGCTACTTCGCTGGCGCCATCATCGTCTTCATCTTCGCGTTCACCGACCTCGGCACGCCGTTGCTCATCGGCTACAACCGCGTCGTCGCCGTGCAGATTTTCGACAAGGTCGTCGAGGTCGGCACCAACCCGTTCGCCTACACACTCGTCATCCTCGTCCTGCTGCTTACGGTCGTCCTGTTCCTCGTCTCGAAGTGGATCACCGGCGAGAAAAGCTACCAGATGATGGCGCGCGGCCACACCGCTGGCGCCGAGACGCCCGCGCCGCCCCGGCTCCGCTGGATGATCTACTGCGGAACGATTGGGCTGATACTTGTGTCGCTGCTGCCACACGCCAGCGTTGTCGTCCAGTCGTTCGCGTCGCATTGGTTCATGAGCATCCTGCCTGACCAGATGACGACGCAGTTCTATGGCGAGGTGTTCCGCCATCCGCTGACGCTCTCCTCCATCCGCAACAGCCTTTTCTTCTCATCGCTGAGCGCGTTCCTCGACTTGGTTCTCGGCGTGATGATCGCGTGGCTGCTGACGCGTCGCCGCGTGCCGGGCGCAAACCTGCTCGATGCCATCGCGATGCTGCCGCTGGCATTGCCAGGCATTGTGCTAGCGTTCGGTTACGTCGCCGGATTCAACATTCCCGTGAATCCAAAGAGCTTGCCGCCAGCGTGGTATCAGTGGCTGCATGACTTCATGGACCCTTCGGCGAATCCCACGTTCCTTCTCATCATCAGCTACTCGGTGCGACGACTCCCCTACATCGTCCGCGCCGCCGTCGCGGGCCTGCAACAGACCAGCGTGACGCTGGAGGAAGCCTCGTTAAACCTCGGGGCCTCGCCGTTGCGGACGATGCGGAAGATCACTCTGCCGCTAGTAATGGCCAATCTCATCGCCGGCACGATCCTGACGTTCTCCTTCGCCATGCTGGAAGTCAGCGACAGCCTCATCCTGGCAATGAAGGAGGCCTACTTCCCCATCACGAAAGGCATCTACCAACTCATCGGCCGCGTGGACCCGAACGCACCTGCCGTCGCGTGCGCGCTTGGCGTTCTCGGCATGGTGTTGCTGGCCGCAAGCCTCCTCATCGCCAGCAAGGCCCTCGGCAAAAAAATGGGCCAGTTGTTCAGGGCGTGACGCGGCAGGCATCCTCGGCTAGCATCCGGTCATGGCCAAGCATCGCCTCCATTCTGACGTCGAGCGCGTGTTGATCACCGAGGCGCGCATTCACCGTCGCGTTCGCCAACTATCACGCGAGATCGGCAAATGCTACGGCAACGACGAGGTCACGCTCATTACCGTGCTCAACGGCAGCATGGTGTTCCTCGGCGAGCTTCTGCAACGCCTGCCGATGCCGACGCGGCTTGATAGCATCGTCGCGCACAGCTACGGCACCCACACCACATCCAGCGGCCGCGTTCGCATTCGCCGCGGCTGGCAACTACCACTGAAAGGCCGCCATGTGTTGCTTGTGGACGACATCCTCGACACGGGCCGAACGTTGAAGCTCATCCGCGACCGCATCCTCCGCGAACGGCCCGCCAGCCTGCGCGTCTGCGTGCTGCTCGATAAGCCCACGCGACGCGAAGTGGATCTTCAGGCGGATTTTATTGGCTTTCAGATTCCCGACAAATTCGTCGTCGGCTACGGCCTCGACTTCGCCGAACGCTACCGCAATCTGCCTTATATCGCGGTGCTGAAGCCGCAAATTTACCGCCAAAGGAGTCCATAAAATGAGATTGCCAAGGTCTGTTGCCTCTTGTTGCGTAGCCATCTGTTTGCTTGCGGCTGCGCCGCTCCTCCGCGCCGAAGTCGCCAAGGCGGCGGTGAAGTTCAAAGACGGCGACCGCGTCTGCTTTATTGGCGACAGCATTACGCACGGTGGAGGTTTCGGCTACCACAGCCAGATTGCCCTTTTCTATGCGACGCGCTTTCCGCAAATGCGCATCGGCTACTGGAACTGCGGAATATCAGGTGACAGTGCTGCGGGCGCGGTCAAACGCTATGTTTGGGACATCGCGCCGCACAAGCCGACGGTGGCGACCATCATGCTCGGCATGAACGACGTGAGCCGCAACCTCTACGCCATGGACGCGTCCGGGGCGAAGGTTGAGGCCCAGCGGCAGGCGGCCATCGAGAACCACGTCGCGAGGATGGCCGAACTCGCCGAGCTTCTCACCAAGGACGGCGCCACGCTCATCTTCATCACGCCTTCGATCTACGACCAGACCGGAACGCAAAAGACCGAGAACCTCTTCGGCGTGAACTTCGCCCTCGGAATCTGCGGCTACGAAGCCCACAAGCTCGCCTCCAAATACAACGCGGGCGTCGCGGAGTTTCATCTGCTGCTGAGCCGACTGAACGCGCTCGGCCAGGCAAAAGACCCGAACTACACCATCGTCGGTCCCGACAGGGTTCATCCCGGCGCGCCCGGACATCTCGTCATGGCCTACGCATTCCTCAAGGCACAGGGCATGGGCCGTTGCGTGTCACTCGTCGAGATCAACGCCGCCAAGAAGGAACTCTCCAAGCAGGAGAACTGCTCCGTTGAAATCCTCCAATTCAAGGACGGCATCATCTCCTTTAACTGCCTTGAGAAGGCCCTCCCCTTCCCCGTCGAAAGCGGAGCCAAGCCGGCCCTCGACCTCGTTCCCTTCAGCGAGGATCTCAACCAGGAGTTGCTCAAAGTCGGTGGTCTTGAAGCCGGCGACTACGAACTTCTGATAGATGGCGAGAGTGTCTTGAAGCGTCCCGCCGCCGACTTCACCAAAGGCGTCAATCTCGCGCTCGTGGCCGAGACGCCGCAATACAAACAGGCCATCCAAGTGCTCTCGGACCTGAAGACACGCGCCGACATCTACTCCTCCAAACTCAGGACGTTCGCCGCCGTCAGACTCTTTCTCCTCTCCAAGCTCACGGACAGAAGCCCGGAGGCTGAGAAGAAGGCGCTCGAAGAAAACCTTGAGAAGAACAAGAAGACCAAGTTCACCTATGGCGTCATGCAGATCGAGAACTACATGAAGTATGCCCCAGACGAAGCGAAGTTCCAGAAAGCAGCCGACGAGCTTCTCGAAAAGGCCTATTCGGAGAACCAGCCCAAGAGCCACCGCTTCGAACTCAAGAGAGTCCAGTAGTTACATCCGGTGAAGCAGGTCTTTCATCCGCGGATACAGCTCGCGGTAAACCTGGTATCGCTCCGTGTAACGCGCGTGCTCCTTCATGTCCGGTTCGTAGGCGCCGGTCACGCGGACGAACTTCTCCACCGCTTCCTTCAGCGTCTTGAACTTCCCGATGGCCACCGCGCCGAGCATCGCGCAGGCGAGCGCGCCGCCTTCGCTGGTGTTGAGCGTGCAAAGGCGCTTGCCCCAGAGGTTGGCCTTGAGCTGCATCCAGCCGCGTGACTTTGCCCCGCCGCCGGTGCAGCGCAGCTCATCGAGCGGCACGCCGGCTTTCGCCAAAATCTCCAGGTTCACCCGCATCTCAAACGCCACGCCTTCGAGGATGCCCCGGATCATGTCGGCGCGGGTCGTGCCGAGCGTGAGGCCGGTGATGGTTCCCTTGGAGTGAGAGTCCAGATACGGCGTGCCGGTGCCGAAGAAGTGCGGCACGATGAACGGCGGATGCTGCGAGGTCAGTGCCAGGTCGTCCATGATCGCATAGACATCGCGGCCCGTGCGCGCGGCCTCGGCTTTCTCCGCCTCGGCGAAGTTGTCGCGATACCAGCGCAGCAAGCTGCCCGCGACGAAGCTGAACGCCAGCGACGCATACATACCCTCCACTACGTGCGGCATGCAGCAGAGGTTGCCGCCGAGCATGTTCTCGTCCGTGACGGCGTGATCGTAGGCCACCGTGATGCACTCGACCGTGCCCAGACCGTCCACCGCCAGACCCGGCTTCACGACGCCCGCGCCCAAAGCGGCGCACGGTTGATCGTGGCCACCCGCGACCAGCACGCAGCCTTTCGCGAGCCCGAGCTTCTGGCAGACACTCGCAGGAATCTCGCCCACGACTGCGCCCGACGGCACGGCTTCGGGCAACTGCTTCTTCTCGACCCCGGCCAACTCCATCAACGGCTCCGACCACTGTTTCTTGCGGATGTCAAAGATGCCGAGCCGCGACGCGAGCGAGTAATCCACCTTCGCCGGCACGCCGAGCCGCATCGCAGGGATCTCCTGCCAGCCCAGAAACCGCGCAGCACGCTTGAACATGTCAGGCTTGTTCTCCCGCCACCAGATCAGCTTGCTGATCGTGTGCATGGGATGCAGCGGATGGCCGGTGGTCTCGAAGAACTTCTTCGCGCCGAACTGCTCCCGGAGCTTCGCGTTCTGCGCCGTCGCGCGTGAATCCATCGAGAGCACTGTGTTGTCGAGCGGCTTGCCAGCGGCGTCGAGCGGCGTGATAGCTTCGCCGAGTGCGGACAGCGCGATGGTCTCCACCGGCTGCGGAGATTTCTTCGCCGCCTCGCCGAGCACGGCCTCGACAGCGTCGCCGACTTCCAGCGGGTCGAGTTCCGCCCAGCCGCGTTGCGGCGTGAGCAGGCGGTATTCGCGGTAAGAAGATGAGAGGACGTTGCCGTCGTTGTCGAACACGACGGCCTTCGTTCCGGTTGTTCCAACATCGCATCCAAGGTAGGCCATAGTGCCCCGCTTTATAATCAACCGCCCCGCCGCGCGCCAGCGGGAAACGATGTTGAACGCCATCACGGTTCAAATCCTCTTGCCGCCTTTGCCGACGCTGCATAGGCTGCGTGGCAAGAACATCGAGATGAAAGTTTTCAAGTTTCTGCTCGCCATCGCGTTGCTGCTGCCGTGCGTCGCCTTGACGCTCACGCTTTATCACGTCGTGGCCACGCTGGGCTTCGGCCAAGGGCCGTGGTTGCACCGGCCGGCGTTCTGGCTCGGCCTGGGGTTCGGCTGCTGGCTGGCGGTGTTCGCGCTGCTCAGCCCATCGGCGCGGGCATACGTGATCAGCCACGAGCTGACGCATGTGTTCTGGGCGCTGTTGATGGGCGCGAAGGTCAGCGGCCTGACGACGGGCGCGCGCGGCGGGCAGGTGATGGTAAGCAAGGAGAACTGGCTGATCACACTGTCGCCGTATTTCTTTCCGTTCTACGCCATGCTCGGTATCGCGATCTATTACGGGCTGAGCCTGCTGGCGGATGTGCGGCCGTTCGCGCCGGCGCTCTATTATGTGCTCGGCTTTAGCTGGAGCTTCCACCTCAGTTTCACGTGGCTGGCGCTGCGACAGAACCAGAGCGATGTGCGCCGGCACGGCTGGCTGTTTTCGATGGCGGTGATCTACGGGATGAACCTGCTGGTGGTGGCGCTGCTGATGGTATTGATGTCCTCGCGGCTGACGTTTGCAGAATGCGCAGAACAGTTCTACAATAACTGTCTGTTGTGCTGGCGGTGGCTCGATCAGACGGCCCGCGAACTGCCGGCGCTCTGGCGGTGGATCGCGCGACGGGCAAATTAACTTGCAGGCATGACGGCGCTGTGAGAATAAAGGCGGGTTTCCAAACAGGAAGTTTCGTCCAATGACTTTAAGCGATATCTTAAACGCAGAGTGCGTCCTCACAGAGATGCACGCGACCGACCGTTGGCAGGCGATTGACGAACTGCTCGCGCAACTCGTCAAAGCCGGCCGCATCAAGGCTGACGACCTGCCCGCTATCTTGCAGGCGGTCAAGAAGCGCGAAACCACCATGAGCACCGGCATTGGTTTCGGCATCGGCATTCCGCACGCGACGACCGACCTAATCGGCGACGTCATCGGCGCCTTCGGCCGATCAAAGACCGGCATTAACTTTGACGCGCTCGACGAACAGCCGGTGAATCTCATCGTCCTGTTCCTCGTGCCACAGGGCCAGTTCCAGAAACATCTCCACACGTTGGCCAACATCGCGAAGTTCCTCCACGACCGTCCGCTCCGCGAGAAACTGCTGGCGGCTGCCAACGCCGACGAGGTCGTGCAGATCATCCGCAGCCAGAAGGCGTGATGGGTGGCTGGTAACTGGTAATTAGTAATTGGTGGTGTCACCTCCTTAGCGAGCTTAAATCACCAATCACCAGTCACCAATTACCAAGAACACTTCCCCCGCATGGAATCCGTCCAACAACTTCTTGAGCGTCTCGCCACCGGCGTCATTCGCCAGACCATCGGCGCAGACGGTGCGGCCAACGTGCGGCCCTGCGGCAATCCAAAGTTCGGCGACTACCAGATCAACGGCCTGCTTCCCATCGCCAAGGCTCGAGGTGAAAATCCACGTCCCCTCGCCGACAAAGTCGCCGCCGCGCTCGCGCCCGCGCTCACCGACCTCGCTGAGCCGCCGACCGTCGCAGGCGCCGGCTTCATTAACGTCCGCCTGAAAGCCGGCTTCGTCGGCGCCCTTCTGCCACAAGTGCTGGCCGATCCGCGCCTCGGTGTGCCGGCCGCGTCGCCCGCGCGCACCATCGTCATTGATTTCAGCGCGCCGAACGTCGCCAAGACAATGCACGTCGGACATCTCCGCAGCAGCATTATCGGCGACAGCATCGCCCGCACGCTGCGGTTCCTCGGACACCACGTCATCGCCGACAATCACATCGGCGACTGGGGCACGCAATTCGGTTTCCTGCTCCACGGCTTCAAGCAGGAGAAACTCGACCTTGCAGCCTCCGCGGATCCCATCGCCGAAATGGAGCGCGTCTATCGCAAATACTACGGCGCATCTGTAGCAGACCCATCCATCCGCGACGCCGCCAAGGCCGAGCTGGTCAAACTTCACGAGAACGATGCTGAGAACCTCGCGCTTTGGAAGAAGCTCCGCGACCTCTCCATGCCGGCGTTCGAGCAAGTTTATCGCCGGCTCGACGTGCGCTTCGACCACACGCTCGGCGAGAGCTTCTACCATCCACGGCTTGCCGGTGTCGTCGCCGAGTTGAAGGCCAAGGGTCTCGCCGAGGATAGCGAGGGCGCGGTCTGCGTCTTCTTCCAAGACGTGCCGCAACTGAAGGACAAACCGTTCCTCATCCAGAAGAGCGACGGCGCGTTCCTCTACCCCACCACCGACCTCGCCACGCTCCAATATCGCGTCGAGGAGTGGAAGCCCGGCGAGATCATCTACGTCACCGACTCGCGCCAGAAGCTCCATTTCGAGCAACTCTTCACCACCGCGCGGCGCTGGAGCTACGCCGACCTCAAGCTGGCGCACGTCACGTTCGGTTCCGTGCTCGGCGAGGACAACAAGCCGATCAAGACCCGCAGCGGCGAGCCGATCAAGCTGGAGGAACTCCTCGACGAAGCCGAGCGCCAGGCACAGGCCATCGTGGACGCGAACTACGCCGACCTGCCGGAGGCCACGCGCCGCGAGATCGCCCGCGTCGTCGGCATTGGCGCGGTGAAGTATGCCGACCTCAGCCAGAACCGCGTCAACGACTACGTCTTCAGTTGGCCCAAGATGCTCGCCATGCAGGGCAACACCGCCCCCTACCTCCAATACGCCTACGTCCGCATCCGCTCCATCTTCCGCAAAGGCGCGGAGACGGCGGAAGGAGCGGGGAGATGGGAGATGGGAGATAGGAGATGGGAGTGTAAGAGCGTCACGCTCGCTGACACGGCCGAATTCGACCTCGCCAAGTTTATCCTCCGATTCCCGGAGGCCATCGAGCTGGCCACGGAGGACTACCGCCCCAACTTCATCTGCAGCTACCTCTACGATCTCGCGGGCAAATTCAGCGTCTTCTACGAACGCTGCCCCGTCCTAAAGGCCGACGAGCCAGCCCGCTCCTCGCGTCTGCTCCTCTGCCAACTCACCGCCGAAGTCCTCCGCAAGGGCCTCGACCTCCTCGGCATCCAGACCATCGAACAGATGTAGCCTCACGAACACTTTGGCTTGAAAGGACCGACAATGGATACGCTGTCATTCTTTTGGGATCTGAAGCAACAAACAGACATTGAGCTACTCAAGACAGAGGTCGGTTTCGCCAAAGGCGATGCCCAAGCTGCCGCACAAAGCGTATTGATGAACATCGTCGTGCCGTTGGAGAAGCGGCTGGACAAGCTTTCCCTCGTCACACGCGCCATGTGGTCGCTGCTGCGGGAGAAAACAGATGTGGTGGAGAGTGATCTGGTCCGCCGCATCGCCGATCTTGATGCGATGGACGGCCAGATGGACGGCAAGGTGACAAGGCCTCCCATGGATTGCCCAAACTGCAAGAGCATGGTTTCGCGCAAATTCAATCGCTGCCTCTTCTGCGGTTATGTGCCTCCCGAAGGCAGTCCATTCGACTCCGTTTAATCCGCGTGAGTTTCCCTGCTGCTTGGAGCTTCCCTTCCGTCAGCCGCATTCTGCCACTTGCGCGACGGCGCGCGTTTCGCTATTGTCGCCGCACTTTATGAACAGAGATCACGTCAAACTTTTCATTCCGGGACCGGTGGAAGTCAGCGAAAAGACCTTTCGGGCGATGTGCAAGCCGATGATCGGGCATCGCGGTGCGGGGTTTCAGGAGCTTTATGCGGCAATGCAGCCGAAGCTCCAGCAACTGCTCTACACGAAGAATCCCGTGTTCCTCAGCACCTCCAGCGCGTGGGGCGTGATGGAAGCCTCGGTGCGCAATCTCTCGGTGAAGCGCGTGCTGAACTGCTGCTGCGGCGCGTTCAGCGACAAGTGGAACGATGTCTCGCTGCGTTGCGGCAAGGAAGCCGACGCGCTGAAGGTGGCGTGGGGCGACCCGATCCTGCCAGAGATGGTCCGCGAGAAGCTCGCCACGGGTCGTTACGACGCGATGACGCTCATTCACAACGAAACCTCCACCGGCGTGATGAACCCGTTGCCGGCCATCGCCGCGGTGATGAAGCAGTTTCCCGACGTGATGTTCATCGTGGACAGCGTCAGCTCGATGAGCGGCGTGAAGATCGAGATGGACGCGCTGGGCATTGACGTGCTGCTGGCGGGGATGCAAAAGGCGTTCGCGCTGCCGCCGGGCTTGGCGGTGTTCGGCGTGAGCGAGCGGGCGCTCAAGCGAGCGGAGACGGTGCCGGGCCGCGGCTACTATTTCGACTTCCTGGAGTTCAAGACGAACCACGACAAGAACATGACGCCGAGCACGCCGGTGATTCCGCTCATCTACGCGCTGGCGGCCAAGCTCGACGACATCTTCGCCGAGGGACTCGACGTCCGTTTCGCGCGCCACCAGCAGCTCGCCGGGATGGTGCGCGGTTGGGGCCAGCGCAACGGCATGGGGTTGCTCCCCGCGCCGGCGTATCAGTCCATCACGCTGAGCTGCTTCGACAACGGCGCTCGCGCCGGCGGCAAGGGCCGCAAGATTGACGTGCCGAAGTTCCAGAAGGCGCTCAAGGAGCGGCACAAGATTCTGATTGATGGCGGCTACGGCAAGATCAAGGGCCTGAGCTTCCGCGTCGCGCACATGGGCGACGAGACGGTGGAAACGATCAACGAATTGATCGCCGCGCTCGACGACAGCCTGAAGGGGCTGTAACGCGCTGCTGGGCAGTTCGCCGTCCAGCATATCCGTCGCAACAACACGGTTTTTCCGTGTTTTTCCCTTGCCGGCTTCGGGCGCTTCCCCTAGCATCCGCGGCTCGCGCCGGACAAGGAAAGAAGGCGCAATGGCAGTAAATCGAAAGGAAACATAGCTTGAACAACATACCGCATGACGTGAAAGACCTCGGCCTCGCAGCGGCCGGCAAGAACCGTATTGAGTGGGCCGACAACTACATGCCCGTGCTCAAGCTCATCCGCCAGCGCTTCGCCAAGGAACAGCCCTTGCGTGGCAAGACGCTCGCCGCGTGCCTGCACATCACCACCGAGACCGCCAACCTCCTCCGCACCCTCCAAGCCGGTGGCGCGAAGATCGTGGCTTGCGCTTCCAATCCCCTCTCCACCCAGGACGATGTCGCCGCTTCGCTGGTCGCCGACTACGGCATCAGCGTGTTCGCCATCAAGGGCGAGGACGGCAAGACCTATTACAACCACATTCTCGCCTCGCTCGACGCCCGTCCCAACATGACGATGGACGACGGCGCTGACACCGTCGCCGTTCTCCACAAGGAACGCCGCCGCCAGCTCAAGGACATCATCGGCGGCACCGAGGAGACCACCACCGGCGTCATCCGCCTCAAGGCGATGGCCAAGGACAAGAAGCTTGCTTACCCGATCATCGCGGTGAACGACGCCCTCACCAAGCACATGTTCGACAACCGTTACGGCACGGGCCAGAGCACGCTGGACGGCATCGTCCGCGCCACCAACGTCCTGCTCGCTGGCTCCACCTTCGTCGTCGCCGGCTACGGCTGGTGCGGCAAAGGCCTCGCCATGCGCGCCGCCGGCATGGGCGCCCACGTCATCGTCACCGAAGTGGACCCGCTCAAGGCCCTCGAAGCGGTCATGGATGGCTTCACCGTCATGCCGATGATTGACGCCGCGAAGATTGCCGACATCTTCTGCACCGTCACTGGCAACACCACTGTCATCAGCGGCGCGACCTTCGCCGCCATGAAGAGCGGCGCCATCGTCTCCAACAGCGGCCACTTCAACGTCGAGATAGATATCCCCGCGTTGGAGCGCATGTCCAAGAGCAAGCGCACCATCCGCCCGTTCGTGGACGAATACGTCACTAACGACAACCGCAAGATCTTCCTGCTCGGCGAGGGCCGCCTCATCAACCTCGCCAGCGCCGAAGGCCATCCGGCCGTCGTCATGGACATGAGCTTCGCCAACCAGGCCCTCTCGGCCGAATACATGGTCAAGAACGCCAAGCGCCTCAAGCCCGGCGTCTATTCCGTCCCGACCGACATTGACGAGAACATCGCCGCCCTCAAGCTCAAGGCCATCGGCGTCAAGGTGGACAAGCTCACCGCCAAGCAGACGAAGTATCTCGCAAGCTGGGAAGAGGGAACGTAGAGCCAAGGCCGCGGGCGCCTATTTCAGCCTCGCCATCAACTCTTCGAAGTTGGCGAACTCAATGACCTCGGGGCTGCCCAGGTAGTTTTGGCCGAAGACATTGCCCATCACTGGCGAGAGTTGCTTGGGGATGAGCGCGGCGTTCATGACCATGACGACCTTGCACGAGCCGTCGCTGTAGTAGGTGGTCTCGACTTTCTCGGCGCCCTGCACAACGCCGGTGACGGTCTGGCGGATGGTGTCGTTCTTGACGGCGAAGTTCTCCACCGTGGTGTTGGAGTCAATCACGACTCCGTAAATCTTCTCCGCCATCTTGCGTAGCGCGTCCACTTCCGCCGCGCGCTCGGTTGTGACGCGCGCCATTGGGCCGTAGAGCTTGCCGTATTCGGCGAGATCAATGGGCGCGATGGCCTGCTTGAACTGGATGACGCCGCCTAGGGCGTCCTGCACGCCGAGTCCGTCGAGTTCGAGCACGACCTGCACGGTGCCGTCCGGCTGTTTCTCTGTTTCAACGACCTTTGCCGTCGCGACGTAGTCGAATAACTTCTTCGCCAGCTTTTCGTCCTGCATGAGGAGCTGCGAGACCGGCTTTTCGCCTTCGACCTTCAAGTCGTAAATGATGTGCGCGAGCCGACTGAAGGCCTTTTGCCGCGCGATGGGTTCGTCCTTGTCAACACCGGTGCCGCGGAGTTTTGCCGCAGCCTGCGCCTGGCGCTGCTGGATGAATTGGCGGCCGAGGATTCGCTGGGACAGCACCCCGCTGCCGCGCGCGTGCAACTGCGCGATCTCCCACGGCGAAATCGTGGTTTGCTGGTATGGCTTCACGTTGACCGACTTGTTCGGGTTGTCGCCACTGACCAGCATGACGTTGCCTTGAACCACGCCGCAGTTGATCGTGCGCACGGCCGTGCCCGGGAACGGTGGCGGCAATGGCACAGCACCAACGCCCACACCCACGCCCGGTCCGCCCGGCATACCGACGCCCACGCCGACTCCGCCCGGTCCCACGCCTGCGTTCGCGCCGATGCCAACCGGCCCCGCGCCAACGCCGGCACCCACAGCAACGCCGCCGGGTCCAACACCGACACCAGCGCCAGCGCCGACTCCAACGACGTTGGCGCCCGCGTTGACGCCGACGCCGGCCGGACCGGCACCTACGCCGACATCCGCGCGCGCCAAACCGGGGACGCCCGCGCCGGCAACCACGCCCGCGCCGCCCGGCCCGGCGTCCACGCCGACCTTCGCAATGCCGATATCAATGCCGAAGAATGTGCCGCGCGCGGCAGCGACGGCGATTGGCGTTCGCACTACGTATTCGGTGCCGGCGGGCAGCTTGTCGAGCTTGGAGGCAAGGCCGCCGCGGGTCAGGTCCAGCGTCACCTTCTTCACGACCGAGCCGTCGGGCTTCTTCGACTCGTCCCAAAGCGCGTTGACCTTGACGGTGCTCGACTCACGCACGCGAAAAGAATTCGCGGGGTCAAGCGCCACGTCGCAGAAGCTGGCCGGCTCGGTGCCGATGGTCGAGCCGACACCCAGGGGTTGGCCTTGCGCGGCGACCTTCCCGTCCACGGTCACCGTGCCTTGCACGAGCGTCATCGTTGCCGGTTGCGGCGCGACGGCGAGCACGGGGAACGCGAGGAGAAGCAGTGGCGCGAGTCTTTTCATAAGATGTTTGGTTGTTGCGTTCAAGTTTCGCACGTGACGCGGCTCTCGCAAGTAAAATTCGACGTTGAGACGGGGCGGCGCGCCCGCTACCGTCACGGTGTGAAGCCTTGGTTAAGAATCGGACGCGTGCTTGGTGTGACGCTGGGATTGTTGTTTGCGTGGGCCGGCATGTGGCTGAGCCAGACGGAACTGCTGCGCGTCTTCGAACTGGCATCGCTCGACGTGCGCTTCCGCGCCGAGAAGCCGGCGAATCTCGACCCGCGCATTATCCTCGTCGTGATTGACGATTCGAGCATCCGGCAACTGGGGCGCTGGCCGTGGCCGCGCGAGTTTCATGCCGCCCTGTTGCAGGCGCTCAACGAGTATCCGCCGCGCGCCATCGGCTACGACATCCTGATGACGGAGCCGGATGAAAAGCATCCGGAGTCTGACCGCGCGGTGGTTGAACTGTGCCGTCAACTACGCGGCGCTGTGTTCGCGATGGCACGCGACCGCGATGCGCGGGGCGAATACGAACTGAAGCCGTTCGAGGCGCTGGCCAAGGTGACTACCCCCGGCGCCGTTAACGCGCCGCGCGATCTGGACGGCATGCTGCGCCGGCTGCCGATGCGCGTGCTGGGCCAACCGAGTTTCTCAGCGGCGGTGGCGGAAAGGATGGAGAAGGGTTCGACATCGAAGCTGCCGGACACGCTGCCGATCCGGTTCCGCGGGCAGTTGAAGGACTTTCGTGTCGTCTCAGCGGCCGAGGTGTTGAAGTCTCTGCAACAACGCGCCGCCGGGCAGCCGGAATCGTTCCCGCTTAAGAACTTCTTGAACAGCATTGTGCTGGTCGGCTTGGCTGCCACGGGCACGGACGTGGCGCCGACGCCGCTGGACACCAACTCGCCGCTGGTCGTCGTCCACGCCAATGCGGTCAACAACATCCTGCGCCGCGATTTCCTGCACGAGGCGCCGCACAACGTCACGTGGGCCGTCGTAGGGTTATTGTGCGCACTCATCGGGCTGACGACGGCGGTGCGGCGTCCGCTGGTGTCCGGGGTTCTGACGCTTTGCGTCGCCGGCGGCTGGATTGCAGCGGCGTTCTGGCTGTTGCGCGGATGGAATCTTTGGATCGAGTTGGTCGCGCCGACGGCCGTGCTCCTGCCGACGTTCGCGGTGATGTCGGCCTACCGGTTCTTCGTCGAGGAGCGCGACAAGCGGTTCATCAAGAAAGCGTTCCGCCACTACTTGAGCGAGCGGGTCATGGAGCAGGTGCTGGTGAACCCCAACATGCTGCGCCTCGGCGGCGAGCGGCGCACGCTGACGGTGCTGTTCAGCGACGTGCGCGGGTTCACGACCTTCTGCGAAAAGAACCCGCCGGAGACAGTCGTGCCGTTGCTCAACGAAATCATGGGCGCGCTGTCCGTGCCGATCAGGAAGCACGATGGCACGCTCGACAAGTATATGGGCGACGCCATCATGGCATTCTGGGGCGCGCCCATCCCGCAGAAGGAAGATCACGCGTTGCGCGCGGTGCGTTGCGCGCTGGACATGCAGGCGGCCCTGCGGCGGATCGCCGAGCAGAAGAGCGCGCATGGCCTGCAGACGTTGCGGATGGGCATCGGTATCAACACCGGCGACATGACGGTCGGCAACATGGGTTCGGCCGAGCTGTTCGACTACACCGTCCTCGGTGACGAGGTAAACCTCGGCGCGCGCCTGGAATCCGAGACGCGCAAATGGGAGGCCGACATCATCATCAGCGAAACCACCTACGAGCTGGTGAAGGATTACATCCAGTGCGAGCGGCTGGGCGAAACGACGGTGAAGGGCAAGGTCAAGCCGGTGACGATCTACAAGGTGGCGGGGTTGAAGACAACTCTCCCGGCGTAAGGCACGGGGCGGAGTTTCAGCGCGGCGGAGCCGCAACCCAATGAGGCGGGGCGAGACTCCGTCGAGCCTCCCCGCAGCCACGTCCGGTTTGCGACAAGCGGAGTCTCGCCCCACCATCAAGGAATTTCGCGGTTCGCGACGTTGTAGCGTCGGCCGTCTCGGCCGATGCTGTCCCTTTCCATCGAACTCCGGCTCCTCGCTGCGGCGTAGCGGCCGAGACGGCCGCCACTACAACTGTCAGGCAGAAGAAATGTCTCGCGAGCCGGAAGAACGCCTGCTGTATCATCGGGGCGAGAGGAGATCCCCCGTATGAAGAAATCCGAGATTGCATCTGCGGACTACCGCAGCCTGCCGTTCGCCACGCTGCTCAACCACTGGCGCGTGACAGACCAAGGCGACCCGCCGATCAAGAAGCCGGCCATAGAGTTCGGTGTCAGCGAGCCTACATGGAGCCGTTGGGAGAACGGCAGCCGATTCCCCTCCCCGGCGCTGATCCAGCGGCTGGCTGACTATCTGGGCATCCCGCCCTGCCGCTTCTTCTGCGGCCCGGACTGGCAATGCCCGCGCTGCGCGCGGTGCGCGAACGAGAAGTAAGGCGTGGAGCGTGAGGAGTCCGGCAGTCTCCATCTGCCGTCTCCCATCTCCCAACTTCCAACAAGTCGTTGACACAGCGGCGGGCGCGGCGGAGTATCGGCGGCAGTTCAACCAAAGGTTGTCGCCATGAACATCGCATCGCCCAGCCGCAAGTCTCCCGCTCTGCCTTTCGCCATCTGTGCGCGCGTCCTCGGCGTTGTGCTGTTGCTGGGATGCTCGTTCGCCAACGGTTTCGCCGAATCGTCTTTCACGGGCCTAGGCTTTCTACCCGATGGCGGTCGGAGCATCGCCGTTGCAGTTTCCAGCGATGGCTCAACAGTTGTGGGGCAAGCCGATCAAGGTTTGAATTCCATAGCTTTCCGATGGACTGCGGCCAGTGGCATGATTGCTCTTGGTTCTTTTCCAGGTGGCTACACTAGTAATGCCCGCTCGGTTTCAGGCGATGGCTCGGTGGTTTGGGGCGAGGGCATGTCACCTTCTGGATGCAAGAGGTTCCAATGGACGGCGGCGCATGGAATGGTCGCACTTGACCCCAAGACAGATGCAAACAGATTGCCAATACCGAGGCTTAAACTGAACAAGGATTTCCCGTTCAAAGACCCGACCATTGGTGCCGTATCGTCTTCCAGCGACGGAAAGATAATTGTTGGTAATCGGCTGTTGCCGGCATTTTGCTGCGAATCGTTTCGCTGGACGAAGATGGATGGCTTTATGTATCTTGGTTATCTACCGGGTTGCGATATCTGTTGTGCCTCAGCTATTTCAAATGATGGTTCTGTGGTCGTTGGATACGGAAGCCGTGGGCCTGCTGAACAGCCCTCCATGCAGAAAGCGTTTATCTGGGACAAAGTCAATGGCATCCGCGACTTCCAATCGCTCCTCACCAGCGAATACCATATTGCTTTAACTGGATGGGAGCTACAGAAGGCGACTGATATTTCAGCAGATGGGAGAACTATCGTTGGCACGGGCAAGCATAATGGCCACTACGAAGCCTGGGTCGCGCATCTGGACAGGCCGGTGAACGCTCCGGCGGGGAAAGAGCGGAGCCGGTGATGTAGGCCGCGTCCCCGACGCGGCGGGTTCGTTGGCAAATCACAGACGCCCGGTGGGGGCACCGGGCCTACATCTTCTGCTGTCGCATCGCGCGCCGGCAGGAGTGCCGTGGGTAGGGCCGGACCGCCGGGCCGGCCGGAGGAGGAAGAACAATAACGGCTCGGCGCGCCCAGCGGTCGCGCCCTACCGGTCGCTCGCCCCGATTACCTATTAGGTAAATCCTCGCTCTTCCACTCCCGGCCCGCCTGTGCTCTCATCCGCGCCGGAGCAAGGGCCAATGGAAAGAACAATCACGTTTCCCAGCCAGGAACATAGAGGCGGAAATATGCCTGCCGCCGTCTTCCGGCCCGTCGTCGCCTCCGCCGCAGCCAGTCCCGCCATTTCCCCGGCAATAGCCGCGCTCATTCCCGCTTGTGCCGTGGTCACTCCGGCAATTGCCGTGACGACGCCGGCATTCCCCGCCATCGCTGCGGGCAAGCCTGCGGTCGCTGCGGGCAAGCCTGCGGTCACTGCGGGCAGGCCCGCCGTCATCGCGGGTAAACCCGTCGTCACTGCGGACTTCCCCGGCGTCACCGCTGGCATCCCCGGAATCATCGCGGGCTGGCCCGCCGTCACCACAGGCAGGCCCGCCGTCACTGCGGGCAAGCCCGGCATTGCGGCAGGCATCCCCGCCCTTGCCGCAGGCAAGCCTGCCGTCGCCACGGGCTGGCCCCACGGGCCGTTGCGAGGTGCTGTTATCCCCGATTTCCAGCAAGACAATGAAGCAGTAAACCACATAGGAAGGAGAGATGAACCATGAGTAGTCGAAGTGATCCGTTGGGAAGCAGCCACGCTGACTTCCTTGCCAAACAGGACCTGTTGAAGGCCAACATGGACAGGCCGGAGGTCGCCGCGTTGAATATCACCACGACGGAGAAGGCAGCCATCACGCAGGACAACACGAACCTACACACGACGACGGATGCCAAGGCCACCGCCGAGGCCGTCTCGCAGGAGGCAACCAAGGAGATGAACAACGCGTTCGCACTGGCCCAGAAGAACTACCGCACCATGCGCAAGAACCTCATGAGCCGGCCCGGCTACACCCCGGCCATCGGCGAGTTGCTCGGCATCGAAGCCCCCGAGTCCAACGGCGATTTCGCCGCCGCCGCCGTGATTGACCGGCCCACCGGCAAGGCCACCGCCATGCCCGGCGGCCAAGTGGACTTCAAAGTCACCATGAATGGCAATGAAGAGGTGGATGCCTACAGCAAGCGCGGCACGGAGACGGAGTTCACCTGGCTGGGCCGGTTCAGCCGCAGCCGTTGGAGCGACACGCGTGCCCCGCTGGAGCCGGGCAAGCCCGAGGTGCGCGAGTATCAACTCCGCTACCGCAACCACGACCAGCCCACCGGCCAGCTCAGCGACGTTATCATCGTCACCTGCTTGCCCTGAGGGAGTGGCCCGGGCGCAGCATCGGCCCGGCGCGCCACGCGCAAACACAAGCGCGCCGAACCGTGGGCCGTCCCCGCGCCCACTCCGGTCACGGCCGACTGTTATCGCATTGCCAACTACACCGACGGCCTCGTCGGCGCGGCCAGCCCGGAGTGCGACCTGCTCCTGCCGCACTTTGACATCGGCCTGCGCTTCGACGATCCCAACCCCGGCGCGGCGCGCTTTGACGGCGGCGTGGCGGGCGGCGTGACATGGGACGGCACTTTCTACCGCGATCTGACCCGCTACAACGCCAGCGGCCCCCTCTTCTGGAGCGCCTATCTCAAAGCCGGCACCGCGCCCGGCAAGAAGAACGGCTACTGGCTGAACTTCGGCAGCGGCTGGAGTCACCTCGCCAACGACGATCCCGCCCAAATGCTCTCCGGCGCCGCGCCACGTCTCTTCTACGACTCCGCTGCCACGCAATGGAAACTCATCGTCGAAGCCACGATGTTCGTGACCAACGAAGTCGTGCAGGTCTGGGCGGGCGTAAAATCCGGTGGCAGCGATCCCGTTGGCGTCTATACCCGCGTCGCCGGCTGCGACCCGCTCGCGTCACTGGCGGTGGACGGGACTTGAGGCCTGAAAATGCCGTTGACATCTTGGCCAAACATGAGTCAATTGTGGCGATGGTCAATTCAGGGAGTGCATTTATGGAGAATCGGATGTCCGTTTCGAGCTTCATGAGGAATGGATTAGCAGCACTGATCGCGCTGTTGCTGGCGGGGGCGATGATGCCAGCACATGCCGTGATGCTGATCATCAATAATCCAAGCATCGAGAATCCGCCGGATCAATTCCCCTATTCCGTTACCGGATCAACCAACTGGTATGAGAACTTTGTCAACGGCAATGCGGCGGGCAGGATGCTGGTTACGGGCGGCATGTTCATCGATCCCACGCCGGATGGCTTGTATGCTGCCTCTATCAACAACAACTACTTCGCCGCGCAGGACATGACCAATGTGCTGGCCGTCGGCACGTATGTGCTCAACACATGGCTGGGCGAGCGAGCGGATTTGGGCGGAGCAGGCTGGTCGCCTTCGGTGGCACTATTCGATCTGCTGGCGGGAGGCACTGCGCTGACGGCGACCACGTTCACCAACAATATCCCAACCGCCGGCCATTGGGTTATGGCAACGAAGGTTTTCAACATCAGCGACAGCGACCCGCATCTGGGCCAGACTCTGACGGTCAAGTTTACCAATCCGCAGGCAGGCAATTTCCAAGCCAATTTTGACAACGTCACCCTCTCCTTCGTGCCCGAGCCTGCCTCTGGCGTGTTGCTGGCCGGCGGCGCAGCGGCACTCGTGGCGTCCCGCCGCAGAAAACGCGCGGTTAGTTGAAAGTTGAGAGCTTAAGAGTTCCCGGAATTCTTCTCTCACCACTCTCAACTCTTTCCTTCACTTCCAAAAGAACTCCTCCGCCGTCCGGCGCAGCATCCAATCTTTGTCCTCAGCCGAGAGGAAGTCGAGCCGGTCACGGATGAGGGCGATGCTGTCCTCGTAAGTCTCATGCTGCGTTTGAAACGGCGTGTCGGAACCCCACATCAGCCGCCGCGCGCCGAACGCTTCGTGGACGCGCTTGATCAGCGGCGCGAGATCGAGGTGCGGCGGCTTTTTCGCGCCGAGAGAGTTGAAGGCGGAGACCTTCACCATCACGTTGCGATGGCGCGCCAGCGAGCAGAGAGCCGCCACGTCCTCGTCGCGGACAGGCCCGCTCGCGCCAATGCGGGCCAGGTGGTCTATGATGACCGGCGTGTCGGGGAACTTCGCGCACATCCGCGATAGCGCCGGCAGATGCGCCGGGGTCAGGAGCGGGCAGATGGCGAGCCGCTCCTTGCCGCCGCAGCGGAACATCCGCTCCATCCCATCCCCGTCAAGCCACGCCTCCGGCTCGTTGCCGCCAGCGGGAATCCGGAACCCGCGCACGTGAACGCGCGCCAGTTCGCGCATAACGTCGTCGGGCCGCGGCGCCTTCCAGTCCACCATCGCAATACCGCTGAAGGTCTCCGGCCGCGCGCGGATGGCGTCCAGCAGGTAGCGGTTGTCAAAGCGATAGAAGCTGATCTGGACCAGCACGATGCGGTTCACGCCGCTGGCGTTGGCGTGGCGCAGCGCGTCCTCCGGCAAAAAGCGCGGCAGCGGCATTCGTTCAGGCTTGAAGCCGGGGCCGAGCGGATATTTTCGGAGATCATCCGTCCAGACGTGAACGTGAGTGTCAATGTAGCGGCTCATGGGCGGCGCGTCGTGCCGGGGATTGTGCCGCGACCCGCAACGAATCGCAACGCTGGTGTTGCGTCCCCTGCCCTCGCGCTAACCGTGTCCACTTAGACGCGATTCTTGTTCATTTACCCCGGAGCCGTCGGCGCTCATTCCGTCCGCAAACGAGGCGAAGCAGGTTGCAGTCTTGGACTCCCCGAAGTAGAACTGAGCCGCCGCGTGCGCTTGGCTGTTCGCCGCGAATGTCGGCATCGTCCGTCGCGTTATGAGCAAGCTGTCACTTCATGAGCTTTCGCCCTTTGTGCGCCTGTGCGGGGAGTTTCAACTCCCGCCCGGCTTCCGGCGCGAACGGTATTTCATTTACGAGCACGAGTTCATTTACGTCATCAACGGCGAGGCCCACTACCAGATCGGCAAGACAGTTCATCGGCTTGCTCCAAGCGATCTGTTGCTTGTGCCGCCCGGCGTGGTCACCGCGTCTTGGAACGACTTCAAACTGCCGCTACGATTCCTCGCGGTCCACTTTGATCTTCATTTCTGCGGTGATTATCAGAATCTCCCGCTGCGGTCGCCCCGGAGAACGGCGGCGGAGCTTTCGAAAGTGCATAAACCACCGCCCACCGTTCCGGAATTGCTCCTGCCCCGAAAGGTGAACGTCGCAGATGAGCCGGGGGTGAAACTGCTGTTGGAGCGGATTATTGGAGAAGTGGCCCACAAGCCGCCCGGCCATGAATTGGCCGTGAAAGCCTGCCTGCTGGAGCTTCTGGTGTTCCTCCAGCGCCGTGATTTCCGAAAGCTGCCGGCGCCAAAGCAATCACACCGCGCGGTCGAACTCGCCATAAAGTTTCTGGAATTCCACTACACCCGTCCGCTGCGGCTGAGCGACATTGCGACGGCCGCGCATCTCAGTCCGATCTATCTGGAGCGATTGTTCAAGCGCGCCACCGGCCTCTCGCCGATGGCTTACTTGTCGCGGCTGCGGGTCGGGCGTGCCAAGCATCTCCTGGGCCGGACTGACATGACCGTCAAGGAAGTGGCTGGCGCAGTGGGCTTCGAAGAGGCCGGCTACTTCACGCGTGTGTTCCAGAAACTCGAAGCCGTGCCGCCCATGCGCTACCGACGCATGACACGCGGGCTGGAAGGCGTCGAATTGGCCGTGTCGCTGACGCGCTCCCCGAAGACCGGTGGCGGCCCGCACTTCACCATCCCAACGCGAAGAAGTTGATTCCGTGCATGATAAGGTTGCTTGCGTGCATTCCCCGCCGGGGAGTTCTCTGATATTGAATGTCTGGCGATGCCGCCACACATAGGCAATGAACGGAGTTCTACAAACATGGAAAGCAAATTGAACAGGATTGTCGCAGGCCACAATATCGGAACGGCTGTCGCGCTGGCGTTTGCGGCGGCGCTGCCCATAGGCGTGGCGACGCCGGTATCGGGCGCGGACGGGAACGGCTTGAAGTGGACAGTGGATGCAGAAGCCGGTCGCCTCACAGTGCGACGCGCGGAAGACAAGACGGAGTGGCGCGGTGAGTGGCCGGCAGTAGTGGGTTACTGGGACGCCACCGGCAAGGAGCGTTCTCAGGCGGTGACTCCCAGCGAAGGGTGGAAGATGGAACGCAAGCTGACCGAACACGGATGTCAGCTCATGTGCCGGCAGGAGACACTCGGGTTTTCGCTTGCGCTGGATTTCACGGCTTCGGACGACGTGCTGAAGGTCGGCGCGCGGGCAGCGGACATGGCGGAGAGTGGCGCAGCGCGGTTGAAAACGCTGCGGTTGTTGCGACGGTTCGGCGCGGCGTGCGAAAGCGACGAGGGGCATCTGGTCATCGCGCAACAATCAGGCGCGCTCTGTCATTTCCGCGACAAGAAGCCGGGCGAGCATTTCGTGTCGGTTTATCAGAGTTCCTGTCAGTGCCCGATGCCGTTGTTTGGTGTGGTTCGCGGCAAGAGCGCGGTGGCGGGCATCATCACCGGCGGACAGTTCGACGCGCGGGTTTGCGTGAGCACATGCTGGGGGCCGCAGAAGCAATACGCGATTGACCCGGTATTCACGCTGCGGTCATTCCGCGAGGAGACGCGGCTGCCCGACGATATCGCGGTGGAATACCATTTCCTGCCCGCGTCCGAAGCGAACTGGATCGGCATGGGCAAGAGATACCGACAACTCAACTTCACGCAGCGCGGCATCCGCACCTTGCGCGAGCGCGCTGCGGCGTCGCCGGGGCTGGCGTATTCGGCAGGCGCGCTGGAGGTGCGGATACGGCTCGGCGTGAAGCCTGTGCCGTGCGAGGTGAAGGAGCAGACGTCGGAGACGGAGCCGCCACTGCGTATCTTCTGCGACTTCAACCGTGTGCGCGACATTCTTGACGAGTTCCATCGACAAGGTATCAAGAACACGGAGTTCTGCTTGGTCGGCTGGAATCGCGGCGGCCATGACGGCCGGTTCCCGCAGCTTTTCCCTGTCGAGCCAAAGCTTGGCGGTGAGGCGGCGTTGCGCGCGACGATCAAGCACGGCCAGTCGCTCGGCTATCAGATGGTGGCGCACGATTGCTACACAGACGCGTATCGTATCTCGGAAGATTGGAGCGAGGAGTTCCTCCGCAAGAAGCCCGACGGCCAGCCTCGCAAAGGCGGCGCGTGGGGCGGCGGGCAAAGCTACAACGTCTGCCTCGCGCGGGCCTATGAGTTGTTCGCCAAACGCAACTTCTCACGGACCCGCACGCTCGGTTTCAAGGGGCTGCATTACTCCGACGTGCTCTCCATCATTGGACCGTTCCCGTGCTATGACACGAAGCATCCGCAAACGCGTCGTCAAGACGCCGAGGCGACCGTCCGCATCCTGGCCTTGGCGCAGAAGACGTTTGGCGGCGTGCAGTCGGAAGGTTCGCTGGACTACACGGTGCCCGCGCTAGACCGGCTGCTCTATGTGGATTGCGACAAATGGCTGCCGTTGATGAAGCGTCCCTATGTGGACACGCTCGCGCCGCTCTTTGAGACGGTCTATCACGGCACGCTGCTCTACAGCCTCTCGACCGACACGGTAAACAGCCAGCCCGGCGAGGCCGCCTACCTGAAGACCATCGAATACGGCGCGGCGCCGCTGGCGTATTTCTACGGCCACTTCATGCTCGACCCCACCAAGAACTGGCTTGGCAAGCGCGACTACCGCTACGACGACGCGGCGAGCCTGAAGAAGATCGTCGCCAACCTGCGGCGCGTGTCTGACGATGTGGAGCGGCTGAAGCATTTGCAGATGGAATTCATCGAAGGCCATCGCAAGATCGCCGACGAGGTGTTTGAGACCACCTACAGCAACGGCCAGCGCGTGGTGGTGAACTATCGCGAGCAGCCTCATAAGCTACCGTCGGGTGCCGCCGTGCCAGCGCGAGGCTGGCTGTTGTTGGAGCATTGATCGTCGCAAATCGCTCTCTCGCTAACCGTATCCACACGGACGCGGTTCTTCTCTATTTACGGCGAGGCTGTGGCCGTTGCATAGTCGCAGCGGTCTGTGTCCATGCGCGGTCAAAGAAAGGACAAAGCGATTATGATTATGAGTGCTTTCAAGAAAGTGTGTTTTTGCGCATTGCTCGGCGCGTGTGCAGCGTGGACGGCTGAGGCGGCCGAGTTCTATCAGGTGCGCGGCGGCATTCCCAACAGCCAGTATTACTTCAAGGCGAACGTCGTCGGGAACCAATACCTCTTCTTCATCGGCAACTCCGTGCTCGCTGGAACCGGGTTGAAGGACGCGAACCTCCGCTACTCCGCCCAGATGGTGAAGGGCTTCAAGAAACACTTCCCGCAAGCCGGGATGAACGAGACTCGGCACATGCAGCCGGGCGGCAATTGGTTCGGCCTCTACCGATGCAGCCGGGGACAGGCGGTCTTCGGCGAGGTGATTTGCAGCGGGCATCTGGCCATCCTCGATTTCGCGGCCGACGACCGCAACGCCGACATCGAACAGGTGAAGCTGTCGCTCGAGGGAATGGTCCGCCAGGTCACGCTCTATCGTCCCACGCACAGCCAGATTCTCGTTTACACGCTCACGCCGGAGATGCTTCAGGCATACAAGGCGGGCAAGACGCCCGAGTATATCCGCGTCAGCGAGCAGATCGCCGCACACTACGGCATCCCAAGTTTGAACCTCGCCCAATACGCCGCCGAAAAGATTATCGCCGGAGAGATTTCCTTTGCAGCGTTCTCAGCCGATGGCGTCAACCCGACCGATGCGGGCGCCAAGATCTACGCCGAAGCCGTCGCGAAGTTCGTAGACGCGCTGATGACCGCCAATCCGATTCCCGACAAACCCAAGCAACACAAACTGCCACCGCCCTTGTTCCCGCAAACGGACGACAACGGCCGCATCGTCGCCTACGAGGACCAGCAGGTGAAACGGTCTGGCAACTGGAAGCCGGGACAGGCCAGCCCGATCGGCCCGTTCCGCCACGTCCTCGTCGCCGACCAAGCCGGCGCGGCGCTGACGCTGAAGTTCAAAGGCTCCGAGATCGGCATCATTGATGTCGTGGACAAGGACAGCGCGAACTACGAATACGCCGTGGACGGCGCGCCGTTCCGCAAGCTCGCCGCGCCAAAAGACGTGACCGGTCCGACCATGTGCCCAGTGTCGCTTGCCAAGGGCCTCGACCGGAAAGCCGACCATGAACTTATTCTCAAGGTCGCCTCGCCCGGCACCGCGCGGATGGGTGGCTTCCTGCTCAACGGAACCGTCGCCGACGCCTTTGCTGGCATGAGCACGCTGGAGCGGATTGACGCGATCTATGCTGCGATGGACCCGATCAAGTATCAGCCGCCGGCCGGCCGCTTCGCCAACATTCCGAAGACCATGAGCAAGCTGCGCGACGGCGGCGAACTCCGCATGGTGCTGCTGGGCGACAGCATCATGGGCAACACCTCCGGCTCGTCGTTCGAGCTGCTGCTCATGCGCGACTATCCGAAGTGCAAGATCATCAAGATCGCCTCGCTGAGAAGTAGCACCGGCTGCAAATACTATCGGGAGGACAATCGCGTCCAAGACTACGTGTTGAAGCACAACCCCGATCTGCTAGTCATCGGCGGCATTTCCAACGGCGGCGACGCCGAGGCCGTCCGTTCGGTAATCCAACAGGTCCGCGCCAAGAAACCGGACACCGAGGTGCTGCTGCTCACGCCCGTCTTCGGCGCGATACGCGACGAGCACATCCGGATGTTCACGCGTGAGATTGACACGACGACGAGCAACTTCCGCTGGAACATGCAGAAGGTCGCGGCGGAAGAGAAATGCGCTTTTTTCGACATGACCGGTCCGTGGTGGGCGTATATCCAGGACAGCGGCAAGACCTACGGCTGGTTCATGGGTGACGCCGTCCACGCCAACCACCGCGGCTGCCAGATCATCGGTCGTCTGTTGGAAATCTGGTTCAGAGAATAGTCAAATAGAGCTAGGTTTCCACATTCCCGCTAACCGCATCCACACGGTTGCGATTCTTGTCCATTTACCAGCGGGCATCGGTGCGCCACAATGGCCGCGACAATGAACAATGAACTTGCTGGCAGAATCGGACGAACCGTCGCGCTGATCCTTGCGACAATCATTGCGCGGCCGGGATTGGTAGTCGCCACCTCCACTGACAAGGACTCGCCTCACCAGATGACCGCGAGCGGCAAGGCGAGTTCGATCCCACAGGGATATGTTCCGCCGCTGGTGAGCAACGGGAGCCTCTCAATGCTGGTTGACTACCATGGAGGCCAGTCTCAGCGCGCGTATAGCCGCATGACGCCAGGCATCTGGTGGGCAGGTCGCCGATACGGGCCGCCCAATGACCAACTTATCCCGTTCGGACATTTCGAGTCGGAACTGAGCGTTGACGGGAAACGGTGCGCGACGCCGGCGACATGGACGCAGACGCTGGACACAAAAGCAGCGGTTGTAACCTGCCGCAACGATTACGACAACGGTCTGACGGTTGAGACGGCCGTGCTCACACCGCTCGCCCACGACTTGGTTGTGGTGAAGAAGCGGTTTTACGCGACGAACGCCAGCGTCCGTTCGGTTCGCATGGCTTTCAAATACCAATTCACGCCGCCGGGAGACGAGAACCGTCCGCCGAGACGCGTCACCGGTGCCTGCGCGTGGAGCGAGGTGTCCAAGAGCGCGGAGTTCCGTTATCAGGCGGACGGACATCGGCCTTGCGACGGCATTATCTCGATCTTCTCTGACAAGCCGGTGACCGCAGCCATCAACAAGCAGGCGGTCGGATTGACTTCCGAGATCACACTCGATGGGGCCAAACCAGTGGAGGTGACGACCTGTCTGTTGTTCGCGGATTCGCTGGACGGCAAAGACTATCTGGAGCGGGCGGCGAAGCTGCGCGAGTTGGCGCGGCAGGAGGGCTTTGACGGCTTGTTCGCCGCGCACCGGAAAGCGTGGGCGGCGTATTGGAACGAGTCGTATGTGCATGTCCCCGACGAGCGGCTGGAGAAAGCCTACTGCACGGCGCAATATCACCTGCGGGCCAACGCGACGAAGTGGTCGTTTCCGGTCGGGATATTCAACACGCACTGGGCGGGCCGGTTTTTCGGCTGGGACGAGCTGTTCTGCTATCAGGCGCTGGTCAGCAGCAATCATCGCGACATTGCGCGGCGTTGTCCGGAGTTCAGGTTTGCGGGACTGCAAAAGGCGCTCGACCGGGCCAGTCATTACGGCAAGCCGGGGACGTATGGCGCGCGTTATCCGTGGGAGGCGATGGAGGACGGCTCCGAGGCGGCACCGCCCGGTTTTTGGATGGAGCACGTGTTTCACATCTCGAACATCGCGCTCTCGGCGTGGCTCCAGCACCTCTACACCGAGGACGCGGCCTATCTCAAGAACACGGGCTACCCGGTGATCAGGGAGTGCGCGCGGTTCTTTCTGACAAACATGGTTTACGAAGCGCCCGACGGCGGCATGTTCATCGGCAAATGCACCGACTTGGAGCGGCTGGGGCCGGCGCGGCAGAATCCGTTCATGACCTCCTGCGGCGCGATCTACACGCTGGAGGCGTCAGCGCAGGCGGCTGCGCTGCTCAAGACCGACGACGCCGAAGCCGCGGCATGGAAACACGCCGCCGCGAAGCTGCGCGAGTCACTGCCACACGATGGCAACCGTTACGTCCCCTACACAGACTGCAAGGAGGAGAGCGTGGCTTCGCTCGGCGGGCTGTTCCCGTATCCGCTGTTCGATGCGACCGATGCGCGCCAACGGAACGCCGTCTATCATTTCGTCGCCAACGGCCGGGCGTCCGGCAACATGTATCCGGTGGGCCAATCGGTCTGCGCGTGGTATGCGGGCTGGATGGCGGCGGCGCTGGCGGCGCTGGGTGACAAGACTGAGCCGATCAAGCTGCTGGATGAAGCGGCGGCAGGCGCGGGCTGCTTCGGGGAGATGTTCGAGATCAACGAAGCGAAAGTCTCCATGCACCCGTGGTTCTCGACCGCGTCGGGGAATGTCGTCTATGCGCTGAACCAGATGCTCGTGCAGAGCCCGCCGTTCCTGAAGCGTGGAAGGACTACTCGTTCAAACTCGCGTGCCACGGCAATCTCGTGGCGGAGGTCGTGGTGAAAGGTGGACGGATCGAGAAGCTGATGCTCTTGCCGAACGACGCCAACGCCACGCACCGGCGAACGCTGGTGCTGCCATCGAGACTGGTCGGCAAAGGCTCGCTCAACGGCCCCGCCGTCAAGGCGACAACGAGCAAGGGAAGCAACTCGCTCATCGCTGTTGAGTTCAAAGGTCCAACAAACTTGATCGGAGACACGAAATGAAGCCTCTGTGGATTTGCATCGTCGCGTTGTCGTCGCTTGGGGTCGCCGTCCACGCGGAGGTTTACACGCTGAAAGACCGGCAGGTCGAGGTGGCGATTGACGAGAAAGGCGACCTGGTTTCGCTGAAGAACCCGCAAACCAATCACGACTACGCCGGCGGGCGGCCGCTGTGGCGGCTCTATTTCGACCGTAAGGACGGGCAAAAGGAAAACGAGGTCACCGCGTCCGAGAATCGGCCCGCGATCCAGCGCCAAGACAATCGCATCGTGTTCCGCTATGACTCGCTGGAGGCTCGCGGCGCGAACCTCCGGATGAAGCTGGTTCTGAGCATCCGGCTGGAGGACGGACTGGTTCGTTTCGGCTCGGAGCTTTCGAACGATGAACCTCACACAATCATCCGCGAGTTGCACTATCCGCTGGTCGGCGGTTGCCAGTTGCCGGCCGACTGCAAGTTGCTGACGACGCAGCGCGGCGGCCAGCTCATCGCGAACCCGACGGCCCACATCCTCGGCGTCGGCAACAGTCCGCCCTACATGGCGCCGTCGCAGTTCTACCGCCAGATGGACCTGAAGTATCCGGGCCACACCTCGGCGAACTGCTTTGCGCTCGTGGGCGGCGGACAGGGGTTGTATCTCGCCAGCCACGACCCGACGTTCCAAGACACGTGGCACGGGCTGCGCGTTTATCCCGATGCGGCGGGTGCGTGGACTGCGCTGGAGGCCGGCCTCTACAAATACCCGAACTGCGTGAAGGGCAAGTCGTGGTCATGCGACGCCAACGTGATCGCGCCCTACTCCGGCAGTTGGCACCAGACGTCGAAGCTCTACCGGAAATGGGCCGACACCTGGTGGCGCCAGCGCGAGGTGCCGCTGTGGGTCCGCAAGATGAAAGGCTGGCAGCGGCTGATTTTCGTTCACCAGTATGGCGAGCAGTTCTTCTCGTTCAGCGACCTGAGCGGGCGCATCCGCAAGGCAGGCCAGAGCGTCGGCTGCGAAAACGTGCTGGCGTTCGGCTGGTGGAAGGCCGGCATGGACAACGGTTATCCTGACTCGTATTGGGTGACCGACGCCGCGCAGGGCGGCGACAAGGCGTGGGCGCAGGAGATCGCCGATTTTCGAAAACAGGGCGGCCGGTTGATGCTCTACTTCAACGGGAAGCTGATTGATAGCGCGAGCGCGTTCTACCGCAACGGCGACGGCAAGAACGTCTGCTACCACGACAACACCGGCGCGCACTACACGGAGCAATACCGCTTCAAGGGACTCGGCACCTTCACCGGTCACTACAACGCGCGGACGTTTGTGGTGGCCGACACGCGCCGCGACGAGTGGCGCAAGCAACTCCTGCGGATGGCCGACCGCGCGATCAGTTTCGGCGTGGACAGCGTGTTCTACGACCAGTTGGGCTATGCCGAAGCGTCCTCGAACTGGGACCTCAGCGGCGAGTTCGCGATTCCGAACACGCGCGTCATCGCCGACAAGGCGGAGACGTTGAAGATGATCCACGATTATCTCGACAAGAAGGCCAGCCCTGACTTTGCGCTTGGCACGGAGCACTGCACGGACGTGACGGCGCAATACGTGGACTATATCCACAACATCACCGGCGCAACCGGCCCGACGGATTTTACCGAGTGGATTCGCTTCACGTTCCCGGAGGTCATCCTGTCCGACCGCGAAATCCGCGACGACACCGACGTGCCGCGTCGCGTGAACCACGCCCTGCTCAAGGGCCTGCGCAACGACATCGAGATATATCGTTGCCGCGACCTGATAGACAAAGCGCCGAACTACCAGCGTTATCTGGCCCAGGTCAACCGGCTCAAGGAGAAGTATTGCGATCTGCTGCTACTCGGCGCCTACAAGGACACCGAGGGATTCGCGAACGACAACCCGAAGGTCAACGCCCGCTGTTTCATCAATGGGAATCGCATGGCAGTCGTGGCGACGCAGAGTTCCCCCAAACCGGCGACGGCGTGCGTTCGCGTGCCGGGCTACACGTTTCAGGAATCAAGCTGCCTCGGCGAGGCCAAACTGGAAACCATGCCTGATGGCGGTCAGTCTGTGCGTCTCGGCCAACACGGTCTCGCGGTTCTCATCTTCGAGAAAACCAATGCCGCGTTTGCCGTGGCCGACCAGCAACTGCGCGCGAAAGCCGAGGAGGCGTGGCGCGCCGCGTGGGACCGGTTCTACGACGACCGCACGCATCTTTTTTACGACTACGTTTGCAGCTACGACCCGGCCAAGCGCCTCGCCGCCCTGCCGACGGCGAAGGAAGCCCGGCGCCAATATCCCAACCCCAACGGCTGGGGCACCGGCATGGAAGATTGCGCCATCAGCGGCGGCTTGATGATGGCGATGATATGCGACCGTTTCGTGGCCACCAACGATGCGGCTATGCGTCCCCTTGCCGCAAAAGTCTTCGCGGGTCTGGCATCGCTAGTTACGCTTAGTTCGACCGAGGGCTTTGTCAGCCGCGGCATCTGTCCCAGCGACGGACATTCCCATTACGCCGAGAGTTCCCGCGACCAATACACGTGGCACGTCTATGGCCTGTGGCGCTACTACCACAGCCCGCTGTCGCAGCCGGAGGAGAAGGCCGCGATACGGAAGATCATCACCGCCATCTGTCGGCGCATGGAGCGCAACATCGTCCCCGCGAAGAACTACAGCATCGGCAAGGACACAGGCACCTTCGACGGCATCGTGGACAAGATGTGGGAGAACATGGCGCACGAGATCGCGCGTCTGCCGATGATCTATGCCATCGGCGCGGACCTAACAGGCGACAGCCATTGGAAGGAACTCGCCCGCCGCTACAGTCCCGAAGCCGTCGCCAAATCGAAGGAGGAATCCACGAAGATTCCTTACGCACTGCTGCAAGAACAGGTTTCGCTGGACGCGCTCTACCAACTGGAAGATTCCCCGGAACTGAAGCGGCAGTGGCTGGAGGCGATGCGGTTGGTGGCGGACCGCGCGCAGGTCTTCTTCGCCAAATGCCTCAAATACCAGCCACCGTCAGGCGCGCCATTCTGGTTCGACTGGCGGACCTGGCCGCTTCGCAAGTCCTCCATCTACCAAGTTCCCACCCGCCCCGACGTCATCATCACGGAGGACCGCACGATTCGTGAGCCAGCCGAGGCGGCGCTGGTGCAACTGCTCTGTCCGGAGCGATCGCTGACCCCGGAGCAACTCGCACTTATGAAGCGGATGATTGCCCAAGTGGATTACGACAAGGTTGTCTTCTACGGGCACTACTACACGCAGGCCGTCTATTGGCGTGCGGTGCGACTGGGACTGCTTAAGCTTCCGGTCGCGCCCTGAGAGTCGAGCCTGCAACGCCGAAGAAGAAAAGCAAGAACCCCATGGCAGCCGCTAGCGATTGAAGCTCGCAACAATTCCCGCTAACCGCATCCACACGGAAGCGATTCTTGTCCATTTACCGCAAGGCATCGGGTGCTTCATAATGGCCTCGATATGAAAACCGAACTGAACGGGAGGATCGCGCTCGTGACGGGCGCGGGACAAGGCATTGGACGGGCCATCGCGCTCGCGCTCGCGGCGCATGGCGCGACGGTGGCTGTCAACGACGTGAAGCGTGAGAAGAGCGACAAGGTCATCGCGGAGATCGTTCCGGCTGGCGGCAAAGCCGTGGCGGCCTGCGCGGATGTTTCGCGGCGCGATGAAGTGGAGCGGATGGTTGGCGGCATCGTGAAGCAGTTCGGCCGGCTCGATATCCTCGTCAACGGCGCGCGCGTCGAACCGCCGCGGCCGGCGGGGATGGCACCGGAGGATTGGTGGGACCGCGTGCTTGACGTGGATCTCAAAGGTGCGTGGCTCTGTTCGATGGGGGCGCTGGAACCGATGAAACGCCAACAGTTCGGCCGTATCATCAACATCTCTTCGATTCAAGGTTTCACCGGCAACGCCGAGGAAGAATGGATCGCTTACAGTTGCGCCAAGGCTGGCATGGGCGGGCTGACACGCTCACTGGCGCAGGCCGGCCTGAAGCTCGGCATTACCGCCAACGCCATCGCGCCAGATTACATCGAAACCGAAGTGATGGAGGCGCGTTGGGGGCGCGAGAAGATGAGCGAGTTTGCCGCCGGCGTGCCGATGGGCCGTGCGGGCCAGCCGGAGGAAGTCGCCGAGGCGGTCCTGTTCCTCGTAAAGTCAGGCTTTATCACCGGCGAGACAATCTTCATCACAGGAGGGAGATTTGTTATTCCAAAGTAGTCGTCACGCTCCGCGTGACGGCAATCAACACACAACATCACGCGGAGCGTGATGACTACTATGAAAATCACCGCAATCAAAACCTTTCTCTGCGACGCCTACCGCACAAATCTGTCGTTCGTCAAAATCGAGACCGACGCCGGTCACCACGGCTACGGCGAGATGACGCTCGAATTTCACGACCGCGCCGTCCTCGGCTGCATCGAGGACCTGACGCCGTCGTGGATCGGCCGCGACCCGATGGATATCGAGGCGCTCTGGCACGACTCCTACCGCGATGCTTACTGGCGGGGCGGGCCAGTGCTCTCGACCTCGCTTGCCGCGTTGGAGATGGCGTGCTGGGACATCAAGGGCAAGGCGCTCGGCCAGCCCGTCTGGCAATTGCTCGGCGGCAAGTGCCGCGACCGCGTGCGTTGTTACGCCAACGCGTGGTTCGTGCCGGCAAAGACGCCTGCCGAGTTTGCCGCGAAGGCGAAGGAAGCCATCGCGCGCGGCTGGAAGGCGCTGAAGTGGGACCCGTTCGGCAGCGCGCATCGCGACATCACGCGCGCGGAGCTGCTCAACGCCGTGCGTTGTGTGGCTGCGGTGCGCGAGGCAGTCGGCGAAACCGACCTGCTCATCGAAGGCCACGGCCGGTTCAACATCGAGAGCGCGCTGCGGGTCGGCAACGCGCTTGCCGAATTCGATATCCTGTGGTTTGAGGAACCGCTCTTCCCGGAACTGCTCGACGCGCTGGCGGAACTGAAACGCCGCGTGCCGGTGCCCATCGCGGCCGGCGAGCGCATCTACACGCGTTTCCAAGCGCGCGAGTTCATCGAGAAACGCTGCGGCGATTTCATCCAGCCCGACATCAGCCGCGTCGGCATCAAGGAACTGCGCCTCATCGGCGGCATGGCTGAGGCGGCGGGCATCAGTTTCTGCCCTCACAATCCCGCCGGCCCGATTACCAACATGGCCACGCTGCACATCGCCGCTTCCACGCCGAACTTCTTCCTGCTGGAGACGATGGCGAACGATGTGCCGTGGCGCAGCGAATTCAGTGATGAGGACGTGCGCATCGTGGATGGCGAGATGCTTATCCCGACGCGCCCCGGCCTCGGCATCGAGTTGAACGAAGAGGCGATCGCAAAGCATCCGCCGAAGCGCCACCACCTCCGCCACTACCGCGGCGACCTCACCGCCATCCGGCCCACCAACGCAACGGAGTGGTTCAAGCGTTAGAACCGCAAGGAAGACGCGAGCATGAGGAAGTTAATTCTCCGTATCGCCTCGCTGCTCGCGCTTGCGACCCTGCTTGCATGGCAGGCGCGCGGCGCGGAAACCACGACGTTGTATGTCGCCACCTGCGGCAACGACGTCTGGTCTGGAAAACTGGCCAAGCCGAACGCCAAGAAGACGGATGGACCGTTTGCCACAATTGAGCGAGCGCGCGACGCTGTTCGTGTAATGAAGCGAAACGGCAAGCTGCCGAAAGGTGGCGTTGTCGTGGAGGTTCTCGCGGGCAGATATGAGATCGCCAAGCCGGTCGAACTTGTAGCGGAGGATTCCGGGACTGCTGAGTCGCCTGTCATCTATCGCGCGCGGCGGGGCGATACGGTTCACCTCAGCGGCGGACGCGTCGTGACTGGATGGAAACCAGTGACCGATCCGGTGGCGGTCGGCCGTTTGGATCCCGTTGCACGCGGCAAGGTGTTTCAGGCCGACCTGCGCGTGCTGGGCGTGACGGAATACGGCGACCTAGGTCTGGACGCGGCGGCGGGGTTGCAGTTGTGGCTGGCAAAGGTTGACAGTCAAGGCGAGGACGTGATTGGCAGCGCACTCGCCAGCCAGGGCAAGACAGTCAAGCCGCGACTGGAGGTTTTCTTCGACGACCAGCCGATGGAACTGTCGCGCTGGCCTAATGATGACTTCATCAAGATTCAGGAGGTGCTGGGCAAAACGGAAATCAACGTCCGCGGCACGAAAGGCTGCAAGGAAGGCATCTTCGTTTACGAAGGTGACCGGCCGAAACGTTGGGTGAACGAACAAGACGCCTGGGTGGAGGGGTATTGGTTTCGCGACTGGGCCGTGCAGCGTCACAAGATCGCCTCGCTCGAAACGGAGAAACGCATCATCTCGGTGACGCCACCCTATCACTATTACGGATACCGCAAGGGGCAATGGTTCCGCGGATTCAATCTACTAAACGAGATTGATGAGCCCGGCGAATGGTATATAGACCGGCAGGCGGGGATTCTTTACTTCTGGCCACCGGGCGAACTGGAACGTGGGCGCGTGGAGGTATCGATGGCCCCAGGACTGTTCACGTTGACAGAAGCGTCGCACGTCACCATCCGCGGGTTGTTGTTCGAGGCGGCGCGCAGCACGGCCATCACAATCAAGGGCGGCCAGCAATGCCGTGTTATCGGCTGCACGTTTCGCAATCTGGGCAATCACGCCATCACGATCTTTGATGGCAAGGAGAATGGCGTCATCGGCTGCGACATGTATGGCATGGGCGGCGGCGGGATTTATCTCGGCGGCGGCGACCGGAAGCTGCTCACACCGGCCGGGCACTTTGCCGAGAACAACCACATCCACCATTTCGGCCGATGGGACCGCATGTATCGGCCCGGCCTGTTCCTGAGCGGCGTAGGTCTGCGCGCGTCACACAACCTGATTCACGACGCGCCACACTCGGCGATCTTGTTTGGCGGCAACGACCACCTGATCGAGTTCAACGAAATCCACAACGTCTGCTTCGAATCGCATGACTGCGGCGCGATCTATGCCGGCCGGAGTTGGACCCTTCGCGGTCACGTGATCCAACGTAACTACCTCCACCACATCTACGGAAAATCGGGCGGGCCCTGCAACGGCATCTACCTCGACGACCTGTTCTCGTCGGCCACGGTGCAGGGAAATGTGTTCTTCCAAGTGCTGCGGCCCGTGTTCCTCGGCGGCGGACGGGACAACATCATCCAGAACAACGTTTTCGTGGATTGTCCCAAGGCGATGCATTTGGACGCCCGCGCGCTCGGCTGGTGCGCTCCGCACGCCGACGGACGCATCAAGGAAGCCATCGAGAAAGGCACTATCGCTGGCGTCCGTTACAGAGAGCCACCGTTCAGCATGCGCTATCCACAACTTGTCGGCCTGCTCGACGACGAGCCGAAGAAGCCAAAGGGAAATATCGTTCGCCGAAACATCTTCTGGCAGGGACGCGGTGAGAACCTCCGCCGCGTGGCAAACGGCCAACCTATAAAAGAGACGTGGTGGGACGACATTGAGCCGAAGGTCCGAGCGCTGGTGAAGATCGAGGACAATCTCATCAACGAAGACCCGAAGTTTGTGAACGAGAGGACCAGCAACTTCCAGCTTCGCGAGGACTCGCCGGCCTGGAAACTCGGATTCGAGCGGATTCCCGTGGAGAACATCGGGCTATACCGTGACGACTGTCGGACGAGCTGGCCGGTGAAACATCCGGTTCGTGTCGTGACCGCTTCTGCAACGCTGAAACTCCTGTTCCTAGGCAACAGCATTACCCGGCACGGACCGAAGCAGGACATCGGCTGGTCTGGCAACTGGGGCATGGCGGCCAGCGCGGAGGAAAAGGATTTCGTGCATCTCGTCGCGAGCGCCCTCGGCAAGACAGCGGGCGCTGGGCCCGAAGTGATGATTAGGAACATTTCTGAATTCGAGCGGCAATACGCAACCTTTGACGCGGAGGCGAAGTTGAAGGACACATTCGCGTTCGGTGCTGACATCATCGTTGTCGCGATTGGCGAGAACGTGCCGAGCCTGAATTCTGACGAAGCCAAGGTTCAGTTCGCAGCCAGCCTGAGAAAACTGTTGCGGGGCTTGAAGACCGACAAACACCCCACCCTCGTCGTGCGAAACTGCTTCTGGCCGAGCCAGGCCAAGGATCAGGTTCTCAAACAAGTCTGCCAAGAAGCGGGTGGAATCTTTGTGGACATCGGACAGCTCGCCAAAGACGAATCCAACTATGCGCGCTCGGAGCGCAAGTTCGTCCACAGTGGCGTGGCGGCGCATCCGGGTGACAAGGGCATGGCGGCCATCGCCAATGCGATTCTGGACGCGATCAGCAAACATCAAGGAAAGAACACGAACAAATGAGAAGAGTGAATGTGCGTGCAACGATGATTCTGGCGGTCAGCTTGCTGACTCTGGCCGGGTGGGTATGGGACGCGGAAGCTCAGGACACAAAGCCCCGCATGAAGCTCGGCGCGTATTACTTCGCGGGATGGGCGGGCAAGTGCGCCTTCGACGACGGCACGGCAGAGAACGCTTGGGCCAAAGGAATGCCGACACACTACACCAAGAAGCTGGCCACCGAGTTCGCGGGTCGCACGCCGCTCTGGGGCTGGCGCGACGACACGCCGGAGTTGATGGAGCGGCAGATCGCCCTCGCGGCCGACCACGGCGTGGCGTTCTTCTCGTTCTGCTGGTATTGGCACGACAACAAAGGCCCGATCAACACCAAGTCCATCGAGGACGACCCGAAGCATGTGCCCATGCGGCTGTTCATGCAGGCGAAGAACAACAAGCGGATGGAGTTCTGCCTGCTGGTGGCAAATCACGGCGGGTTTGAGATTGTTGGGCTGGAGGCGTGGAAACAGGCAGCCGACTATTGGTTGACGCTGTTCAAACATCCGAGCTATCTGCGCGTGGATGGCAAACCGTTGTTGGTGATCTTCTCGCCGCGAGGCGCCAACAAGGAGGGTCTGACCTATCTACAAGAGGCTGCGCGCAAGGCGGGCTTCCCGGGCGTGGCAGTCACAGGTTGCGCCAGCGGCAAATCCGAAGACGGGTTTTCGCTGCGGACGAACTACAACGTGACGCCGAAGGGGACGTGGGCCAGCAAGAACTCCGAAAGACACCCCTACCAGGAATTGGTCGAGGCGAACCTCCAAGCATGGCAGGGCACGCCCAGCCAACAGTTCATTCCTGTGGCGACGCAGGGTTGGGATCGCCGGCCGTGGGAAGGAATCGGCGGTCTGGGACCGAAAGGCTCGACGGTCTCGTGGTATTACGACAAAGGCACACCCGAAGCGTTTGGCGGGATGCTGACGAAGATGGCGCAGTGGATGGACGCGAACCCGGCACTGGCGACCAAGGACCGGCTGGCGCTGATCTACGCGTGGAACGAAATTGGCGAGGGCGGTTGGCTGGTGCCGTGTAAGGACGACCCGGACGGCGCGTATCTGAAGACCATCCGCCGCATCGTTCTGGGCAAGTGAGAAGAACCGGTAGGAAGCATTCTGCAATGAAGACCAAACACACGTTGACGTCATTTTGCGTGATGGGCGTGATGGGCATGCTCACGCTTTGCGCTGGAGAACAATCCGGCCAGAGTCGCCCACTGGTCGGAGCAATTCGATGGGACGCGTGGTATGGAGATCTTCCCGCGTCGGCGCGACCGCCGACCTCGGTCGAGTTCCCGGGATTCGACGCCACGCGCAACCGAAAGGTAAGCCAGGATCCCGGCAAGGAGACGCGGCGCTCGCTCGCCGCGGAACAGTGGCGTTACCGCTGGCCATTTTTCACGGTGCTCGCGCCGGACGGGAGCGCGAACGACTTCAACGAGAACAAGACGAACGTGATCGAACAGGAGATCGAGTATGCCCTCCACGCTGGCTTGGACTACTGGGCGTTCACGGCGTATCCCGAAAACTGCCCGCTGAGCTACACGCTCAAAACGTTCCTGACCTGCAAGAACCGCGACAAGCTCAAGTTCTGCCTGTTCCTGCCGATGTGGCCGGCTTACGGGCGCATCGCGAACGCCGAGGCGGAAGAGGCGTATTGGGCGCACGTATTGCGGCTGGTCCGACAACCCAATTACCTGAAGGTTGAGGGAAACCGGCCGGTGTTTTATCTGGGGTTCCTGAATGACCAACTGGTCGAGAAGCTCCTCGCCGGGCCGTGGCCGAAGTTCTGCGCCGAGTTGGCGAAGCGTGGTTTCGGGAAACCGTGGGTGGCGATCTGTCACGGCGGCGCGAAAGCGGCCAAACGGTATTGCGACATGCTGCAAGGCGACGCGCTGAGCCAATACGCCGTCGGCGGCAGCGCGAAGGCGGGGTCGTTTTCCGAGCTGGCCGCGCGCGCGGAGAAATTCTGGGAGGACTGCGCAGCCACGGGAGCGCCGGTCGCTCCGATTTGCATGGCCGGTTGGGATCGCCGCCCGCGCGTGACGAACCCGGTCTCGTGGGAGGACTTTCACCTGAAACCGGACGCCTTCGAGCTTTACTACAAGCCCGGCACTCCCAACGAGATTGCCGCCCACGTCGGGCGCGGCACCTCGTGGTTTAAGAAGCATCCCACCAAGAACGGCGTCGAGCTGGTGCTCATCTACGCGTGGAACGAATTCGACGAAGGCGGCTGGCTCGCTCCGGCGCTTCCTCCGCCGCACGGTGAAGGCACGGCCCGCGTTGACGCGCTCCGCAAGGTTCTCGTGTCGCACTGAGGTCGTCGGGACTGGCTCGGGCAAACCGCTAACCGCATCCACACACACGCGATTTTCATCCCTTTACCGACGAGCAGCGTGTCGCACATACTGCGGCGCATGAACTCGACACGCGCTCCGCAGCCTCGGCGTTTCCCTCTTCGCATCCTTCTCCTGGCAACGGCCACACTTCTGACAGGCTCGTTGGCGACGGCGGCCAGCTTAAAGACTCCGAGCGGGACGCTGACAGTGGACGAGCGCGGGCTGAGCCTCGCGCCGCGTGACCCGGCGTGTCCGGCCATCGTCGCCCAAGGCGGGCCGATGTGGTCGCTCAGGCTTCAGACCCCGGCACGACAGATTCTGCTGCTGTCCACAGGCCAAAAACCACGACACGAAACATCCGCCGATAGCTTGCGGCTGGTCTACGAGAGCCTCACCGACGGCACGAACACCTGGAAGGTTGGCCTGACGCTGAACTTCCGCCGCAAGCAGGACGCGTTTGAGATCAGCGGCGAGCTGCGCAACAACAGCGAAGGAGTCATGGTCAGCGACCTGGCCTGCGTCGCACTCTCAGGCATCGCGGCTCCGCCGGAGACGCATCCGTTGCTCTGGCCGAACGGTCTGGGCCAACGATTCGGCGCGGGCAGCAAGCCCGCCGAGCGCACGTTCCCCTACCCCAGCCGGACCGGCACGATGCAATGGTGCGCGTTCGCAGGCGAGCGCGGTGGCCTCTATGTCGGCTGCCACGACGCCACTCACAGCGCGAAGACTTTCGCGTCGCGATTCAATCCAAAGACGCGGCAGTCAACGTTGGCGATCCGTCATCAACTGTTCTGCGCCAGCGGCGGGCGCTGGACGTTACCTCCGACCGTGCTGCTGCCATACACCGGCACGTGGCATACGGCGGCGAAGTTCTACCGGGCGTGGTTCGATTCGGTCGCGAAGGTGCGTCCGCAACTCGATTGGGTGCGCGACGCGTCGGGCTGGCTGCTGTGCATCCTCAAGCAGCAGAACGGCTCGGTGATGTGGGATTACCCGTCGCTTGAACAACTCGCCGACATCGCGGACCAGCGCGGGCTGGACATCCTCGGCTTGTTCGGTTGGGCGCACGGCGGGCACGACCATCTTTACCCCGATTACATCCCCGACCCGCAGATGGGCGGTCCGGAGGTGTTGCGCCGCGCGTTGAAGGAAGTCCGACGCCGCGGCAAACGCTCCATCATCTACGCCAACGGCCAGCTGATGGACATCGCCACGGAGTATTACCGCACGCAAGGCAAAGATCAGGCGGTGCTGCGCGAGGACGGCACGCCCGTGCGCCAGAATTGGCAGAAGTTCAGGAGCTTCCCGCCGGTGAAATGCGCGCTCGCGTGTCAGGCGGCCGAGGGCTGGCGCAAGCGGATGTTCGAGCTGGCGCAGCAGGCACAGGAACTCGGCGCAGACGGCATCCTCTTCGACCAACTCGGCGTGACAGGGCCGATGCCGTGTTGGGCCAAGAATCACGGCCACCCGTCGCCAGCGGTGGTCTATGCGGGCGAACGCGCTGCTTGGCTGCGCCGCGTGGCCGACGAGATGAAACGCATCGCGCCGGAGTTTATCGTGATGACGGAGGGCATCCACGACAGCGTGCTCGATTCGGTTCCGCTGTTCCACGGTTGCATGGTCGGTGTCTTCACCCCCACCGAGAAGGAGATGGCGTCGCATCTGGATGGAACCGGCACCGACCCGACATTCCCGGAAATGTTCCGCTTCACGTTCCCCGAAGTGCTGATGACCCAGCGCCACCCGACGCCGATGCTGGACCGGTTGGGCGCCAACTACGCGTGCGTCTATGGCCTGCGCTACGAGATCGAAAGCCGCTACGCTCCCGACGTTCGGTATCTGAAGGAAGGCGCAATCCCCACGCGCGCCGATTACGCGGACGTTCTGAATCCACCAAACATCCCGATGATGGCCGCCACGCCGCCCGCCGAGGCGACGCGCTACCTCAAGCAACTGATCGAGTTCCAGCGGCGTCACACTGCGTTGTTGTGGCGCGGACGGTTTGTGGATGATCGCGGCTTCCAGTTCAAAGGCGAGCGACTCATCGCCAAAGCCTATGCCGCCGGCAACCAACTCGGCGTGCTCGTCTGGAACCCGACCGACACACCTGCGACATTCTCGCTGACCGTCCCGAAAGCTCGACTCACGGCCGTCGCCGAACCGGAGCGCGATCAAGTCAAAGCCTTCAGTCCTCTGCCCGCCCAGACGATCCGGCTGTTGGTCTGGCAGGAACAGAAACACTGACCGGCGCACCGGCGTTTGTTATACTCCCCACCATGAAATCATCCATCGTCCTTCTCGCATCCCTCGTCGCTGTTGCCGCGTTTGCTGCCGAACCGGCCGGCTACTACAGCCGCACCATCTTCTCCGATGACTTCAGCAGCAACAGCTTCGGCCCGCGCTGGGGTCACTACAAGAGCGGCAGCATCGTCAAGGACGGCGTGCTCATCGGCATCACGCCGGAGAAATCCGACCACTCTGCGGTGGATAACATCCGGTTTCCGGGCGAGCGCGACCTGGAGGTGTCGGTGAAGTTCCGGTTCGTCAGCGAAAAGGCGAAGAGCTTCAACGTCTGGTTCGACGACAAGGACTACAAAGGTTCCCACGCCGGCCACATTTGCAGCGTCAGCGTCAGCCCGGCGGCCGTGAACATCGCCGATGCGAAGACGGGCAACTTTTGCAATAGCATCTACGAAAAGCGAAAATCCCCCGCGGGACTGAGCGATGCGGACAAGGCGTTTCTGCAAACCAAGTCCAAGAGCCAGCCCGTGAAGCTGACGTTGCAGGACTGGCATACGCTGGTGGCCCGCACGAGGGCCGACAGCGTCGAAGTCTGCCTCGATGGGAAAGTAGTAGGGACATTCCAGTCCGAAGGCATCGGCCACGACCATAAGACACTGGTGAGTCTGACGACCAATCCCGTGGACGTCCATTACGACGACTTCAGCATCAAGGCTGGCGGCAACGCTGCGGCCAAGCCCTGAACCCGGATTCTCTCATCATGAGCACGCTCCACAAACTCCGTTTTCCCATCGTTTCGCTCTTGCTTGCCGCCGTCGCAGTCGTGACTGCTGCCGCCGCGACACCGAAGCGGCTCAAGCGCGCGGACAGTTTCTTCGGCATCCACTTCGACTTCCACGCAAACAAGGATTGCACCAACGTCGGCGCGAACACGACGCCCGCGATGGTCGAGAACATCATCAACCTCGTTCATCCCGACTACCTCCAGATTGACTGCAAAGGCCATCCAGGCATATCGAGTTATCCGACGAAGGTCGGCTATCAAGCGCCGCGTATCGTCGGCGATCCGCTACGCGTCTGGCGCGAAGTCACGGCCACACATGGCGTCGGCCTCTACATGCACTACTCCGGCGTGTGGGACTCAAAAGCCGTCAAGGAGCATCCCGACTGGGCCGCCATCAACGCCAACGGCAAACCCAGCGAACGCGCCACATCGTTCTTTGGTCCTTACGCCGAGAAGCTGCTCATCCCGCAACTCCGCGAACTGGCCGGCGACTACGGCGTGGACGGCGCGTGGGTGGACGGCGAGTGCTGGGCGTCGGTGCAGGATTACGGCGCGGCGGCGCTGGCGGCGTTCCGCAAAGCTACCGGCATCACCAACGTGCCACGCAAGCCGGCGGATCCGCATTGGTTCGAGTTCCTCCAGTTCCACCGCGAGATGTTCCGCAAGTATCTGCGCCACTACATCGCCGAGGTGAAGAAGACGAACCCGAACTTCCAAATATGTAGCAACTGGGCCTTCACCGACCACATGGCCGAGCCGGTGAGCGCGCCGGTGGATTTTCTGTCGGGCGATTATTCGCCGCAGGACAGCGTCAACTCCGCACGTCTCTCGGCGCGCTATCTCGCGCGGCAGGGCACGCCGTGGGACTTGATGGCATGGAGCTTCAGCACCAAGCCCACGCGCGCCCAGAAGACCGCCGCGCAGTTGCAACGCGAGGCCGCCGTGGTTCTCGCGATGGGAGGCGGCTTTCAGGCTTACTTCACCCAGAACCGCGACGGCTCGGTGCGCTTGAACGAGATGCCCGTGATGGCCGAGGTGGCGACGTTCTGCCGCGCCCGGCAGGCGATCTCTCATCACGCGCAGACCGTGCCGCAGGTGGGCCTGCTGCTCTCGACCACCGACCAGTATCGCCGGGCGAACGGACTCTTCTCGCGCGACCTGACGCGGATCAACGGCGCGCTCCATGCGCTGCTGGAAGGCCAGTGGTCCGTCGAAGTGCTCGGCGAACATCAACTCGCCGGCCGGCTGCGCGACTATCCGCTCATCGTCGTGCCAGAGTGCGAATACCTCGACGCGAAATTCCGCAATAGCCTTGCCGCCTACGTCAAAGCCGGTGGCAACCTGCTCCTCATCGGACCGAGTGCTGCAAAGCTGTTTGAACGAGAGCTTGGCGGCAAGCTGGAAGGTGAAACCAAGATCGCCACGTATGGCCAGGGCAAGGTCGCTTGTTCGAGCTTCAGCGGGCAGACGTATCTGCGAGAGCGGCCGGAGCCGTTGCGGCGGTCGCTAAACGACCTCGCACGCCAACTGTTCCCGAAGCCGATGGTCGAAGTGAAAGGCTCCAACGAGGTGGATGTCTGCCTCGCGCGCAATCACGGCAAGCTCCTCGTCAACCTCGTCAACGCGGGCGGCCCACACAAGACGCAGTCCATCATCGAGACCATCCCGCCCATCGGCCCGCTCGACATCACCCTCCGCCTGCCTCGCAACCCCGCCGCCGTCACACTCGAACCTGGCGCCCGCCCGCTGGCAACCGACTACCGCGATGGCCAACTGCGCCTGAACGTCCCGAAGGTGGAGATCCACGAAATCATCGCCGTGCAACCGTAGGCCAGACACTCTTGTCTGGCTCCAGAACGACGACAGGTGAATAGAACAACGGGCAACAAAAACAACTCCGAGCGTGATAGTTTTCTTCCCTGGTTCTTCTGCCCCCTGCTTTTCGCCTACCAATCCGCCGGTTCGCTAACCCGTCACTGCCGGCTGAACTGCAGGCAAGAGGTAATCAATCACTTTCGCCAGCGTCGCCTTGAGTTGCTTGCGGTGAACCACCAGGTCAATCAGCCCGCGCTCCAACAGAAACTCCGCCGTCTGGAAACCTCGCGGTAATTCCGACTGCGTCGTATCCTTGATCACCCGCGGCCCGGCAAATCCAATCAGCGCGCTCGGCTCCGCCACAATGATGTCGCCGAGGCTGGCGAAGCTCGCCATCACGCCAGCGTAGGTCGGATTCGTCAGCACGCTCACGTAAGGCAGCCGCGCTTGCGCGTGCCGCGTCAACGCCGCCGACGTCTTGGCCATCTGCATCAGCGACAGCATTCCTTCATACATTCGCGCGCCACCGGAGGCGCTCACGACGACGCACGCCATCCGCTCGCTGGTGCTGCGCTCAATAAGCCGTGTAATCTTCTCGCCAACCACCGATCCCATGCTCGCGCCGAGGAACCGGAAATCCATCACTGCCAACCCCACGCGATGCGGCCCCATCAGGCCCAGACCGGTGATTACGGCGTCCTTCAGGCCGGTTTCCTCGCGGTTCTGCTTGAGCTTGTCGGCGTAGGCTGAGACGCCGGTAAACTTCAGCGCGTCCACCGAGATCATTTCGCTGTCCATCTCCTGAAAACTCCCCTGCTCCACCAGCGACGCAATACGCTGCCATGCGCCCAGCGGGAAATGGAAGCCGCACTTCAGGCAAATCCGCAGGTTCTGGTCCAATTCCCGCGTGTAGATCGCCTCGCCACAACTCTTGCACTTCGTCCAAAGTCCTTCCGGTATCTCCACACGCTTCGCCGGCGTCTTGGGCACTTTTGATTTTTTTGCTTCGACCATAAACTTCGTGTCTTATTAACCGCGGCTCACCGTCAGCACCATCACCGATGCGGCGCCCGCAGTGCGCAGCACCCTAGCACACTCGTTCGTCGTCGCTCCAGTGGTAAATACGTCGTCCACCACCACCACGCGCCGTTTCATGAATTCCGCAGGCCGGCGGAGCGCGAACGCACCACGCACGTTCTCCACGCGCTCCGACGCGTTGAGAAACGCCTGTGTCGCCGTGTCGCGCGTCCGTCGCAGGTTCCCAACGCTCAACGCCGCTGGCAAGGCGCGCACCAGCCGCCGCGCAAACCACTCCGCCTGGTTGAAATGCCGCTGCCGTTCCCGCGGTGGAAACAACGGCACCGGTGTCACACAATCCACCTTGTCCCATTCGATCCGGTCCCGCGCCACCGCGATGAGTAACTCCGCCAGCTCCGGCCCCAGCCAAAGCGCGCCGTTGTATTTGAACCGGTGGATGCATTCCCGCGCCACGCCCATCAGGCGGCAGGCGCAGACGGCGCACTCAAAGTGAAATACCTTGTCCGCGCAGTGCGAACACCTGAAGCCCTCGCCGGCCAAGCCTTCAAACGGCAAACTGCACCGCTCGCAGAACGGCCGCCGCAACGGCTGCAAGTCCTTGGCACACTTGCCGCAAAGCATGCTGCGGCCACCAGCCTCGCGCGTTCCTTTGCAGACGGCGCAATCAGCCGGATAAAACAGTTCCAGCGCGACGTTTACCCATTCCTTGATCACTCCGATCATAGAACCTCGTAATGAGCCGCTCGAAACCCGCCAGCGCCAGCCACAACAAAGCAAGCGCCGGCCACGCGGCAAGCCCGTTCACCAACTCGAACGCTCCCGACCCAAATAGCCAGCCCAAGTTCTCCCCGCCATCTTCCGTCACTGCCAGCAGTATCCGCAACGCCGCCACCGCGCCCGCGTGGACGCCGATGGACAGGAACAGGGAACCTGACCGCACGTAACACCACGCCAGCAACGCTCCCAATGCCGTCAGCGACACCATTGCCGGCAATACACCCGCCATTTGTGCGGGCGGCGCGCTCCAAAAATGCAGACCCGCATAGAGCAAACTGCTCACCCACAACGCCTGCGCCACGCCCCAATCACGCCGTAGCGCGCCAAAGAGGACTCCCCGAAAAAAGAACTCCTCAAAAACACCCACTCCCACGCCAACCGCCAATGGCTTCATTGCATCCAGCCACGCAAAGCCATCCCACACCCGATGCCCCGCAAACAGCGCCGCGCATCCGAGCAACATCATCGCTCCAAACGCCAACGCCCATCCGGTAACCGCTCGAAGCACGGCCAGCACCACCTTTGATCGCAGTCCCAGTTGTGCCAGATTCGCCATGCCCAACTCCCGCAACAACGGCCACAGAGCCGCCACCGCAGTGACCATTGTGCAACGCTTGAAGAATTTTCCCCAAGGCTTCCCTGCAAACCAACCGAAGTGTTCGCAAACCCATTGCGTCGGGAACGACAACACCAGCGCCACCGCCAGCACTGCCACCGAATAGATTCCGAGCACACGCAGGGTCTTCACGCGCCCCGATTCTCCGGTCGCAGTCCGAGAAAGCAAGCGAGAAACCGATCCCAAACCGAGCCGCATTCCAATACCGGTCGCTGGCGGGTATTGCGAATCTTTCACTACTTCCGCTAGACTCATCTCATGGTTGGCACCCTGATTAACGTCGGCACCGTTCTCGTGGGCGGCTGCGTCGGGCTTTTTCTGCACCGCGCGCTTCCGGAACGGTTCCAACGCATCGTGCTGCAAGGGCTGGGACTGATAACGCTTCTGCTCGGCTTCCAGATGGCGCTCAAGACCGCCAACATCTTCATCGTGCTCGCCAGTCTGCTCATCGGCGCGTTGCTCGGCGAATGGTGGCGGTTGCAAGACCGGCTGGACGCGCTGGGTCGCTGGCTGGAATCGAAGTTCAAGCGCGGCGACAACGACCGCTTCACCGAAGGCTTCGTGACGACGAGCCTGCTGTTCTGCGTCGGCCCGCTGGCGCTGCTCGGCTCCATCCAGGACGGCGTCAGCGGCGATTACAAAACCCTCGCCATCAAGTCGTTCATGGACGGCTTTGCTGCGATGGTGTTTGCGGCTGAACTGGGCTGGGGCGTTCTGTTCTCCGCCGTGTCAGTGCTGGTTTACCAAGGCGGCATCACGCTCGCCGCCGCCCCGCTGCAACGCGTGCTGACCGACCCGATGATCAACGAAATGACCGCCGTCGGCGGCCTCATGATTGTCGGCATCGGCCTGATGCTGCTGGAGATCAAGCGGCTGCCGCTCGCGAACTTCCTGCCCGCACTCGCCATCGCGCCGCTGCTGGCGAAGTTCTGCTGAGCGCGCCCACAACCGCTCCCAGCCTGCTTACTGCGCAGCCCAGAACAACAACACCGCGCCCGCAAGAATGCGATACCAGCCGAAGCCTATGAACGTGTGTGTCTGGATGTAGCGCAGCAGCCACTTCACGGCAATGAACGACACCACCGCCGAGACCACCGTGCACCAAAGCAGCAACAGCCAGTTCTCCGGCTCGGTTCCCGGCGGAGGATGATGCAGCGCCTTGAATATCTTCAGTCCGCCCGCCGCCAACATCGTGGGAATGCCGACGAGAAACGAAAACTCTGTTGCTGCCGGCCGGCTCATGCCCAGCGCCAGCATCAACAGGATGGTCGAACCCGAACGCGACGTGCCGGGGAACACTGCGGCGATCAACTGTCCAACGCCCACCGCGACCACCACTGCCCACGTCAGGTTGCCCAATGGCTCCTTGTTCTCGAGCCACCACTCGATCACCAGAAAGAGCACGCCGCCGATCATCAACGCCATTGCGACTGGCACGGTTTCCTCGGGCAACTTGAAATGGAGCTTCTCCAGAATGACGCCACCGATGCCGGTGATCACAAACGCCGCAGCCAGCTTGATGATGAAGTCGCGCGCCTCCGGTTCACGCCAGCGGAAGAAAACCTGCCGCAGCCGGTCCGGAAACAACGGCAACACTGCCACGACCGCGCCGCACTGGATGACGACGTTAAAGAGGTCACTTTTCCGGACGTCCAGCGCGTGCTCCAGGATGAGCAGGTGACCGGTGGACGAGATCGGCAGAAACTCCGTGATGCCTTCGACAACGCCAATGATAAACGCGTAAAACCAATCCATAAACGGTTCAGCCTCCGGCCACGATGCGGACAACTTCCAACTTATCGCCCTCTTTCAGTTCCACATTTACGAACTGGTCGCGGCGCAGCGGTTCGCCGTTGTGTTCGACGATGACGATGCGTGGGTCCAGGCCCTGCCGCTGGATGAAATCCGTGATCCGGCACGGCAACTCGATGGTCGCCGGCTTGCCGTTGGCAGTGATGATGGCAGTCGCTTTCATGGCACCGTGCTTTCAGATAACGCCGGATCCCAGTCCTTCCAGACTGGCTCGTAACCCAGCGAACGAAGCTTGGCAGCTACCTCCGCCGCCGAGCGCATGTCCGCTATCACAAATTGCTCCGTCGCGCAACAATGCTCGCCTTCGGACGAGATCGCCGCAACCTCGACGATTTTACCATGCTCCGTCCGGTGCAGTGTTTCGCTGCCGGCTCCCGTGTAACCGCCCGGTTCCGTGTGGCTGCCCGCACTCATCTGTGTGACGCCAAGCGGAATCAACCCGTCACGCAACCACGGCGACTCGCGCGTGCTCAGCACGAGGCCGACGTGCGGAAACGTCAACCGCAACGCGCACACGAACTGCGCCATCTCGCGGTCGGTCATTGGATGCCGTGGCTCAAACTCGCCCGCTGCGGGCCGCAGCCGCGGCAGAGACACTGTGAGCTGCGCACGCCAGCATTTCTTCAGCAGATACTCCGCGTGCGCCGCCACCGCGATGGCCTCCTCACGCCACTTCCAGAGGCCAATCAACGCGCCAATGCCGAGCCGCCGGAAGCCCGCAGCGCAGCCGCGCTCCGGCGTCTCCAACCGCCAATCAAAATCCTTCTTCGGCCCCGCTGTGTGCATCTCGCGATAGACATCGCGGTTGTAGGTCTCCTGATAAACCACCAGCCCTTCGCAACCCGCCGCGACCATGGGCCGGTAATCGTCCGTTTCCAGCGGACCAACCTCAATGCTGATCGAAGGCACGCCCGCCGCGTGTAACGCCGCCACGCAATCGCACAGGTAGCTGTTCGAGACAAACTTCGGATGCTCACCCGCCACGAGCAGGATGTTGCGGAAGCCTTCCGCCACGAGATGCCGCGTCTCCGTCATCGCCTGCTCCACGGTCAGCGTCGTGCGCAGGACCGAGTTGTCCCGTGAGAAGCCGCAGTATTTACAGTTGTTGATGCACTCGTTGGAAAGATACACCGGCGCGAAAAGACGCATCGCCTTGCCGAAATGCTTCACTGTCAGCGCGTGGCTCTCCCGCGCCATCACCTCCAGGAACGGCGTCGCCGCCGGCGAGATCAGCGCCGCAAAATCGGACAGCGAGCGATGCGCTCCACGAGCAAGCGCACGCTCTACGTCAACCGCCGTTGCGCGCTCAGCAAGTTTCGCGAGGTCAGCAAGCGGGAGCTCGTTGAAGACACTGACAAAACTCATTTGCTTACAAAAACGCTGTCATCCGCCTAACCACAGCGGGGTTCGTCAAGATGCTCAGTTGGTGCATGAGGAAACGTTAGCCCGAACCCACCCCGTTGCGCAAGTTTGCCTGACATCGCGGTGCAGCGGCAAATCAGTGACGGTTCACTGGTTTGTCGGGAGGATCTGAATCACTGCATGAATCTTCTTCCGCTTCCCGCGATTTCTTCTCTCCCTCGTGGCACACGTGCATGACCGCGCCTCCTACGCCACCGATGACAAACAACAGCAGTAAATCGCCGATGGTCGGCGCACGCATCCCACCGCCGACCACGGCGGCCAAGCCAGGCAGGCCGACCGTAATCAGCGTCAGGATGCCGCCCTTGATAAAGGCAGAGCCGACTTCCTTGGCCGTGACTTTCGGAAAATTGCCCTCAACCACCTCTGTCCCCTCCGGCGGAACGAAATCATCTGCCAGCGGTCTGGCCCCTTCCTCGCCTCGCAAGATACGGCCGGCCTTTTCGGCATCTTCGTCAGATACTTCCAACCGGATCGGGATGGCAGTCGTGCCCGCTCCGACCACGGCAAGGCTGATCTCATCAAATAGAAATCCCTCGATTCCTGCCGCCTGCAACCGTGATAACGCCAATGACGCCTCGGCTTGGTGGATGAACTTGCCGACGGTCGTCATACAAAGCTCCGTTCACCGCTCCAAGAATCCCGTTAATGGGCTGGTCGGCTGCGCTTCCTGCGAGCGCGGCGCAAGGCCGATCTCGTAGGCGTCGCGGCCGGCTTCGACGGCGGCTTTGAAAGCGCGGGCCATGCGAATCGGGTCGGCGGCGACGGCAATGGCGGTGTTGATAAGGACGGCACCGGCACCAAGTTCCATTGCCTCTGCGGCGTGGCTGGGCGCGCCCAATCCGGCATCCACCACAACGGGAACGGTGGTTTGTGCCAAGATAATCTCGATCTGCGCGCGCGTCTCAATGCCGCGAGCGCTGCCGATGGGCGAGCCAAGCGGCATGACCGTGGCGCAACCGGCGTCGGCCAGACGCTTCGCCAACACCGGGTCAGCGTTGATGTAGGGCAGCACGATGAAACCCTCCTTCACCAACACCTCGGCGGCCTTCAACGTCTCGATCGGATCAGGCAGCAGGTAGTGCGGGTCGGGATGAATCTCCAGTTTCACCCAGTTGCCGAGGCCGGCAGCGAGGGCGAGTCTGGCAAGGCGAACAGCTTCGTCGGCATTCATCGCGCCGCTGGTATTCGGCAGGAGTTGCACGCGTTTGGCGTCAATGAACTCGAGGATATTCGCGAAACGGTCGTGCTGACCGCTGAGATCGGCGCGCCGCAAGGCGACGGTGACGATCTCGCTGCCGCTGGCGACGATGGCATCGCGCATCTGCTCGTTGGACGCGAACTTGCCCGTGCCGAGCAGCAGACGCGAGGTGAATTCGCGGCCGGCAATTTTCAACTTGGAAGGTTTGTCGGTCATTTGAGCAAGTGATCAATAAGTCGTAATCAGTGAAGCTGCTATGAGGTTTACGCGCACTGAATGCTGGTCACTAATTACCGGTTTCTGCCGGCTTCAGCACCTCGTTGGCACTGCCGCGGCGGTAGCCTTGAAGATCGAGCGCGACGTAGGCATAGCCAATCTCTTTGAGGCGGTTGACGATCGTTTCGCGGACGTTGTCCCCCGTCAGCCGCGCGATCTGGTCAGGCGCAACCTCGATGCGCGCAAACGGCACTGCACCGTTCGCCCCGCCGCGATGGTGTCGCACTCTCACGTCATGGAAGCCGAGGTCCCAGAGCGCATTCTCGGCAGCCTCGATCATCGCCAACGCTTGCGGTGTCACCGGCTCACCGTAAGGCACGCGGGAACTGAGGCACGCCATCTGCGGCTTCTGGGCCGTGGGCAGGCCAAGCGCAGCGGACAAGGCGCGGATGTCGGCCTTCGTGAGACCGGCTTCCTTGAGCGGCGCGCGAGCCTCAAACTTCACCGCCGCCTCCGCGCCGGGCCGAAAGTCGCCGATGTCGCTCGCGTTTTCGCCGTAAACGATCACCGCCATCCCCTCGGCTTTTGCGACGGGCACCAGTTTGTCAAACAGCTCGTGCTTGCAAAAGTAGCAACGGTTCGGCGGGTTGGCGACATAGTCAGCGTTGTCGAACTCGTCCGTCTTCACGACTCGAACCGGGAAACCAAACTCCTTGCCAAGTTGAAGCGCCTCGGCCAGTTCGCGCCGCGGCAGGCTGGGCGTATCGGCAATCACCGAGAGCGCCTTCGCCCCGAGCGTGTCGTGCGCCACGCGCGCCAGAAAAGCCGAATCCACCCCACCGCTATAGGCCACAAGCACACTGCCATAACCTCGCAGCAGATCGCGCAGGCGGTCGAACTTGGTTTGTAGTTGAGCGTCCACGGAACGACTGTAGCGAGGTTGACAGAGGGTGTCAAAAAGCAATCAGCCCCGACGGGATGCGTCGAGGCTGGTCGCGGCGGGGAATTGTCATCAAGCCGCTAAGACGTATCCTCGCCAAGTTCCACGTTCCAGTAGGCGATATCGAGGAAGTGTTTCCAGCTTTCGTCGGGCTTGGGAATGGTCACCTGCACGAATGGGCGCCACTTCGGCCGCTTGGGCTTGCGGATGAGCCGCATGCCCGCCTCGGCCGGCGTGCGATTGGCCTTGCGGGTGTTGCACGGGATGCAGGAGCAAACGACGTTGTCCCAGACGGTGGTGCCGCCGCGGTCACGTGGGACGACGTGGTCAATGTTCAAGTCTCGCCGCTCGAACACCTTGCCGCAATACTGGCAGGTGTTGGCGTCGCGCTCAAAAATGTTGTGCCGGGTGAACTTCACCTCTTTGTGCGGGAGCCGGTCGAAAAACAGCAGCAACACCACCTTCGGGATGCGGATGCGAAACCGGATCGTGTGGATGCTCTCCTCTTCGTGAGGAAACCGCTCGGAGAAACTGCGCCACTCGCCGAAGTCGAACGTATTGAACGCGCCGTTCTCCGCACACACGACCTCCGCATGGCCCTCGAAGAGCAGCGTCAACGCCCGCTTTACCGAGCAGATATTGACCGCCTGCCAGAGCCTGTTCAGCACCAACACATTGCTGTTGAGCAACGTTTCCATAGCTCGCTATATCTTTGTTTGCCGAATCGAAATCACTCGGAAACGCCGTGGACATTAGCACTTCCCCGCGAAAAGTGTCAACGCCCGCGCTGTTACGGAACGAAAGAAGCCGCTGGAGCAAGCAACCCCACCGAAGCGGCGTTCCGCCTACGCGATCTCATCAACCCTTCTTCTTGATCGTCTTCAGCAACCTCAACGCTTGTAGCCAGTTTTCCGATTGACCGGTAAACTGTCCGTTCCAAATCTGGCCGTCCACGTTCAGCATGAATATCCCCTGCACCTGATCGTCCGTCCCGCTCTTAAACCAGAACGCGGCGTGGTTTCCCGTGCAGTGTTCGCCCTCCAACCGTTCAACTTCATATTGTTTGCTGGTCAGCTTATATTTGCCCGTCCTCGCCGCCGCCTTCACGAACCCGTCGGCCAGTTTCCTCACCAAGGCCGGAATCTCTTCGGGTCTTGCCGGAGGCGGCCATTTGAAAAACATCAGAAGTCCGTTGCTGGCTATCGCCGGCGTCACCGAGTAGAAATCCACTCCATTGTCCCCCTTGTATTCCAACCTCCATCCTTCGGGAAGCGTCATCGCCAGCGGGCCCTCAGCAGCGACCGCAAGATGGCAACCCGTCACCACCATGAGCATCATTGCAAACAGTATGTAACGCATAGTCTCTTTTTCACCGACAGTTACTTAGCGGACTGTTTCGGATATTTAATTCGATATGTCGGACTTTGCAACGCTGCTTTTGGGAGGGGCCTGCGGATCAACAACCCCACCTCCTCACAGAATGACGTCTTGCGCGGCCCAAGACGACTCTCACTCGGCAACTCACCGCGCTATGTGCTAGAAGTAACGCAATGATTGCACCTGCGAACTTTGTCCCGAACGGCGCGCTGGCCGCGAAGATGAGCGACTACTTTGGCCCCGGCGGTCTGCTGGCGACGTCCGGCGGCGCGGGACAGGCGTTCGAGTTCCGCCCGCAGCAACTCCGCATGGCCGAGGCCGTCGCCAACGCGCTCTCCAACCGCCGCCATCTCGCCGTTGAGGCCGGCACCGGCGTCGGCAAGAGCTTCGCCTACCTCGCGCCCGCCATCCTCCACGCCGTCGAGAACAAGCGCCGCGCCGTCATCTCCACCTACACGATCAATCTTCAAGAGCAGATCATGGGCAAAGACATCCCCGCGCTGGCGAAGATCCTGCCCGTTCAGTTCAGCGCCACACTCGTCAAAGGCCGCGCCAACTATCTCTGTCCCTGCCGGCTGAAGAAAGCCATGCGCTCCGCCGATGGGTTGTTCCTGTCCACCGAACAGGCAGAGTTGCACCGCATTGCCAAATGGGCCGCCACCACGCAGGACGGCAGCCGCTCCGACTTCGACCTCGAGCCGGACCCGAACGTCTGGGCGCAGGTTTGCTCGGAACGCGGCCTTTGCTCGGCGCAGAAGTGCGAGAAGGAGTGCAAGTGTTTCTATCAGGAAGCGCGCAGGCGGATGCGCACCGCCGACGTGCTCGTGGTCAACCACCACCTCTTCTTCTCGGAAATCGCGTTGCGTGCCGAGAGCGAGGAAAGCGAGGGCGTGTTGTTGCCGGAATTTGAGTTCGTCATCCTCGACGAAGCCCACACCGTCGAGTCCGTCGCCGCCGACCACATTGGGATCGGCCTCTCCGAAAGCGGCCTGCGCTGGCTGCTGCACCGCCTCTGGAACCCAAAAACGGAAAAAGGACTGCTATCTCTTTTCAAGAACGCCGGCGAAGCCGTTCGCGCAGTGGATGACGTGCTCCATCGCAGCGACGACTTCTTCCGCAGCGTGGACGACGCTGCGCACTGGAAGCCGAACGCGAGCACTCTCCGCGTGCGCCAGCCGGACATCGTGTTGAACTCCCTCGACACGCCGCTGGCCACGTTGCGCGACCGGCTCGTGGACATCGGCAAGTCCCTCAGCGACGATAACGAAGACCGTGATGAATTGCGCGAGATGGTCCGCCGTGTCAACGACACACGGAAGCAACTCGGAGCATTTCTCGGCCAGGCGGACCCAGAGTTCGTTTACTGGGTCGAGCGAAGCGGCCGCCGCCAGCCGCAGGTGGAGCTTCGCGCCGCGCCGGTGGATGTCAGCGAGGAGTTGCGCGAACTGCTTTTCGCGTCGTTTCCATCGGTCGTCATGACCAGTGCGACGCTCGCCGTCCAAAACCGGCTCGATTACTTCCTCAAGCGCGTCGGCGCGGACGAAACGGAGGCGATCGCCGTCGGCTCGCCGTTCGACTACGAGCAGCAGATGAAGCTCTACGTCCCGAAAGAAATGCCCGACCCGAACTCACCCGATTACCGCGCAGCCGTCGGCAAGTGGGTGCGGCACTTCGTGAAGCTGACGCACGGCAAGGCGTTCGTGCTCTTCACCAGTTACAAGTTGATGCGCGACGTCGCCGAGGATTTGGAGATGTTCTTCACGTCATCGGGCTTCCAATGCCTCGTGCAAGGCAGCGGCATGCCGCGTTCGACGATGCTGAAGAAGTTCAAGGAGGATGTGGACTCGGTCCTGTTCGGCACCGACAGTTTCTGGCAAGGCGTGGACGTGCCCGGCGAGGCGCTCTCCAACGTCATCATCACCCGGCTGCCGTTCGCCGTGCCGGACCATCCACTAACCGAGGCGCGGCTCGAAGCCATCGAAGCCCGCGGTGGTAACGCGTTCATGGAGTATTCGCTGCCGGAAGCGGTCCTGAAACTGCGTCAAGGCGTTGGCCGTCTCATTCGCAGCAAGACCGACACCGGCATCGTCGCCATCCTCGACAACCGCGTCCTCACCAAGCGATACGGCCGCGCGTTCATCGAGAGCCTGCCCCAGTGTCCGGTGGAGATTGTGTAGCGCCAGCGCGACGGCGCTTACTTCACCACTGCCTTTGCCGCGCCAACGTTGCCGACTTCATCCCGAGCGCGCAGCAATACGGATTTCGCGCCGGGCAAACGGACAGTGAATTCCTGTTCCCGCGCTCCGGTCTCAGCGGCGGGCGGCAAGGCAGGGAACCAGTCGCGACCATCGGCAGAGACTTCCACCAAGGTAATTGGAGTAAGGGCGTCGGCGACAGTAAACTTCACCGTCAACACGCCCCCAGCCACCCGCGCGCTGCGCACGGTGATCGCAGGTGGCGTGTTGTCCACGGCGAACGCGGCGCCCTCAATGCTTGCGGTCAACCCTTTGCCTGCTGGGTTTCCCGGCGCGTCGGTGGCGACGACCTTCATGCGATAGTAACCGTCGGGGAATGAGCGCGTGTCAAACGTGAAAAACAAGTCGCTCGTTTTGTCCGCCAGCAGTTTCCACGCGGGATCACCCTCGGCGCGGAGGTAAACATCGAAGGTCATCGGGTCGAGGTTGTAATCAGCAACGGTCCACGCTGCGGTGCGCAGTCCCGGTTGGTTCACGACTTGGACACGCTGTTTGCGCGCCGAGTCCATCGGATCACGCCGCGCGCTCGAAGAGACCATCATGTCGAGCGTGCCCATCACCGGAGGGTCCGGCTGCGACACCTTCTGCAAACCGGAGCCAGCGTCGTGGATCGTCAGCTTGCCGAAGACCGGCCGCACGTTGCGCGCCGTGTAGAAAACCGTTACGCGATCCAACACCGCCGCGCGCGCCGCATCCTGGCCTGCGAGCTTCACTCGCAGTTGCAAGTAACGCGCCGCCGGACTCTTCAACGCGAAGTTGTCACCTCGCCGCGTCGCGTCGCTCCAGTCGCTCCATGTTTTCTCCGGCTTCTCCGTGTTGCCGCTGCGGCTGCCGACGGACATGCGCGCGCCGGCGGGAATATCGCCCGCTACGGACACAAGCCCCCACGTCGAGAGCATTCTGGCGTCGAGCGCCTCGCTTTCCCACGTTCCTTCGGTGGCGCGATTCGGCGCGATGCTCCAGACTGCGCCGAGGTTGCTGGTCACCGCCACCCAACTCCCCTGCCCCGTCGCCAGCAGCGATGTCACCTGCTGGCCTTCGAGTTTGGCGAGCGTTGCGATCTCATGACGGCTGCGAACGCCATAGATAACGCCCTTCTCGCCAGTGCCAACCAACGCCGCGCCATCCGCCGCGACCGCCAGCGAGAACGCGGTTGCGTCCCTGCCCGCCCACAGCAACTCCGTGAAGCCGTCGGGATGCACTCGATACAACTCGCTCTTGCGCGTGACTTTCTTTTCCTCCGGTTTCGCCGCGGCAGCACCCGGCGATGTTACGACCGCAGCCACCGCCTCAGTTTCGCCAAGCGCCAAAGCATACACGCAACCCTTCGCGTCGGTCGCGACAGCCTTCATCTCCTTCAACGACGAGGCGAAAACAACAAAGCCTTTGTCCGGTCCGTCGAAACGATAGAGGTAAGCGCCGGGATGCGACCCCGCGAGCAATCGGCCGTTCTTGTCGAAGCCGAGCGAGACGACGTTCGTTTCGTCGCTCGCGAAATACTTCTCCGCGACGCCGGCGGGCGTGACCTTGTAGATCGCCGCCTTGCTGCCGCACGCGACGAACAGATTTCCCGCGCCGTCGAACGCCAGCGCCCAGATATACTTGTCCGGCGGATCGTAAAATACCGATGATTTGCCGTCAGGCGCGATGCGATAGACCTTCCCGTCCGGCGAACTGGCCGCATAGACGTTGTCCTTCGCGTCCACAGCAAGCGCGTGAATCTCCAGTTCCTTCGCAGTAAAGAACGCCACCGCCTTGCCATCACTCCCAACGCGCAGCACCTTGCCCTCTCCGCCACCAAGATAGACGTTGCCCTTCGAGTCGCGCACCGCCGCCCAGACGATCGGCAGCGGCACGTCGCAGGTTTTCTTCACCGCCGGCGCGAGGCGAAGCTGGCCTTTCTCAGTGATCGAGATGCCCCGTGCGTCGCCTTTCGCGAAATCTTCATAGGTGTCCTTGGTAAACCTCTGCATTTCCACTGCCAGCGCAACGCTGACGACCATGACCGGAAGGCATGTGATGACAAACAATTTCATGGGCATCTCGGTTTACTCTACTTTCACCTTCAACACCTGGCTGCCGCGAACCACCGCGTTTTGCGGCAGGCGCTTCTCGACAACATCCACGCGCTCGATCCGCGCAGCCTCCAGCATCGTGCGATTTGAATCGTATAGCTGCATCGCCGACGGCGGCAGCGCGGGCATCCGCTGGTCCGCCACTACTATGCCGTCGGCCTTGCGTGTCACGCGCAGGTAGAGCGCGTTTTGCGGTCGCCGCTGGTTTAGCACACTTACGAGCTGGCCGAGGTTTTGCGGACGCTCCACGCGGACTCGGCCGCTCTTTCCGTCAAGGGCGTCAGCTGCGGTCGCGTCTCCAACAAAGATATCGAGTTCACCAGAGCGGACGTTCTCCGGGACAACAAACTCCAACGTCGCCACACGCCGCTCGCCACGCCACGGCTTCAACACGGCGCGCACTGTAACAGTTTCACCCGGCTTCGCCTTGTCGCGGTCCACAACCACCTCGCCAAGCAGCACCGTCTGCCGCTCGTCGTTGAGATTCAATTCCAGCGCAATACGCTCGATCTGCGGCAACTCGAACCGGTTGTCAAACAGTTCGCCCAACACGCTGGCAACCTCTCTCATCGGACCCAGGTGGTCGGACGACTCGCTGCCGGAATAGAAATTCTCCACGTGAATCTTGCCGTGATTCTTCAATTCGATGTCGCCCCGCAGCGCCAGCGCGAACTCACGAGAGTAATCCAGCGTGTCCGTCAAGGCCTGACCTACGCACGAGGCCGCGATCGCCGGCGTCACGGATTCGTGCTGGTAGAGCCGGCTATGAAAGCTGCGTTCGCCGCGCGGAGTCCTAAGGCGGATGTTCAGCTCACACATCGGCGGCACGGGACCGATCTCGCCCGCGATGGCCGTGAGGCGATCCTGATAAATCGTGCCGACGACCTGACGCGTATTGGAAAGTTTGTGCGGCATCAAGTAGCTGCTGATGGTGGCGACGATCTCCGCGCGCGCCATTGGAACCGCCACCTTGCCGCTTCCAAACATCGGATGGCCGAAAGCCAGCACCCGGTTACCGCGACGCCATGTGAGCGTGCCGGTGCCCGCCATGTGCACGTCGCCTGTCGCGAGCACCGCCGCCACCGGCGTGCCCGGCTCGAACGGCGTCTTCAGCAGCTTGCTCTCCTGGCCGCCGCCACCCATCGTTGGCAACAGCCGCCCGTCGAAACCGTGCGCCGCAAATTCCGACCGCAACCACTCAAACATCCTCGGGCCGAGTCCGCCGATCGTCACCGGCCCCGTCAGCGGCCGGAAACCGCCCGAATCGCCCGGCAGAAGTGGAATCCCCGTGTTACCGCCACTCGCAAAATGCTGTCCACCAAGGCTCGACTCCAGCCGACCAGCCTTCCTTGAAGTCTCGCCACCCGGCTCGCCGGCCTCGATCATGTCCGCAATGGGCGTGAAACCGCACCAGCCTTCCTTTTCAAACTGCGTGAGACGGTAACTAAGCGCGCCGGCGACTTTATCTTCGATGTAAAGCGGGCTGCCGCTCATGCCGTGGACGGCACCGGTGAGCTTCGTCCGCTCATCCACGAGCTTGCCGATGATCAGATCTTTCTTCGGTCCGATAAAATCGTGCAGCACGCCGTAAATCTCCACGTCGAGAGGAACGACCTCCGTGCCCAGCATCACCGTGTAGGCTTTGCCGCGCATGCCGGGTTGAACGCGGCTCAGCGGAAAGACCTCACCCTGCGGCGGCACCTGCCCTGCCACATCCAACGCCGCACCGAGCAGTGCGACGAGAGCAACGATGGCAGTTCCAAAACTCATACCATCCGGAAAGCTTCCTTGGCTGTGCGAATCGTCTGCTCGATGTCGGCGGCTGTGTGCGCTGTTGAGACGAAACCGACCTCGAACTGCGACGGCGCAAGATAAACGCCGCGCTCCAGCATCGCGTGGAAGAACTTCGCGTATCGCTTCGTGTCGCTGCGCTTCGCGGAGGCATAGTCGGTTACCGGCTCTTCACAAAAGAAGTTGCAGAAAATCGAGCCGATGCGGTTCTGCGCGATCCCAACGCCAACTTCCTTGGCCGCAGCCGCGACGCCAACCGCCAACTCGGCCGTGATGGTATTGAGCTTCTTGTAGAGGTCCGCATCCCCGAACAACGCCTCCAGCGTCGCCACGCCGGCGGCCATCGCCAATGGATTCCCGCTGAGCGTGCCGGCTTGATAAACCGGCCCCAGCGGCGCGAGCTGGTCCATGATGTGCGCATGACCGCCGAACGCGCCGACCGGCAGGCCGCCGCCGATGATCTTGCCGAGACACGTCAGGTCGGGTCGCACGCCGCAGAGTTCCTGCACGCCGCCCTTGGCGACGCGGAAACCGCTGATGACTTCGTCGAAGATGAGCACGATGTTGTGCGCCGCAGTGATCTTCCGGAGAAATTCCAGAAAGCCCGGCTTCGGCAGGTATAGACCCGCATTGGCTGGGATTGGTTCAACAATAACGGCGGCGATTTCGTTCCTGTGAACCGCAATCATGGATTCCACTGCCACGCGGTCGTTGAAAGGCACGGTCAGCGTCAGCTTCGCAAGGTCCGCTGGCACACCGGCGCTGTCAGGCTGCCCAAGTGTGAGCGCACCGCTGCCGGCCTTCACCAGCATCGAGTCGCCGTGGCCGTGATAGCAGCCCTCGAACTTCAGGATCATGTCGCGGCCCGTAAACCCACGCGCCAGACGTATCGCGCTCATCACCGCTTCCGTGCCACTGCTGACGAATCGCACTTTCTGGATGGAGGGAAACGCCTCGCGCACGAGTTTCGCCAGCCGGATCTCGTGCGGATTGGGAATGCCGAAGCTCATGCCGTCGCGCGCCGTTTCCGTCACCGCCTTCACCACCGACGCCGGCGCGTGGCCTAGGATGAGCGGTCCCCACGAGCCGACGTAGTCTATGTATTCGTTCTCGTCCACGTCCCAGATGCGAGAGCCTTTGCCGCGCAGGACAAAAAACGGCTCGCCACCGACACCGCGAAACGCCCGCACCGGCGAGTTCACTCCGCCCGGAATCAGCTTCTGAGCCTCGGCAAAAAGTTTCTGTGAGAGATCGTGTTTCATCGCGTTTGCTCAACGTAACGCTGCGCGATCGGCATCCGGCGGCCAATGCCAAAGGCTTTGCCGCTGACCTTCAGGCCGGGCGGCGCTTGTTTCCGTTTGTATTCGTTCACGTCTATCCGCCGGGCCACATCGCGGACGATGCGCTCGTTCTCGCCGCTGGCAACGATGTCCGCAACCGAGCGATGTTCCTCGACGTAAGCTTTCAAAACCCGGTCCAGATCTTCGTAAGGTGGCAGGCTGTCCTGGTCGGTCTGGTTCGGGCGCAGCTCCGCGCTCGGCGGCTTCGTGATGCTGCCAGACGGGATGATCTCGTGGTCGCGGTTGATCCAACGCGCAAGCCGGTAGATCAACATCTTCGGCACGTCACTGATGACCGCGAGACCGCCGCACATGTCGCCGTAGAGCGTGCAGTAGCCGGTTGCCATCTCACTCTTGTTGCCGGTCGTGATGAGCATGTTGCCAAACTTGTTCGATAGCGCCATCAGGATGACGCCGCGGACGCGCGCCTGGATGTTCTCCTCCGCCGCGTCCGGCTTCGTCCCAGCGAAAACGTGACCCATCATTTCCAGGAATGCCTTGTGCGCCGGCTCGATGGGAATCGTCATGTAGCGGATGCCGAGGTTATGTGCCAGCAGTTCGGCATCGCTCTTGCTGTGGTCGCTGGAAAACCGCGACGGCATCGAGACGCCAACGACGTTTCGCGGCCCGACCGCCGCCGCCGCGAGCGCGCCAACGACCGCCGAGTCAATCCCACCGCTGAGGCCAAGCACCAAGCCCTTGAAACCGCATTTGCCGGTGTAGTCGCGCAGACCGAGGACCAGCGCGTGATAGAGCGATTCCTCCTCGCACGGCGCATGAAAATGGACAGGCTGGCCCGCGTTCGTGTCCACAATGACGAGGTCTTCTTCAAACGCGCGGCTCTGGGCGAGCAACTGCCCCTGCGCGTCGAGCGCCATCGAGTTGCCGTCGAAGATCAACTCGTCGTTGCCGCCGACCTGGTTCACATACACCAACGGCCGCTGGTAATGTCCCACCGCCGCCGTCATCAGATCGTGTCGCAGCCGTTCCTTGCCGAGCACGAACGGCGACGCCGAGATGTTCACGATGATCTCCGCGCCCGCCTCGCACAATTCCCCCACCGGATCGCGCTGATAGAGCGGCTGCCCGCTGCGCTCCTGCTTGCCGCGCCAGAACGCCTCCTGGTTCCAGATGTCCTCGCAGATCGTCACCGCCAGCCGCGTCGCGCCACACTGCACCGGCTCCACGCTCGCCGCCGGCTCGAAGTAGCGGTCCTCATCGAACACATCATAAGTCGGCAGCAACGTCTTCCAGATGCGCTGCCGCACCTGTCCGCCCTCGATGAATGCCGCCGCGTTGCGGAACGGCCGGCCGGCTTTCTCCTCGTTGAAATCCACGTAACCGACAACTGCCGGTGCCGCGCTCATTCCCCGCGCGATATTCTCCAGCGTCGCCTTCGTGTCCGAAACGAAACTTTGTTTCAGCAGCAAATCCCGCGGTGGATACCCACAAACTGCCAGTTCGCTGAACACGACCAGCTCCGCGCCGCGCCCGCAAGCGTGGCGGTAGGCGTCGAGAATCTTCACAGCATTCCCGTCAAGGTCGCCGACGGTGTAGTCGAGTTGGGCCAGCGCTATTTTCATCAACAGGTCGGCACTTTATCGTGCCTGCATCAACAATGCAATCGCCTGCAACACAAGGCCGGAGCGGAATCAGGCTGCACACGACTGCAAGGAATGACAGGCGGGACGCCCGTCCTACAGTGCGAGGTCCAGAAACGCCAGTTTCAACGCTTTGCCTTGCGCCATCGTGATCTCGATCCGGTTCAGGCCGTCCTTCAACACGCCCGCCGGCACGCTCCACGCCCGCAGTTCCTCCGGTCTGCCCAGCATCGGCGGATACGGGTTTGGATACGGCTCCGATAGGTCGTCGGTCGCCGCGAACTCCTGGCCGTTGAGCCGCGCGGTCCAGCGACTCTCGCCGAGCGAGTCCTCACCCTGGATGCGCAACCGTCCGTCGCGTTTCCAACCGCCCGTCGGCGGCGCAAGATCAAGCGTGAACGTCTCGGTCTGGCCCGCCGCCATCTTTCGCGGCAGCAGAGGCGGTTTCGCGAACGGGTTGCCCCACCCCGACGCGAGGAAGTAATGCTGCGGTTGTCGCGCAAGCCACTTGCGGTCGCCGAGATGCTTGAAGACGTGGAACGGCGGCTCCGTGAACGGCCCGCGTCCTGGCCCGCCGTGTTCGCGGTAATAAACGAAGTTGAACGCGCTCACGCCGTCGCCGCCGCGCGCGTAGGCCAGATGGGCCGCGGTGTAGAACTGTTCTGGTGTCGCGCGGCGGAATGGGAACGTGTCGTAACCCTTTCCCACTGGTTTGCGGCCGTTCCAAGTCGAGTGGCACATCTCCAGATAGACCGCTGCTTGTGGCACGCTGCGTCGGATGGCGGCCAGATCGGTCTGCTGCACGGTGAAGTAACTTGCCGAGAGGTTGACCATGTCCAACCCCGCCTCCACCATCGCCGGCAGGTCCAGCCCCAGCGGGTCATGAGCCGACGTGTAGGCCGGCACACGCGCGCAGAGCCAGCGCCGCTTGCCGTCGCGCGCCGTGCGGTCGAGCAACTCGCGCACCTGACGGACGAACGCAGTCATGATGCCGCACCGCTGCTCGCTTGTCGTCTTGTCGAGTTGGAAGTAACTGTAGTGCCGCATGAAATCCATCTCGAAACCGTCGAGATCGTAGTTCTCGCAAAGCTCCCGGATGAACGCGAACTTGTGTGCCCGCACCTCCGGTATGGCCCAGTTGAGCACGTGCTGCTCCCACTTCGCTGGATCCGGCCCCAGCCGGTATTCCGGGTGCTCGACGTAGAACTTGCTGGCCCAGACGGCCCGGCGGTCTTTCGCATTGGCATTTTCCAAATGATGGCCGTCGTTCATCCGCAGCGAGATGAATGGGGCCTGCCCGCGCTTCCGGCAACGCTCCACAAACACCTTCACCATGTCGCCGCCCGCGAGCATGTATTTGCCAAAACTGTCCGCATCGAACCCGGTGCGTTCCTTGAACCAACGGTAATGCTCCTCGGCTGGATAAACCTTGCTCTGCCACCACGGTATCCAGCCCACGCCCGGCTGAAGCAAATGTGCGTCCACGCCCGTGCCTGCCACTTCGTCCACCGTTGCCTCCAACATCTCCTTACGGAACGGCTCGCCCTTCTTGTGCCACGGGCTGGCGCATGAAACGATGTTCGTCGTGTCGTTGCTGTAGAGGACGTGGAACGGCGCTTTGCGTCGCGCTACAGCGGCGGAGATTCCCCTCGGCCAGCCAGATGCCAGCGCCGCGGCCGTCGTCGTCTGAAGAAACTGTCGGCGATTCATCATCCCTCACTTGTAATCATCCCCCGCCCAAAATGCACCCAGAAGTTGCTTCCCACGTAGGACAGACACTCCTGTCTGTCCTTCTATGGATTCACTGGCCAGACAAGAGTGTCTGCCCTACATAACTTCCCCTTTACCGCCCTTTCGCGTGTTTCGCGGACCAACTCAACTCCTCAAGCCTGCGCCCCACCAGCCCAACCCGCTTCCGAATGCGCGACGATATCCAGCCGCTTCGGATGAATGCATAGCGTGCCCGTGCCGGTGGGTGCCGCGAAATCACAACCTTCCGCAGGAGGGGCGAGACATTCCACATGAGTCCCCTTTCCATAACGCCGCGCGCGGCAGCTCGGCGATCCTGGGAAAACCTTCACCGCCGGCAGTCCCACACGGCTTTTACCGCGTCCTGCGTTTGAGTCAGCCGCCTGCGTTGCTCCCACTGCCGGCAGTCCCACCCGGCTCTTGCCTCGTGCCGGGTTCATGCCAGCCATCGGTGCTGCTCCCACCGCCGGCAATCCTATCTTGCTCTTGCCACGTCCTGGATTTGTCTCAGCCATCTGTTTAGCTCCTGACACGTCCTTGTTCAACCGCGTCTCAAAACTGCCGCTCCTCTGTTTCTATCACGCTGCAAAATAAAAACACCAGCTTTTCGTTTCAGTTGCGTCGCGCGACCGTTGTTGCTAAACACCCATCGCCGTTTCGCAGACCAAACTTCGGAACCACATCATGAACAAAACCGTTTGCGCACTACTCGCCACGCTCTTGCTCGCGCCGGCCTTATCCAATCTTCCTGCCGCCACCGCCGCGGAACCCGCCCGCCGCAACATCGTCTCGCCGGAAGTCCGCGCCGACCGCACCGTCACGTTCCGGCTTCTCGCGCCAAAGGTCGCGCAGGTCGTCCTCAACGCCGAGTTCGGACGCCAGCCGATGACCAAGGACGACAGCGGCCTCTGGAGCGTCACCGTCGGCCCGCTGGATCCCGACATCTACGCCTACACCTTCAGCGTGGACGGCGTCACCACCGTGGACCCGCTCAACGGCCTCGTGAAGACCGGCCGCTCCACGCAGAACCTCGTCGAGGTGCCCGCCGCGTCGCCCGCGTTCTACGCCCCGCGCAACGTCCCCCACGGCGCCGTCACCGTCCAGTGGTATCACTCCAAGTCCCTCGGCAAGCTGCGCCGCATGCACGTCTATACGCCGCCCGGTTACGACCAGACTCGCAGCACAGAATTCCCCGTCCTCTATCTCCTGCACGGCTCTGGCGACGATGACAGCGGCTGGACATGGATCGGCCGCGCCAACTTCATCGCCGACAACCTCATAGCTGAACACAAATCCAAGCCCATGATCATCGTCATGCCGGCGGGCCACGCCCTCCCGCCGCCCGCTCCCGGCGAAGGCAAGGAGCACTACGGGCGCAACACCGTGGCGTTTCAGGACGACCTGCTCAAGGACATCACCCCCTTCGTCGAGCTACACTACCGCGTAGCATCCGGCCGCGAGCGTTGCGCACTCACCGGCCTCTCCATGGGCGGCGGCCAATCCCTCGCCATCGGCCTGACCCACCTCGACCGGTTCGCGTGGATCGGCGCATTCAGCTCCGGCGGCGGCAGTCTCGGCGGCGACCCGGACAAACTGCTCGCAGACGCCAAAGAGATGAACAGCAAACTCCGCCTCCTCTGGATCGCCTGCGGCAAACAGGACTTCCTCTACAAGATCAACCAGGAGTTCGACGCCCTGCTCACCAGCCGTCAGATCACCCACGAGTTTCACGCCACCGAAGGCACCCACACCTGGCGGCTCTGGCGTCCCCACCTCCGCGACTTCCTCCAACGGCTCTTCTGAGAATTCCCCTGTAGGCCGCGTGCCCTCACGCGGCGAACCCATCTTCAACAAACCGCCGCGTCGGGGACGCGACCTACAATCCATTGCCACAGGTAAGCTGTCCCCCAAGCGAAAATGAGTCCGGTCCGAGGCATCTGCCGGCTTGGACATGGTTTTGCCCCCCCTCTGACAAGCCAAGGTCAGCCTTGGACAAGCCATCTTTCGTCCCGCCAATAACCAAATCCGCGAAGGAAAAGGTTAATGGAGAGCTTCATAAAACTAAATCCCTCAATGAAAAGGTAAATGAAGCGCCTCCTAAAACATCTTTCCTCAACAAAAAGGTAAATGGAAGGCGTCCTAAAACTAAATGATTGAAGGAAAAGGTTAATGGAGAGCGTTCTAAAACATCTTTATTGAGGGAAAAGGTAAGAGAAACGACCAACAAAACTAAATCATTCAAGGAAAAGGTTAATGGAAAGGCTTCAAAAGGAAGAGAAAAGCCTCCAAAAGCATGTTTTTGGCCCAAAAACCGCTTGGACGAGCCGGACTAGGCATTCCCCTGTGCAAAAATAGCCACTTCCAGCCCGGATTGCCCCTGTTCCGCGCCGCCGATGAGTCATTGTCTGAGGCAGATTCCCCACCGCCGCCCACATCGGAACCGCCGCCGAAAACCCCTCCTTTGCGCCTCTGCGCCTTTGCGTGAGACTCCGTCATCTCCTTCACGCGGCAAAACCAACCTCACTCACCCATCCTGTCAGGGACGCGGCCTACATGCCATGTGTTCCGTCATCTGGCCGCTAAAGGAAAGACAAAGGCGATGATTGCTTTCGATACCGTTTTCAATTTGACGAACCACGCTGATGAAAAATAGTATGCGCACAGGTGATATGACTGTGGGAGACTCAACGCAGGAGGCATGATGACCAGTGGTCCGAATAACACAGCAAACTCCTCTTCGCCTCTTGTCCCACAAAGTCCTCTAACCGTCGAACACCAGCAAACGTGCCTCAACCGCTCATGCTAGAAAGACGACCACATGCCACTGCCACCAGACTTCAAAGAAACACTCCGCCACAAGACGGATGAACAGCTTTACGATATGCTAGTTCACAAAGCTGATTATCTTCCTGAAACCCTTGATGCCACGAGAACAGAGCTAAACCGCCGAAACTTACCCGTCGAAGAACAAACCGAACCCGCGGTTCCCGTCGAGACCACAGAAGCCAAACCGCAAACGACAAAATTCCAAACAACTCTGACATTCATCGGCATCCTCTGCGCTATCCTCTTTGTCTCTGCAGTCTGTAGGGGAATTGTTAGAGATCTTATGAAGGGCTGGTTGCAATCAAGAAACACCGCAGAACAGGCTCCGCAAAGATACGAAGACCAAGATTGGCAAGGCAGGACTTGCAGCGGTCTAACTTTGCAGGCTCCATTCCCCTTGTTATCTCGCGGGGACAAATCGGCTGATTTCTCTCCAGGATTGCGAGCAACCATTGAACGCGCTGATGGGTTTGAGGCAAATACGCGATCCATCAAGGTCACCGTCGATTGCACCGTCTACAAAGAAAGTGCCAAACTAGATCCGAATGTTGACCGCGCCCTCGACCGCTCTATAAACGCTGTATTGAATGTCGCCGCCAAACAAGCAGGCATAAACAACCCAGATTGGAAAGTTGACAGGATCGAGGTCAGCGGTCTGAACGCAAGGCGTGCAAACTGGGTGGTAAAACGAACTCCTCAGTATATCTACTGCGCAGTCGTTGTAATCCAAAAAGGAAAGCGATCATGGATGGTTGTAGCCTTTTCCGAATCCGAAGACGCGGCAGTGATTGTCAATCGGATGCTGGATTCAATTCAGATCAGCCACTGAATATGTTCATCCGCGAAGTGGATCGCACCGACTTGGGCGCACGGTCATACTACGTCGCAATAAGTGAGCACGCTAAATCCCAAACCCGTCCCGATACTGCTTGCGGATGAGGGCGTCGGCTTCGGGGACATTCTTGGCGCGCATCTTGGCGGCGTCCCATTCGATCCGCTTCTGCAGGCGCGTGGCAAGGCTCTGCCAGCCGGCATTCCATCCATGAATTGAGGGCTTGCCTCAATAGGTGATCAGCGCGGGAACCATGTCATTGGCGAGCGGGCTGCCAAGGCCGGTGACTTCGTCGTAGCCCAAGGTGTCGGAATAGCCGCCATTGCTGCCGGAGATAACGTCACGATAGTAAAGGTTGAAGTTCAACGGGCTGCCCAAAGTGTAAAGCGCCGGGTCGGCCAAGCCGAGCGGGGAGGTGCGGGAAGCGTTGGCCAACGCAATGAGCGCGGCCCACTGGGGCGCGCCAGCGCTGGTGCCGCCAACTTGGAACCAACCCTTTCTGCCGTAGTAGCTGGTGCTGTCGTAAACCGGGAAGCCGGTGCTTGGGTCGGCGTCGTAGCTCACGTCGGGAACCATGCGTTTGCCGGAGCTTTGCCAAGCTTGCTGGAACGCCGGCTCGGGGGTGTAGGCGCTGGTGCCGCCGCCGCTGCCGGACCAACCGATTTCGGAAAGCACATTGCCGGTGCTGCCCAGCTTAAGCGTGGTTCCGCCGACGGCCACCACGTAGGGCGAAACCGCCGGCCACAGCACGCCCGCACCGTTGTCACCCGAGGATGCGGTAAAGGTAACGCCCGCCCGGTTGAAGTGGAAGTCGTAGGCGGATTGGCCCGAAAACTCCGACGCGCCCCAGCTCATGGAAACCTGGGAAGCACCGAGTTTGACCGCGTAATCCACAGCGCCGAGGAGGTTGTTGAGGCTGGCGGTCTTTGCCACAACAAGCAGGATGGTGGCTTTCGGCGCGATCGCATGCGCCCACTCCACATCGAGCGCGGTTTCCAATGCCCACCCGCTATCGCCCTTGGAGGGCTTCCCTTGGGGATAGTAAATCAGGACGCTGGTCGTCGGCAAACCGAACTGTTTGCAAAAGACGTTGAGGTCGTTCTGGATCGTCGTGCTGCCGTAAGCGTCCACAATCGCGATCTTCTGGCCCGCTCCGTTGCTCGTGAACTGGTCGAACCCATAAGCGTGCCGAATCTGTGCCGGTGTGTAACCGGCGGGACCCGCCGTCGCTGCAAAGCGGATGTGAAAAGGCGGCAGGGCCTCGTCTTCCATCGAACGGTGGCGCCGGTAAACCCGTTCTTCACCAAACGTGGTGGAACCAACAACGCCACAAAGCAACAACACGCAGGCGGCAAAATGACTTCTGTTCATTTGAGTTCTTCCTTGCAGCACTTTGCTAAATCACACTCTCGGCTACAATGAGGGGAACGTTGCACACCACCTCTCTGTTGTCAAAGGCCAACCCTGCACGAGAAATGCCGAGCCAAAGAGAAACACAGGTTGGCGCCGGCCCTAGCCGCCATCGTCACCGCTCTGGTTGTGAAAGCCGCCGAAAGTTTCCCGCTAGATTCCAAACCCGTCGCGGTAATGTTTGCGGATGAGGGCGTCGGCTTCGGGGCAGTTCTTGGCGCGCATCTTGGCGGCATCCCATTCGATCCGCTTCTGCAAACGCGTGGCGAGGTTGCCCACCAGCAACGCCTCGGTGTAGGGACCGGAGTAGGCAAAGCCGGCCTTGGCGTTCTGGGGCTTGCGCGCTTTGCAGGCATCCACCCATTCGGCGCGATGGCCGATGGAGCGCGCGAGGGTCTTGGGCGGACGCTTGAAGTCCTGCATCCGGCTCTCCGGGAGCAGTCGCGGCGCGCCACACCAGCCGCCGCAGAGCATGGAGCCTTTGTCGCCGATGAAGAGGATGCCGTTGTCGTCCAGCTCGCGGCCGGCTTCGAGGTCGGCGGGGCGGGCGGGTTTCTTGCCGCCGTCATACCAGTAGAGTTTGAGGGCGGGACGCCCGCCCTTGGCGGCAAACTCGTAGGTGATGATCTGCCACAAGGGATAGGATTCCTTCTTGAGCGGGCTGCTCTGGCATTCGGTGGCAACGGGCGCGCCGAGGTCGAGGGCGAAGAAGGCGGGGTCCATGTTGTGGATGGCCATGTCGCCCATCGCGCCAGTGCCGAAGTCGAACCAGCCGCGCCATGTCCTCGGAAGGTAGCAGGGATGATACGGCCGTTCCGGGGCCGCGCCGAGCCAGAGGTTCCAGTCGAGCTTCTCGGGAACGGGCGGCGTCTCGGTGGGGCGGTCGAGGTCCTGCGTCCAGAACTTGCCGGGACGGTCGCTCCAGCAATGGACTTCCTTGACGGTGCCGATGGCGCCGGCTTGGATCCATTCCTTGGTGAGGCGCAGGCCCTCGCTGGCGTGGCCGTTGTTGCCCATCTGGGTGACGAGGCCGGTCTTCTTGGCCATGCGGGTCATGACGCGCGCCTCCTCGATGGAGTGGGCCATCGGTTTCTCGACATAGACGTGTTTGCCGGCGCGCAACGCGGCCATGGTGATGGGCGCGTGCATGTGGTCCGGCGTGCCGATGACGACGGCGTCCACGTCCTTGAGCTTCTCCAGCATGACGCGGTAATCGGTGAACTTCTCGGCGTTGGGGAAGGTCTTGGCGGTGCGCTCGGCGTATTTCCAATCCACGTCGCAGAGGGCGACGATGTTCTGGCTGGAGATGGCCGGGTCGCGCAACACTCCCCCACCCTGCCCGCCGATGCCGATGCCCGCGACGTTGAGCTTCTCGCTCGGCGGAATGACGCCCCGGCCGAGGACGGAGCGCGGCACGATCTGAAAGGCGAAGGTCGCGACCGTCGCGCGGCGAAGGAAACTGCGGCGGGAGATGGAGGAAGAGTTCTGTGTATTCATTGGTGGTGAAGTTTCGGGAAGCATTAGCGGAGCGGCAGGAGGATTCAATCCCATAGTAGTCCTCACGCTCCGCGTGAGGTTTCGTTACAACACCGCATCACGCGGAGCGTGATGACTACTATCCCAGCATTGCCAGCGGGTTCTGTCGCGTCTTCAACGGGAACGTCACGTGCTGGCCGTTCAGCCGGTGCGACTCGAAGACGGCGCAAATCATTTCCACGACCACGCGGCCATCGAGCGCGCTGCAAAGCGGCGCGCGGTTCTCGCGCATCGCCGCGATGAGGTCGCGGCCGGCGAACAGATGGCGGTTTCCAGTCTCCTTCACCTCGGCCAGCGGCTCCGGTTTCCCAAGGCCGGCGGAGCTGATCGGCACCCAGATGCGCGGCCTGCCCGGCAGGAACGGACTGCCTGCCAGAAGCTGCACCAACGGCTCCTTGTCCGAGCGCACGTCCACGATTCCTTTCGTGCCAACGAGCTGCAAACCGAACCCCGTGCCCTTCTCCCCTGCGCCTTGAACCGAATCAAAGAACAACGGCACGCCCCGCTCCATCTCGAAGCGCGCGTGAACTTCGTTGCCCGCCAGCGGCCCGACGCCCTCGTCGCCATCCTTCACGTCGCCGCGCACGACCGGCCGCCCGCCCTGCAAGAGTGTCGCCGAACAAGCGAGCGGTTTGCCTCCGAAATAAGTCGCGAGATTCAACACATGCGAACCCAGCACCCACAAGTCCAGTGCCCCGCCGCGCGAATCTTCCTTCCCCCGGGCGCGCAACTCCAATAACCGACCGATGCCGCCCTCCCTCAACAATCTCTCCACCACCGGCAACACCGGGTGATAACGCCCCACGTGCGCCAACGCCAGCTTCACCTGCCGTCGTTCGCATGCCGCCACAATCTCGTCCGCTTCCGCCGGCGTGCGGCAGAACGGCTTCTCGCTGTAGATACCGCGCGCGCCCGCCTCCACCGCCGCGAGCGCCATGTCCCGATGTTCGTCAACAAATCGCGGCGCAATCGCCACGATGTCCGGCTTTGTCTCCGCGAGCATCGCGCGGTAGTCGGCACAACCTCTGGCGAGCTTGAGCTTCTTTACTTCCGCCGCCAGCCCCTTCTCGTCGGCGTCCGCAACGCCAACAATCTCCGTCTCCGGCAGCCGCAACCACATCGTGTCCAGTCCGTGCCCGTAGTTGCCCCGCCCCGTGTGACCGATGACGGCGACGCGGAGTTTTCGAGCCGGCTCGGCCGCGCGGGAAGCGAGGGCGGCGCTGGAAGCGATGGAAGCAGCGAGAAATTCACGACGGTTCATAGCAGGAGTCTCCTTTGCATGGGCGCGATTCTACTTTCCGCCAGTAAGCCATTCGAGATTGAAACGGGCGTAGTGCAGTTCATCCCAATAGTGTGTGCTGTCTTTGTTGCCGCGCTCGTAAACAAGAGCCACGGTCCCGTCGTCGAGCACAGCAATGTCGGAGTAGGAAGAGGGATGCGGCCAGACAGTCCTCCCCGCTCCCCACACCGAACCTTCGTCCACGCTCACGCGGACAGTGAGGTTAGTGCGGCCGTAGGGATGTTCTTCCCGGCGAAGGTTCGACGCCGGGCTGGAGAACAGCAGCCGCCTCTTGTCGTAGCGTTCCACCGCCCCGTGGCAGCGCGGTGTAATGAGTTCCTCCGCGCGGCGGAGCGGCCCCCAGGTTTCGCCGCCGTCGCGGCTGATCGCCACGCGATGGCGGAGGTTGGCCGGCGAGTCTGCGGAGCTTTCATCGCGACTGATGAGCATCACGTCGCCGTTGGCTTGCTCAACCAACTGGCATTCGCTCGTGTTCACGCCCACCGTGCCGCCGAGCTTCCACGCCGCGCCATGATCGTCGCTATAGAAGCAATGTGCGAAGCTGCGCAGCCTGCCATTGCCGACGTCCTCGCGATGGCGCGCCGGCACGATGAGGCGGCCAGCCTTAGCGCCGGAGCGAAGCTGGATCATCGCATTGTCCGGCCCGACACCGTAGCGTTGATGCCAGCCCCGCGCCCACACGGCCGCGTGGCTTTTGCTGGACGGGCTGGCCCGATCGGGTCTTGCAGAGACGACTTTCTCCCATTCAGGCTTTGTGACCTGCGCGTGAATCGAAACCGGTCCCTGCCATGTCGCGCCGCTGTCGGCGCTGGTCATGCAGGCGAACTGCTTCTTGTCGCGCACGAAGAAGAGCCAGAGCTTTTTCGTGTCGCGGTCGAGGCCCACGGTGATGTCGGCACACACACGGTCGCCGTCGTCGAGGACGACTTGCTCAGCGCTCCATGTGCGCCCCTTGTCGCGACTGCGTTTGAGAACGATGTCGGTGTTGCCAACGTCTCCTGGCCCGTCGTTGCGCTTCTCAGCGAAGATGAGCAGGTCGCCGTTCGGTGCTTGGAGGATCGCCGGGATGCGGTAGTTCGGCTTGTTCTTCGGCGCGATGGGAAAGACGCATGTCGTTTCAAACAGCGGCTCGGCGGCCTGCAAGCTGCCAGCTAGCAAGAGAACCAAAACAGGGAGCAGCGCACGCGTCATTGGCCCAGTCCGTGTTTCAAGATGAAGGCCAGCATCGCCTCGGACTCGAAGAAAGCCGGGTCGTGCTGATGGCCTTTGCCGGGGACAACGGTCAGTTCCATCGGCCCGCCGAGTGCGCAATAACGGTCGTAGATGACCTGGCTGTTCCTCTCCAACGGCACCACTTTGTCGGCGTCGCCGTGGATGTGGAAAACCGGAATCTTTGCCTTCGCAATCGGCGCGAGCCTCTCGATGGGATTGTGCTTCGCAAGCTGTGCGTCGAGGTCAGCCTCGCTCATGTGATACGCCGGCGCGGCGCGCTTGAAACCGGGGTAGCTCCGCAGGTCGCCAACAGGAAAGATGCCGGCGATGCACCGGACCCAATCCGGGTGGTCAGCGGCAAAGTTGTAGTGATTCAGCCCACCGCGGCTTTGCGCAAGCAGACACGCCTTCGGCAAGAGGCCGTAGGTTTTGGTGACATGGTGGTAGAATGCCGTGAACTGCTCCCGGCTCTTGGGATTGGCGAAGGTTTCGCCGACATAGATGCCGGCGACGTAGAAACCGTTCGTCAGCAGCCGCGACAACAGCCACGTGTTCACCGTGCTCGGATGATGGCCAATCGTCGGCGCATACCAGACCCACGGCTTCGCGCCGCCGGGTGCGGGTTTGAACGGATGGATAACGAACGCCTCGCAGCCAGCGACCTCGAAGTTGTCGCGCTGCGCGCCGTAATTGGTGCGCTGGTCGAGCGCCGGCGTGTCTTTGCCATCGGTGAGCCATTCGAGATTGAAACGCGCGAGCGTGAGATAGGCGTAGCTCGTGGGCTTTTTCCTCTCAGCGTCTGCTTCGCGGCCGCGTTCGTAGAAGCAGAGGATCGTGCCGTCCGCCAGCACGGCAAGGTCGCTGTAGGCGCTGTAGCCGGGTTCCAGCGCCTTGTTCACCGGCCATGTCTTGCATTCATCGTAGCTGAGCTTGATGGAGAGGTTTCGCCGGTCGCGGCTGACGCCTTCCTTGGCCTTGCCGTCGCGGCGATCAAGGTTGTGCGGGTTCGCAAAGAGAATCCGGTTCTTGTCGTTGTCGGGCTTGCGACTATAGCGGACGATGCTCCCCATGCAGATCGGATCCAGCAACTGGTCGTTGAAGACCGGCCTAGTCCAGCCGGTTGCGCCATCCTTGCTGTTGGTCTGGATGCGCCGGTGCGCGTCGGACTCGCTGCGGGCGTTGAGAAGCACGTTGCCATTCGTGAGTTGCACCACGACGGTCTCGTTCGGATAGCGATACGGTGCCTTGTCGGGAATGGCGATCTCGCCGCGCTGCCAGCTCTTGCCGTGATCGTCGCTGTAGATCGTGCTCGTCACCGACGGCCGGTGCGCGTGGTTGCCTGTGCCGAGCGACATCCAGATGGGGACTACGAGCCGCCCCTTGTATGGGCCGTGCGTCAGTTGGATGCCGTGGTCGGGGCCGGTTGCGATGACTTTCCAATCGTAGTCCTTGCGGAATTGCTCGAACGTCGCGGTGATCTCGACCGGCTTTGACCACGTCACGCCCTCGTCGTCGCTGCGCATGTAGAAGCAGCGGCAATATTCGAGGCAGTAAAGAAAATGCACCGCGCCCGTCTCGCGGTCGGCGATGGCGACGGGATTGTTGGCCGTGTTATCGCCGGGCTTGTCGAGCTTCTGCGCAGCAGCGACGGGGTTGACCGGCAGTTCGCCCTCAACATGGACGATGCATTGCCGCGGCAACCACGTCTTTCCTCCGTCGGTGCTACGGCGCATCATCGTGTCAATCGGCCCCCAGTCGCCCTTTGCATTTTTGCGCGCCTCGCACCAAACGAGCACGGCGCCTTTCTTCGTCACCACGACGCCGGGGATACGGTAGAGCGCGTAGTCGTCCTTGCCGGACTCAAAGAGGTCAGTCTTCTCAACGAATGGCAGCGCCGCCCGGACGGACATAGCAAGCAGCGGAACCAGCGCAGCGGCAATACAAAGAAACAAGCCGCGGTAGAGAGAATTGATTTTCATAATGGCCTCAATTACTGGAAACGATACCACGCCGACTCAATCGGGAAGAACTGCTAAAGATGGAGCTAATCGCAGCAAGAGTATCCACGCTCAGCGCGGCAGCGAATGCCGTTGCCATAAACCAATTCGACGTCCGCATAGGATGTTCCTTCTTCAGAATCCGAGCGATTGTTTCACGACAGCCATCGTTGCGGCCTGCCGCTGCTCCACAAACGCCATCGCCTTCTTCACCTTCGCCAGCGCGGCGGGATAGTCGGCGTGGATTGTGAACAGTGTCTCCGCCATCTTCGTCGCGGGCGTGGAATCGAACTCCAGCAGCCATTCCGGCAGACCAATGTCGCGGAACATCCAGCATTTCGGGCTGTGGAACTCCGAGTAGGTGTGGATGACCGGCGTGCCGTTGGCCAGAGCGATGATGAGCGAGTGCGGCTCGTGACAAATGGCAGTGTGGGCGCGCGCGAAGACCGATGCGGCTTCATCGGCGTTCCAGAAGGCGTCAAGGTTGACGACGTGCTTGCGGATGTCCTCCGGCAGCGGGTCGTGGAGGAGCCGCTTGTTGTGCTCCATCTCCTTCTTCACTTCGGGCGCAATGAGCACCTTGAAGCCGGTTCGTTTCACCCAACGCGTGATCAGGTCGCGCTACACGGCCGCGCGGCGCTCGTCGTCGGCGATTTGTTGCGGTGAAGGGTGCAACGGGTTGAGGCTGGGCACTCGTTTGTCGTCCACGCCCGGGAGCTTGGCAGTGTTGGTTCGAAGCTGGATCGTGATAAACTTTCGATCTTCCAATCCGAGCTTCTTCATCGTGGCCAGCCCGCGTTCGTCGTCGCGCACGTCAATGCCGAAGCAACCGTCGGGACCGAACTCCAGCACCGGCGGTTTCAGTCCGGCGTTGCGGAGAATGTTGAGGGTCTTGGTTTCCCGACAGTAGATGAACGCCGCGCCGTTGAGCAGCGCCATGCGCTCCGTCGCGCCCTTGCCTTCGACCATGCTGGGAAAGTAGGACTGGCCATAGAGGCCGTATGGCTTGCCAGCTTTCCGGCAGAACTCCATGAAACTCGTGTCCTGACCCATGCCGGAGTTTCGGATGAACAGGTCACAGCGGCGGATGGCCTCGCGCAATCGTTCATCCCGTTCGCTCTTGCCGGTCAGACTGCCTTGCAGGAACTCCACCTTGGGGAAACGGCGGCGCAGCATGGCGGCGACGCGCTCGTCGAGTTTCATCGCCCACACGACGACGCGCACATCCGGCAGATGCTGCTCGATGATCCGTAACGTGCCCGGGGTGTGGCCGATGTCGCCAATATTGACGGTGTCCCAAGCGGACTGGAGCAGGATCGTCTTCGGTTTCGCCGACGCGGCAAGAGCGGAGACGCCGAGCGCGGCGCTGAGAGTTGAAATGAAATGACGTCGAGTAGTCATGGTAGTGGTGGCAATTTTGCACCGCAATAGACGGCGCGGTAGCGGTTGTCGTCGAAGGCGAAGTGGAGCCATTGCTTGTCCTTGCTCACAAAACCATCGGGATAGTTCATCCGTCCTTTCGGGCCGTCGCAGGATTCCGGCAGAAGCACGCGGCGGTAAGGCCACGTCTTCATGCCGTCAAAGCTGATCCAAAGTGCCATCGGGCTGCGGTGTTTCGGATTCGGATTGTGCAGTAACGCGACGCTATCGCCACCGAGCGGATAGAGCGTCGCTTTCGATCCGGGGTTCGGGATGTCGGACTTCGTCCCGAACTCCGGCCAAGTGCGACCGCCGTCCTTGGACTCGGCGTAATAGAGCACGCCACCGAGCCGGTCGCCGCGGATGATCATGGCGATGCGTCCGTCGCTCAGTTCGACGATGTTGTTCTCGGCCCAACCATGATAGCGGTCGTCGGAGGTGAGGCGGATGTTGCCGTGCTCGGTCCATGTCTTGCCACCATCGCTGCTCATGAGCACGCCGTTGCGCGGGTTGCTAACGTAGTGGGCCAGCGCCTTGTGCCACGGCTTTTCCTCCGGCGACGGAGGCGGCGTGCCGGCCGGCGGGCCGAGGTAATGCTGGAACGGGATCAGAATGCGTCCATCGCGCGTGACGATGTGGTTGCGGATGAAGGTGAAGTTCGCCAACCGGCCGGGCATCGGCTGCGGCTTGCTCCACGTGCGGCAACAATCGTCGCTGAACATCATCCATGACCGCCAGTCACGCCCCCACGTCTGCGAGTGCGTCGAGAAGAACAGCGTGCAGCGGTTGCCACGCACCATCAGTTCCGTCGGGCCTTGGCCGCTGGTCTTGCCTTCGCGCGGAAAGCCGATGTCCACGGGTTGCAGCGGCGACCATGTCTTGCCGCCGTCGGTGCTGCGCGTCAGGCCGGTGTAGTTCTTCGGCGATGGCTCGAAGTCGTCGCCCGCGAGCATGAACAACACCCACGAGCCGTCAGACAACTCCCGCAGCGTCGTGTCGCAGACCAGCTTGTTCGGCGTCTTGCCATCATAGGCGATGGTCGTGCGGTCTTGCCTTGCATCCTCGGCGGCCTGCTTCTCCCAATCGGCTGCGGAGACCGCGACACAAACAAGACCGGTCATGACGCTCTCGGTAAGGTGACTCAGCAAAAGGTTGTGCCGGATGTTCATGGTCTGACTTGGCGGTGTTTCTCTCCAAAAGTCCGAAGCAATACCACGCCGACTCTGCCGGAAAGAACTGCGAGTAGTAAAGCCCTTCGTAACGACATGCGCCGTCGTGCTGGTGCGGTCCGCGTTTTTCTCCCTTGCACAACGAATCCGCCGCGTCATCATACGCTCCGATGAAACCTTGCGCCGCCGCCCTGCTCGCCACGCTCGTATCCTGTCTCATCACCATCGCCGCGGACAACGACACCCCCAACATCAACTCCGCAAACAACGCCATGCGCCTGCTGGCCGTCGGCCAGTTCGACGAAGCTGTTGCACAACTCGACGCGCCCGAACTGCGCGCCCTGCCCGCGCTCAAAACGCGCGTGCTCGCCGCACTCGGCACCAAATCGCCCAACCCCGTCACCCTTTTCCTGCGCAACGGCGTTGTCGTCACAGGCGTCATCTCCGCCGCCAGCCCGGCCGACCTGACCGTGACCAAGCTCGGCAACGTCACCGCCCGCGTGCCGTGGGGCGATCTCAAGCCCGCCTCGCTCTACGCGGTGCTCGGCAGCGCCGCCGACGCGCGTTCCGCCGATGAACAACTCGGTCTCGGCATCCTTGCGCGCTCTCTCCGGCTTGAAGCGCAGGCGCAAGCGCACTTCACCGCTGCGTTTGATCTCGACCCTATGCTGGCGCCAAGGATCACCTTTTGGAGTGGCCGGCCGCTCAACGCCCGCCAGCAAGCCGTGCTCAACGCCGCTGCGCAAATGGTCTCGATTTTCAAAGGCCGCGTTCGCCCGCTCGCTGGCGGTCGCATTGAAATCAGCTACGACTTCTCCCGGCCTGAACAACTCAGCGACTGGCGCGGCGTCGGCGGCACCAGCAACGATTGGAAGATCGTCAACGGCGCGCTCACCACTACCGCGCTCGCCGCCGACCCACTTCTGTGGCGCGCCGTCGTCACCGGCCCCGTAGAAGTCGGTGCACGACTCAACACGCCCGAGCAAGGCTACACCGCGGTGGGTCTGGCTGCATGGGCCGACGCCGAGCCGCCCAACGGCTTGCGCAGCCAGTTTGCCGCCATCAAGAGCGACCGCAAATTCGCCTTGCGCGCCGGCACGGATTGGGTTGCTGAGGCCGATCTTGCGTCTGCCGCCGAATTGTCCCCCGTCACCATCTCAGCCGATGGCCGCCAAGTTCGCGCAAGCGTCAACAACGCAGCGCCGCTCACCGCTTCACTCAACCAACCCCCGTCGCTTATCGCCCTGCGCGGCGGACTCGATACCAAAGCCGTCTTCGACGATATCCGCATCACGGTCACGCTCGACCCCGGCTGGCTCGCCACCGAGCGTTGGCTGCGAGGCTCCGCGCCGTTGCCCAAGCCCGCGCGCATGGACAGCGCCAAACCGTGGCAGGACAGCGGCCTCGACCTGCAACTAGGCCGCCGCTACCGCGTCGTAGTGCGCGGTGACTGGAACAGCTCGCCGCTCTTCGGTCCGTCCACTGCTGACGGCTCGCCCTCGCTCGACAACGCTCTCGGTGCATCGCTACGCAACCAGTCGCTCGTCGGCCGCGTTGGCGCCAACGGCCGGCCTTTCCAGCTTGGCTGCGATCGGATACTTGCCAGCCCTGCCAGCGGCCGACTGTTCATGCAGATCAACTCCGTCAGACTCGACGGATACAAAGGCGTCTTGGAGGTCTGGGTCCTGCCCGCGGACGGCGCCGTCTCGCCGCGGTAAGCCAGCCATACCGCTTGCAGAAACAGCGTGCAGATGGATTTCGCGCTTGCTCCTTTGCGGCAAAACCATACGCTCGCCGCCGTGACTACCGTCGAAGCCGCCCCTCGCCAATCATCATCTTTGCCGCTCTACGCCGGCACAATCTTTCTAAGCGCGTTCCTGCTCTTCCTCGTGCAGCCGATCATTGCCAAGCAAATCCTGCCGTGGTTCGGTGGTTCGGCGGCGGTCTGGGCAACGTGCATGGTGTTTTTCCAAATGGCGCTGCTGGCGGGCTATGCTTACGCGGACTGGACGACGCGCCACCTCGCGCCGCGGCGGCAGGTGATGCTTCATGCCTGCTTGCTCGTCCTAAGTCTGCTGCTGCTGCCAATCGTCCCCACCGCCGCGTGGAAGCCGACGGGCGCGGAAAACCCAAGCTGGCTGATTCTCGGTCTGCTCGCGGCGACGATCGGCCTGCCGTATCTGCTGCTCTCAACAACCACGCCGCTGGCGCAAGCGTGGTTTGCTCGGCGGCATCGTCATGTGATGCCCTATCGGCTTTTCGCACTCTCCAACCTCGCGTCGCTGCTGGCGCTCTTGGCGTATCCGTTTGTCATCGAGCCGTGGGTGAGCGCACGCGTGCAGTCGCTCGCATGGTCGGCGTGCTACGTGATCTTCGCCGCGCTATGTGTCTGGGCCGCCGTGGCCAGCGCGCGCGTCACCGGCGGGACGCCCACCGTGGAGCCTGCGAACGACGCGCCCGCAGCCGCAAAGCCCGGCCTCGGTCTGCAACTCGAATGGCTGGCGCTGGCAGCGATGGGGTCGTTCATGCTGCTGGCGGTCACCAACCACCTCTGCCAGAACGTCGCCTCGGTGCCGTTCCTGTGGATCGCACCGCTCGCGATCTACCTGGCGAGCTTCATCTTCTGCTTCGACCATCCGCGCTGGTATCGGCGCATCGTGTTCCTGCCGCTGGTGGCCGTGGCGCTGCCGCTGATGGCGCATCACGCAAGCTCGCTGGAACTACGACAGGTTGTGACACTCTTCGCCGGCGGGCTGTTCGTTTGCTGCATGTGCTGCCACGGCGAACTGGCGCGGAGCAAACCGGTGCCGCAGTTCCTGACCACGTTCTACCTCATGATCAGCATCGGCGGCGCGCTCGGCGGGTTGCTGGTTGGAATGGTCGCGCCGTATTTGCTGCGGGGCTTTTTCGAGGTCAGCATCGGCCTGGTGGCTTGCGCCGCGCTGCTCGCGTTTTGCGCGCGCCGCGTCGGCTGGTGGGCCGTTGTTCTCGGCGTCGTGGTGGTCGGCGTGACGGCCCGTGACGCCGCCAAGGCGGTGAAGGAACAGATCGCCGACGCGCGTGTCATGCGGCGCAATTTCTACGGCGCGATCCGGACGACCGACTCCGATCCGCCGCAGTCGTTCCGGTCGCTCATGCACGGCGACATTCTGCACGGCGGGCAGTTTCTCGATCTCGAGGAGCGGTTTTCGGCAAACACCTACTTCGCGCCGACGAGCGGCTTTGGGCGAATGTTTGCGAGCCTGCCGAGCGCGCCGCGCAAGGTCGGTGTCGTCGGCCTGGGTGCCGGCTCCATTATCGCGTATGCCCGCAAGGGCGACCTCTTCCGATTCTACGAGATCAACCCACAAGTGGTGGAACTGGCGCGCACCGAGTTCACCTTCCTGACGCAAGGACCGGCGAAGACCGAGGTGGTGCTGGGCGACGGCCGGTTGAGCCTCGAACGCGAACCGTCCCAGCAGTTCGACGCGCTGGTGCTCGATGCGTTCTCCGGCGACGCCATCCCGCTCCATCTCCTCACGCGCGAGGCGATGGCGATCTACCTCAAACATCTCAAGCCCGGCGGCGCGCTCATCTTTCAGGCGACAAACCGCTACGTGGACATCGCCCCCGTCGTCGCGACGCTGGCGGCGAGAGTGGGCATGACCGCCGTGATGGTTACCGACGACGTGGACGCCGAAGGCGACGGTTCGGAAACGTGGTTCTACAACACCGATCAGATCATCGTCACCTCGAACAAGGCGTTGCTGGCAGCCCCCCAAATCCGCGAGGGAGGCAAGGTGATCAAACCGCAGCCCGATTTCCCCCTCTGGACCGACGACTACAACAACCTCTTCCGTGTTCTCAAACGCTGATTAGTTCCACCTTGGGGTTACGGGCCAATCTTGTAGTGACGACGGATGGAGCGATCCACGAGGCCGGGGCAGACCGCACACAGCCAGCTCATACAGCGTAGCCACCACGGGACATAAACCTCGACAGGCTTCTCACGAACCGCACGGACGATGGCTTGCGCCACACGCGTGACCGGCAACCGTGAGGAACCGTGATCGGGATAATCAGCGGGCAGACGGGAACGGTCCAGGTTGCGCGGCATGTCCGTATCAATCACGCCGGGATAGACCGTGGTGAAATGGATATTCTCCGCGGCGAGTTCGATCCGCAAACTCTCCGTCAGGCCGGTGACTGCCCACTTCGTCGCGGCATAAACCGCCATGTAAGGCAGACCCCGTCGGCTCACGCCGGAGGCGACATTGATGATGTGTCCCCCGCCCTGCCGAGCCATGAGCGGCGCGGCAGCACGGATGGAGTGGACGACCGCCCAGAAGTTCGTGTCCATCAGATGCTCCATGTCATCCAACGGCATCGCAAGCAATGGCGCCATCCGCAACAAGCCGGCGTTATTGATGAGCACGTCAAGGCGTCCGAAGTGTCGGGCCACCGACTCCACCATCGCGCGCACCTGCTCCGAATCCTCCACATCAGCCACGTGAATGAAAGCGTCCGTGTTGTGGCGCGTCTTCAGCTCCAGCGCCAATCCCTCCAGACGATCCTTCCGCCGTGCAACCAGCGCGAGCCGGCATCCCGCTCGGGCCAGTTCGTGCGCCGTGGCCGCGCCAATCCCCGCCGAAGCGCCGGTGATGAGAACGACAAGAGAAGAGAGTTTCGCCTGCATCCCTCACACTCCATCACAACACCCGCCCGACCTCAAGGGCGCGTTGATACTGCCAATCCCTTTGCCTACACTGCGCGCACATTCAACTCGTTGTCGTGCCTCTGCATCACGCTTGCAACGTCCAAGCGGGTTTTGACTTTCTGCTGAACTGTGGTTTGTTTGCACAACATTGTTCAGACTACGACTCATTCGACCACACGAGTTAGTAAACGGCGCACTGACGGGAACATAACCATGAGAACCCGAATTGCGTCGCTCTGGCCGTTGATCATTTGTTTCGCTCTTGTCTGGCCGCTGGTTTTCTGTCTCGCCGATCCGTGTTCTACCTGTCGAGGCACGGGCACCATTACATGCCCGCAATGCGGAGGAAGCGGGATTTCCCGCTGGACAACCATTCGCGGCCAGCGCGCGGCCTACGGCTGCGAGAATTGCGGCGGCATCAGCGGCGATCCAATGAGAGGCACGGGACGGCAAGGTCGTGGGCGCGTTCGTTGTCCAACTTGCGGTGGTTCGGGACAAACGCAGTCACAGTCATCCCCAGTCAACAATCCCTATCCGTCGCCCGACATGGAAGCGGAGCGACAGAGACAGTTGGAGGAACAGCAGAAGAAGGAACAAGAGGAGGCGAAGCGCAAGCGCGAGGAGTTCGAGAAGACGAAGCAGGAAGTCTTAAAGAGCATGAAGGGGATCGCGGAGAACGGCCTCGGCCTCAAAGATGTCCGCACCACGGACGCCCTTGGACTGAAGGGAATCGGAGACGCAAAGGTCGGCACCGCGGGGTTGAAGGGGATGGACGACAGCGGGTCGCGACCGTCCGTTGGTTCCTCAACGGTTGATCTCCGGCACTTGGACCCAAACAAACCCATCACAGTTGATCCGAACGTCGTGAAAGGTCAGGAACGGGTCTTCCCGGTTCAAACCGACCCGGGGACGTTCAAGAACGCCAATTACAACAAAGGCTTTGACGCCATCCTGCGTGGCGATCCTGATTCTGCCGTGCTGTGTTTCGAGCAGGCGAGCAAAGAGCGCCCTGGTGATCCTCTGATTCGTAACGCGCTGCTGCTGGCCAAAGGCCTTGTCAACGTGCACCGACAACGGGAAGAGGACAACCGGAAGAAGGCGGCGGCGCAGCCCGCCTCGAATGACGACAGCGCCTTGAAGTTGGCCATTGATGCAACCCCTGCCATGGAGCAGGGCGACTACGACACCGCCCTTCGCATGCTGAAACAAGCGCAAGCCATCAGCCCGAACAACCCCAACATCGCCAACATGCTGCGCTTTGTTCAAGGAGTGAAAGCGAAAGACGACAGCGCCATGAGCTATGCCGCTGATGCATGCAACTTCGTCAAACCAGGCCAATACAACACCGCCCTTCGCATCCTGAAACAGGCGCAAGCCATCAGCCCGAACAACACCAACATCGCCGACACGATTCGCTACGTCGAAGGACAGAAGGCCAAAGACGACAGCGCCCTGAAGCTGTCCAGAGAGGCATATTATGCACTTGGGGAAGGCGACCTCGACAGGGCGTTTCGCGCATTGAAACAGGCACACGACATTTTGCCGAACGATCGGGGTTTTGCCGATGCACTCAACTTTGTTGAAGGGGCGGCAATGGAACGCGCGAATGCGGCCAAGAAGACGCCACCCGACAGAAAATAAGCCATGAAGACATCCCGCAAAGCCGCAGCATTGTTTGTTCTAGCCTTGGTAATCGCAGCAGCGACAACACCGCGAGCCACCGCACAATCAGCCAATGACGCTTTCCGACAGGCGGTGGCTGAGCATCAGAAATCGCCGTTGGCCGATACAACGGCGAGAATCATCAAGCTGGCGTCGGCGATGGAACAGTTGCCGCCGATTCCGGAGGAGGCGCGGCGACATTTCGTGATGGGCGGGACGATCTTCAAGGAAGCCAAGAGTGCGGAGAATTTCTCGCTGGCCACGCGCGAGTTCCTGGAAGCCGCAAAGCTGGCTCCGTGGTGGGCTGAGGCACGCTATAATCTGGCACTCACCGAGGAAGCGGCGGGAAATTATTCTGGCGCGATGGCTGACTTGAAACTCTACCAGTTATTCAAGCTTCCCGACGCCGAGGCGAGAGCCGCTCAGGACAAGATCTACGCGCTCGAGGCCAAGCAGCAGATGAAAGCTTCGGGTGATGCGGCCAAAGCAACGGAAGAAGGGCAAGCCAAAGATTGGATCGCAAAGCTGAACGGAGCGAGATTCTCGTTCACAAAACGTTTTGGCGCGAACCCCCCAGAATTTACACTTTTATACACCATCGGCGTGAACAATGGGGAAGTTGTCTTTGGTGCAACGCCGATCCAGTATTCACCTGAGATGATGAGAAATAACCGGGCAAGATTCAGGAAATACAACGAATCGGGCCGTGGCGTCATCCGTGGGCATAGCTTCACCATAAGGCCGTCGGGTGACGCATCAGAACTCTTTTGGGAGTTCGAGATTGATGATGATGGCCAAGCAGTGAGGGTTGTTCGAACTTCGAATCCACCTTTGCAATTTGGCACGGAAGCAATCTTCCACCGTGAAAAATGAGTCTCCCGATTTTATCGGCGTTAGCAGCTTGGTTTTTTCGCAATATGATGAAAACACTGCCATCACTCACCGCTCTCGGATCGCTCGTTCTCACCGTTTCGTTATCGGCGCAAGACCCCAGCACCAAAGCCGCCTCACCATTCCAGCAAGTGGTCGCAGACTATCAAAAGTCGCCATCGGATGAAGCGGTGGCAAAGGTCATTAAGCTGGCGGCGGCGATGGAACAGTTGCCGCCAATTCCGGAGGAGGCGCGACGACACTTCGTGCGCGGCGGCGCGTTGTTCAAGGACGCGAAGAATGCCGACGACCTTTCGCAGGTCGTGGATGAATTCAAGGAGGCGGTTCGTCTAGCTCCGTGGTGGCCGGAGGCGCGTTACAACTACGCTTTGGCACAGGAGGCCGCTGGCCAATATCCCGGTGCTGTCGCCAATCTGAAGCTGTATCAACTGTTCAAGCTTCCCGACGCCGAAGCGAGAGCCGCTCAGGACAAGATCTATGCGCTCGAAGCCAAACAGGAAAAGATGCTGAAGGATGTAGGAGTGAAGGAAGCGGCGCGTCGATCGGTTCAAGGGTTGGCGGGCCGCTGGACGTGGCACAGCGACAAATGGCTAGCCAACGTGTATTTTGGCTACCAAATTACGGCGGACGGAAATCAAATCGCTGTTACTTGGACGGAATACTCGGGTGAATCTGTGGCGAATATGTCGGGGAAGCACTCGTTCAAGGGGACGATGAACGGCCGCGAAATCAACGGGGCATATTCGATTGACCGCTCCATGTGGCAGGGAGGCAAGGTTTTCACCTATCCGTTTCGCGGGACCATTAGCGAGGACGGAAACGAAATTCGTCTGAGGTATAAGACCATTGACATCACCGGCGCGACTGGGCTCAGACCCGATGGTTGGCGGGAATGGGACGAAGAAGCGGTGTTGAAGCGACAATAAGCAATGAAAAGGAAAGCTCAGGACGCAATCGTCAGGGTGTTCCTGTCATTAACCTTCGCCTTGGCTGTGACGGCGACAGCACAGTCAACCAACGACGTCTTCAAACAGGCAGTGACAGAGTATCAGCAACGCCCCACTGACGAAAATGCTGCGAAGGTCATCAAGCTGGCTTTGGGCATGAAGCCAGCTCCCGCTATTCCGGAGGAAGCTGAGAAGTTCATTGCGCGCGGGCAGGCGGCGGTTGAAGCAGCCAAAGAACCCGCCGACTTCAAAGCGGCTGCCGCCGAGTTTGAGAAGGCCGTGCTGGCGGCCCCGTGGGTTGCAAACGTGTATTACAACCTGGGCGTGGTGCAAGACAAAGCTGGGGACTACACCGGCGCGATCCGCAGTCTGAACCTCTACCTGCTGGCTGCCCCGAATGCTGACGACACGCGGGCGGTCAAGTCGCTCATCTATAAGATCGAATTCAAACAGGAGAAAGCGGCGAAGGATGCAAGAGCGAAGGAAGCGGCGGCCGCCCAAGAGGCCAGCAAGCCAAAGACCGGCGAAGAACTCATCCGAAGCCTGAACGGGGTCAGATACATTGGAAACCATGTGCAAGACCGGCTCGCTGGCGAGTGGGATAACGCCTTGGAAATCCGCGGCAATCAAATGATCTCGAGCGTGATTTCCAACGGTGAATTCAAGGAGAGCTTCAACGGAACGATGCCGGAAAAAAGCCGCACGCCATTGAATGGCCGCGAATTCAACCACTGGATGGGGGTTGGGACGATCAGCGAGGACGGTGCCACCATAACTCTTCGCATGATCAATCCGAGCAACAAGCTCGTCGTTGAAACATACCGGCGTATCCGATAACGAAACCAAGTTTTGAACGATCCCTCCGACCCGCTTAAGGAAGGACGGCTCGTCGCACTTCAAATGTCGGTTGACCCGGCTCGGAGATGGGTGGACGGGTTAATGTTTGACGGAGTTCTCGCCGTGCTGACGATGGTGTCGCTGAGTTGTTGAGTTGGAACATCTCCCAGCGGGCCTTTGAAGCAGGAGACGAGAATTGGAAGATGGCAGTTAGCAGTTTGGAGTGGGGGCGGGACGGACGCGGCTCGGATGATAATGTGAGCGGGAGCGGGCAGAACGGGCAGAACAGCGAGAATATGCGAAAATAGGCCATTTTCTTCGACTTGGAGGGTTTCCACGCCGTCGCAAGAGATCTTCTCGCCGCTGCAAGGGTCAGCCGCGCCGCCGTAAGATTCCGCTGCGCCGCCGCACGCGTCCGCCGGGCCGTTGCAAGGGGTGCTCGTGCCGTCGCAAGGGTCGTCCGGGCGGATGCAACGGGTGTCTGACCCGCTGTAAGAGTCAGCCGCGCCGATGTAATGGTCCGGCGGACGGGTGTAAGCTATCTCCGGGCGGATGCAAATACTCTCCGGGGCAATGTAAGCATCCTTCGGGCGGATGTAAGGGTTGTCCGGGCCGATGTCACAAACCTCCGGGCGCGAGTGCCTATTTCCATCCGTAGCAACAGTCGCTGGCGGGTGGTTGCGAGGTCTATGGCCGCGAAACCGCCGTTCAGACGGATCGTGAGACGGGCGCGGCGCGCCTGTCGGATCATTCACGGCCCAAACGAAACGATACGGGCTGGCCTTATTTCTTCAGCCGCACGAGCACTTTCAGTTGCTTGACGACGTATTGGGAGGCGTTGTGGTTGAAGGTCCAGTCGAGAGTGCGTTGGCCGCTTGCGCGGCCGTCGCTGTTGCCGATGCCGAGGTCGGCGTTCTGGCCGGACTTCCAGTTGTTGAAGGCGAAGATGGTTTGCTTGGCGTTGAAGTTGTGGACCTGCATGGAACCGTAGCCATCCTCGGGGTCCGAGATCTGGTCGCCGAGATCCCAGACGGCGTCGGAGGCGTTGGGAACCTTGGCGGTGTTGAGCGGGCCGTAGTTGTGCGGGAAGAACTCGATGTTGCCGGCGAGGTCGTTGCCGGTCTTGATGCGAGGGTCGCTGGAGAGGACGTTCATGTGGCTGACCTGGGTCTGGAACTTCGCCTTGGAGGCGACGGTGGGCACGCCGAGCTTGGCGAGGTCGGGAGTGAAAGCGTCCATCGAGACATAGACCCACTGCGTCGGCTCGCCTCGCTTGCGCAGCTCCAGGAAATAAGCGACGCGGTCAATCGGCCCGGCGATCTGCGCGCGGCGGTCCACGTCGTAGGTGATGTCGCGCTTGGCTTTGGCGAGGTCGAGGGCGTAAAGCAGTTGGTAGTCCTTCGCCTCGGAAACCTTCAGGGAGAGGATGTCCATCTGCGGCACTTTGCCGCTGCGGAACGCGGAGGCTGGCAGGCCTTCCTTGTTCATCAGGTTCGGGACGGCGGATTTGTCCCATGCGAAGCGCATCGCCGCCGGCTCTTTGATCTTGTCGGACGAAAGCACGACCGAGTCGCCTTCGATGGCCGCGTCGGCCTTGGTCCAGTCGGTTTCCTTGCCGATGATCTCGAACCAGTTGAGCGGCTTGGCGTCGCGGGAAACGAGGCCGCTGCCGATGTTGTCGAACCGGATGCGAATCTTGTCGCCCTCGATGGCCATCGCCTTGAAGGTCGGGCCGGAAGCGACAAGGTCGCTCTGGCCATAGACGTTCTTCAACGCAAGCAGCGCGAGCCGGCGTCCGACTTCCTGTTTGTTCGTCGGGTGGATGTTCTTGTAGTCGCCGATGTCGTTGATCACGACCATGCCGGTGTTGGAAATCTCGAGGGCCGCAGCCTGCGCCTCCCAGAACTCGCCCATGACGGTCGGGTTTTCATTGCCATAATGGTAGGGCGCGATCTGGACGTAGTAGAATGGAAGCTCGCTGGCCCAGAGCTGGCGCCAGCCTTTGATGAGCGCCTTCATCTTCTCGGTGTAGAGCTTGCCCTCGACGTGGTTGGATTCGCCCTGATACCAGATCGCGCCGCGGATGCCGAACGGCACCAACGGATGAATCATGGCGTTGTAGAGTGTCGTGGGCTGGCCGTGGGGCCCTGAGCGCGCGGCGAGCGGAACAAAGTCCTGCGGGAACTCCGGCATCGGCACGATGAGCTTCTCTTGCGCAATGGATTGCCGGGTCGCCTGAGTCCACGCCTCCAGCTTGTCGAGATACTTGCCGAGACCGTCCTTGAACTCCACCAAGTGCGGATCCGCTTTCACGATCTTCTGCTGGATGTCCGCCAACGCCGGCAAGTCCGCGAAGCCCGCCGGGGTCGTCCACGGCTCGATGCGCGTGCCGCCCCACGAGGAATGGAGGATACCGATGGGGACGTTCAACTTCTTCTGAAGCTCACGAGCCATGAAGAAGCCGCACGCGGTGAATCCGCCAGCCGTCTCCGGACTGCAAACCTGCCACTGCCCGTCGAAGTCCTTGCCGGGAACGCTGGCGGTCAGCTTGGGAACCTTGATATGCCGGATTTTCGGGTAGTTGGCGGCAGCAATTTCTTCCTGCGCGTTGATGCAACTGGCGACAACCATTTCCATGTTCGACTGGCCGGAACAAAGCCACACTTCGCCGACGAGCACATCGTCGAGCATGATGGTGTTCTTGCCGGTGATCTTCACCGTGAACGGCCCGCCCGCCGTCATTTTCGGCAGCGCCACACGCCATTCACCCGCTTTATTGGCGATGGTGGTCACGGCCGGCTGGTCGCCAATCTGGACAGAGACCTTTTCATCCGGGTCAGCCCAGCCCCAAACCGGCAGCGCCTGATCGCGCTGCAAAACCATGTGGCTGCCGAAAACATGCGGCAAGGTGACGTTCGCAGAAGCGGGAGTGACAAGGCCAGCCGCCAGCAAGGCGGCCAAAGTGAGCGACAAGATGCATTTCATAGGTTGAGTTTCCTGAGAATCAACAGAGCAACAGAAGCGGGCGAAACCTTCAAGCTTTGATTGGTGAACCGCGGAGCCGCGCTTGACTCGACCGGCGCGTCACTTATGATGCGACGCCATGCTCGACATCAAACTCATACGCGACAACCCCGATGCGGTCAGGAAACGGCTCGCCGACCGCGGCCGGGGCGATGAAGCCGTCCTGAACGAGATTACAGTGCGCGACCAGGAACGCCGTGCTCTTATCGTCGAGGCGGACAAACTCAAGGCACGACGCAATGCCGTCAGCAAAGAGATCGGTGCACTCAAGGCTAAGGGCGTGGACGTCAGCGAGAGAATGGCCGAAATGAAGGAGGTCGGCAACGTGATTGCTGCCGGCGACCAGCGGATGGCACACGTGGACGAGCGACTCCGCGTAATTCTGCTTACGATCCCCAACCTTCCCCACCCCAGCGTTCCGACAGGCAAGGACGCGGCCGACAATCCCGAAATCCGGCGCTGGGGACAGAAGCCTGAGTTTGCGTTCAAGCCAAAGCCTCACTGGGAAATTGGCGAGGCGCTGGACATCCTCGATTTCCCGCGCGCGACGAAGATCAGCGGCAGCGGGTTCATCCTCTACAAAGGCGCGGGAGCGCGGCTGGAGCGAGGGCTGATCAACTTCCTGCTCGACCTGCACACGCGGGAGCATGGTTACACGGAGATATTCCCGCCGTTCCTCATCAACCGCGCTTCGATGATCGGCACGGGGCAGTTGCCGAAATTCGAGGAGGACATGTATCGCCTGCGCGATGACGAGCTTTACCTCGCGCCGACGGCCGAGGTGCCCGTCAGCAACATCCACCGCGACGAAATCCTCCGGCACGACCAGTTGCCCATCTACTATTGCGCCTACACGCCGTGCTTCCGGCGCGAGGCGGGCGCTGCCGGCAAGGAGACGCGCGGCATGATCCGCGTCCACCAGTTCGACAAGGTGGAGATGGTGAAGTTCTCCCACCCCGACAGCAGCTACGACGAGCTGGAGAAGATGCTCGCCAACGCCGAGAAGGTGCTGCAACTGCTGGGGCTGCATTACCGCGTGATTCTGCTTTGCACCGGCGACATGGGCTTCGCCTCCGCCAAGACCTACGACATCGAGGTCTGGGCGCCCGGCCAGAACGCCTATCTCGAAGTGTCCAGTTGCTCCAACTGCGAGGACTTCCAGAGCCGCCGCGCAAACATCCGGTTCAAGGACAAGGACGGGAAGAACCGGTTCGTGCATCTGCTGAATGGCAGCGGCACGGCGCTGGCCCGCCTTTTTGTCGCGCTGCTGGAAACCTATCAACAACCGGACGGTTCCCTGTTGCTTCCCGAGATTCTTGCACCATATTTGTCAGGCGTTCGAGCGATCCATCGGAAGTGAGGTGGAGCGCGCAAGAAGCTCATTATGAGTGACGGTTGTGTGAAAGTCTTGCTCATCGAGGATAATCCATCCGATGAGCAGATGGTGCGGCTGATGCTTCAGCAGGCACGCGGGTTTACCTTCGAGTTGGAGTGTGCCGACCGTCTCTCAAAGGGGTTGGAGCGGCTCACTCACGGCAGGATTGACGTTGTGTTGCTGGACCTATTGCTCACCGACAGCCGTAGTCTGGAAGCCTTCACCAAAACACACGCCGCTGCGCCGCATACACCGATTGTCATCCTCACCGTTCTGGTGGACGAATCACTGGCCGCCAAAGCACTGCAACTGGGCGCGCAAGATTATCTCCTGAAGCACGAACTGCACGGGCCAATGCTCGTCAAAGCACTCCGCTATGCCATCGAACGAAAACGCGGCCAAGATGCCCAAGTGCGCGACCGCCAGCTCCTGCAAACGTTGATGGATAACATCCCGGACGCGATTTATTTCAAGGACGCCAACAGCCGGTTCATCCGCATCAACCGCGGTCTGGCCAAGAAACACGGCTTTGCCGATCCCGCGCTCATTGAAGGCAAGACCGACGCCGACATGTTCAGCGAAGCACACGCAAAACAGGCGCTCGCCGACGAACAACAGGTCATGAGCACCGGCTTGCCGCTGGTCGGCATCGAGGAAAAGGAAACATGGCCTGATGGCAGCGTGACGTGGGTCTCAACCACCAAGATGCCCCTGCGCGACGCATCCAAGCGCATCGTCGGAACCTTCGGCATATCGCGTGACATCACCAAACGCAAGGTCGTCGAGCGCGCGCTCGCCGAACGCACCCACCAATTGCGTGAGAAGAACCTGCTGATTGAAAACGAACTGAAGATGGCGCGCGAGCTGCAACAGGCCATGCTGCCCCACGAGTTCCCGCGCATCCCGCCCGGTGCAAGCGAGGCAGAAAGCGCGCTGCAGTTCTCCAGCGTTTATATCCCCGCCGGCACCGTCAGCGGCGATCTCTTCGATGTCGTCCGGATTTCCGATACCGCTGTCGGCGTGTTCATCTGCGACGTCATGGGTCACGACGTGCGCGCGGCGCTCGTCACCGCGATGCTGCGGGCCGAGGTGGAAGAGCGCAGCCGGACGGCGACGGATCCCGGCCAATTGCTGACGCAGATCAACCGCATTCTCGCCGGTATGTTAAAGGAAACCGGCGTCACCATGTTCGCCACGGCTTTCTACATGGTGGCCGACGTGGCGCGCGGCCAGCTTTCCTACTCCAACGCCGCCCATCCCCTGCCCCTGCACCTGATCCACCGTTCCGGGAAAGTGGAGCCGCTGAAGAACCCGGTCATGCGCCGCACCGGCCCCGCGCTTGGACTGGTCGAAGATGCTGTGTTTACCACCAACCAGCGTCCGATGGCTGACGGTGATCGCGTGGTGCTTTTCACGGACGGCATCATCGAAGCCGAAGCGAACGACGAAACCGCCTATGGCTACGAGCGATTGACCACGGCAGTCCGCAAGCGCATCAAACTGCCCACAGGAGTATTGCTCCAAGAATTGATTGACGATGCACGACAGTTCTCAGCGAGGCAGAATTTTGAAGATGACATCTGCCTCGTGGGCATGGACGTGAAGCGCGCGAACGCCAACGGCGAGCCTTCCCGGCCATAATCTACCGGCTTCCTTCTCCTTCACCGCGCAAATGCTTTCGCGGTCGTCCAGCACGCGAATCTCCTGCCAAGCAGGAAAAAGACACACTTTCCCCCTCGTGGTTGTGAGGAAAAGTGGTCGGGGCGGCGGGATTTGAAACCACAGCCATAGCAATTTTCCTAGGGAAAATGCGCTTTTGTGCGGCCCACTTTCGCCCAAAACCGCACCTTTACCCGCCCGAACTGCTACAACTTTTGGATGCTTGATCCCCCCTCTTGCCCACCCACCTCATCCCGTCCGCCTATCGTTCTTCATGTGCGGCCGGTTCACGTTAACCAAATCATCAGCTGAAGAACTTGCTCAACATAGGCGAGTCGATCAGAACGAGGTTGAGGTTAAGCTCTGCTACAGCATTGGAGTTGCTCAAGCCGGTCCATGATCGAATGCCGGTGATATTGAACCGTGAAGCAGAAGATGTTTGGCTGGATCCGTTGGTGCTGGATTCGGCCAAGTTGCTGCCGTTGCTGAAACCGTATCCGCCGGAACAAATGGAGTTCTACCTGGTCAGCCAGATCGTCAATTCACCGGCGAACAACACGCCTGATTGTGCGGCACCGCTGACCTGAACGCCCTTGTTGTGTTCATCTGTTGAGCGGTTGCCAATTCACTGATTCTGATATCCGGCGGCCCAACAGCTCGGGTTTGCCTCGATATGCGTCAGGAATTCCCCGACTGTGTTGGGCCAAACTCCAGCCATAAACTGTTCCCCGATGAATTGTCTGTTCAATAACGGTGCAAGAACCAACGGATGGAGCATCCCTCGGACAAATGATTCTGATCAGAGATAACGCCAAGGCGTTTCACGCGCCACTGCACGTAAAGGACACGCTTGAGCAAACGGTTGGCTGCCGTAGCGCACAACCTGAGGTTTGCGGCAGGAACAGTATGGCAAGTATCTGCGCATTTGTTCGTCAAGACGGCATCTGTTTGTCGCCTCCCATGTCCTGGCCCAAACAATTCAAGAAGCTGAAGCAGAACGGCTCGAAGAAATGAATCGGTGATCGGCACCTCCTGCCATCACCCCTTGCTTAATCCTCCAGAGGTGGCATGTTGATCCAGCACAGCGCGAGAGTTCAGTGATGGTTCTCAAAGCCAAAACCGGGGTTTGATCGTTGTGCCAAGTTTTACTCGTCTTCCTCATCATCATTGCTTCATTCGCAACTGCCGCTGAGGTTTGTTCTGATTCGAATAGGGTTGATCGTTGAACGTCGAATACGCTGATATGAAATCGAAACTTTGGTTGGCACTTTTCGGGTGTGTGGCGGTGGCTTATGCGGCTACCGCTTTGACGATCAACGATGTCATCAAGATGTCCAAAGCCGGACTCAGCGACGATGTGATCATTCAGACTCTGCTATCCAGCAAGTCTGTTTTTCAACTGACGCCACAGGACACTGAGACCCTCATACGTAACGGCGTCAGTGATCACGTAATTGTCGCCATGACGGTCAAAGGTCCTGTCCCATCCCGTCCCACAAACCCCACCCAGAGCATGGCTCCATCCGTTCCCAGGCCAATCGTCAGTGATTATGTTGGAGCAGACAACCAACCCAACCTTTCTTCTTCCACCACTCCTGCCCAGAATGCAGCTCCGTTCGTTGCTCAACCAAGCAGCAGTGATTATTACAGTGGAACTGTCAACGAATCAGTGGTGAGGGCTCTACCAGCGAGTCCTCAAGCTTACTACTATGCAACGCCGCCACCGGCCTACTATTACGATCCGTATTATTATGCACCGGGGCCTTATTATTACTCCGGACCTAGCGTGGGGTTCTATTTCGGTCGCGGCGGCTATTGGGGTGGCTATGGGCATGGCTGGGGCCACGGCGGCTGGGGCGGTCACGGCGGCGGCCATCATCACTGACGGTAAATGTAGTTGCCACTGCCGAAATCGTATCCACCAAACAGATGGAGTTCTACCCTGTCAGCCAGATTGTCAATTCACCTGCTCATGATGTGGTGGATTGCATGGCACCCCTTGCGAAACGACGCAGAGGTGGCATATTGGATTAGCACAGCGTGAGAGAAAAGTTCCTGACGTAGAACTCAGAACACAAACTCGAACGATGTGCTAATTTTTTGTCCCCGATTCTGAGACAGTGCAGTGATGTGTTAAAGCATTGCTCCGGCAACGCTGGTTGGTTATCCTTCGCTCAACCAGCAACCCCAATTCTGGAGGTCAACCATGATGCCTCGTCCTGCAGCCGTTAGTGTCATAGATCCCATCACTCTGGCCATCGAAGCCAACTGTCCCGCCCCCCGTTGCCTCTGCCTGAAAACCCTTGGCACTTGCGCAGGCGGAACAAACTCACCACACCATGAATGCGGACCCCACCCGGCCTTCTGCAGTTGATCATAGATCAACTCGGCGGTGCGGCTCCACTCTCGGGCATATGAAATGAAGACTGTGGTCACGGCATGCCTCCCTGATTGCGAGGTCTTTCCTCAACAATGGCGTCCTGCTCTTGTTCGTCCTTAATGAGCGCAGGTTCGTTCATGCAGGGCGGAGCGCGGAAGAAGAAAAAGGCGTAGATGGTCTTGATCAACCACACCCACCCCTCCTGCATATCCCGGAATGTCGAGGAGATGAAAACGCGAATCTGGCGGTCTTCCCGCGAAAGACCCTGTGACTGAGTTTTGTCCCCAGCAAACATGGCTACAATAATAATTATATGTTGCCTTTCTTATTTGTCACTGGCTGCCAGTTTACTTTAATTACGCGCCGCTTCCCTTTGGTGTCGGTTACTTCAAAGGATTTTCCTGACTTCATAATATTTCGAGCCCCTCCAGCCGACATGCGTTTTCTTAGCTCCAACCCGGATGTTTGCAGGATCAAGAACCAGTCGGGCGCTCCAACGTCAAACAGATGTTTCGATTCATGCTTCCCCGCATAAAGGCCCAATGCAATCGTGTCAGAACGTTCCAGCGTGAATTTCTTGATCCGTGAACGTGCCGCCCCTCCTCCGCGTGAATCTGCGTTCCCATCTGATGGTGTCTCGAATAAGACAACGTCTATCTCTTTGGGCGACATGCCGAATAGAAGCTGTTTTACGATAACGCCTATGCCAATGGCGATAACCAATAGGATTGATAAAAACCAAGGCGAGCCCGGGTCTTTGGCGATCACAACCTTAAGCGGAATAGAAACCGACTTGGGTTCGCCATTTAGCAACACGCATTCGCCTTGAGGTCGGATGACGATGTTTCCTGAATACTCGCCCAGCCCTGCATCCGACCGTAACTCCACGCGAAAGCGCCCAAAGTTGCGAACCAACCCACAAACAGGGACTGGCTTGCTCCCTGTGGGTTGAAGGCGAACTACCTGAAAGGCATTACTGGCCCTTCCCCCGAAACCTATGCTGACCCCCTCATGGTCGAGCACATCTCCCCGAAACACAATTTCAAATGTATCAACAGATGGACGGGCATACGTGCTGTGTTCAATGTGTCGAGGCGAAACCTCACGAAAATCTATTGCTTTTGGTTCCGATATGTTCTCTCCGCGTTTGTTGAGCCACTTTACCGAAGCAAGTACATCGCGCGGCATAACTTGCAATGTCGTTTCAACTGAAGATTCTCCACTAGGGCCGCGCACTTTCAATTGGACAGTTTTTGTACCAACACTTTCAAACGTGAATATTGGATTCTTGTCAACACTGTAGCCTTCGTCGGCAAATCGCCAACTGTAGGAGTCTATGAGGCCTGTAGATCTGTTAAGGAACTCAATCGGCGTTCCCACCTTGAAACGATCACCGAGCACTTCAAACTCCGGTCGCGGTCGCAACGTGTTCTCTCCAGATGGCCCATTTGCAGCAACTACTAGCTGCGTACGCAGTGTTGGAATCCCACCCACAACCTGTTGGCCATGTCCAGTTGTGTTGTTGTGCCCCCCTAACGACGACAGCTCGGAACCAATGCGATTATAGCAATCTGCCAGATCGCGTTCAGTGCCTTGGACAGTTTGGTAAAGCTTCAACGCCAGCTGATACTGCGCCATCGCCTCTTCGTGCTTGCCCAGATTGCCAAGCGCTACGCCAATGTTCTTGCAACAGTCCGCCTGGTAGTGTTCAGTGCCTTGGACAGTTTGGTAAAGCTTCAACGCCAGCTGATACTGCGCCATCGCCTCCTTATGCTTGCCCTGCAACTGCTGCGTCGAGGCGATGTGTTGATAACAAGCGGCCTGTTGGCGTTCGTTACTAGGGAGGTTCTGGTAGAGCTTGAGTGATTGCGAATAACTTGCCAGTGCGCCGGTTAAGTTGCCTTGAGCTAGCTGTACGCTGCCCCTTTGCTCATAATCGGCGGGGGTCGGAACTTCACGTTGTATGCTTGCCAAGTGAGGCGTTGGTAATGGCACGCGAGCTACATACTTACTAATAGTGAATACACTCATTACTCCGAACGCCAAAGCCGCCAAAAACGGAATATAGTGTTTTATGTTAAAGTGGGGGCGTATTCCACCTTTAGGTTGTGACAATGACGAGTTTGACTGACGAGCTAGCCGCTGGAAATGAACCTCGCCTAGTTCCGAAGGAATCGGTGGACACGGATCCTCCCAGTATGTTGGACGGACAAAGTTCGGACGAGGCAGCGCACATGCATAGCGCCATTCCTGTTCGACGTAATTCGATTCGCGTGCGTTGTGCGACCAAAAGAGCTGGAACAAGTCAGCACTCCTGATTAACTCCTTCAACCGATCGTTCCAATGTTCGCCAGCACGCAGATGAACCCAGTCGCGCAAATACTCGTCGCCAAAGGTCCGCGCAAAACGTTCCATCTCTTCAACGATGGCCAGATCCTTATGCGAGTAGGAAGCGAAGATCTTCCGATAGCGACGGGCTTTCTGAACGTGTCTCCCCATCGCTTCTGGTTTCGATGCCGAACGGGATTCAACCTGAAACTTCAACGGAATCTCCGCCAAGATGATATGCCCCCAAAATACCGTCAGACATCCACGAGCGGTATGCCCCACCAGCTTCGACGACGCACGCAGCCGGAAGTCCGCGCGGTGCACGTTCTCTACCCACATGAATGTCTGACTGGGCGGATTGAACTCCACGTCCTCAGCTCGCGGCACTAATGTGATTTCGCCTTCTTTGGGGATCGCCACTCGGCTGCTTTGTACTTCAGGATGATAATCCCATCGTTTTTCTCCGAGCGCCTGCTCAACCTGCCGTTGCACCTCTTCCAACGGTTCAACTTCCTCTTCACCGGCATCGGGCGGCAATTCCTCCAAATGAGCAAAGGCCAGCATCGGATACCACTTCTCAGGCAGAACAGCTTTGGGCGTGTATACGCTGAACTGAACGTTTTCATCTATGCGTAGTGTTGGGCGAACCGGTGGTTCAATGCTGCCTGTCGAGTGATTGGTGGGTGGGGTTCGGTCTGAGGACTCCAGATGAGTATCCTTCGTGTTCTGTATTGAAGAGGGTTGTTGAGTCTTGGTTATGTCCTGATTCAGGGGCAATTGGGACGCTGGACTTGAGCGGTTTGCGAGCGGGGTTGAGACTGGGCTGGTGCTGGGACCGCGTAGGAGCCAACAATCGTGGCCTTTGGCGCAGTAACGGCCACCCACGATCATTTGGCCGCAGTAGGGGCATTTACCCTGTGAACCGTCGGCATGAATTATTTTAGCAAGAGCCTCGCGGATCTTTTTGTCTAGCGTAACCAGTTTCATCATTGCTGCAGGATCGGCTCGACATTCGCGTTCGATTCCTTCCAGTTCAGTGATTAAGTTCTGCGCCAGCACGGGATCGGCCGGGGCAATGCGGGAACTGATAGCACCCTTAGAACTTAGGAACGCTTGGACCATCTTGGGCAGGCCGTCGGCGGCGCGGTCGAGTTCATGCACTTTTTGTTCGAGGGCCTTGCGGTCACCAGCTTCGACGGCTTTGCGAACTTCTTCGAAGAGGCGGGTGAGCAGGTATGCCTCGTTGGCTTCGAATGCCCAGTTGTATTCGCGCAAGACAAACCCGGCGAACCCCATAAGACTCTCGGCTTTTTCGACCAGTGGGTTGCCCGGCCCGTTCAGAGGTTGTTCGACGACCTGTTTCATGTTTAGGGCGATTTCGCGGGCGCGGCGGGAATTGTCGGCCTGCAAGGCTTCAAAGGCTTTGTTGCGGGCTTCTTCGACTGTGACGGCTTTTATCGTCATCAAGGGTGGGCGAGGATCATTCTTCCTCTGGATGAATCTGTAAATGGCGTAGCCAATTGTCGCGAACACTAGGAGAACAAATAGCCACAGGATCCCCTGGGTGCCCACGATGCCTGAAGACCATTGATCACCCGCAAATGCAGTCATCAACATTCCCAAGGCCGTTAGCACTGTCACAATCGTGCTCTTCTTCATGGTTTGGAGAAGCCTCGGCAGCATGGTATCGCCCGGCGGATGATTCACAAGCGCAAACATCTCCACGGCACGCTCGAAGTTCGGCTTAATCACCAGACCAAATTGGCCTCGGGATTATCTCCCCTCATACCGCTCCGAATGCCCCTCGTGCTTCTTCCAATTCTCCGTGTATCGCTTCGCCAATTCTGAATCCCTCAAGATCAGCAAATTCTCCGCGTTGTGCTCCTCAGCCGCCTTGGTGAAATTGAACGAGCCTGTGATCACGGTCTTGTAATCAGAATCCTGCGGGCCAATCAAGCTGTCAGAATCTCCACGGCAAACGGATTCGCAATGCCCGGCATTTGGCCGTGGGTTACATCAGGGGACATGGCAAGAGCAAATCCAGGTGCTCCAATGATTTCGCCCGTGGCTACGTTAATCTCGTCATACCGGGTCTTCGTGGCATCCTCAAGCTGAAGACGAGCCCCCTGCCAGAACTTGATGTTCATGAAGTTATTCGTTGGCGGTTCATCCCCATCTCGATTTTGCCTCACGCAAATCCACCGAGCGACGTTCTTGGGAATCTTCGGAAACGAACCCCATGTTGCACCGTTCCACAACGGATCTATTGAAAGACAGACATCAACCTTCCTCTGTGCTTCGGGAATCACAGAACATTTGGCTAGTCCTCTCGCAACATGGCAAAGCATGATGGCTCCTGTGCTCCAGCCGAAGAGCCGAATGCTGACCGGGCCGTTAGCCGCTTGAATCTTGCTGATCAAATGCTTGACGGCTTTCGTCGGCAAGTAACCCGGGTGACCAGGATAGAGGTTCGGTTTGGGACGAGGAGGTGTTTTCGTCCAGTATGGGTCCAGATCGTTTGGGTCGGGCTTGGTTGCTGCTGGCCAGTCCCACACTGGACAGCCGAACCGCTTGCCCAACCGGTCGAGGAGTTTGTTGCCAGCCGACATCGTTGTTTTCTGGTTGTCGCCAGGCATGCGTGCCCCATGAAGACCGAGGTAGATGTTCGTTGCCATGATCTCTTCCTTCTGTTGTTGCCCCTTAACACCGTGAATTACCGGGCTGGTTGAGCCGGGGCATCACTAAGCTTTAGGCTGAAATCTGCAGGGTGATTTGGATCAATATGAAACCAAAGTATGTCAACACCAGGCGTCCAAGAGGCGTCCTCCATCTCGCCTTTCTTTCCGTCAGGAGAACACACCAAGACAATGATGTGGCGGTTGTTACGCAACAGCCTCAGTATCTTTTTGACAAACACATTCGCCAAAGGAGGGTCGTTCTTTGTCGCCTCCGCGATCAACTGTTTATCCGTCATCTTCGAGACGTCTATGCTATGGTCGTAGCGGATTTTAGCCTGAATGGATTTTGTCAACTTCTCGAGGGGAGCCACCAAGTCTTCGGAGGCGTAGCATAGAACTTCACTGCCGATCAAAACGATGGCAGTTAACAGAAGAGTCGTGCGTTTGAGGTTGCTCATGATCAGCTCCAGAAAACAGAACGAGGTTCAGAAACCAGACCGGTATCCAGATTTGCGTTGCTCAAAGCAAACCTGTCAGGATTGCCCTGAGTAATTGCTGCTCCGATATCGTTCCAAGTTGAGACGATATTGTCTCGTGCGATATCGAACACTTCTACATACGACCGCCTTCGTCGATCTGGGCACTCCAAGTTCTCCAAGTAATCCATCTGGAGGTTGTTTTCATTTGGCAAAACGAGTGCTCCGGCTTCCGCAACATGCCGTGCGAAGGGGAAAAGCCGCCGCCCTTCCTCGGTAACCTTGTCCACTACTGTCACAAAAGCTGTGTGCCATGCGTCAAGGTCAGGCATGTTGGCCCGATACTGTGTAGGGAATACCTGTTCCAACACACTGCCCCAGAGAGATTTGATGACAGGATGCAAGGACGATTTGCCATCCGTGCAGGTGGCAATGCCGGCGTTGCGGATGTGCTCGACGGTGCCTGGATTGCCCAGACCTTTCTTGATGAAAATGTGCACATCCTGGTTCATTTCACAGCGGCGATGTTCTAGCTTGTTGGTGTCGTAGGGACCGACCTTGAGTTGCACCACTGGATGCACCGTTAAGTCTGCAACGACATGGGCCACATAGCCAAAAAGCCAAGCAACACCCTTGTTCCAGTCCTCGCCTGAGAGTTTTGACACGCTTTGAACACCCTTCCGTATAATGTCCGCCGTGTTGTCGTAATGCATGGTGTTGGCCCATGCTGCCGCATCGTTACTGATCAACGTCAGGAACGGATAATCTGGACTGACTGCCCCGAGTTCGCAGTATTTCAGGTTTTGTAGAATAGCGGCCTTCATGGGATCGGTGAGATTTAAAAGCCTGTCCAACGTGTCGGCGTCCGCCGCCACATTCACCAGAGCAATATGAGCAAAGCAACCGGGCATGTGAAATCCTCCTTAAGTGTTTTGGGGTTACGGGTGCAGTAGAATATCCAAGGGCCACTCCTCGGTATCTGCTCGTTCATTGCCGGACTGACCGGACTCACCTTTTCGAGCCACTCGTAGGGTTAGTCTGTAGCTATAGTTGATGTTGCCTGCTCGTTTGCGTTTTGTCCATCCCCAGCGCAGGGAGGGCGTAGCCCGACCGAAGCTGGGGATGGACTGTGTTGAGA